>NZ_CP089518.1:3358333-4665000 GCF_025917685.1 Bacillus cereus | reverse complement strand
AATGGAGGCCCGAACCCACGCACGTTGAAAAGTGCGGGGATGAGGTGTGGGTAGCGGAGAAATTCCAATCGAACCTGGAGATAGCTGGTTCTCCCCGAAATAGCTTTAGGGCTAGCCTTAAGTGTAAGAGTCTTGGAGGTAGAGCACTGATTGAACTAGGGGTCCTCATCGGATTACCGAATTCAGTCAAACTCCGAATGCCAATGACTTATCCTTAGGAGTCAGACTGCGAGTGATAAGATCCGTAGTCAAGAGGGAAACAGCCCAGATCGCCAGCTAAGGTCCCAAAGTGTGTATTAAGTGGAAAAGGATGTGGAGTTGCTTAGACAACTAGGATGTTGGCTTAGAAGCAGCCACCATTTAAAGAGTGCGTAATAGCTCACTAGTCGAGTGACTCTGCGCCGAAAATGTACCGGGGCTAAATACACCACCGAAGCTGCGAATTGATACCAATGGTATCAGTGGTAGGGGAGCGTTCTAAGTGCAGTGAAGTCAGACCGGAAGGACTGGTGGAGCGCTTAGAAGTGAGAATGCCGGTATGAGTAGCGAAAGACGGGTGAGAATCCCGTCCACCGAATGCCTAAGGTTTCCTGAGGAAGGCTCGTCCGCTCAGGGTTAGTCAGGACCTAAGCCGAGGCCGACAGGCGTAGGCGATGGACAACAGGTTGATATTCCTGTACCACCTCTTTATCGTTTGAGCAATGGAGGGACGCAGAAGGATAGAAGAAGCGTGCGATTGGTTGTGCACGTCCAAGCAGTTAGGCTGATAAGTAGGCAAATCCGCTTATCGTGAAGGCTGAGCTGTGATGGGGAAGCTCCTTATGGAGCGAAGTCTTTGATTCCCCGCTGCCAAGAAAAGCTTCTAGCGAGATAAAAGGTGCCTGTACCGCAAACCGACACAGGTAGGCGAGGAGAGAATCCTAAGGTGTGCGAGAGAACTCTGGTTAAGGAACTCGGCAAAATGACCCCGTAACTTCGGGAGAAGGGGTGCTTTCTTAACGGAAAGCCGCAGTGAATAGGCCCAAGCGACTGTTTAGCAAAAACACAGGTCTCTGCGAAGCCGTAAGGCGAAGTATAGGGGCTGACACCTGCCCGGTGCTGGAAGGTTAAGGAGAGGGGTTAGCGTAAGCGAAGCTCTGAACTGAAGCCCCAGTAAACGGCGGCCGTAACTATAACGGTCCTAAGGTAGCGAAATTCCTTGTCGGGTAAGTTCCGACCCGCACGAAAGGTGTAACGATTTGGGCACTGTCTCAACCAGAGACTCGGTGAAATTATAGTACCTGTGAAGATGCAGGTTACCCGCGACAGGACGGAAAGACCCCGTGGAGCTTTACTGTAGCCTGATATTGAATTTTGGTACAGTTTGTACAGGATAGGCGGGAGCCATTGAAACCGGAGCGCTAGCTTCGGTGGAGGCGCTGGTGGGATACCGCCCTGACTGTATTGAAATTCTAACCTACGGGTCTTATCGACCCGGGAGACAGTGTCAGGTGGGCAGTTTGACTGGGGCGGTCGCCTCCTAAAGTGTAACGGAGGCGCCCAAAGGTTCCCTCAGAATGGTTGGAAATCATTCGTAGAGTGCAAAGGCATAAGGGAGCTTGACTGCGAGACCTACAAGTCGAGCAGGGACGAAAGTCGGGCTTAGTGATCCGGTGGTTCCGCATGGAAGGGCCATCGCTCAACGGATAAAAGCTACCCCGGGGATAACAGGCTTATCTCCCCCAAGAGTCCACATCGACGGGGAGGTTTGGCACCTCGATGTCGGCTCATCGCATCCTGGGGCTGTAGTCGGTCCCAAGGGTTGGGCTGTTCGCCCATTAAAGCGGTACGCGAGCTGGGTTCAGAACGTCGTGAGACAGTTCGGTCCCTATCCGTCGTGGGCGTAGGAAATTTGAGAGGAGCTGTCCTTAGTACGAGAGGACCGGGATGGACGCACCGCTGGTGTACCAGTTGTTCTGCCAAGGGCATAGCTGGGTAGCTATGTGCGGAAGGGATAAGTGCTGAAAGCATCTAAGCATGAAGCCCCCCTCAAGATGAGATTTCCCATAGCGTAAGCTAGTAAGATCCCTGAAAGATGATCAGGTTGATAGGTTCGAGGTGGAAGCATGGTGACATGTGGAGCTGACGAATACTAATAGATCGAGGACTTAACCATATAATATGAAGCAATGTTATCTAGTTTTGAAAGAATATAAAAAACTTGTTGACTTTTAAAAGTGAATGAGTTACAATAATTCTTGTCTTAAATGAATACAGTCTGGTAATGATGGCAGAGAGGTCACACCCGTTCCCATACCGAACACGGAAGTTAAGCTCTCTAGCGCCGATGGTAGTTGGGACCTTGTCCCTGTGAGAGTAGGACGTTGCCAGGCAAATGGAGGATTAGCTCAGCTGGGAGAGCACCTGCCTTACAAGCAGGGGGTCGGCGGTTCGATCCCGTCATCCTCCACCATTTTTGCCGACTTAGCTCAATTGGTAGAGCAACTGACTTGTAATCAGTAGGTTGGGGGTTCAAGTCCTCTAGTCGGCACCAGAAAATCATGGCGGTTGTGGCGAAGTGGTTAACGCACCGGATTGTGGCTCCGGCATTCGTGGGTTCGATTCCCATCAGTCGCCCCATTTTTATTTTAAAAATTACAAATAATCTAATTGATACTTACATATAATTAAGTAAGAAATCGATGGGCTATAGCCAAGCGGTAAGGCAACGGACTTTGACTCCGTCATGCGCTGGTTCGAATCCAGCTAGCCCAGCCATTTACGAGCCATTAGCTCAGTTGGTAGAGCATCTGACTTTTAATCAGAGGGTCGAAGGTTCGAATCCTTCATGGCTCACTTTTGTTTTTTCCGCGCGGTCGTGGCGGAACGGCAGACGCGCTAGGTTGAGGGCCTAGTGGGGGAAACCCCGTGGAGGTTCAAGTCCTCTCGGCCGCATCAAAAATCTTTTTAAAAAAAGTACTTGCATTTGAAAATGTAGTATGATAAGATAATTGAGTCGCCAAAAGACAACGAAGAAAAAAAATCATGAATAAGCGCCCGTAGCTCAATTGGATAGAGCGTTTGACTACGGATCAAGAGGTTAGGGGTTCGACTCCTCTCGGGCGCGCTTTTATTAACGGGAAGTGGCTCAGCTTGGTAGAGCACCTGGTTTGGGACCAGGGGGTCGCAGGTTCAAATCCTGTCTTCCCGATATTCCAAAAAACATGGGGCCTTAGCTCAGCTGGGAGAGCGCCTGCCTTGCACGCAGGAGGTCAGCGGTTCGATCCCGCTAGGCTCCACTTATTTGAATATTATTTATGGCGGTGTAGCTCAGCTGGCTAGAGCGTACGGTTCATACCCGTGAGGTCGGGGGTTCGATCCCCTCCGCCGCTACCATAAAGGACCTTTAGCTCAGCTGGTTAGAGCAGACGGCTCATAACCGTCCGGTCGTAGGTTCGAGTCCTACAAGGTCCACCATTAGAAGTTTATATCTCGGAGGTATACCCAAGTTCGGCTGAAGGGATCGGTCTTGAAAACCGACAGGCGGCGAGAGTCGCGCGGGGGTTCGAATCCCTCTACCTCCTCCATTTTTTCTAAATTTAATATTATATCATCGCGGGGTGGAGCAGCACGGTAGCTCGTCGGGCTCATAACCCGAAGGTCGCAGGTTCAAATCCTGTCCCCGCAACCAAATGGTCCCGTGGTGTAGTGGTTAACATGCCTGCCTGTCACGCAGGAGATCGCCGGTTCGACCCCGGTCGGGACCGCCATTTTATTAAGGCTCGGTAGCTCAGTCGGTAGAGCAGAGGACTGAAAATCCTCGTGTCGGCGGTTCGATTCCGTCCCGAGCCACCATTTTGAAGTCGCAAGCCGGCTTAGCTCAATTGGTAGAGCAACTGACTTGTAATCAGTAGGTTGGGGGTTCAAGTCCTCTAGCCGGCATCATTTAGGGGCATAGTTTAAAGGTAGAACTGAGGTCTCCAAAACCTCCAGTGTGGGTTCGATTCCTACTGCCCCTGTAAAGTATATGGGCCTATAGCTCAGCTGGTTAGAGCGCACGCCTGATAAGCGTGAGGTCGATGGTTCGAGTCCATTTAGGCCCACCATAATTATTCCGCAGTAGCTCAGTGGTAGAGCTATCGGCTGTTAACCGATCGGTCGTAGGTTCGAGTCCTACCTGCGGAGCCATATTATAGAGAAGTACCCAAGTGGCTCAAGGGGCTCCCCTGCTAAGGGAGTAGATCGCGAACGCGGTGCGAGGGTTCGAATCCCTTCTTCTCTGCCAGAACTGGCCCGTTGGTCAAGTGGTTAAGACACCGCCCTTTCACGGCGGTAACACGGGTTCGAATCCCGTACGGGTCATACTAAAAGAGATAGCATAATCTGCTATCTCTTTTTTGTTGTGTAAAAGTGGACTTTGGATAGTCCGCTTTTTTTTATAGATTTTTTGTATACTTTTTTCTATTTGAATCGTCTAACTAATAGAAAGGAGAGAGCGATGGAGTATGAAAAGGTCATTATAGAAACATCAAAAAGTATTTATAGGTATTTGCTTAAAATTGGAGTAACACCAGCAGAAGCAGAGGATATCGTTCAAGATACGATACATAAAGCATTATTATCTATACCGAACATAAAAATTACTTATATAAAAACATGGTTATTTCAAGTTGCGATTAATAGGCACCGTGATTTAGCAAGAAGGCAAAAGCGTATTGAAGAGATCCCGATTGAATCTGTTCAATTAATTGGATCAAAAGGATTAGATGAACCGATTTTAAGAAAAGAGCTTCAAGTAGAAATACAAAGCATACTTGGAAAGATGAATCCAGCATATAAACATATTCTTTTATTAAAGTATGACTATGAACTCTCATATAAGGAAATAGCAACCGTATTAGAGATGAAAGAAGAGACAGTGCGTATTTCATTGTATAGGGCTCGCAATGAGTTTAAAAAGCTTTATAGGAGGTTTGAAGATGGGCAGAGATGAATTTGATTTTGATATAGAATCGAGTAAAGTCTCAATGATGTTGAAAAAGGCGAAGAGAAGACAATTATTTAAAATAATATTAATTTCTACTTTACTTTTTATTGTTTTATTCATTGGTTGTATAATAGGAATTTCACAATTGAACAATAGAGCTTACTTAGCGATGGATCGTGATTTAAATATGATTAGACAAATTACAAGGCCTAATACGGAAAGAGGTGTAGCAATTACTTCTAACGGTTTATTTAAAAGTACAGTAGAGTATAAAACGTATAAAGTTATTGAAGGGAAACCTGTTAAGTGGGAGGATGAAGTGTATGAGTATAAAGTTTGGAGTACATTTCGTCGATTATCGAATGTAAACCCGTTAACAATATCAGATAATGTTGTAATGGGTAATGGGCGTATTAATAGGGCAAGTGAATTGTATAACAATCAAACGATGGAAAGAGAAATGCAGTTTTATCTACCATTTGCTTCATATAATAGTTATATAAATGATATAGAGAAAGTTAATGGTGAAAATAAGGTAGCTGAATTGGCTATATCTTTTGATAAACCATATAAAGTGTCTGAAATAAAAAAGATGTTGCCAGAAGGAGTGCATCCTGTTTGGTATTGGGTGGACACATATTATGATAAAAAATCATATCATTTAGATGACGTCACTGAAAGTGCTTATGAGGTGTACGGTTTTAAAGCAAAGTCAGGTGATATTGAATTTGGTAATGGAAAGGAAAAAGATTTTCTTTTAGCAATTCAAAACGGTTTAGATCAAAAGGGAAAGTATTATGAGGAATATAAACGTATATATGACTACCTGAAAGGGAAGAAAACAAAACCAAGTGAGGAAGATGTAAAAGTTATTGGTGTTGTTGTGACAGGAATGGCTGCGGATTTACAAAAATTAAAAAATCAAAATTACGTAAAAGCTGCTGTATTAGGGGCTACTGCGGAAAATAGATAATATAGAAGAAGCTGTCTTTCAATAGGGGATCTATTGGAGGCAGATTTTTTATGGTGTTATCATTGTCGAGTTTTGTCGGTAAGTCGATATATTCAGAAAATCGCCGATATAATTTCACTTGCCGATAAAAAAATAAGAAAAACCCGTTCACAATCTAAGCGAAATACCTAAATTGGTATTGATTCCACACCTGCCACGATAACTTTACAATCTATGTGAAAAAGTTCACAAATAGGTCATAATTTGTGAACTTTTTCACAATAATCCATGCTACAATATGAATGTAAAGAAGTTAAACAACATTAAATTAGTATTTTAATTAATTACTTAAACAATAATAAAAAATAGATGTAAACAATTGAAAGGGGAAATTAACATGAAAAAAGGTATCAATCGCGTAGTATTAGTAGGAACAGGAGCTGTAGGTTGTAGTTATGCCTACTCAATGATCAACCAAGGTGTAGCTGAAGAATTCGTATTAGTAGATGTTAATGAAGCAAAAGCAGAAGGAGAAGCAATGGACTTAAGTCATGCGGTACCATTCTCTCCAGCAGCAACAAAAGTTTGGAGCGGTAGCTATGCAGATTGTAAAGATGCAGATCTAGTTGTTATCACTGCTGGATTACCACAAAAGCCAGGCGAAACTCGTTTAGACTTAGTTGAGAAAAATACAAAGATCTTTAAACAAATCGTTCGCGGTATTATGGATAGCGGATTCGATGGAATCTTCTTAATCGCAACAAACCCAGTTGATATTTTAACTTACGTAACTTGGAAAGAATCTGGCTTACCAAAAGAGCGTGTAATTGGTTCTGGTACTACTTTAGACTCTGCTCGTTTCCGTTACATGTTAGGTGACTACTTAGATGTAGATCCACGTAACGTTCATGCTTACATCGTTGGTGAGCACGGTGACACTGAACTTCCAGTATGGAGCCACGCTACTGTAGGTGTACAAAAACTAGAAACAATCTTAGCGAACAACGAACAGTATAACCAAGAAGATTTAGATAAAATCTTTGAAAATGTACGTGATGCAGCTTACCATATCATCGAGCGTAAAGGCGCAACTTACTACGGAATCGGTATGTCACTACTTCGTGTAACTAAAGCAATCTTAAGCAACGAGAACAGCGTATTAACTGTATCTGCATACCTTGAAGGTCAATATGGTGAGAAAGATGCTTACGTAGGTGTTCCAGCTGTTATTAACCGCGAAGGTGTACGTGAAATCGTAGAACTTGAATTAAACGAAGAAGAAAAAGTGAAGTTCGCTCATTCTGTAAAAGTATTAAAAGAAACAATGGCACCAGTACTATAATAATTGCTAAATAATTCAGAGGCGGGAAACTGCTTCCTACCTCTGAGTTTTTATATAATTTAATATAAATTCCTTTTCCGGTTTCCCTTGTATATCCCCAATATACCCCTATTGCTGGATAAGGGTCGTTTATAGAAAAGAGCACTCTATTTTATATAGAGTGCTCTTTATTATCCCGCTATTTGCCGGGCAGCCCGATTCGTGAAGGCTAATAATCAGTGGGGGGATGAACAAAACCCCCACTGATTAAAGTTTCACTTTATTATTTTTTAGGCGTTAATCCTAATTTCTTTAAAATATCTGCAAGAGTACCGCTTTTTGATTTTTCAACAGGCGTTTGTGATTTAGCTGCATCTGGCCCTTTCTTCAAGAAGTTCTTTTCAACGAAACGAATATCTTTTTCGTCGACAATACCATCTTTGTTAAGATCGCCGTCTTTTACAGATACTCCTTTTTTACCATAGTTGCTCGCGATAATTTCAGCATCTTTAATATCAATTACCTTATCTCCATTTACATCACCTGCAAGATTTTCATCAGGTCGTGCATAATAATATTGGCCAAGCAGCTTACCATCTTTTTCAGTACCTAATTTCGTTGTTAGGCGGCTTGTTAAATGCCCTGGGACTTCTACGTATAAGTTATAGTCACGTTTATTAACAGGAAGTCCATTTAATTTAAAGTATCCGTATTTATCTAGTGAGCCTTCAAACTTATGACGGTAAGAATCAGTTGCATATACTTTTACGCCAAGTTTCGTATAATCGAACTTTTCATCTAAATATCCACGTTCATTTACGAATGCGCCAGGTTTAATATTTCCTTCCACGAGTGAATTGAGTGACATAACTGAGAATGTTTGATCTTGAAGGACACGCATTCTATTTGGCTCTGTTTCTCCTTGTTTCCAGTAAGCAAACACTGATGAATCTAACTGAGCATTTGCTTCATAAAACTCATCATTTTCGACTTTAAAAGTTACATCAATGAACGGGAAATCACCATCTAATCCAGCGAAGTTTTTGTCATCGATAGCGCCGCCGACTGTAACAGAGCCTGATTCTAGTTTCGGCTCATTTACTTTTGCTGTTACACCTTTTTCGGAAAGGAGTTTTTCAAAAGCAGGATTGAATTTCGCATTTGCAAATTTGAAGTTCTTCTCTAGGAATTTGACGTTAAATTCTCCAGAGATGAATTGTTTCACATGTTTGGCGTTTAGCGTCACAGTGAATTCATCATCTTTATATACTTCTTTTTTATCATAACTAGTTTTCGCATATTGAGCTCCTTGCGGGATAAACCAATAGTTATTTACACCGCTTGGATAGTCGGGGCCTGCAGTTGCATAATCGAAAATATATACGCCTGTGTTCATTGGGCCTTCCACTTTAAAGGATTCAGGAGTAATGCCAACTTTAAAGTCACCATTTTCATTAATAGGTAAAAACTTATGCAAGTATGGGGAATAGTCATAGTACATAACCCCGTTCGCTTCTTGCGTAATGTTTAACCCTTTTCCTTTTAAGTAGTCAACGTTTGAATCATACACATTTCCTTTAATCCATAATGCCTTTTTACCGTCTTCTACTGTATAGTTTTCTTCATTTAATTCATAAATACCAGGTTTTAATCCAGTTAATTTCACTTCTGGCGGTGTATTATCAATTACGACATAATCACCTTTCACACGTGCCTTCCCGGCTTTATCATAGCCAACAAATTCAATTGTGTAATCTCCTTCTGGTAAGTTGATTTTCTCATCACCAATTGGTTTCGCCGGATCATTTGTGAAAGGATACACTTTTCCGTTAAAGAATGAATCTAAGTAGTAATACACATCAGTTTTTAGTCCACTCGTGTTTAATGTCCCAAGGAAACCGAGAGCTTTACTTGTTTTCGAATCTTTAACGATAAGATCTAACGTTTCAAGTTCACTGTTTAATTGGAATGCCCCGTGAACATATGACTCACCATATGGATTAAATTTAGATGTATCAGTTGAAATTGCTTTTCTTGATAATATGGCATTTTCAATACCAGGTTCTGAAACACGAATAGAGAACGGAATTTGATACGTTTCTTCTTTATTTTTCGTATTTGTAATATGAATATATCCTTCATATCGGCCTTGCTTCACGCCAGCTGGAACATTAATTTTTGCTTCAATTTCATCTGATTTACCAGAATCAAGAGTAATTGTTTCTGGAACAGAAACTTTTACACCGTTTGCTGTAGCGTCGTTAATAGAAGATGCTGGTGTATAAGAAATTTCTGTTTTAAATTCTTTTTTCTCTTGTTTATTATGGTTTTCCACTTTTATATTTCGTTTTTGTTCAAGAGCTTCGCCGTCTTTTTGATAAAATTTACCGAATGCAATAGAACCAGTTTCTTCTGGTACTTCAATTACTTCATCATTCACAACTGTTTTTGTTGTATCTAACACTTTAAAACTTGTTTCCGTATGAACAGCGTTGTACGCATCTACTCGCCCAGCTCCAACTTCATATACGGAATATTTTTCTTTTAAATCGTCAGCAGTGTTCATAAGAGACGCTTTTACATCGAATGGAGAGTATTCTGGGTGTTCTTGTAAAATAAGAGCAGCAACGCCAGCGATATGAGGAGATGCCATGGATGTTCCTTGCATACGTTCATAGGAAACATCGTAGTTTTCGCCCTCTTGTGGGTCGTTAATATATTCAGGAACTGTTGAAAGTACAGCAACACCAGGCGCTGTAATATCAGGTTTAATATCATCATTTGATGTAACAGGGCCGCGTGAGCTAAAGTCTGCAAGATGATCGCCTTCTGTTTGAACGTAACTAAGTTCGTCAAAAGTAAAGGATGTGTTACCTTGTTCGATTTGAGCTTTTAGTTTTTCCCCGTCTTCTTTCGTTAGGCGGAATGCTGGAATGTATTTTGTGCTTTCGCCAACGTAGAAAGGAATTTCTCCATCCACATTGTTATAAATAATAACGGCCTTTGCACCTGCTTGTTTTGCGTTAGCAATTTTTTCATCAAATGAGAGTGTACCACGTGCAACGAGAGCGATTTTTCCTTTTACATCTTTTTTACTAAACTCGTCAGGAGTACCGATTCCTACAGATTCAATAGGTAAAGATTGTCCTTTGAAATCCTCTATTTTATCAGTGAAGTTTTTTCCGAATAAAATTAGGTTAGGGAATTGTAATTGTCCAGCATGACCTGATAGTTTCGGTAAGGAAATAGAGCTGTCACTTGCTCCAACTGTAATAGCAAAGGGAGAAGCACCTGGTGATCCGAGTGTCGCTGGATTTGGACCAGAGTTCCCAGCAGCAACGACTGTAACAACACCGGAAAGCATCGCGTTATTGACAGCTATAGACGTTGGATCAAGTGGATTATTGCTATCGTCACCTAACGATAAGTTAATAACGTTCATACCGTCAGAAATAGATTTATCAATTGCAGCAATAATACCTGAACTAGCTCCACTTCCGTACGGGCCTAGCACACGATAGTTATACAGTTCAATGTCAGGTGCAACACCTTTTACTGCTGAATCTGATTTGCTTTTCTTTTGAGCAGAAACGATACCTGCTACGTGAGTACCATGAGCGGTGTAGAAGGAAGAACCACGATCATCAAATTCAGGAGCACCAGATTGTTGCCATTCTGAATAAGTAGTCTCCATCGGATCTGCATCATTATTAATAAAGTCCCAACCTTTTACGGAGTTTGGATCTATCTTACTAGAATCTTCGCCGGGTTTTGCACGGTAACCTTTATACACGTCCTTTAAGTCAGGGTGATTGTAATCAATACCTGTGTCTAATACACCAACTTTAATTCCTTTTCCAGTAATGCCTTCGCTATGTAACTTATCTACTCCAATTTGCGGGATGCTATCTGTTAGTTTTTGAGGTGCTTTCTGCTCCGCTTGTTTCGGTAAATTTAATTTCACTTCGTAATCTTTCCAAATACGTTTTACAACACCAATCCGTAACAATTCTTCAACTGTATTAGCTGGTAATGTCATAGCAACGCCATTTATCGCATGCTTATAAGAACGTTTAATTTGTACAGACTGAAAATTGCCTGATTTTACTGATGGGCTGAATTGATGAAGACGTTTTAATCCTTTTTGGAATTCCTCATGCTCTTGATCAATACGTGCTTTTATATTTTCAGGGGCAGCTTGTAGCCCTTTTTCTTTTTGTTTTAATTCATTAATCTTTACTGGAGCAGTTTGAAATTCTACAATAATATTTACGGGCTCAGAACTACTCGTATTAATATCTGGCGAAATCGTAAAAGCAGGATTGGCATCTAACGTTTGTAATGCTTGACGCTGTTCTTTAGAGAGCTTTGATAGTAAAGACTGAGCGTTTGATGAGTCAATTTGGTTAATAGGATTTTCAGCAAGTACATTGAACGGAAGGGCAGTTGAAAATAGAACGCCAGCCGTTACAATTCCCGTAACAATACGATTTTTCTTTTTCATTTATAGGCCTCCGGTAATTTGTATTTTAAAAATTATTTCTCCACGCCTGGTGTTTGCTCTGCATGGAATGTCCAGTTTAGCTGTAAGGAATCACCCTGGAATTTATTTTGATCTTGGTCGTTGTCTTCAAATGAGAAGAGAACGTGTAAGTAATCCGTTTCACCAGATTTAATACCGTCTATTAAATTATGACGTTCTAGAGAAGTAGCGACATCTTCAGGTTTCATAGTTTTTAATTCGGATAGTTTTGTTTCCCACAAAATTTCATGATCATCGTTTGGATTAGATGGCTTTCCATCATTCACTAAAAATTTGACGATAATGTGATCACCTAAATCTTCACCATCATTATTTTTCTTTGCATCTGTAACTTCATAGGATGTTTCAAGTGCTACTTTTGCAATATCCAATGTTCCTTTGTTTTCAAGCTTGAAATTTCTTTCAATAAAATCGCCTGGTTTTAAATCTTTCACATTAACAATTACACTTGGGTTAATAGAAAGGTCTAACGTACCAGCTTGAAATGAATTACTCGATGTTTCGGAGTCGCTGAAATAGGCGAATACACCACCAAATGTAAGTGATAAGCCAAGGGAAGCGGTGACAACTCCCATTCCTACTTTTTGTTTCAATGACATAAGAAAGCCCCCTAGTTTGATTTTTTATTAAACTTTCGCAAAGTAAACACAGTATTCTAGTATGAATTATATTTACGAAAGTTCGATGTTCTTTATTGAGAACAAGTATATGCTTATGAATTTTACATTTCAAGAAACTTTGTGACAAAAAATGTTGAGAAACGTTATTTTATGACAGATTATTTTGGTTGTAATTTATGTGGAAAATAGCGTGAAAAACAGGGAGAAACTAATAAAATAAATATTGAGCAACAATGAAAGGCGAGAAATAGTAAGAGGAAATGAAGCGTTTGCAATGAATATTCGTCAAAATTCGATATTTTATATGGTAAATATGAATATTTTAAGCCAAATTTAAGAAAAATACGTATATTTTTAAAAAAATAACAAGGATATTTCAGTTTTTCGCAGAAATGATAAAGAGTAAAAAATTTCTGTCATCTTAGTGAGGTGAACATATTGGATGTAATAAATTGTGAAGAAGTGAAACGAGATGAGTTTCATACAGAAAAGTACTATGACAGTTATAACATCTTTGGGGCACATATTGTGACGGAAGATGGCATGCGAGGTGTACGATTCACAGTATGGGCTCCTCATGCGAAAGCAATGAGTGTTGTTGGAGATTTTAATGAATGGGATTATGAGCAACATAAGATGCTACAAGTGACAGAAGATGGGATTTGGTCCTTGTTTGTACCGCATATTGCAGAGAATGAGATATACAAGTATGCGATTGAAACGATGGACGGTGCCGTTATTTTAAAAGCAGATCCTTACGCAGTATATGCAGAAGTAAGACCAAATACGGCATCTGTAGTTTTTGATATAGAGGGATATGAATGGAATGATAAAAACTGGATTCGTAAGAGAAAGAAAAAATCGATTTATAAAGAAGCGATGACAGTTTATGAATTACATTTCGGTTCTTGGAAAAAGAAAGAAGATGGCGCTCTGTATTCTTACAGAGAAATGGCCGAGGAGCTTATTCCTTATGTGGTGGAACATCAATTTACACATATTGAAATTATGCCGCTTGTTGAGCATCCATATGATCGTTCTTGGGGATATCAAGGAACAGGATATTATGCAGCGACAAGTAGATTCGGCACGCCACATGATTTGATGTATTTTGTCGATGAATGTCATAAATATGGAATCGGTGTCATTTTAGATTGGGTGCCGGGGCATTTTTGTAAAGATGCTCACGGTTTATATTTGTTTGATGGGACACCGACTTATGAATATAAAGATATAGATGTACAAGAAAACCTGGTATGGGGAACTGTTAATTTTGATTTAGGGAAGAGAGAAGTACGTAATTTCTTAATTTCAAATGCATTATTTTGGATGAGGTATTTCCATATTGATGGTTTCAGGGTAGATGCAGTTGCGAATATGCTGTACTGGAATAAAGAAGGAAAAGAGCAAAGCAATGAATACGCTGTTTCTTTCTTACGAGAGTTAAATGAAGCTGTGTTTGCAGAAGATGAAGAATTTCTTATGACAGCAGAAGATTCAACAGCTTGGCCGCTTGTAACAGCTCCAACATACGAGGGTGGACTTGGATTCAATTATAAATGGAATATGGGTTGGATGAATGACGTGCTGAAATATATGGAATGTGCACCAGAGTACCGGAAATACATTCATGAGAAAATGACATTCTCTTTATTATATGCTCACTCTGAAAACTTCATATTGCCGCTTTCTCATGATGAAGTCGTTCATGGGAAAAAGTCGTTATTAAATAAAATGCCGGGAGATTACTGGGATAAGTTTGCTCAGCTTCGTTTATTATATGGATATTTCTTTACTCATCCAGGTAAAAAATTACTCTTTATGGGTGGAGAATTTGGCCAATTTGATGAGTGGAAAGATCTTGAAGATTTAGATTGGAATTTACATGATTTTGAAATGCATCGTAATATGCATGATTACTTTAAAGAGCTCATAGCATTGTATAAGCGCTCAAAACCACTTTGGCAGTTAGATCACTCGCCTGAAGGATTTCAGTGGATTGATGCTAATAATAAAGAGCAAAGTATTTTCTCGTTTATCCGCCAAGGGGATAAGCAGGAAGATGCGTTAGTTGTCGTATGTAATTTTACGAAAGCTACATATGAAAACTATAAAGTAGGTGTACCAGATTTCGAGTATTATAACGAGATTTTAAACAGTGATGCTGAGCAATATGGCGGATCGGGGCAAGTGAATAAGAAACGTCTCAAGACGATTCTAGAGCCATATCATAATCAAGCAGCACATGTAGAAATTACAATTCCACCATTTGGCGTATCCATATTACGACCAGTGAAGACGAGAAAGGGGAGCAAAAAACAAGATGGCTCAAAAACAAAAGTGCGTAGCAATGTTACTAGCAGGGGGAAAAGGTAGTCGTTTAAGTGCATTAACAAAAAATTTAGCTAAGCCAGCTGTTCCATTTGGTGGTAAATATCGCATTATTGATTTTACGTTAAGTAACTGCGCAAACTCCGGTATTGAAACGGTGGGGATTTTAACACAATATCAACCACTCGAACTTCATAATTATATCGGAATCGGCAATGCTTGGGATTTAGACCGAGTAAACGGTGGAGTCACAGTATTACCTCCTTATGCGGAGTCTTCAGGTGTGAAGTGGTACACAGGTACGGCAAGTGCCATTTATCAAAACTTAAACTATTTAAGTCAGTATGAACCAGAGTATGTCCTTATTTTATCAGGAGATCATATTTATAAAATGGATTACAGTAAAATGCTAGATTACCATGTTGAAAAAGAAGCGGACGTTTCAATTTCTGTTATTGAAGTGCCTTGGGATGAAGCGAGTCGCTTTGGCATTATGAATACAAATGAAGAGATGGAGATTGTTGAGTTTGAAGAGAAACCGCAATTTCCAAGAAGTAATCTTGCATCAATGGGAATCTATATTTTTAACTGGGCAATTTTGAAAGAGTATTTAGAAATGGATGCAAGAAATCCTGAATCTAGTAATGATTTCGGAAAAGATGTACTTCCGCTTTTATTAGATGAAGGGAAAAAGTTGATGGCGTATCCGTTTGAAGGATATTGGAAAGATGTTGGAACGGTGAAAAGCTTATGGGAAGCGAATATGGATTTACTTCGTGATGAAACATCGTTGAACTTGAACGATCGTAATTGGCGCATTTATTCTGTGAATCCAAATGAGCCACCTCAATATATTGCAGAACAGGCAAAAGTAGAAGAATCGCTTATTAATGAAGGATGCATCATTGAAGGGGACGTGAAGCATTCTGTGTTATTCCAAGGAGTAACGGTGGAAGAAGGTAGTATGGTTATTGATTCCGTCGTTATGCCAGGGGCAAAGATTGGAAAAAATGTTGTGATTGAAAGAGCGATCGTTGGATCGGAAATGGTTATTGAAGATGGAACAATCATTCGTCCAGAAAAAAATGTTGACGATGTAGTATTAATTGCTGAAGGGAAATAGAAAAGGGGGATGAAATGAATGGGAGAAAAAATGTTAGGAATTATTAATGCAACGGGAAGTTTTCCTTCCTTAAAGAAAGTAACAGGGCATCGTTCATTAGCGGCGTTACCGTTTGGGGGCCGTTACCGACTCATTGATTTCATGCTTTCAAATATGGTGAATTCTAATATTCATAGCGTAGCGGTTTTTACAAGTCATAAAAATCGTTCTTTAATGGATCATGTAGGTTCAGGGAAACAGTGGGATTTAGATAGAAAACGAGACGGACTGTTTTTATTCCCACCAAATTGCCAATGTGACCAAGATGAGTTTGGGTCTTTTGCACATTTTAGAAGGCATATTGATTATTTTCTAAGAAGCAGAGAAGAATACGTTGTTATTACGAATAGCCATCTCGTAACGGCATTAAATTTTCAAGCAGTGTTAGAGCGACATATACATACGTCAGCTGATATTACCGAGGTTTGTCATGAAGGCATTTCGCTTCAAACATATGTGTTAAAGAAACAATTATTGTTAGATTTATTTGAGACATATAAAGATGTGGAGCAATACAGTTTATTTGATGTAGTGAGAGAAAAGCGCGGAAAATCACTACATATCGCTACGTACGAGCATACAGGATATGTAGCTATTATTGATTCGATTGAAAGTTACTATAAACATAGCTTAGAAATTTTGCAACCTTCTATTTGGAAGCAATTATTTAAGAAAGAAGCACCAATCTTTACGAAAGTAAAAGATGAGCCACCAACTCGTTACATGAAGGGTGCAGTAGTGAAAAATACGATGATTGCAAACGGCAGTATTATTGAAGGTGAAGTGGAAAATAGTGTTGTCTCCCGTTCTGTTAAAATTGGAAAGGGTTCAATTGTTCGTAATAGTATTATTATGCAAAAGAGCCAAATTGGAGATAATTGTATAATAGACGGTGTTATTATTGATAAAGATGTGAAACTTGGCGATGGCGTAGTGTTAAAAGGAAGTGCTGATGAGCCATATGTTGTAGAAAAAGGAAGCGTACAAAACAGTACGATTAATAGTTATTCTTAAAATCAGTGGAGGGATACCCTCCACTGATTAAAGTTTTAATTTAAACGAAAACTCGAAGGGAGGAAGCTGCAAGAGGAGTAATAAAAACTTTTCGTGCAGTGGGACAACAAGTGAATATTTTATTTGCAGTATCAGAATGTGTACCGTTTGTGAAATCGGGAGGTCTAGCTGATGTAGCAGGAGCGCTCCCAAAAGAATTAAAAAAATTAGGAGTAAATGTTCGCATTATACTTCCGAACTACAGTCTTATCCCGAAAGAGCTAAGAGAAGGATGTACGCTACATAAAGTAATTAACGTCCCTCTTGGATGGAGAAACCAATATTGCGGGATTTTAAAAGGTGAGCAGGATGGGATTACGTATTACTTAATAGATAATGAATATTATTTTAAGAGAGATTCTCTATATGGTCATTATGATGATGGGGAGCGTTTTTCTTATTTTTCAAAAGCAGTTTTAGAGTGTATTCCGCATCTTGATTTCGAAGTAGATGTTCTTCATAGCCATGATTGGCATACAGCTATGGTTAATTTCTTGCTTCGTGAAAAGTATCAAGATAACCCGTTATATGAGCATATTAAAACGGTATATACGATTCATAACTTGCAGTTCCAAGGTGTATTTCCTCCTGAAGTGATGTACGACTTACTGGAGCTTGGTCATGAATATTTTCATAGTGAACAGCTTGAGTTTTATGGAAACGTGAACTTTATGAAAGGCGGTATTATCGCATCTGACCAAATTACAGCGGTTAGCCCGACATATAAAGAAGAGATTCAATATGAGTTTTTCGGTGAGAAGTTAGATGGATTGTTACGAAAGAATAACGATAAGCTTAGTGGCATTGTAAATGGAATTGATACGAGCGTATATAATCCAGAAACAGATTCGTATATTACTGCTCAGTATAGTGCAGAGTCATTAGATGGAAAGAATGAAAATAAACGTGCATTGCAGCGTTATTTTGGTTTGCCAGAAAAAGAAGATACGCCAGTTATTTCGATGGTAACACGATTAACGAAGCAAAAGGGGCTTGATCTAGTACGTACTGTATTCCGCGAAATAATGGAAGAAGATGTACAATGTATTATTTTAGGGTCAGGCGATTCTGAATACGAGCAGTTCTTTGAATGGATGGCATACGAATATCCAGAAAAGGTAAAAGTATATATCGGATTTAATGAAGAGTTAGCGCACCAAGTATATGCGGGAAGCGATTTGTTTTTAATGCCATCGCTGTTTGAACCGTGTGGCCTTGGACAACTTATTGCACTAGCATATGGCACGATTCCAATTGTAAGAGAAACAGGTGGATTAAATGATACTGTACATTCTTATGATGAAGAAACTGGAATTGGAAATGGCTTTAGCTTTACGAACTTTAATGCACATGACATGTTACATACGGTTCTTCGTGCAATTGAGTTTTATCAAGATAAACCGGTATGGGATAGGCTTGTAAAGCAAGCGATGACTGAAGATTATAGCTGGGGGAAATCGGCTCTTGCGTACAAGAAATTGTATAAAAGTCTCATGGAATAACATTGAGGTGGTGAATAAATGTTTACTCATGTTGAAAGCTTCAAATCCGCTTTTCTAGAAAAATTAGAAACGATGTATGGGAAAAGTTTCAAAGATTCTACAACTCGTGATCAGTATAATACGCTCGGTCATATGGTACGTGAGTATATGAATAGTCAATGGATTGCAACGAATGAAAGTTATCGGTCTGGAGACCAAAAGCAAATGTATTACTTATCCATTGAATTTTTACTTGGGCGTTTGCTTGGAAGTAACATATTAAACTTAGGTATCAGGGATGTATGTGAAAAGGGGCTTTCTGAACTTGGGATTTCTTTGCACGAGTTAGAAGAGGTTGAAGCAGATGCAGGACTTGGAAATGGTGGACTTGGACGATTAGCAGCCTGTTTTCTCGACTCGCTTGCTTCTTTAAACTTACCAGGACATGGCTGTGGTATTCGTTATAAGCATGGCCTGTTTGATCAAAAAATTGTTGATGGCTATCAAGTAGAATTTCCAGAACAGTGGCTTCTTCATGAAAATGTTTGGGAAGTAAGAAGGTATGATCAAGCTGTAGAAGTAAGTTATTTTGGAAACGTTGAACCGCTAGAAATTGATGGACGTTTAGAGTTCAGGCATACAAATGCAGAAGTTATTATGGCAGTACCATACGACGTACCAGTTGTAGGGTATGAAACAAGTACTGTAAATACGCTTAGACTTTGGAATGCGGAGCCAGTTCCTTTCCCGCAAAATTGTAAAGATATTTTGAAATATAAGCGTGAAACAGAGGCTGTATCGGAGTTTTTATATCCAGATGATACGCATGATGAGGGGAAAATACTTCGTTTGAAACAACAGTATTTCCTCGTATCAGCAAGTTTGCAAAATATCGTTCGTATGCATAAGGAGAGACACGGTAGTCTTCGTCAGTTACATGAAAAAATCGCGATTCATATAAACGATACACATCCGGTTCTAGCAATTCCAGAACTTATGCGTATTTTATTAGACGAAGAAAAATTGACATGGGAAGAAGCTTGGCACATAACAACGCAGACGATTTCCTATACGAATCATACGACGTTATCAGAAGCGCTTGAGAAATGGCCAATTCACATTTTTAAACCGTTATTACCGAGAATTTATATGATTATTGAAGAAATTAATGAACGTTTCTGTCATGAGCTTTGGGACCGTTATCCGTACGATTGGAAGCGTATTGAGGACATGGCCATTATTGCGCATGACCTTGTGAAAATGGCTCATTTAGCGATTGTTGGTAGCCATAGCGTTAATGGTGTAGCGAAAATCCATACAGAAATTTTAAAGCAGCGTGAAATGCGATTGTTCTATGAATTTTATCCAGATAAGTTTAATAATAAAACGAATGGAATTGCTCATAGGCGCTGGCTAATGAAGGCGAATCCGCAACTGACGGATCTTATTTCGGAAGCGATTGGAACAGAGTGGAAGAAGGAACCGATTAAGCTTCAAGCGCTGCAAACATTTCAACACGATGCTAGTTTCCAAGAAAAGCTTGCAGGGGTAAAACAAGAGCGTAAGATTATTTTAGCGGAGCGCATTCATAATAAAATGGGGATCATGATTGATCCAAATTCTATTTTTGATGTGCAAGTGAAAAGACTACATGCCTATAAACGACAATTATTAAATGTTCTTCATATTTTATACTTGTATAACCGTTTAAAAGAGGATACTAGTTTTTCATTTTACCCACGTACTTTTATTTTTGGAGCGAAAGCATCACCTGGCTATTATTATGCGAAAAAAATTATTAAATTAATAAATGAGCTTGCAAAAAAAGTAAATAACGATCCGTACGTAAGTCAGTTTATGAAAGTTATCTTTCTAGAAAACTACCGAGTTTCTTTAGCTGAAGATATATTCCCGGCGGCAGATGTAAGTGAACAAATTTCAACTGCGAGTAAAGAAGCATCGGGAACAGGTAACATGAAATTCATGATGAATGGTGCAATCACACTCGGAACGTTAGATGGAGCTAATATTGAAATAAAAGACCGGGTCGGTGATGATGCCTGCTTTATTTTTGGCTTAACGGCAGATGAGGTTCTTCATTATTATCAAAATGGTGGATATCGTGCAAGTGATTATTATCACCATAATATGCACATTAAAAAAGTAGTAGATCAGTTAACGAATGGTTTCTTTGCACAGTCGGGAGCTGAATTTGAAGCGATTTATGATTCTCTCGTTATTCAAAACGATGAATACTTCGTTCTTCGAGATTTTAGCCCATATGCTGAAAGACAAGAAGCTGTCGGTAGGGCCTATGAAAATAGGCGGAAATGGCTGGAAATGTCAATTTTGAACATTGCACAATCTGGGCATTTTGCGAGTGATCGAACAATTTTGCAGTACAGTAATGAAATTTGGGGAATTGGTAATACTGTTAAACTGTTTTAGATAAAAGCCTCTTTTGAAGGGGCCTTTATTTATTCACTTTTAAAACAGGAATATGATTGCTTAGAAAAATAAAACGAGCTTAATGAGATTAAGCTCGTTTTACTTATTTTGCTTAAGAAAGAAATGGGATAGCGGTATATATTATACCCGTTCCATCATATTCTCCTGTCGCAAAGTATGAAAATGTAAAGAAACCTGTAACCGTAAAAAGTGCAATAAGAAAAAGTGCAAAGATAAATTTTAACATGTAAGGTCCCCTCATCCAAAAGTAATTTCATATATTATTATAGTATGAGGATATTTAATTTCCAATTGTTTACTGGTTAAAAATGAGAAGTCAGACATGTTTTGTATGTTGTAATGGAATGATTATTTATAATGGATTTTGTATTTTTCGTAAATGTCATGTTGTGATGAACGTGTGCATATTCCCAATCACGATCATTAAAATTTATGTTTCGGGGAGGGAGAAGTGGAACGACATCGAATAAGTTGACGAAACGAAAGCTACTAGCTACTTGCAGTTTATAATAATTTCGAAAGGTGATATCTCCAACTTTTGGAGAGGCAAATGTATAAAGACCGTACTGTGAGAAGGCAGTATTTATACGTGCATCTAGTATGTGTAATGTAGCGAGTGCCCCTCCTAAGCTATGACCTGTTGCAAGAAGTTTTTTATGGGCTGGTAATGATACGAGCATATCCATAATAGAATCTCGGCAAGATTCATAAATGGAAAGGAAGCCGTTATGGACATTTCCACTATTTAAAGCGTATGGGTATGGTCTTTGGTTGACGAGTGAATCGATAATCCAGTCTGTATCTGTTTGTGTACCCCTAAAAGCTACAATAATTGTATCTTCAGATTCTAATATGAATCCAAACCATTCCATTGTTTGAATCACTTTTCCTTGAAAGCCTTGTACATATTGGAATCCATCAGGTATTTCAAAAATCCCATTTTGTTTATATTGTTCATACGTTAGATCGCAGCAAGATGCTAACAGTATGGCAGTATCTTTATCAAAGGATAAAGGAGTACGCATCAAGAAAGCCCTCCTTAAGAAAAGGTATAGTTCAATATATGCAGTGAGGGACTTGATTCATTCTTTTTGAAAAAAGGCTTGAACCTACAGTTACGTGAGGGAGTATGATTTTTGTAAACATATTGTTAGGAGGAGTGTAGGATGAGCAAAAAGAAAGGTTATTCAATTGGTGAGTTTTCAAAGAGAACAGGCACATCAATACGGACACTACAATATTACGATGAAATTGGATTGCTTAAACCTGAAAAAAATATGAGTTCAGGACACCGTGTATATAAAGATAGAGATATATTAGCATTCCAAAAAATAGTGAGTCTTAAAGTATTAGGATATAGTTTAGAAGAAATTCGTGTCATGCTCAATGTGAAAAATTTGAATATAAGTTTAAAAGAAACATTGCAAAACCAAAGAGAAGCTTTTGAAGAAAAGAAAAAACAAATTGAAGTTTCGATAAAAGCGATTGAAAGAACGATAATATGTCTTGAAGAAGAAGAGCAGGTAGATAGTAGCATATTAATGAGTCTAATTAACAGTATCCAAAAAGAAAACGAACAACGCTTATGGCTGGAAGAATATATACCGAAGGAACTGGTTGATGGATTATATAATAAGCCTGAAGAAGAGATGGTAGCGCTAGATAAAGAGTTTGTGCGCTTATCAAAAGAAGTAAAAAGGCTATTTGGAAAACATGTTGATGATCCAGAAGTACAAACGCTTGTCGATCAGCATATGAAGGCAACCCTTAAGTATGTCGGAGAAGAAACGATGTATTCTTTAAGTGAAGAAGTAGATGATATAGAAGAACAATATAATAAGATGATGCCCTCTCCTTATACAGAGGAAGAAGAGTTATGGCTTAATGAAGCAATGGAATGTTATATGGTTAAAAATGGTTTGTATAGTCCACCTAAATAAAAAAGCCGATTTCTATCTCAAGGAATCGACTTTTTTAGTTCATTAAGTAAGAGGTTTGAAAAAATAGCCTGTATATATTTGAACAATGAATAACTTACCTATTTTCTTGTGTTTGTTTGCATCATATACAGAAAATTAGGGGAAATGTAACATGTTATTTATCTGTTTGTTTTTGCTTCTTTTTCAAATACTCCGCACGCAATTTTTCAAGTTGCTGCTTTTTATCAAATTTGGCAGGCGTCTGTTTTTCATGAAACTTTGCCACAGCTACCTGACTTTTGTAATCCAATTGATATTTTCCCACTTTGTTCACCTACTTTTCTTGTCTTTAAAGAGAATCTATTCAACAAATATAATATACCTTATTTTACTGAAGTAAACCTTATTAATTTATTTGTTGCAAAGTCTTTTTACTACTTTTTAAAAAAATCTACATCCCCAATATTTTTTTCAAAAAAATCCCCCGTGTTATTAATTTTTCTACTTATATCTATCTTGATCCAAATATTACCTTATCAAACTACCCTGCCCCGTTAGTTTAAGGCAGATTTCATCTAAATAATGCGGGGTGAACCAAAATGGAGAAAAAACGAGGACAGTATTATGTCTGGAGATATTATCTAATCTCATGGACTGATGATTCGGAAAATTTATTTCGGAATTCTTCACCTAGTATGCGTAACTTCTCAACCAACGTGTTGTTGTTTGTAGACGAAAATTAAAACACCCTTTCATGCAGTACTATGAAAGGGTGCTTTAATTTTATTCATTCTCTTAAGTTGATGGCTATGGCCCTAGAAGGACACTATTTATTCTTTCCCATCTAAAAGGCGACCAAGTCCGCCTAAAACGCTGCCTTCACCGCTACTTTGAGCTGCTGGGCTTGTAAGGCGTGCTGCTAAGCGACTAAGTGTTAAAGACTGAATCCAAACAGTTCCAGGACCTTCTAATGTTGCGAAGAATAAACCTTCACCGCCAAATAGAGCTGTTTTTACTTTTCCAACGAATTCAACATCATAGTTAACGTCTTTTGTCATTGCAACGAGACAACCTGTATCAATGCGAAGTTTTTCACCAGGTTTCAATTCACGTTTATATACTGTTCCACCTGCGTGCATGAAAGCAAGTCCGTCACCTTCAAGTTTCTGCATGATGAAACCTTCACCACCGAAGAAACCAGTTCCAATTTTCTTTGTAAACTCGATTCCGATAGAAACACCTTTTGCAGCACAAAGAAAGGCGTCTTTTTGACAAACGACTTTTCCTTGATACTCTGTTAAATCAACAGGAATAATTTTTCCTGGATACGGAGCGGCGAATGATACGTGGCGTTTGCCATGACCTGTATTTGTGAATACAGTCATAAACATGCTTTCACCTGTAACGAGACGTTTACCAGCGCCCATTAATTTTCCAAATAAGCCGCCAGATGGTCCTGAACCATCGCCGAAGATTGTTTCCATTTCAATATGATCTTCCATCATCATCATTGCGCCAGCTTCAGCAATAACACTTTCTTCTGGGTCCAATTCAATTTCAACGAACTGCATATCATCGCCATATAATTTATATTCGATTTCATGTGCCTTCATTTTCTTCACCTCAATGTAATAGATAATCATTATTGTACAGAATTTAACGAGATTAGAAAACTGTAGTTTTGTTAATTTTCAAATAAAAGTAAAATAGAATAGGAATTTATGGTTATACTAGGATTATAAAAAACGCTGGAGTGAAAGTGTTCTCATTTGACGTTTTGGATTGAGCGTGATATAGTGAAGTCACTATTGAGCTACATAATGTGGTACGGAAATAAAGCACGTTGAATTAAAGGCTGTAAGCTTGTTATACATTCATGTCCTTTATATCCACCTTTTCATGTGGATTCATAGTTTCATTTTTATTTAGGAGGTACATGACATGCAAACAGGTAAAGTTAAATGGTTTAACGGCGAAAAAGGTTTCGGTTTCATCGAAGTTGAAGGCGGAGAAGACGTATTCGTACATTTCTCAGCTATTCAAGGCGAAGGATTCAAAACTTTAGAAGAAGGTCAAGAAGTTTCTTTCGAAATCGTTGAAGGCAACCGCGGACCACAAGCAGCTAACGTTACAAAAAACTAATTAGCTAATGATAAAAAGCATTCCGAATTTCGGAATGCTTTTTTTATTCTTTGGAGCTAGATTCATTTGAAGATAATTCACCTTTAAAAGTACGTTCTTCAAAGTCATCAAGCATTTGCTCATATTCTTCATGTTCCTCTGTAGCGAAAACTTGTGGGTTTTTACCATACATATCCGTACCAATAAAGTTTTCAAAATCCTCAACGAAGCCTACATTCTCTTCACTATTTACGTACATACCATTATAGTTTTTGGAATCCTGTCTTTCTAAATCAGATGGAGTTTCAGACGTTCCGTAATTTGCGACGTCTTGCCATGCATCTTCAGCATCGTACTCTACAGAATGATCTTCGTCGTGCTTATGAAACGAAGGAGCCAACACCTCTTCTTCAACTGGTCGCGTGTTCATATCCAATTTATTTGTAGTGTGCTGTATACACGTTGTAGCAGTCGGCATCGCTTCTAATCTTTCGAACGGAATTTCCTCACCAGACACTTCGCAAATACCGTACGTACCAGCCTCAATTTTTTGTAGGGCATGTTTCGTATCTTCTAGTTGTTTATGCCAAAATTCGATGAGCCCGAAATCTTTCTCACGTTCGTACAATTCTGTAGCCATATCACCTGGATGGTTGTCATAGCTAGACAATTCTCCCACTGAATCACGTTCAGAAGCACGATCTGTATTCTCATGAGTTTGTATTGTTTGTTCAACTTCTTGCTGTTGTTTTTCTAAAATAGATTTAAATTGATTTATTTGTTGTGGAGTTAACATAGTCGTCCACCTTCCTACAATTCAGTTTCTTTACATAGTATGAGCGTTGAGAGTAGGAATTATGAGCTGAAATTGGTATATGAAAAAGGAGCCGCGTCAGCAGCTCCTTTCTAAAGGAAATATCCAAGTAATAATCCGATTCCCATTAGGAGACCGAAAATTGTATTTGTTTTTGCTGTTGCAATCATAGCAGGTACCATTTCCATTGGAATGCTTTTGCCGATAAAGCCTTTCGTCGCTTTAAATGCTTTCGGTGCACTTAAAAATACGATAAGCATCCATGGTGATACGATGCCCACGATAATTAAAGCAATTGTCCAAATATAGGAAACGATGAACATAGAAGCAAGTACACCAACGGCTCTTTCACGTCCAACGAGAATTGCTAACGTTTTACGACCGTTTTCTTTATCGCCATCCAAGTCACGAATGTTATTAGCTAGTAAAATGGCACCAATTAAAATGGAGCTAGGAATAGATAGTAAAATGACTTCTGATGTTACAGTTCCAGTTTGAATAAAGAATGAAATCCCAATAATAATGACACCCATAAATAATCCGGCTGTTAATTCTCCAAATGGTGTATATGCAATTGGAAGTGGGCCACCTGTATAAAGGTAAGCAACGGCCATACAAACAAGACCGATTGCAGCAAGCCACCAGCTAGAATTCATACAAATATAAACGCCTAATAGTATTGCGATGCCGAAAAATCCAAATGCTAAGTTAAGTACTGTTTTAGGCTGAATGCCATCGCGAACGATAGCGCCGCCGATACCAACTGAACCTTCGTGATCGAGTCCTCTTTTATAATCAAAGTATTCATTAAACATGTTTGTTGCTGCTTGAATGAGAAGACAAGCAAGAAGCATTATAAGGAAAAGAGGGAGATGTATTTGATTTATACCTCCGACCTGCATCGCATACGCTGTTCCGATGAAAACAGGAACGAAAGCTGCTGTTAATGTATGGGGACGTAATAAACTCCACCAAATGCGCCAGCCTGTTTGTTTACTTGGCTTTGGCGCCGTAGGAGAGGAATTCGTTTCGACGTTCATTTCCATGTTGAATCCTCCTTAGGTCACATATTGTACACAATTAAGTGTAGAAAAAGCATCATTTAGTGTCAACGTTTATTTTCTAGGAAGAGAAGGTGAATTTCTCAGAAATGCTAAACGTTGACAGGCCTTTCGTTTGAGGTGTATCTTAAAATCAAGCGTAATTATGACTATTTTTCGCCCATAGGGGGGAGACAATTGTGATTCAAACGAAACAAAAAGGCTTACAAGAAGTTTTTGTTGCAGCCATTAAGCGTGCGACTGATGAAAAAATATTAGTTAGTTTTGCAAAACAAATAGAATGGATGGATCCACTTCTGTTTTATGCAGCAGGAAAAAGGATTGCATTCGAAAATAGATGTTATTTTGCAGACCCAGCTCAGCATGTAATATTTGCTGGAATTGGCTCTGTTTTCACTATAGCAAACTCTTCTCACAAACGCTTTCAAACTGCTGGTGACGAGTGGGATAAAGTAAAAGAGAAAGCATTTGTACAAAGAGAAGGATACGAATTTGGAACAGGCCCTCTTTTATTTGGTGGATTTTCATTTGACCAAGAAAAAGAAAAAACAGATCTTTGGAAAGAATTTGAGGATACCACATTTTCACTACCAGCATTTTTATTAACTGTAAAAAATGAAAAAGCGTGGTTAACCATTAATAAGTTCGTTTCAGCTGAAGATTGTGCAGAAACTCTTTCTAACGAAATTATTTCTTTAGAAGAGAGAATTTTACAAGAGAGTAAATGTGCACTAGAAGGAGACAAACTAACAACTACTTCGAAAGTAGAAGTTGATCCGAAGGGCTGGATGAATGCGATTGGAAAAGTGCAGGATGAAATGAAGCAAGGGAACGTGCAGAAGGTTGTATTAGCAAGGGAGCTAAAATTGACGATGGATCAGCATATTGATTCCGCTCTTGTTTTAGAAGCGCTTCGCATTGGGCAACCGGATTGTTACGTATTTTCTTTTGATTATAAAGGAGCATGCTTCTTAGGGGCGACACCTGAGCGATTGATTCGAAAAGAAGGCGAGAAGTTTACATCGATGTGCCTTGCGGGTTCAATTGGTCATGGTAATTCTATAGAAGAAAGTAAACAAAATGGTGAGACGCTTCTTCATGATGAAAAGAATTTGGCTGAACACGGTTATGTAGTTAATATGATTCGAGGTGTGCTAAGTGAGCATTGTGAATCTGTTAATATTCCGGAAAGCCCAGGCTTATTAACAACGAAAAACTTAATCCATTTATATACACCAGTAGAAGCGAAAGGTGATACAAGTCTTTTAGCGATGGTAGAAGAATTGCATCCAACGCCAGCTCTTGGTGGTACACCTCGTCATGAGGCATTGAAATTGATCCGTGATGTAGAGCTTTTGGATAGAGGATTGTATGGTGCACCAATTGGCTTTATAGATGATGAAGGAAATGGTGAATTTGCGGTTGCACTTCGCTGCGGATTATTAAATGGCGAGAAAGCATCCTTATTTGCCGGCTGCGGTATCGTAATTGATTCAGTAGCGCAGCTTGAATATGAAGAAACAAGTTTGAAGTTTAGACCGATGCTTGGTGCTTTGGAGGAATTAATGAAATGAACAATCATATAGAAGCATTATCATATTATTTAGGCGCGTTCGTGGATGAACTGACGCGTCTAAATGTATGTGATGTTGTCATTAGTCCTGGCTCACGGTCAACGCCGATTGCCTTACTAATGGAACAACATGAAGGAATGAAAACATATTTACATGTAGACGAAAGATCAGCAGGATTTTTTGCGCTTGGTATTGCAAAAGCAAAAAAACGACCTGTTGCACTATTATGTACGTCAGGAACGGCAGCGGCGAACTATTATCCAGCTGTATGTGAAGCTTTTCATTCAAGAGTGCCGCTTATCGTCTTAACGGCAGATAGACCGCATGAATTAAGAGATGTTGGTGCACCACAAGCGATGAATCAATTCAATTTATACGGTACATTTGTGAAGCAATTTACAGAGATGGCACTTCCAGAAGCGAGTGAAGCGATGTATCATTATGCCCGCATGACGACGCAGCGCACGATAGCAAGTGCACTTCTAGCGCCGCAAGGACCTGTTCATCTTAATTTTCCAGTTCGTGAGCCGCTTATTCCAGATTTCTCATTAGAAAGTTTATGGGATAAAGGACGCGGGGAATATACAGGAGTAGTTCAGCAAGGGAACGTGATGATGCCGAGTGAATATGTAGATTCTCTTGTAGGGCGCCTTTCACATATGGAAAAGGGGCTTATTATTTGTGGAGATGATAGTCATTCGGAAATCGCAGCGTTTGCGGCAGAACTAGCTGAAAAAACGGGATATCCAATATTAGCGGATCCACTTTCTAATATTCGTAGCGGACACCACGATAAAGCGATGGTAATCGACTGTTACGATACATTTTTACGAAATGAATTGTTAAAAGAAACGTGGAAGCCAGAAGTTATGATTCGCTTTGGTGGTATGCCTGTTTCGAAAGCATTAACACAGTTCATTAAAAAACAGACGAAAGCCGTTCATATCGTTGTTGAAGAATCTGGCCAATGGAGAGACCCAGCTCTCGTTGCGACAGAAGTTGTACAGGCAAGTGATATTGCATTTTGCAGGGCACTAATAGAAAAAATACCAGCTATGAAAAAGAATGATTGGTTCGGAATGTGGCAACATATAAACGAAAAAACGAAGGAAACGCTTCGTGAAATGGAAACATATGAAACTGCATTTGAAGGGAAAGTTATTACGGATATCGTCCACGTATTACCAGAAGGGGCAACATTATTTGCGAGTAATAGTATGCCAATTCGTGATACAGATTCATTCTTCTTCACATCGGATAAAAATATTCAAGTGATGGCAAACCGTGGTGTAAACGGGATTGATGGAATCATTTCAACAGCTTTAGGAGCGAGTATTATTTGCGATCCGCTCGTATTAGTTATTGGTGATTTATCATTTTATCACGATTTAAACGGATTATTAGCTGCAAAATTACATGAATTAAATATAACGATTGTCGTTGTAAACAATGATGGTGGCGGTATTTTCTCATTCTTACCACAATATGAGAAAAAGGAACATTTCGAATCATTATTTGGAACGCCAATTGGACTTGATTACGAGCATGTTGTCAAAATGTACGGCGGTTCATTTAGCCGTGTAAATGGTTGGGAGCAATTCCGAGAAGAGGTACAAAAGGGAACAACGACGGCAGGTTTACACGTTGTAGAAATTTGTACGAACCGTGATGAAAACTTAACATTACACCGTACATTATGGGCAAAAACGCAGGACGTTATCACTACATCTTTGCAAGGTGAATCAAAATGAACGTAACGCTGCAAGGTGTATCGTATGAATATGAAGTAGTCGGAAGCGGGGAACCACTTCTACTTCTTCATGGTTTTACGGGAAGCATGGAAACGTGGCGATCTTTTATTCCTTCTTGGAGTGAGCAGTTTCAAGTCATTCTAGTAGACATTGTTGGACACGGGAAAACGGAAAGTCCTGAAGATGTGACGCATTATGATATTCAAAATGTGGCACTGCAAATGAAGGAACTACTGAATCATCTTCATATTGAAAAAGCGCACATACTTGGCTATTCAATGGGCGGTAGGCTGGCGATTACGATGGCATGCCTATATCCAGAGTATGTACATTCTCTTTTATTAGAAAATTGTACAGCTGGGCTCAAAAGTGAAGATGAGCGGGAAGAACGTTGTGAAAAAGATGAGCGACTAGCTCATAAAATTGAGCGAGAAGGCATTAAAAGCTTTGTATCAATGTGGGAAAATATTCTGCTGTTTGAAACGCAAAAAAGTTTAGCAAAAAACGTACAAGAAGCAGTGCGAAAAGAACGACTTGCTAATAAGCCAAAAGGGCTTGCAAATAGCTTACGCGGCATGGGAACAGGGACTCAGCCTTCATGGTGGAACGAGCTGCAAAACTTAAAAATGCCTGTTCTTTTAATAAATGGAGAGCATGATAAAAAGTTCTTTTGCATATTAAAAAACATTGAAAAATGCATCCCTCATGCGAAATTTGTCAAAATTGATGGCGCTGGTCATGCAATTCATGTGGAACAACCGGAAAAGTTTGATACAATAGTAAAGGGATTTCTAAAAACTATGCAGTGATGCTTTTTTCATCTAAGAAGGAAGTTGCACTTATAGAGGAGATCAGAAATATACAAGGAGGTAATAGTAATGGCTATTGAATGGGTAACAGAAGGCGATTACGAAGATATTATTTATTCAACATACAATGGTATCGCAAAGATTTCGATTAACCGCCCTGAAGTACATAACGCATTCCGTCCAAAAACGGTAATGGAGTTAATCAATGCTTTTGCACACGCTCGTGATGATGCAAATGTTGGCGTTATCATTTTAACAGGTGAAGGTGGACGTGCATTCTGTTCTGGCGGCGACCAAAAAGTTCGCGGTCATGGTGGATATGTAGGTGATGACCAAATCCCTCGTTTAAACGTATTAGACTTACAACGTCTAATTCGCGCAATTCCTAAACCAGTTATCGCAATGGTAGCAGGTTATGCAATCGGTGGTGGACACGTACTTCATATCGTATGTGACTTAACAATCGCTGCAGACAACGCTGTATTCGGACAAACAGGTCCTAAAGTAGGAAGCTTTGACGGTGGATACGGAGCTGGTTACTTAGCTCGTATGGTAGGTCACAAGAAAGCTCGCGAAATTTGGTACCTATGCCGTCAATACAATGCACAGGAAGCGCTTGACATGGGCTTAGTAAACACAGTAGTACCATTAGAAGAACTTGAAGCAGAAACAGTACAATGGGCACAAGAAATTTTAGCAAACAGCCCAATGGCACTTCGTTTCCTAAAAGCTGCATTCAACGCAGACACAGACGGTCTAGCTGGTATTCAACAACTAGCTGGAGACGCAACGTTATTGTACTACACAACTGACGAAGCAAAAGAAGGCCGCGACGCGTTCAAAGAAAAACGCAGTCCCGACTTCGGTCAATTCCCTCGTTTCCCTTGATCAAAAGCGGAAGCGGCTTGCTTAGAACAAGAGGGCGTTGGAACTCCTGACGTAGAGGCGCAGTTAGATGAGATCAAACCGGAAACAAAACAACTAAGAGACTTGATGTCATATCAAGTCTCTTTCTTTCATGAAAGGAGAATGAATGATGGAGACGATGCCTAATTGGTTAATGCAACGTGCATTTTTAACACCTGATCGTACTGCAATTGAAATTGAAGAGGAGAAGGTTACTTTCGTGCAGCTGCATGAAAAAGTAGTATCTGTTTGTGAACAGCTTTCACACGTTGGAGTGAAGCAGGGGCAAAAGGTGGCTGTTCTGATGAAAAATGGTATGGAGATGATTTCAGTTATTCACGCCCTATCTTACGTAGGTGCAGTAGCTGTGCTTTTAAATACGCGTCTTTCAAGAGAAGAGCTACTTTGGCAAATGGATGATGCTGAAGTTGTTTGTTTAGTGACGGATCAAGATTTTGAGGCTAAGGGTGTTCCTGTCTATTCGTTCACTGAAGTGATGAATGGGCCAAAGGCAGAAGCCTCTATACAAGAAGAATTCTCTTTAGAAGAAGCGATGACAATTATTTATACGTCTGGGACGACAGGGAAACCGAAAGGCGTTATTTTAACGTACGGCAATCACTGGGCAAGTGCAGTCGGTTCTTCGCTTAACTTAGGGCTTCGCGATGATGATTGTTGGTTAGCTTGTATGCCGATGTTCCACGTTGGCGGGCTATCTCTTTTAATGAAAAATATTATGTACGGAATGCGCATTTTACTCGTTCCGAAATATGATGCCGATTTTATTCATAAAGCACTTCAAACGAGAGGCGTAACGATTATTTCAGTCGTATCAAAAATGTTAACTGATTTATTAGAGAGACTTGGAGAAGGAACATATCCATCTTCTTTACGATGCATGTTACTTGGCGGAGGACCAGCGCCGAAACCGTTATTAGAAACGTGTGTAGATAAAGGAATCCCTGTGTATCAAACGTACGGTATGACAGAAACATCATCACAAATTTGTACGTTATCCGCAGATTACATGTTAACGAAAGTAGGATCAGCTGGAAAACCACTATTTCAATGTCAACTTCGTATTGAAAAAGATGGCGTCATAGTGCCGCCGTTTGGGGAAGGCGAAATCGTAGTAAAAGGACCAAACGTAACAGGCGGTTACTTTAACCGTGAAGATGCGACGCGCGAAACAATTCAAAACGGATGGCTTCATACTGGTGACCTCGGTTATTTAGATGAAGAAGCATTTTTATACGTATTAGATCGCCGCAGTGATTTAATTATTTCTGGCGGAGAGAATATATATCCGGCTCAAATTGAAGAAGTGTTGCTCTCTCATCCGGCGGTAGCAGAGGCTGGTGTTGTCGGTATGAAGGACAAACGTTGGGGGCAAGTACCAGCTGCTTTTGTTGTGAAAAGTGGAGAGGTAACAGAAGAAGAAATTCTTCATTTTTGCGAGGAGAAATTAGCGAAATATAAAGTACCGAAGAAAGCGTGCTTCTTAGAGGAATTACCACGAAATGCTTCGAAAAAATTGTTAAGACGAGAGTTAAGACAATTAGTGGAGGAGATGTAAGTGGAGATAAAAAAAGCGACACTTCATATAACGGAAATGCCACTCGTAATCCCGTTTGCTGCGAGCTACGGGACTTACGAAAAGCGTGAGAGTATCGTCATTGAATTAGAAGATACAGACGGGCACATTGGATTTGGCGAAGTCGTTGCATTCTCTGAGCCATGGTATACGGAAGAAACAGTGAAGACAGCGCTGCATGTGCTACAGGATTTTTTAATACCGGATTTATTAAAGGTGGAGATTTCTCATCCGAATGAAATACCTGGTTTGTTCCAGCATATAAAGAGAAACCGAATGGCAAAGGCCGGAATTGAAGGTGCTGTTTGGGATTTATATGCGAAGCGACAAAAGAAGTCATTAGCGACATTGCTTGGTGGAACGAAGTCTGAAATTGAGGTCGGCGTTGTAATCGGGATCAATACGATTCCGGTTATGCTAAAACAAATCGAGAAGTATGCGGAAGAAGGATACGAGCGTTTTAAAGTGAAAATAAAGCCAGATCATGATTACGAATTACTGAAAGAAATTCGCAAAGAGTTTCCGAACATCCCATTAATGGCTGATGCGAATTCAGCTTATACATTAGCGGATACAGAGAAATTGAAACGATTAGATGAATTTCAATTAATGATGATTGAGCAACCGTTAGCGGATTACGATTTTCTTGATCATGCACAACTACAAAAGAAAATTGAGACACCGATTTGTTTAGACGAAAGCATCCATAGTTTAGAAGACGCGCGTGTTGCGATTACACTTGGCAGTTGCCAAATCGTTAACATTAAACCAGGGCGAGTGGGCGGATTAACAGAATCCATTCAAATTCATGATTACTGCATGGAGCATAATATACCCGTGTGGTGCGGCGGTATGGTAGAGATGGGGATTTCACGAGCGCAAAATGTTGCTCTCGCCTCATTGCCGAACTTTACGATTCCTGGCGATATATCTGCCTCTAGTAGACATTGGGAGAACGATATTATTTCACCGGAAGTGATGCTTGAAGGCGGGAAAGTAATGGTTCCGCAAAGCGTTGATGCTGAGTATGAGGTGGATCGCGGGAGACTAGCAGAAATCACGAAACAGCGGATTGTTTTGGAGCGGTAGGCTGAGTCTTTAAAATAGCGGGCGAATTTCGTCGTTGATTGTCGGTAAGTCGATATATTTCAATAATCGCTGATATAATTCGAGTTACGGTCGATATAATTGAGAAATCGCCGATATAATTCAAGTTGCGGTCGATATATTTAGAAAATCGCCGATATAATTTTATTTACCAAGGTTACTCTAACGGGTAACCTTTTCGTATTGTACAAATTGGATAGACTAGTTTACAATCGATCGTATAAAAAGGGGGAGTAAAATGAAGCGCATTTCAATTTTAATAGTGGATGATGAGGCAGAAATTGCTGATTTAATTGAGATACATTTAGAAAAAGAAGGGTACCACGTTGTGAAGGCAGCGGATGGGGAAGAGGCCGTTCATATTATTGAAACGCAGCCAATCGACTTAGTGGTTTTAGATATTATGATGCCAAAAATGGATGGGTATGAAGTGACGCGTCAAATTCGCGTGAAGCATCATATGCCAATCATTTTTTTAAGCGCGAAAACATCTGATTTTGATAAGGTGACAGGTCTTGTATTAGGTGCAGATGATTATATGACGAAACCTTTTACACCGATTGAATTAGTCGCACGTGTAAATGCACAATTACGCCGATTTCTTACGTTAAATCAGCCGAAAGTAGCAGAGAATAAATCTGCTTTAGAGGTAGGGGGAGTCGTTATTGATCCTGAGCGAAGAACAGTGAACGTGTATGGAGAGCAAATTGAGTTAACACCGAAAGAGTTTGATATTTTATATTTATTAGCGAGTCATCCGAAGAAAGTGTACAATGTGGAAAATATTTTTCAGCAAGTATGGGCAGATGATTATTATGAAAGCGGAAATACAGTTATGGTACATATTCGCACATTGCGGAAAAAACTTGGGGAAGATAAAAGAAAGGATAAGTTAATAAAAACAGTGTGGGGAGTAGGGTATACTTTCAATGGCTAAAAAGATGAGAAGTTTTCGCTCGAAGATGGTTATGCTATTTTCGTTAAGTATGATATTAGCTGCTGGCATAACGTATTTCATTTATGAAGGATTAAGGATTTATTATAAATTAGTCGTTCGCTATGAGGATCCGTTAGCTCAATTTCGTTCCATGGTAAGACAAATTGGAGATGTTAATTTCTTTTTAATTATTTTCATCCCTCTGTCCATTATGTTTTTCTTCTTTCTTACTAGGCCTTATGTAAAATATTTTGATGAGATTTCAAATGGAATTCATCATTTGGCGAACGGCGATTTTACAAATCAAGTGCGCGTTTCATCAAATGATGAGTTTGGATATATCGCAAGCGAAATGAATGTAGCGAGTGAGAAATTAAAGGAAGCAATGGAGCGAGGAGACTTCGCGGAAAGTAGTAAGGACCAGCTTATTGTTAACTTAGCTCACGATTTAAGAACGCCGTTAACATCCGTTTTAGGTTATTTAGATTTAATTCTTAAAGATGAGAATTTGACGAAGGAACAAATTAAACATTTTTCCACAATTGCTTTTACGAAATCCGAAAGACTGGAAAGTTTGATTGATGAATTATTTGAAATTACGAGAATGAATTATGGGATGTTGCAGCTTGAAAAAAGACCAATTGATATAAGTGAATTGATCATACAGTTAGATGAGGAGTTGTATCCGTTATTAGAAAAAAAGGATTTGGAGGCGAGATTGAATATGGATCCTCATTTACCTATTAACGGTGACGGGAAATTATTAGCTCGAGTATTTGAAAATCTTTTAACGAATGCGATTCGCTATGGGTATGATGGAAAGTTTGTTGATGTGAACGGATATATTGAGAGTGAAGAGGTAGTTGTACAAGTTATTAATTACGGAGATAGCATTCCAGAAGAAGATTTACCGTATCTTTTTGATATGTTTTATACAGGTGATAAGGCAAGATCAGAGCAGCAAGGTGGTACAGGCCTTGGGCTATTTATTGCGAAAAATATTGTTGAACAGCATGATGGGAAGATTTCGGCTGAAAGTAATGTAGTTAGAACAATATTTGAAGTGCGATTGCCAAAAGACGAGAATGTAACAATTTAATAAAAATTTAAACTTTACCCCACTTTTTATTTTAATAGTTTTTTCTATTCTATACGTAAGTTACGTTGAGGAGGAACTAGAAATGAAAAAGTGGGTATTTATTTCTCTTTTTATAGCATGCACAGTATGTGTAGGCTTTTATATATCACCGTTATTTCAAAAGGAAATCGACGTTAAAATTGTCGGAAAAGATGAGCTAGTAAAGGCGGCAAACACCGAGAGGAAAGAGATTACAAAGGAACAAATTTATAAGGGCGATTTATTATTAGTTAACAAAGATTACCCAGTTAAAAAAGATAGTATTAGGTCTGATATTATAAATTTAAATCATAATAGTGAATTAGTGAGAGGCTATGTAATATTTGATAGAAATCTTCGTTTATCAAAGGATGTTGTGAAAAAGTTTTTGAACGTTGTCGATGCGGCTGGAAAAGAAAGTGTTAACCATTTTTTGATTAGTAGTGGTTATAGAGATTTCCAAGAGCAAAAACAGCTATATGAAAAAATGGGATCTGATTATGCGCTTCCAGCAGGATACAGTGAGCATAATTTAGGCTTATCACTGGACGTTGGGTCTACTCAAAAGAAAATGGAGAAAGCCGCTGAAGGAAAATGGATTGAAGAGAACGTATGGAAGCATGGCTTTGTATTACGTTATCCGAAAAATAAAAGTAACATTACTGGAATTCAATATGAGCCATGGCACATCCGTTATGTCGGCCTACCTCATAGCGCAATTATGCAAAAAAAGAATTTCACGCTAGAGGAATATTTAGATTTCTTAAAAGAGGAAAAAGAGATTTCGACTGAAGTAGAAGGTAAGAAATATACTGTTTCTTATTATAAAGTTTCTGGGAATATGAAAGTGAACGTCCCAGCAAATAAGCAGTATGAAATTTCTGGGAACAATATGGATGGGGTTATTGTGACGGTTCAGGAATAGGGAAAAAGGCTGTGCCATTTGGGACAGTCTTTTATTATATAAAGAGGGAATTGCCGTTCTTTGCCGTACTATCAATATTTTTGGGAGCCCTTTTTTATTTACAATTAAACATTATAACGTTATATTTACTTCTCCCTTTTTTTATGTTACGCTAAACGTGTGAAAGAGATATAAAATGAAACTTTAATGTAAGCGTATTCTTATGGCTTCTTATAGAAAAGGGTGGAAATACAATGACAGAACGATTCGTACTACGTAATGTGAGACGTGTGAACGGGGAAGAGATTGACATTGTAATTGAAAATAATAAAATCGCACAGGTGACGAAAGCTGGTGCTGGCGAGGGTGGAAAGGTTCTTGATTACTCTGGTACTTACGTATCGAGTGGTTGGATTGATTTGCACGTTCATGCTTTTCCAGAGTTTGATCCGTATGGCGATGAGGTGGATGAAATTGGCGTTAAGCAAGGGGTAACGACAATTGTTGATGCGGGTAGCTGCGGAGCTGATCGTATTGCAGATTTAGTATTAAGTAGAGAGCAGGCGAAAACGAATTTATTTGCCTTTTTAAATATTTCTCGCATCGGTTTGAAACGAATTGATGAATTATCCAATATGGAATGGATCGATAAAGAGAAAGTAATAGAAGCAGTAGAAAAGTATAAAGATGTAATCGTTGGGTTAAAAGCGAGAATGAGTAAAAGTGTCGTGTGTGACAGCGGAATTGAACCGCTACATGTGGCGCGCTCTTTATCTCGCGAAACATCATTGCCGATTATGGTACATATCGGTTCAGCGCCTCCACGTATAGAGGAAGTTGTACCTCTTTTAGAAAAAGATGATGTAATTACACATTACTTAAACGGGAAAGAAAATAATTTATTTGATGAAGAAGGCAAACCGCTACCTGTGTTGTTAGATGCAGTGGAACGTGGTATTCATTTAGATGTTGGGCATGGTAATGCTAGTTTTTCTTTTAAAGTAGCAGAAGCAGCGAAGCGTTATGGTATTGCGCTTAATACTATTAGTACAGATATTTACCGGAAGAATCGTATACATGGTCCAGTTTACAGTATGGCTAACGTTCTTTCGAAATTCCTTTACTTAGGTTATCCGCTAGAAGAAGTAATTGATGCGGTTACGAAAAATGCAGCAAAATGGCTTAAGAAACCAGAGCTTGGCCGCATTCAAGAAGGAGATATGGCAAACTTAACTTTGTTTACGGTTAAAGATGAGAAGGTTACGTTAATTGATTCAGAAGGGGATCAGGGCATTGCTGAAAGAAGAATTGATACAAAAGGGGTTGTAATTAATGGGTCATTCATTGAATGCTAAGTATGGATTAAAAAGAGTTATTAATGCGAGCGGTAGAATGAGTATTCTAGGTGTATCTGCTCCTACAGATACGGTAATGGATGCGATGAAGTATGGTGGACAAAATTATGTAGAAATTGCAGATTTAGTAGATAAAGCAGGAGACCATATTGCTAGCATTTTAGATTCAGAGGCAGCAGCCGTTGTAAATTCAGCGTCGAGCGGAATCGCACTTTCTATCGCAGCAATTGTGACAGAAGGAAATCGTCGTAAAAGTGAAAGACTTCATCAAGAAGTAATCGCGAAAAACGAAGTAATTATGCTGAAAGGTCATAACGTTCAATACGGTGCTCCTGTTGAAACGATGGTGTATTTAGGCGGAGGTAAGTTAGTTGAAGTCGGTTACGCAAATGAAGGGAAAGCAGAGCATATTGAAGATGCAATCGGTGAAAATACAGCAGCGATTCTTTATGTGAAATCCCATCATGCAGTGCAAAAAAATATGATTTCTGTTGAAGAAGCGTGGGAAGTAGCGCAGCGAAATAACATCCCACTTATCGTCGATGCGGCAGCTGAAGAAGATATTCAAAAATATGTGAAGTATTCAGACCTGGCCATTTATAGCGGTTCAAAGGCAATTGAAGGACCTACTTCCGGTATTGTCGGCGGTAAACGAAAATATATTGAATGGCTGAAAGTGCAGTTACATTGCATCGGACGAAGTATGAAAGTTGGGAAAGAGACGACTTTCGGTTTACTTCAAGCTCTTGATGAGTACGGAGTAAAAGTAGATAAGAGTGAACAAGAAAAAGAATTGCTACAAGTACTTATGCCACTGAAAGAGTTAAATGGTGTAAATGTAACGATCGTTCAAGATGAAGCGGGAAGAGCAATCTTTAGAGCACGTATTCATATTAACGAGAAAGAGTTAAATAAATCGGCAAAAGACGTTGTGACTGAATTACGCGGCGGGGAAATTGCAATTTACACACGTGATTACGGAGTAAGACAAGGATTCTTTGATATCGATCCACGTCCGCTTCAAGGTGATGACATACATGTAATTGAAGAAAAAATGAGAGAAATTGTAGGGGGAAACTAAAATGACAAACATTCAAAAACGTTTTTATAAAGGCCGCGTAGCATTAAATGTATTAGCGAACAATACCCGAAATGCGAAAGATATTTTTGAAGCAGCAGAAGGTTATGTAGTAGTTGGTGTGTTATCAAAAGATTATCCAACAGTAGAAGAAGCAGTTACAGCGATGAAAGCATACGGAAAAGAAATTGAAGACGCTGTATCAATTGGACTAGGAGCAGGAGATAATCGTCAAGCAGCAGTTGTAGCTGAAATTGCGAAGCATTATCCTGGTAGTCATATTAACCAAGTGTTCCCTTCAGTTGGAGCAACGCGCGCAAATCTTGGCGGAAAAGATAGCTGGATTAATAGTTTAGTATCACCAACAGGAAAAGTAGGTTACGTAAATATTTCTACTGGTCCAATTAGTGCGGCTGGAGAGGAAAAAGCAATCGTTCCAATTAAAACAGCAATCGCACTTGTACGTGATATGGGCGGAAATTCATTGAAGTACTTCCCAATGAAAGGTTTAGCTCATGAAGAAGAATATCGCGCAGTTGCGAAAGCTTGTGCGGAAGAAGGATTCGCATTAGAGCCAACGGGCGGAATTGATAAAGAGAACTTTGAAACAATTGTACGCATTGCATTAGAAGCAAACGTAGAGCAAGTTATCCCGCATGTGTACTCTTCTATTATTCATAAAGAAACTGGTAATACGAAAACAGAAGATGTTCGTGAATTATTAGCAGTCGTGAAGAAGTTAGTTGATCAATATGCGTAAGAAAATTGCAGCATTTGGTGAAGTAATGATGCGCCTGCAAGTGTCAGGGTATGAATTGCTGTCGCAAGCAAACACATTAAATTACTCATTTTCAGGCACAGGTGTGAACGTTGCAGCCGCACTTTCTCATCTAGGGCATGAAGGTTTTCTTATTTCAACTTTACCTGAAAACTCAGTTGGAGATGCAGCGGTATCGCACATTCAAAAACTAGGGATTCAAGCACCGTTTATTTCAAGAGGCGGTAAATATGTTGGAATGTATTTTTTAGAAAATGGATTTGGAGCACGCGCAAGCCGCGTTACATATTCGAACCGATTAGAAAGTAGTTTCAATACGGCATGTGAAGAGATGTACCAATTTGAAGAAATCGCAAAAGAAATTGATATCGTTCATTTTTGCGGGATTACCCTTGCGATGAATGATACTGTGCGTCATCATATGAAATCTTTGGCGAAGGCAGTTAAAGAAAATGGAGGCACTGTCGTTTTCGATTGTAACTATCGTCCATCGCTTTGGGGAGAAGATGGATATAAACAGGCAAAACCGCATTATGAAGAAATGCTAGAGCTAGCTGATATTGTAATGATGAACGAAAAAGATGCAATGTTCGTTCTTGGAATGAAAACAGAAGAGACAGAGCGAGAGGCACAACTTGTTGACCTTATTCCAAAAGTGGCTGAAATATATCATATCGCTACAATTGCTGGTACTCATCGATCTATTAATAGTGATAACACACACTCACTTCGCGGATTCATATGTAAAGATGGTGCGTTCACTTTTGCTAAAACACTTACGTTTTCTGTATATGATAGAATAGGTGCTGGAGATGCTTATACGAGCGGGATTATTCATGGCGAGATAGAAGAGTTTGCACCAGAGAAAGCTGTTTCATTTGCGTCAGCAGCTGGAATGCTTGCACATACAATCGTCGGTGATACGCCAATGTCATCAGAGAAGGATATACTTCGGGCAATGACGGCATCAGTAGGTGATGTAGAAAGGTAGTGGGTGTAACGGTGAACGTAACGAGAAGAAGAGGACCATTATATTTACAAATAAAAAATATTATTCGTGATCGAATATTGCATGGTGTATATGCGATTCATACGAATATCCCTTCTGAACCGCAGTTAGAAGAAGAGTTCAAAGTGAGTAAAATTACAGTGCGAAATGCAATTAAAGAGCTCGTTCAAGAAGGGTATTTAGAGAAGAAAAGCGGTAAAGGAACGAAAGTCATCCGTAATACTTCTGCGACAAAACTGTCAAAGGGTAAGAAATTTACTGAAGTGTTAGTGGAAGAAGGATATAAAGTACAAAAGAAATTGTTAAAGGCAGAGGTAGTTCATAATGAAGAAGGAACAGTGCCATTTCGATTATTCGGTAAGGAGAGTTTTCGTATTGAGCGCTTATATACGTTAAATGATGCGCCGTACATTCATTATACGCACTATTTCTCAGCACGAATGGCAAGTACAGATTTATCGGACTTCGACCTACAATCGCTTTACGATTTAGTCGAGGACCGAGGTATACATTTAGAAAACTTTAGAGATGAATTCGCTGTTGGACTTGCGCCTAATTTCGTTGCAGAAGCGTTAGATGAAACAGAAGGGACAGTGTTATTAAAACGTATGCGCTATTCTTACGATGAAGTTGGCGAAGTAATTGAATATAGCGAAGGCTACTATAATACGGAAATGCAGCATTACGTTGTAAATTATGATGTGTAAAAAGTGAAGAGGGACCAATTCCCTCTTTTTTTGTAAAAAAATTTCATATCGAAGGGGAATGGGATATGGATATATACTTATTAATCGTCACGTTAATTGCGATCGCAATTGTTATTTTAGGGGTATCATGGTGGAAATGGCATGCGTTTATTAGTTTAACAGTTGCTAGTCTATTTTTAGCTATTATGTCTGGGTTGAACTTGACCAAAATTGTTACTGCCTATGAAACTGGTGTTGGTAGTGTACTAGGGCATTTAGTTGGTATTTTGGCTCTCGGAACAATTTTAGGGAAAATGATGTCTGATTCAGGAGCTGGCATGCAAGTAGCAGATTTCTTCATTCGATTCTTCGGGGTGAAAAAATTACCTTGGGCAATGTTATTCGCCGGATTTGTTATAGGGATTCCAGTTTTTTTTGAAGTGGGAATCGTCATTTTATTACCACTTGTTATTTCAATTCGAAAAACAACGAAACAAAATATATTGTTAATTGCGTTACCTGTTATTGCCGGATTATCGATTGTACATGGCTTAGTGCCTCCGCATCCAGGTGCAATGACAGCAATTGGTATTTATAATGCGAACTTAGGAAAGGTACTATTGTATTCATTAATTATCGCATTACCAACAGCCATTATCGCAGGGCCTGTATTTGCAAAGTGGGTACATAAGCGAGTTATACCTGAAAATGAACCAGAACTTGTTCGTGTTACAACAGTATCTACTGATTTGCCAAGTCGTAAAGTTTCATTCTTTATCATTTTATTACCAGTAGTTTTAATGATTTTATCGGTAGTCGCACCATATATTTCATTACCGAAAGAAATGACGGAATTTTTAATCTTTATTGGAAGCCCAGTAATCGCTTTACTAATTTCATGTTTCGCAGCATTTTATTTGCTTGGCATAAAACAAGGAATCAATAAAAAGATGATAAAAAAATTAACAGATGAAAGTTTATTACCAGTCGGTTCAATTATTTTAATTATCGGCGCAGGTGGTGGATTTAAGCAAATATTAATTGAAAGTGGTGTTGGAACAGCCATCGCTCAAATGGCAGAACATATTTCATTATCACCAATCGTCTTAGCGTTCATGGTAGCGGGGTTAATCCGAATTGCAACAGGTTCAGCTACAGTAGCATTAACGACAGCAGCAGGAATTGTTTCACCGGTTATTCAGCACATGTCTGGTGTGAATTTAGAATTGCTCGTTATAGCAACAGGGGCAGGATCATTAATGTTTTCTCATGTAAATGATGCAGGCTTTTGGCTTGTAAAAGAGTATTTAGGATTAACAGTGAAGGAAACGTTTAAAACGTGGACTGTACTTGAGACATTATTATCATTTATTGCATTCGGCTTTGCTCTTTTATTAAATATGCTTCTTTAAAAGATACCTTAACAGGTATCTTTTTTTGCAGCCCTTTTCACGAAACAAGCCCGTTTTTAGGAAAGCCAAGCTTCCTATTCGCCCTGAAAACATAATATAAATGGAATCCCCTCATTTAGAACAAGAAGAACTTGTTATGAATGATACTAAAGGAGGAATAGAATAATGGGCGAACATTGTGAACACAGACATGATGATTGCGACCGCAGACGTGGTTGCGGAGGCGGTTTTGCGCTTCTAATTGTATTGTTTATTTTATTAATTATCATCGGTGCTAGCTGCTTCGGCGGAGGCGGTTATGGTGGCTACGGCGGTTCTTGTGGTTACGGCGGTTATGGCGGCGGCTATGGTGGATATTGCTGCTAATTATTAAAAACTATTGAAAATGGCCTTGTGCGTATTGCACAAGGCCATTTTATTCATGTTTTAATATGCTGTGATAATTTATTGGTGTAAAGAGAACGGATTAAGAAGAAGAAAATAATCTCGATAATCCCGAACAAAGTAAGTATAATCACTAATTCTTTTAATAAAGAGAAAGAAAACATGCTTTGTAAAAACTTAATCGCAAATATTGTATGAATACCAGCAACGATATAAGGAATGAAAAATAAAATCCCTAATTGAATCGTTGCAGAACGAAACATTTCTGATTCTGTTAAGCCGAGTTTTGTAATTGTAATGTACTTTTGTTTTTCAGTCGTTAAGTCATTATACATACGGAAGTATAAAACACTGGCTGCCCCGATAAAGAAAATAAAGCCGAGAAATGTCCAAATAAAGAAAGTAGCAATTGAATTTCCTTTACTGTAGTTTAGATCATCAGCAGCTGTATAAATATCAAATGGGGCGTTAGGAGCCGATTCTGGATCTTTATATGCCTTATAGAAGCTATCCGTATCATTCCTAATATGTTTTAACATATTTTTCGTCGGAACAATTGCATCTTCCCAGTTCTCAACGAAGTAGTTATAAACTATAGTCGTTTCAATATGAGGAATCATATTATCAAATACATAATCTTGTACAACAATTAAATGTGGGAAGAGAAAGGATGGTTCAATCCCTTTATTAATAAATCCTTTAATATGAAATTCCTTTTTATTGGATCCGAGTGTAATTGTATTTTGTTTTGCAAATGGATTTGATACAAGATTTAAGAGTTCTGGCGAGTACCGAGAAATAATATAAACTTGTGTAGAATCAAGGATTATTTCCGGCCGTTTTAACTGTTTCGCAAGTGTGTTATAGTCACTCATTTTCATAAGCGTAATGTCTTCTTTTAAAGCTGTGTCTTTTAACACTGTAAACTTATGCTTATCGTATTGAAAATTAGCGTTTGTAAGCTCTGTTTCAATTGTAGCAATGTGCTTTTGTTCAAATGAATTTTCACCTTTGGACGTATATGTGAAGGGGAAAGGATATCGTTCTAATATCGATGCTTTCGTATTATTATTAGCAGCGAATAACCCGGTAATAATTGTGAATGCAAGTGCTGACAACATAGAAACGATAAAGAGCACATTAATATTACTACGCGTACGGCTAGCTAAATCTGAAATCCATAACATGTTTATTTGTTTCATATAAAACTTTCTCCACTTTTTTAAGATAAAGATAAAGAGGAGAAACGTCTGTGAAAAGAATAAATATGTTCCGACTATTACGAGCGGTAAAATAGATAATATAATAAGGTATACAGAGCCGTTTTGTAAATTTTTTTCTGTTATATAGCTTTGCGGGTAACCGGCAATATAATAGCATAGCCCTAAACAAATTAAGGCAAATAATGAAATGAGTATAGACGGCCTTTTTTCGTCTTTTTCATTTTTATTATTTTTAATTAATCGAGTTGTTTTCCGAGTACGAATGAACATCGGTGTAAATGTAGAAACGATGAAAAATAAAATAATAAAAGTTACTGTTGTAACGATAATTGCTTCTGTTGGCCAATATAAATAGAGGCCTTTTGCACTTGTTAATTTAGAAGTAACGAGTAAGAAAAAGTTAGAAAATACAAGACCGCCTTGAATACCTGCAAAGATAGCGAGCATTCCAATTATCATGTTTTCAGTAAACAAAAGCCGCTTTAATTGTTTTTGAGATATACCGAGAACAGTTAAAATGCCAAATTGTTGTTTCCGTACATTTAAAAATGTTCCGATAGAATATAAGAGAAAGAAGAACGAGAACAAAACGATAACAAACTGTGCCATGCCAGCTAAGTTCATGAGTGGATCTCGTTCCTGCAATGTATTCATAATTTGTAACCGCGGATGATACGCGTATACAGTAAATGAAAAGAAAACCATAATAGAAAATGCACTACTTACAAAGTAAGCGAAATATGCTTTCGAATTACGCGAGACATTTTTAAATGCAAATTGCCAAAATGTCATCCACGTCTTCCTCCTAATAATGCTAAAACATCTAATATTTCTTGATAGAATTTTTCACGGTACAATCCGCGGTGTAGTTCATTGTAAAGCTCGCCGTCTTTAATGAAAATGACGCGGTTACAATAACTAGCTGCAAACGGATCGTGCGTAACCATTAAAATCGTTGCATCTTCTTCTTTATTTAACTTCGTAAATAGTTCCATTACATCGATAGCTGCTTTTGAGTCCAGGTTTCCTGTCGGTTCATCAGCTAGTAAAAGAGACGGGTGATGAATAACGGCACGTGCTACTGCGGTACGCTGTGCTTGTCCGCCAGAAACTTCAAAAATACGTTTATCCAAAATATGATCAATTCCAAGCTTTTTTGAAATGTTATCAAGCTTTTCATCCATTTCTTTTAATGGAACATTATCTAATGTTAAAGGTAGTACGATATTTTCACCGATTGTTAGTGTATCTAGTAGGTTAAAGTTTTGGAAAACAAATCCTAACTCTTGTCGGCGGAAAATAGCTAACTTCTCTCTACGAAATGTATGCGGTTTTTTTCCGCTAATAACGACATCACCAGAAGTAGGAGAATCAATTGTGGAAATAACGTTTAAAAACGTAGATTTCCCGCTCCCAGACGGCCCCATAATCGCAACGAACTCACCTTTATCTACGTGTAAATTTATATTTTTTAAAGCAGTATGAGGGACTTTTCCCTCATACACTTTTGAGACGTTTTTAATGTGTAATACTTCTTCCATAATAATCACCTTTCTATTCTTTAAAACTTAATATGTTGTGATAATTTTTGCATATAAAAGGAACGAATTAAAAGGAAAAATAGAATTTCAACAGTTCCGAAAATCATAAGTACGACTGTAATTTCAGCGAAGAACGAGAGATTTAATATATCTTGTAGCATCTTTGTCGCAAACATCGTATGGATGGATGCCATAATGTAAGGGACGAAGAATAAAATAGCGAGCTGAATTGTCGCTGAACGCTTCATCTCGGCTTCTGTTAAGCCGATTTTCGTAATCGTTATATACTTTTCTTGCTCATTTGTTAAATCTGTATACATTCGGAAGTAAAGAACACTGCCAGCACCAATAAAGAAAATAACGCCAAGGAAAGTTCCGATTAAGAAAACGGAAGCAACATTTAGTTTCTTGTTGTATAAAGAGCGACTTGCTTCACTTGCGTGGAACGGTGGATGTTCTGCTTGAATCGCCGCATTGTCGCTAGCGATTTTTGTTATAAATGCTGAACCAATACTATATGCTTTTTCCCAATCTGGAACTTTGAAGCTATATACACTCATTTGTTTCGAAATAGATGATAATGCTTCTACATTTTCATCAGATAGTACGATTAATTGAGGTACTAAACCAATTGGGAACGGGCTATAACTTGTATAGTCTTTCACCTGCAATGGTAAAGAGTTTTGAGTAAGTGTAAGAGTGTTTTTCTTTTCCTTATTATGAAGCGTTCCAATGACTTGAGCATCTAAATCTTTAATTAATATATAAGACTCGTCTTTATTCACTGTGAGAGTTTCCCAATTTAACGCCTTAGCCAGTATATTATAGTCACTTTGTTTAATGGCATAATAGAGCTGCGTGTTATCTTCAGCTGAAGATACTTCATATATATCTGTTTTATATTTTTTATAAGTAAAGTGCTCTTTATTAAATTTTTGCTCTAACCAGTTTAAATGCTCATCAGCTAACGTATTTTCAGTATGTGATAAATAAGTAAACGGGAAAGGATTTTGCCTAATTTCATCAAACTTTGTAAATTTCCCGAATCCATATAAGAATGTAATCATTGTAAAAGCGAGCGTCGATAGCATCGCTACAATAAAGAGCATGTTAATATTCGTTCGAATACGAGTTGCTAAATCAGAAATCCAAAGCATATTAATCCGTTTCATATAAAACTTTCTTCGTGTTTTCAATATACGAATGAGCAAGAAGCTAATTTGTGAGAAGAAGAAGTATGTTCCGGCTGCAATGAGAGACGGAATGACAAGTATACTAGAGATGATATATAAAGGCCCGATGATGTCACCTAGCGACATAAAATATAGCGGATTTGCTGCTAATACGTATCCGGATATTAAACATAGCGCACCAAATAAAGAAATAAGCACGGATGCTTTTCTTTCTTTTTGCTGTTTTCCTTCTTTTAAAAGTCGTACAGCTTTTCTCGTACGGATCAGCATCGGCGTAAAGGACGATACGAGAATAAAGAGTCCGAGAAAGATTACCGTTGTTAAAATAATAGCGGCTGTCGGCCAATATAAATATAAACCAGGTACATGTGTAATTTTGGCGGTAACTAATAAAAAGAACTGTGAAAAGACAAGTCCGAGTTGAATGCCAAAAAATATGGAAAGAACACCGATTAACATATTTTCTAAAAAGACGAGTCTTTTTAATTGTTGTTGGGATATGCCAAGTACTGTTAAAATTCCAAACTGTTTTTTTCGTACTTTTAAAAACGTCCCAATCGAGTATAGTAAAAAGAAAAATGAAAAGAACGCGATGACAACTTCTGAAATTGTCATTAATATGTTTAGAAAAAAATTAACGTTTGTCATATGCAATTTAGGATGGAATAAGTAAACTGCAAATGAGAAAAAGATGGCGATAGAAAACGCGCTGCTTACAAAATAGGCGAAATAAGCTCTGGCGTTCCGCGTCACGTTTTTAAATGCAAACTGCCAAAATGTCATTCTAAGCCTCCTAGTAGCGTGAAGAGGAAAAGGATACAAGAGATACCCTTTTCCTGTAATAACTTTTATAGTCTAACCATTCGTATACTCTGATAACTTTCGCATGTAAAAGGAACGAATGAATAAGAAAAAGATGATTTCAACTACGCCAAAAATAATAAGGACGGCTGAAATTTCTTTGAAAAGCGATAAAGCAATTACATCTTGAAGCATTTTTGTTGCGAATATTGTATGAATGGATGCCATAATATACGGAACGAAAAATAAAATACTAAGTTGAATTGTTGCAGAGCGTTTCATTTCAGCATCCGTTACGCCAATTTTTGAAATCGCTACATATTTTTCTTGTTCGTTCGTTAAATCGGTATACATTCTGAAGTAAAGAACGCTGCCTGCTCCAATAAAGAAAATGATTCCTAAGAATGTCCCAATCAGGAAGTATGAAGCACTACCTGATGTTATTCTATATAATGAGTCTGCTGATTCATAGGAGCGTATAAGAGGGCCTTCGTATTGGAATTCCTGTCGATCTTTTTGTATTTTTTTCATAAAATCACTAGCAATTTCATACGTCTTTTCCCAGTTTTGTACGTTATAATTGTACGCTGATACATGCTTTGTTGTACTTGGTAAGTTGTTTACAACAACATCGGGTAAAATTAAAGTTTGATATGAAAAGTTAGATGGAATGGCCCCTGCTTGTTCATAGCCCTTTACTTGTAATATCGTATTTGTGCTAGAAAGTGTAATGGATTTTCTATTGAAGCTTGGCTCAAATTGGCTGAATAAGGTGAAATAAGCGCTATCGCTTAAGACATATGCTTCGTTATCGCTCATGAATAGTTGTTTCATTCGCAGGGAAGCTGCAAGTTTATTATAGTCACTTTGTTTTATTGCATAGATGTCATTGTAAGTCGTTATACCTTCATCTTCTTTCAGTGGTGTTTCATATAAATCAGCTTCTATCTTTTTATAAGAGAAATTTTCTTTTTGTAACTGCTGTTCAAGCCAAGTTAAATGCTTGTTAGCAAAAGGATTTGCGTCATATGAAAAATAAGAAAATGGAAAAGGTGAACTTCTCGTAACATCTAGCTTTGTAAACTTTCCAAAACTATATAAAAACGTAATCATTGTAAAAGCTACAGTAGATAGCATTGCTACAATAAAAAGCATATTGATATTCGTTCGAATACGACTTGCTAAATCCGAAATCCAAAGCATATTAATCCGTTTCATATAAAAATTTCTTCTTTTCTTTAAAATATAAATAAGTAAGAAACTAATTTGAGAAAAGAAAAAATATGTCCCAATTGTAACAAGTGCTGGAATCACAAAAATACTTGAAACCATATATATAACGCCTACTTGCGGGTTTATTGAGAAGAAATATTTAGGGTTTGCAGCTAAAATATAACCACCTAATAAACAGATAGCACCAAATAGAGAAATGGATATGGATGGTTTTCTTTCTTTTTGTTTTACATTGTTTGTATTTAAAAGGTGCACTGCTTTTTTTGTTCGAATAAGCATTGGTGTGAATGCAGATACAGCGATAAAGAGACCAAGAAACACAATCGTTGTTAAAATGAAAGCATTCGTAGGGATATATAAATATATCCCTGGTACGTGCGAAATTTTCGCTGTCACTAATAAGAAAAATTGCGAAAAAACAAATCCAAACTGCATGCCGAAAAAGATAGATAAAATACCAATTAACATATTTTCTGTAAAAACGAGACGATGTAATTGCTTTTTCGATATACCTAAAATGGTTAAAATCCCAAATTGTTTTTTTCGAACTTTTAAAAATGATCCGATTGAATATAGTAAAAAGAAGAAAGAGAACAATACAATGACAACTTCTGAAAAAATCATTAATCCTGAAATTTCAGAGATCATACTGAAATTTTGTAATTTCGGATGGAATAAATAAACGGCAAACGAAAAGAAAACAGCAATTGAAAAGGCACTGCTTAAAAAGTAGGCAAAATAAGCCCTTGAGTTGCGCGTTACATTTTTGAATGCGAATTGCCAAAATGTCATAATAAGTACCTCCCGATAGAAGGCCAATATGTAGTTTTATTGCAAAAAATGTATGAGAGTAAGTTCTCATACATTCTGCTAGCATATGTTACGATCATGCTTCGGTCACCTTCTCCGTATTTTCTGCTTGATTATTTGCAGCATTATGGAAGATGATTTTAATCGTCGTTCCTTTTCCAACTTCAGAATCTAGTTTGACAGAGTGACCTAAATAATCACAAATTTTACTTACAATATAAAGTCCCATACCAGTAGACTCTCCGAATATACGACCATTTTTTCCAGTGTAAAACGGTTCAAATACTCTTCGAACATCTTCTTGCGGAATACCAACGCCTTCATCACGAACTTCTAAAATAATATCTTTTCCGTTTCGATAAGCTGATAGAAATACTTTCTTTCCGCATTCACCCGAATAACGAACAGCATTTGTCATTAACTGATAGATAATGAATTTTAGCCATTTTGCATCAGAAGCAACTTTTAAATCAGAATGAACTTCTAAAACAGGGAAGACACCATTACGAATGAATAGTTCTTTTAATCCGTTAATATTTTTTGTTACAGTATCTTTTAATGAAATCGTCTCAACGTGGAAATCTTCATGGAAGTTATTTAATCTTGCCATGTATAAAGCCATATCAAGTCCTTGATTGAGTCGTTCTAATTCTTTTTTAAACTTAGGAATTAAATGCTCATCTTCCATTTCCAGCACCATAAGTTGCATAACAGAAACGGGTGTTTTCATTTGATGCACCCAGTGATTAATGAACAATTGATGTTCCTGTTGTTTTACTTCATATGATTGTAGTTCTTTTTGGAAGAGACGGTATTGCGTACGCACGAGTTCATTGACACCGTGAGGCATCGGAGCGGTCGCTCTTTCAATAAACGCATCTTCCATTTTCTCTGGTTGCTCACTTAATCTATGATACATTCTACGGTTACGAACGTAACGGTAAGCGAGGAAACAAATGAATAAGTATAAGCTTAAAACGACGAAATAAAATTTATTATTTTGAAATCCATCTACTGCATCATAGAGAACGAAAATAATACCGAAGTTTAGTATGTACAGTAGAAAAAATGCAAAATGATCACGTAAAAATAGCTTCATGCTTATTCACTCCAAGTTGCGTTAAAACGATACCCAAGTCCACGTACTGTTTCAATAGCATTTTCAATACCAAGCTCATTGAACTTTTTACGAAGACGCGTGATGTTTACGTTTAATGTATTTTCCTCAACGAAGCTTTCATCGTCCCAAAGAGCCGCTAGTAAATCTTCACGACTTGCGGTACGAGGGAATTTAGATAATAACATTTCCGCTAAAATTGCCTCTTTCTTTGTTAAAAGAACTTGCTCAGATCCAAAATGAATTTCTGGACGCTCAGGGAATAATTTTAGCCCTTCTACTTCAACGATACGTTCAGAAATATTTGGTGCATAATCACCATAAATACGGCGTAATTGACCTTTAATTTTCGCCATAACAACGTCATAGTGGAACGGTTTCGTAATGTAATCATCCGCGCCACTTTCAATCGCCATAATTTGTTCCATTTCACCAGCACGTGCCGAAATGAAAATAATCGGACAAGTAGATTCATGACGAATTTGGCGGCACCAGTAGAAACCATCGAATTTCGGTAAGTTTACATCAAGTAAAACAAGATGTGGTTTCACTGCGTTAAACGATTCCATAATATCATCAAAGTTTTCAGTAACAACAGCGTCGTAACCGTACTTTTGAATGTGAGATTGCAGTAATGATGAAATATTTGGATCGTCTTCAACGATTAAAATTTTATACATATGTATATTCCTCCTAAAAAAACAATTGTAGCTATAGTGTATCATGTGTTTCAAGTCTTTTCATTATGTTGAAATATAAGCTAGTAAACAGTATAGGTCAAAAGTGGAAAAAGTAAAAAGGGCTGCATATATAATTGACAATTAACTAAAATCATTTTAACATTTAGATAAATATCTAAATGTCTAATTATCGAAAGGAAGAAAGACATTGAATCAAGCATTCAAAGCATTAGCAGATCCAACAAGGCGAAAAATTTTAGATTTATTAAAAGAAGGCGATTTAACCGCTGGGGAGATTGCTGAACATTTCAATATGACAAAGCCAAGTATTTCACATCACTTAAATGCACTTAAAAATGCTGAACTTATTCAAGATGAAAAGAAAGGGCAATTTGTTGTGTACTCTTTAAACACAACTGTCTTTCAAGATTTATTGACCTGGGTGTTTACGTTTACGAATAAAGGAGGAGAGGGGAAATGAGGAAGCATCTTGTCGCAATTATTTTAATTTTTATAACTGGTCTAGCTTGGGCATATGCATGGCCGAATTTACCGGATACTATGATAATTCATTGGGGGACTGAAGGTGCGAATGGTTTTGCTTCCAAGTTTAATGCAATGCTGTTGCTACTTGGGATTATGATTTTCACCTATGTTTTATTAACAGTTACTCCTAAAATTGATCCTAAGAAAAAGAATTACGATAAATTTTCTAGAAGTTATACGATAATGAATTATAGCGTATTAGTAGTATTATTTTTAATAAACATGCTCGTAATTGGGGTAGGATTAGGTTATGACATTCCGATGAATAGTACACCGTATATTCTTGTTGGCCTTTTATTTATAGTCATCGGCAACTATTTACCACAATGTAAACCAAATTACTTTGTAGGTATAAAAACACCGTGGACGTTAAGTAATGAAGAAGTGTGGAGAAAGACGCACCGTTTTAGCGGAAAGGTGTTTGTTGTATTAGGGAGTATTATGATTTTAAGTATTTTTGCACCGGCAGCATGGAAATCTTTCTTGGTGATTGGAATTATTATTGGGGCAGTAGGACTAACGATGGGGTATTCTTATGTTGCTTATAAGAAAGAGATAGGCGCTTAATAGAAAAATATAAAATTTATGGTGGGTGGAGTGATATTAATATATACCTTCATATCAGCAATAAAAGCATATGTTATTTATAACAAAGAACTAGCATAGAACGAGTGAATTAAAAACAGGGGAGTGCAGGAAAGATGAAGAAGCATCTTTTTGCAATTATATTAATTTTTACAACTTGTGTAGCGTGGGCATTTGCTTGGCCTCATTTGCCGGATACAATTGCGACACATTGGAGTGGTGGTAAGGTAGATGGCTATTCTTCTAAACTTTACGGAATGATTTCTATGGTTGGAATTATGATTGCGTTATATGTATTTCTAAATGTGATACCAAAGATTGATCCAAGGAAAGCAAATTATGAGAAATTTTCTAAAGCTTTTATGATGATGAATAATGGGATACTATTGCTACTATTTGTAGGGAATATGGATATTATTACAAGTGGATTAGGATATAACTTATTCATTAATCGGGTTCCTGAATTATTAGTTGGTGTTTTATTTTTAGTGATGGGTAATTATTTACCACAGTGTAAGCCTAACTTTTTCGTTGGGATGCGTAATCCGTGGACGTTAAGCAATGAAGAAGTATGGCGGAAAACACATCGATTTAGCGGAAAAGTATTTGTGGCGCTAGGAATTATTATGATTATAAGTGTTTTTGCTCCAGCTGATTGGAGACCTTATATGATGCTCGGGATTATAGTAGTCGCTGTTATCATAACGAATTTATATTCTTACGTTTTGTATAAAAAAGAAATGCAATTGTGAGTAATAAGCGATTGAATTACACTAATCAAATTTTATAGTTCTAGTTTTTATATGTTAAGAAATTATTTTAATACTCAGTGGAGATAACAAAGGCTCCCTGAGTAAATTTTTCGTTTTTGAGTCTGAAAATTCAGTTAAAAAGACGGTTTGGGGGAAGTCACATGTTAGAAATTGTGAATTTCAGCAAGACATACAAAGGTGGCAAGAAAGCAGTAAATCATTTAAATATTACTGTTCAAGCAGGAGATATCTTTGGATTTATTGGACATAACGGTGCTGGGAAAAGTACAACAATTAAATCGTTAGTAGGAGTTATAGATTTTGAAGAGGGGGAGATTTTTGTTGATGGCCATTCAATAAAAAAGGATCCGATTGCATGTAAAAAAGTAATGGCGTATATTCCTGATAATCCAGATTTATATGAGCAATTAACAGGAATTCAATATTTGAATTTTGTTGCGGATGTGTTTAAAGTGTCTGAGAAGGATCGGGAAGAACAGATACAGAAGTATGGGGATGCCTTTGAGATTACACCTTACTTAGGAGACTTAATATCTTCTTATTCACACGGTATGAAACAAAAAGTAGCGATTATATCGGCGGTTTTACATAAACCGAAATTATTAGTTTTAGATGAACCTTTCGTTGGTCTTGATCCAAAGGCAGCCGTAGTATTGAAAGGTATTATGAAAGAGCTTTGTGAAAAGGGAAGTGCGATTTTCTTTTCTACGCACGTTTTAGATGTAGCGGAGAAGTTATGTAATAAAATAGCGATGATTAATAGAGGGAAATTAGCACTTTCAGGGGAAGTGAATTCTTTAATAAAGGAAGGCTCATTGGAAGAGCTCTTTATGAAGGAGCTTGCTAATGAATACTAATAGTTTAGGGCTTTTGAAAATCCGTTTGATAACGCAGCTCGGTTTAAACACTTTTAAATACGAAAAAGATAAGAAAAAGAGGCAGAATAAGATTTTGCTGACAGCATCTATTGCCCTAGTTGGTGTCATGCTAATGTTATATTGCGGAACCTCGGCATATGGATTGGTGAAACTAGGAATGAGTGAAATTATTCCCGTTTATGCACTAGTTATTAGTAGTGTATTAACGTTGGTTTTCACTATATTTAAGGCAAATGGAGAAATTTTTGCTTTTAAGGAGTACGACTTTTTAATGTCATTGCCGATTCGTGTAAGTACTGTTATTGCAAGTAGATTTTTGTATTTATACTTGCTGAATACGATCTTTTCAATCATAATCATGCTACCGATGGGAGTTGTGTATGGCATACATGGGAATCCATCAGTTTTTTTTTACTTTATGTGGTTCATCAGTATGTTTATAGCATCTTTAATTCCAACAACAATTGCAGCGATCTTTGGAGCGGCGATTACAGCAATCGCTTCTAAATTTAAAAATGCGAATAAAATAACTACGATTTTAAGTTTTATAGTAATTATTACATTCGGTTTCTTTATGATAAAAAACGGAAATGCTCAATATAGCCTTAATGATATGAACGGGATTGGTGCAATTGTTTCAGAGCAATTAACGAAAGTGTATCCATTAGCTAACATGTTTCAAAAGGCAATTGTTCATGCTGATATTGTAGCTTTTATCCTGTTTGTTGGGATATCAGTTATTTGGTATTATCTTTTTGTAAAAATACTTTCGCTAAAATATAAGCAAATAAACACAAGGATCTCCACTTATCACATGCTTTCAAATTATGAGATTAATAGTATGAGAAAAGAAAGTGTATTGGTTGCATTGTATAAAAAAGAGAGGAAGCGTTTCTTTTCTTCTACAGTGTATGTCATAAATAGTGGAATGGGAGTCGTGATGGCGATAGCTTTCTCGCTGGCTATAGTTGTAGTAGGGCCAAGTCAATTGATAGCGTATCCTGGAATTGAGGAGATTTTGCAAAAGTTTGCGCCATTTGTTATTGCAGCAGCGATTTCGATGACGTGTACAACAAGTGTGTCATTGTCATTAGAAGGAAAAAATATATGGATTATTAAGTCGTTGCCTATAGCGCCAAAGATGATTTATGACAGTAAAATTCTTATGAATCTTTCATTAAGTATACCTGCATCACTTATTAGTGCTGTATTACTGATAATAGGGTTAAAACTAGATGTTTGGAGTTCTCTTTTAATCGTACTAACACCAATAACATATTCATTCTTTTCGGCAGTATGGGGGATTTTTATTAATAATCGATTTGGTTATTATGATTGGGTATCAGAAACTCAAATAGTAAAACAAAGTGTAGGATCGTTTGTCGGTATGTTTGGTGGCTTAATTACGGCTGTTATACCTGCCTTTTTAATCGGTACTGCTACTATCTCGAACTACAGAGTATTTACTTTGGGAGTTATTATAGTGCTTGCGATTATTACTATTTTCTTGTATAAGAACGAGTCGAGAAGAAGTATAAAGTGAAACTTTAATCAGTGGGGGGGTTCATCCTCCACTGATTATCAGCCCGACTCCCACCTAACTTCTTTGCTCCATCTGAATTTTGAGGTGGGAGTTTTACTGCCCGCAAATAGCGGGATAAAATAAAAAGCTGCTTTTCCTTTAAAGAGGAAGAGCAGCTTCTTTATTTTCAAAAAGTTTAGACCTTTATATTACTTTTTAAAACAGGTATCCATATTTCGCTTCTGAAATTCGGTGAGGACACCTCTTTACTTTCATTCCACAATATTTCCGGTCCTTCCGCTAGTTCGTAGTTTGAAGAGGGGAACCATTCAGAATAAATACGTCCCCATACATTTTGTAATGCATCAGGAAATGGACCGACAGCTTCAAATATAGCCCATGTTGAAGCTGTGACTTCAAGTTGCGCGAATTGCTCTGGACAATCTTTCGTTGTGGCTACTCCAATATAATAATCGAGTTCGCCTTTTTCCTCCATTCTTCCTTCAGAAAAGTTAGTAGATGCACTAATGATTCCATCGGGTTCCACATTTGAAAGCATCTTTAATGTTTGAATGGACTGTGGGTTTAAACTTTTCCACATAGAAGCAATTTCTTCATTTACACCATTGAAAACGATTGGTACTCGTTTTGTAATACCTATAATTCGAAATGAGTCTTTTTCTTCAATTCGATAGTGCATTTCATTTCCTCCTTGAATAGATAATTGGAAGGTCATTGGTGAATAAGCTTTCAAAAAATGACTAGTACTTCGAGCTTCTGAAGGCGTTATGCCATGCAAATTTTGAAATGCACGTGCAAATGAATCTGGTGAATTGTAGCCATATTTTATAGCAACATCAATGACTTTTATATTGCTGTTTTTTAGTTCAAAGGCAGCGAGAGTAAGACGTCTACAGCGAATATAATCTGACAGTGATATGCCAGCTAGAAATGAAAACATCCTTTTAAAGTGATACTCGGAGCAGAGTGCTAGCCTCACAACTTCTTTAAAATCAATTTCATTAGTAAGGTTATCTTCAATATAGTGCATTGCTGCATTCATATTTTTAAGTGAATCCATATTATGACCTCCTCTGTACATAGAATAGCAGGAACGAAATAGCTCCATCCGACATTTCGTGCACAACTTTGTAGGTAGCTTTTTCACCTTACAAAAATGTAATGTTCCTGTAAGGAGAATGAATGGATGGTATGATATCCCAATGTTATAGTAACAAAGTACTTTCGTTCATTAGGTTAAATTATGGTGTCTTTACTCATATGCCTTACATAACTGTCATGTTTGTGTAAGAAACATCGATAGTGGCAAGAGTAGGGAATGTATATAGTTGAAAATAGAGAATAGAAGAAATGAGGGATGTCGAGATGAAAACAGTGTTAGAAGCAAAAAATATTACAAAAGTGTATGACACGGGTGGAAATAAATTTGAAGCGTTAAAAGGTATTAACTTACAAGTAAAAGAAGGTGAGTTCGTTGGAATTATGGGACCTTCTGGTTCTGGTAAGACGACGCTTTTAAATGTTCTTTCTACAATTGATAATGCGACGAACGGTGAAATTTTAATTGATGGAAAAGACATTGTGAAGATGAATGATGATAAGTTGGCTTTATTCCGCCGCGATCATTTAGGTTTCATCTTCCAAGATTATAACTTATTAGATACGTTAACGGTGAAAGAGAATATCGCGTTACCTCTTGCGTTATCAAAAGTGAAGGCAAGTGAAATTGATCGACGCGTTCTTGAAATCTCAAAGAAGTTTGGTATTGATCATATTTTAAGTCAGTTCCCATATCAAGTATCTGGTGGACAGAAGCAGCGCTGTGCGGCATCACGTGCAATTGTTACAAATCCGAGTATGATTTTCGGGGACGAGCCAACTGGAGCGCTTGATTCTAAATCTGCAACAGATTTACTTGAAAGTATGAAGTCGTTAAATGAATATGATAACTCAACAATTTTAATGGTAACGCACGATGCATTTGCGGCAAGTTATTGTAAACGAGTTGTTTTCATTAAAGATGGTGAGTTATATAAAGAATTACATCGTGGTGAATTAACACGTAAACAGTTCTTCCAACAAGTCGTTGACGTAATGTCTTCTATTTCTGGAGGTATGGCTGATGACCTTATCTAGCATTGCCCTCCGCAACATACAGCGGAACTTTAAAGACTACTTTGTATATTTTGCATCTATGATTTTTAGTATCGTTATTTACTTTACATTTAAAGCACTGCAATATAATTCACAAATGGAAAAAGCAGCGGAAGCTTCTAAAAAAATTAGTGGAGCATTCCAAGTTTCTAGTGTGATGCTTATCATTTTCGTGGCAGTGTTTATTATATATTCGAACGGATTCTTTACACGTAAACGTAAAAAAGAAGTTGGATTATATTCTTTACTAGGTATTCGTAAAAGACAAATTGGTAAAATGCTCTTTTATGAAAATATGTTAATGGGATTAATGTCTTTAATTATCGGGATTGCAATCGGTAGCGTTCTTTCAAAATTATTCCTTGAGTTATTAGTAAGTATGATGGGACTAAACTTAAATGTTCATTTTGAAGTACCGATGGCTGCGATTATTGATACAGCAATTATTTTCTTTGTGATTATTTTATATACATCACTTCAAGGATATCGTTTAATTTATCGCTTTAAGTTAATTGAACTTTTCCGTGCAGAGCGCGAAGGAGAAGCAATGCCAAAAGGCTCAGTTATTATGGCATTAATTTCAGTGTTCTTAATCGGTTCAGGTTATTTCTTAGCGTTAATGTACATGAAAGCAGTTATGTATGCAGACTTTATGGTCGTTGCATTATACATTTTATTGGCGACAGTAGCAGGGACTTATTTATTATTCATGTTCTTCACAGTATTTGTATTGAAACGTGCAAGAAATAATAAGTCAGCGTTTTATAACGGTATGAATATGGTAACGACATCACAGTTACTATATCGTATTAAAGGAAACGCGAAATCACTTGCGACAATTGCTATTTTAAGTGCAGTAACATTAACGGCGGTTGGTACGTCAGTTACGATGTATTACAATACATTCACGCAATCAAAAGTAGCTGCACCATATAGTTATTCTTATGAGAAAAAAGATGAAGCATTAGATAAAAAAGTAAATGAAATACTTGCTGGAGAGAAGAATAATCATCCAGTGACATATGAAGCAGAAGTTGAAATGATTCCTGTGAAAGGAACATTTAAAGGTGAAAGAGCGGATCAAGTTCTGAACACACACTATAATATTACGAATCAGTACGAGCTTATTTCTCAATCAAACTTCAATGCACTTGCGAAACATTTAGATGTAGAACCTGTAAATTTAAGTACGAATGAAGCTTTTGTATACGATAGCTTATATATTGAAAAGCTTGATTTTGGTCCTCTTTACACAGGAAATACAGCTGTATTCCCTGTTGGAAATGAATCAAAAGAGTTAAAGATTAAAGGCGTAAATAGTAGAAGTGTTACAAACTTAAATGAACTATTTGTAATCGTTCCGGATCAAACATATGAGCAAGCGAAACAAGTAAACGAAACGCGCATTGTAAAAAATATTGATGTAAAAGGTGAGCGAAATAGTAAAGAGTTAACAGCGAAATTAACAAGCATTATGCCAGCTGGTGAATCAGAAGTTTTAAAACCATTTAACGATTTCTATACAGGATTCCAAATGGGACTGGAAACGACAGGTTTAATGATGTTCATCGGACTATTTTTAGGATTAGTCTTCCTATTAGCGACAGGCTCAATTATTTACTTCAAGCAGTTAACAGAAGCTAGTGCTGATCGTGATCGTTACGTTGTCCTTCATAAAGTTGGTGTAACGAAGCAAGAGATGAAGAAAGCTATCGCAAAACAAGTGAGCTTTATCTTCGCTATTCCGTTAGTAATCGGTATTTTACACAGCTTATTTGCACTAAAAGGATTAGCAAATATATTACCATTTGAAATTATGATCCCGCTTCTAATTAGTATTGGAGTATACGGTGTCATTTATATTGGATATTACTTCTTAACAGTTCGTTCTTATTATAAGATTGTGAGTGCGAAATAATAAGTGAAGCTGTAAGAAAATAAAGTAGCCATTCACCTCATTTTTTATGAGGTGAATGGCTACTTTTAGTTTTATAGAAATAATTAACGCGCATCGATTATGTCGATGAAACTAAAAGTATGTTTCCGGTCAAAGGTATCTATGCATATTAAAGAACGTTTCAATGGGTTTAATTCAATTACAGTCATATAACGTGTAGGGAAATAACCATCTTTATAATAAGTGATCAATATTTCTTTTTCTGAAATGAATGAGCGTAATAAATTGTCTTCAATTTTTTCTCTATCATCATATGGTGATGCTTTTCGCGATTCTTTCATGTCAGCAGATTGTTTAGACATAATAGTTATTTGAGCCGATTTTGATATATTTGTACTACTCATGCTTTCTATGCTCCTAATAATATATTTTCTATATAGAAAGGTTAATCACTATGGAAGTAGCTGTTACTTATAATTGCGTAAGCAACTTATGTTAGTTTTATTATGTATAGAACGAAGAAATTATGGATGATTGAAAGACTAATTTGCTTAGTAATAAAAAATTACCAAAGTTATTAACTTATTTATAGTAATTTATTTGTCATTCTTGTACTTTTTTGAAGAGGATTAAAACTTTATTAAGTTGAGTTTGGATGAAGGAGAATAAATCGGCTTGAGGAAGGCGAGCTAGTATGACAACTATCTCACCTTCTATCAAGAAAGCGTTTTTATATAACTGTATGATTTTCACGATATTGTCTAGGAGTCATACTAGTGATTTTTTTGAAGACTCTTGTGAAATAACTTTGATCATTAAAATTAAGCCAGGCACAAATATCTGATAATGGATAGGTCGTTAATGTTAATAACTTTTTAGCTTCTTCTACCCGTTCTCTCTGGATGCATTCAATTAAAGGAATCCCCACTTCTTTTTTTAACAATTTTGATAAATAAGTAGGGGAAATATGTAAAAGGTTAGCAAGGTCATTGAGAGTTATTTCATCGTAAATATGTTTGTGAATATGATTTAGGCACGTAGTAATGGAATTAGAATATGCTTGATTACTATATTCTTTCACACGTTCTGCAAAAGTACATAATGCATCTTCAATTAACCTATTTACGGAATACATGTTATCTAGCTTTTCAATGGTCTGGATATATAAAGTACCGAGTGAAAAAGCAATATCTGACGGAAGATTACCATCTATCGCATATCGAATAGCTAGTGTAATTGCGATAATACCGTTATTTTTTTGATTTCTCAGTTGATCTCCTTTGGATGAAATTGCCGCATCTTCTTGAGGGAAGGAATACGCATATTGTATGACCTTTTCTTTATTGCCTTCTTTAATTGCTGAAAAAAATTTACGTTCCAATGATATGTCATAATTTTGCGGATCATGCCGGCGACGTTTTGAAATATATAGATCAGGATTTACGATTTTATAAGAAACATCCTCGAGCAATTTATTTTTTTCCCAAACAATATCGCGATCTAATTTTTTATTGAAAATTACGTAATGTAACCAAATACTTATATCAATTAGCGTACTTTTTTTTATCTCGGGTAGAAATTGATAGTAGTCTACTCCTTGTTGCATTTTATTATTACAGTTGAAATATTTCATAAGTTTAATAGCCATTTCATCTGATACTTTTGGATAGGTAGTAGGGCCGATTATAATCGTTCCTTTTATCTGTTCATGATCAGTTATATGGATGCTAATGAAATTCTCAAGATACTTATTCCCTTTGAAAATTGGAAAATTACAAGGAGTATTTTCTTGATAAAGTTCATTCAGATGTTCTTCTTTAGAAGAATAAAACGGACTGCCAATCGTATGAGAAGTAGATTCATACACAATTTTTCTATCAGTAGATAAAAATTGAACAGGTACATGAAAAGTGCTGTGTACAAGGTCGCATAAGTGCTGTAGGTCGATGGAATTATTCATTGTCTTCTCCTTTTAAATAGTTTTGAAGTACTAAATATGTATACTTAAATCTACATGCATTTCTATAAGATATAAATTTCTTGTTATTTGAATTTTTTCGCTTACACGAAAAGGATTACATATATTGGATAATGATGAAAGGTGAGTTACAGATTCATTTCCGCACATGTTGTATGAAAATAGACGTAGTGATGGTACCTTCCATAAAATTTCTTTTTATATCCATTATACCAAATTAATAAATATAAAAGAGGTATTTATATATGGAATACGAAATGTTTCATGTATAAGAATGAATGCTAGATACTGCTTTTTAATTCTTCATAAAATCTTAAGAAATCTCCTCAATTTTTGTTAAGAAACGATAGTTATACTTAGAAACAAGTTAAAAACTATTGAACGAATGGAGGGAGGTTTATATGCAGCTCATAACATTCTTACACGAATTTATTAAACATCCGAAACATACTGGTGCAATTGCGCCCAGTTCAAAAATATTAGCAAAGAAAATGGTAAATGTAATTGATTTTAATAAAGCAAAGTGCATCGTAGAGTTAGGTCCTGGTACAGGAGTCTTTACGAAAGAAATTATGAAGAGAAAGAAGAAGGAAACAATATTTCTTCTTATTGAAATTAATGAAGTGTTTTGCAAAGAGCTAAAGAGAAAGTTTAAAGATGAGAAGAACGTCATTGTTGTGCACGGTTCAGCTGAAAATATAAAGAAGTATATGGAAGAGTTCAATATAGAATGCATTGATTACGTCTTATCAGGATTGCCTTTTACTTCTTTACCAGAAGAAGTTTCAAAACGCATTTTAAACAATGTAATGGAAGCGATACATGAGAATGGGGAATTCATTACATTTCAATATTCACTTGTGAAAAAAGGATTTATACAGCATTTCTTTCCGGAAATTACACTAGAAAAAGTGTGGCTCAATTTCCCGCCAGCTTACGTCTTTAGCTGTAAAAAAGAGCTAAGGAGAGCGTATGCATAATGGAATTACATGAATTATTATCATATATTGAGCAGTACGGTTATTGGGCGTTATTTTTCTGTTTATGGTTAGGCATTATCGGTATGCCGATTCCAGATGAAATGATTGTGATGAGCGGTGGTTTTGTATCTTCACTAGGCGTATTAAGTGTTATTCCTGCGTTTTTATTAACATATTTAGGTGTTGTATCCGGGCTTTCTTTAGGTTATATACTAGGGAAAATCTTTGGTGTAAAAGTACTAAACAAGTTGATGAAAAAGAAAAAAGCAAAATATGTTATGAAATCGCAAGAGATGGTAGAGAAATATGGTCATTATGCGTTAGTTACAAGTTACTTCATACCAGTTGTAAGACATATCGTGCCGTATTTAGTTGGGATGAATAACATGTCATTTAAGACGTATGCTTTATATTCCTATACGACAGGATTTGTTTGGATACTCGTTTACTTTGTGCTCGGTTCTTTATTTGGACAACATATTAACAGGATTGTAGCAATTGCTATAGAGTATGGCGTGTATTTTGGCGGGATTGTTTTTGTTGTTGCGAGTGGTGTTTATTTGTATAAGCAAAGAAGAAGTACGGTGATGAGTAAATAAATAGAATAAAGGTTTATGCTTATTGAGAGTAGTATAAAAGGGAGAGTTATTTTGTAGAATAACTCTCCCTTTTACTGTAATAGCTTCTCATTACTTACATTAGGTGTTGTTTGAAATACAATTATATAAATTGTTAATATGATTGTATTGATTAGATTAGCTAATATAGTCATAAAATCACTTGATGGAGTGACAGGAACAAAGATTGAAAGTGCGGCAGAAGCAAGTGGAATGAACTTTTGTAGCGTAGTTAACTTTCCATCTTTATGAAGCTTCGAAGATTTAAAGAAGCAAAGTAAGAAAATAAAGGATGTAAATAATAATCCTAAATATCTCCATCCATATTCAATATACCAAGGTAAAAAGCTCATTCTCGATGTGAAAATAAATAAATTGAATACTAACGTGCTAATGATTAGCGTATTTAAAATCGTGATATTTGTCTGTTCCTTCATTTGAATTAAACTCCGAAATTTATTTTATTGAGATGTTTTTGCCATTTCCATAAATCTTTGTTCAATTTCATCCAATTCGAATGAATGGCATATTCTGCGGTCTTCTGTATCTAAAATTCTATAGTGTTGAGATAGCATATTTTGTTGTATTTTATAACCGTTTAATTCTTTTATTTGTCGCCACCATACTTTTCCTCCTAAAGTCTTCGGGAAGTTCGTATTGTAATGTGTAAAAGCAATCGTTTTTATAATTTCATTCACATCATCTCCGAATGTCATCTGGACTGTATCGCTCTGTTCAAAGAGTGTTACGACACAAACTGCTCCTGTCCATGTTAGCGTGCGTCTTCCTTTTTCAATTTCCACTAATGTTTTCTTCGATAGACCAATAATTTCTGACATTTTATCTTGTGATAAATCACTTTCAACACGGATGAGTTTTAATTTTGAATTAACGAGTTCAATAAATTCTTGTTTATTCATAATACAGCTCCTTTTTTAATATGGTGTAAAATTACACTAAAGGTATAATTTTGTCAATGATAGTGTAAAGGGTTACTTTTGTTTATTTTGATATTGCTAATTACTATTTCACTTTTAGTTTAAGAAAATGTTAAGAAGCTATATGAGTTTTTATTAAGAAATACGCTATATACTGAGAAACGTCTTACAGAAAAATATAATGAAAGGCGGAGTATAGATGAAAAGATTTATTTTTGGATCGTTACTTGTTATTGTGGCAGGAGCCGCATATTTATTAAATGGGAGTAAGCTGTTAGATCAAATGAATCCCTTTCTTGATATAGAGAATCATTATGCAATTATTGATACAGATGGAAAAGAGTTAGGCGGAAATAAAAGTCGTGAATATACGGTGAAAGCTTACGATCAGGATGGGAAGGAAAAAGAAGTTACAATTAACGGAGTAGATGAATTGCCAAAAGGTTCATACTGGCATGTGCTCACGAGTGGCAAGTTCTTACATGATAAAGTGCAAGTAACGATAGACAAAATTCCTGATGGGGCGAGGGCTAAGTTAGGACTGTAAGTATAAAACCGATTCTTAATAAAGGAATCGGTTTTGCTATTTTATGGTAAAATGTAGTAGGAGGGGGCAAGAATGATGCTACTCATTGTTAGTCTTATTTTAATTGGATTTATGTGTAGTATGAGAATAGTATCCTTACATATGATAGAACGAGAAAAGATAGAAGAGCGATATGTATATTGTCCAAAATGTAATGCGAAAATTAGGAGAGGTAATTCCGCTCCTTTTTGTTCGAAATGCAATGTAACATTTTAACTATATTAAGTCCAAAATCACTTTGTATGGTTTTGGATTTTTTATGTTGAAAAATCACAGCACGATTTCAGAAAAATGAAAGAGAAAATGATGTTCTCTTTCGCCCTTTTAGTTAAAATGGGGTGTACATAACAAGGATATTTTAAGTGGAGTGTTATATTTGGGAATTCTCATCGTAGTAGGATGCCTATTAACAGGCATCATTTTTATTGGTCTAAGTATTTATAGGTTTGTAAAAGAAATAAAAGAAACAGATTCAAAGAAAGACAAATGGATAATAGTGGCGCGGGATTTTCTAGAGCTATTTAGCGATCCGCTGCACGGAGCGCCGTTCTACTTTTTAATTGGTGCGCTCTTTTTTGTAGTGGGGCTTTTATTTCTCTCTATGGGAATGGGATGGGTTGAAATTGATTAGTTGAAGCTAGAGAATCAATTATATAGTCGTAGTGTTAAAAAGGAGAGAGTAAATGCCAATTATAAGAGATATCCGAGTAAGTTTTCTAAAAAGAAAAGAGAATATAAGTAGTCTAGAGGTATTAAAATTAACATCCTCCAGCAACTACGATGAAGAGATATCTTTTTTTAAAGAAACGAGCTGTATTACTTCTTTATATGGACGACATATAAAGAAGTTAAGAACAGAATATGAAAAAGGTATTTTGATTTACTGTGTGGATGATATTTCATTATTAAATCAGTGGGAGAAGCAATATCGAATTTTTCCTGAATATATGAATGTGTTTGTAGAGTATGGGAGTGAAAAGGATTTTTTGTATTTATTAGATCGAGAGAAAAAAGAATTGGCTCTTCGTATTGTACACTCTGAAATGAAGAATTTAGCTGGAAAATATGATTGGGATATAGAGGTGTTAGAAAAAGCATACAATAAGATACTGGATTTGGATTATAAAAATGAACTTGTATATATAAAGAAGAGTAGTCCAAATAAAAAATATGTATGTAGTATAATTTGTCAACATGAAGTGGCTTATGCTGATATTTACTTAGAAATAAGAGAGTATAGAACGAGACGGTTAATCAAAAAGGAAAAGCTTATTAGAGAAGAAGATATGTATAAAATGTTTAATCATGTCAGTGACGTGGCATGGAAGTTAAACCATAAAGTGATGTTGATGAACGACAAAGGGAAAACTATGTGGATGTTAACCTTTTTAGAGAAAAACGATCCAGATAATTTAGTTTGGAAGATGGAAAGAATTGAGGAAAGTTGATGAAAAAGAGCTTGAAACCATTCAAGCTCTTTTTCATCATTATTTATGTCTTAACATGCGTTCAACTTCATGTACACTTAATTTGCTTGCTTGAGAAATCGTTTCAAGAGGGATACCAAGTTCATACATACCTTTAATCACTTGTATTTTTCCTTGTTGAATCCCTTTTTCCATGCCTTTTTCCATACCCTTTTCTATGCCTCTTTTCATTCCTTCTTTCTCTGCGTGGGCAAATTTTGCAGCCTCATCCATTAAAACCTTTTCCCTCGCTTCATAGGCTTGGCGAAAAGAGGAGTCTTGACTCATACGTTCCCATTTATTTAATGCCTTTTGTAAAATAGGATCTTGGTTCATAGCAATATCCTCCAATGTTTTAGTTAAATGCTCATCCTCATTTGCTGGAAGTAATAAGAGCCAACGAGCAAACGGGTCTTTCCACGGATTGACTTTTTCTTCATGCCATTGCAGTGTTAATTTTGGAATTTCTACAATGTGGATTTCTATGTCATCACTTAGTAGTTTCTGTTGTTGTGTATTCCATAATATACTTGTCGAATGGAAGGCTTTTTGTTCTGAAAACATTATGAAGTTTAATAAATTTATGGTGATGGTTTTATGAAGTGAGCTATATGGCATGCCCTTTTGTAATTGAGATGTGTATAGTCTTCCCCAATAATATAAACTGCGTTTCATCATATCGTGATTATTATTGAGTTGTATTTCTACATTTACTTTTATTCCTGTGTTTAATGTCGCTGAAATGTCTAAAATAGATAACTTATCCTCTTCATGTTCCCGGTGTAAATGTGGATCTTCTAGTTGTAGAGAAGCGATGGGTGATTCTAAAGAATCTTGTAACATTGCATTTAAAAATGCAATTAGAATATCTTCACTACCATTCGTACCAAACAATTGTTTAAATGCAAAATCAATGCGTAAATTAACTAACTGTTGGTTGAACACAGCTTTTCCTCTCCCTTGTATATCAGGTTGCCTCTTTCCCTCATTGTACCTAAAAAGAACTAGGCCATGCAAACAGACCTTTCTGTCATTTTGTTAGTAGTATTATTAGAAAATGAAAGGCAAGTATGTCTATGTTATACTCTAGTGAAATCAAAAAAAATTTTGTTTATATTGAAGAAATTGAAGAAAAGGTGATACATATGCAAAAAGATATTTTGAAGCTATTAGATAGAAAGCAAAGTAACTATGAATTTCCTGCCTTTGATAATGAATATATGGATATTTCGCAAGTGAAATTCTCTCTTTTCTTTAAAGGTACTAAGGATTGGTTAATGGTGTTTCAAATTCTCGGTGTAGGTTCATTAGGTGTATTTAATGATATTCAAGTATATGGCGATAGAATGAATCATTCAATTGGTGATGACGGTATTTTGCAAGTAAATGATGGAGATTATGAATTATTTGATAATAAAGGTGAATTTATACCGGATATTCATAACGGTAGTTTAAAAATTCGTGATCATCATTTTGAATATCAATTTACAGAAGAAGATTATGCGAATAATGGAATAGAAGTGAAAACGAAAGAGTCTTATCCAATATATTTCATGCGTATGCTGGCTACTAATGAAGAAGCTAGAAAGTTATTATGGTGGGATAAAGAAGAAGTTTTAGAAGAGTTCGGTTTAAAAGGTGATTGGGAAGTAGCTTATGAAACGGAAGAGTGGCAACATGTTGAAGAAGAGAAAGTAAGTGAAAATGAATTCTTCCAATCAGTAGCTGCAGCGATAGAGAAGCAAGATCCAAGTGTTATTGTAGATAAGGATGCTAATACGCACTGGAAAAATTGGGTGGAGTTTGATTATGAAAACTTATATTAAAAATTAAAGAGTAGATTAAAATGCCTTGCTAATAAAAAAGAAGAGCCAAAGTGTTGAAACTTTAGCTCTTCTTTTTGCATTACACAACCGCAGGATTATAAATCATCGTAAAGTGCCCTTGTAACAATTCAATATGACACGGTGTATGTAGAGAGCTTTCACCATCTGTATCTACTTCTTTTTCTTCTTCTGTTTCAATATGAATGGATTTAGCTTTGACGTGGAAGATGTCATTTTCATTTGAGTCTTCAAATAGTTTCTTTCCGATATAATCTTTAAAGGCTTGAATGCCTGTTGATTTGACTACGAAAATATCAAGTGTTCCGTCATCACATTTCACGTTCGGAATAAAGGACGGGATACCGCCAAGATATTCACCGTTTCCAACCATAACAAGGACAGCTTCGTCTTCATATACTTGTCCGTCGTAAGTAATTTTTACTGGGAATGTTTCAGCGTTTTTGACAGTTCGAATGGTACTTAAGTAGTAACCGATTTTACCAAGCTTTGCTTTCTCTTCTGCATCAATATTGTTTGATACTTCAGATACGAGTCCAATGCCCCAGAAGTTTAAAAAGTGTTGTCCGTTTGCTTTTGCAACATCAATTGGTTTTACATGTCCTTTTGTAATGAGTTTCGCTGCTTCTGCAATATTTTGCGGAACACCAAGTGTGCGAGAGAAGTCGTTGCAAGTTCCGCCTGGAATGATTGCAAGTGTAGGTCTAGTTTCAAGAGGGGCTAAGCCATTTGTGCATTCAAATACAGTCCCGTCACCACCGAAGACGATAATTAAATCTACTTTACTAGCAAACTTCTGACAATATTTTGTTGCATCACCTTGCTTTTTCGTATGAAGGATATGTAGATCAGGAAAAATTGCGGCAAGAGGTGGTACGATTTTCGTTAAATTTGTATGTAAGTCGCCTTGACCGGCTTTCGGATTTACGATGAGGAGTACTTTTTCAAATTTTGTCTTTGTCATTTTTATTCTCTCCCTTTGTTTTTTACGAATTGTGATAGAAAATAAACTTCCATCAATAATTGATGGAAGTTTATTTTATTATATTTATTCCGTTACAACTGAAGCGATAAATGGTAAGTTACGATATTTTTCTGCGCAGTCGATACCGTAGCCAACGATAAATTCGTCTGGAATTTGGAAGCCAACATACTCAGCTTTTAAGTCCACTTTACGGCGCTGAGGTTTATCAAGTAACGTACAGAATTTCAATGCTTTTGGTTTATGCATAAAGAAGTGATCTTTTAAGAAGTGAAGTGTTAAACCAGAATCGATAATGTCTTCTACGACAATTACGTTTTTTCCAGTAATGTTTACATCGATATCTTTTAATAGTTTTACTTTTCCAGTTGTTTCTGTTTGATTTCCGTAGCTAGATGCAGAGATAAAGTCGATAGTTACTTCGTTTTTAATATGACGAATTAAATCAGCAGCGAATACGAAAGATCCTTTTAATACAGCGATTACAACGATTTCTTCTCCTTCAAAATCACGTTCGATTTGAAGCGCTAGTTCTTTTACTTTTTCTTGTAATTGTTCTTCAGAAATTAAAGTGTCTTTTATTTCAATTTTCATTTGAATCCTCCTACAGTGTAAAACTTGTGAACATTTCGACTGTAAAGGATAGAAAGAAAAAAGTCAAAGAAGATATAAGGTTTTTACAGAAATCCCCACAAAATAGTCAGATGATATGATATACTGATTACATTAAGAAAACGCTTCCATAAAGGGTGATTATGATGAAAAAGAAAGAGTATACAAGTGCAACATTTATAAAAGCATTACTTTTAACAATTGTTCTTGGTAGTTTGGCTTACATAATTGATGTACCAGCGATTCGGATTTCACTAATTGGAATGACTTTAGTATTAGGCGCAATTTCCCACGGTATGATGTCACAGCTACAAGAAGCTGGAGTCGATCATATGAAAGATCATATAGATGAGAAATGAGAAACCTTCACGTATAGAGAGTGAAGGTTTTTTGTTTCTTACAAAAATGTAAGGTAGTTGTAAGGCAAATCGATAGTTGCATAGTAGTGTTTTGGATAAACTATAAGTGTAAGGTAAAAGGCAAGCATATTTTAGGTAAATTAAGTTTTAGGCACTCTATATGTGAAAAAGGAGTAGGAGGGCATGGAGAAACGTTGGACGACCTTTTCTTTTTTAGCAACTAGCAACACCGTAATGCTAGCTGGCGAAATGGATTTTTTGCACTTGTTTGATCGAGAAGACGATCATTCTTCTTCTAAACTTACAATGAAATGGAATAAATGGAGCGAAAGTTGTAGGTTGGAAGAAGAGGCCCCTAACGAAGAGCAAAAGATTATTTTGACAAATCCTATTAAAGCGTGGGTTGTTCAACGTCGTAAGTGTAACGTCAAAAATCACTTAAAGAAAACTGAGCCGAGACAATTAGTTATCACTCCGGCCCTTTCTACTTCTAAGTCACGTGAAAGTAACAAATAAATATCGAGGCACATCAAAAAAAGCATTGTATTATACGATGCTTTTTTTATTTTTACGAAAAGTCCCTTTGCGTAGAACAGATTTGCTATGATTATGGAGGAATCTTACATTTTACGTATGGTAGGAAATGGGATTTTAGTAAAATTAGAAAAGGTGTGTATGATGAAAAAATATAGTGTAATTGCAGTAGCCAGTTTATTGACAACAAATCTATTAGCGTTTCCTTCTAGTTCGCTAGCGGAAATTGAAAATAATATAGAAGCTTTACAGAGTATACATAGTGATAGACAGAGTGAATTGCAAAAACAATTTGATGCTATAAAAGAGAGACAAATGGAATTAGAAAAAAGAAAAGGTATTTTGAAACAGCAGGAAGAGTTATTTGATAAAGTTGACGAATTAAAGCAGAAAAAAGAAGAATTACTAAAACAAGATAGTAAAGATAAAGAAAAATTAGAAGAAGTTCAGCAAAAATTAGATGAATTAAAGAAACAACAAGAAGAACTTGAAAAGAAAAATCCGTTAGAAGTACAAGAAAAGAATAACCAAGAAGAGACAAACTTGAATGAATTAGAGGAACAAAAAAGGAAGAAAGAGCTTGAAGAGAAGAGTCGATTAGAAGAAAAAGAAAAGAATAATCAAGAAGAAACAAATCCTGAATTAAAAGAGAAACAAAAGAGAGAGGAATTAAAGAAACAGCAAGAAGAATTAAGAATAACGCAGCAACAATTGGAGCAGCAACAAATAGAGTTAAAGCAGAAAGAAGAGCGAGAAAAACAAGAACTTGAATTAAAGCAAAAAGAAGAGCAAGAAAAACAAGAACTTGAATTAAAGCAAAAAGAAGAGCAAGAAAAACAAGAACTTGAATTAAAGCAAAAAGAAGAGCAAGAAAAACAAGAACTTGAGTTAAAGCAAAAAGAAAAACAAGAACTTGAGTTAAAGCAAAAAGAAAAACAAGAACTTGAATTAAAGCAAAAAGAAGAGCAAGAAAAACAAGAACTTGAGTTAAAGCAAAAAGAAGAGCAAGAAAAACAAGAGCTTGAGTTAAAGCAAAAGGAAGAACAGGAAAAAAGAGAAGTAGAATTAAAAAGGGCAGTGAGTAATTTACAAACAGCACCACAATCATTCCCTGATGTTCCAGGGTGGGCGGAAGAGTCTGTTAATTATTTAGTGAATAAAAAAGTAATTACAGGAATGCCGGATGGAACATTTTCACCGAATAACGTATTAAGTAGGGCTGAAGCGGCTACAATTATGGCTAAAGTTTTAAGATTAGAAGTTAAAGAAGGGGACAAGCCGACCTTTATAGATTCGAAAGATAATTGGGCATCTTCCTACATTGCAGCGGTGGAAAAAGCAGGTGTTATTAAAGGTGAAGGAAACGGGAAATTTAATCCGTACGGTCAAATGACAAGGGCGGCAATGGCAACAATGCTTGTACGAGCATATCAATTAGATTCGAAAGTTAATGGAGAATTACCGACATTATTTAATGATGTGAAAGATCATTGGGGTGAGAAATCCATTAATATTTTAGTAGAATTAGGTATATCAAATGGTATTGATGGAACACAGTGGCAACCTGACAAATCGATAACACGTGCTGAGGCAGCGCGACTTGTTGCGGTAACAGATCAATCCAAAGATAGCGAAGTAAAAGTGAAAAAGGTAAATATAACGAAAAGTTTCTTTACGTATAACGAGCCATCATTATCATCAGGTATTTCAAATGCGTATGCATCACAAGAAGTAAAGGTATATGAAGAAAGAGACGGTGGATGGATAAAAATTCATACGGATCTGGGTTTTAAGTGGGTGTGCTTAACTGAGAAGAAAGTAAATATAGCGAAAAACTTCGTTACATATAATGAATCGTCATTATCGTCGGGTATTTCAGGCGAGTATACTCCGCAAGAAGTGACGGTTGTTGAAGAAAGAGAAGGCGATTGGATTAAAATTCATACTAGTTTAGGCTATAAATGGGTATGTCTAACTGAAAAGAAAGTACAGATTGATAGAGACTTTACTACTTACGATGCTCCGTCACGCTCTGCGAAAATTTTAGCGTATTATGGACCACAAACAGTAACTGTTGTAGAAGAAAGAGGAACGTGGCTTCGAATAAGTACATATGCAGGATACCAATGGTTGGACACGAAAAGGGAGACAAAGTATTTATCTAAAGTGTTTTTTGCATATGACAGTCCTAGTTTTGTATCGCGTGTATCAGGGAAATATTCTCCGCAAACAGTAGAAGTTTATGGCGAAAGAGAAGGCGGTTGGATTCAAATACAAACTAATAATGGTTTGAAATGGGTTAATGAAGGCAATGTTAATCGTAGTCAAGTGATATTGAACGTACCATCAATTTATCAATTCCCAGAATTACACAATGGCTGTGAAGTAGTCTCTTTACAAATGCTTGTGGAACATCAAATTGGTCGTTCATTAAATAAAGTAGCATTTGCATTTGAAATGCCTTTTGATCAAACGAAATTAAAGAACTATAAAACATCATCACAAATTTGGGGAGATCCAGATGTAGGGTTTGTAGGTGATGTGACAGGAAATACGCCAGGATATTCTATTAATCCAGAACCATTAAAAAGATTGCTAGATAAGTATGCAAGGGGAACGAACTTAACAGGAAATGATTTTTCAGTCCTAGAAGATTATGTACGAAATGGGAAACCAGTTGTTACTTGGGTAACTGTAGCACTAAATAATCCTAGACCAATTACAACATGGAAAACACCAGGCGGAAAAACAATTAATGGGCGAATGAATACTCATGCGGTCGTTTTAACAGGTGCCGATGATAATTATGTGTATTATAATGATCCTTTTTATGGAACGAAAAATGTAAAAGTAAGTAAGAGTTGGTTTGCAAGTATTTATAACCAAATGGGTAAGAAAGCTTTAAGTGTAGATTAAATAAAAAAGGTTATCCAAAAGATTATTTTTGGATAACCTTTTTTTATAATGAAATCTTTAACAGAATTCCATTTCATCTGCATCTTATATTTACATCTCTTGTTTATTCTAGGAATACATCCGGTGCGACGTGATGTATTCCTAGAATAAAAGGAGAGAAATAAAATGAAAAAAAAACTATTACCAATTTGTGCGATGGCACTTTTAACAGTAGGATATTCTTCGGTAGCGAGCGCTTCAACTGGGACACTGACAAATGAAGAAGCAGCGCAAGTGCAGTCAGATGTAGCTAAAAAGGAAGAAGCAATTAAGGCACAGCAAAAAAATGATGCAGAGAAAAAGCAAGCAGCACAAGTACAAGAAAAAAGTGATATGGCTAAAAAAGAGGAAGCAATAAAAGCTGGACAAACGAATGATACAGCGAAAAAAGAAGTAACACCACAAGTGCAAGAAAAGGAAGCTCTTGCAAAAAAAGAAGCAGCAATTCAGGCCGGGCAAAAGAATGATGCAGAGAAAAAAGAAGTAGCGAAACCAGCTGTAAAAGGTGAAAAATTACCAAACACAGCATCAGGTAATGTAGCAATGATGGCATTAAGCGCATGTCTTGTAGCGATAGGGACATTATTTGGATTGAATCGTCGCAATAAGGTTAAAGCGTAAATAAAATATTAGCCTATAAAGAATGGGATAATTTCATATATTAAAAATGGTAGGTTACTCCTACCATTTTTTGCATGGAGGGATTCACAGTGACAGTTCTAAATCGTATTGGATTTACGTTAATGATAGTAGGCCTATTAATGGGAGCCTATTACGCTTTTGAATGGTATAAAGGAAAAAGTTCTGCACAAGATTTAACGACAGAAGAAATTAAAAATTTTGAGCAGCAAACATATAAGCAGCCTTCTAGTGAGGTACCAGTAAATGCGCAAGTACCTTCTTCTCAAATACAGCATAAAGAAGGAGAAAAGGTAGCAATGTTAAATATACCGAAAATAAAGAAGAAGTTTTCTATATATTGGGGAGCAAATGATGCAACATTGAAAAAAGGAGTAGGTATGTTTGTTAGTGATTTAACGACAACGCCATCTGGAGGCGGGCATACTGTACTGAGCGGGCATAGGGATACTGTATTTACAGAATTAGGGGAGCTTAAAGAAAAAGACAATCTCATTTTAGAATATGACAATACAATGTACACATATGAAATTCAAAAGATGTGGATTACACATGCGGATGATCGCACTGTTATTGTAAAAAAAGAAGAACCGACATTAACATTGACGACTTGTTATCCATTTGATTATATAGGGGATGCACCGGATCGATATATTATCGAGGCAAAGTTAATTACGAGTAATTCAAAATAAATTATAGAGCTTTGAATAGTAATTTCTTAAAGCGAGAGGGGGAGACATAGATTATGTCAAAAAACATTTTAATTGTTGAAGATGAAGATATTTTACGTGAAATATTAAAGGATTACTTTTTGAGTGAACAATATAAAGTGCTTGAAGCGAGAGACGGAAAAGAAGCTTTAGTCTTATTTGAAGAAGAAGAGGTCGATTTAGTTATACTTGATATTATGTTACCAGAACTAGATGGATGGTCTGTTTGCCGAAGAATTCGTAAGACGTCCGGGGTTCCAATTATTATGCTGACGGCACGTGTAGATGAAGATGATACGTTACTTGGGTTTGAGCTTGGGGCAGATGATTATGTTGCGAAACCATATAGTCCGCCTATTTTATTAGCGAGAGCGAAAAGGTTGTTGGAAAGTAGAAAAGCAACAAAGAAACCTTTAGAGAATGAAGATGATACGTTATCAATTCACGGCATTCATGTCCATTTCCCGTCACGTACTGTTACTGTTGATGAAGTAAATATTACTTTAACACATACAGAATTTGAAATATTAGTGTATTTCATCAAAAACCAAGGAATTGTACTAACAAGAGAGCAATTAATTTCAAGAATTTGGGGATATGAGTTTGCTGGTGATGATCGAACTGTTAATAGCCATATTCGTAATTTGCGAAATAAATTAGGAGAGAAAGCAAAGTACATTACAACTGTAGTGCGAACCGGTTATAAATTCGAGGGGAATGTATGAGAAAAGGGATTGTATTAAAATTATTTACTCTCACAACAGCATTGTGCATGTTGATTTTAGCGACGATATTTATTGGACAAACGATATTTTTTAAGCAATATTATGCGAATCGAAAAGTGGAAGGTATTAAAGTAAATTTAAATTCTTTTGTAAAGAACTATTTAAATTATGCAGGAAGTGCAGATGGAATTCAGAAGCTGGAGCAAGATTTTTTAAGAGAAAATAATACGTGGATTACGACGTTAGATCAGAATGGGAATTTAAAACATGCGGATGATTTTTATTTTGAGGTAACGATAGACCGTAGGCAACAAAAGAACTTTGGACAACAAATATTCAAGGTTCCCTTATACAATCTCGTCAATATAGAGGAGATTGATAATAAATCATCAGATCAGTTTTTAGGACAAGAAATTTATGTTTCTGGAGTGAAACAAGAAGATAGTTTCATTCCATTCTCTTTCACGTTAAGTAAGCAAAATTTAAATGGATCTAATAAACCGTTAGAAAAAGCGTTTCAGGGGAAAGTGATTAAATTAAATGAGGAGAAAAAGAAAGCGGCTCAAGAACAATTTGCTAAGGAAAAGAAGCCGGCCGTTCAGGAACAAGCTGCTCAGGAATCAGATGTTTATATAGGAGGACGTGTTACGAAAGTACAGTTCCCTGATGTAAAAGGACCTGTAAATCCAATTTATAAAAATAATTTATTTTTGGATAATATAAAAGAATTTCAAGCTAATTTATTATTAAAAGAAAGCAATCAAATAAAATATGCAACACAAACAATGGACTATGAAAAGAATGATATAAAATATAAATTATTAATTAAACCAATAAAAGAAAAAGACGGATCAGTAACATATATATATGCGATGGCTTCTTTACAACCTGTAGACGAGGCTGTGCAAATGGTGCAAGATTACTACATTTACATTATTGCATTTGTAGTCATTCTTATTTTTCTAGCTTCGTTCTATTACTCAAAACAAATTGCAAAACCATTATTAAAAATAAATAATACAACGAAGAAAATAGCACATTTGGATTTCACAGAAAAAATTCCGATAACTTCAAAAGATGAAATTGGTGATTTATCGCAAAATATTAATACATTATCTAATAAACTACATTCACATATTGGACAGTTAGAGCAAGATATTGAAAAAGAAAGAAAGTTAGAAAACACAAGGAAAGAATTTATTGCAGGTGTATCGCATGAACTAAAAACGCCGCTTAGTATTATGAAAAGCTGTATTTCCATTTTAAAAGATGGGGTAGCTGAACATAAGAAAGACTACTATTTTCAGGCAATGGAAAAAGAAGTAGACAAGATGGATATACTAATTGTGGATATGCTTGAATTAGCTAAATTCGAGTCTGGCACGTATAACATGAATATGGATTCTTTCTATATAGATGGAGCGATTGAAGAAATATGTGAACAGCTTTCACCGGAGATAGAGAAAAAAGAACTGAGTGTGCACAAACATATATGTCCAGCAGAAGTCATTGGAAATCAAAATAGAATTGAACAAGTAATTGTGAATTTTATTACGAATGCAATACGTTATACACCAGAAAAAGAAGATATTATTATTTCCACAATAGACGAGACGAATCATATAAAAGTGTGTATCGAAAATAAAGGTACTCACATTGAAGAAGAACAATTAGATAAAATTTGGGATCGTTTTTATCGAGTGGATGCAGCTCGCCAGCGTTCACAAGGTGGAACAGGGCTTGGTCTTGCAATTTCAAAGAATATTTTAGAACTGCATAATGCTGAATATGGGGTGAAGAATACCGAAGATGGTGTGTTATTTTACTTCTATTTACCGAAAAAAGCGTAGACAATATAATCTACGCTTTTTTAATTTATTTTCATATTATCTTTACCTAATCTTTATTTTGGAGCAGTATACTTTGAATAGAAAATGAGGTTATGTAAGGAGTCGATGAACCGTGCATAGCAATTGGCTAAGTATAATGGTATTTATTTTCTTTTGTGCATTTATTGTATTTTTAATTGATATTACGATGTGAAAAAAGAGCGCTCATTAAGCGCTCTTCTTTGCTCTATTCATTTGATAAGCACCGATGCTTTTGAATAAGCGTGGTGAAGTTGTAAATAAAAGAATTAGTAATACAGTACATAGTATGAAAGAGCCGATCATTGTACTGCCGTTTACAATTAATGAATATAAGACAGCTGATTGTCCTTTAGGTGCATATTGACCAAAGAAAATAATACCAGCAATAAAGTGACAGAAATAACGTGCAAAGCTGCCGACAAATGTGGCAAGGATAATGTAAACGAGTGCTTTTTTTCCCTTGTTTTGTTTTGGTTTATCTTTGCGATTACCGAAACTTGAATGCTCTGCATTATTGTTTTCTGAGGCAAGTGTTTTTTGAATTGGACGATAGAATAAACCAGCAAAGCCGATAAAGGCAAAGGCAACGAAGTACTCAATGAATGCTTGCACTGGTGTTAGAATGTAGGCATCACCTACGACAATTTGTAATAGTCCCCAAATTAAGCCACCTAAGAAAGCCATTTTGAAGCCCCAGCGGTATGCAATAATAAAAATAGGAATCATAGCAAATGAGATGGAACCGCCTGTTGGAAGTTTAATTGATAATGGTAAAATGTCGATAATCAAGGCGAAGGCTGCAAGAATAGCAGATTCGATCATCGCTTGTAAATTGGTGTTACGCATGTTGTCTCCCCCTAAATCCAAGTTGCACAAAAAAGAACATTATCATAGGAGGATACGAAATACGTAAATGAAAAAGAGGTATGTATTTCGGACGTTTGCACAATCCCTGCGTTAGCATTAACTAACAGGTTCTAAGGGTCGGAACGAAGTGTTCCCTCTCAGCGATAAGGCTCCCCCTGTGATAACGAGATTCTTTATTTGCTATTTTTTATTGTAAGCGAAATGGATGAGAATGGCAAATGAACCTCGTATGACAATAAGTGAAATATAATTGTATTGAAATGTTAATAAATATGAAGCAAAAAGATATAGTCCAATTGAAATAGAGTATGATATAATTTTTTTGAAAATAATTATCATTCTCTTCTGAGGGGGAAGGTTATGAGCTTAGTAGATATTAAAATTGGTGAGAAAGTGTTAGTAAAAAGTATTCAGTCGTTAGATAATTTACTAAAGAGAAGACTGGCTGCTTTCGGTCTCGCGGAAGGAAGCGAACTTCGCCTGAAACAGAAAGCGATGTTTAAAGGTCCTTGTACATTGGAGTGTCGCGGACAGTTAATTAGTATTCGTCATTGTGACGCGAAAATGATAAAGGTGGAATTAGCGTGAATAAGGTTGCTTTGCTAGGGAATCCAAATACAGGGAAAACATCATTATTTAATGCGCTCACTGGTTCTTATGAATATGTAGGAAATTGGAGCGGTGTAACAGTAGAAAAGAAGGTTGGTAAATTAAAAGATAAGCAAGGAACACTAATTGATTTACCAGGCGTTTATGATTTAAATCCAGTTTCACGTGATGAAGGTGTCGTTACAAACTTTCTACTAACAGACGAATTTCATCATATGTTAAATATAGTGGATTCTTCGCAATTTGAGCGAAATATGCATTTAACATTACAATTACTTGAATTTGGTAAGCCGGTTTCAATTGGTTTAAATATGATTGATGTGGCAAAGCAAAGAGGAATTGTTATTAATGTAAAACGATTATCAGAAATATTAGGTGTAACAGTTGTTCCTGTCGTTGCAAGAAGCGGAAAAGGCTGTGAAGAATTACTTGCTACTCTTCATGAAGAGAAACAAAAAGAGAAAAAGTCATTCATTATTTCATATGGTGTACAATTGGATGAAGGAATCGGAGAGGTAATTGCTCTTTTAGAGACAGCGAATTATGAGCATCCAAGATGGTTAGCCCTTCAATTTTTAAGTAATAACGAAGTAGTAGAAAAAGAAATGAAAGCATTACCAATTTATAAGGAACTTGTAGCCATTCGATCTCGTTTAGAAGGAAAACTTGATTGTACGTTAGAAGAGCACATTTACAAAACTCGTGAAGCGTATATTGAAAAGTTAAAAACAAATGTCATTCAGCATGAGAAAGAAGGAAAAATTCCTTTTTCGGAAAAAATCGATAAGTTAATTACACATAAAATTTTAGGACTTCCAATCTTTTTAGCAGTTATGTTTTTTATTTTTCAGGTTACGTTTACGTGGATTGGTACGCCTTTATCTGATACGCTTGATGGATTTTTTGGCGGACAACTTACTGATTGGGTTACAGCTGGGCTCACAAGTGTTGGGGCTTCTGATTTTATTCAAGCACTCGTTACAGAAGGTATTATTGCCGGTGTTGGTGCGGTATTAGTATTCGTTCCACAAATCTTTGCACTATTCTTTTTCATTTCATTATTAGAAGACTCGGGATATATGGCACGAATTGCAGTTGTTATGGATAGAATTATGGAATTTTTCGGTTTAAACGGAAAAGCGTTCATTCCGATGATTATCGGTTTTGGATGTAACGTTCCGGGGATTATGGCAGCGAGAACGATTGAACAGGAAAAAGAACGTTTACTTACAATCCTTGTAACACCGTTTATGTCTTGTTCAGCACGTTTACCTGTATATGCATTATTTGCGGGAGTGTTCTTCCCTCATAGTCAGGCGACTGTTGTATTTTCTTTATATGTGGCGGGTATAGTTCTTGCCCTATTAGTTACAAAAATTATGTCTCTTACTATTTTAAAAGCGGAAAAATCTATTTTCGTAATTGAATTACCTCCTTACCGTGTGCCGCAAGCGAAAACGTTATGGCTCAGCACGTGGGAGAAAGGTAAAGGATTTGTTCGTAAAGCAGGTACATTCATCTTCGGTGGTTCGGTTGTTATTTGGTTATTAAACTATGCAGGTCCATCAGGATTTGGTGTTGATATGGGAGATAGTTTCTTAGCGATGATTGGTGGATTTATCGCGCCACTATTTGCACCGCTCGGTTTTGGAACTTGGCAAGCTGGGGCATCTCTTTTAACAGGATTTTTAGCAAAAGAAGTTGTTGTTTCTACAATGGCAATTATTTATGCGGTTAAAGAAGATGTGCTAGGAAATGTAATGGGGGCACATTATACTGCTTTATCAGCGTACGCATTTATGTTCTTTGTCTTATTATATGTTCCATGCTTAGCGACAGTAGCTGTTATTAGACGCGAAACAGGATCGATGAAATGGACAATTTTCTCAGTCGCGTATCCATTAGTTGTTGCTTATGTATTAACGTTCATTATATACCAAGTTGGGTCCTTACTCGGATTCTAGAAGGAGATGTATTACGATGATGGTCAATATTATAATTGGAGCTATCATTTTTGGTTATGCAACATATACGCTAGTGAATTTTGTAAAGAGAAGTAAAAAAGGAAAATGCGCAGCATGTTCTTTAAATAAATCATGTCAGTCACAAACTTGTAGTCCTGATATGGAGCAAATTGCTCATAAATAGAAAAAAGCTTTGCGAATTTCGCAAAGCTTTTTTACTTATTTTTTAATTGTAACAAGTTGAGCGGATTCTACACCAACTTTTCCAGGGAACTCTTTACTAGGGTCTTTATCGAATTTTAGTACACCTACAGATTTTTCCTCACCTTTTACATTTCCGTAAGTTGTATCGTCAACTATTGCGAACATATCTGCATATGCGCGGCCACTTCCGATAATTGTGTTGCCTTCATATTTTAATTTTGCTCCATCAAGTGTAGCATTTTCTACTTTATCTTTTGCAAATAATACACCTTGGTCTGCTGTTACAGCTGGTAATTTATCAATTGCTTTTGTGTCGTCATTTTTATCGACTTTTTTCAGTAATTCTTTTTTAACAAACTCTTCACCAGTTTTTTTATCCATTACAAGAACTTTTTTATCTTCAAGTGTTGTAAGTTTCATTTTATACATATCTTTTTCTTTTACTTCTTTTTTGTTTTTATCTGCAATTTGCGTGACTTGCTCTTCTGATCCGTACAGTACAAAGCCGTTCGCCTTTTCTCCTAATAAAGAACAACCTGATAATGCTCCGAATGAAATTGCTGCAGCTAACCCGATTCCTACTAATTTTTTCATGATGATTTCTCCTCTTTGTATGTTTTATAGTAAATACACTTTTTGTATTAGTCCTTAAATGATGAGAAGCATGTTTGTTATTGTGTTGCCTCTGGTATTAGTGTATAAGAAATGTTGAAACGTAACTATCGAGTTAGCTTACAGTAACATTACAATTATGTAATTTAGTGAAAGTACGTAAAAATAAGTTAATTTTGAGAAAAGAAATAATAAGAATATAGTAGGAATACAATATTCTATCTAGAATGTCATATTATATTGTATGTATTTTGGAAATAACATGTAAGGACATCTTTGTTTTGTTATAATAAACACATAGGTCGTAAAAATGAATATTCTTACTGTAAAGGGAGATTTTTAAATTTCCAAGTAGTGAATTTGAAATATGAGGTATATCATAGGAGGAATTTGGATGTCTGTATTTAAACGATTAAGAGATTTAACAATGTCGAATGTGTATTCATTAATTGAAAAAGCTGAAGATCCAGTTAAGATGACGGATCAATATTTACGCGATATGCAAGCGGATGTACAAGAAGCTGAGAAAAGTGTAGCAGCTCAAATCGCACTTGAGAAGAAATTTAAAATATTATTTGAAGAGCAAGAAGCACTTGTGAAAAAACGTGAAGAGCAAGCTCATATGGCTGTTCAAGCAAGCAATCTTGATCTTGCGCGTCGTGCTCTTGAAGAAAAACAAAATGCAGAGCAAAAGATGAATGAATATAAAGCGAGCTATGAGCAAAATAAAGCTGCTGCTGATAATCTTCGCCTGAAACTAGAAGAAATGCGTAAGCAATTAACAGAGCTGAAAAATAAACGTGAAACACTTGTAGCACGTGTAAATGCGGCGAAAGCACAAAAGAATATTAATCAGGCGATGTCTGGATTTGACTCAAATACAGCAAAAGCTGGTTTAAGCCGTATGGAAGAGAAAGCTCTTCAATTAGAGGCTGAAGCAGAAGCAAGCGGTGAAATTTACAAGAAAGAAAAGTCATTAGACGATGAGTTCGCAAGCTTAAACAAAAATTCTGCTGTTGACGATGAATTAGCTCGTATTATGAAGCAGTATGAGAAATAATATAGAATAGACAAAGAAGCCGACATGTCTGAAGAGAATTCATGTCGGTTTTCTATTACCTTTTAGAGGAGGTTTTGCAATGACGTGGACGAATGTTTTAGCCATGCTTGTATGGACTGGAGCAAGTGCAGTACTTTTATTTGCAATTATGTGGGTTGATTCGATTTTTACAAAATACAATGATTTAAAAGAAATAAAAAACGGGAATACAGCTGTAACAACTCGTTTCGTTATGAAATTATTTGCGCAAGGTTATATTTTATCCCAATCGATTACGAAAGCGAATGATTTATGGCAGGCACTTCTTGCTTCAGCAGTTTCTTTCGTTATTTTATTAGTTGTAGAAATGTTTATTGAATTTGTTTTAAGAAAAATGGCAGGTCTTGATTTAGAAGAAGGAACGAAAGAAGGCAGCGTAGCACATGCGATGTTAGCTGGTTCATTACATATTGTTGGTGCACTTATTTTAGGTGCTTGTTTATAAAGAGAGAAGGAGGGGTAGATTGTGAGCTTATTTAAACGTATTAAAAATATAATGAAAAGCCCGGAACCGCCGAAACCAGAAAAGAGTCTTTTAACGTTAGCTCCTGGCGATATGATCGAAGTTTCGTTAGTAATGTACGAATTAACTGGGAAAACGAGTATGCATTCTCGTAAGGAGATTGTTTTAACCCTGCAGGACGGGAAAGATATTCGCTATTTAAAAATTGAAGACCGTGAAAATACGTATTACAAATTATATACACCGATTGATGGTCGTTTAGATTCAATTGATGAAATTCCGACGACAATTGAAATGGATGATACAGAGTACCATATGGAAGAGCAATATAACGGACGTGTTGTTGTCATGGGGAAAACACCATTCGCTGCTTCAGAAGAACAGCACGTATGGGAATTCCAATCTGATAACCGAAAATTATTACGTATTGAATGGCAGAATGGTCGCACAATGATGTATGAGGGAGAAACAATTATTCCTGCTGATGTACAAATCATAAGAGCAACATAAGGGGGGCGTAATCATGTCAAACCGATTGTTTACCATGATTAAATCGTTCGTAATCCCTATACTTGCTATCGTTACATTACTTGTTATTGCTGGTTATGCTTTATCAGGCTGTCAAAGTGGTCAAGCGAAGTCAATTCAAGACCGTTATCCGCTTGAGTCTGTCGCAAAAGAAGGTAAACAAGAATCTTACGTGTATAGGGCCGCCAATCGGTCAGTTCCTGAAGTCGCAAAGGAACTTATAGCCGAAAGGAAACCGAAGCAAGCATCTAAAGAAGACGAAAATCAAATGTTCCTCGTTTATTCTGATAAAATGTATAATCTTCAAAAGGATAAAGAGAAACCATCTGATACGCTAATTGAAATAAGTAATGAAGAATTTGTTCGTCAAAATTACCAACCATCCTTCTTACAAGGATATATTATGGGGAGTATATTAAACGATATATTCGGTTCACGGAAATCATCATACGGTGATTATCGCGGATATAACGATAGACAAAATCATAAACCGGTTATCCCGGAAAGGCCACCTACGAAAGAAGAAAAGAAAACCCCGCCTCCAATTACGAAGGAAGGGAAAGGATCTATCATTAAGCGAGGCGATAATGTAGATTCGAAATCATCAGTAGGTGATAAGGGAAGTATTACTGAAAAAGGAAGTAATACGACGCCTCCACCTTCTACCGGAAGCAAAGGGAAAATTACGAAAATGCCAGATGGATCGAGCGGATCTGATGTGAAGCCGAAATCATCCATTAAAACTCCGCCAAAGAATACGTCTCCCCCGAAAACAAGGGTTGGCGGTTCAGGGAAAGTTACGAAAAGAAGATAGTAGAGAGACCGAGAGGTGGAAGTTGCTTTTCGGTCTTTTTTTTGTTGTGTGGGAATTAATTCCTTTTAGCTGGTACAATTAAGTTATAAGGAGGAGATTAGTATGACTATATATAAAAGGTTTAGTTTGATTATGTTCCTCGTCTTATTCCTCAGCTTGTTTATTAGCACAACGATGAAATTTCACTTTGTAGTAGGTATTCTATGGATACTATGTACATGTACCCTCTTTTTGTATTTTCCGCTTCGCTTTCAACATGAAGTAACCGTCTTTCAAAAATACGTGGCATGGATTAAGAATGGAGGAAGATGGGGGGAGTAAAAGTATATCGGCGATTATTAGAATATATCGACCACAACTCAAAATATATCAGCGATTATTAGAATATATCGACCGCAACTCAAAATATATCAGCGATTATTAGAATATATCGACCGCAACTCAAAATATATCAGCGATTATTGAAATATATCGACTTACCGACAAAAACTGACAACGATAGCAACTTAATAATAAAAAGAGGTAGTCCCGAAATTTGGGGACTGCCTCTTTTTTGTATAACGATTAATGAATATCACGTTTCTTGAAATTACCGCCTTTTACTTCAGCTACATCATAAACTGTAATGAAGGCATTAGGATCGATTTCATTAATCAGGTCCTTCATTTTACTTTCTTCTAAACGGTTAATTACACAAGAGATTTCTTTGAATTTCTCTCTTGAATAACCACCGTATACTTCGTTATACGTTGCGCTTCGGCCTAAACGATCGCGAATGGTTTCTACCATTAATTCAGGCTCTTTTGTGATGATTTTAAATGTTTTCGAACCACTTAAACCAACTTCAACGATATGAATCACTTTCGAAGCAATAAAGTAAGCAATTGCCGAAAGAATAGCTCCTTGAAGACCGAATACTGTTGATACGAAAATAAACACGAACATGTTTAAGAATAAAATAAGGTCACTCGTTCCAAAAGGTAACTTGCGAGAAAGTAATACAGCTAGCATATCGATTCCATCTAATGCGCCGCCGTTACGTAGTGCTAGTCCCATACCGAAACCGATAATAATACCACCAACAACTGTAACGAGTAGTGTATCGCCTTCAATAATAGTTGGTATTCCGTGCATGACAACGGTACCTATTGCTAATGAAGCAATCCCGATAATAGAATAAATTGCAAAGCTTTTACCAATTTGTTTATATCCTAACCAAACGAAAGGAATGTTAATAACTGCGATTAGAGCCCCTAATGGCAATCCAAATAGTCTTGAACTAACGATACTTAAACCAGTCACACCACCGTCTGATACGTTATTTGGAATTAATACTGCTTCTAATCCGTACGCTGTGATAAACGCCCCAATAATAATCATCAAAGCTTTTGAAGCGATTTTTAGCTTATTGGGCTTGTTTTTGATAATTTTCTCCATGTAATTTCCTCGTTTCAAACTAGTTTCTTGTTTGTTACATCATTCACACCTAAATTTTATTTTAACATTTAATCTGAAAAAATTCTCCTTTAATGGATGTATGCAGGGAATATTATCACCATATTATCTTTAAAATATTTTTGAAATGGGTATAGGAAATCCCATCCTTTTAAAGGATGGGGTGTTGTTAAGAAAATATAAGACTAACGACTGTTAGGAATAAAGCGAAACCTAAAATAGTCCCGCACACTTTCATATGGCGCTTACGTCCCATTACGATAATCGCGACATATTCGCGAATCATTGCATTAGGCCAGTAATAAAATGCAGTTTTTGATCCGATTCCTTGGCTATTAAGACCCGCTTGTCTTGCATATATACCAGCGCGGAAAAGATGGAAGTTGTTCGTTGTAAAGATACTTCTATACTTACCTTCAGGTTTTAAAGAATCCATAATTTCTTTAGAGAACGACATATTTTGATATGTGTTTACAGAGCGATTTTCTTGCACTGTATGTTCAAGAGGAATTCCTTTTTCAACAGCATAATTTTGCATCGCTTCTGCTTCTGGAAGCCCTTCATCTGGACCTTGTCCACCAGAGAAAATAATTGTTGGTGGTGTATTCACAGCTGCTTGTTTCCAATAAAAGTCGATTGCTTTATTAATACGACTTGCAAGTAAAGGTGGTACTTTATCATTAATTAAGCCACTACCAAGAACGATAATGAAATCCTGATTACGTCTTGGTCTGTTGAATTGGTATAGAAAATAAGCGCTTAAGAAGTTAGATAAGTGTATAAAGAAATATACGCTTATAAGAGAAATACCTGCAAAAATAGGCTCTAAATGTGATGAGACCAAACTTGCTGGATTTATAATAGGGAGTAACATAAAGAATAACATCCCTAAAGCAGCAAGGAGCGTTAAACAGTTAGTGAACCGTCTTCCTTCTCGCTTCATTAAAATTCTAGCATTAAGAAATAATCCAAACATTAAAGCGATAATACCGAAAGGAAGCATAATGAGGAGTGCTAAAAAAGGTAAAAATATAATGTAACGCAAGACAGCACTATCTGAGTTCAAAGATACGATCACGCAAAAAAGAAGGAAAAAACAGATAAAGGCATTAAATAAAAAGCCGTTTATTATTTTTCGCGGATCTTTTAAATACGAGATAAGAAAAATAATAAACAATATAAGAGGAATAATTCCAAAATACAGCATAAATATAGTACACCTCAACTTGTATAAGAATTTGACATACCTTTTATATTACATGATTTTATAAGTGAAAATGAAAGAAAAAGGATTTTGAATTTTCTTAACAAAATATATAGATACATATGTTAAAATGCATGTAAGGTGATATATTAAAAGTAAAGTGGTTGAAGAGGCACTCAGTAGAGTGTCTTTTCTTTTTTGTATGTAATTGTGCATATTGTATTTCTTTTCAAAAAAAGAGGATTAAAATATAAGTTGTAGACAGGCTTTATAAAGCAGAATTTTGTACAAACATTTCCTCTACTTTTTTGTATCTAACAATCGTATAACAATAAATAATTCTGTTTTATAGTGTCTGTTTATGAAAAGTGTCTTCTTTGAGGGCACTTTTTGTTGTTTAGTGGAGGTGAGTTTTTACTGTTAGTATAGTGGAAAGTATCTATACTAAACATTGGCAATCTTCCGTATAAAGATTATCAATTCACTATATATTCCAGCGATGTTAAGCTACATATGAAAGGCTTTCTTTTTCAAAATATTACCCCTAATAAAATTTTGAAGAAGTCAACTGTCTCCAAACTTGCCATTCATGCTTAGAGAAAAAGCACTCAATTTGAGTGCTTTTTCTTATTGAAACATGCTATTTTTTTAGGCGCTTTTCATAAAATGAAAGTAAGGAGATGAAAGTAGGTGACAAAATGCCGTCAGTTGTGGAAGGGGTTATTATTGAAAACTGTAATGGAACGATTAATTTAGGGGATAAATATAACGTGCAGCCGATTGAAAAAACGAAAGCTTATAATGGATCGGGATCATCGAATACAGGATTTAATGTGAGGACGTTTAGTGGTATTAGTACAGCGGATGTAAGGGATAACGATGTGTATGATCAAGTAATCCAATCTACGTTATAATTTTTATATGCAAAGTTGCATAAAGTAACGTGTTTGTCCTGTGATACAATTTAACTGTGAGCTGTTAATGATTCTTCTGTATTATAGTTGTTAGATTGGAAATATAACATCTTATCGAAAATCATACGTACCAAAAAGACACTTCAAACGAAGTGTCTTTTTGCATTTTAGTGATATCCTTTAGCAGAGTCTTTATGAATTTTATTTTTAAAGATACTGTAGCTCCAAAGTTGATATCCAATAACAATTGGTACCATAACCATTGCAACGAAGAACATAATTTTTAAGTTTAATTGACTACCAGCTGCGTTGTATAACGTTGTACTATACGCGTCGTTAATGCGAGATGGTAACATTCTTGGGAACATACCTGCAAAGCCAGTTGTCATAAACATTGCGATTGTTAAGCAAACGAATGTAAATGCAAGGCCGATTTTGTGTTTATACACCATAATAAGTGCGAGTACACTCATTAACATTGCGAGTACTGGAAGGATGAATAGTACCGGATATTCCGTAAAGTTTTGGAATAAGTTTGTACGATTTGCAGTTGCTACATAGAAAATAGCTAAAATGATAGCAGCTGCCATTGAAAATGGTCTTGCGATTTTATAAGCACGATCAGATACTTCACCAGTCGTTTTGATCATAACCCAAAGGGCACCAGATACGACGAATATAGCGGTGAAGAACAGACCTCCCAAAATACCGTAATGGTTTAGTAAGCTAAGTAAATTTCCTTCATAGCCATTTTTTCCGATTTGTAGTCCGTAATAAAGGTTAGCGAACGTAACCCCGAATAAGAAGGCGATTAGGAAACTACCAATTGTAAATGCCCATTTACAAGTTTTTTGCCAAATTGGTGAATCGTCTTTATGCATAAATTCAAGTCCAGCAGCACGAGCAAACAGTGCAAGTAATACTAAGAATAACGGTGTATATAGATAACTAAACATATTGGCATATGTGACTGGGAAGGCAGCGAATGTTGCGCCGCCAGCTGTAATTAACCATACTTCATTACCACCCCAGAAAGGGCCAATGGCTTCTTGTAATTGATTTCGTTCTTGTCGGTCTTTCGCAACGAATGGGAAAATCATCCCGTTACCGAGTGCGTAGCCATCAAGAATAAAGTAAACTGTCCAAATTACGCCCCATAAACCGAACCAGATGACTGCAAGCATATCATGAGACATGAGCTGTACCTCCTTCAGTAGCAGGTTCTTCTAATGCTGCTGGTCCTTTTTTCGCGAACTTTAGCATTAAGTATACGTCTGCAATTAAGAGTAAAGTGTAGAACAATATTAAACTAATTAATGAGAACCAAATTTGTGGAACTGATATAGGTGATACAGATTCTGCTGTACGCATTAGTTTATAAACTGTCCACGGTTGACGACCTACTTCAGCAACAATCCAACCAGCGTTAATTGCAATGTACGGCAGTAAGACAGACCACATTGTAATTTTTAAATAGCGTTTTGAGTTTTCTAGTTTTCCTTTTCGGTTTAAATAGAAACCGAACCAAGTTAATGCCATAAAGAACATGCCAAGTGCAACCATTAAGCGGAAGCTATAGTACACGAGGTTAACGTTTGGACGATCTTCTTTCGGAATATCTTTTAAACCAACAATTTCTCCATCAAATGAGTTTGTATAGAAGAAACTTCCGAGTTTTGGAATTGTAAGTAGTTCAAAGTTCTTTTCATTTTTCACATCAGGAATTTGAATGATTGAGAAACCTTGTCCTTTTCCAGTTTCCCAAACAGCTTCCATTGCAGCCCCTTTTGCTGGTTGATACTTAGCTGCTGATACACCAGATTGGTGTCCCATAAAAGGTGTAACAGTTGCTGCGAATAATCCTAACATTAAACCAAACTTAAATGACTTTTTGAAGAATTCTACTTCGTTTTTACGTAGTAAATGATATGCACTAATTGCCATAACGAAGAAAGCACCGACAATATAACAACCAATTACAGTATGGAAGAACATATTCCATGCATATGGATTTGTAACAAGAGCCCAGAAGTCATTTAATTCAGCGCGTCCGTTACGTACTACGTACCCAACAGGATTTTGCATGAATCCGTTTGCAGTAATAATCCAAAGGGCAGAAATATTTGTTCCAAGTGCAACCATCCACATACAGAAAGCACGGAACTTTGGTGAAATTTTGTCTTTACCGAATAACCATATTCCCATGAAAGTAGATTCTAAGAAGAAGGCAACGAGTGCTTCGATTGCGAGAGGTGAACCGAAAATATCTCCCATATATTTGGAGTACTCAGACCAGTTTGTGCCAAATTGGAACTCCATCGTAATCCCGGTTATAATCCCCATTACGAAGTTAATTGTAAATAATTTACCCCAGAAATTTGCCATTTTGCGGTATGTTGGATTCAATGTGCGGGCGTATTGAGTTTCCATACATGCAACTAAAATAACAAGTCCGATTGTCAAAGGTACAAATAAAAAGTGATAAAAAATAGTAATTGCAAATTGAAAACGACTCAGTAACAGAACGTCGGACATAATAAATATTCACTCCTTTTTACATTATCTACAGTTAGTTTATAGTGTGAATAGGGGTAAGGTATATGTGACTTGTTACAAAGCTGTGTGTATATTTTGAAAGAATTATGTCGGTTATCTGAAAATATATTGCTTTTATAATAAGACAATATCCTTTTTGAGTTTTTCATATTTTGGTACACTATCTATGTAGTGTAAATGAGAGAAAAGAGGGTTTTTAACTATGAAGTCATTAGAAGAGATTTTACAATACAATGAAAAGTTTGTTGAAGAGAAAAAATACGAAGAGTATGAAACAGGAAAATTTCCAAATAAAAAAATGGTAATTATCTCTTGTATGGATACTCGTCTTGTTGAACTATTACCGAAAGCAATGAATATGCGTAACGGTGACGTGAAAATTATTAAAGTAGCGGGCGCTGTTATTTCACATCCATTCGGAAGTATTATGCGTAGTATTTTAGTTGCTGTATACGAACTTGGTGCTGATGAAGTATGTGTAGTTGGTCATCACGATTGTGGTATGGCAAAAATTCAAGCAAGCAGTACAATTGAAAAAATGAAAGAACGCGGCGTAACAGAAGAGAAATTAGATACACTTCGTTATTCTGGAATCGATTTAGAAAGATTCCTACAAGGGTTCTCTAGTGTAGAAGAAAGTGTAGAACATAGTGTGTCAATACTTCGCAACCATCCATTACTTCCGGGAGAAGTACCTGTTCACGGTCTTGTTATAGATCCTGACACAGGAAAATTAGATTTAGTTGTGAATGGCTACGACAATTAAGAATTTACTTTGTCATCCTTTTTATCTGGGACAGGATCAAATCCTCCCGGGTGGAAAGGGTGACATTTTAATATACGCTTACATGTAAGCCAAAATCCTTTGAGTGCACCATGTTTTTGAAACGCTTCTAATCCATAATGAGAACAAGTCGGATGAAAGCGACATGTTGGTGGTGTCATTGGAGAAATGAACTTTTGATAAAAGCGTATAATACCGATAAAAATCTGTTTCATAATGGTCTCCTTTTCAGCATAGTCTTAAAGTATTATAGCACGACCGTACATAATTCTTTACTAATGTCGATTTCCGTTATATCATATTGGATATAACGGAATTAAATTAAAAGCGGGAGAGATGTTATATGCCATCAGTAGAAAGCTTTGAATTAGATCATACAATTGTAAAAGCGCCTTATGTAAGACATTGCGGAGTCCATAATGTAGGTAGTGACGGTATTGTAAATAAATTTGATATTCGTTTTTGCCAACCAAATAAACAAGCGATGAAACCAGATGTTATTCATACGTTAGAGCATTTATTAGCATTTAATTTACGTAAATATATTGATCGTTATCCGCATTTTGATATTATTGATATTTCACCAATGGGTTGCCAAACAGGGTATTACCTTGTAGTAAGCGGAACACCGACGGTCCGAGAAATCATTGATTTATTAGAACTAACATTAAAAGATGCGGTTCAAATTACAGAAATTCCAGCTGCAAATGAAACGCAGTGTGGCCAAGCGAAGCTTCATGACTTAGAAGGAGCACAACGCTTAATGAACTTCTGGTTAAGCCAAGATAAAGATGAACTTGAGAAAGTGTTTGGATAAAAGAAAACTGCCTGTTAAAGGGCAGTTTTTTCTTTTGTAGACATGGGATATATTGATTTAGTGAGTGCTTCCACAGGAGAGATGTCTAAACGCTACGGTTACATTTATGTTGATAAGCATGATGATGGAACTGGGACATTAGAGCGCAAAAAGAAAAACTCATTCTTCTGGTATAAAGATGTTATTAGTTCTAATGGAGAAATACTTTAATAGGAGTTGAAAAAAGAAGAGCAGGAATGCTCTTCTTTTTTCATGGAAGTATATCGGAAATTCCAACGAAGAAAATGATTGTCGCAACTATAAAACAAGCGATTGCTTTCGATTTTTGTATTTGCTGTATTTCATCAATACCCCAAAGGATAAATATGATGCTTAAAAGGATAAATACGTATGGGAAAAGAATAGAAATCTGTGCAAAGAGGCTAAATAAAGCAAGAATAAAAGCAATAGCAGATAGTAAGATTCGAAGGTTTGTTAGCATGGTATCCTCCTTAGTAGAAGTATTGTTATCGAGAGACAAGAATAAGGATGACAATACTTAAAATAAAGACGCCAGAAAAGAAAGAGAGTGTACTATTTACTTTATTTTGTTTCTGTTTTTCTTCTGCACTTATGATGAAACTCATAACAGCTAAGGCAATAAGCATATAGGGCATCGTAACAAGTGGGTTTCTAAACATTCCATATAGAGCGAGGGCGATGACGATGAGTGCGGATATAATACGAAATACTTTTAGCATACTATTCTCCACCTTTTTTTGTTTAGATTATCCTCAAATTTATTATCTGTTCGACAAAGCCAAATTGGTGAAAGTGATATATTCAGTAGGTGATTGAAATTACATTTTACATGTAGTGAAAGTAGTTTGATATTAAAACGAAGAATATAAGACTAGCAACGAAAAAATACGGAATACTCATCGATTTTCGTCCAGATTTCAGTTCATTAACTCCTATAAGAATAAAGAAGCAACTAAGAGAAAATTGCATGTATGGGAGAAGTATGAAATTACCGGTAATAAGAGAATAAGTGCAAAGAGAGAGTACGAGAATCATGAAAAGTATGAGAAAAATCCGTAATCCTTTTAGCATGAAGTCACTCTCCTTCTATCTTATGTATGTAATGATGAGAACAATCCAAGAGAAAGCACCAGCAACAATACAAATAAATCCGGTTCCTGAATCCTTTTTCTTTATTTGTTCAATTGCGATGAGAAACATTAAAGCTCCTAAGAAAAATTGCGAAAGTGGTAGAAAGTTATGTTGGCCTGTTAGTAAACCAATTGTGGATATGATTATTACAATGAACGCAATTAGTAAACGAAGTATACGAAGCATATTATGAATTCTCCTTGCTGCTTTTTGTATAAGGGTTATCTTCTGGTTTATCAACGGAATGTTTATCCCGCATTAACGGGCAGTAAAACTCCCACCTCAAGATTTGGCTGGAGCAAAGAAGTTAGGCGGGAGATCAACTGCCCGTAAACGCCCGATTGGTTCAACTAATAATCAGTGGGGGATGAACAAAACCCCCACTGATTATAGTTTCACTTTATATGCATAGCCTTTATTAATCGTCATGACGGAGAGTACTAGGATGACTAGGACGATTATAATCCCGATAACTAATATTTTGAACATGAAACCCCTCCTTTTCTTTATTTTACATAATTTTGTAATTGATGAAAACAATAGAAATTAAAAGGATGAAAGAAGGGTGTTACATGGAGAATAAAAAAACATATTATGTATCAGTTGGAAATGGTCAAATTTCACAAGTGAAGACGGCGGACACATATAATTTTGAAATTTATGCAAATGACGAGGAGATTACAAAGTTAAGGGAGTATTTTGATCAAGCATATGAAGAGGATCTAGGTTCGTTTGTACGCTCCCACGTTCCATTCGTTGAGTATCATCATGATTCAAATAATGATCGATATGATGAACAACTACAAGAAGCATATAAAATGATTTATGACTTAGGGAATCACGAAACGAAAGAATTAGTCGCACAAATGGGAATAATCAATGGATTATAATTGGATAATATTATGCAGAAAAGCGAGAATATGCTACAATTTGTGGTAGGGAAAGCTTGTAACCATCAATAGGGGAGTAATGGCATGTACAAATTTAAAGATTATTACCACAACACTGTACAATTATCGTTTGAACGTTACCCATTTTCTCCTGAGCCAAAGCATGTTTGGGTTGTATGCCGGTACGGGGATCAATGGTTATTAACGCATCATTTACGCCGCGGTCTTGAATTTCCAGGTGGTAAAGTAGAACTCGGGGAAACACCGGAAGAAGCGGCAGTTCGAGAAGTTCATGAGGAAACCGGCGGCATAGTTTCTGATTTAACTTACTTAGGACAATATAAAGTATCCGGAAAAGACAAAATAATCATTAAAAACATTTATTTTGCAACAATTAGTGCGGTAGAAGCACATACGCATTACGAAGAAACGAAAGGATCTGTTTTATTAACAGACATTCCTGATAACATTAAAACGGATAGAAAATTTAGCTTTATTATGCGCGATGATGTATTAGCGCGTACGATGAAACATATAGAAGAAATCGGCTGTTTTACGAAGTAAAGTGGCCGATTTCTTTTTTTGAATCAAAGTCTCCTCTTACTATTATCAGTTTTTTTCGGTAAATCGATATTCCTTGTCGAAACGTCGATATAATTTCATTTACTATCGTATTGTTTAAAAAGTTTACTTAATTTCTAACTCGAAAAACAAGAGTACTTCCAACAAATCATCCACCACATGTGAATGTTCAAAATCACCCCAAAATAAATCTCTCTTCCAAACGCCACGAATTCCTACGTTTTCAGCCCCAAGTACATCGTTTTCTGGATGATCCCCAACGTAAATACATTCTTCCGCTTTTACGTTTAGCCTTTGCAAAGCTCGTTCGAAAATTTCTCGATGTGGTTTTTTAATTTCTTCTGCTTCGGAAATGAGAATTGTATTTGTATACGTATGTATGTTTAAGGCACGAATATTATTTGTTTGAAAATCAGTAAAGCCGTTTGTAATAATACCAATTTTTATATTGTGCTGAGTTAGTTGCTGAAGTAATTCATGCATGTTTGAGAAAGGAATACAGTGATGTTGAAAATTTGTAATGTAGTCGTGCAACAGTTGCTCTGGTGTTAAAGTGGTAATGTTGTATTCGGAAAGGAGAGTAGCATATACTTTATCTTTCCACGTGTAGCCATTATTGTCGAGTTCAAGAAAACGAGAACAATACTCGGCTTGTTCTATGTTTATAAAATGAAGAGAAAAGCGATTGTATTGGTCGTGAATAAATCGCTCTAAAGATTGACGACGATCTAATAGTGTTCCATCTAAGTCGAATAGGACTGCACGAATCATATGTAACCTCCTCAAAGTTTTATAAATAATTATCGCATATTCGTTGGAAAATGATTATCATATTTTTGTAGAATGAAACGACGGAGGTTTATATGAAAGAACTGTATGGAAGGTTAGTTTGTTTCATTATTTCAATTAGCTTAGTGGCTGGATGTGATATGACGAAGCAAACTTCGAAAAGAGAGAAGAAAGATGTGTGCGAAACGAAAGAAGAATGCACACAAATAGGCGATAAAACGCTTCAAAAAGTATATAAAAAGATAGATGGACTTTCAGAGCTTGAAGTACCAGAAGATTATGTAGTGGAACAGCATACAAATAACGATATGAAAGAAGCAGGAATGAAAAAAGAGGATGATGAAAATTATTTCTTTTTAGCTTCGTATTATATTGATGGTAATGAAATTATAGAGCCTTATTTCGACAAACTAGATCGTAAACGATTGAATAAGGCTTTTGCGGATGATAAGGAAGCGAAAGAAGAAGTATTAAAGCAACGTAAAGATAGGGATTATCATGAATCGTTATGGGAGATGTATAGCACTCTTATTCCAGCTAAGTATCGCACTGATATAAAAGAGTTTGACATGGTAACAGACGGTTACGACGGAATTGTCGCCCACGTTATGCCAAGTGTGGAGTATCCGAAAGAGTGGACCATTAGTTTAGATACGCTTGATTCTGCAGTAAATATCGATCAAGTGATGAAAACATTAATTCATGAGACGGCTCACGTATTGACGCTGGGGAATAAACAAATACCAGTAAATGAAAAGTACTTAAAGGCTTTTGAAGAAGATAAAGATATTTCATCATACCAAAATAAATGTAAATCTCTTTTCTTACAAGAAGGATGTGCGAAAGAGAGCTCTTATATAAATCAATTCCATAATTTATTCTGGAAACCAATTGAGCAGGAGTGGACAGAAAAGAAAGTGGAAGAAAGCGAAGAAGCTCAAATTGAATTCTTTAAGGAAAAGCATGATGAGTTTGTTTCACTGTATGGAACGACAAATGTAGCAGAGGATATTGCGGATACATTTACAGCGTTTATATTACAAGATTCAAAAAAGGTGAAAGAAGGATCAGAATTAAAATATAAAAAAATTGCCTTCTTCTATCAATTCCCTGAGCTTGTAAAAATGAGAGCGGAAGTGTTAGCGGGATTATATGATGTTTCGAAAACTATAGAACAATAAAGTGGACACTAATGCGATGGATGTGTTCGATATATTTTAGCCAAGGGAAAACGTGAAGAATTTTACTTCTTTGCGTTTCTTTATATTTATAAGATTGAAAATTCTGTCTTTTTTAAAAAAGAAGAAGGAACTGAAGCTTTAAAATAGAATTAGTATAAAAATGTCACAAATTAGACACAATTATAATGCGCATATTATAGGGGCTATAAGTTTACTCTCGAGGAGGTAATGAAGCGTATGAAAACGATTCTTGCGGTTGCTGGTCTCATTTGGGTAATGTCTCATGGTTTTCCGATTTTTGAAGGAGAGCAAATTCGTAGTGCATTGGATAAAAAGTTTAATGATTATCATGTGATAGATCGAAAAGATAATGTCGTTACAGTGCGTGTGAAAGATTGTTTCCATACAGTTACGGTTGCGAATGGAAACGTTACAAATGAATCAAAAATGTGCGATCAAAGATAAAAGAAAGAAGCTGACTCTGGCGTATCGCTCTAAGTCAGCTTTTTTTTCGCTTTCCGATAAGGAGTTTTTCAAACGCCTCGACAAATACATACATAAGAGTTGCGAGGACGCAAGTGAGCAATACACTGAGCAAGACGAGTGTGAAGTTAAAGACTTGGAATCCATAGCTAATTAAATAGCCAAGTCCTTGTTTAGAAACGAGGAGTTCCCCAAAAATAACACCGACCCACGATAAGCCAACATTCACTTTTAACGTTGAAATAATTGCAGGGAAAGATGAAGGGAGAATAACGTGTTTATAGCATTGCCATTTATTTGCGCCAAATGTGTCCATGACCTTTATATAGTTGGAATCGACTTCTTGAAATGCGCTGTAAATAACGAGAATGGTAATGATGATGGAAATGATTACTCCCATTGCGATAGAAGATGAAATGTTTGGACCAAAAATAACAATGATAATTGGACCGAGTGCAACTTTTGGCATTGCATTTAGGACAACGAGATAAGGATCAAGTACGCGGGCTAAAAGTGGCATCCACCAAAGGAAAGTAGCGATAATAGCTCCGAGTACAGTTCCGAGAATAAAACCTACTCCGGTTTCCAGTAATGTCGTCCATATGTGAATCCAAAGTGAACCGTCAATCCATTTCGCTAAGAAGAGATCCCAAATGCTCGAAGGAGAGCTAAAGAGTAAAGGGTCAATCCACTCCTTTTTACTAGCTATTTCCCATAGCGCAAAAAAGAGGATGAGCAGTAAAAGCTGTAAAGAACGTGCTAACCATGCGCGCCTGCGTTCTTTTTTTCGAAACTGTTCATGTAGTTGTTTTATATTATCCAAGTCGTTCCAACTCCTTCCATATTTCTTGGAAGAGGGATGGGAAGTCATGGTGGTGGCGTGCTTCTAACGGTGATAAGGAACGAATACTTTCTGGGACGATGAACGTTTTTGCAATTTTTCCAGGGTTTGCCTGCAGTAAATAAATACGATCACTCATCGCGATTGCTTCTTCAATATCGTGTGTCACGAGTAGAGATGTTTTTTTATAGTTACGTAATAATGTGAAGACGAGATCTTCTAGTTTTAACTTTGTTTGATAATCGAGTGCGGAAAATGGTTCATCCAGCAATAAAATTTTTGGATCGGTCGCTAACGTTCGAACGAGTGCTGCACGTTGGCGCATACCGCCGGATAGTTCACGAGGATATTGCAGTTCTATATCATGCAAACCGACTTGTTGTAAAAGCTTTAATGTATGCTCTTTCGTATATTCGTCATAAATCTTCCGAATATGAAGTCCGAGCATAATGTTTTCTTCAATTGTTTTCCATGGAAACAAGTAATCTTGCTGGAGCATATAGCCCATAGATGGGGTCTTAGTTGTAATCGGTTCACCATCTAGAAATACGATACCTTCAATTGGATCAAGTAGCCCTGCGATGATGGAGAGGAGTGTTGTTTTTCCGCAACCACTCGGACCAAGAATAGAAATAAACTCTCCTTCTTCTACTTGTAAACTCATATCTTCAAGAATAAGTTTGGCATTTTCTTTTGCGAAAAAGCAGTGAGAAACGTTACGTATTTGTAAAAAGCTCATACACTTCGCCTCTATTTCTTAATAACGCTTTCGGCAATTTTTGTATTGACGAGCGTTTCATGTGGAACTTCTTTTTGCAATTCACCAGCTTCTTTCATAATCGTTTGGAGCTGTTTCCATTCAGAAGCATCTAATAATGGATTTGTTGCATAAGAATGTTGTTTTTTGTAGCGTTCAATTACTTTCACTGAAATGTCTTTTGAAGTGTCTTTAAATAGTGGTGAAACAGCATTGGCAATCTCTTCTGGACTATGAGTATCAACCCATTGCTGTGCTTTATATAGTGCACGCGTGAATTTTTCAGCAGCAGCTTTATCTTTCTTTAAGAAACTTTCTTTTGCCATAAACGTTGTATACGGAACAGTGCCAGATTCAGCTCCAAAAGACGCGACGATATAACCTTTTCCCTCTTTTTCCAGTATACTTGCAGTCGGTTCAAAGAGCTGTACAAATTCTCCCGTACCAGATGAAAAGGCATTTGCAATATTAGCAAACTCGATATTTTGAATTAAGTTCGTATCTTTGCGAGGGTCAATGCCATTTTTCTTTAAAACGTATTCACCAACCATTTGTGGCATGCCGCCTTTACGCTGTCCTAAAAACGTAACGCCTTTTACGTCGTTCCAATTAAAAGAATCTAATTTTTTACGGGAAACTAAAAATGTGCCATCTGTTTGTGTAAGCTGCGCAAAATTAATGACAGGATCTTTTGCTCCTTGTTGATGAACATAAATAGACGTTTCTGAACCAACAAGCGCAATATCAATTCCGCCAGATAAAAGGGCGGTCATCGTTTTATCTCCGCCAGCTGTTGTTTGTAAGTCAATATTTAAACCTTCCTCTTTAAAAAATCCTTTTTCAATTCCAACATATAATGGTGCGTAGAAAAGAGAGTGGGTAACTTCGCCAACGCGAATTTTTTGATCTTGCTCTTTCGTATTTTCCTTTGTGCTACTACAAGCAGTGAATGTGAAAACAGCTAATAACATGATGCAAAAAACGGTAATTAATTTTTTCACTATATGACACCTCCTAGAAGTCAATCTACAAGCATAATATGTAGGTAAGTGCCCATATGTGAGTATATATAGCAGGAATTTTTGGGGTAGTAAAGAAGTACAAATATAAGGGGTGATAAAATGGATTACGAATACGATGATAGCGTACATTTACATCTTGATTATTTCGGAACTGAATGTGATATGGAATCGATTGCTTATAAGAGGAAGCATGAAGACGTGTGGGATGTATATTTTAATTTTGGAGTATATGGTATTCAGAAAGATGATGTAGAGGCAGGAATGTTTATGGACGAATATGCCGGTTATTACGTTTTTTCTGTACATGCTCGTGATCTTAGCTGGGAATTTGGAAGTGCACAGTTTGAAGAATGGGTGCTCCGGAACCATATCGTAGAAAAAGCGCTGCAAAAATAAGGAGGAATTTCGTGATTGGATTTCTCATCTTATTATGTATTTGCGTAGCCGGAGTTTTCATTATGCAAGTGCTCATTTACCGATTTGCAAAGAAAAATATTCATAAGTATAAGGAAATGAAATGGATTCATATGTGGCTAGATATGACTATGAAAAAGGGGCCGAGATTAGATTTTTTTGATTTTATCTTTATAGTAATCGTGTGTATCATATGGAAAATATGGATGCTTCCTCTTATATAGTAAACATGCTAATCATTTCATCATTTTTTCCTTTCATAAATAAGTAACAAAAAGAACCTGTCGCATTGAACTGTATCCCGAATCATGGGCACTTAAAAAAGCCCATGATTCGGGGTTTTTGTGTGTTTTTATCAATAAACCTCGTTATCCTTAATCCATATAAAATATAGATTTTAAAAAAACTCCCCTTAGGCATCTAAAGGGAGTTTTTTAGGTTTATACATCAGTAAAATATTACTTTTAAATTACTATAAATCTATTTCTTTCGTGTTAGAACCATTACAACAAACCAAAATAAAATAACTAAATCTGCGATACAAATTGCTATTGGAATTTAAATACAAGTCTCGTTGTCTATACGATTATTTGGTATGATTAACCTGTGAATAATTGTAAACTTCATAAGGTGTATGATTGGAAATTTTCGAAAAAAAAGAATTGAAATTCCAAGAATATTGGATAGAAGTTTAATACATAAAACTTGGTTATCAAGTCAGAGGAAGGCACCTTAGGGTGTCTTTTCTTTTTTTCTTAAAGGACCTGCTCAATTAATGAGTAAAAACATAAAGTAAATTGAATCCGTTAAAATACATGAGTGACACCTTGTTTTCTCCTCTTATCTAAAGGAGGAACTATTATGGGCTTTGGTGGTAGTTGTAGTAGTTGTGGCGGCGGCTTTGCTTTATTAGTTGTATTATTTATTTTATTAATCATAGTTGGAGCTTCTTGCTTCTGCTAAAAAACTATCGGAAAAGACACTCTTATATGGGTGTCTTTTCTTTGTTTTTACTAATTAAGACACAGAAAGCGCCTTTATCCATTCTACAATTAGTCCATTTGTTGTTGTTCTTCTTTTTGTAATTTAAAATGGTAATTGTTAAATAGGAAGAGAGGATAAGAGTATGAGAAAGCAATCCAAATTCTAACGGCTTGTGAGAAGTAATTCGAATGAAGAATGGAATATATAGCATGAAGTAAATAATGAGGAAAATGATTTTGGGAAATGAGAATGTAGGTGTATTCACATTGGCCCCCCTTTTTCCAATTGTAGCATATAGTGTTACATGGGAAATTCAATGCATACGACAAATTACGACAATTGGGTTCATACATATTTGTTATTCTATTAAAGGTCATTATTTGTAATGTATATATAGGAGGATTTTTTAATGTTAAAGAAATTATTATTATTTGTACTTACGGGCTTATGTGTAGTTGTTTTAACAGCTTGTAAAGATGAAGAGGACAAGCTGAAGGCAGCGGAAGAACAGAAAATAGATGAGAAGAAAGTAGAAGATAAGAAGGTAGAAGAGGAAAGTAAACAAGAAGAACAACAAAAGGCAGCGGAAGAAAAGCGTAAGCAGGAAGAGCAGCAAAGAGTAGAAGAAGAGAAGCATAAGCAAGAAGAGCAGCAAAGAGTAGAAGAAGAAAAGCGTAAGCAAGAAGAACAGCAAAGGGTAGAAGAAGAAAAGCGTAAGCAGGAAGAGCAGCAAAGAGTAGAAGAAGAAAAGCGTAAGCAAGAAGAGCAACAAAGAGTAGAAGAAGAAAAACGTAAGCAAGAACAGCAGAAGATCCAGCAACAACAGTCTGCACAACAAGAGAGAACACAGAAACAAGAAAAAACAACACAAGCAACGGGTGGGAAGCCGACAAGATCACAAATTTCGGTCGGTTCCCATGTAGTTATCCAATTAGATAAAGATTATAGTAAAACTGTGAGCGGTGTTGTGAAAGATATTTTAACAAACACGGAAACACATACGTACGGAATTAAAGTTCGATTACAAGATGGACAAATTGGCCGTGTTCAAAGTGTTGGGTAATGAAAAAGAAAAAGAGATTTCCTTTCTTAGGAAATCTCTTTTTTCTATTCGGTATGTACAAAAGGTAACAGATGACACTATACGGAGGGTGTACATGAGAAGACGTTGTGTACATAATATGTTATGTTTATATAAGTAATATTTTATTACGGTGCGGGGTGAAATTAATAAACAGAAAAGAGGGAATGAATTGAGGGATAATTCTTCATTTCATCAGCCAAGAAGAAGTATATTAATTTCAGCGCTTTTAAGTGGTTTAGTAACCTTATATGTTGTACCCACACTTTTCTTGATTTTAAAATATTTTAGTTTAGATGCGATGAAAGATATGTTAAATCAAAAAATTGTTTTAAGCACAATGACAATTTTGATGTGGGTTGTACTACTGTATGTTGCATATTTAAATAAAGGTATAGTTAATAAATTTAAACCGATTATTCGGATTTATATTAGAACTTTTTTAGTAGCTCATGCGGTTACTCTACTTTTTATTTTTATGCAAAATAATATGGACCTATTCAATACAATGAATTGGATTTACAGCTATAATGCACAGTTTATATTTAGCTTAATTTTAATTTATGCGATATATGTCTTGGTGTACAACGTACTTGGAAAAGTTTTTTTGAGTACTATTTTGACAAGCAGTGTATTAATTATTTTGGCTATTGTAAATCACTTTAAAATTATTTTTAGAGGAGAGCCTCTATATCCTTCTGATTTTACACAGATTGGCCATATGCAATCTGTTATACCGATGGTGATGGAATATTTTAGTTGGAGTTATATTTTTGTCGTTATCGTAAGTATTGTAGCTTGTATTATAGCGGGGATATATATTAGAAAATATATTCAAAGTGTAAAGATTCATCCAGGAGTAAGAGCCTTATTAGTAGTAGGATCCGTTTTTGTTTTATATGCGTATGGTAATTTTACGAATACGTTTATGAATAAATGGTTTCAAAAGTCGGGTATAGAGTTCGTTTTGTGGAATCAAAATGAAAATTATGCTTCGAATGGTTTTGTGTTAGGCTTTATAAGTAATTTAGATACGACAGTCATTGAAAAGCCGAAAGATTATTCAAAAGAAAATATGCTTCAAATAGCAAACGACATAAAGAAACAATATGGTAGCAATATAGGGGTACAGAAACAAGAAGAGAAACCAAATATTATTTTTGTAATGAGTGAATCGTTTTGGGATCCAACGAAATTAACGAATCTTTCCTTTAGTGAAGATCCTTTACCGAATTTGCATCATTATATAGAAAGTTTTCCAGGTGGACAAACTATTTCGCCAACATTTGGAGGGAATACTGCGAATGTTGAATTTGAGGCGTTAACGAGTTATTCAATGAGTTTGTTAAAACCAGGATCTATACCATATCAGCAAGTCGTTACAAATAAAATAGAAATTCCATCCATTCCTCGAACATTGAAAAAAGAAGGGTATTACACGAGCGCTATTCATTCGTTCGGTCGCTCATTTTTTAAACGCGATGATGTATATAAAGTGTTAGGTTTTGATAATTTTAATGCACAAGATACGATGGAAAATGTAGAAGTTGATGGAGATTATATTAGCGATTTATCTATAAGTAAAGAGATAATAGCTGAATTAGAGAAACAAAAGAAACCTACGTTTGTTCATGCAGTTACGATGCAAAATCATTTTCCATTTACAGAAGGAAGATTTGGCGAAAATCAAATCGAGATTAGTGGATTAGAAAATGAAGAATCGAGGGCTGAATTAGAGACTTATACAGAAGGTTTAAGACGTTCAGATGAAGCTCTTCAATATTTAATAGAGCAACTAGATAGTCTAGATAGACCTACATTATTGGTGTTTTTTGGAGATCATCTCCCATCACTAGGAACAAATAAATCTCTTTATAAAGAGACTGGCTATATAACAAATGAAAAAACGCCAAGTGAACGATTAGCAATGGCACAAACGCCATTATTAATGTATGCCAATTTTGATATACCAAATGACAATTTAGGTTTAGTAAGTCCAATTTATTTTTCAAACCTTGTCCTTGATTATGCTGGATTAAATAAGGTACCGTTCTATCAATTTTTATCGAAGTTATATGAAGAAGTTCCCGTACTTCGTGACGAATTGATGATAGGAAAAGACGGAGAAGTAATAAAAAATTTAACAGCGAAGCAAAAAGAAATGTTAAAGCAATATGAGTTTATTCAATATGACTTACTCGCCGGAAAGCAATATAGTAAGGATATATTATTTAAATAAGCGAAAAAAAGAACTTGTATACAATACAAGTTCTTTTTTCATAGTATTTAACGGGGTAACCAGACAGTCTGGGTTTAGGGAATATTACCTGTACATTTAGTATAAATTAAAATAGAATCGATTTATTGATTGATTTGTGAGAAGTGTGTGAATCTTTCGTTTAGTGTATAATTAGATGATTTGTTTCTAGGGAATAAGCTTGACTTTATTACATTTTTACAGAGGTTAGCTTCTCCAAAGGAGATTGCACATATTGATACGAACACTATGCAGTCAATTCCCTTTTTTGAACGAATTATTGAACCGTATACGTATTCTATGACTATTCTTTACTGTTTCTATATTCGTTTTACATATGATGATCAAAGGAATAAAGAAAGAGCAAGGTAGTAATCTATATTCTATGTATAAAAAGACAAAGAAAGAGCCATATGAACAAAGACAGGAAAAGAAGGAAATAGATAAATCATTGTTCATTCCGGTGTCTTCTAAATCGATAGAAAAAGGTAGTTAAGAAAAAGAATTTGCCGTAAGGGCAAATTCTTTTTTTGTAAAGTAACTATGAATTTAAAAATTTAATAAGTTCTTTATTTAACTCATCCGCTTGATCGATAGGAGAGCCGTGCCCGCTATTTGTAAGAGGGTATATTTCAGAGTTTTTAATTCGCTCTTTTGTTAGCTCAGCGCTTTTATAAGGAATAAGTTGATCGTGAACACCGTGGAATATTTTTGTTGGGACGTTAATTTTACTTAAGTCCTTCGTTACGTCTTCGTTTGCAGCAGCTTGCAAAATTTTGATGAGAGCATAGGAAGCGGACTGCATACCGAGATAAGAAAACCATTCTAACGTAGCGGCTCCTAAGTTCCTATTAAAAAATGATAAAGATACATCATTTAGAAATTTAGGCAAATTTACATACATTTGATTAATAAGGGTATCTGCTTGTTCTTTCGGTACGCCGTAAGGGGATTGTTGGTTTTTTACGAAAGAGGGGGAGACGGCATCGATTAATGCAAGTTTAGAAATATGGCGACCGTTATATCGGGACATGTATCGAATAGAAAGAGCACCGCCGACTGAGAAACCAACTAACGTAGCATTTTGTATTTGAAGTGCTTCTAATACAATTGCGATATCGTCAGCTAAACGATCGTATGTGTAACCGGTCCATGGTTTATCAGATTGCCCGTTTCCGCGAATGTCCATGGCGACGCAGCGAAAACCGTGCTGTGGTAAAACATTGAATTGATATTGAAACATTTGGTGATTCAAAGGCCATCCGTGTACGAAGAAAACAGTTTTACTGTCAGGATCTGGGTTCATATCTTGCACAAAAATATGTACATCTTTTTCCACTGTAACGAACATGATATATCCTCCTCATACATTTTAATAGGCTCTCTCCCAAAAGCGCCGTTTTGTCATTGCCTGAATAAATTCATTCGCAAATAGAGTAGGGTTTTGTTCTGTTATAACGCCAGGTTTTCCTTCAATATTTAAAGATTGAATAATAGTAGTTCCATTTTGGAAAGCCCCGATTGGCTTAAAGTGGTTATATGATTCTACTACAAATGAATTTGCTTTATTAAGAAAATGATCATCAATATTTCCACCAATAAGAAGTAGGCCATCGTAAAGAAGTGGAGATCCTGTTAAAAAAGTATCATTTACATCCCACTGTACATTTTGTGTTCCTTGCACTATACCTAATCGTTCAGAAATAATTACTGGCTGCAGACCGACTCGTTTGAATTGCTGAAGCATAGATTGTGCGTTTTGTCCGTCATACCCGTTTGCAACAATGACACCTACCCGTAATGTACTTGGACTAAATGTTGTATTTGCCATACTGAGTGCTGGAGATGATTTTGTGACATTGGATTTTTGAACATTGGGTACTGTTACCCCGACCGCTTCTGCGACTAAAGTAGCCAATTCTGTACTAATATGACCAATCATACTTACGACTTGTTGGCGAACAGATTTACTTTTTACTTTTCCTAATTCAAAGGAGAAGGCTTGTATAATATGGATTTTTTCGACATGACTCATACTATTCCAAAATAAGCGTGCTTGTGAGAAGTGGTCTTTAAAACTTGCAGCTGTTTCTCTCGTTTTATGCCCAGATACAGTAGAAGGGTATGTAACAAATCCACCCTTTGTTCCAGGGACAGTGTAAGGAGAATTATTAGCTAAGGAGTTATTATGATAAGCGACTTTCCCTTTATCAATTATATATTTAGAAGCACCATCTCTTTGGTTGTTATGAAACGGGCATATCGGACGATTAATCGGTAATTCTTGATAGTTTGTACCGACGCGCGCCAATTGTGTATCTGTATAAGAAAAGAGCCTACCTTGTAAGAGAGGATCATTTGTAAAATCAATACCACGGACAATGCTTCCAGGATGCAGTGCGACTTGTTCTGTTTCAGCAAATACGTTATCAACGTTCCGATTTAACGTCATTTTTCCGATGATTTTAACAGGGAAGTCTTCTTCCGGCCAAATTTTTGTTGCATCTAATATATCGAAATCGTATTTAAATTCATCCTCTTCTTCTAAAATTTGAATGCCAAGTTCATACTCAGGGTAGTTTCCAGCATTAATATTTTCCCATAAATCACGGCGATGATAATCTGGATCAGCACCGCCTAGTTTTTGAGCTTCATCCCAAATTAACGAGTGAACGCCAAGCTTAGGCTTCCAGTGAAATTTTACGAATCGGGACTTTCCGTGCGTATTAACTAAGCGAAATGTATGAACGCCGAATCCTTGCATCATTCGAAAACTTCTCGGAATTGAGCGATCCGACATAATCCACATCATCATCGCAGCTGATTCTTGATTATTGGCGATAAAGTCCCAAAAAGTATCATGTGCTGTTTGCCCCTGGGGAATCTCATTATGTGGCTCGGGTTTAAGAGCATGAATAAGATCCGGAAATTTAATACCATCTTGAATGAAGAAAATTGGAATGTTGTTTCCTACTAAATCGAAATTTCCTTCTTCTGTATAAAACTTAACAGCAAACCCTCGTACATCTCGGTTCGTTTCATTTGCACCTTTTGATCCAGCAACTTCGGAAAAACGAATAAAAATAGGTGTTTTTTTAGATGGGTCTTGTAAAAAATGAGCCATTGTTAAGTCTTCTAAAGATTCATATAGCTCAAAAACACCATGTGCTCCGTAACCGCGGGCGTGCACGACTCTCTCAGGAATTCGTTCGCGGTCAAAATGAGCGAGTTTTTCTCGCATAAGGAAATCTTCTAAAAGTGTAGGACCACGATCGCCGGCGGTTAAAGAGTTTTCATCATTTGAAATTTTGACACCTGTATTTGTTGTCATCTCTTTTCCTTCATTGTCTTTTGTAAAGGATTGTAACTGTTCTATTTTTTTATTTTCACGACCGTCCATATAAAGCACCTCCCATATTATACGTATTATTTTTCATGATTTTTATGCTTACATATGGTCTGAAGAAGTATATTATCTATGGATTGATTTTCCTCATTTGTTCAATTTATCTTTGTTTGTCTATGAAAATCATTTATTATAATAAATGGTATTCTTTTGAAGGGGTGTTGAAGTGGGAGAGAGTTTTCTATCAGCTAAAGAAGAAAAGAAAAACGCTCAGATTTTCTTATGGGTAATGCATGTTATTTTAATTGTATACGAGGTTGCATACGTGATTATATTAGAAAATAAAATGCCTTTAGGAAATTGGTATAAAGTGATATGGAAGCTTGCATATATTATGGCTATATTAGGTATTAGTGTTTATTTATTTGAGAGAGGAAAAGCATATTTAGTTAAATATACATATTTATTTGCATACATGATCGCAGAGATTTTTAATATTGGATGGTATGCTTTTCATAATACAATAGCATTTGATGAAGGGAATGTAATTGAATATATTTTCATTTTCTTCGTACCGATATTTTTGAGTAAAAGATATTTATTTGTCTTAGCACCATTTCTTATAGGGAAATATATGATATACCTATTTGTATTTGGAGAACTTAACTTGTTTATACCTCTTGTTATAAATATGGTGTTACTTTTCGTGTCATTTATTATTTTAAATCGATTTTTAGAATATCTTTCAGCGGTAAAGGGACGTATTGCAGAGGCAAGTCAGTCACAAAAATTGGCGGTTATCGGAAAAATGGCAGCGACAGTCGGACATGAAATTAAAAATCCACTTGCTTCATTAAAAGGGTTTACGCAATTACAAAAAGAGAAACACGAAAAAGATGCAACATATGGACAAATGATTCTTGAAATAGAAAATATGAATAATATGATTAGTGAATTAATGGAGGTTGCTACATGTAAACCTTCTGTTTATGAAAAACACATTGTAAGTGATGTTTTAGTACAAGCGGTAGAAAACATGCGCGGAAAAATGGAAGAGTTAAATATAAATTGCACCTTTAATGAAGAGCAAAATAGAAGTGAAATTGAATGTGATAAACGCAAATTAAAAGGAGTATTTTTGTATGTTATTAAAAATGCTTTAGAGGCAATGGAACATGGTGGAACATTAAAAATACAAGTTGAAAATAAAAAAAGAGATTACGTAATAGTAAGTATAGTAGATAGTGGCTTTGGGATAAAAAAAGATAATTTAGGAAGAGTTAAGAATGCTTTTTATACAACAAAGCAAGATAGAATTGGATTAGGTCTTACGGTAGCAGAGCGAATTATTACGGAGCATCTTGGAGAATTACACATTTCTAGTGAAGTAAAGAAAGGAACGAGAGTAGAAATACTGCTCCCGAAAAAATGTGGGCGCGATGTGACACAAGATTAAGAGGTGTTGTTAAAGGAGTTATCATATGGAAAAAGACAATATATTTGAAAAAGAAGAGATAAAGGCATTAAAAATGTTTTTAAGCTTATTCTTCGTTATATTTTTTGCGTATGATTTTACTGAAAAGGCTAGTGTCCTTTTATCAGATGAAAATCAAAAACTAGCAGATGTTTTTGGAGAAGGCTTAGGTCTATGGCTATATAGTTTGATGATTGGATTATTCTTTATAGGACTTTATTTTATGAAACGGAAAAAGCCTTATATTGTGAAGTATATTATTTTAATTGGCTATAATATATTGGATTTTATTAATAACTTCACTATTTATTACGGAAGTGATATGGAATTTGATGGCGGGAATATAGTAGAAGGATTCTTTATTTTATTTGCACCGATATTTGTGAATAAGAGGTACTTTTGGTTAGTTGCCGGAACTATTGTTGGAAAATATGCACTTATGGGATTCGTTGTTCAATCCTTTATTATTCTTATCCCAATAGCATTATATAGCGTGTTTGTTATTATATGTTGGATTATATTTTTAAGATTCCAATCTTACGTTCGTACACTTGAAATGATGGACAAAGAAATACAAAAGGTAGAAAAATTGGCGATGGTTGGAAAAATGGCAACAGTAATTGGTGATAAGATTAGAAGACCGTTAGAAAAATTGAAAAAACTTGTAAATAAGCAAGCGAAAAAATATCCAGAAGATAAGATTTATAGTGAAATTATGAGACAGGAAGTAGAGCGAATTCATACGATTGCTACAGAACTAAATGGGTTTGAGAAATCTAAATCGGTAGAATCCGAAACTCATAATATTAAAGAAATCATCTCTTATGTTATCAGAGTTATGGAAAAGCCAGCTTTAGAACAAGGGATAAAGATCCATGCTATTTATAGTAAAGATATACCTTCAATTACATGTGATGAAAAACGATTGAAACAAGTATTTTTTAATTTAATAAAAAATGCGATTGAAGCAATGTCAGTTGGCGGAACTATTACTGTAAAAGTTATAGTGGAAGATGTGATAATTGTTCAAATTATAGATGAGGGATGCGGCATTCCAAAAGATAAAATTCCGAAGCTAAATGAAGCTTTTTACACAACGAAAGAAACTGGAACAGGCTTAGGATTAGTAGTTACGGAAAAAATTATTAAAGATCACCACGGTAAATTGAACTTTGAAAGTGAAGTTGGAGTTGGAACGACTGTTGAGATTATGTTGCCGATTTAATGATAGTGTAAGAGATAAATAGAAAACATCACTTAATCAAAAGTGATGTTTTTTTGATTTATCTTGCGCTAAGATCCAATTGGTTGAACCAATAATCAGTAGGGAAGGGATCCCCCTACTGATTAAAGTTTTTTCTATAGAGTACAGTTTAAATAGAGGTAATTAGAAAAATGGAGTATATAGCACTGTCAGTAATCCCAGGGCTAATATAAAGGCATAATGCATCTCCTCTGGAAACTGGATTTCCAGTTGTTGTACTAGTCCAAATAACAGTGGCAGGTCCTGGTAAAGGGGTAGGATCATACACTTGGACTAGCTGTGATCCAACGTCTGAAGGAGTAATAGTAAATGTGATTGTTCCAGTGATTTTGGCCGTAGTGGTAAAAGTAATAGTAGATATAACGTGATTAGAGGTAGGGGCGGAAAGGTTTGTTGGGACATTAGTGCAGATTTGAATTGTATAAACTTCTATAGGCAAATTATTTACATTTATAGATGCAGAAAAACCAGCTATATTTCCAGATCCAGCAACTACATAAGGAATAATATTGGAATCAACTGCTGGAGCACCTGCTATACGTTGAAACTCAGTGTTAGTTCCTTGGAAAAGGATGCTTTTTGCTGAACTGCTTCCAGCGGGTCCGGTGTTCCCGGTAGGTCCGGTGCTCCCGGTAGGTCCAGTGATTCCGGTAGTCCCAGTAATGCCAGTAGGTCCAGTGCCCCCGGTAGTCCCAGTAATGCCGGTAGGTCCAGTGCTCCCGGTAGTCCCAGTGATGCCAGTAGGTCCAGTGCTCCCGGTAGTCCCAGTGATTCCGGTAGGTCCAGTGCTCCCGGTAGGTCCAGTGATTCCGGTAGATCCAGTGTTTCCAGTAGGTCCAGTAATGCCAGTAGGTCCAGTGATTCCGGTAGATCCAGTGTTTCCAGTAGGTCCAGTAATGCCGGTAGGTCCAGTGCTCCCGGTAGTCCCAATGATTCCGGTAGATCCAGTGTTTCCAGTAGGTCCAGTAATGCCAGTAGGTCCAGTGCTCCCGGTAGTCCCAGTGATTCCGGTAGATCCAGTGTTTCCAGTAGGTCCAGTAATGCCAGTAGGTCCAGTGCTCCCGGTAGTCCCAGTGATTCCGGTAGATCCAGTGTTTCCAGTAGGTCCAGTAATGCCAGTAGGTCCAGTGCTCCCGGTAGTCCCAGTGATTCCGGTAGATCCAGTGTTTCCAGTAGGTCCAGTAATGCCAGTAGGTCCAGTGCTCCCGGTAGTCCCAGTGCTCCCGGTAGTCCCAGTGATGCCAGTAGGTCCAGTGCTCCCGGTAGTCCCAGTGATGCCAGTAGGTCCAGTAATGCCAGTAGGTCCAGTGCCCCCGGTAGTCCCAGTAATGCCGGTAGGTCCAGTGCTTCCAGTAGGACCAGCTTCTACTAATACGATATAATCTGGAGATACATTCGGAAAACCTTGAGGTGCATCTTTTTTTACAACATAGCCGCTACTCGTGTAAGTCACAACTTGTCCCGTTTTATAGTTAGGAGCGGCTGCTAGACTAAAAGCGGTAGTACTTTGCAAACCGGCCCCAGTAGGTCCGGCATTGCCAGTAGGTCCTGTAGCACCAGTGGGTCCTGTAGCGCCAGTAGGTCCAGTGCTTCCGATAGAACTACTGTTACGTCTACCGTCACAGCTAAAACAATTGCGTTGATACATGTACTTTCTCCTTTCTATATTTTTGAAAATCTATTATAAAAGTAGAACCACTATATATATATTGTAGATTCTATATTTTTGTGTGGTCAATTGTATTGTGTATATAGATTTTAAAAATAGGGGAGGTCTTATTAGTTCGATAACTAAGGTTTTATAACCACCATTTTTCCTGTGGAAGCAAAGTAACGTCCGCATCAAAATTCTCTTTAAACCAATCATACATCAATGTCTCTTTCACTAAATATTCAGAGGCAGAGTGTGACACACCGATGAGTGACATGTTTGTTTCTTTTACGTAATCCATAATGAGCGAGTATTTATGCTTGCCGTAATCATTGTCGATATGACAATGGATTTCTCCTGTAATATATGCTTCAGCACCTTTTTCTTCTGCTTCTTTCATTAAAGATACGACATCGCCGCAGCCAGCGATAATTGCAATTTTCTTGATGGAATCGTGTTGTTTACCTTCGAAGTCTATATAAGGAATATTAAAGAGCTTTTTTAGACGTTTTTGGAGTTTTTCTGTTGTTGTTTCATCTATTTCACAAATGAGACCGACCGGTTCGTTATCTGGACCACCGTAAGCAAATCCGTCAATTACATTGGCTTGTAGTGCTTTTGCGATTGAAATGCTAGTTCCATGCGTTTGATGAAAATCCATTGGAACGTGACATGTATATATAGAAAGTTGTTTTTCCTTTATTGCCTGCAAATATTTTGATGAAATTGGAATAAATCCGTGCCCTGATTTTCCGAGTGGATCACCACACTCCATCACAAGTGGATGGTGCATGAAGAGTAAATCACCTGGCATGGATTGTGAAATGAATTTTTCGAGAACATCATCAGTTGGGAACACAGCTAAAAAGGTTGTGTTTACATTTTCAGCACCTCTTATCATAAGACCGTTAAATAGCTCAACAAAATTTGCTTCGAAAAATTGTTGCCATGGAAACTGGATTTGATCATATGTAGCTGGAATGAAGCGACTAAAGGCACTGTCTTTTCCGTATTTTTTAATTTGGAATAAATGATTAAGTGATTGTTCTATTTCTTTTAAGGCTGGCATGTTTAGTAATCCTCCTTAAGATAATTCTTACTTTGTTAGTTGTTTTTGTTTTTTATGGAAAAATAAGAAGCGGATAGGAAACAAATAAAACCTAGAATCCAGCCAATAGAAGGAGAATAGGGAAGTATATGTTGTAATACCATTCCGATAGAAATAAAAAAGCTACCTAATAGACCTAAGAAAGTGGGATATCGCTGTAGTTTGAACATCAGTGATACAACCTCCGTTATCGTGTATTAACTGCCCGTAAAAGCCTGATTGGCGAGGGCTAATAATCAGAGGGGGATGGATATCCCCCTGATTAAAGTTTCACTTTATCACATATATTGTATAGTAGTCTTAATTTTCTGTATATAAAATTTAAGAAAAATGGTGGTACAATATATAAATGATGCGAGAAGAGAGGATGTAGGTTCACACATGTACGTTACTGTAACAGAGGCAGCATATAAAAAGATTATGGATACGATTCCAAGTGAAACGAAATATATAAAGTTATTTTATGATAATGAAGGTTGCGGTTGTGTCATGAGTGGGATTATTGATTTAGTAGCCGTTTCAGAGAAAGATGAGCGCGATGTAGATATCGAATCAAGCGTACTAAATTTTATTGCAGACCGCACAAAGCTTGTATTTATGGATGATAAGTTAACAGTTGATTGGCATGAAGGTGGAGGGACTTTTCAGCTGAAGAGCCCAAGCCAGTTTTATAATCCAAATATGAAGTTACATGTTCGAGTATAATGAAGAGAGAGGGAGTGTATAATATGCTCCTTTTTCTTATGAATTTTTTCACATAATGAAATGTACATATGATTGAATTTTCTGTATAATCTTCTTTGCGGAGGGGGTTGCGCATGAAAAGATGGGGGATTGAGTTATTAATTTTAAGTGTCGTTATTATTTGGGGGATTAATTTTACAATTGCGAAATATGGACTTTTAGAATTTACAGCAATTGAGTTTACTGCACTTCGGATGATATCGGCAGCACCGCTTATGTTACTCCTTACATTTTTTATTGAAAAGTCGGTTTATATGGAGCGAAAGGATATACCTAGATTAATCATCGTTAGCGTTGTAGGTATTGTACTGTATCAAACATTATTTATGGAAACTGTCAAATATACATCCGCTACAAATGCCTCTTTACTCATTTCTATTTCACCTATCTTTACAACTGTATTTGCGATTTTTTTGAAACAAGAAAAGTTTTCTTCTCGAAAGTTAATCGGTTCAATGATTGCCTTTTTTGGTGTAGCATTAGTTTTAGTAGCAGGGCATTCACTTGCTAGTTCTTTTTATGGAAATGGAATTGGGCTAATTACATCGATATGCTGGGGGCTTTATCCTGTTTTAGCAGGACCATTAATTAAAAAATATTCAGCACTACGTGTTACTGCATGGTCTGCACTAGTTGGTGCGATTCCGCTCTTATTGTTAAGTGGTCCACATGTATTTTTAATGCCATTTCACATTACGCACGGAATGACACTATTTGCTTTACTATATTCTATTTTCTTTGTAACAGTATTTGGTTTAGTGATATGGTATGTTGGTATTCAAAAAATTGGAGCATCACATACGATGGTATATATGTATATTACGCCGCTCGTTGCTGTCTTATTTGCGGCCATATGGGCAAATGAATATGTATCGTTTCAACAAATAATCGGTGGAATTATTATTTTCTTCGGTCTATGGTTTGTGAAATCGGAGAAAGTAAAAGTTCATCCTACTGCGGGGGAACCTATATCAAAATAGGAAAACAGATCACCTATGATCTGCTTTCCTATTTTTTTATTTTTGGTAAGAAGACGAGAAATAAGATAGCAGTAATAAGTGGAATTAAGTTTAAAAATGGAATACGGAAGAGTGTGATAAGAATAATACCTGGAAGAAGAACACCGAGGACAGCGTAGAAAATACTATGATTTTTCGTGTACCAATACAATGAAAGTCCAATAAGTGCAGGGATAATGAGGTGAATGAGAGCCATTAAAAAATAAATCATTAGACGCCCCCTTTATTTATGTGCTTATTACATCATATCCGTATGTTCATAGATTGATATCACTTTTTTCATAAATGGACGAAAAATGTTTGGAAAAACGTCACAAATCATGAGAATATAATGTTTGAAATCTTGTATAATATTATTTCCTGAAAATATTTGAGCAACATAAACACATTGTTTATGTTGTTTTTAATTTGGAATGAATTTTAAGTAGTATGAACTCGAAAGAAATGAGTTATACAGCTTTTGTTGGATAGATAAAAACTACTGAAGAGGGGTACAGCATGATTAGTATGTCATTAAGATCGTTTAAAATTCAATCGTATTATCTACTAGGTATTCTGTTATTAGGCTGGATGTTAACACCGTTTTCAGCTCATTTTCTAGGTGCTGGAATTGGACTTATTGTAAGTATGTACTGTGTTTGGCTTTTAGGGAGACGAATTGAAAAGCTTGGAGATAGTATCGTAAAGAAGACAAAAGCGCCGACGCTCGGTATGTTTAATCGTTTTGCAGCTGCCATTTTGGGCGCTGTGATTATGTACGAAATTGAGCACCATATGGTTATGTGGGCATTTGCAGTAGGCATTTTGGGCGGTTATTTCTTAATTGTTGTTAATTTAGGCTATTATAGTATGAAAGATGAGAAAGAATTAACAAAGAGCTAAAAAAAGATAAAAAGATAAAAAAACTCTTTTTTAGATAGAATAGAGGATCCAGGGATGGATAGTACAACAGGAAGCGTAACTTTGCATAAAATGCAGGTTTCTGCTTCCACTAAGTTAACAGTAAATCACTTATTAGTATGACTCTTAGGTTCTTTAAAAAAGTTAGATACAATACAACAAACTATTCCGGTAATTAGAATAATGTATTTTATCGTTTCACTTGTATGCTCAAATAAATTAACATTAAGCATCACAAGTCCCCAAAACATTTGGATCGCTCCATAACTTAAAAAAGTTTTTCCTGTACGAAAAAAATTTTTTATAGTCCTCCTCCTTTCCTGTATATGTAAAATTTATCATAAAAATTAAAAATGAATGATTATAAAATGAATTTTCTGTAATTTCATGAGTTATTGGTATGGAATTTTATGAGCTAAGTCACAGATGAAGAGATTAAAGTTTCACTTTATATAAGATATAGAAAGAAGCTTACGTTTTTCACGTAAGCTTCTTTTTTATGTAAGTGTGTGTAACCGTTAAGCCGCATTGGGTTTTGTCGGTGAGTACGCGGAACTTTACGGTTACACGACACTTATTCATATGAGTAAAAGGGTTATTCCAACAGAAAGTTTATACTTAAGCGATTGGGCCGCCTAAGTTAATAATATCTTCAGAAACGCTATCAAACTTTTTGAAGTTTGCTTTGAATTCGTTTGCAAGTTCAATTGCTTTCACTTTGTAAGCATCTTTATCAGCCCAAGTTTGTTCAGGCATTAATACTTCGTCAGGTACACCTGGTACGTGAAGTGGAACTTCAAGACCGAAGATATCGTGTTTCGCAGTTTCAGCTTTTGCAAGTTCTCCGCTTAATGCTGCTTGAATCATTGCGCGAGTATAACCTAAGTTCATACGTTTACCAACGCCGTATTCGCCACCAGTCCAGCCAGTGTTTACTAAGAATACTTTCGCATCATGTTTCTCGATTTTTTCACCAAGCATTTCAGCATAGCGAGATGCATCAAGTGGTAAGAACGGTGAACCGAAGCAAGTTGAGAATGTAGCTTGCGGAGATGTAACGCCGCGCTCTGTTCCTGCTAGTTTACTAGTGTAACCGCTTAAGAAATGGTACATAGCTTGCTCTTTTGATAACTTACTGATTGGAGGCAATACGCCAGATGCATCAGCAGTTAAGAAAATAATTGTATTTGGATGTCCTGCAACACTTGGCAGTACGATATTGTCAATCGCATGCATAGGGTATGCAGCACGTGTATTTTCTGTTAAAGTAGTATCGTTATAGTCAGCGATGCGTGTTTGACCATCAATGACAACGTTTTCTAAAACTGAACCGAATTTGATTGCATCGAAGATTTGTGGCTCTTTCTCATGAGAAAGGTTTACACATTTCGCGTAGCAACCGCCTTCAATATTGAATACGCCGTTATCAGACCAACCGTGCTCATCATCACCGATTAATTTACGGTTTGGATCAGCGGATAATGTTGTTTTACCTGTTCCAGATAAACCGAAGAATAGTGCTACGTCGCCTTCTTCACCTACGTTTGCAGAGCAATGCATAGAAAGAATGTCTTGTTCAGGTAGTAAGAAGTTCATAATAGAGAAGATTGATTTTTTCATTTCTCCAGCATATTCTGTACCACCGATTAGCACGATACGTTGTTCAAATGAAACCATAATGAACGCTTCAGAATTTGTACCGTCAACTGCTGGATCTGCTTTAAAGTTTGGTGCAGAAACAATTGTGAACTCTGATTCATGAGTTGCTAATTCTTCTTCAGTTGGACGAATAAATAATTGATGTACGAACAAATTATGCCATGCGTATTCGTTAACAACTTGAATTGGTAGGCGATAGCTGCGGTCAGCGCCAGCAAATCCTTTGAAGACGAATAACTCTTCTTTTTCTTTTAAGTATTCTAAAACTTTCGTATATAATTTATTAAAATGTTCTTCAGAAATCGGTTGGTTCACAGCTCCCCAAGCAATTTTGTCAGCAACCGATGCTTCCTTCACAATAAATTTATCTTTAGGAGAACGTCCTGTGTATTTTCCTGTTGAAGCAGAAACGGCACCAGTAGAAGTTAATTTCCCTTCATTTCGCATTAATACTTTTTCCACTAATTGCGGAACACTTAGTTGAATCTGTGCATTGCTTCCGTTCAATAATTCATGTAAACCAATTTGGACATTCACAGTACTCATATTTATATACCATCCTTTTCATTTAATGAAATATTTCTCGTAATCCCCATCAAGAGTATAACACAATTATATAAATAATGTATACTATTTATTTATTTTTGTTTGTGTGAATGGATTAGTTCCTTATTAATATTTCATCCTAATACGTATTGAGAAAAACTTTCAGGAAAATGTGAATATTAATTGACAAATGAATATCATTTCTTTAGTATAGGTTGGGACGGATACTCTCTTATCCCGAGCTGGCGGAGGGACAGGCCCGATGAAGCCCAGCAACCTCACTTGTAGTGGTAAATACAGGTGAATAGGTGCTAAAACCTGTGCGAGGCTAATGGTCTCGAACGATAAGAGCAAAGGGCAAAAAGCAGTATGCAAGTAGCAAATTAAACCTTTCCTCTATGTAAAGTAGGAAAGGTTTTTCTGTATGCTTGTGTGGGAGAATAAATGTATGTCGCAGTTTGTGGCAAATTAAGGATGAGTTCCGTACAATATATACAATTACTGTAGGGAGGTTTACCACATGACAAAAAAACGTCATCTGTTCACATCTGAGTCTGTAACTGAAGGACATCCAGATAAAATTTGTGACCAAATTTCTGATTCAATTTTAGATGCGATCTTATCAAAGGACGCAAATGCACGTGTAGCTTGTGAAACAACTGTAACAACTGGTTTAGTATTGGTAGCGGGGGAAATTACGACTTCTACTTATGTAGATATTCCGAAAATCGTTCGTGAAACAATTCAAGGCATTGGTTACACACGCGCAAAATATGGATTCGATGCAGAAACTTGTGCAGTTTTAACATCTATCGATGAGCAATCTGCTGACATCGCTATGGGTGTTGACCAAGCACTAGAAGCACGCGAAGGTCAAATGACTGACGCTGAGATTGAGGCAATTGGTGCAGGAGACCAAGGTTTAATGTTTGGCTTCGCATGTAATGAAACACAAGAATTAATGCCACTTCCAATCTCGCTTGCTCACAAATTAGCTCGTCGTTTAACTGAAGTACGTAAAGATGACACTTTATCATACTTACGTCCGGATGGAAAAACGCAAGTTACAGTTGAGTATGATGAAAATGGTAAACCTGTACGTGTAGATACAATTGTAATTTCTACACAGCATCATCCAGATGTTACATGGGAAGAAATCGATCGCGATTTAAAAGAGCATGTAATTAAAGCTGTAGTTCCAGCAGAATTAATGGATGGAGAAACGAAATTCTTCATTAACCCAACTGGCCGCTTCGTAATTGGTGGACCACAAGGTGATGCTGGTTTAACAGGACGTAAAATCATCGTTGATACTTACGGTGGATACGCTCGCCACGGTGGCGGTGCATTCTCTGGTAAAGATGCAACGAAAGTTGACCGTTCAGCAGCATATGCAGCTCGTTATGTTGCGAAAAACATCGTAGCAGCTGGTCTTGCTGACAAAGCAGAAGTACAACTTGCATACGCAATCGGCGTAGCGCAACCAGTATCAATTTCAGTTGATACATTTGGCACTGGTAAAGTATCTGAAGACGTACTAGTAGAACTAGTTCGTAACAACTTCGATCTTCGCCCAGCTGGTATTATTAAAATGCTAGACTTACGTCGCCCAATTTACAAACAAACAGCAGCTTACGGCCACTTCGGACGTACTGATGTAGATCTTTCATGGGAACGTACAGACAAAGCAGCTACTTTAAAAGAGCAAGCTGGTCTATAATATATGAAAAAAAGCTTTGCGCTGTGTGCGCAAAGCTTTTTTTATTTGGTTTTATTTATGATTTGGATGCATGAGTTGCAATACACTTCTCCGTCTAGCTCAATATACTTTTTCATACGTTTGTATTTCCTTTTTACATGATTTACAAATTGTCGGTTTCTTACGGAACATATGCAATCATTGCTTTATCTGACGTGCTTTTCCTGCGCAAAATGCACTGCATAGTAAAAAGAGTGTTGCGAATATAATGCTTATTAATGTAGCATATGGAATCGCGCCTTTTAGCGAAAAACCGACAGTAATGGAAGCGACGAATAAGAGGATGAATGTTGTTGTTAATTTTTTGTATAGTTCCATAGTGTGTGAACCTCCAAATTATTTTATAATGTAAGTTTTAAAATAAAATCTACTATGTAGAAAATATAAGGGGAGTTAAAGAGTAGCTAATGATGTGAAGTCTAGGAGTATAAATAATTTTCATTTTCCTTTTTGTGGGTGTATATACTTATATTGTATCATGATGCATCGTTGGCTTCATACATAATTGTGTAAAGATATGTATGATAAAATGAAGAAAAGTCTTTAAGAAAGGAAAGATAAAAAATGAGCGTAACTGAACATAAAAAACAAGCTCCAAAAGAAGTGCGTTGCAAGATCGTGACGATTTCCGATACACGTACGGAAGAGACGGATAAGAGTGGTCAATTGTTACATGCATTATTAATAGAAGCAGGACATAAAGTGACCTCTTATGAAATTGTGAAAGATGATAAAGAAAGTATTCAGCAAGCGGTGTTAGCTGGTTATCACAGGGAAGATGTTGATGTCGTGTTAACAAATGGCGGTACTGGTATTACGAAACGTGATGTAACGATTGAAGCAGTGTCAGTTCTATTAGATAAAGAAATCGTCGGGTTTGGTGAGTTGTTCCGTATGATAAGTTACTTAGAAGATATCGGAAGTAGCGCAATGTTAAGTAGAGCAATTGGCGGTACAATTGGGCGTAAAGTAGTCTTTTCGATGCCGGGATCTAGCGGAGCAGTTCGCCTTGCGATGAATAAATTAATTTTACCGGAATTAGGCCATATTACATTTGAGCTGCATCGCCAATGAGTAAGCACACTGGAATTGTATTAGCGGGCGGTATGTCGAGTAGATTTGGTGAGCCGAAAGCGTTAGCGATTTGGAAGGGGACTACTTTCGTTGAGCATATTGTGAAAGTGATGACAACTGCGTTGCAAGAAGTTGTAGTCATTAGTCACTCCGATATAAAAGAGCGAGTAGAGCAATTCGTACAAGTTCCTGTTATAGAAGATATTCCGCATTATAAAGGAAATGGACCACTTGCTGGAATTGTATCAGGAATGGAATATATAGAAGCAGATTGGTACGCTATTATGCCTTGCGATGCGCCAAATGTTTCGCAAGAATGGTTTACCATTTTACTAGAGCAAACGAGTAATGAATATGATGCGATTGTACCTATTATTAATGGAAGAAAACAACCGTTACTTGCAGCGTACCATAATCGCGTGAAAGAAAAGATTTACGCTTTACTTCAGGAAGAAAAAAGAAGTATGGGCCAGCTTTTATCACAATGTAATGTGAAATATGTTGCCGGTGAAGATGTACAAGCGAACGCAGATTGGTTTATAAATGTGAATACGAAAGAAGAATATGTGCAGGCTCAAAAAGACCTTTCAAATGAATGAAAGGTTTTTTGATATACAGAAATTGGGGAACAATTACTGTATAAAGATATGTGAGTAAATTGATTTTAAGGGGAATTTCTTAAAATCACCATACAGTAAAAAATACTGTATAACCATATATTAATTTTTATGGGTTTTTGTTACAAGTCTGTTTAGTTATGTTTATTTTTGTTATAATAAATATAGAAATAATGCAATATTTAACCTTATGTATCATTTATTAAACTAAAATTTATGACCATGTAATAAACTCCCTTCGTTCTTTGAAGGGAGTTTTTCTGTTTAAGCGAGTAATTCTGATGCAGTGTGCTGAAGGACTTCTTCATATTGGTCAAGTAAGCCACGAAAGATCTCATCCCAGCTTTTTGATTTAGCATAAGACGAAGCTGCTATGCCCATTTGCATAAGTTGATCTTCATTTTGCAATAAAGAATTAATGGAGGATAGAAAGGAATCTGTATCTTTTGGTGGACAAAGAATTCCCGTTTTTCCATCTGTAATAATATTTTTAACCCCGCCACTATTTGCTCCGATGACAGGTGTACCGCATGCAAATGATTCAAGTACGACATTTCCGAACGTTTCAGTAGCTGATGGAAATACCATCACATGAGAACAAGCATATGCTTCAGCTAAATCCGTGCCCTGTAAATATCCAGTAAAAGTGACATTTGTTTTCGGAACAGCTTCACGCAAATTTGTTGCTAGAGGCCCGTCTCCTGCGATGAGCCAATGAATGTCGTCTAGAGAATGCGCTGATTTAACGATAAGATTTTGCAGCGTATCAATATCTTTTTCAGGAGCAATCCTTCCAATATAGGAAAGGACATACTTAGATGTAATATTATATTTTTTTCGGAATAGGTCTTTATTGTAAGTGGGATGAAAGAGGGTGCAATCTACACCACGTCCCCAAATATAGAGCTGTTGAAATCCTTTTTTCTTTAATTGATGTAATGTTTCAGGAGAAGGAACAAAGTTTTTTTGCATATGACTATGAAACCACTTTAAATAGTTCCATAGCATATTGGAGAGAAATTCGATTTTGTAATAGCGTAAATAGGCATCAAAATCAGTATGATAAGAACCGACAACCGGGATATTTAACTTTTTTGCATAATATAACCCACAAAGTCCCATATTGAAAGGCGTAGCAATATGAATGATATCGGGTTTAAAGGTAAGAAGTTCCCGCTTAATGCGCGGAGTAGGAAAGGCAAAGCGACATTCTGGATATAATATTGTTAACGGGATACTTCTCATTTTATTTACATTCGCTACGAAATTATCTTCTGCCGTATGCTGAGGGGCGAAAACAGAATAGGCGATATTTTCTTTTTGGAGATATTTGGTTAAACGTTCCAAAGTTTTCGCCACTCCGTTGACTTGTGGTGTAAATGTATCGGTAAATATGGCGACTCTCATCATATCGCTCCTTTACATGAGTGGAATGAGTTGATAAAAAGAGATGATGCCAGAGCAAGTGCCGAGGCACATGCCTACAAATACATCTGACGGATAATGAAGCCCTAAATAAATACGGGAAATACCGACGCATAGCGCTAGCGGTAATAGAAAAGCAAGTAAGCTTGGATTATAGCAAATAAATGGAATGAGGACAGAGAAAACAGCCGTTGTATGTCCGGATGGAAAAGAATGATCTTTTAATGGATGAATTGGATATTTCGCATCTTGAATTGTCAAATATGGACGTTTTCGTGGATACCATCTTTTTAATATTTGCACGGGAATATGGCTAATCGTTAAAGAAATAGCAGTTGCAATTGCAGCTTGATGCAAATTCCCTGTTGCGAAAATTAAAAAGAAAAGTGTGAGTGCGATTGAGAAAGTAGCACCACCGATATGGGTAATATTGCTGAAAAAGATGTTTAATGTTTTTTGATCAAAGTAGCGATTAATTCCTTTGAAAATGTAACATTCTATTTTATATAGTCCACTGACCTTCATGAGATTTTTCCTCCCTCATTTACATATATATGGAGTTATTAACTTCTATTTTAATAAGATTTTATTGAGGGAATAATAATGTTTTGTAAAGAAAAAGTTAGATTTTTTCATAAAAAAAGCTGCCAATCTTATGGCAGCGATAAAATCATTTTTGTAACGATTTATAATATTGTCCTTTTTCAACGTATTGTGTGCGGATACGTTCCATATCTTTACGGTCTGCTTCTGTTAATTCGCGAATGACCTTAGCAGGACGACCGAAAGCTAACGTATTAGGAGGGATTTTCTTTCCTTGTGAAACGAGACTTCCAGCACCGATGAAAGCTCCTTCACCAATTTCAGCACCATCTAATATGATAGATCCCATTCCAATTAAAGCATCTTTTTCGATTTTGCAGCTATGTAAAATAACTTGGTGCCCAACGGTAACGTCATCTTCTAAAATAAGAGGATACTGCGGGCTTTGGTGGAGTGTACACTGATCTTGTACATTTACTCTGTCACCAATTATTGTCGGTGATACATCACCACGGATGACTGTATTAAACCAAATACTTGATTCCTCACCAATTGAAACATCGCCTGTAATAGTAACATAGTCAGCGATAAAAGCACTACTCGCAATTTTGGGATTTTTTTCTTTATAAGGATATATCATGTAAGGCCTTCCTTTCCTAGAGACTAGTTTTAGTGTATCAAATTATGAAAAAGAGTGAAATGGAGGAGTTTCGTATGTGGAACTATGAAGCGGAAGAAGCGAAAGCCGTCATTATTATCGTGCATGGTGCTATGGAATATCATGGGCGTTATGAAGCGGTTGCAGAAATGTGGAATCATATCGGTTATCACGTCGTTATGGGCGATCTTCCAGCACACGGAACAACTTCAAGAAATAGAGGACATATCGACTCATTTGATGAATACATAAAGGAAATAAAGTTATGGGTGAAAGAAGCAAGAAAATATAGATTGCCTATTTTTTTATTTGGTCATAGTATGGGAGGACTTGTCGTTATTCGTATGATGCAAGAAACGAAAAGAGAGGACATAGATGGGATTGTACTAAGCTCGCCTTGTTTAGGAGTATTAGCTGCACCCTCCGCTCCGCTTCGTGCTGCTTCAAAAATATTAAATATCGTTGCCCCGAAGTTACAATTTGCAACAAATCTCACCGTAGAAATGTCAACTCGCAATCATGAAGTGAGGGATGCGATGGAGAATGATTCATTGTTCTTGCGTAAAGTATCAGTGCGTTGGTATAGTGAATTAATTAAGTCTATCGAGATTGCTCATGAGAAAATAGATGATTTTCCAGATGTTCCGCTCTTGCTAATGCAGGCATGTGAGGATAAACTTGTAGATAAAACACGTGTCCGCACATGGTTTGATAATGTTAAAATGAGTGATAAGGCATATAAGGAATGGCCTAATTGTTATCATGAGTTATTAAATGAGTATGAGCGTGATGAAATTTTGAATTATATTCAGTCATTTACTGAAATACGTGTCAATAATATAGTAGAAACAAACAAATAAATTATTATTTGTACATTTAATAGAGGAGATGAAGGAAGAAGTGAACGTACCGAGTAATCCCATAACGCTCATGGCCAAAGTATACCGTGATGTGTTTCCGGTTGTACACCATGAGCTAGCGATGTGGAAAGAGCGTGCCTACCATATTCCGAATGACGAGCTTCATAGTCAAGCGATCGCAAGTATTGAAAATAAAACGTTTCATTGCGAAGGCGGTGGTATTTTAGCGCTGCTAGCAAATGAACATCGTGAGGAATGTATTCGTTTTATTGTAGCGTATCAAACGATTAGCGACTACTTAGATAATTTATGTGATCGTAGTACATCACTTGACCCGAAAGACTTTGCGGCTCTTCATGAGTCGATGGTAATGGCATTAAGTCCTGAAGTTGAAGGAGGCGGTAACTATTATCGTTATCGTGATGATCAAGATGATGGTGGTTATTTAGATGAGCTCGTTGAAACATGTCAGGATGTTTTAAAGAAAACGAAGCATTATGACAAAATTGCTCCAATTCTTCATGAGCTTGCTTGTTATTATTGTGATTTGCAAATTCATAAACACGTGAAGTTAGAAGAAAGAGAACCACGCTTAAAAACATGGTTTGAAGCGCATAAAGAAAACTTACCTGAAATGAGCTGGTTTGAGTTTTCAGCATGTGCAGGTTCTACGCTTGGAATTTTCTGTCTTGTAGCATATGCATTTCATGATGAGTTACATGAAGAAGATATTGTGAAAATTAGACAAGGATACTTTCCTTACGTACAAGGACTTCACATTTTACTTGATTATTTCATTGATCAAGAAGAAGACCGTATCGGCGGAGATTTGAATTTCTGTAGTTATTATGAAAACGAGCAAGCTATATTAGATCGTATGAAACATTTTGTTGAAGAAGCAGAGAAGAGCATTGGTGATTTGCCTCATGCGAAGTTTCATCGTCTCATAAGCCGAGGCCTACTTGGTATTTATTTATCAGATCAAAAAGTATCAGCACAAAAGAATATGAACAAAATGGCACGGCGCATTGTAAAATACGGAGGGCTCACTTCACGATTCTTCTACTGGAACGGGAAGATGTACCGAAAGAAAATGGCGCAGTGATGAAGAAAACCACTCATATAGAGTGGTTTTCTTTTTATTATGATTGTATTTTTGAAAATACGTATATGAGAAGTTCAATTGTGAAAATAACTAAAACAGATAGTCCGAATAAAGGCATGACAGCGCCTAGTATAACCATCATGACAAAGAAAACGAATATACTTTTCTTATCTCTTTGCTTTGGAGGGGCTGCTAATTTTCCTTTCGGCCTTCTTGCTAACCACATTTTTATTCCGTAATAAATGAGAAGTAATAAAGATAATGTCGTTAGTAAGCATAATATTTTATTTGGCCATCCGAATAAATGACCTTCATGAAGCGGGATACCGTAAGTGAACCATTGTGCCAATAAGCCATAATCACGATAGTCCGTTTTGGAAATGAGTTCTCCGCTATATTGATCAAAGTAAGCTGTTATTTCTTCATTTGGTGCGACGTGCATACCCGTAATACCAGAACCGCTCGATTTCGAAACGGTGAATACACCTTTCGGATCAGCTGGTAGTGAAATAACATATGGCTTTTTTATTACAATTCCTTTTTGTAATGTATCAACTGAAATTGCTTTTGGCTCATTTGAATTAGATTCAGGAGGAGCTTCTTTTCTTGTTGCCCACGGCAATTCTTTTACCTTCGATTCAGGCGGTGCCATATACAACTTTGGATATCCGAGCGATTCATTCGACGATGCAATTTTATAAATTTGGTTACCCATAAATCCTGACCACGGCAATCCAGATGCGACTAACAAAACGAGAGGAATTGTAAATATAATACCGATAATAGAATGACGTCGTTTTGCCTTTTCTCGCTTATTGGATGCCGGTGTGTTTTTGAATTGGCGTATACTCATATACAACCCAGTCACAATTAAAAAGATTGTCCAGCATGCCGCAAGTTCTACAGTATAGTTGACGACAGTGCCACCAACTAAAAGAGAACTATGCAATTCGCGCATTATATTAGCAAACGTTTCACTTGCGTTTTGATCCCCAACAATTTGATTATTACTATCTAAATACACATATTTTTGTTGCCCAGTATATTCATTTGCAATCGTAAGTCTCGTATTATAATCCCCATTAAACTCACTAATTTTCGCCACGCTATAATGTGGATATTTTTTCTCTGTTAAGAAAAGCGAATCAGACATCGAAATAGATTCTGTTTGGGTGCTCTTCCCGAAATATAAATCTTTATAGATGAAATCCTCAACTTCTTCCCGAAATAAATACCCAATTCCGCTCAGTGACAAAGTAATAAGAAGCGGCGTAATAAAAAGTCCAGCATAAAAATGCCAACGCCAAAAAATATAATGAAGCGAACGATTTTGTTTCATACTTTCAGTTCCCCTAACCTTCCCTATATGAATAAACTACTTATTTAATATAGCGAGATTAAGTGTGGATACTTTGAAAGAATTGTGAAGAAAGTTAAAAGTTTTGGGGATTTTTATCGGCGAGACATACAATACGTAATACAAAGCTTAGTTGAGTGAATCAGCTCTTCATTTCCTTTTTGTATCCTGATTTGAAGTGCCTTTTGAAAATAAGTAAGGGCGGTGTGGAAGTCGCCCTCATCCAATTTACTTTTTCCGTAATGTTGGTAGAAGAAGTCCTCATAATTAGGTAAGTCGGGTAGTGTTTGTAGAAGTTCGATAAAGAGTACATTTGCAGCAGGAAATTTTCTTTCCCAATGATATGTATGTGCGAGACGAAGTTTGTTAATAAAAATCCCTTGGATGTTGTCTGTTTGTGTGTAATATTCAATCGCCTCCTGTAAGTAATACTTACTGTCAGAAAGGTTGCCAGCGATTCGTTCATAAACACCGATTAATCCGCAGTTTTTTCCATATAACGGTCCTTTATGTAAATGCTCTTTCAAAAATACAATCCCTTGCTTCATTTCAGCAAGGGATATAGGTTTTTCTCTAAGATTTTCATCAAATGTGTATCCCATTTCAAAAGGTATATTCATTTGGACCTCCTTATATTTTCTACATACATTCTAACAACCGCTTCAGCAAGACATTGAGCGGAATCGACAAAATTCTCACTCGCGACTACATTCAAATCAGTACATGCAATAATAGCGGTATCAACTTCAACTCGCAATTGTAAAACGAGTGTATTCCACAATTCACGAGCTTCTTCAATTTCTCCAGATTTAATACAAGTAATAATTTGATTAATCATTTCTTGCCATTTTTCATGGTGAATGTACTCTATATTACGCTTTGCAATGCCGTCTTGGTAAATCACAGCTTGAACAGTTGCTTCTGTTGCGAGAAGAGCGACTCTTTTTGTATTTTCAGGAATTGCTTTTAACGTTTCATCGACTATATTTAAAATTGGGATAGAAAGAGAACGCTGTAATTCTTCAAAATAAAGATGCGCCGTATTACACGGCATAGCGATAAATTCTACGCCAGTACTTTCAAGTTTTTGTGCCCCTTCAATAATTGCTTTTTTCATCGCCGCATGTTCAATAGGGCGATCCATGTAAAAGGGCGTTGGACAAGAATAAATCATCATATGAGGAAAGTCCATATCATGCTTTGCTCCGTATATTGTTTGGCACCCTGCTATAACTGTATCAACGAATGGTCCAGTTGATTTTGGACCCATTCCTGCTAGTATTCCAATCATTGTTTCGTCTCCTTTAATATGTAATCAAAAACGTTTTCTGCGAACGAGAAAAAGAAATAAAGTAAGTAATAAAAATGAATAGACGATAGCCCAAGCTGTGAGCCAGAGAGTATGAGTAAGTATATTATATTTGTATTGTCCAAGCATTAGAAAGCTTTCGACAGGTGGTAAAAACCATAGTAACTCTTTTTTAAATCGTATAGATGCAATCGTTATAAGTAATATAAATGTAAGGCTAAGCCAAGCAGTACTTGCTTTTTGAATAATATTTCTTGTAAATAATGTCGCGATTGAAATCCCTAGTATAGAGAAAGACATATGAGCGAGAAATCCGACTAGAAATAAAGAAGCTGTCATTTTTTCATTAAACATTTGCAAAATAATTGGGTAGATTACGGATATAAAAGATAACACAGTACAAATGAGGAGAGCCGTAATATATTTACCAACGTATAATGCAGAAATATTATTTGTGTGTGAAATAGTGATTTGTTCTTGTACAGGGTCTTCAGTATGAAAAATTGTGACCGTAATCCAGGCAGATAATAAATAAAGTGCGAGTGCTGTTTCTAAATATGTCGGTACAATAGGGGTCGGCTTATATGTATATACAAAAAGTAAGCTTATACAGTACATTGCAATAGGAGGAATGTACTTATACGATTTTGTGTAGTCGAGAAAATGGTAACGAATAAGCGCGAACATAATAAACCTTCTTTCGATTTAAAAATTAGATTGTAGCAGTGTGATAGATGCTTTTTTATGTAATAAAAACTGAAGCATTTCGTTTGTATACTCTTTTTCGATTTGTAATTGAATGAGGTTTTGATTTGAATTGTGTGTAACGTGTATACATCCTAATTGCTGTTGTAGTTCTATCGCTGAAAATGTTTCGTGAACGATTGCCTCAATATAGACTTGTTCTGTTGATTTTTGCACAGAGGCGTCTTCCGAAATTGTATGATTAGCTAACGTCACAATTCTATCGGCGAAGTTTTTTAGTAGTTGTTTTTCGTGACATGTGAAGAGTACTGATATACCTTGTTGTTTTAATGAAAGTAAAATGTGCTCTAGTTCTTGCTGAGAGTTAGGATCGAGACCAGAAAGAGGTTCATCCAAAATTAATAAATGGACGTCTGTAAGTAATGCTTGCATAATGCCTGTTTTTTGTTTCATACCTTTTGAAAAGTTTCGTACAACGGAATGCCTTGCATAATGTAAGTGAAAAGATTCAAGGAGTATCGGAATTTTATTTCTTAAATATTTTGTTGATAAACCGTGAATATGGCCGAGATGATATAAATAATCTTCTAATGTAAAACGAATCCCTTCAGGAAAATGTTCAGGTACATAGCCGATTTGTATGTGTTCTTTTTTTTGAAGTGTCCCTGCTGTAGGTGAAATAAATCCTGCAATTATTTTGAGTAAAGTACTTTTTCCAGTCCCGTTCCCACCAATAATAGCGAGTGCTTCGCCTTCTGGAATGGATAAATCAATGTTGTCTAGTATGAGTGATTTGTCGTACTTCTTTTGAATTCCCCTTAGTTCTACTAGCAAAGTTCCAGCCTTCTTTCTTCCAATATTATATATATCCATTATATAGGAGAATAAGAAAAAGACGTGCAGTGAATGCATGTCTTTTTTTGTTATGTTGTGTCGAATCGTTGATATATTATCGTTTCTCAATCGCCACAATAAATGGCGGATTATTTTGCTGGTTAATGAAGCCGTATCGCAAAACGTGAGCTTGTTTTTGATCTAGTTCTTCTGCAAATTTGAGAACAGCGTCGCGTTCTACTTGTCCTTCTGGGTGTCCGTGGTAAATGACAAGGACGATGATACCTTCTGGTGCCATTACGTCTAATAATTGTTCGATAGCCGAGATTGTTGAGTTCGGTTTTGTGACGATATGTTTGTCTCCGCCAGGAAGGTAACCTAAGTTGAAGATTGCGCCTGTTACTTTTCCTTTTGCATCTTCTGGTAATACGGATACAAGTGTATCGTGACTATCGTGAACTAAAACAGTACGTTCAAAAAGTCCTTTTTCTTTTAGACGGATAGTAGAGCTTTCGATTGCTTCTTTTTGAATATCAAATCCAAATACTTTTCCGTTATCTCCAACGATTTCAGCTAGGAAGCAAGTGTCATGACCATTGCCGAGTGTTGCGTCTACAGCGTAATCTCCTTCTTTAACAGCCGTTTGCAGCAGCGTGCGAGCAAACGGTAATACACGCTCTAATTTCATTTTTGTTTCTCCTCATTTGCATATTTTCCTTGCCAGCTTCCGCGGCGTACAAATTCTGCATCGATGGAATTTAATACTTCCCATTTATTTAAGCTCCACATTGGGCCGATCATTAAATCAGGTGGACCGTCACCTGTGATGCGGTGCACAATTACGTCTTCTGGAATAATTTCAAGTTGGTCAACAACGAGACTTACATAATCCTCAAGAGAAAGGAATTCTAGTTGTCCTTTTTCATATTGCTTCACCATCGGCGTTCCTTTTAATAAATGAAGTAAATGAATTTTAATTCCTTGTACGTCAAGCTTCGCTACTTCACGAGCTGTTTCCATCATCATGTCGTAATCTTCAAGTGGAAGACCGTTAATAATATGAGAACAAACTCGAATGCCATGCTTGCGTAATTTATTAACACCTTCCACATAAGACGGATAATCGTGAGCGCGATTAATAAGGTTTGCAGTTCGTTCATGAACAGTTTGTAATCCGAGTTCAACCCAAAGGTACGTGCGTTTATTTAAGTCCGCTAAATATTCAACGACATCGTCTGGTAAGCAATCTGGACGAGTTGCGATAGAAAGACCGACAACGTCTTTTTCTGCTAGAAGCGGTTCGAATTTTTCTTTTAACACTTCAAGTGGTGCATGTGTATTTGTGTACGCTTGGAAATAAGCGATACATTTTCCATCTTTCCACTTTGAGCGCATTTTTTCTTTCATTTCATGATATTGCGTTATAACATCATCGCGGCGATCACCAGCGAAGTCACCAGATCCGGCAGCACTGCAAAATGTACAACCGCCATAAGCTACTGTACCGTCACGGTTCGGACAATCGAAGCCAGCATCTAATGAAACTTTAAAGATTTTTTCACCAAATTCATTTCGTAAATGGTAATTCCATGTATGATAACGTTTATTGTCGTTTGTATATGGAAAAGGGTTTTGAACCTTCATTACTTTCCCTCCTAGGCCGAGTCAAAATGAAACAAAATCCATTATAACATACTCATAAGGTAGAGATGGAAGGGACACACTAAAGGGGAATTGAAGCAAGGAGGGACAATTATGGCAGAGCGTCAATCACTTGAATCGTATATTACACAAGCGGAACAAGCGGTGGAATATGCGAAAGAACAATTAGATCTTGGTATGAGACAAGAGCATTACAATACGTTGGAGTATGGAGATGCGCAGTTACAATTAGAACAAGCATATAACGATTTACAAACGATGCAACAACATGCAAATGATGAGCAACGTGAGCAGTTAAATAGAGCACGTATGGCAATTCGCCAATTGCAACATCAAATGATTATTACACCGCACTAATAAGGAGTGAATGTAATGGCGAAACGTTCAGATCAAAATAACCCAGAGCAAAAAACGCAAAATGGGCATAACGCTGAATTTTCAAATGAGCTTGATCCAGTTGTTCAAGTGAAACAGCGTAACAGTAAAAAAGGACAACCTCAAAAATCGAAGCAATCAGAGTAGACCAGGTCGCAATATGACCTGGTTTTATTTTATCCCGCTATTTGTGGGCAGTAAGACTCCCACCTCAAAATTTGGCTGGAGCAAAGAAGTTAGATGGGAGTCGGGCTGCCCGTAGACGCCCGATTGGTGAGGGCTGATTAAAGTTTCACTTTATTATATTACAATAATGTAAGATTTCTGTAAGGTTTGTCGATAGTTATAAGCCCACTTCTCCAGTAGAGTAAGGAAGGATTAAATTTTATACAAGGAGTTGCTTTATGGGGAACAATATTACAAACAAACGAATTGATGAGTTAGATTACATTCGTGGTTTCGCACTACTGGGGATTATTTTAGTAAATATTCTTGCACTACTTAACATTAAAATTCCAGATCCTAATACAGTGGATGCGAGTTATCAAAGATTTCTATACTTATTTGTAGAAGGTCGTTTCTTCTCAATCTTCTCATTCTTATTTGGGGTAGGATTCTATATCTTTATTTCAAGAGCGATTGCGAAGGGGAAAAATGGATATGTTTTATTTTTACGCCGTGTAGTTGCGCTATTTATTTTGGGCTACATTCATCAAATGTTTCAACCTGGAGAAGCGTTAACGCTATATGCAATTTACGGGTTAATCGTTTTACCGTTTTATAAAGTGAAAAAAGAAGTGAACTTAGTAATCGGTCTTATTTTGACGATTACCTTTAGTGTACTTGCTGCGAAAGAATTTCTGCCGCTAAGTTTAATTTTATTAGGGCTTGCTGCAGGGCAGTATAAAGTATTTGAAAATCTTTCAGCGAAAATAAAGCAAGTCGCTATTTTTACAGGCATTATGTTTGTTTTAAGTGTTGTAGCTTTATGGTATCAATATGGGCACGTCCCTGCTGCTCCATTTGTAAATATGATACTTGAGAATGAGGATGGGACAATGGATGCTGCAAGCCAATTCTTAAGAATTGGTATTACAGTTGGAACAATTATTTCAGCTTTCTATGTTGGAGCATTAATTTTACTGCTTCAATTAAAACCAGTTCAAACATTGTTAGCACCACTGAAGTACTATGGTCGTATGGCTTTAACGAATTATATTGGACAAACTGCAATGATTTTAATTGCAGGAAGTGTATTTAACTTTGCAGGAAACTTAACGTACATGCAGACGTTATATGTATGTATCGCAATCTATGCAATTCAAATTGTGTTTAGTGTAATTTGGATGAAAATCTTTAAAATGGGTCCACTAGAATGGATTTGGCGTGTTGTTACGTATTGGACGGTAACACCTTTAAAGAAATAAAGAGAGAAGTGGGCTGTTCCTTTTGTGGAACAGTCTATTTTTTATTGTCATCTTTTTCGGTCAGTCGATATTACTTGTCGAATCGCTAATAAAATTTCGTTTCCCAATGAACCTTACACACTCATCTTTTTATATTACAAAAGTGTAAGGTAAATGTAATGTTAACAAATAGCAGTTCCTCTCCAAAAGGCGCAAAATAGGTAATGGAAAAACAAGCGTAGGAGGATATATATGACGAAACCAGTTGTAGACGTGAAAAACGTCCAAAAAGTGTACGGTAAAAAAGGTGAGAACCAATCACATGCGTTAAAAGGTGTATCATTCTCAATTCAAGAGGGTGAGTTTGTAGGAATTATGGGGCCATCTGGTTCTGGTAAAACGACATTATTAAATGTAATTTCAACGCTTGATAAAGCAACGGGTGGTGTTGTTGAAATTGCGGGTACGGATATTACGAAAATGAAGCAAGGAGAGCTTTCAGATTTCCGTTCACAAAAATTAGGATTCATTTTCCAAGACTTTAATTTATTAGAGAATTTATCTATTTATGAAAACATTGCACTTCCATTATCTCTTCAAGGTGTCTCATCACGAAATATTGGACCGAAAGTAGAAAAAGTAGCAGATATGTTAGGTATTTCAGCAATTCTTCAAAAATATCCATCTGAAGTATCTGGTGGACAAAAGCAACGTTCAGCAGCAGCACGTGCATTAGTACATGAGCCTGCAATTATTTTAGGGGACGAGCCAACAGGAGCGCTTGATTCTAAAAATGCAGCAAGTTTACTTGATGCGATGACAAACTTAAATGAAGAACAAGGCGTATCGATTATGATGGTTACGCATGATCCTTACAGTGCAAGTTACTGTCAGCGCATTTTATTCATTCAAGATGGTGAGCTATATAAAGAAATTCACCGCGGTGGTACGCGTGAAGAATTCTATAAAGAAATTTTAGATGTACTTGCAGATTTAGGTACACAAAAAGCGTAAGAAAGGAGGTACAAGCATGTTATTCAAACTTTCCATGTCAGGACTAAAAAGTAAGCTGAAAGATTATATCGTTTTACTTGTCGGTCTTGTCATGTCGATTTCAATTTTTTATATGTTTCAAACGTTAGCGCTTAATGAAGCGTTTATCGAATCTAATTCAGTGATTAAGTCTATTGGATTCGTATTCCAAGCAGGTTCATTTTTACTAGCAATAATAACCTTCTTCTATATTTTATATGCGAACTCTTTCTTACTATCTCTTCGTCAAAAAGAGTTTGGTATGTATATGATGTTAGGAGCAAAAAAGCATAAAGTTACATTACTTATGTTTATTGAAACAATTGTATTAGGAGCTGCGTCTCTTGCGGTTGGACTTGCAGTTGGTGTAGGACTTGCAGAAGGTATCGGGCAGTTATTAATGAAACAACTCGAATTTGCGGGTGAAGGTTATAAAGCATTTTATCTGCCATCTATGACTGTTACTTGCATCTTCTTCTTTGCACTATTTGTATTATCAGCAATTATGAATAGTATTAAATTATCTCGTATTTCTGTATTACAACTTGTACATGCAGATGCGCAAACAGAGCGAGTTGCAGTAAAAGGAAAAATGACAGGTGTAGTTGCATTCCTTGCTGTTATTTTATTAGGCATTGGATATGCAGCTATGATCAATATGGAAACGTTAAGAGAAATGGGAATCCTTATCGCATTAATTACAACAACAGCTGGTACTTACATGCTATTTGGATCACTTCTTCCAGTCATTATTAAAAAGTTAAAAAGTAATAAGAAGCGTAGTGAAAAAGGGCTTAATGCTTTTACATTTGCACAATTAAACTTCCGTATTAATAGCTTAACAAAGGTGCTTGCGACAGTAGCGATGTTAGTTGCTCTTGGAGCTGGTGCAATTTCAGGTGGTATGGCGTTTAAAAATAACGTTATAAAAATGGTTGATGGTTTCGTAATATATGATTCAGTAGTTCATAATCCAACTGCTGAAGAAAAGAAAATTTTAGACGGTATTACATTTAAAGAGAAAAGCGAATATCGTTACAAAGTCGATGATAAATACGTTTACTATGTAAAAGAGGATTTAGAGAAAAATCGTCCTGTAGTAAAAGATATGGAAAACATGAAGTCGATGAAGGATTTAGTAAAAACGAAAAAAGTTTCAGAGGAACTGCCAGTAGGTGCAGTTTCTAGAGAAATGAATGAAAAAGATGCGAACGCTAAAGAGCTTCCACAACAATGGGACGAGGCTTTCAGAACAATCGAGCCATTCTACGTACATGAAGATCATGCAATTAAAATTGTAGATCAAAAAATGTACGATACTGTAAATGGTAAAGCAGGAATCGTATTTACTGGAAAAACAGATGATTTTGAAGCACACACAAAAGAATGGAAAAAACTTGACGAGTTGCAACTAGATAAATATAAAAATGTAGCAGCTGAAAGATTAGATAGTAAATATCAAGCTTACGACATGTTCTATGGCGTTGCGAGCGGAACGGTGTTTATGGGATTCTTCCTTGGAATTGCTTTCTTAGCAATGATGGCAAGTTGTTTAATGTTTAAAATTCTTTCTGGGGCATCAAAAGATATTACGCGTTATCAAATGCTTCGTAAAATCGGGGTGCGCCGTGAATTATTAACAAAATCAATTTATAAAGAATTATTCTTAGTATTCCTATTCCCAGCAATTGTAGGTATTGCTCACGTATTAGTCGGTATGAATATTTTCGGATTTATTTTAATCGATCCGTACTTCCGTATTTGGGTACCAATCGTAATTTTCGTAGTTATTTACACGATTTATTACTTCATTACCGTTCAATTGTATAAAGGAATTGTTCTTCCGAAAGAAGATTAATAAAAAACCGAGCGAAACTGCTCGGTTTTTATTATTTTCAGAAAAAACGATTTAATGTTACTGAAATATATAATATAATATAAATAAGTAACATAAAATAAAAGTAGAAGCAGCTGGATAAGGAAAGGAGGAATCCGATCTGTAGAAAGAAGCTGAACCTTTTATCCCCACACTTTTTTCTAACCACACCGTATTTGTACAATCGTAAGTTTCCACATTAAAAATTGCCGAGACCACAGAAGTATATTGTAAAAATAATGGATAAGACATGGAAATCCCATAGCATGATAAGGTAAAATGGACAACATAATGAGAAAATTACCGTTCATAAGATGAGGAGAAAACATGTATGGAAGTTGTAGAGGCATTGAAAGATATAAACCAAATTGAGGATATGAAAAAATATTTAAAAGAGCACTCGCAGCGAGATTATCTTTTATTTGTTATTGGGATTAACACTGGATTAAAAATTACTGAGCTATTAAGTATTAAATTTGAAGATGTATTAAATGAAGATAGAACTGTTAAAGATTTTTATTCTCTTCCTGTGAAAGATGAAAAGTTTAAACAAGATATTTATTTAAATACAAAAGTAAAAGAAGCGCTTTTAGCGTACGTACAATCTTTTGATATTCAAAGAGAAAACTACGTATTTCAATCGAACAAAACAACAAATTCAATCTCACGCCAACAAGCGTATCGTGTTATCCATAGCGCAGCTGAAGCGGTCGGAATACTTGGTAAGATTGGAACGAACTCAATGCGAAAAACATTTGGATTTCATGCATATAAAAGAGGAATAGCAATCGCACTGTTGCAAAAACATTTCCATCACGCGACTCCATCAGAAACATTAAAGTATTTAGGAATCTCGAAAGATGAAAAGTTTAAGACAGAGATTGATGTAGATTTGTAAAAAGGGAAGAGCCGTAACTAAAAAATTTTAGGAGGCGGGAATATGAATATTAGAGAGAGTGAACTACCGGGCATTGGATGTAAATTTGAAGTTATAACAAAGGGTAATGAAAAAATGGTTATCGTTATTCATGATGATGGCCGAAGAGAAATGTATCATTTTGATGCGGATCACGATGAGAGTATTTCAAGCATTTCTCTTCGTGATTCTGAAGCAAGACAAATTGCGGCTATATTAGGCGGAATGGTATATAGACCACAAGCTTTAGACACAATTGAGATGGCTTTTGAAGGGTTATCAATTGAATGGTTTAAAGTAGAAAATAACGCACCAGTTGTGCAAAAAACAATTGGCAGTTTAAGTGTTCGAAAAACATATAACGTAACAATCATTGCTATTTTGAAAAAGAATATGAAGAAATTTTTCAATCCAGGTCCAGACTCTATTATTGAAGCTGGCGATATGCTCGTGTTGTCGGGTGAAAGACATGAAGTGAAAAGAATTATTAATGAATTGCTTTCAGCAGGAGGTGATTCATAATCGATGGATACTTTAATCTTTGAAGTTGGAACTGCGTTAGTATTAGTAGCTTTTGCAGCTATCCTCGCTGCAAAGTTAAAGTTCTCGATTATTCCGTTTCTCATTATACTCGGTATGTTAGTGGGGCCCCATGCCCCTGATTTAGGACTTATCGATTTAAGGTTTATTGAAAGCGGAGAAGTTATTTCCTTTCTCGGCCGTGTTGGCGTCATATTCCTCTTATTCTACTTAGGGTTAGAATTCTCAATAAAAAAATTAATTAAATCAGGAAAGTCGATTGCTTTTGGGGGTAGTGTTCATATATCGCTTAATTTCATATTAGGCTTACTTTATGGATATATAATGGGCTTCCCCTTACTAGAAACATTAATCATTGCTGGAATCATTACAATTTCATCGAGTGCAATTGTAGCGAAAGTAATTGTTGATTTAAGAAGATCTGGTAATAAAGAGACTGAACTAATTTTAGGAATCATTATGTTTGATGATATCTTTTTAGCTGTATATTTGTCAGTTGTTTCAGGATTAGTACTCGGAGGTGCAACATCATTTATAGGTGCCCTTACATCGGTGTTAATCGCAGTAGGGTATATGCTACTATTCTTTGTAATCGCTAGAAAAGCTACGCCGTTCCTAAATAAAGTATTAGATATTTCGTCCAATGAAATTTTTATTATCGTAATATTCGCTATTTTATTCTTTGTGGCTGGATTTTCAGAAACGATTCATGTTGCTGAGGCAATTGGAGCGTTATTATTAGGGCTCGTTTTTTCTGAAACAGAGCATAGTGATCGAATTGAGCATCTCGTCGTCCCGTTTCGTGACTTCTTTGGAGCCATATTTTTCTTCAGCTTCGGTTTAAGTATAGATCCGTTTTCGCTTGGAGGAGCAGTGTGGTTGGCATTAGGAGCAGTTTTCATTACTCTCATCGGTAATTTTACAGCTGGAATGTTTGCGGGGCGTAAAGCTGGATTATCCCATAAGGCGTCTACGAATATTGGTTTAACGCTTGTATCACGAGGTGAATTCTCCATTATTGTCGCGAATATTGGAATTGCGGGTGGCTTAATGGCAACGATTAAACCATTCTCAGCTCTATACGTTTTAATATTGGCATCGTTAGGTCCTTTATTAACGAAAGAGTCTGGGAGAATATACTCTCTATTAGATAAGATATTTAAATGGAGCGCTAAAGAACGTGCGAAGCGAGAAAAAGAAGTTGGATAGTATAGGGGAGACTATGTGAAATTCATGTAGTCTCCCTTTATTTATATATTGTTACTGATGTCGTTCTTTGTCGGTAAGTCGATATATTTTAATAATCGCTGATATATTTCAAGAATCGCTGATATATTTTCAAGCGGCAATCAATATAATTTCATTCACCGACATGCCGTTATCTGAATTTCATCAACTATTAATCAGTTGCCTTCCTATTTAAAAACGACTACAATTTTACTGTTATATATGAACGAAAAAAATAGAATAGGAGGGGAGACTATGCCAAGGAAAGTATGGCTATTAGTAGCTGGGATGATTATTAATGTCACGGGTGCTTCTTTTTTATGGCCTTTTAATACAATTTATTTGCATGATCACCTAGGAAAATCTTTATCAGTGGCCGGAATGGTATTAATGATCAACTCGCTTACTGGTGTAATCGGAAACTTGCTCGGCGGTGTTTTATTTGATAAATGGGGCGGTTATAAATCAATTTTAGTAGGGATTGTCATTACACTCGTATCGATTTTAGGTCTTGTGTTCTTCCACGGATGGCCGTTATATGTTGTGTGGCTAGCATTAATCGGCTTCGGTTCTGGAATGGTCTTCCCATCGATGTATGCGATGGTTGGTACGGTTTGGCCAGAAGGCGGAAGACGAGCGTTTAATGCGATGTATGTTGGACAAAATGTCGGGATTGCGATTGGAACAGCGTGTGGTGGTTTAGTTGCGTCGTATCGTTTTGATTATATTTTCTTAGCGAACTTTATTTTATACTTTGTTTTCTTCTTAATTGCTTTTATTGGATTCCGTGGTATGGAAGACAAAAAAGAGCCAGGGGTACAAAAAGAAGTCGAAACGAAAAAAGGGTGGACGCTTACACCAGGATTCAAAGCACTTCTTATCGTATGTGTAGCATATGCTTTATGCTGGGTTACATACGTACAGTGGCAAGGTGCAATCGCAACACATATGCAAGAATTAAATATTAGCCTTCGTCACTATAGTTTATTATGGACGATAAACGGAGCGATGATTGTTTGTGCGCAGCCGCTTGTTAGTATGCTAATTCGCTGGATGAAGCGTTCTTTAAAGCAACAAATTATGATTGGAATTGTCATTTTTGCGGCGTCATTCATTGTGTTAAGCCAAGCGCAGCAATTTACGATGTTCCTCGTTGCGATGGTGACATTAACAATTGGTGAATTATTCGTATGGCCAGCAGTTCCGACCATTGCAAATATACTTGCACCAAAAGATAAATTAGGATTTTATCAAGGGGTCGTAAATAGTGCGGCGACTGTAGGGAAAATGTTCGGACCGGTCGTTGGCGGAGCAATTGTTGATATATACAATATGGAAGTATTGTTTATAGCGATCATGGTAATGCTTGTAGTAGCGCTTATTGCAACGAGTATTTACGATAAACGAGTAAAAGTAGAAGAAGCAGTTGAAGAAAAAATTGCAGTTTAGTTTGACGGAACATGCAACATGTTTTAGAATATATTTAAATTAACTCATATTTGTAATAACAGTGAGAAGGAGTAGTAGTAATAGAAGCTGGTTTAGAGAGTTGACGGTCGGTGCAAGTCAATCCACGTTTCGTTATGAACTCGCCTTTGAGTTGCAGTTGTGAAACTAATAGTAGCAATTGCCGTTAATCCACGTTACGGATCTAAGCGAATGTATATATTACATTAATTTAGGGTGGTACCGCGGGAATCTATAACCTCTCGTCCCTTTCTAGGGATGAGAGGTTTTTTGTATTTTGGGCGGTGAAAATAAATAGAATTTCAAGGAGGGTATCTCATGAGCTTTAATCATCAAGAAATTGAGAAGAAGTGGCAAGGTCATTGGGAAGAGAATAAAACATTCCGTACGCCAGATGAGACAGAAAAACCAAAATTTTATGCGCTAGATATGTTCCCATATCCATCAGGTGCAGGCTTACACGTAGGTCATCCAGAAGGTTATACAGCGACAGATATTTTATCTCGTATGAAGCGTATGCAAGGATATAACGTTCTTCATCCAATGGGATGGGATGCATTTGGTCTTCCAGCAGAGCAATATGCACTTGATACTGGAAACAGCCCGGCAGAATTTACAGAGCTTAATATTAATACGTTCCGTAATCAAATTAAAGCATTAGGCTTCTCTTATGATTGGGATCGTGAAGTAAATACAACAGATCCAAACTACTACAAGTGGACACAATGGATCTTCCTAAAATTATTTGAAAAAGGCTTAGCTTACGTTGATGAAGTACCTGTAAACTGGTGCCCAGCACTTGGTACAGTACTTGCGAACGAAGAAATAATTGACGGTAAGAGTGAGCGTGGTGGGCATCCAGTTGAACGTCGTCCGATGAGACAGTGGATGTTAAAAATTACAGCTTACGGAGATCGTCTATTAGAAGATCTTGATGAGCTTGATTGGCCAGAAAGCTTAAAAGATATGCAGCGTAACTGGATCGGTCGTTCTGAAGGTGCAGAAGTACACTTCAACATTGACGGTACAGACGAGAAATTCACAGTTTTCACAACGCGTCCTGATACATTATTTGGTGCAACATACTGTGTACTTGCTCCAGAGCATGCTCTTGTTGCAGACATTACAACAGCAGATCAAAAAGAAGCTGTAGAAGCTTACATTAACTCTGTTAAAATGAAGAGCGATTTAGAGCGTACAGAACTTGCGAAAGAGAAAACTGGTGTATTCACTGGTGCTTACGCAGTTAACCCAGTAAACGGTGAGAAATTACCAATCTGGATCGCTGATTACGTTCTTGCAACTTACGGAACAGGTGCTGTAATGGCAGTTCCAGCTCACGATGAGCGTGATTATGAATTCGCATCAGTATTCAATCTTCCAATGAAAGAAGTTGTAAAAGGCGGAGGCATTACGAAAGAAGTGTACACAGGTGATGGTGCACACGTAAACTCAGCATTCCTTGATGGTTTAAATAAAGAAGAAGCAATCGTAAAGATGATTGAATGGCTTGAAGTAACGAGCGCAGGAAATCAAAAAGTAACGTACCGTCTACGTGACTGGTTATTCAGCCGTCAACGTTACTGGGGTGAGCCAATTCCAGTAATCCACTGGGAAGATGGCACAATGACAGCTGTGAAAGAAGAAGAATTACCATTAGTTCTTCCAAAAACAGAAAACATCCGTCCTTCAGGTACAGGTGAATCACCACTAGCTAACATTGAAGAGTGGGTAAATGTTGTTGATCCTGAAACTGGTAAAAAAGGTCGTCGTGAAACAAACACAATGCCACAATGGGCTGGTAGCTGCTGGTACTACCTACGCTACATCGATCCAAACAATAGCGAAGCACTTGTAGACCCTGAAAAAGTAAAACAATGGCTTCCAGTTGATATTTATATCGGCGGAGCAGAGCACGCAGTACTTCACTTACTATATGCTCGTTTCTGGCATAAAGTATTATATGATATCGGTGTAGTTCCAACGAAAGAACCGTTCCAACAATTATTCAACCAAGGTATGATTCTAGGTGAAAACAACGAGAAAATGAGTAAATCAAAAGGTAACGTTGTAAACCCTGATGATATCGTAGCAAGCCACGGTGCAGATACACTTCGTCTATACGAAATGTTCATGGGACCATTAGATGCTTCAATTGCTTGGTCTGAAAATGGTCTTGACGGAGCTCGTCGCTTCCTAGACCGCGTATGGCGCCTATTCATTCAAGATAACGGTGAATTAAGTGAGAAAATTACTGATGCACCAAACAAAGATCTTGAAAAAGCTTACCACCAAACAGTGAAGAAAGTAACAGAAGACTATGCAGAGCTTCGCTTCAACACAGCGATTTCTCAAATGATGGTATTCATCAACGATGCATACAAAGCTGAAACACTTCCGAAAGAATATGTAGAAGGTTTCGTAAAAATGATTGCACCAGTTGCACCTCACATCGGGGAAGAGCTATGGAGCAAACTTGGATACAGTGAAACAATCACATATGCAAGCTGGCCAACATTTGATGAGTCTAAACTTGTAGAAGATGAAGTTGAAATCGTTGTTCAAATTATGGGCAAGGTTCGCGCAAAACTAACAATGAGTAAAGACGCATCAAAAGAAGAAATGGAACAACTTGCACTTGAGGCAATCAAAGAACAAATTGAAGGGAAAACAGTTCGTAAAGTAATTGTTGTTCCTGGAAAACTTGTTAACGTTGTTGCAAACTAATTCATTTTAAAGAAAAACTCAGAGCATTTATGCTCTGAGTTTTTTTGCGTGAAAAATAAGTTCTGGATTACCTTCATCTAGGTTTTCAATTATTCCACTGCGTATAAAACCGTTCGCTTTAAACACTTTTTGCATACTTTCATTCGACTCGTTCGTTGAAGAAAAGATTTTTTGAGTAGGGGAATGCCTTAACATATATGAGATTAATGAGCTTGCATGACCTCTCCTTCTTTTGACTGGCGAAACAATTATTAATGAGAGGAAAGTACAATCAAAGAAATTTGTATCGTATGTTAGAAAACCAGAAATGGAATTGTCCTCTTTTGTAATTATGCAGTTTCCTGCATCAATAGCGTGTTTAATATAATTTCGTCTACTATCGTTTCCAATTACATCCATATCTATATGAACAATTGAACCTAAATCGTCGATTGAAGCCTTTGTTACGTTCTCCAAAGAAAATGCCCCCTTTCAAGTGAAAGAAAAATAATCAGTCCATTAATCCTATCATGAATGAAGAACGAAGAAAAAGGTGCGGAATTCCCATATAGACAAACACCTATTCTTCTATAGGAAATATGATAAAAAAGGTAGGTTAAATTGAGCAGAAGAGGTGAAAGGAATGAAAGGGATGGACAATAATGCACCACATGGCTTCTTCGGAGGTGTATCGGATAGTTATGGACAAATGATGTTCATGGGAGGAGATGGTCAACACGGATATGGCGGAATCCCAAGTTGGATGGGAGGAGCCGCTGGAGGATTTCCGACGTCAGTGGCTGGCATGCAAACTGGAATGCCAACACTAACAGGAGGATTCCCGACATCAGTGGCTGGCATGCAAACTGGAATGCCAACACTAACAGGAGGATTCCCGACATCAGTGGCTGGCGCACAAACTGGAATTCCAGTAGGTGTACCAACTACATTCCCTTCTTTCGTAGGAGGAGCACAAGGAGGAGTGCCTGTAGGTATGCCAACTACATTTCCATCTGTTGTGGGAGGTGTACAAACAGGATTTCCTGTACCAACTGGCGTCGGTGTTGTAGCTGGTGGAGTCGGCGGCGTTCCTCAAGGTGTTCACGGTCATCATGTGCACCACGGTCATCATCAACATCATGGCCAGCAACAGCATCACGGTCATCATATGCACCACGGTCATCATCAACATCATGGCCATCAACAGCATCACGGCCATCAGCAGCATCATGGCCATCAACAGCATCATGGCCATCAACAGCACCATGGTCATCAGCAACAAGTACATCACCAAGGCCAACACCAAATTCATCCACAGGCTGTCCTTTATCAAACTCATCAAACTCATCATGGTCACCACGGTCAACATCATCACCACGGTCAACATCACCACCACGGTCAACATCATCACCAAGGCCAACATCAGCAACAAGTACATCACCAAGGCCATCACCAAGTTCATCCGCAGGCTGTCCTTTATCAAACTCATCAAAGTCATCATCATGGTCACCACGGTCAACATCACCACCATGGTCAACATCACCACCATGGTCAACATCACCACCAAGGTCAGCAGCAACACCAAGGTCAACAGCAACAACAATATCAACAATATCAGCAACAACAACAGCCTTGGACTGGTGGAGTTGGAGCAGGAGCAGGGACGGCAGCAGGAACAGCTGGTATTGCAGGAGCAGCAGGACACGCGGGTCATTAATGAATTACGTGAAAAATATATCGGTGAAAAAAGACATAATAAAAAACTGCTAGGAGATCCTAGCAGTTTTTTTCCGCCTCTTGACGCTGGCGTTCAATTTCAGCACGAAGTTGTGGTTCAGGTGCTTGCCATCCTTCTGGTTTTAAAATTTTGCCATCGCCTTCACGGAATCGAGGCTTTCCATCAGGGAATAGTTTTGCCATGTTGGCATTGTTTACAATTTCAAATCCTTTATCTGGACGTACGCCCATTTCTGCAAACGTTCCGAATGCAAAGTAAATAAGGTCAATAAGTGCATCATATTGATCTTCAACAGTCGTTGCTTCTAGAAATTCTTCTAGCTCTTCTTGCATAAAACTTGCACGAATTTTTGCACGCTCTTCTGTTAGTTTTGTTGGAGTGTTTGTCACAGGATGTCCGAATACTTCGTGCATTTTCGCAACAAGTTCGTACCCTTTATCTAAACCTTTTTCGTTTGTCATGTTGTTTCATCCTTTCTTACGTTATGCCGAAGTTTATTGTAACATAAGGTAGTTATTAAATAAAAAGAACATCTTATGAGAAATAAGATGTTCGCTCGTTATTCTTCTTTCTTAATTAAAATGGATAAAACAAGATCGATACTAAATATTCCGATGAGTAGCATCGGTATAACGACAAATAAATAACGTGTAAAAGAAACATTTTTTAAGTATGTATGAGCAAATAAAAAGACGCCGAGAAATAAAATACCATTTAAAATAGGCTTTACTAATTTTTTAGACATAAGCTCCCCCGTAAATATCTTCTCTCTCTATTTGGTAATAAAAAACTCCTCTCTCCGTTGTATCATGCTGGAGAGAGGAGTTCAATCATTTCTCATTCAATTACACCAGAATTTGTAATATTTACGGTGTATTTTATATGAACCGGAACATCTTTATACATTTGTCTCCATTCTTCTAATTTGAATGGGCGATAATGTTGCTTATACTTTGCACCTAGCCCGAGAGGATCGATGTTTAAAGATTTAAACTGCTTAATTAATTTGGTAGCCTGTACATCCAATTGTTTTTGGACATTTTTTTCAATTTTTTTTGTGTTCTTGTTATTTTCTAAGTTAATTTGCTTCGATAGTTCTTGAATACGTGCATCAAGATGAACGTGAATGAAAAAAGAAGGCTTCCCGTTTTTAATTTTTATATCGTAAGTTGGAACAGAACGAATATTATTAATCATTACGTACGCAGAATCTGTTTTAAATTCGTGAGAATCTAATTTGTGTTTCTCTAATAGTCCTTTAAATATGAACATATCTTTTTCCGCGATTTTACCGATATACTTATCCTTTTTAAAAAGACCAATTCCGTTAATTTTTATTTTATCACCATGTTTCTTTAAAATTGGAATATAGTAGTCTTGCCCTTCTTGATAATAACGGAATGCTCCTACATGCAGATTATCCGTTGGTAAAGGACCGGTCTCCATATTATGTTCTAACAACTTTTTAATATAAATTGCAACGTTGTATGAAGTCGTATATTTTCCTTTTAAAAGTTCAGTACCATTCCCCTCTAATAAGCCGACATATAAAGCGTTCCCTATATTTACATCTCGAAGTAATGTATCGAATGAAGTAGACATTCCTTTTTTGGCAAGTCTTATAGTATATAGAGCGACCCGCATTTGTCCGCTAGCAAAAGGTTGAGAAGACTCTAAAGATGTATCTGCTTTTACTTGTTTTACCGCATTTGCGCTGCCTTCAAAAACTTGAACTTTATTACCTTTTTTCTGAATGGGACAAACGAATGTCACTTTTACTTTATTATCTTTTGCTACATCAAAAACGGTTCCTTGAATAAGTTGTACATCGTCGATAATATTTTTTTGTAAACATCCAGTTAGACTGAAGAGTGCTATACAAGAAATAAGTATTAATTTGCTTTTGATTTTTTCCATTTTCTTTTCACCCACACAATAATAAATAGGATTGGGATGTATACATAAATGAGCCAAAAACTAACTTTTGATGCATTACTAATAAAGTTATTAATATCATGTCTGTTTGTTAAAAGTTGTGAAACAATGAGAGTGATAAGGATAAAAGCGAGTAAAACACCTCTTTGTTTTACACGGAATATTTCGTGCGTTGCTCTCGTTGCCGCCCATAAGGGGAGGATGAAACTTGTAATAATAACAAGTGCATAGCCTGAAATTGCAATATATTCTAGCCTTTCTATGAATGGTAATTGAATGACTTGGGTCATAGAAAGTTGTGACCATATCGTTTTTAACAATTGTTTCTCACTAAAAAACGCAAAGGCTAAAAGGGTACTAAATAAATATAGAAGATTTGAAAATAATGCCCCGTATTGAGCGTATTTATGAGATTGCATAGGTTTTTTCACAAATGGATAAACCATGAGGTAAATCTCAAAGCCTGTCATACTGTAGATTGACAGATTGGCGGCTTTTAAAATATCTGAAAAAGAATGTGTGAATATAGGAAGTAAATTATCCCAATGTGAGTATTTCAAAACGAATAAGCTAAGAAGTAAATATCCTAGTGTACCACCAACAGAGATGACGCAAATGCCAGTAATGACACGAAATCCAGAAGAAATAATGTAATAACTAACTAAGCATAAAAAGATTGTTAACATAAAGGTGGAAGCGGTAGGGAACATCCATACTTGAATAATTTCAACGTATGTTCGAATGACGGAAATACTGACGATTAAAAAATAAGCTGCAAAGATGATATTAAAGCCATTCCCTAGCCACTTTCCAAATGTTTGCCGATGTAAGTCAATTAAATTCCCGTTTGTTTCCCTTAATAAAAAATACATCATCCATATAAGAATATGGATACCAATTCCTGTGATAATAACTCCTATCCATCCATCGTATCCAGCAGCTTTTGCAATAATCCGAGCGAAACCGAGAACGCCAGCACCAAACTGTGCACCGTGAATTAAGAAGAAAACAAAGGCAGGAGATATTTGATATTTTTCTTGAACTTTACTCATCGAATGCACCTCATTTCTTAATCATCAAAGTCCGATCTATGTTTTGTTGAAATTCCTTTCGCTGCTTTTTTTACATGTTGTGGTCTTGCTTGCACATCTCTTGTATCAATCATTGTTAATGGAAAACGGATCCAAGAATCTTTAACGGATTGTTGTCTTGTCGGATAAAACAAAGCGTACGGCTTACGTAAGGAAGTAAGTCTAAATAGATGAGTAAATAAAAAGATAAACCCAAGAGAAATCCCGAAGAGACCTCCTATTTCGGCAAAGATAAGAAATGGAAAACGTAGTAATCGAACAGCGTTACCCATTTTGTAAATAGGTGTAATAAAGGAAGCGAGTGCTGATAAGGCAACGATAATTAATAAAATATTACTCGTTAAACCAGCCTGTACAGATGCTTGCCCGATTACGATACCGCCTACAATACCGAGCGTTTGACCAACTTTCATCGGTAACCTCGCACCAGCTTCTCTCAGTAAGTCGATTGCAAGTTCTAAAAAGAGTGCTTCAATTAAAGGTGGGAATGGTACTTGTGCTCTTGATAAAATTAAAGTTTCAAGTAAATCACTCGGAATGAGTTCATAATGGTAATTTAAAACTGCAACGTATAACGGTGTAGCGCATATCGAGAATAGAACGGCGATAAGGCGTAAAATCCTTGAAAATGTAGCGTATAGCCAAGAGACGTTGTAGTCTTCAGGTGAAATGAAAAAATCGAAATATGATACAGGTGTTAGTAAAACACTTGGAGAGCCATCAACAAAAATAGCGATTTTCCCATCGATTAGTGCTTTTGTAACTCTATCAGTGCGTTCTGTATTGATATAGAGAGGGAAAATCGACTTTTCTCCCATCAATTCTTGTATATAAGCACTATCATTAATTTGATCATATTCAAGAGCACGTAAAGACTCTTCTAGAAAATCTACATTATCTTTTTCAGCAAGGTTGTCTAAATACATCATGACAACTTTTGTTTTTGAAAATTCGCCGACAATCATTTCTTTTGTTTGTAAATCTAAAACAGGAAGACGTTTTCGGACTAAATTAATATTTGTATCAATATCCTCTACGAAACCTTCTTGAGGACCGATAACAGTCGATTCATTTAAAGGAGGAGTTGGTGCACGATAATTATCAATTGCAATGTTTGCAAGCATACATTTTTGATCTTGCTGGTTCAATTGAATAATCGCATGTCCTTTTAAAACCATGTCCTCAATTTTTTGTAAGTCATTCGTAATTGTGATACCACTCATCGGAATATGTTCTTTCAGCTCTTCTAGCGAAGCGTTAGGTCGTTCTAAAAGAGTAGGCATTAAATACTTTTGTAATTTCTCACCATCAAGTGAAGGACGATAGTAAGAAATCCAATAAGGCATCGTTTCATCGTCAGAGGTGTGATAATTAACAAAATCACTAGACCTTTTCAGCTTCTCTATTAAATCTTGTAGAGAATGAATACGGTCTTTTCCTGGTTTCGTAAAATCATAAATACTATTATTTCCGGAGTGTTGCTTATCTTGAGCAGAATCATTTTGTTTAGAGCTTTGTTGCTGATCTTGGGCTGAGTTATTTTGCTGCTGATTTTGAGAAGATTCTTCTTTCTTAGTACTTTGTTGCTTATCTTGAGCAGAATCATCTTGTTTAGAGCTTTGTTGTTGATCTTGGGCTGAGTTATTTTGCTGCTGATTTTGAGAAGATTTTTCTTTCTTAGTACTTTGTTGCTTATCTTGAGCAGAATCATCTTGTTTAGAGCTTTGTTGTTGATCTTGGGCTGAGTTATTTTGCTGCTGATTTTGAGAAGATTCTTCTTTCTTAGTACTTTGTTGCTTATCTTGAGCAGAATCATCTTGTTTAGAGCTTTGTTGTTGATCTTGGGCTGAATTATTTTGCTGCTGATTTTGAGAAGATTCTTCTTTCTTAGTACTTTGTTGCTTATCTTGAGCAGAATCATCTTGTTTAGAGCTTTGTTGTTGATCTTGGGCTGAGTTATTTTGCTGCTGATTTTGAGAAGATTCTTCTTTCTTAGTACTTTGTTGCTTATCTTGAGCAGAATCATTTTGCTTAGAATGTTGCTGTTGATCCTGGGAAGATTCGTCTTGTTTAGAATGTTGTTGCTGATCCTGAGCTGATTCGTCTTGTTTAGAATGTTGCTGCTGTTCTTGAGCAGAATCCTTGTTTTCTTCTTTTTTTTGCTCGCCATTGCTACCTTTATTATGTTTCATACTTCTAGTCTGTTCTTTGTTATCATCCTCTTGATTACTAGGTTGTTGCTCCGAGTTATCTGTTTCGTCTTTCTCTGTTGTATTTGATTTTTTTTTCTTACGTAGCCAATTCCAAATCATATGTATGCCCTCTTTAATTGTGTAATATAGTGCTATTTTGTGGCTAATTTTGTATATTATTCATTTATTTATGAAAAGAAGGAGGAGATTGGTTTGCATAGAAAAAATCCTTTAGTAAGCAGTTCATAATATGACGGGAAGAAGGCGAGTCTGTGCAAATTGTAAAAAAGGAGAAGTTTGTTTTAAAAGAGTTTGTGTTTGAAAATGGTAGGGAGATTCCTGTTCAAATGGGGTATGAGACGTATGGTACTTTAAATAGAGAAAGATCAAATGCGATTTTGGTTTGTCACTATTTTAGTGCAACAAGTCATGCGGCAGGAAAATATACAGAGCATGATGAGGGGGCTGGTTGGTGGGATGGATTAATTGGACCTGGGAAAGCAATTGATACAAATAAATATTTCATTATATGTACTGATAACCTTTGTAATGTACAAGTGAAGAACCCATATGTGATTACAACGGGACCGAAATCGATAAATCCGATGACTGGTTTTGAGTATGCGATGGATTTTCCAGTTTTCACATTTTTAGATGTAGCACGGATGCAATATGAGTTAATAAAAGATATGGGGATCGCTAGGTTACATGCTGTAATCGGGCCATCGGCAGGTGGGATGATTGCGCAGCAATGGGCTGTCCACTATCCTCATAAGGTAGAACGAATGATTGGAGTTATTACGAATCCGCAAAATCCAATTATAACGTCGGGAAATGTAGCGCAAAATGCGATCGAAGCAATTCAGCTTGATCCAGATTGGAAAGGCGGAAAGTACGGAGAGGAGCAACCAATGAAGGGGCTTCATTTAGCGAATAAAATGATGTTTATGAATGCATTTGATGAACATTTTTATGAAACAGCATTCCCGCGGAACAGTATAGAAATGGAACCTTATCAACAATTTTCTGTATTAACATCATTTGAGAAAGAGATAAATAAAGTGACATGTAAAAGTATAGATTTAGTAGATGCAAATTCATGGATGTACACTGCGAAAGCAGTCTTATTACATGATATTGCACATGGTTTTTCTTCCTTAGAAGAGGCTCTTTCTAAGATTGAAGCGAATGTACTCATGATTCCATGCAAACAAGATTTACTTCAACCATCTCGTTACAATTATAGAATGGTAGATTTTTTGCAAAAGCAGGGGAAGTACGCAGAAGTATATGAAATAGAAAGTATAAATGGGCATATGGCAGGAGCGTTAGATGTTCATTTATTTGAAAAGAAAGTGTATGAGTTTTTAAATCGGAAAGTATCTAGTTTTGTGTAGAAAATAATTAATGTGGAAAAGGTGCATTGTTTATAATAGGCACCTTTTTTACATAATTTGCAGACGGAAAATATATGAAGCGATTGATAAACCAAAGAAAGCTATACTAAGTAATAGAAATAAGAATGACATTTCTTGAGGGGATTTTATCTTTTTATTATTTTTCATACTAAGAGCAATGACCGCAGAAATTAAGAAAATGATACCCATAATGAAAAGAAAAAGTGTCATTTTAACTGGCTCCTTTCATAAAACAAGTATATTGAGGATACAATGCACGAGTTATGTTTGTAAAGAATAAGTTTTGCGAGAAAATTGAGAAATAAATTCTCGGTTCTTTGCGTTCTTTCTTTCGCATGCTAAAATTGATTAGAAATGGTTGTTTAAAGAAGAAACTAAAGGGTTTATTGTATATAAGGAGGAACGACATATGACAGAAGTTAAAACAATTACTACAGAAGAAGTGCAAGAGCGTTTAGAAAATGGAGAAACGTTATTTTTAGTAGACGTAAGGGAAGATGAAGAAGTAGCGGCAGGGAAAATTCCAGAAGCTGTACATATTAAAATGGGTGATATTCCAAATAAAGTAGATTTCTTTGAAAAAGAGAATGAATATATCTTTATTTGTCGTTCGGGAATGCGCAGTGAAAATGTATGCCATTATTTAAATGAACAAGGATTTAAAACAGTGAACATGGTTGGCGGTATGCTTCAATATGAAGGTGAAACTAAATAATTAGCTAAAAAAACTTGAAACGTGTTTGTTTCAAGTTTTTTTTATTTTGCATAGAGTATATGAAAGGGAGGTTGAGATGAATGAGCATTAACATGCGTAAAATAAAAATTATAAATAATACAGGGGCTGTTAATGTAGGTGATTGTTATAATTTAGCACCTTTCGCTGTAGCAAAAATATATACAGGTGCGGGTGGTTCTAGCACGGCGACATTTTTAAATGGAAAACGAATGGCAGCAGTTGTACCTGTAACATCGGTGTTTATTCCACCGTTAGCGACGAGTACACGTACGTTAGGTTCATAAAGGAAAGGTAGAGTGTAGTTATGCCTGCACATATTAAAGAGTTTATTATTGTTAATAATACTGGGAATATATTTACGGGTGATAATTTGAGTGATACTTCGTTTACTGCTTCGAAAACGTATAGTGGTTCAACAGGTCCAACTTGTATTGATGTTGTTACGATAATAGGGACTGAGACGAAGCTTTGTTTACAACCGGGGGATAGTGTGACGACAACATATACGAGAGGTATTTCTGCTAGTACTTTAACAGGAGGGAATACAGGCCAAAGTGCAAATGCGTCGAGTACTACGCAAGCAGCACCAAATACGGATAATACAGATTCAGTTGCAGGACTCCCCTAAAATAATAGGGGAGTTTTTATTTAGAAGAAGAACTTGTGTTACATAAAAATAGCAGGAATTGTTTTAAAAGTAGTATTGGAGACAGTTTTAGAAAATACAATTCAAATGGAGGGTGAATTTTTATATAGAACATATTTGGCAGCTGTAGTTTGCTTTTGAGGGGGTGGAAGTGGTGGGGAAAAATGATGGAAAACAAAAAATACAAGCGTCGATAAATTCTAATTTTAAAATATCGCCAGATCTTGTCGGCCCAACTTTTCCTCCAGTGCCAACTGGAATGACAGGGATAACTGGAGCGACAGGAAGTACGGGAGCGACAGGAAGTACAGGTCCAACGGGAAGTAAGGGTGCAGCGGGAGATACAGGTCCAACGGGAAGTAAGGGTGCAACAGGAGTGACGGGCCCGACGGGAGATACAGGAGCAACAGGAAGTACAGGAGTGACAGGAAACACTGGTTCAACGGGAAATACGGCCCCAACGGGGGATACAGGTCCAACCGGAAATACAGGAGCAACCGGAAATACAGGAGCAACGGGAAGTACGGGAGCAACAGGAGATACAGGTCCAACCGGAAATACGGGAGCAACGGGAAGTACGGGAGCCACAGGAGTGACGGGCCCGACTGGAAATAAGGGAGCAACGGGAAGCACAGGAGTGACGGGAAACACCGGTCCAACCGGAAATACGGGAGCAACGGGAAGTACGGGAGCCACAGGAGTGACGGGCCCGACTGGAAATACGGGAGCAACGGGAAGTACGGGCCCAACGGGAGATACAGGTCCGACTGGAAATACGGGAGCGACGGGAAGCACGGGCCCAACGGGAGATACAGGTCCGACTGGAAATACGGGAGCAACAGGAAGTACGGGAGTAACTGGAAATACAGGAGCGACGGGAAGCACGGGTGCAACGGGAAGCACGGGCCCGACCGGAAATACAGGAGCCACAGGAAGCACGGGCCCAACGGGAAATACAGGAGTGACAGGAAACACTGGTCCGACGGGAAATACAGGAGCAACGGGGGATACAGGTCCAGCCGGAAATACAGGAGCAACCGGAGATACAGGTCCGACCGGAAATACGGGAGCAACAGGAAGTACGGGAGCAACAGGAAATACCGGAGCAACAGGAAGCACGGGTCCAACAGGAAGTACGGGAGCAACAGGAAATACGGGAGCAACAGGAAGTACGGGAGCAACAGGAAGTACGGGCCCAACGGGAAGTACGGGAGTAACGGGAAGCACGGGAGCAACAGGAAATACCGGTTCAACAGGAAGCACGGGTCCAACAGGAAGTACGGGAGCAACCGGAGACACCGGTCCAACAGGAAATACTGGGGCAACGGGAAGTACCGGAGTGACGGGAAGCACGGGTCCAACGGGAGATACTGGGGCAACAGGAAGCACGGGTCCAACGGGGGATACTGGGGCAACAGGAGCAACAGGAGCAACAGGAGCAACCGGAGACACCGGTCCAACAGGAAATACTGGGGCAACGGGAAGTACGGGAGCAACAGGAAGTACGGGAGCAACAGGAAGTACGGGAGCAACAGGAAATACCGGTTCAACAGGAAGCACGGGTCCAACAGGAAGTACGGGAGCAACCGGAGACACCGGTCCAACAGGAAATACTGGGGCAACGGGAAGTACGGGAGCAACAGGAAATACGGGAGCAACAGGAAGTACGGGAGCAACAGGAAATACCGGTCCAACAGGAAGTACGGGAGCAATCGGAGACACCGGTCCAACAGGAAATACTGGGGCGACGGGAAGCGCGGGTCCAACGGGAGATACTGGGGCAACAGGAAGTACCGGTCCAACAGGAAACACCGGCCCGACAGGAAGCACAGGTCCAACGGGAAGTACAGGATCAACAGGAAATACGGGAGCAACCGGAGACACTGGTCCAACAGGAAGTACCGGTTCAACAGGAAGTACCGGCCCAACGGGAAGTACGGGAGTAACGGGAAGCACGGGAGCAACAGGAAATACAGGCCCAACAGGAAGTACGGGAGCAACAGGAAGTACGGGAGCAACAGGAAGTACGGGAGCAACGGGAAATACAGGTCCAACAGGAAATACCGGAGCAACGGGAAGTACGGGAGCGACAGGAAGTACGGGTCCAACAGGAAGCACTGGTCCGACGGGTGGTACCGGCTCAACAGGAAGTACCGGGACGACTGGAGTTAGTACAACGGCTACGTATGCTTTTGCTAATAATACATCTGGAACAGCTATATCGGTTCTTTTAGGGGGGACGAATGTTCCTTTGCCAAATAACCAAAATATTGGACCGGGAATTACGGTAAATGGTGCTAATACGGTATTTACAGTTGCAAATGCAGGCAATTACTATATTTCATATACAATTAATATAACTGCTTCGCTATTAGTAAGTTCGCAAATTATTGTTAATGGAACTGCTTTGTCTGGAACTGTTAATTCACCAGCAGTAGCTACAACTGCGTTTAGCGCTACGGTTATTGCAAATATTCCAGCAGGAGCGACTATAAGTTTGCAGTTATTTGGTTTAATTGCTATTGCGACATTGTCAACGACTACACCGGGGGCTGTATTGACAATTATTCGCTTAAGTTAATAAGGAGAGAGCCTTGAAACTTTTATGCTTCGAGGCTTTTTATTTGTTTGAGTAAAAAACATCGCAGTTCGAAAATATATTATAATAGAATGAAAAGAGAGAAATTTGGCAGAAAGGGAGGGTGGCGATGCAGGAGATGGTTACAGATTTTTTTGGACGCCCACTTCAAGATTTGCGCATATCTGTCATTGATCGTTGCAATTTTAGATGTACATATTGTATGCCGGCGGAAGTATTTGGGCCAGATTATGCTTTTTTGAAAGATGAGTTTTTAATGACGTTTGATGAAATTGAGCGTTTGGCAAAACTATTTGTTAGCATCGGTGTACGAAAAATTAGACTTACTGGTGGCGAACCACTGCTTCGTAAAGATTTAACCAAACTTATTGCACGTCTCGTGAAAATTGACGGGTTAGTAGATATAGGATTAACGACAAATGCGATTCATTTAACGAAACAAGCAAAAGCATTAAAAGAAGCTGGATTACATAGAGTAAATGTTAGTTTAGATGCAATAGAAGATGATGTATTTAAGGGCATTAATGGCCGGAATATTAATACGAAACCTGTTATAAAGGGAATTATGGCTGCAAAAGAGGCAGGGCTTGATATAAAGGTCAACATGGTTGTGAAAAAAGGGATGAACGATCATCAAGTACTTCCGATGGCTGCGTATTTTAAAGAGCAGGGAATCACGCTTAGATTTATTGAGTTTATGGATGTTGGTAGTACAAATGGATGGAACTTTGAGCAAGTCGTTACAAAGCGAGAGTTAATTGAGATGATTCATAGCGTGTATCCGCTTGAGCTAGCTGAAGCGCATTATTTCGGTGAAGTTGCGAAGCGATATCGTTACGTTGGAACAAATGTCGAAGTCGGTTTTATTACTTCTGTTTCAGAGTCATTTTGTTCTTCTTGTACGAGAGCGAGAATTTCGGCAGATGGAAAGTTTTATACTTGCTTATTTGCGACAGAAGGATTGGATGTAAGGGAACTTCTTAGAGGAAATCTTTCGGATGATGAGTTGGTAAGCGTTATACAAGATGTATGGATGAATAGAAAAGACAGGTATTCGGATGAACGGACAGAAGAAAGTGCAACGAATCGTCCGAAAATTGAAATGTCTTATATAGGAGGATAAGAAGGGAGGCTATTGTATGCAGGAGCGATATTCAAGACAAATATTATTTTCTGGTGTTGGAGAGGAAGGACAGCGAAAAATAAGAGAGAAGCATGTGCTTATTATCGGCGCTGGTGCTCTCGGGGCAGCAAATGCAGAAGCAATTGTTAGAGCAGGTGTTGGTAAAATAACGATTGCTGATCGTGATTATGTAGAATGGAGCAATTTACAAAGGCAACAATTATATACAGAGGAAGATGCGAAACATTATAAGCCGAAAGCGATAGCGGCAGCAGAACATTTAAAAGCTATTAATTCTGAAGTAGAAATTGTACCGGTTGTGACCGATGTAACGGTTCAAGAAATGGAAGAGTTAATTAAAGGTGTAGATTTAATATTAGATGCGACGGATAATTTTGAAACGCGTCTTCTTATTAATGATATATCCCAGATGTATGACGTTCCGTGGATATACGGAGGGTGCGTTGGAAGCTACGGAGTAACTTATACAATCTTGCCTGGAAAAACGCCATGTTTTCGATGTTTAATGGAACATCCAGCGAGCGGAGCGACATGTGATACGGCGGGTATTATACAACCAGCAGTGCAATTAGTAGTTGCGCATCAAATAACGGAAGCTTTAAAAATATTAGTAGAAGATTTTGAGGCACTTCGTGAAACGATGCTATCATTTGATCTTTGGAATAATCAACAGATGGCATTTAAAGTGAATAGACAGAAAAAGGATACATGTTTATCTTGTGGAAAGCTACGTACATATCCGAGCTTAACATTTGAAGCACAAACGAAAACAGAAGTATTATGTGGACGAAATACAGTTCAAATCCGTCCAGGTGTGCGACAGGGGTTTAATTTAGAAGAAATTAAAAAGCGCTTACAAAAAAGTGTGGATGTAAAGGAAACGCCTTATTTATTATCATTTCCAGTGGAAAAATATCGTTTTGTTTTATTTACAGATGGTAGAGCGTTTATTCATGGGACGAATGATATGAATGTGGCGAAACGCCTATATGCAAGATATATAGGGTGAACCTAAAGGAGAGTCCTTTAGGTTCAGAGGGAAAAGATAGTATTAAGAATTTCTAATATAATCTCCATTTTTTCCGCCTGTTTTTTCAAGTAAGTACGTTTCGCCAATAATCATGCCTTTATCAACAGCTTTACACATATCGTACACGGTAAGAGCGGTAGCGGAAGCAGCTGTTAAAGCTTCCATTTCAACGCCGGTACTACCTTCTGTTTTAACTTTTACTTCAATAAGTAGTCGATATTGTTCTTCTGACTGCTTCCAATCGAAAGAAACATCAACACCTTTTAACAATAAAGGATGGCACATTGGGATAATATCAGAAGTGCGTTTTGCAGCCATAATGCCTGCGATTTGTGCAACAGCCAATACATCACCTTTACCAATTTCATTGTGAGAGATTTTGTCAAAAATTTCTTTCGTAACGAGAATGCTAGAGCATGCAATTGCTGTTCGAACGGTTACTTTTTTGTCGCTTATATCAACCATTTTAGCGCGCCCTTGGTCATTGAAATGTGTGAATGAAGACATGGAATTCCTCCTTGAAGTAATTACGATTTAATATATAAAGTGTAATCGAGATTAGATATTTTGCAAATATGAGGTGAGAAACAATGGTAGAAAAACGAATCCCGATTCAAGTTGCTGAGGCAGTAGAGCGGGTTATGAAATACGCTAAGCATGGTGAAGTGGAAGAAGTTTTTATTACAGAAAGTTATGGGAGGATTCTTGGGGAGGATGTTGTCTCAGATCACGACGTTCCTCACTTTGATCGTTCTCCTTACGACGGTTTCGCAATTCGAGCAGAAGATACGAAGGAAGCGAGTCAAGAGCATCCGGTTGAATTTGAAGTAATAGGAGAAATTGGAGCAGGTTCTGTTTTTTTAGAAGAAGTAGGAGCTTTTCAGGCAGTTCGTATTATGACAGGAGCAGCTATTCCAGAAGATTGCAATGCAGTCGTAATGCTAGAGTTGACGGAAGGATTCGAGAAGAACGAAAGTACATATATGAAGTTGAAACGCTCTTTCCAAAATGGTGACAATGTGTCATTTAAAGGAGAAGATATAAAACAAAATCAAGTCCTTGTTAATAAAGGTATTGTAATCAATCCAGGTGTTGCCGCACTGTTAGCGACGTTTGGATATAGCACTGTAAAAGTTGTAAAACAGCCTGTTGTTGGTATTGTAACGACAGGAAGCGAATTACTAGAAGTGCATGAGTCGCTAGAGCCAGGCAAAATTAGAAATAGTAACTCTTATATGATTGCAGCTCAAATTATGAAAGCCGGCGGGAAAGTTCGTTATTATGGCCAACTTGCCGATGAGTTAGATGGATGTTTTACAGCTGTTCAATCAGCGATGGATGAAGTTGATATTTTAATTACAACAGGCGGTGTGTCGGTAGGAGATTATGATTATTTACCGGCTATTTATGAAAGATTACAGGCGAATGTACTCTTTAATAAAATAGCGATGAGACCAGGAAGTGTAACGACGGTAGCTGAAGTTGATGGAAAGTTACTTTTCGGTTTATCAGGGAATCCGTCAGCTTGTTATGTAGGCTTTGAATTATTTGTGCATCCAATTATAAAAACGTATTTGTATGTGAAGGAACCTCACGTATATAGGGCAGACGCTATTTTGCAAAAAGATTTTCCGAAACCAAATCCGTTTACTCGTTTTGTAAGAGCGAAAGCGAGCATTGTTAATGGGGCACTACAAGTGACGCCGGTCGGTTTAGATAAATCGAGTGCGGTATCTTCACTCGCAGATGCGAATGCTTTTATCGTATTGCCCGGAGGAACGAGAGGATTTGAAGCAGGGATGAAAGTATCTGTATTATTGTTAGAACACTCTGAGGGATGTGATTGGCCATGGGCAACGCCCCTTCAATCTTACAAATAGTAGGGTATCAAAATAGCGGGAAAACAACACTTGTAGAGAAAATTGTGCATGCATTAGCCGAGAGCGAAATGAAAGTTGCTACAATTAAGCATCATGGTCATGGTGGTTTTCCTGAAGTAGCGCAAAAAGATAGTGAAAGGCACCGAAAAGCTGGTGCTGTCGTAAGTAGTGTAGAAGGCGCTGGATTACTATCTCTGTCTTCATTACGAGATGAATGGTCCTTGCAAGAAATTATCCGCTTGTACGAATTTTTTGAAGTGGATACGATTTTAATAGAGGGCTATAAAGCTGAGAAATATCCAAAAGTAGTGTTACTTCGTTCTGCGGAAGACATTGAACTTTTACATAAGGTAGAAAACGTAGTAGCAATTATTACGTGGGATAATGTCCTGTCAAATTTAAGAGAAGACTATAAAGTATTTCATATAACAGAAGAAAAATTGTATGTAGACTGGTTTTTACAAACGGTTAGGAGTGCAAAATGATAAATACGTATTATGAAGTAATTGATACAGAAATCTCGATTGAAGAGGTGGCAAAGAAAGTAATTCGACGTGAATGCGGTGCTGTTACAACATTTATTGGAACGGTTAGGGAGTTTACGAAAGGGCGTCGTACATTATACTTAGAGTATGTTGCTTATAAGTCGATGGCAGAAAAGATGCTACAGAAAATCGGCACAGAAGTGAAGGAGAAATGGCCTGGTACACATGTTGCGATTACACATCGCATTGGCACGTTGCAAATTTCTGATATAGCGGTTGTTGTTACTGTATCAACGCCGCATCGTAAAGAGGCCTATGAAGCAAATGAATATATTATGGAGCGTATTAAGCAAATTGTTCCGATTTGGAAAAAGGAGTTTTGGGAAGATGGCGACTCATGGATTGGTGATCAATTAGAAAAGACACCATATCCAGCAGGAGAGCCTGGGAAGGAGCTATAAATATGATTCGAGTATTGTTATTTGCGAACTTGCAAGAAGAAGCAGGAACAAGTGAATTACAAATAGAGAAAGAAAATATTACGGTTGCAGAGTTAAAAGATATTGTCGCGAAGGAATATAATGTACCAGTATCAGCACCAATTATGGTTGCGATTAATGAAGAATATGCAAATGAAGATGATACGATACAATCTGGTGATGTAGTTGCACTCATACCACCAGTGAGCGGTGGTTAATATTGGATTTATTAAAACGACTTTCCTGAATAGGGGAAGTCGTTTTTTTTATGGGCGTTTTGAGAACACTAATTTATAGAACAAGGAGGGCATTATGAAAAAAATATGTGTAATGATGACGATGATATGTTCTATCTTTTTCTTTTCTCCAAGCTATTCTTGGGCGAAAGAGTCAAAGGAACAGCTTTTAGAGAGTGCGTTACTTAATAGGTACTATTCAGTTATAAGGCAAGCGACAGAAGATCAATATGAATGTGATTCAGTTATAAATATAAAGCGTCTAGGTAAGAAAGATGAGTTTGTTCCTAGATTTGAAGTAACTCTACAATTTCTTACATTTCAAGGTGCACATAATCCGCCGAATGACAAAGTTACACTTACTTTGGAAGACAATTTAGATCACATAAAGATAAAGAAAGTAGAGCGAGAAAAAAATGTGTCTAGTGCGATTGCAGAAAAGGTTTGCGCACGAGCGAAGGAAAAAATGAAAGCACACTCTAATGGTGTAGAGCGGTAACTGATGATATTTAGTAAAGAAAGGTAATGAGCGATGGATATACTTTTAGCGATTTTACCAGCTATATTTTGGGGGAGTATTGTGCTATTTAACGTTAAACTCGGCGGAGGACCGTATAGTCAAACGCTCGGTACAACATTTGGTGCACTTATTTTCTCGATTGTTGTTTATATTTTTGTGAAGCCAGTATTAACTCCTACTGTTATTGGAGTTGGAATTGTATCAGGTTTATTTTGGGCACTTGGTCAGGCGAATCAATTAAAAAGTATTGATTTAATGGGTGTTTCGAGGACGATGCCAATTTCAACAGGACTTCAATTAGTTGCGACGACTTTATTTGGAGTCATCGTATTTCATGAGTGGTCCACGACAATATCAGTCGTCCTTGGAGTTTTGGCGCTCGTTTGTATTATTATCGGTGTTATTTTAACATCACTTCAAAGTGAAGAAGAAAAGAATGCAGAGCAAGCAGCAAATTTTAAAAGGGGCATCATAATTTTATTAATTTCAACAGTCGGTTATTTAGTTTACGTAGTAGTTATTAGGCTATTTAACGTAGATGGTTGGTCGGCTTTATTACCACAAGCAGTTGGTATGGTGTTAGGAGGCATTTTACTTACCTTTAAACATCATCCATTTAATAAATATGCGATACGAAATGTTATTCCAGGATTAATTTGGGCAGCTGGAAATATGTTTTTATTTATTTCACAGCCACGTGTCGGGGTTGCAACAAGCTTTTCACTATCACAAATGGGAATTATTATTTCGACGCTTGGCGGGATTCTTATATTAGGTGAAAAGAAAACGAAACGTCAATTAACAGGTATCGTTGTGGGTATCGTTTTTATTATCGCAGCCGGAATTATGTTAGGGATTGCAAAAGGATAAGGAGGCATTGAAATGTATAGTGATTTAGAAGGGAAAGTCGTCGTTATTACAGGATCAGCAACTGGTTTAGGTAGAGCGATGGGAGTACGATTTGCTAAGGAGAAAGCGAAAGTGGTTATTAACTATCGCTCACGAGAGTCAGAAGCGAATGATGTGTTAGAAGAAATTAAAAGAGTAGGCGGAGAAGCGATTGCTGTAAAAGGTGATGTGACGGCAGAGGCAGATGTTGTGAATCTCATTCAATCTGCTGTGAAAGAGTTTGGTACGCTCGACGTTATGATTAATAATGCAGGGATAGAAAACGCGGTACCGTCGCATGAAATGCCGTTAGAAGATTGGAATAAAGTAATCAATACAAATTTAACAGGCGCTTTTTTAGGAAGTCGTGAAGCGATTAAATATTTTGTGGAACACGACATTAAAGGATCTGTCATTAATATGTCTAGTGTTCATGAGAAAATTCCGTGGCCACTATTCGTGCACTATGCAGCAAGTAAGGGCGGTATTAAACTTATGACAGAAACGTTAGCGTTAGAATATGCGCCAAAAGGTATTCGAGTAAATAATATTGGGCCAGGTGCAATTAATACGCCGATTAATGCCGAAAAGTTTGCTGATCCAAAGCAGCGTGCTGACGTAGAAAGTATGATACCAATGGGCTACATTGGAAAATCTGAAGAAATCGCAGCAGTAGCAACTTGGCTCGCTTCATCAGAGGCAAGTTACGTAACTGGAATTACGTTATTTGCAGATGGTGGAATGACTTTATACCCATCGTTCCAAGCTGGGCGTGGATAATATGAAAAGGACAAAGAGCTTTATCTCTTTGTCCTTTTTTGCAAAAAAAAATAGCGGTCAGCTATTTTTAAAATTAATGATTGATTGTATCTTGAAGAAATTCTGTTGCTTGATGTTCTGAAACATTCTGTACGAGCGCAACTTCGCTAATAACCATTTTGCGCGCATTATCTAGCATTTGTTTTTCGCTCGCATTTAATGCTCTTTCTTTATTGCGACGAAGTAAATCACGAACAACTTCTGCACTATCTTGAAGATTGCCGTTCTTCATTTTTTCCATATTCATTGTATATCTTTGTTTCCAGGAAAGTGAGGGGTCTGATTCCCCATGATGAAATTCAAGAAGTATACCATCTAACGTACCTTTATCGACGATATAACGTATACCTGATTTTTGTAATTGATCCATCGGAAGCATTACTTGCATATCTTTATTAATGATGCGTATAACACAATATTGCCGCGTAGTACCTAATATTTCTTTCTCTTCAATTGCTTCGATGATTCCTGCACCGTGCATTGGATAAACGATTTTATCACCAATTTGAAACAAATCATCCACCTCCATATGTGGTAACCATCTTTAATGATAACACATTTAGATAAAAATGTCAAATTTTATATAATATCATATCTGATATACTGTAGTCAATATATAAAAGGCGTTTTTTTTAGATGTTTTTTTGCCCTTATATGTGGAAAGAAAAGAGGAGATTTTTTTAGAAAAATAGTACAGGCGAAGAAAGAGGGCATATCCACTTATTTTTAAGCATAAAATGTAAAATCGCTAATACAATATACCTAAATCCGTTCTTTGCAAGGGAGGGAGAGAAGGTGGGGCGCACAATTAAAATTGATATTACAAATAAAGTTGTAGCTAAATTTAGACCAAATTATTTGGAATTATATACGAGTAAATTTATGATAGGTAAGTTTTATGTCTATACTGAAGGTAAACAATATGTGTTAGAAGACGGATATATATACGAAGAAGGAAAGTTTTATCGCATCATAGATACGCACCGTGGCAATAATCAAGCGGCGGAGGGCTGCGATCTAGGATGGTGTTAACATGATTCGTGTGAAAGTATTTGATGAAAGTCATGAAAAAGACTTAGAAGATGCTGTAAATGTATTTTTGAAAAAAATTGATGATGGAAATTTTTTAGATATAAAGTATCAAGTTGGTGTTTCGATTAATGATGATGAAAATCAAATTTATTGTTTTTCAGCGATGATTGTTTATAAAGCATAAAAAAGAGCTGGGGAGCCAGCTCTTTTTTATGTTTTATGTTGGGACAACATGTGTTGGTAATCCGTTCATAATAGATTGTGCTGTACCTATCTTATTCGTCTTTAAAAGAAGTTCTTCTGTTTCATGTTTTTGGGCATCTTTACACATACCGAGGTGATAACGATCACCTAAAAATGGATCAATATAAAAACCGTTTTTGAATATTTTATCATTTGGATGTTTTTCATGGTGAATGTCAGAACAGTTAATGCAATAGAACATAGCTTTCATCCCCTTTGTATTTTTGTTTGAAAAAGTGAGTGGGTAGTCATTTCGCTCCTAAGGAAATGTTGAGGAGAAGAGAAATAACTACCTACTCAAATGGTGGGCATATTCCTTCTGATTTTTCATATCTCGCGTAGTGTCCCCGAGGGAAGGAGGAGAGACGAAATACGCATGATATACGTAAGGCGCTTCTTTCAAGATGAATGATGGAGTTTCATGTTGAGAGAAGTTTTTATTTTTTGTTGCCTTTGTGAGTATATTATGAGGGAATGCTCAGAGGGTGTTTGTCCTGTTGAAAAAATGTTGAGAATTTCTCAACAGTAAAAAAGAATCAGGATTGACATGAAACTAAAAGGTGTTATATTATCTAAATATAACCAAAAGGTGTTATATTTGAACGCCGAATAAAGGAGAATGGAAATGGAACAACAAAATACATTAACTGATATTAAACAAACGATCGTTTTTAACGCGTCTATTCAAAAAGTATGGAATGTAGTATCAACTGCAGAAGGGATTGCGTCATGGTTTATGCCAAATGATTTCGAATTAGAGGTAGGACATGAATTTCATGTGCAATCACCATTTGGGCCATCACCATGTAAAGTGTTAGAAATTGATGAGCCAAACCATCTATCTTTCTCATGGGATACAGATGGCTGGGTTGTTTCATTTAACCTGAAAGATCTAGGAGATAATAAAACAGAATTTACGTTAATTCACGGCGGCTGGAAACATCCTGATGAAATCCTTCCAAAACCAAATGCGAAGAGCTCTATTATTCACGAAAGAATGAGCGGCGGCTGGGTAGCGATTGTAAATGAAAAACTGAAAAAGGTTGTTGAAGGTTAAATGTCTTCGTCAGCAGCGAAATATGATGTATTTCAAGCAATTGCTGATCCAACCCGCCGAGAAGTAATACGGTTATTAAGTAATAAAGAGTTACCGATTTCCAAAATAACGGATCATTTTCCGATGAGCCGTACTGCAGTTGTAAAGCACCTTCATATTCTTTCGGAAGCGAATTTAGTGAGTGGAAGAAAGAGTGGAAGAGAGAAGATATATCGTTTGCATCCAGAACCATTAGAAGAATTACAGCAGTGGCTCTCATACTATGAACGATTTTGGGATAATAAATTGTCCATGCTTAAACATATTGTGGAGAATGAAGAGTAAAAGAGGATGACCATTTCGGTCATCCTCTTTTACTGCTCACTTGTTTGTTTAGCTGGCTTTAATAAGAGCCAAGCGATAATTAATGTGAATACTGCTAATACGAAAGTGCTCATATAAATGACGTGTACACTTGATGCTAATGCGGATTGTGATTCGGTTGCTACGTTTGCTGTAGCTCCGCCGTGTCCGCCAGAAGATACGAGATCAAGATTTTTAATACCACGCGCGTGAATCATCGTATTGAAGATTGTTCCGAAGATTGCAGCGCCTAGTGTTTGACTAAATGTATTAATAAATGTGTTTAAACCAACGGCTGTTCCGCGCGTATGAGCCGGTACAGCTGCTTGAATTGTGACCATGTAAATTGGTGTAACAAGTCCCATTCCTAAGCCGAATAATCCGACTGCAACATAGATAAGGAACGATGGTGAATCTGTTGATAATGTAAATAATAAGAAAGTAGCAACTGATAAAATGCTAGCTCCAAGTAAAATAATTTGTTTCGTTTGTAACTTGCCAACTAAGTTACCGGAGAACATAGCACCGAATGTCCACATAACAGGAATCGGCATTAAAATGAGTCCAGCTTCTGTCGCGTTTTTTCCTAAAACACCTTGGCTCCAAATTGGAAGATACACTGTAATACTAATAATCATTGCGCCAGCAATAAGTGTTAGTATGTTTATAGTAGATAGTGTACGGTTAGAGAAAAGTGCTAGCGGAATTAATGGTTCCGGAGATTTTTTCTCGATGTATAAGAAAATAATGAATGAAACAGCGGCAAAGATTAATAGGCCGATAATTGAAATGTCTCCCCAGTTTTGCTTACTGCTACCTGTTAATAATGCGTATAGCAGAGCGATTGTACTTAATGAGAAGACTGTTGCACCAAGGTAGTCGATATGTTGCTTGGCGGCAGACTTAACAGATTCCTTATAAGAAATGGCAAACATTATGCAAGCGACAATTCCAAAAGGAACGTTTAAGAAGAAAATATAGCGCCAAGAAAGAGAATCAACTAAAAATCCACCTACTAACGGCCCGATAACACCAGATACACCCCAAACGGCACTCATCCAGCCCTGTGCTTTCGCGCGGTCTCTCGCTTCGCTATATAAGTCCCCAATAATCGTCATTGTGATCGGCATAACAGCACCAGCCCCTATACCTTGAAGGGCTCGGAAGAAGATTAATTGTTCCATTGATGTAACGACTCCGCAAAGTGCAGAACCGATTAAGAAGATTGTTGCTCCGATGAGCAGAACTTTTTTACGGCCGAATAAATCAGCTAGTTTTCCGTATATTGGAGTCGAAACAGCTGTTGCAAGCATATAGATTGCATACACCCAACTAACAAGTTCGACGCCTGACAAATCACTCGTTATACGAGGGATCGCTGTACTAACAATCGTTCCTTCTACCGCAGAAAGAAACGTCATTAGCATTAAAGACATCATGACTTTTTTTCTCATTTGTTTTCCCCTTACCCTTTTTCAAATATTCAACAATATAAAATATAAAGGTACTAAGGTATATAAAGCAACAAAAAAGAACGAGGGGATTTGGCATTCTTTGTTGGTAAGTCGGTATATCTTGAGAAATCGCTGATATAAGTGGGGAATCGCCGATATAATTGAGAAATCGCTGATATATGTGAAAGACCGCCGATATAATTTCATGTACATATAAAAAAAGAAACAGGAATCCCTGTTTCTTTTTTTAATACTGCATTTTTGCGTTTTCTCCAGCTGTTGTTCCGGCAATTCTACCAGTAACGAGAGCAGATGTAATGTTATAGCCACCAGTATAACCGTGAATATCAAGAACTTCTCCGCAGAAATATAAGCCATTCGTGAATTTAGAAGACATTTCTTTCGGGTTAATTTCTTTAACGGATACACCGCCGCCAGTAACGAATGCTTTTTCAATTGACTGCGTACCATTTACATTCACAGTAAATTCTTTAAAGTCTTTCACAAGTGCACGAATCTTCTCATGAGAAATTTGTCCAGCTTGTTCGCTGCCATCAATTTCATTTTTTTCTAATAAGAATAGGAAGTAACGTTCAGGCACATAACCTTTTAATACGTTTTTAATTCCTTTTTTCGGATCTTCTTTCATTTGTTTCAGCATGCGCTGGAATAGTTGTTCACTATTTTCTTCTGGCAATGCATCGATACTCATTTGAACTGTATTCGTTTTAAATTTTTTCAACGTTTTTACAACGAATTGGCTACAACGAAGAGCGGCAGGACCAGATAAGCCAAAATGAGTGAAGAGCATGTCCATTTTATGAGAAATGACAACTTTTCCTTTCGGGTTTAATACGCTTAAGTTTACATCTCGTAAAGCAAGACCTTGTAATGAACGGTCACGAATAAATGGTTCGTTTGAAAGAATTGGTACTTCTGTTGGGAAAAGTTCTGTAATTGTATGACCAGCTTTTTCAGCCCAAGCGTATCCGTCTCCAGTAGAACCAGTTTGAGGAACAGATTTTCCGCCAACAGCGATAACGACGTGATTCGTTTCTAACACTTCACCTGTTTGTAATACAACGGCTTTCGTTTGACCGTTTTCGTATTCAATCGTTTCAACAGGCGTATTCGTGCGTATTTTTACACCTAAGTCTTTTAATCGTGTTAAAAGTGCATCTACAACAGATTGCGCTTTATTTGATACGGGGAACATGCGGCCATGATCCTCTTCTTTCAGTTTTACACCGAGATTTTCGAAGAATGTAATAATATCTTCATTACTGAAAATAGAAAAAGCACTGTATAAGAAGCGACCATTTCCAGGTATATGTTTAACGATTTCATCAAGTGGTAGACGGTTCGTTACGTTACAACGGCCACCACCAGAAATCGCAAGTTTACGTCCAAGTTTATTTCCTTTATCAAGAAGTAAGACGCTTGCGCCTTCTTCAGCAGCACCGATTGCAGCCATTAGCCCTGAAGGACCGCCGCCGATGACAATAACATCATAATGCATAATATATCGACCTCATTTTCTACATTTCCTGCCTAAAAGAATAGCATGTTTTCCCTTAAAAGAAAAATAGAGTGAAGTACTGCTTAAGGGGAGAATTGTGGTACAATACAAAAGTTAGAGTTCAGCACTATCCTGCTATTTATGGGCAATAAGACTACTATCTTAAGATTTAAGAGAAGTAAAGAGGGAGTTAAAACGGTCCGTAAATGCTCGAATGATTAGTAGAAGGGGAGTCTTCCGCTAATTATAGTTTCACTTTATCCCGCATTAACGGGCAGTAAAACTCCCACCTCAAAATTCGGCTAGAGCCAGGAAGTAAGGTGGAAGATAAACTGCCCGTAAACGCCCGATTGATTCAACTAATAATCAGTGGGGATGAACAAAATCCCCACTGATTATAGTTTCACTTTATGTAGATGTAGGAGGATTTTTTGTATGTCCGATTCAAAATTTCTGCGCGGAACGCTTATTGTGACGTTAGGGACATTTTTAGTAAAGTTCTTAGGCATGATTTACGTCTTTCCGTTTCATGCATTAGTAGGCACAGAAGGCGGAACGCTCTATACATATGGATACATTCCATATACGATATTTTTAAGTATTGCAACGGCAGGGGTGCCGCTTGCTGTTTCGAAGTTTGTTTCCAAATATAATGCACTTGGCGATTATAAAACGAGCCGGAGAATGTTCCGCTCGGGAATGGTTATGATGATAGTAACCGGAGTTCTTTCGTTCCTAGTTCTATACATGACCGCACCATTATTTGCAGAAGCAATGCTTGGTAAACAAAGTTTACAAAATAAGGTAGAAGAAGTTACGACGATTATTCGCCTCGTAAGTTTTGCGCTTATTGTTGTGCCGGCAGCAAGTTTGATTCGTGGTTATTTCCAAGGCCACCAATCGATGGGACCGACTACGGTTTCACAAATTATTGAGCAAATTATTCGTATCGTCTTTTTATTAGCGGGTAGTTTCATCGTTATTAAAGTACTTGGCGGTACAGTAGCAACGGCAGTTGGGGTTGCGACATTTGCTGCATTTGTTTCAGCAGTTGGAGCACTTGGCGTATTAATTTGGTACTGGTTAAAACGTAAAAAATATTTGGATCAATATTTAATTGAGCAAACTGTACCAGAATCGACAGTAAGTACCGCTCAATTGTTTAAAGAGTTGTTTGCATATGCAATTCCTTACGTTGTAATTGGATTAACAATTCCTTTATATCAACAAATTGATACATTGACATTTAACTCTATTATGCAGGCGATTGGTCAAGGAGATATCGCAGAGCGAGCACTTGGTATTTTCACGATGTGGACGCATAAATTAATTATGATTCCGGTATCACTTGCAACAGCCTTTAGTTTAACGCTCGTGCCAGCGATTACAAAGTCATTTACTGAAAAACAATACCGCTATTTAAAATTACAAATTACACAAACATTCCAGGCAAATATGTTTTTAACATTGCCAGCAGTTATCGGTATTTCTACACTTGCATATCCAATTTACACTGCTTTCTACGACTCAGATCCACTAGGTGGACAAGTATTAATGTGGTATGCACCAGTTGCGTTGTTATTCGCTTTATTCACAGTAACAGCGGCGATTCTGCAAGGGATTAATCAGCAAAAACATGCGATTGTCGCGCTTGCTATGGGTGTTATTTTGAAATTTGTATGTAACGTAATCTTTATTCGCTATTTCGGTACAGTTGGGGCGATTTTGGCTACTGCAGTCGGCTTCTTAGTTTCTGTATGGTATACGAATAGACAAATCAAAAAACATGCAAACTATTCATTTGGTGTTGTATATAAGAGAACATTCCAAATTGCAATATTAACACTTGTAATGGTTATTGCTGTAAAACTATCACAATGGCTTCTATCCTTCATGATTTCGCCTGATGGCCGTATTGGTGCTCTTATTACAGTTGCGATTTGTGCAGGTATTGGTGGACTTGTTTACGTAGTATTAGCGATTCGCACAGGAGTACTAGAAAGAGTATTTGGCGGAGAAGCTTTAGAGAAAATCCAGCGTAAACTTGGTAGTCGATTCAAAATAAAGTTGAAATCAAAAGGGGCGTAAATACGTCCCCTTTTCTTATGATAAATAAAGAAGGTGAAGAACATGAGATTAGATAAATTATTAGCGAACATGGGACACGGAAGTAGAAAAGAAGTAAAGAAATTACTGAAAGACGGCGTTGTGAAAATTGATGGAACGCCAGTGAAAGATCCGAAGTTTCATGTGAATGTAGAAGAACAAGAGGTTATGATTCACGGTGAAGTTGTGGAATATAAAGAGTTTGTTTATTTAATGATGCATAAACCACAAGGTGTTATTTCAGCGACAGAAGACGATAACCACGAAACGGTAATAGATTTATTAGAATTAGAAGATGCGATTTTTGATCCATTCCCTGTTGGGAGACTCGATATTGATACAGAAGGTTTCTTATTGATTACAAATGACGGGAAGTTAACGCATCAACTATTATCTCCGAAAAAGCATGTGCCGAAAAAATACTATGCACACGTTTCAGGAGTTGTAACGGAAGAGGATGTAAAAGAATTCGCTAAAGGTGTTATTTTAGAAGATGGCTATGAAACGAAGCCAGGCGAACTTACAATTCTAAAAAGTGATGATATTTCTGAAATTGAGCTCGTGATTACAGAAGGAAAATTCCATCAAGTGAAGCGTATGTTTGAAGCGGTAGGTAAAAAAGTAGTGTATTTAAAGAGAACAGAGATGGGACCTTTAGTGTTAGATGAAGAGTTAGAACTTGGGCAATATCGTGAATTAACAGATGAAGAAGTAGAAATGTTAAAAGCATATCAAGTAGATAACGAAAAATAACGTCAATTTCAAAGCATAGAAAAGACCCCTTTCTAATGAGTTAGAAAGGGGTATGTATTTATTTACATACAATTATTTTTTGTTATGAGGTCATTCTCACTTTCTTTCCTGTCGTTGTCCACTTGCCGCGGCAAGGGCTATACACGAGTTCATTAAACTGCAACACATTTAGATCACGTTGTATCGTTCGCGGTGTGATCCCGAACTCATCTACAAGGTCTTTCGTTGTTACCGTACCGTTTTCATTGATGTACATATAAATCGATTTAATGCGTGTTAGCATACGAGTAGTTGTAGGTTTCAAGAGAAAACCACTCCTCTACTAGTTTTTTTGACCCCATTCAGGAAAGAAGGTCGTTACTACCATTGTACTCTACATGATAAAATTCATGCTTTAATCTACTTAAATTTTACAAAAGTTTAACAAATATTCATATAGAAAAATATTGGTAGTTGACATTGTATATTTTGTCAGTCAACTAACTCATAAATTTCTACGTAAAACGCCAAATTCCTGCAAATTTTTTTGAGAAAATAAAAGAAAAACTAATGCGAAATATCTGAAATATTACAATTGTTCGTTATTAGATTTTCATGTATGGCATAAGAGATTTCGGTTTGCTATGATGAAAGAGACAATATAGTGAAGGATGGATGCGTGATGTCAACGATTAATTGGACAGAAGAAGTTGCAAAACGAAAAGATGATTTAATTCGTGATACACAACAATTTTTACAAATTAAAAGTGTATGGGAAGAAGAATCTGCGAAAGAGGGCGCACCATTTGGTGACGGTGTAGAAAAAGCTTTATCTTTCATGTTACATAAAGGAGACGCAGATGGTTTCGCTTCTAAAAATTTAGAAGGGTATGCAGGTCATCTTGAAATGGGACAAGGAGAAGAATTAGTAGGTATCCTTTGTCACGTTGATGTTGTACCAGAAGGAGATGGCTGGACAACTCCTGCGTATAGTGCGGATATTCGCGATGGGAAGATTTTTGCACGCGGTGCGATTGATGATAAAGGGCCGACAATGTCAGCTTATTATGCAATGAAAATTGTAAAAGAATTAGGCTTACCTCTTTCTAAACGTGTTCGTATGATTTTAGGAACAGATGAGGAAAGTAATTGGAAGTGTGTAGATCATTACTTTAAAAATGAAGAAATGCCAACAATCGGTTTTGCACCAGATGCAGATTTTCCAATTATTAATGCGGAAAAAGGAATTTCTGACATACAAGTTGTTCAAAATGGTAGCGAAGAGAAAGAAGGCGCATTTAAGCTGATTTCATTTGAATCAGGTCGTCGTTTGAATATGGTTCCTGATTATGCAGAAGCGATTATTACAGGAGAAGATGTAAATGCACTTACGGTAGCATATGAAGAGTATTTACAAACTGCTAAAAAAATGGGTAAAGCAATTGTAGAAGGAAATACGGTGACGTTACAAATCAAAGGGATTTCAGCTCACGGATCTACTCCGGAAAAGGGAGAAAATGCAGGTTTATTATTGGCAAACTGCTTAACGAAAGTTTCTCTTGATGGAAAAGGGGCTTCGTTTGCATCGTTTGTAACAGAAACATTTACAGGAGATATTATTGGAGAGAAAGCTGGTATTTCTTATAAAGACGATATTAGCGGCCCGTTAACAGTTAATGTTGGTCGCCTGTCTTATTCGCAAGAAAACGGTGGTAATTTAGGATTAAATGTACGCTATCCAGTTACGACTAACTTTGAAGAAATGATTGCAAAGTTAAAAGAATATGTTGGTACTCATGGGTTTGAAGTAGGGGATTACTCTAACTCTCGCCCGCATCACGTTGATAAAGATCATGTATTAATTCGTACTTTGCAACGCGTATATGAAGAACAAACAGGTGAAAAGGCAGAACTATTAGCAATCGGCGGTGGTACTTATGCTCGTTCATTGAAAGCTGGCGTTGCATTTGGCCCGCTATTCCCTGGAAAAGAAGAACTTGCGCATCAAAAAGATGAGTACATTGAAATTGAAGATTTATTAAAAGCAACAGCGATTTATGCTCAGGCGATTTATGAATTAGCAAAGTAATGGATATGTAAATAATGAGAGGCCGTCCCAAAAGTTTTTTTGGGACGGTTTTCTGTTAGGGGTAGGTTGCTTCTCTTGTCGTATTTTGTTGTTAAGTAGATATTCCTTGTCGAAACGTCGATATAATAAGAGTTATGTTCGATATATTTCAATTACTATTGCAATCTTAACTTGGTTAGACTTTTTAGGAAGGTTCCCTTCTTTTTAACTGAATGAGATAAGAAAGAAAAGCAACAATAACATAAAGGAGACGATGTAGATGGTGCAGCATTATTTTGTCGCAGTAACTTTACCACGTCATATAAAAGAAATTCTTTCTAATTACAAAATGGAAATGAAGGATGAATTACCATTTCGCTCGTGGGTACATGAAGAAGACTATCATATTACCCTTTCATTTTTAGGAAGTGCGACAGAGGAACAATTAGAAGGAATAAAGAATGGATTACAAACACTTACAGAAATCAAAGAACTAACTTTCACATTACAAGGATTTTCAACGTTTGGCCTGGAAGACGAGCCGCGTATTTTTTGGGCGAAGGTAAGTGAGAATAATGATTTGGTTCAGTTGCAAAAACAAGTGCATACAATTTGTGAAGAAAATGGCTTCTCCCTAGAGACGCGCCCTTATCATCCGCATATTACTGTTGCACGTAAATGGGTAGGAGAAAAAGTATTTGATCTGACAAATGTAAAAGGCTTACCTGTAACGTCATTTCAAGCAGATACGATTACTTTGTATGAATCTCACGTGAAGGAAACGCCAAAGTATAGACCGGTTGCTGAAATAAAATTACAAAAATAGAATGTATGAAAACGTTTTTTATACAGGTGAATATACTATAGAGAATAATGTGTTACTGTATAGAGTCTTGCTGATAAGAAAAGCCTTATCATTTGCAGCTCGTTTCGCCCCTCTATTTGCGGGCAGTAAGACTCCCACCTCAAAATTAGGATAAAGCAAAGAAGTTAGGTGGGAGATCAACTGCCCATAAAGGCCCGATTGGTTCAACTAATAATCAGTGGGGTAAAGCTTTCCCACTGATTAAAGTTTCACTTTATTTTAACTTTAAGAATGATGGTGATTTTTTTATGTTGAAAGTAAAACGTCCATTTGATGCCTATTTAGATGAAATGAATAAAATTACAATTTTGCTCCCGCATGCGTATGGAACAAGCCGGACATTTCGTTTACAAGAAGGAAGCAATTTGAAAGAATTGCCGATTGCTCATACTATTGCTCTTCCGGATGCAACGAAGTATGAGTGCTTTATAGAAGAGCCGCTAGATGTGGGGAAATATTATACAGTACGAGATGAACGGAACGAAGAAACAGATTTACAAATAGGCGCTGTTATTCGAACAGCAATTTTCGATGAAAAGTATTATTACGAAGGTACAGATTTAGGTGCTGTGTATCAAAAAGAAGTGACGATATTTAAAGTATGGGCTCCAACTGCAAGGCTTGCGAAAGTAAGAATTTATAAAAGTGATAAAGAATATATCGATTATGAAATGTACAGAGGAGAAAACGGAGTTTGGACTCATACATTACAAGGTGATTTAGCCGGAGTAAAATATACATTTCTCGTATGTATTAATTTAATATGGAATGAAGCAGTGGATCCTTACGCAAAGTCAGTGACTGTAAATGGGAAATACGGCATTGTTATCGATTTGGAAAAGACGAATGTAACAAAACGAGAGGAATTACCACCATTACAGTCAATGACAGATGCAATATTGTATGAACTGCATATTCGTGATGCTACTATTCATCCAAACAGTGGAGTGAATAATAAGGGAACATATAAAGGATTGATAGAAGAGGGGACAACGGGACGAAATGGGACGTTAACGGGATTGTCTCATATAAAAGATTTAGGTGTTACACATGTTGAACTATTACCTTTATATTGTTTCGGAGGTGTAGATGAGGCGAATCCTGCTTCTGCATATAATTGGGGCTACAATCCACTATATTACAATACGCCAACAGGATTTTATGCTACAAACCCCTCTGACCCGTACAACAGGATAGTAGAGTGTAAACAACTGATTGAAACATTTCATGCGTGCGGCATCAGGGTAATTATCGATGTTGTATATAATCATGTTTATGAGAGAGAGCTATCATCATTTGAGAAGCTTGTTCCGGGATATTATTTTCGTCATGGTGAAGATGGTATGCCTTCTAATGGGACGGGAGTTGGAAATGATATAGCATCTGAACGGAAAATGATGAGGAAATTTATTGTAGAATCTGTCCTATATTGGCTTACTGAATACAATGTTGATGGATTCCGATTTGATTTAATGGGAATTTTAGATGTTGAAACGATGAATGTGTTAGAAAAAGAAGTGCGAAAAATAAAGCATGATGCGCTGTTATTAGGTGAAGGATGGGATTTACAAACACCCCTTCCTCTTAAGGAGAAGGCGACGTTAAATAACGCGAATAAAATGCCATGTATCGCACAGTTTAATGATCAATTTCGTGATGGAATAAAAGGAAGTACTTTTAATATAAATAGACGTGGCTTTGCATTTGGTGGGCATGTAGACTGTAATCATTTGCAGTATATAGTAGCTGGTAGCCTTTTAAGTATGAAAGAAACAGGATTGTTCCTAGAACCAATGCAAAGCATTAACTATGTAGAATGTCATGATAATATGACGATGTGGGATAAACTAGTGCAAAGTAATCCAGAATCAGAAGAAATTTTGAAAAGACGTCATCGACTAGCAACCGCAATAGTTATTCTTTCGCAAGGGATTCCTTTCTTACATGCAGGGCAAGAGTTTTATCGTACGAAGCAAGGAAACGAAAATAGTTATAATGCAAATGATGAAATCAATCGATTAGATTGGGAGCAAAAAGAAACAGAGATGGAGACAGTTAATTATATAAAAGGTTTAATCGCGATTCGGAAGGAGCATGGGGCATTTCGATTAAAAAGCGCTGATCTTATAAAAAAGCATATGACTTTTTTGCAAACATCAAAAGAAGTACTTGCATACCATTTGCAAAATGTAGAATCTTTCGGACCGTGGAAAGAGATTGTTGTGTTATTCAATAGCGGTTTGCAAAATGAAATAGTCGAGCTTCCAAAAGAAGAAACGTGGCATGTGATAGTAAACGAAAAGCAAGCGAAAATACAGCCAATTTCTTCATTTAGAGGAAAGGAACTTCAAATGGCTCCAACTAGCATGTATATATTGGCGATAATGTGACAAATCGCTACTTGACGATGAGAATGTAATAAATGTAGAATTGACAAAGGTGACGATTTTGATAAGTTGTCATTCTATGAGTGATTTTGTAAAATAAACTAGAAGAGCAGGGGATTTATCCTGTTTTCGGCTTATGCCAAGTTTTCTTTTCATTCAACTAAAGTAAAATATATGAATCCACAACATGTGTAGAAATGTTGCGGTTTTTCTTTTCATAACTATAAAAGATAAGGATTTGTTAACGGGTAATGAATATGGAATGGTTGGAACAATTATTAGGAAAAGAGTGGAGTCTTATACCGGCTGGTGGAGTAACGGGCGATGCGTATATTGCGCAAAACGGACAACAAAAGTTATTTTTAAAGCGGAATACATCGCCCTTTTTAGCGGTATTGTCAGCTGAAGGAATTGTTCCAAAATTACTTTGGACAAGAAGGGTAACGAACGGTGATGTAATTTCTGCTCAAAAATGGCTTCCGGGACAGAAGTTAGAGCAAGAGGATATGAAACTAGAACGTGTTGCGAAACTTTTGAAGAAAATACACTCCTCTAAAGCGCTTGTGCAGATGATTCAAAGGCTAGGAAAGCAGCCGCTTCATGCGCAAGAGTTATTACAACAATTACAACTTGTTTTAAGAGGAGATATAAGAGTTGATGAAACAATTCAGCAAGGTCTTCAATATTTAACAGAGTCATTAAAAGATATTGAGTACGATGAATTCGTTGTATGCCATTGTGATGTAAACCATAACAATTGGATATTGTCGGATGAAGATGAATTGTTTTTAATTGATTGGGATGGAGCTGTGATTGCTGACCCAGCTTTAGACCTTGGGATGTTATTATATTGGTATGTTCCGCGTCATGAATGGAGTGAGTGGCTCGGATATTATGATGTTGAACTAGATGAATCATTACTTAGGCGTATGAGATGGTATGTTATAGCACAAACGATTTTATCTATTCAATGGCACACAACAAAAAAGCAGCAAGCAGAAGCTAAATATTGGCATCAATATTTACAGCAACTACTTGCTTCAGAATAATACTTAAGAAAAATTGTCCATTCCAGCAATCCACTGAGTAAGTTGTTCTTGATTATTGGAAATATGGTTGTCCAAATTAGAGGAAGATTTACCCGATTGACTATAAGAATATACATCGTTTAGCATTGCTTTAGCGTCACTACTTATACTATCGTTTGCGAGTAACGATTGAATGAGGCGCTCTAATTGCTCGCATTCAGAAACTGTCCCACAGCAATCACTTTGATGGTTGACTAAAATATCTTTTAACACTTCTAATTGATGCTGTTGATTAATTGGCATGAACGGATCATCCTTTCGAGTGTTTTTCTCTCACTGGAAATGTAAGAGAAAAAGCTGTTTCGTCATGGAATGTTTAATGCTTTATGTAGTTTTTATCAAAATGGTACATCTTATACTTGAAAGAAACGGACCGAGTGCTCGTACGTGCTTGGTTTTTTGTTTGATAGATTGATTAAAACAGAAAGAAGGAATTTTTCCTTTAAAATAGTTTTGTAAAGAGAGGGAGACATCTATGCGTTTAAGACATAAACCTTATGCAATGGATCGAATTAATGAATATTCACATATCGTAATCGGAAACCCAGAAGAGCGCGCTGGTAACTGGAAAGAAGTATTTGGAAATGAACAACCAATTCATATTGAAGTAGGTACAGGACGTGGCCGCTTTATGTATGATATGGCAAAAGCGAATCCACATATTAATTATATTGGAATTGAAAAATTCACAAGTGTTGTTGTAGATGCACTTGATAAATTAATTGAAGAAGAATTACCGAACTTAAAGTTAATTAATAAAGATGCTGAAGATTTAAAAGTTTTCTTTGCACAAGGTGAAATTGACCGCGTTTATTTAAACTTCTCAGATCCATGGCCGAAGAACCGTCATACGAAGCGTCGTTTAACGTATAAAACATTTTTACGCAATTACGAAGAAGTGTTAGTAGATGGCGGAGAAATTCATTTCAAAACTGATAACCAAGGTTTATTTGAATATTCTCTTATGAGTATGGCTGAGTATGGTATGTTATTAACTTACCTTAGCTTAGATCTTCATAATAGTGATTATGAAGGAAACATTATGACAGAGTACGAAGAGAAGTTCTCTAGTAAAGGTCATCGTATTTACCGAGTTGAAGCGAAATATCGCACAGAGCCTATGCAGTAATGCATAGGTTTTTTTGTAGCTAAAACAATCAGAATTTTATGTTAATATTAAAAAGAAAGGGGGATGAAAGATGGAACAGTTACAAGTTGGAAATATAAAAGTGACATGGCTAAAAGGTGGGAATACACATTTAGATGGAGGTGCAATGTTTGGAGTTGTGCCGAAAGTACTTTGGTCACGCAAATATCAACATAATGATACAAACCATATTTATTTACGAACAGATCCGTTACTTTTGCAAACGAAAGAAGGAAACATGCTTATTGATTCTGGAATAGGAAACGGTAAGTTGAATGAGAAAATGAAGCGAAATCAAGGTGTAACAGAAGAATCATCGGTTTATGAATCGTTAGAAAAACTGGGTCTAAAGCCTGAAGATGTTCATTACGTCTTAATGACGCATCTTCATTTCGATCATGCATCTGGTTTAACAAGGCGGGAAGGAGATCACCTTGTGCCGACGTTTCCGAATGCGAAAGTTTATGTAAGTGAAACGGAATGGAATGAAATGAGGAATCCAAATATTAGATCGCGTAATACATACTGGACGGAAAATTGGGAGCCGATTGTAGATAAAGTTGTTACCTTCCAGCAAGAAATAGAAATTACGGATGAAATAAAAATGGAGCATACGGGTGGTCATAGTGATGGACATGCCGTTGTCGTCCTTGAAAGTCAGGGTGAAACGATGCTTCATTTAGCGGATATTTTACCGACGCATGCACATCAAAATGTATTATGGGTAATGGCCTACGATGACTATCCAATGACATCGATTGAACATAAACAAAAGTGGATGAAGTATGGTGCTGAGAAAGAAGCATGGTTTACGTTTTATCATGACGCATATTATCGTGCTGTGAAGTGGAATGAGGAAGGGCATATCATAGAAAAAATAGAACGGAAAACGAGTATAGAAGCATAAAAATAGGAGGTTGTTCCATCATATTTATTGGAGCAGCCTCTTTTTTATTGTCGGATTTTGTCGATAAGTCGATATATCTCAATAATCGCTGATATAAATCGAGTTGCGCCGATATATTTAAAAAATCGCCGATATAATTTGGGTTGCGCTGATATATTCGAAAAATCGCTGATATAATTTTAATCAATACCCACAATTTCAAAAAAAAAAAGAGGTTCACCTAATGGGAACCCTCTTTTTTATGCTGCTATAACCTCTAAAACAGTGCCTGTTTTTGCATCAACTAAAAATTCAAATCGTTCTTGTATATCATCTAACATTGTTGTAAGACCGCCGCGATAAACTTCATATGCGACATCATATTTTTCAAATGTCTCTGGAACCATATGTACCCAAGAGCCAGTAATTTCACCTTTATGACTTAATGCTTGTTTCACCATTTTCAATGCTTTTTCTGAAGAAATATGGGATTGTTCTTGTACTTTGTTTGCAACGAAATAACCAGCTGCGAACCCAACGCCAAGACCTGCTACTAAACCTTTCCAGCTCATATATTCACCTCAATTCTGTAAAATAAAAATAGTGTACCGATAATAATTATAATGCAAACGCAACTAAAAAAGAAGAAACTAGAAACATTTCGAAAATTTCGTTACAATAAAAGAGGTATTCTACTAAGGTTTGAAAGAAGGGGACTTCGTGAATAAAGAGACATTACAATTATTTCGTACGTTAACAGAATTACAAGGTGCATCAGGTTTTGAACATGATGTGCGCCGTTTTATGAAGCAAGAATTAAGCAAATATGCTGATGAAATTGTGCAAGACGGTTTAGGTAGCGTATTTGGTCTGAAAAAAGGGGACGAAACTGGCCCACGCGTTCTTGTAGCAGGTCATATGGATGAAGTAGGTTTCATGGTTACGCAAATTACGAAAAATGGGATGCTTCGTTTTCAAACGTTAGGCGGTTGGTGGAGCCAAGTACTATTAGCGCAGCGCGTACAAGTTATGACGAAGAACGGTCCTGTTATTGGGGTTGTTGGTTCTATCCCTCCTCATTTATTAAGTGATGCGCAACGTGCAAAACCGATGGATATGAAAAATATGTTAATTGATATAGGTGCAGATAGCTATGAAGATGCGATTGAAATTGGCGTAAAACCAGGACAACAAATCGTGCCAATCTGTCCGTTCACGCCGATGGCAAATGAGAAGAAAATTATGGCGAAAGCTTGGGACAACCGTTATGGATGTGGCCTTGCTATTGAGTTATTAAAAGAATTAAAAGATGAAACATTACCAAACACATTATACTCTGGTGCTACTGTACAAGAAGAAGTAGGTCTTCGCGGAGCACAAACAGCTGCAAATATGATTCAACCAGACATTTTCTATGCGCTTGATGCAAGCCCAGCAAACGATGCATCTGGTGATAAAACGCAGTTCGGTCAATTAGGAAAAGGTGCGCTTCTTCGTATTTACGACCGCACGATGGTAACTCATAGAGGAATGCGTGAATTCATTTTAGATACAGCAGAAACACACAATATTCCGTACCAATACTTTATTTCACAGGGGGGTACAGATGCGGGCCGTGTACATACAAGTAACTCAGGTATCCCATCAGCAGTAATTGGTGTTTGTGCTCGCTACATTCATACGCATGCTTCTATTTTACATGTTGATGATTATGCAGCAGCAAAAGAACTTATTACAAAGCTTGTAAGAGCAACGGACAAAACGACGTTAGAAACGATTAAGAATAACGCGTAAGGAGGAAGGGTGGAAAACCCTTCTTTTTTTAGGTTGAATAGATGACCCAGCGATGAGTGGGAGCGGTCAGTACCTAGTTGGTGCTCGAGCGATGTATTAAGACCGCGGGTAGGAAGGCTGGTTTTGAGTTCGAAATCGGTCATATTGTGGAAAGCAAGCTTCTTTTATAAATGGCAGGGATTCCTAGGTGATATGTGGTTGGTACTTAATTTGTGCCGAAGCGGATATTAGAACAAAATGATGAATTTATATAGAGGTGAACAAAATGAAAGTAGTAGTTGGATCGAAGAATAAAACGAAGGTTGGAGCTGTGGAGAAGGTTTGGAATGATGCTGAAGTTACATCTCTTTCTGTTCCGTCAGGAGTAGCAAACCAGCCTTTCTCAGATGAAGAGACGATGCAAGGAGCGGTAAATAGAGCGAAGCGAGCGCTGCAAGAAGGAGAAGCTCAAATCGGTATTGGGCTAGAAGGCGGTGTAATGAAAACGGAGCACGGTTTATTTATGTGTAACTGGGGTGCACTCGCAACGAGTGACGATAAGATATTCGTTGCAGGAGGAGCGCGTATTAAGTTACCAGACGATTTTTTAGCGCCTCTTGAAGATGGCAAAGAGTTAAGTGAAGTGATGGAAGAGTTTGTAGAGCGGAAAGATATTCGTAGTCACGAAGGTGCTATCGGTATTTTTACAGATGATTATGTCGACCGAACTGAATTATTTGTACACGTTGTTAAGTTACTTGTTGGGCAATATAAGTATGATGAAAAGCAAGCATAAACCTTGCACCATGCGCGATGTATGGTAGTATAAAGAAAAGATTATAGTGTGAAAAAGTGCACTCGTTAGAGGAGGAAATATAGATGAAATCATTAGAAAGCATGGAACAATTCCAAGAATTAAAAAATGAAGAGAATGTAGTCTTCATGTTCTCAGCAGAATGGTGCCCAGATTGCCGTTTCGTTGATCCATTTATGCCAGAAGTAGAAGAGAAGTATAGTGATTTCTCATTTTACTATGTAGATCGTGATGAATTTATTGATCTATGCGTGAAATTAGACGTATTTGGCATTCCGAGCTTTGTAGCGTACAATAAAGGTGAAGAAACTGGACGCTATGTAAACAAAGATCGTAAAACACAAGAGCAAATCGAAGAGTTTATTGAAGGTTTAAAATAAGACAATTAGCCAATTGAATTGTAAAAACAACCTCTACCTTCGCGGGGGAGGTTGTTTTTTTGGAAGGGAGGAAAAAGAGATGAAAATGACAAGTAAAAAGATGAAAGACGAGTTAATGAAGAAATTATCTCGACCAGAATGGGATTTTCATTATGATAGCGAGAAAGAAGTTCTTCGTATTGAACAAACAGACTCGAAAAAAGGTATTAACGTATCACTTCCAGGAGTAGTAGCAAAATGGGAAGTGAACAAAGAAAAAGCGATTGAAGAGGTCGCTTATTACGTACAAGAAGCGCTAATTGCAATGCATAAAGAAGAAAATAGCACGGCGAAAATTTTACCTGTTATTCGCTCTACTTCTTTCCCGAAACAATCAGAAGAAGGAAATCCGTTTATTATGACGGACCACACGGCGGAAACACGTATTTACTATGCGCTAGATTCTAATAAAACGTATCGATTAATTGATGAGCGCTTATTGCAAAAATTAGAGCTTACAGAGCAACAAGTACGTGAAATGGCATTATTTAATGCTCGCTCATTAGGTTATGAATTTAAGCAGGACACAGTAGCAGGTAATACATTCTACTTTTTAAACACAAATGATGGGTATGATGCGACTCGTATTTTAAACGAATCGTTACTACAATCGATGCGTGAAAAGATCTCTGGTGACATGGTTGTGGCAGTTCCTCACCAAGATGTATTAATTATTGCTGATATCGTCAACGAAATCGGTTATGATATTATTGCACAAATGACAATGAAATTTTTTGCCGAAGGGCATGTTCCGATTACATCACTTTCATTCGTATATGAAGATGGGGACTTCGAACCAATCTTTATTTTAGCGAAGAATCGGAAGAAGACAGATGGAAAAGAGAAAGGATGAACGAAGTGAACGTTTTTTACAACCTTGAAGGAATTGGTGACACTTTAATTGTTACCTTACAAGATATTACTTTAGAAAACCGTACATTTGACCGCAAAGGAGATGTTGCTCGCGTATACGATCGTGAAAGCAACGTAACAGCAGGATTCAACATCTTTAATGCATCTTCTTATGTAGAAGTAACAGATAACGGAAACGTTACATTAACAAAAGAGTTTGTTGAAAAAATTAACGAAATTTTAGCGAAGAATGGCTTTGAAGAAAAAGTAGAAGCTGATCTCACGCCGAAATTTGTTGTAGGCTATGTAGCTGAAAAAGAGAAGCATCCAAATGCTGATAAATTAAACATTTGTACAGTAGAAATCGGTACAGAAACATTACAAATCGTATGTGGTGCACCAAACGTTGATGCAGGACAAAAAGTTGTTGTTGCAAAAATCGGCGCTGTAATGCCAAGCGGTATGTTAATTAAACCTGCTGAGCTTCGCGGTGTTCCTTCTTCTGGAATGATTTGCTCTGCACGTGAATTAGAGCTTCCAGATGCTCCACAAGAAAAAGGTATTCTTGTATTAGAAGATAGCTTTGAAGTTGGACAAGAGTTCAAATTTTAATTGATGTAAGAGAAAATAGCCTCGCATATGTGGGGCTATTTTTTTGTGTGTGAAATTCCTAGGATTGTAACGTTTCTCTTTAAAAACTATATTGTATTTTAAAAATAAATTAGGTAAAATTTAGAAAAATAGAAGGGGATAGACGTATGAAACAACAACTAAAAATCGCAGAACTTCTGAAACGAATTGAAACTTCAAAACAGCAAGATATCGAGTTAGGTTCCTATGAAATATATGTATTTAGTGAAAATGAATTAGAAAAAGGACAAATCGGTTATCGATATGATAAACATAAAAATTCATTAGTAAGTGAAGAGAATGGAAAGTGGCAAGAAGGATGGATTGTGATTGGATATGAAACGGATATGGGCGATCCAGTTTTCGTGAATGTGGATGATAATATGTATCCAGTGTATACTGCAGAGCGTGGTACGGAAACGTGGCAGCCTGTTTATATTGGAAATATGGATGAGATTATAAACCAATTATAAGTAAAACTTTGAGTCCGGTGCAAAGTGATGGGAGAGAAGCATGAAGTATATAAAAATAATGGGCATGATTGCATTTATTGGCATATATATGGGAGGTTGCTCACAGGAGCAGCCGAAAAAAGAAGCATCATCTTCTGTAAGAGAAACAAGCAAAGAGAAAAAGGAAGACGCACCGGTAGAAAAACAGCAAGAAGAACAAGAAAAGAAAGAAGAACCACAAGCAATTCAAACGAATGAGCAAGTAGAACCTAAGCAGGAGGAAGCGTCGGCAGAGGAAAAGAAAGAGGAAACTACGCCGGTGCAGCCACCAGAGCAACCAGCACAAAATAATGAACAAAAAATAGAGAGTAAGGAGAAGCAAGAAAAGTTTCTCGTTGTCATTGATCCAGGGCATCAACAAAAAGCGAATTTAAATTTAGAGCCGATTGGTCCAGGAGCAACTACTCAAAAATATAAAGTGACAGATGGGACAACAGGTGTTGTAACAAAAAAGAGAGAGTCTGTCCTTGTGTTAGAAATGGCTTTTATATTAAAAGAAAAGTTGGAAGCAAAAGGTATGCAAGTATTAATGACGAGAACGTCACAAGATGTTGATATAAGCAATAAAGAACGTGCGACATTCGCAAATGATCATAAGGCGAATTTGTTTTTACGTCTTCATGCAGATGGTTCGGAAAATCCAAACCAAAGTGGATTTGCTGTATTGACGCCGGCAGAAGGAAGTCCGTATACGAAAGAGATTTATGCGGAAAGTCTTCAAATCTCTCAAACGATAGTAAATAAAATGAGAGAGAATCATCAAGTGAAAGTAAATGGAATTAAATATCGAGATGATCTTTCTGGGTTTAATTGGGCAAAAGTTCCTGGCGTTCTATTAGAACTTGGATTTATGTCAAATCCTGAAGAAGATAAAAAATTATCTGATCCGCAGTATGTGAATTCTTTATTACAAAGCGTAACGGATAGTGTAGATGAATATCGGAAGAGTAAAGCTTAAACGCAGTCTTACATGAGAGGCTGCGTTTTTCCATGTGAAAACACTCGTAAATTAGAATATTATGGATAAATATGACATGCTTAATTTTACCTGCACTTTTTGCCGAATGCTGATACAATAAAGGATGTTACTATTTAGTAGAAAGAGTGGTAAGCATGTTAGATTGGATGAAAAAGCTGTTTAACAAAGAGGAAGAAAAAACAGTGATGAATAAAGAAGTGTCGGCACAAATTGAAAGTCAGCCGAAAATTCCTCGTGTAAACCACTACACTGAAGCAAGAGAAGCACAAATGGCAAGTCGAAATGCAGGGAAATGCCGTTTTCCATTAATACCGGATAATGGGTTCGATGAAGAGGATGTAAGAGAAATAGAGCACTTTGAAGAACGACCTGTTCAAGTAGTAACATACGAAGAGCCGTCTGCTCAAAGCGGAATAAAAGTGGAAAGAAGCAGACGACTATATGTGGAAAAAGCAGTTCCTACATATGAAGAGCCGGAATTGCAATATGAACAGGAACAAGAGCCTATCGTAAAAAAAGCATCCGTCCAATCACAAGAAAGTAACCGTAGACCATTTCGTCCAACAGAGATGATTTCACCGATTTATGGATATAATCGTCCTTCAGTAGAAAAGAAGGTTGTACAGGAGGAAGAAAAAGAAAGAGAAGATCTTGAAATATCCATTGAAGGAAAATCAGTTGTGGACGCATGGTTAGAGAAAAAGGGCTACACATTATCCGATTTTTCAGAAGGCAAAAAAGAAGGTTCGTCTAATAAGGAAGGACTGAACGAACAAACACAAAAAAATAGTAAAGTAAAAGAAAAATCGGTTGTGGATACATGGTTAGAGAAAAATGGTTACGAGATTGAGAGTCAAGTTCCTTCATTAGAAGAAAGCCAGAGTGATCAGTTGCTTCATACAACTGTACAAGCCTTGCAGCAAGAACAAGATGTAGTGGAGTTATCGCATATAGAAGATAACGAAGAAACTCTACAAGAAGAGTCAATAGATTCTAAAGTAGAGAACGTGGAAACGATATTAAGAGAAGAAATCGAATGTAGTACAGAAATAGAAGAAACTATTGCTGAAGTTGTAGCAAATCAAATTGAAGAGGAATCTTCAGAAGATGTAGTAATTGTAAAAACAGATGAAAAGCTTCAAGAAACAATCACTATAGAAATACCAGATGCTTTTGAAGAAGAATTAGAGGAAGCTAAGGGAGCAACAGAAGAAGTTGCAGAATTAGAAGAAACTAAGGAAGTGGCAGAAGAAGTTGCAGAATTAGAAGAAACTAAGGAAGTGGCAGAAGAAGTTGCAGAATTAGAAGAAACTAAGGAAGTGGCAGAAGAAGTTGCAGAATTAGAAGAAACTAAGGAAGTGGCAGAAGAAGTTGCAGAATTAGAAGAAACTAAGGAAGTGGCAGAAGAAGTTGCAGAATTAGAAGAAACTAAGGAAGTGGCAGAAGAAGTTGCGGAGTTAGAAGAAACTAAGGAAGTGGCAGAAGAAGTTGCGGAGTTAGAAGAAACTAAGGAAGTGGCAGAAGAAGTTGCGGAGTTAGAAGAAACTAAGGAAGTGGCAGAAGAAGTTGCGGAGTTAGAAGAAACTAAGGAAGTGGCAGAAGAAGTTGCGGAGTTAGAAGAAACTAAGGAAGTGGCAGAAGAAGTTGCGGAGTTAGAAGAAACTAAGGAAGTGGCAGAAGAAGTTGCGGAGTTAGGAGAAACTAAGGAAGTGGCAGAAGAAGTTGCGGAGTTAGGAGAAACTAAGGAAGTGGCAGAAGAAGTTGTGGAATTAGAAGAAACTAAGGAAGTGGCAGAAGAAGTTGCGGAATTAGAAGAAACTAAGGAAGTGGCAGAAGAAGTTGTGGAATTAGAGGAAACTAAGGAAGTGGCAGAAGAAGTTGCGGAGTTAGAAGAAACTAAGGAAGAAGAACCAATTTCTCAAGAAACAGTAATTGAAGAAACGATGAATACAGATTTAGTGGGAAATACACCAGTTGCAGGGCAACCAGTGATTTCTCAACAAGAAACAATTACATTCAAGGAAGAAAGTGAAGTATTCGTACCAGTTTCAGAAACGGATGAGCAAACAAAGAAAGATGTTCAAAACTTTGCGAACGTTTTAATTGAAGAAGCGGAAGAAAAGAAGCAAGTTGCTGAAGAACAGCCTGCTTTACAAATAGAAGAACCGAAACGTGAGAAAAAACGTCATGTCCCATTTAATGTTGTCATGTTAAAGCAAGACAGAAAGAAATTAATGGAAAGACATGCGGCAAGAACGAACGTAATGCAATCAACTGCCAGTAAACGAGTGGAAGAAAAGCCAATGCAGCAAGTGGTAGTAGAACCGCAAGTGGAAGAAAAGCCAATGCAGCAAGTGGTAGTAGAACCGCAAGTGGAAGAAAAGCCAGTGCAGCAAGTGGTAGTAGAACCGCAAGTGGAAGAAAAGCCAATGCAGCAAGTGGTAGTAGAACCGCAAGTGGAAGAAAAGCCAATGCAGCAAGTGGTAGTAGAACCGCAAGTGGAAGAAAAGCCAGTGCAGCAAGTGGTAGTAGAACCAGAAGCGGAAGAAAAGCTAGTGCAGCAAGTGGTAGTAGAACCAGAAGCGGAAGAAAAGCCAATGCAGCAAATGGTAGTAGAACCGCAAGTGGAAGAAAAGCCAGTGCAGCAAATGGTAGTAGAGCAAGTACAAGAGAAAGCATATGTTGTAAATCAAAGAGAGAACGATATGCGAAATGTATTGCAAACACCACCGACATATGCAATTCCGCCATTAACATTGTTGTCAATTCCGCAGCAAGCAGCGTTAGATAATACGGAATGGTTGGATGAACAGAAAGAATTATTAAATACGACATTTAATAATTTCCATGTTGGTGCACATGTTATTAACGTATCGCAAGGTCCAGCAGTAACTCGTTTTGAAGTACAGCCAGACCCAGGTGTGAAAGTAAATAAAATTACAAATTTAAGTGATGATATTAAGTTAAGCTTAGCTGCGAAAGATATTCGTATTGAAGCGCCAATTCCAGGGAAGAGTGCGATTGGAATCGAAGTTCCAAATAAAGAAAGTAAGCCAGTGTTTCTTCGTGAAATTTTAAGAAGTCCTGTGTTTACAAAGAGCGAATCACCGCTTACAGTTGCGCTCGGGCTTGATATTTCAGGCGATCCAATTGTAACTGATATTCGGAAAATGCCACACGGACTTATTGCGGGTGCAACAGGTTCTGGGAAAAGTGTGTGTATTAACGCAATTTTAACGAGCATTTTATATAAAGCGAAACCGCATGAAGTGAAGTTAATGTTAATCGATCCGAAGATGGTTGAGCTTGCACCATACAATTCTGTTCCACATCTTGTAGCGCCTGTTATTACAGATGTAAAAGCAGCAACAGCGGCTTTAAAGTGGGCAGTCGAAGAGATGGAACGCCGTTATGAATTATTTGCGCATGCTGGTGCTCGTGATTTAACTCGTTACAATACGATTGTAAGTGGGAGAGAAATCCCAGGTGAGACATTACCTTATATTGTAATCGTCATTGACGAGTTAGCTGACTTAATGATGGTTGCTCCTGGTGATGTTGAGGAAGCGATTTGTCGTATTGCACAAAAAGCTCGTGCTTGTGGTATTCACTTATTAGTTGCGACGCAGAGACCATCTGTAGACGTTATTACAGGTTTAATTAAATCAAACATTCCAACGCGTATTGCGTTTACAGTATCATCTCAAGTTGATTCGCGTACGATTATCGATATTGGGGGCGCGGAGAAATTACTTGGTCGTGGTGATATGTTATTCTTAGGAAACGGTACGTCTAAACCGGTTCGTGTACAAGGTGTATATGTATCGGATGATGAGATTGAGAAAACAGTTGATCATGTGAGAAAGCAAATGAAGCCGAACTACTTATTTAAGCAAGAGGATTTATTAGCGAAAACAGAACAAGCTGAGTCGGAAGACGAATTGTTCTTTGATGCATGTCAATTTGTTGTAGAACAAGGGGGAGCGTCCACATCTTCTGTACAGCGAAAATTCCGCATCGGTTATAATCGCGCGGCACGTCTCATTGAAGAGATGGAATCGCAAGGGATTATTTCTGAAGGAAGAGGAACGAAACCGAGAGATGTCCTTATTTCTGAGGATGAATTTGCTGCTATGCAGGAAACAAATGTATAGGAAACGGTTTTGCTGTATACTAAGAGAAAATGTTGGATAGTAAAGTAGGGAGTAAAGCGACATGAAAGAAATTGAATTAAAATTAAAAGGTGAAATAAATCGACTAACAAATAAAACATTTAAATTTGATGAACGTGTTGGAGAAGGTTGGTTCTCTGCCGTTTACTTTTTAAAAACTAGAGAAATCATTGAAGAATTTCGCCCGAAAAGTGTTGTAACGATGCAGTTTTTCCAAAAAGAACATGCGGTTCTTTGCGGAACAGATGAGGTAATCGCATTGCTACAAACATTTGCCAAAAATCCTGAGGAATTAGAAATTTATTCTTTAAAGGATGGCGATAATATTAGTCCGTTTGAAACTGTTTTAACAATTCATGGTCCTTATGAAAATTTCGGATTTTTAGAAGGTGTAATTGATGGGATTTTAGCTCGTCGTACATCAGTTGCGACAAACGTATATAACGTTGTCCAAGCTGCACGTAGTGTAGATAAAGAAAAACCAGTTATTTTCATGGGAGATCGTGATGATCATTATACGCAACAAGCTGGTGACGGTTATGCGGCATACATCGGAGGTATGAGCGCACAAGCGACGCATGCAATGAATGAGTGGTGGGGCAGAAGTGGTATGGGGACGATGCCTCACGCATTAATTCAAATGTTTAATGGTGATGTTGTTGAAGCTGCAAAAGCGTATCATAAAAAATTCCCAGAAGATGAATTAGTTGTATTAATTGATTACAATAATGATGTCATTACAGATGCACTTCGCGTAGCGCGTGAATTTGGATCAACATTAAAAGGTGTGCGTGTCGATACGTCTCGTACAATGATTGATCAATACTTCATTCGTCACCCAGAAGTACTTGGAACATTTGATCCACGTGGTGTAAATCCATCGCTTGTATTTGCACTTCGTAAGGCTCTTGATGAGGAAGGGTTCCAACATGTAGATATCGTTGTAACTGGTGGTTTTGATGAGAAGCGTATTCGTGAATTTGAAGCTCAAAATGTTCCTGTCGATATATACGGAGTAGGAAGTAGCTTATTAAAAATGAATATTGGCTTTACTGGTGATAACGTAGAATTAAATGGAAAACCAGAAGCAAAAGCTGGTCGTAAATACCGTCCAAATCCACGTCTAGAGCGTGTTCAATTAGAAACAAAAGAAGATATGTAAAAATGAGAAAAACTGATAGGTGATTGACCCTATCAGTTTTTCTGTTATCATAGTATAACAGCTGATTTTTTGCTATAATAAGTTTGTTATGGACATAAAAAGAAGTACGTACGTGGTTATCCTGATAAGTGAAGATTAAAGAAAACTTCGCTTATCAGAAATGTATGATGATTACCAAAATAAGAAAAGATTCATATACTGTCTTATAGATAGGCCGTTGTATTAGTTCGAAATGTTGGAGGTTCTTTAAGATGACAGTTTACCATTTTGTAGGAATTAAAGGAACAGGAATGAGTTCATTAGCGCAAATTCTTCATGACATGAAGCATACTGTTCAAGGGTCTGATTATGAAAAGCGTTTCTTTACACAAACAGCATTGGAAAAGCGTGGTATTTCCATCCTTCCTTTTGATAAAAATAATATTAAAGAAGGACAAGTGATTATCGCAGGAAATGCATTTCCTGATACGCATGAAGAAATCGTAGCAGCAAAAGAATTAAATATCCCAGTACATCGTTACCATCACTTCTTAGGTGATCTTATGAATCAGTACACAAGTGTTGCTGTAACTGGTGCACATGGAAAAACATCAACTACAGGTTTGTTAGCCCATGTAATGCAAGGCGCACACCCAACATCTTACCTTATTGGAGATGGAACTGGGCATGGGGTAGAAAATAGTAAGTATTTTGTATTTGAAGCTTGTGAGTATCGTCGTCATTTCTTGTCTTACTATCCAGACTATGCAATCATGACAAATATTGATTTCGATCACCCGGATTATTTTTCAGACATCAATGATGTATTCAGTGCATTCCAAGAGATGGCATTGCAAGTGAAAAAGGGCATTATTGCATGTGGTGATGATGAAGAACTTCAAAAAATTCAAGCGAAAGTACCTGTTATTTTCTATGGATTTGGAGAAGATAATGATTTCCAAGCACGTAACATCCAAAAGAGAACTGATGGTACTATATTCGATGTATTTGTTCGTAATACGTATTATGATACGTTCAAAATCACAGGATATGGCGATCACAGCGTATTAAATGCATTAGCAGTAATTGCGCTTTGCCATTATGAAAACGTTGATGTAGAAGCAGTTAAGCATCAGCTAACAACTTTTGAAGGCGTAAAACGTCGCTTTAATGAAAAGCCAATGGGAGAGCAAGTTATCATCGATGACTATGCACACCATCCGACAGAAATTAATGCAACGATTGAAGCAGCTCGTCAAAAACATCCAGAGCGTGAAGTTGTCGCTGTATTCCAGCCGCACACATTCTCACGTACAGAAAAGTTCTTAGATGAGTTTGCTGAAAGCCTAAGCAAAGCTGACCAAGTATACTTATGTGATATTTTCGGATCAGCGCGCGAAAACAAAGGTGAATTAACAATTGAAGATCTGCAAAAGCGTATTGACGGTGCAGAACTAATTACAGATACAACAACGGATGTATTAAAGAAACATAAAAACGGCGTTTTAATTTTCATGGGCGCAGGAGACATCCAAAAATTCGAAGCAGCTTACGTAAAAGAAGTTCAAGTTGCAGAGAAGTAATAAAAAAGACGCATAGCTTAGCTGTGCGTCTTTTTTTATTGTGTTTGATATATTTTAAAAAGCGTTGATATGTTGGTATTGTTTATTCTTTTTGTATAGTTGTTTTAATAAAACCATATATAGTGAACTAAAAAGTACATATCCAATTAAATAATAGAATGAAAACATATCGAATTGTTTTGTTATCATAATTCGAATCGCGAAAAATGCAAATGGAAGAGCAATTAAAACGCTAGAACTAAAGGTAATAACTGTTTTAAAAAACTTTAATAAATCTGTATTCCAATGATTTTCCCTATAGATGAACCAAATGTTGCTTGCAATAAAGGCTAACAAAAATGGTAAGTTAGCTGAAATATTTATAAAACCTAGTGCGATAGGCGTTGATAGAGCACCGAGTGGAGCAACTGAGAACCCAGTAAAGTATTTGATAAATGTATTTGTAGATTGCTGTGCATGTTGAATAACATCTGTATATTCTACTGCAATTTCCTGTGCTAATTCTTTTGGAGGAAGAAATTCTTCAATCACTTGTGAAGGAATGCTTGCTGATGGTATCCCTTCACTTTCTTTACTTAATGCATTTTCATATAAATCGGATTTGATTTCGAGCACATGTTGTTCTCTTGCTGACGTAGGTAAGTTCATTAAACCTTTGTGGAAATCCTGTAAGAAAGAAGTAATGAGTTCATTTGCAAAGAATTGTTCTTTGTTCATTTTTTATCCTCTCCTTTAGCTAGTAACATTAGAGCTTGATACACTGCATCATAATCATGTAAGCGACTATATAAAATTTCTCTCCCTTCGTCTGTAATTCGATAGTATTTTCTTTTTGGGCCATCACCAGACTCTTCCCAATAGGAAACAGCCCAATTGTTTTTTGTGATTCGATTTAATATAGGGTAAATCGAACCATTTGGAATATGGAATACAGGGATTTCTTGTAATGCGCTTGTGATTTCATATCCGTACATAGGTTGTTTACTTATTAAAGACAAAATAGCGAGATCAAAAACACCTTTTCTTAATTGAATTATAAAATTATCATTTTTTTCCATACTTTAACTATGTATGATTCATATCTAGATATCAATCATATATAGTTGGTTTTTTATTTACGTATTGACCTAGAGTTAACTCTAGGTTGTAAGATGAAAATATAAAATAAGGGGGAGAGAACATGTATAAAATCGGTGAAGTAGCAGAATTAACAGGGATGGGCATTCATACTTTGCGTTACTATGAGAAATTAGGATTATTACCACCACCAACGCGAAATAGCGGGATTCGTCAATATACAGAAGGTGATGTGCGTCTATTAAAATTTTTATATTCGTTAAAACAAACTGGAATGTCATTAGAAGAGATGGCTGAGTTTGCAAGTGATGGATGTATTATAGAGGAGATTAGGCAGAGAAAAGAGGAAGTACCAGCGAAAGTAAAAAAGAGAATTTCAATTTTAACAACTCACTTGGAGCGATTAAAAGAACAGCAGGAACAATTGCAAAAAGTTGTTCAGTTAACGGAGGAGAAGCTAGAAATTTATTACGGTTTTTTAGAAGGGGAAAAATCGGAGGCTGACAATGAAGAATAAAGTATACGCTCAGTTACTTGGATTTGCAATTTTCACTGGTGGGACATTTAATGCTTCGAAATATGCCGTGCAGTATTTTGAAGCGATTCATATAGCAGCATGGCGCTTTGGAATTGCTGCATTTGTGATGTTATGTTTGTTAAAAATACGAAAAGATTTTGAGGTAGCGGTATGGAGGGAGAATAGGACTTATTACCTTTTGCTAGGTATTGTTGGTGTATTCGGTTTTAACTTCTTTTTCTTTTTAGGTATGAAACATACAGAAGCTATTAATGGTGCACTGATTATGGCGACGAACCCGTTCGTTACGACGCTGTTAGCAAGTGTCATTTTACGAGAGAAAATCATAAAGCGCCAAGGTATCGGAATGTTACTTGCATTACTAGGTGTTGTCTTTGTACTTACACAAGGTTCGTTTGCAATACTACAAAATTTATCATTTTCAAAAGGAGATTTTTATATTTTGTTAGGGAATATTTGCTGGGCGTTATACGGTGTGCTAGGCAGAAGGTTTATTAAAACTGGTAGCCCAATACAAACTACGACATATACGATGACTATTGGTGCCCTTGCTTTTATTGTGATATCTTTCACTCAAAAAAGTATAGTACCAGTTTTGGAAATTCCTTTGTTAGCTTGGGGAGCGATTCTTTTTATGGCAATTGGAATGAGTGTGCTCGGTTACTTATGGTGGAATAATGGAATTGCTCAAATTGGGACAGCAAGAACATCCTTATTTTTTAATCTAGTACCTGTTGTTACAATGTTTATTTCTTTTATTGAAGGAGTGAATATAACGCCCGCACAATCCGTAGGAATGATATTAGTTGTTACGGGTGTATTGTATTCTTCTGGTTTTATACAAATAAAACCAAAAAAAGTATGAATATTTAACATTTTGCACCTTTAAGTGTTAGAATAATAAGAAAACTAAAAGGGGATAAAAAACATGTTCACACTTCGAGTAGATGATGAAATTGAACTACAACTATTAGAAAAACATCATAAAGAGGAACTATATGAATTAATAGATCAGAATCGTACCCATTTAAGAAGATGGCTTCCATGGGTAGATGGGACGAAATCTGCTGATGCGTATAATGAGATTTTTCCGATGTGGTTAAAGAAATTTGCAGAAGGAGATGGGTTTGAAACTGGTATACGTTATAAAGGAAAGCTCGTTGGGATGGTGGGGATTCATCCGGTGAGCTGGGGTAAAAAAGCGACGAGCCTTGGATATTATCTTGCAGAAGATGCTGGTGGAAAAGGTATTATGACGCGAAGTGTGAAAACTGTGCTTCACTATGCATTTGAAAATTTAAAGCTGAATAAAATTGAAATCAGGTGCGGTGTTGAAAATGTGAAAAGTCGTGCAATCCCAGAACGTTTAGGGTTTAAGTTAGATGGGGTTTTAAGAGATGAAGAATGGGTATATGATCATTTTCAAGATATCGCTGTGTATAGTTTACTAGCTTCAGAATGGAAGAAGATTCGATGAACGAGAAGATTTGTATTATTTCTTATGAAAATAAGTTTCAAGATGAAGTAGTAGATCTCATTGTTCATATTCAGCAAAAAGAGTACAATGTCCCAATTACGAAAGAAGAGCAGCCGGACTTACTAGAAATAGAAACGTTCTATCAAAGGGACAACGGAAATTTTTGGGTAGCAACTTATGATGGTAAAGTAGTTGGAACGGTAGCTTTATTAGATATTGGGAATGATCAAGTAGCATTAAGAAAAATGTTCGTGAAGAAAGAGTTCCGCGGAAAAGAATGGGGTGCATCACATATGTTACTTCAAACGGCAATTTCTTGGGCGAAGGAAAAGAACTTGGAAGACATTTATTTAGGAACAACAGTTAAATTTCTAGCAGCACACCGTTTTTACGAAAAGAATGGTTTTCAAAGCGTGAGTATAGAAGGGTTACCAAAAAGTTTTCCGGTGTTAGAGGTAGATAAGAAATTTTATAGATATATCGTTTAAAAAGGTCATTTATAAATGATCTTTTTTTATGAACTAAAATGGAAATAATGGTATAATTTAGGTTGGGTGGTGTAGGTATGAACTTTCCAATTCAAAGAAGTAAGTCTGCAATAATTTTCGTTAGTCTAACGTTAGCTTTCCTGGTGGTATATCCGATTGTAATGTTCTTTACAAGAAAAGGGGATTGGGTTTCAGCTCTAATTGGGGTGGGGTTATGCTTCATTGTAAATGGCCCTCTCGTTTGGGAAATATTTATTAAAAAACATAAAATCGAAAATGGTGTGCTAAAATACGGCGTTTTAAATGAAGATGTTGTATTGAAAGATATTAGAATTATTCGCCAAGTTGGGAAGTCTCTTGAAATTACGACGAATGCATATAAAGTACATATGATTGCAATGCCGCAAGATACGGATGAATTCTTGGCGCTTATTGAGAAAGAAAATCCATATGTAAAAATAGAAATGGTAGGGAAGTAATGGCTATTGATGGTACTCACTACTTCCATTTTTATGGACTAAAGAAGCAGGGGGATTAGAAATGAAAAAAATCTGTATGTTGTTTTTATTTCTGCTAACCACATCTATTCTTTTAATAGGATGTAGTACGAAGAAGGAAAAGGCAGATATGAACTTAGAAAAAGCACAAAAAATTGAAATTGAATCGCTTACTGATTCGAGTGATAAAAAAACAATTACTGATAAGAAAGAAATTAAAAAGTTGTTTGAAGGAATGAAAATGGATAAGTGGGAAATGGAATCGGCTCCTTTAGATACTCCGCAAGGGAAAACGTTTAAAATGTATCAAGAGGATACACCGAAATTATTGGATTCGAGTAAAGATAAAAAAGAGTTGCATGAAATTGGTACTATGACAGTCTATAAAGATGTCCCTTATGTTGAGGTTGAAATGAAAAATAAGAAAATGAGTTTTAAAGTGCCAGAAGATGTGGCGAAAGATTTATTAAAGTATTAATAAAAAAACGCTCGGAGTGTCTTCCGAGCGTTTTTATTATTATTTTAAGTTCTCTGGGTTTAAAGCTTCTAGTTCAGATACAACGAAGCGTCCGTCTTTACGGATTAATACGTCGTCGAAGTAAATTTCGCCGCCGCCGTATTCAGGGCGCTGAATGCATACTAAATCCCAGTGGATGTTAGAGTTGTTGCCGTTCCATGCATCGTCATAAGCTTGTCCAGGTGTGAAGTGGAAGCTGCCATCAATTTTTTCATCGAATAGGATGTCTCCCATTGGATGTAAGATGTATGGGTTTACGCCAATCGCGAACTCACCAACGTAGCGTGCGCCTTCGTCTGTATCGAAGATTTTGTTAATGCGCTCTGAATCGTTTGCAGTTGCTTCAACGATTTGGCCGTTTTCAAACTTAAGTTGTACATTTTCAAATGTATAACCGTTGTAAGGTGATGGTGTATTGTAAGAAACTGTACCGTTAACAGAATCACGAACTGGTGCAGAATATACTTCACCGTCTGGAATGTTTAAATGACCTGAGCATTTAATAGCTGGAATGTCTTTAATAGAGAATGTTAAGTCAGTTCCAGGACCAGTTAGGCGAACTTTATCTGTTTTATTCATTAATGTAACAAGGCTATCCATCGCCTTATCCATTTTACCGTAGTCTAAGTTACAAACTTCGAAGTAGAAGTCTTCGAAAGCTTCTGTGCTCATTTTAGCAAGCTGCGCCATAGAAGCATTTGGGTAGCGAAGAACAACCCAGCGCGTTTTCGGAACGCGGATGTCTCTATGAACTTTTTTACCAACTGTTTGGCCGTGAACTTTCATACGTTCACTTGGAACGTCAGCTTGTTCGTTAATGTTATCACCAGAGCGAAGACCGATATAAGCGTCCATATCTTTCATTACGCTCGCTTCATATGCAGCGATTTGTTCGAAATGTTCTTCAGTAGCACCCATTAATAAAGAGCGATCTACTTGATGATCTTTTAAAGAAACGAATGGGAAACCACCAGCTGCATATGCTTCTTTTACAAGTGCAGTTACAAGTTCTTTTTGTAAGCCAAAGTTTTCAATTAATACTTTTTCGCCTTTTTGTAAGCGGATAGAGTAGTTAATTAAATTGTATGCTAACTTTTCAATGCGTGGATCTTTCATATGTAAAGCCTCCCTACTAATTATGTATCCCTTCCTATTGTAACCTACTTAGTGGAATTTGTTGAATGATTTATGTTAAAGTTAACGAATAAGTATGAAAATTCTAATGAAAAGATAGGGATTAGAACGAAACGGAAAATGATTGTATAATGGGAGAAAGTATGAAAAAGATAAAGGAAGTGATGAAATGCAAGTTCTTTTATATGTAAGTGCGGCTGTTATCGCGGTTGCTTTCGCTGTATTAGTAGTGTATGTATGCAGAACGTTGTTATCGGTTCAGAAAACGTTAGAAAACGTTGCGAGCACATTAGAAGGTTTAGAAAAGCAAATGCAAGGAATAAGCGTAGAGACGGAGCAATTATTACATAAGACAAATGCGTTAGCTGATGATATTCAACAGAAGTCACAGTCGCTAAATAAAGTAGTAGAAGGTGTAGATGGAATCGGAACGACGATTCACTCTTTAAATACGAAGCTTCGCAATGTATCAGAGTCTGTTACGGACGAAATTGAAAATAACGCAGATAAAGTAGCACAAGTTGTACAATGGAGCAGCGCAGCAATCGAAGTATACAATCATTACCGTGCTACGAGACAAGATAAAAAGGTTGAAAAAGAAGAGCGTAAACTTGAGAGAGCTGAGCAGAAGGCTGAAAAGAGAGAAAAACGCTCTAGACTTCACATGAGAGGTGAGTAACGATGAGTATGATGAAGATTGAAACGATTGAAGAACTTGAAGCGTTAGTAGAAAAGAACGAGCCTTACGTTCTTTTTAAGCATAGTACGACATGCCCAATTAGTCACGGTGCATATACTGAGTTTCAAGCGTATTGCCGTGAAGAAAGAGAAGTGCCAGCATATTACTTATACGTACAAGATGCGAGAGATGTTTCGAACCATGTTGCAGAGCAGTACAGCATTAAACATGAATCTCCGCAAGTGCTATACATAAAAGATGGAATGGTAGTATGGCATACATCGCATTGGAATATTAAAAAAGAAGCTTTAGAAGAGAATGTAAAATAGGGGAGGCAAGCGAAGGGCTTGCTTCTTTTTTATTTTGTTGCAATATATTTATGGTACACTATAGATACATTAAAACTAAGTAAATTGACTTTTGAAAGTGGGTTTTAAGCAATGAAGAAAATGGCGTTATTCATCGCAAGCTTAAGTTTATTACTGGGGGCTTGCAGCAATAATACTATTGAGAAGAAAGATGAAGTTGTGCAGAAAGATACGAAAGAAAAAAGTATGATTCCGAGAACTGCTGTTTCTAAGGATTACTATAGAACTGTTATTCCTTTAAAAGACCAAAAGGTAATTAATACAGTTAATGTTAAAACTAATTCTAAACTAGATTTAGCAGAATATGAAAATGGTTTAATGAATATTGCTTCAAAACAATTTGATACAGAAAATTACGTATTACAATTAAATCAATATATTCCAGAGAAAACAATTGATGAATTAGTTACGAAACAAGAAGTACCAGTTTTGACTAATATTATAGAACAAGACTACTTCGGCAAACAGAATTCAAATGAACTAAGCTTATCTGGTGTAGTTATTGGTTTATCTATGTCTTCAAGTGTATCTAATGAGGAAGCTATTTCTAAAGGTACTGAAGTTGCCAAGCAACTTATAGAAGCTATTAATAAAAATGATAAATATAACAAATCTCCAATTACGTTTGCTATATTTAAGCAAGAAAGCACAAGCTCTTTAAAGAATGGTACTTATATTTCAAACGCTACTGTTCAAAAGAATGAGACTAACCTTGGAAATTGGGATACTATTGATGAAAAATCGTATTCGTATCCTTCTCAAGAATTTGCGGGAGCACAAGGAGAAGACAATAAAAAGTTAGATGATTTTTCAGAAGCAATAAAGAAATTCTCTCCAGGAGATTATATCCCTGTTAATGCTAAGATTTCTTATAAGCAAAATAAGATGGATAAATTAAAGATGGATATTGTCGTTAAATATAATGGTAAGTCAGAATTAATGGCGCTTTCTCAAATGGCTGCTCAAAGTATGGTAGAAAAATTCCCTAAAGATGCTAAAGTTCAATTACAGATAAAGTCTGAGAGTAAAATCGAGGCTGTTATTATAAAAGAGAAGAACAGCGATAAACCGTTCGTTTCTTTCCTATAAAATAAAAAAGACAGTTTTTAAGCTGTCTTTTTTATTTTATAAATTTTCCGGAATACAGTAATTTTAATTTATACTACGGATTTTCTGCTTTCTTATTATGCTATTTCCACGTCTTTTTTCTATCTTTTTCATACATTATTCTATGTTGTATATCGTGTGACAACCTCGTATGTATCAGCTATAATAAGTTATCTTAAAAAAGTTAATGAAGAAATTTAAAGGAGGTGGCTTTCTTATGGCATCACAAGAGTTAGATCGATTACGTTCTAGCATCGATCAAATCAACCTACAATTATTAGAGTTATTGAATGAAAGAGGCCGTCTCGTACAAGAGGTTGGAAACTTAAAAGAAGTACAAGGTGTGAAACGTTTTGACCCTGTACGTGAAAGAGAAATGTTGAATTTACTTGCGGAGAATAATAATGGTCCATTTGAAACATCGACCTTACAACATATTTTTAAACAAATTTTTCAAGCTGGTTTAGAACTACAAGAAGACGATCATCGCAAAGCGCTACTTGTTTCTCGTAAGAAAAAAGCAGAAGATACGATTGTGGAGATTAATGGAGAGAAAATTGGCGATGGAAACCAACATTTTATTATGGGACCATGTGCTGTAGAAAGTTATGAACAAGTACGCCAAGTTGCAGAAGCAATGAAAGAGCAAGGTCTGAAACTAATGCGTGGTGGTGCTTTCAAGCCTCGTACATCTCCATATGATTTTCAAGGTCTTGGATTAGAAGGATTGCAAATTTTACACCAAGTTGCAGATGAATATGATTTAGCTGTTATTAGTGAAATTTTAAATCCGAATGATATTGAAATGGCATTAGATTATGTTGATGTTATTCAAATTGGCGCTCGCAACATGCAAAACTTCGAGCTATTAAAAGCAGCTGGTGCTGTAAATAAGCCGATATTATTAAAGCGTGGTTTATCCGCAACAATTGAAGAATTTATTAATGCGGCAGAATATATTATGGCAGAGGGGAACGGTAATATCATTTTATGTGAACGAGGTATTCGCACATATGAAACAGCAACGCGTAATACGCTTGATATTTCCGCTGTGCCAATTTTAAAGAAAGAAACACATTTACCTGTCGTTGTCGATGTAACGCATTCTACAGGGCGACGTGACCTTCTATTACCAGCTGCAAAAGCTGCTATGGCAATTGGTGCTGATGCTATTATGGCTGAAGTACATCCGGACCCAGCAGTTGCATTATCAGATGCAGCACAACAAATGGATATTCCAGAATTCAATGAGTTTATGAAAGAATTAAAAGCATTCGGAAGTAAATTATAAAAAGATTTTTTAGTCTATGTAGGCTTTGTTACATAGACTTTTTACAAAAATTGCCCTTTTTTGCATAAAAAATACGAAAATACGAGAAAAGAAGCGAATTTTTTCGAAACTTTTGCGGGAAAATATTGTATGAGCCTGCGTTTTTATCGTATCATTAGTAAAAGGAAGAACTCGGGACGATTGTTGGCATCTGCAAATAGAGTTGATGTCTTTTTTTCATTCAAGTGAACCGATACATAAAAATAGATAACATAAATAGAAGGAGTGTGCGAAGAGATGAACGTAACAATCTATGATGTAGCTCGTGAAGCAAATGTTTCAATGGCTACCGTATCACGTGTTGTGAACGGTAACCCAAATGTAAAGCCTACAACAAGAAAGAAAGTATTAGAAGCAATTGATCGTTTAGGATACCGCCCAAATGCGGTAGCACGTGGACTAGCAAGTAAGAAAACAACTACAGTGGGTGTTATTATTCCTGATATCTCAAATACGTTTTATGCAGAACTTGCTCGTGGAATTGAAGATATCGCAACAATGTACAAATATAACATCATTTTAAGTAACTCTGATCAAAACAAAGAGAAAGAGTTCCACTTATTAAATACGATGCTTGGGAAACAAGTGGACGGGATTGTTTTCATGGGTGAAGATATTACAGATGTTCACATTGAAGAATTCAAAAAATCTCCAGTACCGATTGTATTAGCAGCATCATTTGATGAGCAAAATGAAACGCCATCAGTAAATATTGATTATACACAAGCAGCTTACGATGCAATGAAGCACTTTATTGAGCAAGGACATAAACGTATCGGTTTCGTCTCTGGTCCTTTCATTGATAAAGCAGGAAGCGCGAAGAAGTTACAAGGTTATAAAAAAGCTTTAGAAGAAGCAAGTATTTCATATGATGAAAATCTTGTAATCGATGGAGATTACACATATGATTCAGGTATCGAAGCATTTGAAAAGCTTTGGAGCAGTGATGAAAAGCCAACAGCAATCTTCGTATCTTCTGATGAAATGGCACTAGGTGTAATCCATGCAGCACAAGACGCTGGATTAAACGTACCAACTGATGTAGAAGTGCTTGGCTTTGATAACACACGCCTTGCATTAATGGTACGTCCACAGCTTTCAACAGTTGTACAACCAATGTATGATATCGGTGCAGTAGCAATGCGTCTATTAACAAAGTATATGAACAAAGAAAAAGTGGAAGATCACACTGTTATCTTACCTCACCGTATCCAATTTAGAGATTCAACGAAGTAAGAATAAAAAAGCTCACAGCGATTGCTGTGAGCTTTTATTCATATTCAGGGTAGTATTTTTTTACTACTGTATCTACAGTTTCATTTTTCTTAACATGTAAAAATCTTGCGTACAATTCTTTTCCTGTATCAAATGGCGTATCGTCTAACTCGAAAACATGAAGCACTTTTCGAAATTTCCACGTTACTTGCTGATCGTACATATTATCGTACGTATCTACAGATTGTATAGCTACCTTTTCTCCTAGCTCATGAGCTTCTTCTAAACTGTTTGCTTTAACGAGAATAATACTTTCTTCAAAAAGCGTATCGTGATTCTCTTCATAATGCTCATCCATTTTACTAGGATCAGGCTCACCTGAATGAACAGATTCAAACAATAATTTTACAGCGTACATATGTGAGAACCTCCTTATGCTGAATGTTTTAATTTGTAAACAATATTTGCGACAAGTGAAGCAGGTAGGGTAAATACGTAACTTTGATAATGGTAATGTACTTGAGATCCTTCATAAGACATTTTATCGTATAGTTCATTTTGTGAGACGTTCATTTTTTTCTGTTTTTCTTTGAGCATTTTAATGTAGTTATACTGTGTTGGGACGAGAATGATGAAATAGGCTAATACAATTAGTGAAATCCAAATCATTATGAACACGCCTTATAAATAGAATTTGTATATATCAATAAAAAGAAAAAAACTTTTTTTGTTGGAACTAATTTTCTTCTAAAAATGCGAACAGTTCCTCTTGGTTTTTTAACTTGCGATCAATACATGTTTGAGCAATACATTTTAATCCTTGTAATAATGCGTCTATGTACAAAGTATCGTACTGAACTATATTTCCCTTTATCATTGTTTCATTTTTTTTCAAGTTAATTGATATTTTTAGTACAGCTGTATTGCTTTGTAAATTTACAACTTCGATGCAAAAAAACTGTTTTTCTAAGTCAATCGTAACATAATCGAATCGTTCGGCTAGTTCCAAATTGCATGTGGTAGTGTATTCCAAATGAAAGCCTCCTTATTGTGTAAGTGTATGTTGTAATGCTTTCGCTACAGTGGGGGAGATTCCTTGTTATATGTCACATAAGTGCAAATTCACCTATTATAGGGCAATGTCATGTATAATAGAAAGAAAAGGCTTGTGAGGGGGGAAAAGAGATGATCGTTCTTTGGATAATTACGCTTTGTATGACCGCTATTTTTGCATATATGACGTTAAAACAAAATGGCTTAAAGCGATTTGTTCCAGGAAGTATTCTTGCAGGAATCGCCCTTATCACGTATGTAATTTCAATTTTTACTGAAAGTATTTCGATAGATGTAAGTACGAGTTTAATGTTTATCGGTATTACACTATTTGCAGGTAGCATTATGGTACTTATGGTTGCAGGTATTATTATATTTATTCATATGAATTCGGAAACGTTATAGCATAAAAAAAGGCATGTCCCTAAGGGGCATGCCTTTTATCCGTTCAATTATGCTCTATCTTTAGAAGAGTTTTGTTGTTTTAGTAAGTCGCGAATTTCGCCAAGAAGAACTTCTTCTTTTGTTGGTTCTGGAATTTCTTCTGTCTTTTCTTCCTCTTCTTCTCTTTTAGATGTTAGTTTGTTGAAAACTTTAACAAACATAAAGATAGCAGCTGCAATAATTAAGAAATCAAAAATAGTTTGGATGAAGTTACCATACATAATAGATGATTTACCGAATGAAATTTTTAAATCTGTAAAGTCAACGCCACCTAATACCATACCAAGTAATGGTGTGATGATATCTTTTACTAAAGAACTAACGATTTTACCGAATGCAGCACCGATTACAACCCCGACAGCTAAATCGATTACATTCCCTTTGAACGCGAATTTTTTAAACTCGTTCCACATGTGTCAATCCCATCCTTTCCACGATTCATTATGAAATTTATAATTCCTATCAACATATTCTATAGAAATTTGTGATAGAAATAAAGAGGAAATGGGAATGAAAGTAAATTCTGAAAAATGTATCCGTTTTAATTTTTGCTTACAGCTTGCAGTAGAGATTGGAGCAATTGCTGTGTTTTTAACCCTTCTAATCCATCTATAACCGGCCTTGTATTACCTTGTACACATTCGATAAAATGGTGAACCGCATCTTCAAAACCACGCTGTTTTAGCGTCGTGTCCCATGATGGTGAACCAATCTGTGAAACTGAATTTTCCTGCTCAACTTCAAATGTGTTCATATTTTTTACGCGAATGATTTTACCTGTTGTTACAAGTTCAATTTGTTCTAAATTTGTACCTGCATGGCGATGCATCGCTGTAGAAAGTAATAGTCCATTTGCAGTTGTATATGTATGATGCCCGTAAAGAAGTTCATTTTTTTCATTGATTTGCATCATATTGTGAACGACGTTAAGGTCATCATTAGCTAACCAGCGAGCAGTATCTACAATATGTAAGTAATCATCTAACATAGTAAAGTCGTACGAATATGGCCCCACTTTATTTGTGCGGTGCTTTTCAATTCGAATCCATGAAATATCATTAGCTTGCTCTTTGGCAGCAACGTACATAGGAACGAATCGGCGATTAAATCCGACCATTAACTTTCGATTATACTTCTCGCTCAACTCGACTAGTTTCTCAGCTTGTTCCACTGTAGCTGCTAGCGGCTTATCAACATAAACATCGATGCCTTTTTTCAGAAGTTCAGAAACGATTTCATAATGTGTAGCAGTTGAACTATGAACGAAAATTGCATCACATTCAGAAGCTAATGTTTCCATAGAATGAAAGTCTTGAATACGGTATTGCTGGCAAACTTGTTTCCTTTTCTCCGCGTTAGGTGTAAACGCCCCTACAAAATCCCAATCTGTTTCTTTTGTAAGTGTTGGAAGATAGGCTTTTTGTGCAATACTTCCAAGTCCAATCATCCCAATTTTAGGTTTGTTCATGTTTATTCCCACCCTATTAATATTAATGTAACGGGTTAAATGTAGCATAGGGTGGGGGAGGAAGGCAAAAAATAGCTTTTTACTTACGTCCTTCTAATAAAATCTTCTCTATCGCTTCAAAGTTATGAGCGCGAGCGTGTTCTAGCGGGATAACACCATCGTTGTCTGGAATATTTACATCAGCACCGTGCTCGATAAGAAGGCGAATGACTTGTTGCTGTGTTTCATCTCCGTTACTTAGTACGATGGCTTCCATTAAAGCTGTCCATCCGAGGTTATTTACATGGTTTACATCGATATTTGTTCGGTTAAGGAGTTCTTTTATAACATCAATATATCCGTGTTCTGATGCGGGAATAAGAGCTGTTCCGCCGTACCGATTCGTAAGCGCTGGATCCGCACCAGCATCAATCGTTAGTTTTAAAATGTCTAAGTAACCTTCCGCACCGGCGTATAGAAATGGATTGTTTTTCATATCATCTTGGATATTTACGTCAGCGCCGGCTTTGATAAGCGTTTTTGCGGTTTTTATATCATTTTTGTATGTAGCAATCATAAGAGGAGTACGTCCTTTATTGTCCGTTATATTTATGTCAGCCCCTTTTTTGAGTAACGATATAACAGTGTTTGTTTCCTGTTTCTCAGTAGCTGTTAGTAACGCTGTTTCCATGGTTGTCATCTCCTTTGTAACTTCTTGTTCTTGCGAGCATCCTTGCAAAAAAATTACGCAACAGATCATGCTTAATGTTTTTTTGAACATGGAATTTCAACCTCCTAATTTCAACTGTAAAATAAGAACATTAAATTTTTATAAACTGAAGCTAAAATTACTATAAAATCACTTGAGTATTTGAACATATATTTTTATGCTTATGAATATGAAGGGTGGGTAAAGTGAAACTTTAATCAGTGGGGAGGGGTTCATCCCCCACTGATTATTAGCCTTCACCAATCGGGCGTTTACCGGCAGTCCGACTCCCACCTAGCTCCCTCGCATTCGCCGGATTTTGAGGTGGGAGTCTTATTGCCCACAAATAGCGGGGGAAAGTGAGGATGTAAATGATGTCTATTAAAACAAGGTTTTTATTTTCTTATATTGCTGTTATTCTCGTTTCCATTACGCTCATATTAGTCGCGGGATTTTTAATTGTTTTTTCCATAACAGGAGACTTGGAATCAGTGAAAAATTTCTATAAAAGTTCTTATATTCAAAAGCCGCTTACGCCAGAAGAAGAGAATGCCTATCTTGAATTAAAATTAGCGGCAAAGCAACATCAATCTCAATTATTAGATGAATCGTTCGTTTCATCGCTTGAAAAAGAAGGTGTGAAAATAGTTGTAAGAAAGGGAGAAACCATTTCTTATGCTACAAAAATATTTGAAAGTGTACCTTTAAAAGAAGCTCTTCCGAAATTTGAATCAGCAAATATTAATAGTCGTGGTACAACGGAACTAGGCGATACCTTTTATCGATATGTAAAATTTGATTTTTATTTTCCTCAGGAAGAAGAGGGGAGTATATTTGTATTAAAAAAGCAAAGTTCATTTGTCGATCTTACACAAAAATTATTTCCGATTTTGTTCGTATCACTTTTACTGTTAGCCATTTTGCTTATTGGATTATTAAGTTACCTCGTCTCAAGAAGTGTAATAAAACCAATCTTTGTATTGAAAGATGCGACTGAGAAAATTAAAGAAGGAAATTTAGATTTTCAAATTCCAGTTACATCGCACGATGAAATCGGGCAATTAAATCAAGGATTTGAGGGAATGAGGAAGAAGTTAAAAGAATCGATTGAAGTACAAACGCAGTATGAAGAAAATCGAAAAGAGCTCATTTCCAATATATCTCATGATCTAAAGACACCGATTACATCTATTATTGGATATGTAGAAGGAATAAAGGACGGGGTCGCAAATACGCCAGAAAAAATGGATAAGTACTTAACAACTATCCATACGAAAGCAAGACATATGGATACACTGATTGACGAACTATTTTTATTTTCAAAGCTCGATTTGAATCGAGTTCCCTTTCAGTTTGAAACGGTTGAATTAAATATGTTTATGCAAGAATTAATAGAAGAGATGCAGATGGATTTAAGTAAGGAAGGTATAGAAGTTAACTTACAATTACATGCATCACCACTATATGTAACGGCTGATTGCGAAAAGATAAATAGAGTGATATCAAATTTAATTCATAATAGTGTGAAATACATGGATAAAGAAGAGAAGAAAATTACTGTAACAGTATTGAATGATAATAATAAAGTGATTGTGAAAGTGATGGACAACGGATCAGGTATTGAATCGGATACACTTCCCTACATTTTTGAACGTTTTTATCGTGCAGAGCAATCGCGAAATTCTAGTACAGGTGGAAGTGGACTTGGCTTAGCGATCGCGAAGCAAATTGTTGAAGAGCATGGCGGGAATATTTGGGCGGAAAGCGAGCTTGGGAAAGGCACGAGCATTTTCTTCACATTGAAAAAAGTACAGGAATGTGGTGAGTAAATTGAAAAGAATTTTACTAATAGAAGATGAAGTAAGTATTGCAGAATTACAGCGAGATTATTTAGAAATTAATGATTTCCAAGTTGATGTAGAGCATTCAGGAGAAACAGGTTTACAAATAGCCCTGCAAGAAGATTATGATTTAATTATTTTAGATATTATGCTCCCGAAAATGAACGGATTCGAAATTTGTAAACAAATACGTGCTGTAAAAGATATTCCGATTTTACTTGTTTCAGCAAAAAAAGAAGATATAGATAAAATTCGCGGACTCGGATTAGGAGCGGATGATTATATAACGAAACCGTTTAGCCCAAGCGAATTAGTCGCGCGAGTAAAAGCACATATTGCCCGTTATGAAAGATTATCAGGAAATGTAAGTAAGCAACGTGATACGTTATATATTCACGGAATTTCTATCGATCAACGAGCGAGGAAAGTTTTTATAAACAATGAAGAAATCGCGTTCACAACGAAGGAATTTGATTTATTAACATTCTTTGTAACGCATCCAAACCAAGTATTAAATAAAGAACAGTTATTTGAACGTATTTGGGGACTAGACTCAGCTGGCGATTTAGCCACTGTCGTTGTTCACATTAGAAAGTTACGTGAAAAAATCGAAAGAGATCCTGCTCACCCGCAATATATTGAAACGGTGTGGGGAGCTGGTTATCGCTTTAACGTGTAATGTACCTGCCGAGTTATTGGCAGGTTTTTAATGTTATTCGAATTAAAAGGGAATAATAGGTAATTCGTGTTAAAATATAAAGAGAGATAAAACATAGGAAAGCATGGGAGGGTGTGCTACATTTTGGGAGATACATCAAAAGATAATAAATCAAACAAGGCTTTAAAGATTGGAACTAATATCGTACTTATTTTATTAATTATTGGTGCAATACAAATGTTTTATGATGAAGATTCTACGAATGATCATTTCGGTTGGTTCTTTATGATGGTCTTTTTTGCAATTAAAATAATTTCTAGTTTTATGATAAGTTTAAAAGAAGGAGATAAAAAGGCAGTATTTATCGATTTAGGTTTAGTAGTTTTTTTTGTTCTTCTTTTAGTTGTTTCTAGAGTGAAATATTTTTCTTGAAGGTTAATATATTCATTAACGAGGCTTTAATGGAATAAGCCTCGTATCTTTCTATGTTATTTAATACTTACGTTTGATTGTAAAAAATCACTCTATATTAGGTATTTTTCTTTGAAAATAGGACTTAATTCACTCCAAACATCAAATTTATTGCCATCTAAATCATAAAAAACAAAATTCTTCCCAGCATGCCCTCTGTTTTCAATCTCTCCAACTAGAATTTCCTTTTCAATAAATTCACTATGAATTGATTCTAGAGCATGTAATCCGTTAACTTCGAATGTTATAGAAAAGCGTTCTTCACCGTGAAAATCAAAAAAATTTAAGGTTTGATTATCTTGGGATTTAACTAGAAAAAAGCTTTGATTTGCAAAGTTAATAATAGCTTTGTCTTCGTCTTTAAAGTTCAACTCTGCTCCCAATTTGTTCACATACCAATTTGAAGAAAGTTCTACGTTGGTAACTGGAATATAAGTCGTTCCAACTCTTAATAATTTTTCTTTCACCCTATTTTCCTCCTTTAGCAAAACAGCACTAATAAACTTGTTCTCTCTTCCTAGACTTATTGCCTTTGTGAGTCCTTAATTTTCTTTTTAATCCCAAAAAATTCTTGAGTAATAGAAGTAAACCGACTGGCTTCTTCTAAAAAAGGATAATGGTTACTGTCCTCAAACGGCACAAAAATAGAATTACGAATGCCCTCATGCATTTCGATAGAATATTGAATTGGGCACTGCACATCGTGCCTTCCGCAAATAATTAGCGTTTTTATGTTGATAGAAGGTAAGTACTTTCTTAAATCAAATGAAGGATATTCGTGAGAGAAAGCATTCATCCGGCTAACAGACATTGTTTTTTTGATTGGTTTACAAAAATAAGAGTTGTAGTTTTCAGGTTTATACAAAGATAATTTTGTCCTCTTAGTAGAGAGTTCCTTTCGTTCTTCATTTGTAAGGTCAGGGCTTTTTAAGTTTTCGATGAGTTGTTGCATATAATGAAACTGCAGATGTGCTGGGTTATAAATACAAAATGGTGTTTCGGTATAGTTACTTGCTGCGGCTCCCGCTACGACTAATGATTGTAAGGGATTTGGATATGTAATCGCATATAAAAGTCCAAGCATACCACCTGTTGAATGACCAGTGAAATGCCATGTTGGGAGTTGTAAAGCTTCTCGTATTGCTTCTAAGTCGTGAACGGTTTCAATCATACTTAATTCTTTTTCTGAATTGGCTTTTACAGAGTTACCAGCGTCTCGTAAATTAATGAGGAATACACGATGCGTAGAAGTGAAAACATCCGCAAAGTAATCGCCAGTTTCATTAAATTGTGAATAGTGATGTGTAATACAAAGCGGTTCGCCATTTCCTTTTGTAAATAGTTCAAATGTGCCGCGTTTTGTGGGGATCATTTGTTGTGTCCACATAATATCACGCCCTTTTCTCATAAAAGTTGGACCAGTTAATTATTAAATAAAATATATCAGCGAATCTCAAGATATATCAGCGATTATTAAAATATATCAGCGATTATTAAAATATATCAGCGAATCTCAAGATATATCAGCGATTATTAAAATATATCAGCGAATCTCAAGATATATCGGCGATTCTCGAAATATATCGACTTACCGACAGAAAACGACAATAAATAAAAGGAGGCTATTCAAAACGAGCCTCCTTTTTGTTTAGTACAAAGATTTTGTCATATTATTCCGAATAATTTCAAGGGATTTCGCTACAGTTAATGCATTCTTTTCTTCAATTTCTGGTTTACGGGGGATAGGTTTATACATGTTGTCTGGATCTTCCCATGTGAGGGGAAGCTCTGTTTCGGCTTGTCCTTTCCAAGCGTCAATCCATTCTGGAGGGAGATAACCTGAGATGTTTTGGATGTTGTTCATTTCGAGCCAAATAAGTGCCCAAGCTCTTGGGACCACGCGCCAGTGGTCATAGCCACCGCCGCCGACAGCGATCCAGCGACCGTTGCAATATTCATTGGCGATTTCGCGAGCGAGCTTCGGTATTTCACGGTAAATATTCATCGTCGCGCAAAGGTGTGTAAGTGGATCATAATAATGTGCGTCAGCGCCATTTTGCGTTAAAATAATATCCGGTTTAAAGTATGCTGCAACTTCTTTTACGACAGTTCGATATGACTCTAAAAACGATTCGTCTTCTGTAAAAGCATCGAGTGGAACGTTAAAAGAATAACTATAGCCATTACCTTGTCCGCGTTCATTTACAGCGCCAGTTCCAGGGAATAAATAACGCCCAGTTTCATGTAATGAAATGGTGCATACGTTAGGATCATCGTAAAAAGACCACTGTACACCATCACCATGATGAGCATCTGTATCAATATATAAAACGCGTAAACCGTATTTTTTCTGAATATATTTCATTGCGATGGAACTATCGTTATAAATGCAAAATCCGGATGCCTTGCCGCGAAAGCCGTGATGTAAGCCGCCGCCTAAATTAAGCGCGTGCTTTACTTTTCCGGAAAGAACAGCGTCAACAGCTGTTAACGTACCGCCAACGAGTAACGCACTTGCTTCGTGCATATTTGGAAACATCGGTGTATCTTCTGTTCCGAGTCCATATGTCATCGCAATCGATTTTTCTAACTTACCTTCTCCAGCACGTTTTACCGCATTTATGTACTCCTCTGTATGAACGTAGGCAATCTCTTCATCTGTAGCCATCCGTGGCGGGATGACTTGAGAGGGAGAGATAAAACCGCTCTTTTGTAATAAATCATACGTAAGTGTGACGCGCAGTTGGTTAAAAGGATGATCAGGGCTAAACGAATAGCCCCGAAAGTCATCCGAATAAATAAACGCGCTACTCATGCTTGCATCCCCATAATGTTCGGCCATAATACGCGGTAGCCTTCTGCTTCAAGTGCATCAATCACTTTTAGCGGATTCATCGTTTGAATGCGGAAAACGAGTACTTTATCATTCTCATCTTTTGCTGGGTAGACGAGAACGCTCACGATATTTATTTGTAAATCACTAAAGATAGCAACGACTTTTCCGAGAATACCAGGTTCATTTTTTACTTGAATTTCAATTTGTGAACTTGGTTGATGTGCTCCTGTTAATTTCACTAACGTGTGCAAGACTGTAGATTCAGAAATGATTCCAACTAACTTCCCAGCCTTTGTAACAGGAAGACAGCCAATTTTATTTTCAAAAAATAACGTAGCGATTTCCTCAACGAAATCGAGAGGATGGCAAGTCATAACAGGATGTTTCATAATAAGTTCAAGCGGTTGCCGTAGCATATCGAGTGAAACTTGTTCATCTAAAATAGACGGACTTGCATCTCTTACATCCCGATCAGAAATAATGCCTACGACATGATTATTTTGATCGACAATTGGAATGTGCCGAATGCCTTTCGTGCGTATCGTTCGGATTGCTGTTTCGATTGTATCGTTTGGATGTAGTGTAACTACATTTTGATTCATAATTTCTTCTACAATCATTCCAGTTGCCCCCTTTATTAATACATAAAGCGATTGTGAAAACGTAGACGATCAAATGCTTGAATGGAATCCGTATCAACACGTTTTCCAATCCGGACCATTAAACAGTTAGCAGGGTGTGAACAAATTTCAGGATCATCTGTAGCCATCCATTGTAACCCACCAGCATTCATCATCTTTTCCATTACTTTTCGGTATTCCCAAACATTTAAGCCTGTTTGTTTTAAATCCCAGTGCCAATAATATTCAGTCGTTAATATAATATAATCTTCCATATAATCGTCCATCATAGACACTTCTAATAAGTTCTTTCCGACAGAGCATCCACGGAAGGCTGGGACGACTTCAATTGCCCCGAGCTCAATTAAGTTTTCCATTTTTCCTTCTGACCATCGTTCGAGCGGATCAGGATACAAGTATGTAACATATCCAACAATCGTTTGGTCATGTCTAGCAATAATGAGACGAGCTTCTGGTAATTTAGAAATTTCGACAATTGCTTTATATTGCTGTTCGGCAGGACGAAATGCAACTAAATCTGGATGGAATTCATACATTTCAAGATTATGTGTAGAGACAGGACCTTCAATAATTAAAGTGCCCTTCGCTGTTTTTAAGTTTCTAGCATTATATATTTTTTTATGAATCAATGTATTGCTCACCACCTTGAGGGTTTGTGAATCTATTAATATCGTACTTTATAATATATGCGATGTGAATCGAATTTTGTCAGTAAAAATTTGTCTAAAAATCAACAAATATACTGAAAATTTTAAATAATATCATTATAATAGATAATAGAATACATAGGAGGGGGATGTAAAGTATGAAAATAGAAACGCTTCCTGTCATTAAAGGAAAAAATAATTTGCCGAATTATGAAGAGGCATATGCGAATTTTAACTGGGAAGAGGTTAATAAAAATTTTACTTGGAATGAAACAGGCCGAGTGAATATGGCGTATGAGGCAATTGATAAGCATGCGAAATCCGATCGAAAAAATAAAGTAGCCCTTTATTATCAAGATGGATCTCGTAAAGAGAAATATACATTTAAGGAAATGAAGGATTTTTCTAATAAAGCAGGAAATGTTCTGAAAAATTATGGCGATGTTGAAAAAGGCGATCGCGTTTTTATTTTTATGCCGCGTTCTCCAGAATTATATTTCGCACTTTTAGGTGCGGTAAAATTAGGGGCAATTGTTGGGCCACTATTTGAAGCGTTTATGGAAGGCGCAGTTCGCGATCGTTTAGAAGATAGCGAAGCAAAGGTGTTAATTACAACGCCTGAATTGTTAGAGCGCATACCATTAAATGATTTACCAGCTTTAAAAACAGTCTTTCTTGTTGGAGACAATGCAGAAGAGGGCGGTAAACTTGTAGCGTTCAACCCTTTATTTGAACAAGCTTCAAAAGAATTACATATCGAATGGTTAGGCCGTGAAGATGGTTTAATCCTTCATTACACATCTGGCTCTACTGGTAAGCCAAAAGGTGTTCTTCATGCACAAAACGCAATGGTTCAGCACTATCAAACGGCGAAATGGGTATTAGATTTAAAAGAAGATGATGTATATTGGTGTACAGCTGACCCAGGCTGGGTAACTGGAACGGCTTACGGTATTTTCGCACCGTGGTTAGTCGGAGCATCAAATGTTATTTTAGGTGGCCGCTTTAGTCCAGAAGCGTGGTATGAAGCACTGCAAGATTACGGTGTAACAGTTTGGTATAGCGCACCAACAGCGTTCCGTATGTTAATGGGAGCTGGACAAGACGCAATTAAAAAATATGATTTATCACAAGTTCGTCACGTATTAAGCGTCGGTGAACCATTAAATCCAGAAGTAATTCGCTGGGGTATGAACGCATTTGGACTTCGTATTCATGATACGTGGTGGATGACAGAAACAGGTGGACAAGTTATTTGTAACTACCCTTGTATGGAAATCCGTCCAGGTTCAATGGGTAAACCAATTCCAGGTGTGAAAGCAGCAATTGTTGATAATGAAGGAAATGAAGTACCTCCATACACAATGGGGAACTTAGCGATTGGTAAAGGTTGGCCAGCTATGATGCGTGGAATCTGGAATAACCAGCAAAAATATGAGTCTTACTTCATGCCAGGGGATTGGTACGTATCAGGTGACTCTGCATATATGGACGAAGACGGATACTTCTGGTTCCAAGGACGTATTGACGATGTAATTATGACGTCAGGTGAGCGCGTTGGTCCGTTTGAAGTAGAAAGCAAATTAATCGAGCACGCTGCTGTTGCAGAAGCTGGTGTAATTGGTATTCCAGACCCAGTTCGCGGTGAAATCATTAAAGCATTTATCGCGCTTCGCGCAGGATACGAGCCATCTGAAGAACTAAAAGAAGAGATTCGTCAATTTGTAAAGAAAGGCCTAGCAGCTCATGCAGCGCCAAGACAAATTGAATTTAGAGATAAATTACCGAAAACGAGAAGTGGTAAAATTATGCGCCGCGTATTAAAAGCGTGGGAGTTAAACTTACCAACAGGTGATTTGTCAACGATGGAAGATTAAGAGAGAAAGGTCTGAACGAAACAACGTTCAGATCTTTTTTTATGTTATTATTAACTTATATATATAAGTTAAGGGGGTGATAAAATGAAAACAGAAAAAGAAAAGATGATACTAGGGGAAATGTACATACCAGCTGATCCAGTTTTAGTACAAGACAGGGAGCAAGCTCGTATATTAACGAGAAAATTAAATGATACGCCAGAAGTGCAATTAAAAGAGCGTAGCGAAATTGTAAAAGAACTATTTGGAACGACAGGAGATAACATTCATCTTGAATCTTCTTTTAGATGTGATTACGGCTATAACATTAATGTTGGCGAAAATTTTTACGCGAACTTTGATTGTACGATTTTAGACGTATGTCCCGTTACAATCGGAGTGAACTGTATGTTAGCTCCAGGTGTTCACATTTATACAGCAACGCACCCGCTCGATCCAGTAGAACGCATAAGCGGATCAGAATACGGAAAACCAGTTACAATCGGCGATAACGTATGGATTGGCGGAAGAGCAATTATTAATCCAGGTGTAACAATTGGAGATAATGCGGTTATCGCATCTGGCGCCGTTGTAACGAAAGATGTGCCTGATAATGTAGTAGTTGGCGGGAATCCTGCAAAGATTATTAAAAAAATAAAATAATATTTGAACGAAGCGCCTTCCTCGTCTGTATACATTTATGAAAGAATAGATGAGGGAGGCTTTTATATGTCTAATAAATTACTTCTTACTTTTGCTTTAATTGGAGTTATAGTTGTATTTTCTTGTGGTTTGCTATTACCGATGCCAATTGGATTTAAAGTATCAATGATTACAGCTGGGGTCATGATGATTGTTATGTTTTCAATCATCATTCCATTTGATAGAAAACATATAGTACGGAAAAATGGATATAAAATTGATTTTACAAAAACAAAAGTGTATTTTCGCTGGAATGTATTTGATACGATTTCGGCTTGTCTTGCAGTGTATGCATGCGTATGTGTGCAAGCATTAAATATTTTAGTTTCAACCGGACAGACAATTCAAAACCCGTATGTTCAATTTTTTACGAATCAATCGCAAGTATGGATTATTGTCGCTAGTTGCTATTTAATTTCCCGTATTTCATTAACGTTAAAAGGAATAAAGGAGATCAAAAATCATGGCGCAGATTGGGATTGAGGAGGAGCTCATGCTTGCGTATCAAAGTGGAGATAAGCAGGCTGGGGAAAAACTATATGTTTTAATCAAACCAGCGCTATACACATTTTTATATCGATTTAACCGAGATGAACAATTAAGTATCGACCTCGTGCAAGATACGTTTTTGACATTAGAACGAAAGAAGCATATGTATGAACTTGAAAAAGGAAAAATAAAAACGTATTTATTTCAAATTGGTTATCGTCTTATGATTAATAAATTAAATAGAAGAAAAAAGTGGCGTACACTTTTGCCATTTTTAGTGCCGATTCAGGAAAAAGAATTTTCTCACGAAGATCGGCTCACAGTAAGAGAAGCAATTTTGAAAGTTCCTGAAGAACAGCGAGCGGTCCTCATTCTTTCTTATTATCATGATATGCAGCAAAAAGAGATTGCAGAGATATTAAACATTCCGATTGGAACAGTGAAATCGAGACTTCATAACGGGATAAAGAAATTAAAACAATTGCTGGAGGTGGATGAAATTGAGCGAAAATCCCTTTAAGAGTGAATATAAATTACAGCAGCATTTAGACAGTGACCATGTAGAAATACCGGACTTTCCAAAAACGGTAAGTCGCTTCGATCGATTAATCGGATTTCTTGGTTCTCCAGCGAAAGATCCTGTGGAGGCGACAATTGGGAATGATTTATCAGTTGTGTTTCATGTCTCGTTACTAGTTGGAGTTCCAATTCTTTCTCTTATTACGATACTCTTTGCGACGTTGTAAAGGATAGAAATTCGACCTCTATTTGACACGCCTATATAAATGATGGTATAAAGAAAAGTATATGAATAATTGAGCGTGGAAAGGGAGAAGTAGTGATCATTTCCCTGTTTTAGAGAGCTGATGGTCGGTGGAAATCAGCACATAGATGATCGCGAATTACGCCCCTAGAGCATCTTTTTTCGATTGAATTATATTCAAAAGGGAAAAGACGGTGCTAAGCCGTTATGTAAATAAGGTGGTAGGCTTTTTTTTGCCTGCAACTAGGGTGGTAACGCGATAATCAAAATCGTCCCTTATTTGAAGGGGCGATTTTTTTATGTTTTCAACCTTCACGCCAGTAATGAACTTAAAGGAGAGTATGTAGGATATGGGTATTTTACAAGATCTTGAATTTCGCGGTCTAATTAATCAGCAAACAGATGCTGAGGGACTTGAGCAATTATTAGAAAAAGAAAGCGTTAAATTATACTGTGGTTTCGACCCGACAGCGGATAGCTTACACATCGGTCATATGTTACCAGTATTAATGTTACGTCGTTTCCAATTAGCTGGTCACCAACCAATCGCACTTGTTGGCGGTGGTACTGGTATGATCGGTGACCCAAGTGGTAAAAAAGCAGAGCGTACATTAAATACGAAAGATACAGTTGCTTACTACACAGAAAGCATTAAAAACCAACTTTCAAACTTCTTAGAGTTCGAAAACGTGGACAACCCAGCAACAATGGCTAACAACTATGATTGGCTTGGTAACTTAGATGTAATTTCATTCTTACGCGATATCGGTAAAAACTTCGGTTTAAACTATATGTTAGCAAAAGATACAGTAGCTTCTCGTTTAGATACTGGTATTTCATTCACTGAGTTTAGTTATATGATTTTACAATCATACGACTTCTTAAACTTATACCAAAACCATAATTGCCGCCTACAAATCGGTGGTAGTGACCAATGGGGTAACATTACAGCTGGTCTTGAATTAATCCGTAAATCAGAAGAAGATGCGAAAGCATTCGGTTTAACAATTCCACTTGTTACAAAATCTGACGGTACGAAGTTTGGTAAAACAGAAGGCGGCGCAATTTGGTTAGACCCAGAGAAAACAACTCCTTACGAGTTTTACCAATTCTGGATTAACACAGATGATCGCGACGTAGTTAAATACTTAAAATACTTCACATTCTTATCTCATGAAGAAATTCTTGAGCTTGAAAAGCAAGTAGCTGAAGCACCAGAAAAACGTGCAGCACAAAAAGCATTAGGTTCTGAAATGACAAAACTTGTTCACGGCGGAGAAGCATTAGAGCAAGCGATTAAAATTTCAGCTGCACTATTCAGCGGTTCTGTAGCAGAACTGACTGCAAGCGAAATCGAACAAGGCTTCAAAGACGTACCATCTGTAGAACGTACGGCAGAAGATACAGTATTAATCGACTTACTTGTAGAAAGTAAAATCTCTCCATCAAAACGTCAAGCACGTGAAGATGTGACGAACGGTGCAATCTACGTAAACGGTGAGCGTACACAAGCATTAGACTACGTTGTAACAGAAAACGACCGCATCGAAGGCAAATTCACAATCATTCGCCGCGGTAAAAAGAAATATTTCTTAATTCGTTACTAATCAGAAACGAATATAAACAAATAGTACCCCGAATTGTAGGCTGAAAAGTTTATGATTCGGGGTTTTTATGTATGAATTTAGATTACCTCACGAGTTCTTGTAAATAGAATATGAAGAATTAATACGAGCATATAAAGTAAACTAATAAGCATAACAATAAATGCTGTTGGATAAAATTTTGCCGCATATATAAAGAAATCGATTTGATAAATATCTTGGTAATTTGAAACGGTGCCTTTAAAGTAATTCGTAAACTTAGCGCTATATTTCCATTCATCAGGATAATCTATCAAATTACTCCCCTGATACCAACTAGCGAGTGCTGAAGTAATAAATAGCATAAATGAACTTCCGAGTTGAACCATTTGGTTTATTGTCAAAAAGAATCCACCTCCTATTTTATGGTTATTATAGCGTGCATTAGCATTCCTGTAATCTTTTTGTTGTAATCTCCTTTTCGAGTTCATACGGAAATCACATGTAAGCGGTATGATAAACGTATAACAACTAGAAAGGAGTGGTAAAACAAAATGTCACTAGAAGCGCTCATTATTTTTTCTTTGCTAAATGCGGGTCAGCTTGCAGAGAACACGAAGGTTGATATACATAAAGAGCAGAAAGATGCTTATGTATATGTTCAAAAAGAGGAAACTAAATAATTTTATTTTATATATAAAAATGAAGGCTGTTTGAAGTAACTGTTTAGTTGCTTTAAACAGTCTTTTTTAGCTAGAAAGAATAAATCTGTCTAAGGACGTCGTCGATAAATCAAAGAGAAAATGTTGTTATTATACGCGTAGTTTTAACTGTAATTATTAGATGTAAATTAAAAAAAGTCTTTTTTAAAAAATAAAAAGAAGGTGTTTAATTATTTTCCGTAAATAGAAAAAGGCAGCAAAAATTTATTTATGGAAAGGGAGTAATTATATGAGGGATTTATTGGAAGGATTTAACATGGTGATGTGGACAGGAGCATTTGTTATTGGAGTGGTACTAGTTTTGTGGTGGTATGGACGTTATCGGAAAGCAGGTGTTAAATTCCGAGAATACATGGATGTCATGGGAAGTATGTTGACTTGTTGTGGTGGTGTAATTACTGTAATCGTTTCAGTAGTGGACAATAAAACTACTGTGTTGATTTATATTGGTTTGCTTGGAATTGTTGTGGGAGGAATTAATGTGACGAAGAAAATAATGGATCTGTACGATAGAGTATCAACAATAAAAACGGAACAGGAAGAAGAAACAGAAGAAATCGAGGAAACAAGAAAGACAAGAAAGACAAGAAAGACAAGAAGAGTGAAAATGTGAATCAGAAAGTACCCTTAGGGGTACTTTTGCTGTTAAGATATTATAAATTGAAGAAGAAAATAAATCAATTGAAAAATTAATGTAGTCACATTCAATAGAGTGTGGCTTTTTATTATTTTTGGGATATATATGTATGTTAAAAAATCTAGGGGAATAGCGTTTACTCATGCTTATTTTATCCCAAAGGTTCCTCGAAAATAAATAATTTTATCTTATATATAAACGAAAAAAGCCAATCCACAGGATTGGCTTTTTGTCATTAACGAGAGTAGAACTCTACGATTAATGCTTCGTTGATTTCAGCTGCTAACTCAGAACGCTCAGCGTGACGAGTGTAAGTAGCTTCTAACTTATCAGCATCGAAAGTTAAGTATTCTGGTACGAAGTTGTTAACTTCGATCGCTTCTTTAACAACAACAAGGCTGTTAGATTTTTCGCGAACGCTGATTGTTTGGTTAGGTTTTACACGGTAAGATGGGATGTCTACGCGAGCTCCATCAACCATGATGTGACCGTGGTTTACTAATTGGCGAGCTGCGCGACGAGTGCGAGCTAAGCCCATACGGTAAACTAAGTTGTCAAGACGAGCTTCAAGAAGGATCATGAAGTTTTCGCCGTGCTTACCAGGCATTTTACCTGCTTGGTCAAATGTGCGACGGAATTGACGCTCAGTCATGCCGTACATGTGACGAAGTTTTTGTTTCTCTTGTAATTGTAAACCGTATTCTGAAAGTTTCTTACGTTGGTTAGGACCGTGAGGACCTGGTGCGTAAGGGCGTTTTTCTAATTCTTTTCCTGTGCCGCTTAGAGAGATTCCAAGACGACGAGACAGTTTCCAAGCTGGACCTGTATAACGAGCCATAGTTGACTCCTCCTTTAAAAATGTTTTTATTTACGTAAAATAAAAACAGACGTAATCGATATTTACGGGCATTTTGTTTTCATGTACCTTCGCTCCAGCAGCAGGGAGTTACGAGATACACCTCCGTAGAGGAACAAAATACAAACGATAAACTCACATTACAAGGCTGCCTTTTTATTTTACACAAACGCTATTATATCTTTTACCCAGAGTTTCGTCAAGCGACTCCCTTTTTGTTTTATGCATATAAATTTTGGAAATTAACAAGAAGGAATTTAAAACAATATAAAAGAAGAGATAGAAACACAAATAAAACGCTTACATAAAATATAGTAAAAACGTTCATCAGTTTTTTTACTGGTGGATATGTGGCAATAAAAACATAAGGGGGATGTTTTTATGAAAAAGAAACATATGGAGACAGTATTAATTCATCACGGTTATGAATCAAAGGACAATAAAGGGAGTTTAACACCGCCTTTATTTCAAACTTCCACATTTACATTTGAAACTGCACAGCAAGGAGAGGCGAGTTTTGCGGGAGTGGATCCATCGTATATTTACTCAAGACTTGGAAATCCAACTGTGAAATTATTTGAAGAACGTATGGCGGTGTTAGAAGGAGGAGAAGAAGCGCTTGCTTTCGGATCAGGCATGGCGGCTATTTCAGCAACTTTAATTGGCTTTCTAAAAGCTGGAGATCATATTATTTGTTCAAATGGATTATATGGGTGTACTTACGGTTTTTTAGAAGTGTTAGAAGAGAAATTTATGATTACGCATTCGTTTTGTGATATGGAAACAGAGGCTGATATTGAAAATAAAATCCGCCCAAATACAAAGCTCATTTTCGTTGAAACACCAATTAATCCAACAATGAAATTAATTGATTTAAAACAGGTTATTCGGGTTGCGAAGCGAAATGGTTTACTTGTTATTGTTGATAATACGTTTTGTTCACCTTATTTACAAAGACCACTTGAACTTGGCTGTGACGCTGTTGTTCATAGTGCAACAAAATATATTGGTGGCCACGGTGATGTTGTAGCTGGTGTAACAATTTGTAAAACGAAAGCACTAGCTGAAAAAATCCGTCCGATGCGAAAAGATATCGGTGGTATTATGGCGCCGTTTGATGCGTGGTTATTATTACGCGGGTTAAAGACGTTAGCGGTAAGAATGGATCGCCATTGTGATAATGCAGAAAAAATTGTATCGTTCCTGAAAAATCATGATGCGGTAGAAGGTGTTTGGTATCCAGAAGGGGAGTTAGCATCCCGTCAAATGAAACGGGGCGGCGGTGTTATTTCTTTTTCAATAAAAGGCGGAAAAGAAGAGACGCAAGCGTTTATCAATGACCTTCACTTTATTACGATTGCGGTAAGTTTAGGTGATACAGAAACATTAATTCAGCATCCAGCAACGATGACGCACGCTGCGATTCCAGCTGAACTAAGAAAAGAAATGGGTATTTTTGATAATTTAATACGCTTATCTGTCGGTTTAGAATCATGGGAAGATATCGTTTCGGATTTAGAGCAAGCGTTAAAGAAAATATCTACTGTTAATCAATAAAAAAGAGTGAGTTATCGGTTTCGTACATAACGTACTAAATCGACAACTCGCTCTTTTCTTTTTTAAATATGTTTTAGGAGTGTTTCCACAAACTTTTCTAAATAGTGCTGATCTACTTCGTCAAAACGATTTTTTTCAGGACTATCAATATCAAGTACACCGATGACATTTCCGTCTTTTAGAATCGGTACAACGATTTCTGAATTAGAAGCACTATCGCAAGCGATATGTCCTGGGAATTGATGGACGTCCGCCACAAGCTGCGTTGTTTTCGTTTCAGCTGCTGCGCCGCAAACGCCTCGTCCAAATGGAATGCGCACGCAAGCAGGCATTCCTTGGAATGGTCCAAGAACAAGCTGATTTCCTTCTGTTACATAAAAGCCAACCCAATTAACGCGATCTAAAAATTGGTTTAATAGTGCGGACGCATTTGATAAGTTTGCGACTACGTTTGGTTCGCCAGTTAATAATGCATCCAGTTGTTTAATTACTGTCTCATATTGCTCTTCACGAGATCCTGCATAACTTTCTTTTGTAAACATGGAAACAACTCCCTTTTTAGCGAGATATGTAAAATGATAGCAAAATACGATGTATTTCACATGACTTTGTCGATAGAAAATTAAAGGAATTTGTCTTAAAAGTCAAGAAATTTAAACTATAGCTGTTCAGTGAGGGGAAGTGAGCGCATGAAGCAGACGAAACAAAAGGTAATTGATGCGGCAATATCGTTGTTTAATACGAAAGGTTATGACGGGACATCGGTGCGAGACATTGCAAAGCGAGCGGATGTGAATGTAGCGAATATTTCATATTATTTTGCTGGAAAGCAAGGGTTATTAGAACAGCTGATTACTGATTTTTTAGAAGGATATATTCATGTAATTGAAACGTCATTTGAACAGAGAGAATATTTATCGGCTAAAGATGTGATGGTGCAAATGGTGCGCGGGATTTTACGATATCAATTTGATAATAGAGAACTGACACGTTTTTTTTATAGAGAGCTTTCGCTTGATACGACATTAATTCGTGAAGTGATGACCGTTTATTTTTCTAGAGAAAGATATTATATAGAGCAAATCATTAAACAGGGACAAATGAAACAAGAGTTTAAAAAGGTATCTTTTACAATGTTTATGACGCAATTAAAAGGCATGATAAATATGCCGTTTTTATATCCGCAATATATATCAGAAGTGTTGCATTCTTTTCCGTCCGAGACATTTTTCCTAGAAATGTACACGAAAGAAATTGAGCAATGGATGGAACAAACATTATATAAAGCGAATATGTACTATGAATGGCCAAGAGCTGTTCATATGTGAAAAATCCCCACCTAACGAACTGAGGTGGGGATTTTTATGTCTTGTTTTCTTTGGCATAAATTGTTGAATAATAGCGCAATAATTGTTAATGAGGCGCCGGCAATTTCAATTTTGTCGACTGTGTAACCTCGAAAGATAGAGCCGATAAGTGCAAGTACAGGAACTAAATTCATAAATAATATGCCGTTAATAGATGAAATATATCGATTTCCTGTGTTCCAGCAAAATACAGCTATAACGCCGGCGATAATCGACATATAAAAGAGCTCAAAACGAACGCTCATAACTGTAGATAATGATGGTACATTAACGACGTTTGTGTAAGTAAAGAAAGTGACAATAATGATGAGTGAAATTGAGCCGAATAAACAAGTTAACGTCGTATACCTGAGTGGTGACCAAGATTGAAAACGAGCACCGCCGTTCGTGTAAATTACCCAGCAAGTAACGCCGCATAACATAAATATATTTGTTGATAAGTGGCTTGCTGCTCCAAATAATAAATGAATATTTCCTTTTGAAATGACGAGCATAACACCGAGTAATGCAACGAACATACAAAGAAATGTGTAATTTTGTGGGCGTTTGTTTTTTGTTATCCACTGCAATAATAAAGCGATGAGTGGCATAAGAGACTGAATCATCGCGGCATGGATGGCTCCAGAAGGCCCGGCAAGCTGTTGACCATAAAAAATTAGAAAGCCATACCCAGCGAAACCGACTGTTCCATAAAAGAATAACGAAAGTGTTCGTTTTTCTAAGCGGAGAGAATTTTTCCCCTCAGTGATTAATAGCAAAATAAGAAAAATGATAGCTGCTGATCCGTATCGGATAGTTGTGAAGAAGAATGGGTCGATAAATTGCAAGGCATTTGCCATTACAGGAAACATAAATCCCCAAGCTGTTACAGCAAGTAAGCATAGAAGGGATCCGAGTAGCATTTGTTTTTTGGCCAAGAGTATCATTCTCCTTTTTACTTCGTTATAGTAAGTTGATGAAATAAGTATAAAGAGTAATTCTTTGTAGAAGGAAATATCGATTTTTTATGGCAGTTATAACTTTTTGTTAGAGGTGTGTATGATGGATTTGGAGGCAGTACGATCGTTTATTGAAGTAAAGCAAACGCGAAGTTTATCAAAGGCGAGTAAACTTTTACATATTTCACAACCAGCGCTTAGTAAACAAATTCAAAGATTAGAAGCGGATTTAGAGATTACTCTACTCAAGCGTTCTGCTCAAGGAGTAGAATTAACAAAGGCTGGAGAATTATTTATAGAAAGAATGTTACCGATTTTGGAACAAATAAGTGAAGTGAAAACGGAAATGAAGGGATATCAAGAGAAGCAGAAAATTTCAATAGGTATATTGCCGAGTTTAGCGGCTCATTACATATCAAAGTGTAAAGACTTATTAGCGGATACATATGAAATAGAATGGCAAATTGAGCATACGAAAGTATTAATGGAATTATTTAAAGCGCGAAAAATTGAAGCAATGTTTATTGATTCAGTAATAGAAGGCGCTACGTATATAAAAGAAATACGGGAAGAAAAAATCGTTTGTGCCGTTTCAAATAATCATCCGTATAAAGAGAAAACGGTAATCCGAATGGAAGAGTTGCAAAATGAAAAGTTAATCGTATACCCAGAAATATGCGATGTAAGGAAAATGATTATGAATGTGTTTCAATGTATGGGTACGAAACCGATAATCGCAGTTGAAACATCTTATGCAGAACCGATGATTGCGATGGTAGGAGCTGGACTGGGTATAACGTTGCTTCCGGAAACAGCTGTACAGCAAGCGGTAATGCAAGGTAACGTGCGTGCGATTTCTGTAGAACCGCCACTAATGCGAAAGATCTATTTCGTATCTCATCTGAAAGAGTGCTCTTTATTGCATTCATTTGAGGCTGAAGAATAAAAAAAGCGGAATGTTAAGAAAGATTACAAGTGCATTTAAAGAAACATGAAATTTTAAAAAAAACTAGGTCAAAAACACGTCATTACATGGTATGATTAGTACATTGTTAGTTGTTAAATATAGGGGGATTCCCTTTTTATACATAATGCCTTCCATTTCATAAACGGAACGGACAAAAAAAGAGATATAACTAGGAGGCTTTTTTGCATGGATTCTATCCTGACGATCGTTATCATTGTAGTAAGCTCTATTCTAGTGCTGCTCATGATAGAGCTTGTGATAAGAAATCGTTCATATAAAGATATTGAAGCACTGGAGCAGTGGAAACAAGAAATAAAAGATAAACCTGTGGCAGATGAACTAAAGCGGGTGAAAGATTTAAATATGACAGGTCAAACAGAAGAACTGTTTGGTAAATGGCGTGAAGAGTGGGATGAAATTGTATCAACAACTCTTCCAAAAGCTGAAAAAGATTTAGGGCAAGCGCGAAAATTCGCCTCGCAATTCTCCTTCCGCAAAGCAAAGCATGCGATGAAAGAATCCATAAGTGGTTTAGATGACGCTGATAATCGTATTACAGACATTTTAAATGAATTACAGCAACTGTTAGAAAGCCATGAGAAAAATAGCTCGGAAATTGAAGGGTTACGTGATACATATCGTAGTATGAAAAAGAGCGTTCTTGCTCATCGACACATGTATGGAGCAGCTGAGCAAAGGATCGAAGAGATGTTAGACGTTGAATCAGAGAAGTTCAAAACTTTTGAAGAGGCAACAGATAATGGTGATTATTTAAAAGCGAGAGAAATTGTTATTAGTTTAGAAGAAGGTTTAGCAAGTTTAGAAATCATCATTCATCAAATTCCAGATTTATTAGTAGAGTGTCAAGCGACATTACCAGTTCAGCTGGAAGACTTATTACAAGGTCATGATGATATGATAAGACAAGGCTATGTATTAGAGTATTTGGAAATTCCTAAAGAAGTCCGCGATATGACGACACAACTACACACATGTTTAATGGATATACAGGAGCTTCATATAACGGAAGCAGCAGAAAAAGTAGAGAACTTAAAAACTCGTTTAGATAGTTTTTATGATCAACTTGAACAAGAAGTGCATGCGAAACATTATGTGGAGCAAAAAACATTTTCTGTTTATGAAGATTTAGAAGAAATTCGCACTGAAACAATTGAAACGAAAACAGAAACACAACTTGTAAAACAAAGTTATCAATTACAAGACAAAGACATTGAGTCGCAAAAAGTAATTGAAAAGCAAATGCATATTTTAATGAAACGTTTTGAAGTGTTGCAAATACGCGTTGCTGAACAAGATATCGCATTCTCTATTATTCGTGAGGAACTAGAAGAGGTTTATGAGCAATGTGAAACTTTAAAAGTACTTCATGCAGAATATAAAGAAATGCTGCAGACGATGCGTAAAGAAGAATTTGAAGCGCGTGAGAAATTACAAGAAATGCGAAATACAATTTTAGAAACGAAACGCTTTATGCAAAAGTCGAATTTGCCAGGTCTTCCAGAGAGCATTATGGAAGATTTACAAAGAGGACAAATGGCAATGCACGCTGTATATGATCAATTAGAAATAAAGCCGTTAAATATGAATGCTGTAAATAGCAGTTTAGAAGAGGCGTACACAACTGTTAATGGTGTATCTGAAATGACGGAAGAGTTAATTGGACAAGCATATTTAGTTGAAAAATTAATTCAATACGGTAATCGTTACCGCAGTCATGATGAGAATCTTGCAGAAAGCTTAGATTATGCGGAGAAATTATTCCGTGAATATCAATACGATGCAGCTTTAGAACAAGCGGCTTCTGTACTAGAGCAACTTGAACCTGGCGTTGTTCAAAAAATAGCTGAATATGTAGACAATGAACAAACCCTTTCATAAAGGGTTTGTTTTTTTGTGTAATTTTGGAGGCGATGTTGCTATAATGAATAGCGGAATACAGTAAGGTTATTCGTTTTAAAATATAACGGAACCTTTGAGTAGTTTTAGCGTAATTACACGTATTTATGATATGATTATACGATGTGACAGCGCTGAAAGGGGAAGAACGATGATCTATTTTGATAATAGTGCGACGACAAAGCCATATCCAGAAGCTCTTCAATCGTATGTAACGGTTGCAGGGAAATATTTTGGAAATCCTTCTTCTATTCATTCGCTTGGAGGAGAGGCAGAGCGTCTATTAACACAATCGAGAACGATTGCAGCACAGCTCCTTCACGTTAAGCCTTCTGAAATTATTTTCACATCGGGTGGAACGGAAGGGAATAACCTTGCGATTAAAGGAATAGCGATGAGGAATCGTTCGCGCGGTAAACATATCATTACAACAAATATTGAACACGCGTCTGTGTTTGAGGCATATAAACAATTAGAAGATCTCGGTTTTGATGTAACATATTTACCGGTTAACGAGCACGGTGTTGTATCGGTAGAGGATGTAAAACGAGTGCTTCGTGAAGATACGATTCTTGTGTCAATTATTCACGTGAACAACGAGACTGGAGCGATTCAGCCTGTTGCTGAAATTGGAACATTATTATCGAACTATCCGAAAATAAGATTCCACGTGGACCATGTGCAAGGGATAGGAAAAGTACCGCTTGATTTATACGCTTCTCATATTGACCTTTGTTCAATATCTGGGCATAAATTTCATAGCGTAAAGGGGACAGGTCTTCTTTACGTACGTGATGGTGTAAGGTTAGATCCAATCTTATCAGGTGGTCAACAAGAGCTTAAGTATCGTTCAGGAACAGAAAACTTACCTGGTATTGTAGCGATGGTAAAAGCACTTCGTATGACGATGGAGCAAGTGAAAGAAAAGGTAGTTCATTTGCAAAATTTACAAGCAGAGCTTGTCCGTGTCTTTAAAGAGATGGAAGATGTAACGATTAATACGTCACTTGAATATGCGGCACCGCACATTTTAAATGTATCATTTGTTGGTTTAAAACCAGAAGTGGTCGTTCATGCTTTAGAAGAGCATGGTGTATATGTATCAACGAAGTCTGCTTGTTCTTCAAAAGCAAATGAAGTGAGCCGAGTACTAGTGTCAATGGGGATACCGCATGCCGCAGCTGCAAGCGCAATCCGCATTAGTCTAGCACCGGAAAATACGATGGAAGAAGTAAAACAATTTGAAGGTATTGTTAAAGAGACAATGCCAAAATTATATGAAGTGATGAGGTAAAGAAATATGATGACATATGAATATATTTTAGTTCGTTATGGAGAGATGACGACAAAAGGTAAGAACCGTTCTAAATTTGTAAGCACATTAAAAGATAACGTGAAGTTCAAACTGAAAAAATTCCCAAATATTAAAATCGATGCAACACATGATCGTATGTACATCCAATTAAATGGCGAAGACCATGAAGCAATTTCTGAAAGATTGAAAGATGTATTTGGTATTCATAAGTTTAACTTAGCGATGAAAGTACCATCAGAATTAGAAGATATTAAAAAAGGTGCATTAGCAGCTTTCCTACAAGTAAAAGGCGATGTGAAAACATTTAAAATTACAGTGCACCGTTCTGATAAGCGCTTCCCAATGAAGACGATGGAATTACTTCCAGAAATCGGTGGGCACATTTTAGAAAATACAGAGGATATCACAGTAGATGTTCATAATCCAGATGTGAATGTACGTGTAGAAATTCGCAGTGGTTACAGCTATATTATGTGTGGTGAGCACATGGGAGCTGGCGGTTTACCAGTTGGCGTTGGCGGAAAAGTAATGGTACTTCTTTCTGGTGGTATCGATAGCCCGGTAGCAACTTACTTAACGATGAAACGCGGCGTATCTGTGGAAGCAGTTCACTTCCATAGCCCACCTTTCACAAGTGAGCGCGCGAAACAAAAAGTAATCGATTTAGCACAAGAGTTAACGAAATACTGTAAACGCGTAACACTTCACCTTGTTCCATTTACTGAAGTGCAAAAAACGATTAATAAAGAAATTCCATCTAGCTATTCTATGACGGTTATGCGTCGTATGATGATGCGTATTACAGAGCGTATCGCAGAGGAGCGTAACGCACTTGCGATTACAACTGGTGAAAGTCTTGGACAAGTAGCGAGCCAAACGTTAGATAGTATGCATACGATTAACGAAGTAACAAACTATCCTGTTATTCGTCCGCTTATTACGATGGATAAATTAGAGATTATTAAAATTGCAGAAGAAATCGGAACGTACGATATTTCAATCCGTCCATATGAAGATTGCTGTACAGTATTCACACCAGCAAGCCCAGCGACGAAACCGAAGCGAGAGAAAGCAAATCGTTTTGAAGCGAAATATGACTTCACTCCGTTAATCGAAGAAGCTGTAGCAAACACAGAACAAATGGTATTACAAACAGTAGAAGTAGTGGCGGAAGAAGAAAAATTCGAAGAACTTTTCTAAACCCATAAATTACCACATTCAAATGTGTATGAAGTCATGTTGTTTATCACACTCTATACTCACAAGGAGGTGATACAACATGGCAAGCACAAATAAATTAGCAGTGTCTGGTGCTCAAGCAGCATTAGATCAAATGAAATACGAAATCGCTCAAGAGTTTGGTGTTCAACTTGGAGCTGATGCAACATCTCGCGCTAACGGTTCTGTTGGTGGCGAAATCACTAAACGTCTAGTTTCACTAGCTGAGCAACAATTAGGCGGTTACCAAAAATAATCCCATATACGATGGCTTAGAAAGAGCGGGTTCTCCCGCTCTTTCTTTTTTTGTCATTATTTATCGATAAATCGATATAAAATTATTCAACGGTTCGACATAAATATAAAAAAATTGTCAAAAGAAGAGGGTTCAAAATTTACTGAAAATTCTTTATTATATAAGAGAGGCATAGAAATAAAGGAGGATGTTTATGAAGAGAGAGGAATTGTTGGCGCCGCCGTCTTATAACTTAGTTTCGGAAATAGAGAAATATACGAATGATAAAGAGAAGCTTGCTTTAATTTGGCAAGATGATAAAGGGAATAGACGAGAGATTACATATTTTGAATTAATGCAAGGTGCGAATAGAATTGGAAACGCTTTTATAAAAAGTGGCTTACAAAAAGGGGACAAGCTCCTTATTATGATGCCGCGCTTAATTGAAGCTTACATGACGTATATTGCTGCGATTAAAGCAGGATTTGTCGTTATTCCAAGCTCAGAAATGTTGCGTAAAAAAGATATTGAGTATCGTATTGGGCACGGAGAAGTAAAGGCTATCGTAAGTTACGAACCGTATATTGGACAATTTGACGGCGTAGAAGCGGTGGAATCTCTTCAAAAATTCGTCTTGAGCGAGCGTTCAGTAGATGGTTGGACGAATTTAAAAACAGCATTAGAAACAGAAAGTGACATGTTAGAAATGGCGAAGACAGATAAAGAAGATATGGTCTTTTTATCTTACACGTCAGGGACGACAGGAAATCCGAAAGGTGTCGTTCATACGCATGCGTGGGCATACGCTCATTTACGTACGAGTGCCCCAAATTGGCTCGGAATTGAAGAGAATGATGTTGTATGGGCAACAGCTAGTCCTGGCTGGCAAAAGTGGATTTGGAGCCCGTTTGTAGCGACTCTCGGTTCAGGTGCAACAGGATTTGTATACCATGGTAAATTTGAACCGAAAACGTATTTGAGTTTATTAGGCGATAATAAGGTGAATGTGCTTTGTTGTACGCCGACTGAGTATAGATTAATGGCAAAGGTAGAAAACTTAAATGAGTATAATTTAGAAGCGTTACATAGCGCTGTATCAGCTGGTGAGCCGTTAAACAGAGAAGTCATTGAAACGTTCCAAAGGCATTTTGATATTACGGTAAGAGACGGTTATGGGCAAACGGAAAACACATTGCTCGTTGGGATAATGAAAGGGATGGATATTAGACCAGGATCAATGGGAAAACCAACGCCAGGAAACCATGTTGATATCGTAAATGAAGAAGGTATTCCGGTACAGGTAGGAGAAGTTGGTGATATTGCAGTTCACATTGAAACACCAGCACTCTTTAAGCAATATTATAAAGATGATGAGCGCACAGCGATGCAATTCCGTGGTGATTATTATATTACCGGTGATAAGGCGAAAAAAGATGAAGACGGCTATTTCTGGTTTGAAGGACGCGGAGATGATATCATTATTAGCTCTGGTTATACAATCGGGCCGTTTGAAGTAGAAGATGCACTCGTAAAACATCCTTACGTAAGAGAATGTGCGGTTGTTGCAAGTCCAGATGAAATTCGTGGAAGTGTCGTGAAGGCATTTATCGTATTAAGAGAGAATATAGAAAAGAACGAAGAAACATTAATTCCAGTGCTCCAACAACACGTCAAAGAACTGACTGCACCATATAAATACCCTCGAAAAATTGAATTTGTAGATGAACTACCAAAAACGATTTCTGGAAAAATTCGCCGTATTGAACTTAGAAAACAAGAGATGGAACTACCTTCAAAATAATTTTGAAAATAGTGAAGTAAATAGTTGAATGAAATGTTACATGTATGATATTATAAAAAGCGAACATAAGTTCGATTTTTATAAATTGAAAAAAGAGGTGTCCGTATGATTTTAGGTATTAATCCGTACTTAGTTTTAGATGGTAGTGGGCAAGAAGCTGTACAGTTTTATAAAGAGGCGTTAGATGCAAAAGTAGAAGTAATGCAAACTTTTGGTGATATGCCTGAAAATCCAGAATACCCGATTCCAGCTGAAGCGAAAGAGCGCGTTGCACATGCTACTTTAAAAGTTGGTAATACGGAACTTATGATTTCTGATACATTCCCAGGTCAAGGGCATGCGATCGGATCTCAAGTAACAATCGCAATTCAAATTAGTAATGCAGAAAAAGCAAAAGAAGTATTCGATAAGTTACAAGAAGGTGGAGAAGTTATTATGCCACTTCAAGAAACTTTCTGGAGCCCAGCATACGGACAAGTAAAAGATAAATTTAGCATTGAATGGCAAATTACAACGAATCCTACTGAACAAAAATAATTTTTGGAAAAGCACCATTTTTAATCGAAATGGTGCTTTTTTTATACGCTCTAATTTCGTAGACTAAAGGAAAAAGGGGATGAGTATATGGGAGAAATTTGGTATGGCGGCACCATTTACACTATGCGAGAAGAGAATGAAAAAGTAGAAGCTATTTACGTTGAAAATGGCGTCATTGTTGATATGGGGAATAAAGAAGAGTTAGAAAACCGATATTCAGAAGTGAAGTTATATGACCTAAAAGGGAAAACGATGATTCCAGGGCTGGTTGATAGCCATATGCACCTTATTGGCCATGGGGAGAGGTTACTTCGTCTAGATTTATCAAATTGCAAATCTTATAGCGAAGTGCTTACCCTTGTTCAGAAGCGAGTAGAAGAAGCGCCAAAAGGCTCTTGGATTATCGGAGAAGGATGGAATGAAAATAATTTTACAGATACAAAACAAGTTCATGTACGTGATTTAGATGAAATCTCTAAAGAGCATCCGATTTTATTAAAGCGCGTTTGTCGTCACGTGACATGGGTGAATTCATACATATTGGAACAAGCGAAAATAACAGAAGCGGTGCAAGACCCGAAAGGCGGGAAAATTGGCCGGGACTCATTAAATAAATTAACAGGGCTTTTATATGAACAAGGACAAGAGTTAATTAAACATGTCCAACCTGAAATAGATGGAGCGTATTTGCAAAGAGCGTTGCAAACAGCGATTTCAGACTGCTGGCAATACGGGTTAGTTGGTGGACATACGGAAGATTTAAATTATTATGGCGGCTTTCAAAAAACTTACAATGCGTTTTCACACGTTATAAAAGAAATGCCATTTAAAGCACATTTGCTCGTTCATCATGAAGTAGCGAATGAGCGAAAAGAATATGAAGATGAGCACTATATTGAATTTGGTGCGATGAAAATTTTTTCTGACGGTTCTTTTGGCGGAAGAACAGCTTTATTGAGTGAGCCGTATGAAGATGCGCAGGAAACGAATGGAGTTGCGATTTTCTCACGTGAAGAGCTTGCAGGGTTAGTGAAGAAAGCACGTGATTTACATATGCCAGTTGCAATTCATACAATCGGTGACTTATCACTAGAATATGTCATTGATGCGCTTGAATTATATCCACCAGCAGAAGGGTTACGTGACCGTATTATTCATTGTCAGCTAGCTCGTGAAGAGTTGATTGAAAGAATGAAACACTTGCCAGCTATTATTGATATTCAACCGGTCTTTGTTTCATCAGATTTTCCGTTAGTCATTGAAAAACTAGGAAAGCATCGTCTTCGTTACGCATACGCTTGGAAGACATTGCTGGACGCAGGATTACATTGTAACGGGGGATCTGATGCTCCAATTGAACAAGTGAATCCGTTTTTAGGTATATATAGTGCGGTTACACGTAGAAGCTTTATTGATGGTGTATGCTATATGCCAGAAGAAAGATTAACGGTATATGAGGCTGTTTCTTTATTTACAACAGGAAGTGCGTATGCAATTGGAAAAGAAGCAAAGCGAGGACAAATTACAAAAGGATATGAAGCAGACTTTACGATATTAGACCGCGATGTTTTTGAAATTGAGGCGGAAGAAATAAAAGAAGTACAGGCAGAAATGACCGTCATTGATGGGAAGATTGTTTATAGAAAAGACGTCTAAAAGTTTGAAGGAGCGGTTCCGAAAATACATTTTGGTGATGCTTCCTCTTTTTAGATAGGTTGATGATGTAGTCACTTTTTGTCGGTAAATCGATATTTTGGATGAAATCGTTGATATATTGTGAGTTGTGATAGATATATTTGAAACAGCGTTAAGTTGCAGGTGCTAAATAAATAACCGCAGAATTATGGAATCCCATAATTCTGCGGTTATTTTAATACTATAAAAATGTTCTCTGTACTTTTTCCCAGAAAGAGTTGTTTTTTAATTTAACAGTTTTAATTTGTTTATCGCTTAAACGAACAACGGCTTTCTCCACTTGCTTAATGCTAAGTGCTTCGTTATCCATTCCGATGACAGGGTAATCATTGCCATCTGGTTTAAGTGTTAAAGTTAACGTGCGCTCGTGATTTAAAAGAAACGGTGATCCGAGTGTACGGTATGTGTTGTTATTTAAAGATGCTAGTTCGCTTACTTGGAAACATGGGATAAGTGGATCGACAACTGCACCATGTAATGATTTATTGTAAGCGGTACTTCCTGTTGGTGTGGAGATAACTAATCCATCACCTCTAAATGTTTCAAAATGTAAATTGTCGACGTGTACATCTACGACAAATGTTTTAATGATGCTAGAGCGTAATGAGAACTCATTTAAACAATGGAATGATGTACCGTGATCTACATCAACTTTAATTGTTGGATACTTTCGCACTTCAATTTCGTTTTTTGTAATTTCTTGAAGGGCTGTATCAACGTGATCGATGTGGAAATCGCAGTAGAAAGAAATTTCATCTTTCGTAGAAATACCTGCGTATAAGCAATCTTCTCTAAAACCAGTTTTACGAACGGCTTGTAAGAAAGTTCCATCATCTCCAACGCTGACGATAGCGTTTGCATTTTTTGGATGATCTAATATGGTAAATCCCTTCTCCTCTAAAATACGATATATTGGTTTCATTTTTTCAACGAGTGTTACTTTGTCATCACCATAAAAGAAAAATAAATTGCGACGATTTGCCATTATGTATCCCTCCACTGCAGTTAAATTTTCTAGTCTTAGTGCTGCATACTATCAGAGTGTGTTCTGAATGATATGCTCAAATAGTATATTTCGATATAAAATGTCAAAATTCCTTTTTATTTTTAGAAAAATTTTTATATTCAATTTTATAAAAGGTTGTTTAATGATGAATAAACTTGTCGATAATGGGTATGGAGTGAAAGGATGGTACGAATGAAATGGCTCGTAATTGGAATGATAATTCTTCTACTTTTTATTTTGCTAATACTATTATCGAAAATATCGCTTAAGGTGACGTTTTTATATTCAGAAATGGAAAAGCAATGTTTATTTCAAGTAAAAATATGGATGATTCGATATACGTTTGATGTATTGGAAAGAATTGAAAAACAACAGAAAAAAACGGGGCAGAAAATCGAAAAAGCTGAGAAAGATGGCGGAATAGATAATAAAATTATGGCACAACTTGATAGCATTGGAGAACTGATAAAAAAGCTTCAAGAAGTTCATACTATTGTTAAAGATTTTCTCAAACGAGTGAAAATCAATAGTTGGAAGTGGCATTCACAAATTGGAGCAGGCGATGCGGCTAGTACTGGAATTGTCACTGGGTATGCATGGGGGACAAAAGGAATGGCTGCTGGAGTTGTAGGACAATATATGCATATTGTCGACATACCAGAATTTGAAATTACCCCTGTTTTTCAAGGGAAAGGATTTGCATCAAGATGTGAATTAACAGCTTCCTTTCGTATATTTCGTACTGTGAAAACAGCGGTAAAACTACTCATGTTTATGAGAAAACAAAAGTCTGGTATGACAGATAAATCTGTTCAAGCATAGGGGGGATATAGAATGGACCATCCAATTCAAGGTTTAATGACAACCGCAATGCAGCATTTAAAACAAATGACTGATGTAAATACAATTGTTGGTGACCCGATTAAAGCAGCAGACGGAAGTGTAATTCTTACCGTTTCGAAAGTAAGTTTTGGCTTTGCTGCTGGTGGAAGTGAATTTGGCAAGGTAGAGCATTCAGGCCGTCATCCATTTGGAGGAGGTAGCGGTGGTGGAGTTTCCATTAATCCTGTTGCCTTTCTCGTTATAAATGGAGAAGGTGTGAAAGTTTTACATTTAGATAAACAAACACATGTCATTGACAAAATAATTGAATTAGCACCACAAGCTGTTGATAAAGTGAAAGAAATGATGGATAAACGAAAAGAAGATGATCCGGAATTTCAAATTTAACGAGTAAAGAAGCTAATCAATGGATTAGCTTCTTTATTTTTTTGTAAATAAAGCGATTTTATTTGCATTATCGATAGGGACAAACTATCATTTACATTGTACATATTTTGTTTAAATAAGGGAGGATTTTTAAGTGGCAAATGTAACTTTTAAAGGTAACCCAATGACTTTAGTTGGAACAGAAGTTAAAGTTGGCGATCAAGCGCCTAACTTCCAAGTGTTAGCAAATGACTTATCTCCAGTAAGTTTAGAAACATACAAAGGTGAAGTGAAATTAATTAGTGTTATACCTTCAATCGACACAGGTGTATGTGATGCACAAACTCGTCGTTTTAACCAAGATGCAGCAGGTATTGAAAACGCGAAAGTATTAACAATTAGCGCTGATTTACCATTCGCTCAAAAACGCTGGTGTGCAGCTAACGGTTTAGAAAACGTTGCGACACTTTCTGATCACCGTGACCTTTCATTCGGTGAAGCTTACGGCCTAGTAATGAAAGAACTTCGTTTACTTGCTCGTGCAGTATTCGTAGTAGATAGCAATGACAAAGTAGTTTACGCAGAATACGTAGGCGAAGGTACAAGCCATCCAAACTATGAAGCAGCATTAGAAGCAGCTAAATCTGCGAAGTAATGTGAAGGAAATGACCTCTTATAAAGAGGTCGTTTTTTCTCATATATTGCTGCACAATGGTACTAATATATGAGAAAAGACGTTACATCATAAAACAACTTGAAGGGGAGCTCTTTACAAGAGGTCGCTTTTTCTTTTTGGAAAAAATCACTTTGTGGTATGATATAAGTTATGTGTAAAAGAGAGAAGGAGGAATGTACGTGAGTCAGGCAGTAGAAACATTATTTTCTATTTTTGATTCTTCTACGGTAGTTTTACGTAAAGAATTAGATGTAACATATTTAGAGGCGCTTGTAGAAACAGGTGATAACTTGTTTGAGGGAGCGATTTTACAAGAGGAATTATCCGAATCAACAATTGAAAGGTTGAATCGTGAATATAGTACGTTTAATGAAGAAACATATAAAGGGGAAGAAATTCGTAAAGCATTTCAGCTAGCCATTTTAAAAGGAATGAAAGAAGGCGTGCAAGCGAATCATGAAATGACGCCTGATGCAGTTGGAATGTTCATGAGCTACTTATTCCATAAATTTATGCAAGGTCAAAAAGAAATTACTGTTTTAGACCCTGCAATTGGAACAGGTAACTTAATGACTACAGTGTTTAATAACGCCAAAGAAGAACTAGCAATGAGTGGATTTGGAGTAGAAGTGGATGAAGTGCTAATCAAACTTGCTTTAGTAAATGCGAATTTACAAAAGCATGCAATCGAATTCTTCCATCAAGATGGACTAGCACCACTTTATATTGATCCAGTTGATGCAGTCGTTTCAGATTTACCAATTGGTTACTATCCAAACGAAATCGGTGCAAGTGAATATACGCTAAAAGCAGATGAAGGAATGTCATATGCGCATCACTTATTTATTGAACAAAGTGTGAAACATACGAAAGAAGGCGGGTACTTATTCTTCTTAGTACCAAACTTTATTTTTGAAAGTGATCAAGCGCCAAAACTACATGCATTTATTAAAGAAACATGCTTTATTCAAGGATTGTTACAACTACCTGTTTCCATGTTTAAAAACGAGAAAAATGCAAAAAGTATATTTGTTCTCCAAAAGAAAGGCCAAGGTGTAACAATGCCGAAACAGGCGCTACTAGTGGAATTACCTAAATTCTCTAACATGAAGGCTATGGAGAACATTATGGATCAATTGAACACTTGGTTTGCAACACATAAATAAGGTAAGTTATATGTAACAGGGGTAGTGATTAATGTAGTACAGATGTATAGGATTTGTCATATTTTTTAATATATACAAGATTTAACTGAATTTTTTTGAAATCTGTAATATATTTTTTTTCTTGGTGTTACAATTTTTTCACTTGAAATATATGTCGGACGATGTTTAAATTAAAATCGTGAGTATAAAATTTACTGATGATGAAACGTTTTCATATTGAGTGAATTTAATTAGATAAAATCGAGCGGTTTGTGGAATGATCCACACAACTACCAAGAGAAAAAGGGGCGAAAGACTAGATGTCAAAAATCATCGCGATTAACGCAGGAAGCTCTTCCTTAAAATTCCAATTATTTGAAATGCCAAGTGAAACAGTATTAACAAAAGGTTTAGTAGAACGTATCGGTTTAGAAGATAGTATCTTCACTATTACTGTAGATGGCGAAAAACAAAAAGAAATTACAAACATCCCAGATCACGCAGTAGCAGTTAATATGCTTCTTAAGAAGTTAACTGAAAACGGAATCGTAAAATCTCTTGATGAGATTGGCGGTATCGGTCACCGTGTTGTACACGGCGGCGAAAAATTTGCTGATTCTGTTTTAATTACTGATGAAGTATTAGCTGATATCGAAGAATTAAGCGATTTAGCACCACTTCACAACCCAGCAAACCTTGTTGGTATTAAAGCATTCCAAGAAGTATTACCAAACGTACCAGCAGTAGCAGTATTCGATACAGCATTCCACCAAACAATGCCGGAATCTGCATTCCTATACAGCTTACCATATGAGTACTATGAAAAATTCGGTATCCGTAAATACGGTTTCCACGGAACTTCTCATAAATACGTAACTGAGCGTGCGGCTGAATTATTAGGTCGTCCAATTGAAAACTTAAGCCTACTTTCTTGTCACTTAGGTAACGGTGCAAGTATCGCAGCAGTAGAAGGCGGAAAATCAATCGATACTTCTATGGGCTTCACTCCACTTGCTGGTGTAACAATGGGTACACGTTCTGGTAACATTGACCCTGCGTTAATTCCATACATCATGGAAAAAACAGGCCAAACAGTAGAAGAAGTAGTTAGCGTATTAAACAAGAAGAGTGGTATGTTAGGTCTTACTGGTTACTCTAGTGACCTACGTGACATCATTGCGAAAGAAGAAGAAGGCGACCACCGTGCGAAAGTAGCACTTGATGTATTCGTAAGCCGTATCCACAAATACATCGGTTCTTACACTGCTCGTATGAAAGGTGTAGACGCAATCATCTTCACAGCTGGTGTAGGTGAAAACAGTGCGATTATTCGTGAGCGCGTATTAGAAGGCCTTGAGTACATGGGCGTATACTTCGACGTAAAACGTAATAATGTATTCGGTGAAGAAGCATTCATCAGCTTCCCACACTCTCCAGTAAAAATTATCGTAATTCCAACTGACGAAGAAGTTATGATCGCTCGTGACGTACTACGTCTTGGAAATATTGGTTAATATACTATTTGAAAAGAAAGACGAGATCCTATAGGATCTCGTCTTTTTTCTTTTGGATATATTTCAAAATTCCATCCGGATATAGTACTTTTTCCTTCTGAATGAATGCAGTAATGGGAACCCATTTTGCATATGACATTGTTTGTTCATCTTGTATATTGAGTATTTCCGTTTCATATAGTGACGTGTCTAATAAGCATAAAGAATATAGTTGAATGATTTCATGACCAATTTCCTCATCTAGATGAAAGATGTTTTCTAAGCATCCTAAATAATTGGTGATTTCTACTTCTGTATGAAGCTCTTCTTTAAATTCACGAATAACAGTATGTGCTGATTTTTCACCAAGTTCAATTGATCCGCCAAGAGGTCGGTAATATGTTTCATTGGCTATATTATATTCTTGTAGGAGAAGTCGATCGTGATGTATAACAATACCAAAGGATTTTGCACGTGGGTACATGAATGTGATCGCTCCTTATTCATTTGTATATGGATAATTATAATTTGAAATATGGAGGAAATCACCTTTTTATCCTGCTATTTGTGGGCAGTAAAACTCCCGCCTCAAAATTCGGCTGGAGCAAAGAAGTTAGGTGGAAGCCCTGCTGCCCGTAAACGCCTGGTTGGTGAGGGTTGATTAAAGTTTCACTTTATTCAAGATGTTGAGCTAATGGTAATACCGTCTAATAGTTCTTTCCAAAATGCCTCATTGTACTGGTATATATCCATAATAGGGCATTTTATAACACAAATATTTTGTAATCCCCAATCTTCTTGGGCAATAGTTGGTACATCGGCAGGAAGTAGTAAAAGGACGGAGAATTTATGTTTGACCATTTGAGATAAAATTTGTTCAAGAGAAAGTGCTTCTTCATATGTTCCTCCAGTTCGAATAAATAATATTGATTCTTCTATTTCAATTGTAGTTAGAAAACGATTAATCCGATGCTCATAATTCAATTTAATATCTGTATAGGAAGGCCAAGAAGTGGGTGTATTTACATCTGTTTTAAAGTCATGACAGGAGTCGATTTCATAAAGGTTGTCTCTTAGTCGTAACTTAGCATCATCATCCCAAAATGAGATGAAAGACAAATTTTCTAATTCTAAAAAGCGGTGAAAGCGATTTTGTAATAATAAATTTACTTTCTCTAATGAAGGACTTAGCATAAAATCAATAACACCAAAAAATGGTGATAATTTGAATTGAAATAATGCCCAAGCAGGCCAACAGTTTTGTCCTAAGCTGAATACTGCATTATAATTTTGCTTTATATTGGATAGATTCATGAGAGTCATCTCATCCTTTTTGCTAATATTTTATGTCATTAAAAAATGGTATGTGAATAAAGAATAGACAAGCATATTTGCAAAGAACAAGCGGAAATATGTTACAATGGAAAAAAATCGAACGAGGTGGTTGTTGCGATGCGATCGAAGCGAGAACAAGCCATTTTAGACAATATAAAAGAGTGGGAAGGGCAATTAGTAGAGCAGGAAGCGACCGATTTTCAAAAGGTGTTTGATAAGTGGTTGCATACTACGATTGCAAAACTACCTGAGAAAAAACGAAAAGACTTTTTTACGAAAGCAGATGGATGGCTCTTTCATTTACATGCGCTTATTCAAAGTTCACAATCACAGCTAGATGCACGTAATCGTATTTTAGGAACGTCGAGATTATTTGATGAATCGATTGAGCAACTTGAAGATTTGAAGGCGTTATCTATTGATCAATTAACATACATAGCAGAGCAGCAAACAGCACGTCATCGCCTATATTCATTCGTACAAGGCGGAGCAACAGGTGCTGGTGGTTTATTATTATTAACGGCTGATTTTCCGGTTATGATTGCGTTAAATGTGAAGGCCGTACAACTTATTGCTACATCATTTGGGCATGATGTGAACAAGCCGTATGAAATGATGCTTGCGTTAAAAGTATTCCATGCAGCATTATTGCCGGCGAGACTTCAGCAATATGCATGGTACAATTTGCTGAGAGAACTCGAGCAAGAAGATTCATTCTTTTATGAAGGAGACGAAGAAGTGTTAAAGCCAGCTTCTACTGAGGTTGTGTTAAAACAAATTTTGAAGACGTTTTCGATATATGCTCTTCGTCGTAAATTATTCCAAGGCATTCCGGTAATCGGAATGGCAATCGGATCTACAGTGAATTATCGTTTAACAAGGAATGTTACTGAATTTGCAAATCGATTCTATCAAGTACGCCACATAATGGAAAAAGAAAAAAGATCATAAAAAAAAGCGAGAGGCCGAAGCCTTTCGCTTTTTAGTTTGTCGCATGCTTTTTGGACATTGGAATAGATACTGGTTGCTTTGCTGCTTTCTTTTCTGTTTTTGGATAGTAAATTAAATCCAATGTTTTTGCCTGGACGGCAATCGAAAGAATAGTGAAAGCAATTTCTGTCCAATTTAAATAATATAATGAAAGCGCAAGAACAATCGCGTCAAAGACGAAGAAAATTTGCCCAATTGTAAAACGAGTTCGTTTACTTAATACAATTGTTAAAATATCGTCTCCACCGGTTGCACCGCCAAATCGCAATATAAAACCGAGTCCAATACCAGCTAACGCACCGCCAACTACTGCAGCTACAAATAAATTATTTGATAAATCTACCGTAAAAGGAGAATAATTTTCCATAAGGGAATAAAATGCTCCGAATGAAAGTGAACCTAAGAATGAATAGCCAACCATTTTTCTACCTAAAAATGAAGCACATAGTAAAATAATAGGGATATCCATTAATACAGTTGAAATAGATGGTGAAATATCATAAAAATTTTGGATAAATAGTGCAATTCCTACAAAGCCACCTTCTGTTAAGTGGTTTTGGAAGTGAATGTGATATAGCGCTGCTGCTAAAATAAATGAACCGATTAAAACCATAAAAATTTCTTTAATAATTTGTCGACTTTGGATGTTCCTCATCGTTATTCCTTCTTTCCGTAGTTAGTAGTCCTTTTGGTGTTGTAAACTAACTACGAGCTCACATGTAGCTTTCAGTTAGTTTACGTAAAACTAACTACGCTATATGTCGCTGAAGAAATAACGAATAATCCTCTCGTCCATCAATTCTCCCTACCTTCGTTTTAGTTTAAGTCTTAAAACGACTAAACAAAACGTGGAGTAGGATTCGTCATTTAGCAATCCTGCTCTTCTTTGTTTTGTTTAGCTAGTAACAATTAAGTCCTAAACAAAACGCTATGTGTAAGAAGAGTCTTTTTTTTGCCAAATTATCCTTCGGGCAATCATAATTTCCCCACTCTCGTATTTTTTTCGCTAGACTAAAGTATCTGAGCTGAAAAATACGCTACGTGTATGATTCGTCAATACGATGCCACATGCTCCTTCGAGCGATCATGATATCAAAATCCCTTCCTTCAAGATTTATATTATTATATCATACTTTCAAAAAATGTATGCGGATGGAAACCGACAATAACTGAAGGGAATCTACAAAAATTGTTATGTTTAAATATTTTTGTAGAAAAGCCTAAGTTATTTCGTAGAACTGGACAGTTTTTAGAAGTTTGTCCAATAAGTAAGAAAAGAAGAGTTTTTATTCAATTGTATTGTTCTCATCATTTTTATCTTTAAAAAATGTATCCCAGCTAATCACACTTAAAAAAGTTAAAGTGATAATAATGAAAGCACGCATACATTTGGGCCTCTTTTCATTCATACATATTTTCATTAGTATATGAACAAGGTGATTAGTAATGTGTCATTTTTTACAAGAATTCCTTGTTGTGAGAATATATTAATATAAATAGATGAAAAGGGAGGATGGAAAGTGTTCAAAGATATGTTCAAACGAAAAGAATTAGTATGTGCTGTTTGCGAGAAAAAGATTCAATATGAAGAAGAGCTTGTTGCCTTTGTGAAGTTACCGAAAGAAAGGAATTTATTAGTAGGTCCTTTTGATGTATGTTTAGCAAAAACAGCCCAAGAAATATATTGCAAAGCTTGTTACGACAAAAAAGCATGACCCAAAGCGAATGAGGGGCATGCTTTTTTCATTGGTGTGCTTTTCCCTCAGACACATTTTGAGTAAGACGATACCAAAGCCAAAGGTCATTAATAATTGAAGCAAGATCAGCTATTTCAGAATTAAGCCTACAGGAAATTTCAAAATTCTCTTCGTTATTTAAACGATGTTGTTTTTGATTAATGTGATGTTCAAGCTCTTTTATACGATCAGGTATTTTTCCGCGAACTTGCTCCCACTTTAATAAAATACCATGCTGCGTTTTTTCAGAGATGTCTTCCCATGCTTCTTGTATGTTCGGCACTTCAATTCCTAGATGTTCATTGTATATAAAATACTTTTTCATAGACACCCCTCCATTTTCCTGCCTCTATTTTACATAAAAAAAGAAAGAAGTTCGACGAAATTGTTTGAAAAAATTTGAAAATGACCCTTGATACATTTTTTAAAAGGTGTTAAAGTATGAATTATTATAAAAGAAAATGAATATTTATTCTTTAGGGGGATGCAAAATGGAGAAGAAAAAAGTTGTGTTAGCATATTCCGGAGGTCTTGATACTTCCGTTGCAATTAAATGGTTACAAGAGAAAAACTATGATATTATCGCACTTTGCTTAGATCTAGGGGAAGGTAAAGACTTAGCGTTTGTAAAAGAAAAAGCACTTTCAGTGGGTGCAATTAAATCATATATGATTGATGTTCAAGAAGAATTCGCGAATGAATATGCATTGATGGCGATGCAAGCACACACATTATATGAAGGGAAATATCCTCTTGTCTCTGCACTATCTCGTCCGCTTATTGCGAAAAAATTAGTAGAAATCGCAGAACAAGAAGGCGCAACTGCAGTTGCACATGGATGTACAGGGAAAGGGAATGATCAAGTTCGTTTTGAGGTCTCTATTCAAGCATTAAATCCTTACTTAGAAGTGATTGCGCCTGTACGTGAATGGAAATGGTCACGTGAAGAAGAAATTGCATATGCAAAAGAAAACAATGTACCGATTCCAATTAATTTAGATAGCCCATTTTCAATTGATCAAAACTTATGGGGACGCAGCAACGAATGTGGAATTTTAGAAGATCCATGGGCAGCGCCGCCAGAAGATGCATACGAGATGACATTGGCATTAGAAGATACACCGAATAAACCAGAATTTGTAGAAATTGGATTTGAAGCAGGCGTACCAACGACTTTAAATGGCACTGCATATCCACTTTCAGAATTAATTAAAACGTTAAATGCACTTGCTGGAAAACATGGCGTTGGACGTATCGATCACGTAGAAAATCGTCTTGTCGGTATTAAATCTCGTGAAGTATACGAATGCCCAGCAGCAATGACGTTAATAACTGCCCATAAAGAGTTAGAAGATTTAACACACGTAAAAGAAGTAGCGCATTTTAAACCAGTGATTGAACAGAAAATAACAGAACTTATTTATAATGGCTTATGGTTCTCACCTTTAAAACAAGCGCTCCATGCGTTTTTACAGGAAACGCAAAAGCATGTAACAGGTACGGTGCGTGTGAAATTATTTAAAGGGCATGCGATTGTAGAAGGACGTAAATCTGAATACTCTCTATACGATGAGAAGCTAGCAACATATACTGCCCAGGATGAATTTAATCATGATGCAGCAGTTGGATTCATTTCATTATTTGGTTTACCTACGAAAGTATACAGCCAAGTGAATCAAAAGAAGGTGGAAGCGTGAGCAAACTTTGGGGCGGACGTTTTACAGAAGAAGCGGAAGCGTGGGTTGAAGAGTTTGGAGCATCCATTTCCTTTGATCAACAATTAGTTAATCAAGATATAAAAGGGAGTATTGCGCACGTAACGATGCTGGCAAAGCAAGGCATCGTTACGAAAGAAGAGGCAGAGAAAATAAAGATAGGGCTTCAATATTTATTAGAAGAAGCAAAAGAAAATAAGCTCTATTTTTCGGTTGAAGCTGAAGACATTCATTTAAATATCGAAAAGATGTTAATTGAAAAAATCGGTGAAGTAGGAGGAAAACTTCATACAGGCCGAAGTCGTAACGATCAAGTAGCGACAGATATGCATTTATATTTAAAGGAAAAAGTAGAACATATTATAAAAGCTACAAAACAGTTGCAAACCGTTCTTGTCCATCAAGCGGAAAATAACATTGAAACAATTATGCCCGGCTATACGCACCTGCAGCGTGCGCAGCCGATTTCATTTGCGCATCATATTCTTGCTTACTTTTGGATGTTAGAGCGCGATGTGAATCGTTATGAAGATTCGTTAAAGCGTATTAACATTTCACCATTAGGAGCAGGAGCACTAGCTGGTACAACATTCCCGATTGACCGAGAATATAGTGCGGAGCTTCTTGGATTTAATGGAATATATGAAAATAGTTTAGATGCGGTAAGCGATCGTGATTTCATATTGGAGTTTTTAAGTAACTCATCTATGCTTATGATGCACTTATCACGCTTTTGCGAAGAACTTATTTTATGGAGTAGCCAAGAGTTTCAATTTATTGAAATGAGTGATCAATACGCAACGGGAAGCAGCATTATGCCGCAAAAGAAAAATCCGGATATGGCGGAATTAATCCGCGGTAAAACAGGCAGAGTATACGGTAATTTATTTAGTTTACTTACAGTAATGAAAGGATTACCGCTCGCTTACAATAAAGACTTACAAGAAGATAAAGAAGGAATGTTTGATACAGTAAAAACAGTAGAAGGATGCCTTCATATTATGGCAGGCATGCTAGAAACGATGACTGTCAACAAAGAAAAGATGGGGCAAGCTGTAACGCAAGATTTCTCAAACGCAACAGAAATTGCTGACTACTTAGCAAGCAAAGGACTACCATTCCGTCAAGCGCATGAAATTGTTGGGAAGCTAGTGCTACACTGCACACAAAAAGGAATTTACTTAGTAGATGTACCACTTGCAACGTATAAAGAAATGAGCTCGTTATTTGAGGAAGATTTATATGAAGTTCTTTCACCATATGCAGCTGTAAAGCGCCGTAACAGTGCTGGTGGGACAGGATTTGAGCAAATTGAGAAAGCTTTGGAGAAGGCGAAAGGATTAACTGTGGAGTTTGTTGGAATTAAATGATGCATAGCATAGAAGGTAAGGTGCTTTTTTAGAAAGCACCTTACCTTTTTGTATTTAGACCTTTAGCGGAGTATCTATCGTTTCATAATTATTTTTCATAATCATAAAATGATGTTTCTCATGTATCGCCAATAGTTGAATAGATTGAATTAAATTAGGATAGTGAGCAATTGGATCGAAAAATACGATATGTCCTGCAATATTTTCTTCTATATTTTGAACGAGCTTTTTTATTTCATCTGTTTCACGTGCAAGGAATTCTTCTAATTCAGTTACATTCATAGAGTGATAGACTTTTTTGGGGGGGATTAAAATCCAAGGTGCTTTCATTCCTTTATCATGCTTTTCTTTATATTCGGCATAAATGTCGTGTATGTCAGTTGCAAATGGGGCATTTTTTCTTAGTTTTGCATAAGGGATAAGAGTGAGAGAGAATTTAATCGCTACCTTGAGCATCCTTGCAATTAAATATAAGTGATAAAAGTGTTCACCAATAGACCATTTTTTGTCCTCTTTTCTATACCATAGTTGTTCTTGTGATAGTGAATGGAGATGAGGAAGGAACTTGTTCCTTTGTGCATGTAATGTATGAAAATGTTTTGTGATATTTTCAGATTTCATATTTTTGTATCCTCCACACTTTTTCCTAATTATAACATTTTTCGTGTGGATGTAAGTAAGCCTAGAGCAATTTGTTCTAGGCTTAAAATGTATCGATTAATCATACTTATGCCGATCTTCCGTAATTCGAATATACTCAATATCCATCAAATCTCTAAGTAATGCACCATTACTTAGTTCCACGCCATGCTTCTCTTTAAAATGAGTACGAATCGTATCTAGCATTTCAATTTCTTTCCCATTCACATCTAAAATAATGCGTTCGGAATCACCCATGTAGCATCCTCCTTTTTTAAACATATATATTTTGTCCATCTATTTCCAAAAAAATGTATGTTAACCTAAAGTTAGGAAATAAGAAAGGAATGGAAAATGAGGCGTATTTATTTTGTAGGGTTAATTTTGTACACGCTAATTGTATTACACTTTGCATTCCCAAGCGTATTTTCATTTGAGGATGTAGAAACAGTACACGTTGCGATATTTATCTTTATTCTGTTTGTAGTAGATTGTTGTATTTCGATATGGCTTTCGAAAAGAAAACATGTACAAGATAAAAAAGAAATGGAACGAAAAAAGAGAAAACGTTCATTTTGGGTAACGACGTATTGTTTATCTTTAGTGATTGCTGCTGCTTTTTTAAGTGAGCATATTCCATTAGAAAGATTAAATATTGGATTTGGAGCGTTCGTATTTGCATACTATTTTTTCATGCACTTTCTTCCGTATATGAAAGAAAAGCGAGGAGAAGAGGAAGATCCGCTTGTAGAAGAAGCGAGAGAACAAGAGCATAAGAGAATAGAAGAAGACATAAAGAAACTTGGAGAACAAAAGTGGTATTTAAAATCAAAAATTATATATGTTCTTTGCTTCATTACGCCGCCAATCGGTTATTTGTATGTTTTCTTCCTTCGTAAAAAAATGACAGAAGATGCAAAGCAAACGTACTTAACGGTTGCGACGATAATGATGGCGCTATGGTCTTTGAAGTTCCTTCCGCCCTATGTGTTGGCAGTTACCGTTGTTGTTGTGGCTTGTTTTGTATTTATAGTGAAGTTTGTGAAATGAAAAACACCAAGCCCATGTGGACTTGGTGTTTTATTTATAAATTAAAGATCACCTTGCTCCTCGTCACCACGAACAACAAGGACATCGCATTTCGCATAGCGAATAATATGTTCAGAGACGCTACCAATTAGGAAACGTTCTACAGCATTTAAACCAGTTGCACCACACATAATTAAATCCACTTTATGATTTGGAGCGATTTCTTTTGAAATTTTAGATTTAGGATTACCAAATTCTAATACAGTTTCCACTTTTTCAAGACCAGCTTCAAGCGCAGTTTTTTTGTAGTCTTCTAATAAGTCTTCTGCAAATAGATTTGCACGTTCAGCAATTGCACGGCTATAAGCCTCTACTGCTGAGTATGCTTTTACATCAACGATATGAGCAATTGTTAATGTTGCGTTGTTTCGTTTTGCAACTTGAATTGCTTTTTTAAAGGCTTTTTCTGCTTCTTTAGAACCGTCCACCGCAATTAAAATATTTGTATATGTATTATTCATAGTAAATTCCTCCCAATCATTTTTATTACCGTTTACAACTTTATTATAAAACAAATTTTGGTAATGTGCTTGTCGGAAACGTTACAGAATTTTGAAAACTTTGTTTTAATTCATTTTAGTTGTAATTGGAGCGAGAACTTGTTACATATGGAGTATAGCAATTTAAAAGGAGGCAGTTTTGTGAGACATGCGCTCATTACAGCCGGTACGAAAGGTTTAGGAAAGCAAGTAACAGAAAAGTTATTGGCTAAAGGGTATTCAGTAACAGTAACGTATCATAGCGATACAAGTGCTATGGAAACAATGAAAGAAACATATAAAAATATGGAAGAACGTCTACAGTTCGTGCAAGCTGATGTCACGAAAAAGGAAGATTTACATAAAATAGTAGAGGAAGCGATGAGCCGTTTTGGCAAAATTGACTTCTTAATTAATAATGCTGGTCCTTACGTATTTGAAAGGAAAAAATTAGTCGATTACGAAGAAGACGAATGGAATGAAATGATCCAGGGCAATTTAACAGCGGTATTTCATTTATTAAAACTTGTCGTTCCGGTCATGAGAAAACAGAACTTTGGCCGTATTATCAATTACGGATTTCAAGGGGCAGATAGTGCACCGGGATGGATTTATCGCTCAGCTTTCGCCGCAGCAAAAGTAGGGCTTGTTTCATTAACGAAAACAGTCGCATATGAAGAAGCTGAATACGGTATTACTGCGAATATGGTATGTCCTGGTGATATAATTGGTGAAATGAAAGAGGCAACGATTGAAGAAGCACGAAATCTGAAAGGTAGTAACACACCAATTGGTAGATCTGGAACAGGTGAAGATATCGCAAGAACCATTTCGTTTTTATGTGAGGACGATTCTGATATGATTACTGGCACGATTATTGAAGTAACAGGTGCTGTTGATGTTATTCATAGACATCGATAGAATTAAATAAAGTGAAGTTTCGAATAATTGGACAGTTTATCCTTCATACTGAGAGGTACGGATAATACTGTCCTTTCATGTGAGATTAAATCTATCGGAAAACTTGTATTATTTTTTGTCAAATATTGAGATATTATGTTAGAATATAAGAGCGTAGAAAGCGCTTTAAAAAATGATTCAGGGGTCATTTCATAACTCAAGGGGGAACTAATAATGCGTATCGGTATTCCAACAGAAATTAAAAACAATGAAAACCGTGTGGCAATGACGCCAGCGGGAGCTGTACATTTAGTACAAAATGGTCATGAAGTTTTTGTTCAAAAAGGAGCAGGTATAGGATCAGGCTTTACAGATGAAGAATACGTACAAGCTGGTGCGAAACTTGTTGAAACTGCTGAAGAAGCATGGAATCAAGATATGGTTATGAAGGTAAAAGAGCCAGTTGCAAGTGAATACGGCTATTTCCGTGAAGGTTTAATTTTATTCACATACTTACACTTAGCTCCAGAACCAGAATTAACGAAAGCATTAATTGATAACAAAGTGGTATCAATCGCATACGAAACAGTACAATTAGACAATCGTTCATTACCATTACTTGCACCAATGAGTGAAGTAGCTGGTCGTATGTCTGCACAAATTGGTGCACAATTCCTTGAGAAAAACAAAGGCGGTAAAGGTATCTTGCTTGCAGGCGTTCCAGGGGTGAAACGCGGCAAAGTAACAATTATCGGCGGTGGTCAAGCTGGTACAAACGCAGCGAAGATTGCAGTAGGTTTAGGTGCAGATGTAACAATCATCGACTTAAGTGCAGAACGTCTTCGTCAGTTAGATGACATTTTCGGAAACCAAGTAAAAACGTTAATGTCTAACCCGTATAACATTGCAGAAGCTGTAAAAGAATCTGATCTTGTAATCGGTGCAGTATTAATCCCAGGTGCAAAAGCGCCAAAACTTGTAACAGAAGAAATGATTCAATCAATGGAACCAGGTTCTGTCGTTGTAGATATCGCGATTGACCAAGGTGGTATTTTTGAAACAACTGACCGTATTACAACTCACGACAACCCAACTTATGAAAAACATGGCGTTGTTCACTATGCAGTTGCAAATATGCCAGGTGCGGTTCCACGTACATCAACTCTTGCATTAACAAACGTAACAGTACCATATGCAGTACAAATTGCTAACAAAGGCTACAAAGATGCTTGCCTAGGCAATGTTGCATTATTAAAAGGTATTAACACATTAGATGGATATGTAACATTCGAAGCAGTTGCAGAAGCTCACGGCTTACAATACGCTGATGCAAAAGAGCTTCTTGAAAAAGCTCCTGCTTTATCATAATAGGAATAAAATAAAGACCTTTCCTTTGTAGGAAGGGTCTTTTTGTTTAAACTAATTATCTAATTTCTTTACAATTCTCAATCCGAACATCATTGTAAAGAAAAGAATGCCGAACAAGTAATACAAGGCATATTCAACTCGTATCATCGAGTTTTTGTCAGTGAGATATAAAATAAATAGTATCGCAGAGCCGATTAAATGAGAGAGACCGAAAATTTGTGCCATAAGTTTTAAACTCATCTTCTCGATTCTTTCATCCATCTCAGGTAATGGATATTTCTCTGCATCGTTCTTTTTTTTCTTAAAGAATATTCGTTTCACTACTAATAGTATCAAGGCTAAGAGTATGTATACGCCAGCGAATAGAAGGATAGAGCTAGCTTTTTCTTCATCATTACTATTGAAATAAAGAAAAGTTGAACCTAACAATAAAATGGTAAGATGCGAAATGAACTCTTGATTAAAAGTATTTTTCATTCTTTTTCCTCCCCAGTTTTATCTAATTGAAATAAATCTTCTACTTTACAGTTGAAAAACTCACATAATTTCAATGCTAATTCTAAACTTGGGTTGTATTTATTCTTCTCGATAGCGATGAGGGATTGTCTAGTGATTTCAACAGAGGAAGCTAATTGTTCTTGGGTGATGTCTCTAACGACGCGGAATTGTTTCACTTTATTTTTAATCAAATATACAAAGTCTCCTTTTTGTAAATTTGTTACATTTATTATATCCATTTTTAGGTAATAAGTAAATAAAACTTTACAAAAAGTAAACAAAACTTTACGTGAAATATAGCTTGTTATGATGTTGTTTTTTGTGATAATTTGGAATTAAACGAAAAATAAAAGTCGATAGAGGGGATTGGGTGTGGAGAACTATGGAAACAGTAAATCTATTAGAATTAACAAAAGATATTAAAGATCAACATAAAAACTTCGTCGTTTCAAATATAAATAATCATTGCTTACGAATCGCCGTATTTACTGGTGAATATGATTGGCACTACCATTCTAATTCGGATGAATTATTCATTGTGTTAGAGGGGGAATTACTTATCGATTTTCAAGATAGAGAGACAGCAGTTTTAAAGCCAAATGATTCAATTTTAATTCCAGCATGTACAATTCATAGAACGAGAGCGTTGAAGAGAACGGTAAATCTTTGTTTTGAAAATATAGAGGCAGATACAGTAATTGTGGAGGTCGTATGAGAAGGTTACAGATTGAAGAATACGATAAAGTAAGTTCACTTTTAGAAGGGAATCAACGAACAACAACTTTTGCGTATGCAGTTTGTGATCAGACCATAGATGGTGAGATTTTTATAAATGAGAAGTTAACAGCAGGACTAATTGTCACCACTAATGGTATTTATTATTTGTTTGGTGACACTCAAGACCAAAGTCATAACGAAGATCTATTTTCGTATATAAAAACAGCCATTGAAAAAACAGAGAAACGATTTACACTGTTCACTTCGAGTGAAGAGTGGGAAATGATGATTGAAGAGTGCTTTAGTAATGCATTTCGGAAAATCCCACGAATGACATTTCAATTTCAAAGAGAAGTTTTTGAATATGGAAAAATAGAATTAAACAAAAATACATATGAAATTGAACGTATTGATAAAAGTGATATAGAACGAAGTAATGAATTTACAGAGGATTATTACAAAGAATATTGGGGATCAAAAGAAGTGTTTTTAAATAACGGCTTTGGTTTTTGTATAGAACAAGATGGGGTGATTGTAGCCGAATGCGTCTCAATATTTAGCGGGAATGGTTTTGCTGAAATTGATATTGCAACACATGAAGCATATCAAGGGAAAGGATTAGCTCAAGCTGCTGCAACAAGGTTTATTGAACATTGCATGCAAAATGATATTATACCGTGCTGGGATTGTAATGCAGATAATATACCTTCGCAAAAATTAGCTAGTAAATTAAGTTTTCATAATCCAGTAGAATATAGTTTATTTGTACGTAAGAGAACGGGGGAATGAAAATGAATGTGGAATTAACGAGATTTAAAGTGAAACAAGGTAAAAGTCATCGTGTAGATGAATGGATGCAGCTTCTTAATGACAATATGAAAGAAGTACTTTTGACATTAAACGACGAAAAGATGTATGTAGAGACAATTTTCCGGGAAATAAGAGATGGAGAAGAGTACTTATATTGGTATTCTGTGCAAGGAGAAGATGGGGCTCTTGTCGAAAATTCTCATCATGAAATTGATAAAAAGCATTTAGCGTTTTGGTATGAATGTATTGATGAGGAAGTACCATCTGTTGATATGAAAACAGAAGTTGTTATGATTCAAGATGTTGTGAAGGAAGCGATGAAATAATAGAATAATATTTTTGAGAAGAGCACATTGAAGATGTGCTTTTTTATTATGAAAATATTTTTAGAAAAGCTGTATACATTTTACGCTCTTAAACGTTGAGTATATAGAAAGGAGAGCTAGATGAGCCATGATATGTTTGAATCATTATTGATAGAGAAATCAAAAGCGGTGTTTGGATTTCAGGGGGGGTTATGCTGATAGAAAGATGAGTGCGAGGATATTAAAATAAACTCTATAGAGTTTATTGGTTCTATGAAATCTTTAAGTGAAAATAAAGGGGGATATCAAGAATATTTTAGGACAAACTATAATGAGATGAAAAACATCAAACCAAAAGACCTACCAATGTACGGTGTAGTTGTAACAGGCAAAACAGAAGATTTACAAAGTTTACAAGGAGCACCATATGTTAAGGCTGCTGTTAGAGGTGTAACAGTTGAGAAATATTGATTACAAGTAATTAATGTGAATAATCAGAAAATTTATGTTATAATATGGGAAAAGGAGGTTTATATGAGGCAAATACATGGAGCAATTTATATTTACATAACAATGTTTTTCGTAGGAGCATCTTATGGTTTAGGGCATGTGTATTCGCATCCTGTATTAACCTTTTTGAGTGGAGCATGTATGGTGATTGCGTTTCTTGTCCACCTTTTCTCAGTTTGGATCGTGAAATTTCAAATAAATATTAGTGAAATAGAAGAAGGTACTTTTTAAAGTGCCTTCTTTTTTTAATAATATTTGGGAAGCTCTTGTAGCAATTTTTCAATTTCGCATTCGGTTTCTTCACATATAGAAAGTGTACGTAGTCTGAAAAATAAGCTGCGTAAGAAAGATTTTATATTTCCGTATAGAAACTCGTACGATTTAATATGTAATGTTTGTTTTTTGACGGGTAATTGAGCTACTAAATCCTGAAGGGCTAATATGAGTACTTCTTCCTTTAGGTCATTTTGTAGCATTGAGACAATCGGATAAACGAGTCGCTCGTCTTCTTCATATTTGTAGTAAATAGAATGGACACAAACTTTGTGTAATAAAGTTTGTAATATTTCTTCGTAATGTAAAGCTTCCAGTTTAGGACTATGAACAAGCGCCTCAAATGTATCGGAAGCATGAGCGATACTATGTGCCCAGCCGTGGTCTTGCACATATCCACGGAAATCATGTTCGTTGTTCATATATATAATTAATCGATCTTTTACATGTAAAAGATCAGCCTGTGATAAGAAATTATGATTTGTATCAGCATCAATAATGAGCGCAATTAATAATGTGGTAAATGCACGAGTAAATACAGCATCATCGTCATCTGAATGAATTTTATAAAATAAATATTTTTCACTAATGCTTTCTAATAATAGTTTCTGTAATTGTGTGTGTGAAAGGTAGTCCTTTTTGATGAGATGGTAAAAAGTAGAGTAAATAAGTTTGTCTCTTAAATAGCTATCAGTAACACCGATTTGCTCGAGCATATTGGAGCTTAAAGAATCAAAGTTAAGTGTGTTATCCATTATGTAATTATTATTACGAATTTCTTCTAACTGTTGTTGTAACATATAAACCTCATATTTTAGAAAATTCTGCATTTTAATAGTATAATAAAATGCAGAAATAGACAATAAAGTGAAACTTTAATCAGTGGGGGGGGTTCATCCCCACTGATTATTAGTTGAACCAATCGGGCTTTTACGGACAGTTGATCTCCCGCCTAACTTCTTTGCTTTCACCGAATTTTGAGGTGGGGGTCTCACTGCCCGTTAATGCGGGATAAATAAGTGCTTTTGAATGGAGGGTATTATGAAGAGAGCATTATTCTTTTTCATTAGTATTTTCTTTTTAGGAAGTTGTTCGATTTCGTATGTTACTTTTTCTAGCGAGAGCAAAAGTTGGACGGGGCAATATAAAGGTCATATTAAGGATGACAGTGAAGATGGAATGTTTACGTTTCAGTATAAGGGCGGAGATGGGAATACGGAATTTAAAAATTTAGAGATTACTATTAATGAAGCGTTTCGTACAATGACACAAACGTCAGAAAGTCATAAAGGAGCAAAGGTTGAAATGAAGTCTTCTTGTGTAAGTTGTGCGCCTCTCTCTAAAGATGAACCGATAGAGGTTGTGATTAAATGGGATGATAAGTATGAAGAGAAGATGGTTTTAAAGCGGAAATAGCGTAGAGTGAGGGATTAAAAATGAATAGGAATATGAAAATTTCTACGTATATATTTTTAAGTGTATTTCTAATCATATTACCATCGTGTACTACAAAAACAGTAGAGCGAGTAGCGGTCAAAAAAGTATCTAAAGAAGGGTATGTCATATTAAGAAATGATACAGTATTTTTTGTCGGTGATAAAATGTTTGAAACAAAAGTAGAGTTGCAAAAGTATATAGAGCAACAAATGAATAAAGATCATCCATCAGATATAGTCTTGAGTTTTAAGAATAAAGACGCATATAATCAATTAAAAACAGGGGATAAAATAAAAGTATGGCCTTCTCAAATACTTGAAAGCTATCCATCAAAAATGATTATAGAGAAATTTGAAATAGTAGAGAAATAGAAAAAGGCAGCAATCACGCTGCCTTTTTTATTATTTTACAAATTGTAATTCTTTCGGGAATTTCGTTAAAATTTCTGATCCGTCTTTTGTGATATAAATATCATCTTCAATACGAACGCCACCTACGTTTGGTACGTAAATACCTGGCTCGATTGTGAAGACCATACCTTCTTTTAATGGAGATTCGTTGCCTTCTTTTACATCTGGATATTCGTGTACGCTAATTCCAAGTCCGTGACCAAGGCGGTGAGGGAAGAAGTCTCCGTAACCTGCATCTGCGATGACAGAGCGAGCAGCGTTGTCGATTGCACCAAATGTAACGCCTGGTTTACACGCTTCAACTGCTTGTAGTTGGCCAGTAAGTACAGTGTTGTAAATGCGAGTTTGTTCTTCGGAAATATCACCAAATGCTACTGTACGTGTAATGTCAGAGCAATAGCCGTCAATGATTACACCTAAATCAAATAGTACGAAATCGCCGCGCTTCATTTTGTTAGCACCTGGAATACCATGTGGAAGAGCAGAGTTAGCACCTGCTAATACCATTGTATCGAATGACATTTTATGGATGCCTTTTGTTTTTAATTCGTGCTCAATAATTGCTAATACTTCTAGTTCGCTGCGGTTTTCTTTAATTGCATTTACCCCAACTTCAACAGCATAGTCTGCCATTTTAGCTGCTTCGCGTAAAATAGAAAGTTCTTTTTCGTCTTTAATTAAGCGAAGCTCGCGAACTTTCTCTTCAGCTGATTTGAAAGCTGCATTTGGGAATAATTTTGTTAATTCTTCGTAACGCTCTACGTTTAAATGTTCTTTTTCAATTGCAACTGCATTTGCATTGATACCGCGGTCTTTAATTGCTTTTGCAATCATATCCCATGGTTTGTCAGTATCAGTAAATCCGATAATCTCATGTGCCCAGCCAGCGTTACGTGCTTGGCCTTCTTCCATTTTAGGACAAATTAAAATAGGCTCTTTTTCTTGGAATACAAACATACCAAGTAGTCTTTCATGTGGTTCACAATGGAAGTTCGTCATGTAGAAAACGTTTGGTGTAGAAGTTAAGAACGCAGCTTCTACGTTTTTTTCTTTTAGCCATTGCATTAAATTTTCTAATCTAGCATTCATCGATTGGCACCCCCGAGATATTTAATTACAAATATAACTTTACATCGGATGAAAGCGTTATGACAAGTAAATAGATGTTAGAAAAGACAGGGAATTAAGAAATCATGTAGAATAAAAAGTGTGAATGTGAATAGGGGAGGAATGTAATGATGAAAGTATCTTATCACGGGCATTCAGTTGTAAAGATTGAAACGAATGGAAAAGTTATTTTAATTGATCCATTTTTAACGGGAAATCCGAAAACAGATTTAAAGGCTGAAGATGTAAAAGTAGATGCAATTCTTTTATCTCATGGACATGGTGATCACGTTGGAGATACAGTAGAGCTTGCGAAGAAAAATAATGCAGTTGTTGTAGCACCATTTGAACTAGCGACATTTTTAAGTTGGCAAGGTGTAAATACACATCCGATGCATATTGGAGGCTCACATGAATTTGATTTCGGAAAAGTGAAATTTACACAAGCATTCCACGGTTCTAGTTATATCGATGAAGAAAATAAGACGATTACATATACAGGTATGCCAGCGGGTATTTTATTTACAGCAGAAGAGAAAACTGTGTACCATGCAGGAGATACCGCTCTATTCTCTGATATGAAATTAATTGGGGAACTGAATAACATTGATGTAGCATTTTTACCAATTGGCGATAATTTCACAATGGGACCAGAAGATGCGGTTTTAGCAGCAAAATGGATTCAGGCGAAAACTGTTGTACCGATGCATTACAATACGTTCCCAGTAATTGAACAAGATCCATATCAATTTGTAGAAAAGCTACAAAATTGTACAGGGAAAGTATTAGAAGCTGGAGAAAGTATTACACTATAGAAAAGAAACCCTTCATTTGAAAAGACAAGTGAAGGGTTTTTTATGTGTGTAGGACAGCTTTTAAAGGTTGTACTTGTTTTGATGATTCTTTTCTTTTTGGAAGTGGCTGTTCATGTGTTTCATTCAATTCCATTGCAACTTTTTTCCCGTCTACGAAAGCTAAAAATACAGCACCTACTACTTCTAATAATTTTTTCATCATGTATTCGCTCCTTTGTTTCATTTCTTGTCTTCATTGTATATTGAAGCGGCTGGACAAACTATCGAACGAGATGACAATACCATTACATTGTTGTAATGGTAGAAGTGGTGTAATGTAAGGCGTATTTTGTTATAAAAAAAATAGTACAGGTATATAAAGAGAGAGTGTAACAGTTTTGAAAATATAGTATACTGAAAATACAACACATGAAGAATTTAGGGAAAAGAAAGTATGGTGAAACCATTTGGCTACCAAGCATAACCAAATTTTAGAACATATTAATAGTCTGCCAGTAGGCCATAAAATTTCTGTAAGGCAAATTGCCAAAGATTTGAGTGTAAGTGAAGGGACAGCTTACCGTGCAATTAAAGATGCAGAAAATAAAGGATATGTTAGTACGATTGAGCGTGTCGGAACAATTCGAATTGAACAAAAGAAGAAAGAGAATATTGAAAAGCTGACATATGCAGAAGTCGTTAATATTGTCGATGGTCAAGTACTTGGAGGCAGAGAAGGACTACATAAAACATTAAATAAATTCGTAATCGGGGCTATGAAATTAGAAGCGATGATGCGCTATACAGAAGCCGGGAACTTGCTTATCATCGGGAACCGTACGAATGCACATCAATTAGCATTAGAAACAGGGGCCGCTGTATTAATTACAGGTGGATTTGATACAGAAGAGCATGTGAAAAAGTTAGCAGACGAATTGAAGTTGCCAATTATTTCGAGTAGCTATGATACATTTACGGTCGCAACGTTAATTAACCGTGCAATTTATGATCAACTTATTAAGAAAGAAATTGTACTCGTTGAAGATATTTTAACACCGATTGAAGAAACACTATATTTAAACCCTAGTGACATCGTACAGAAATGGCATGAGTACAATGAAGAGACGATGCATGGACGTTATCCAATTGTGGATGAAAATAAAAAGGTGTTAGGTATCGTAACTTCGAAAGATATGATTGGTGTTGCGAAAGATACACCAATTGATAAAGTAATGACGAAACATCCTATTACGGTAAATGGAAAGATGTCTGTCGCAGCTGCAGCGCGTATGATGGTGTGGGAAGGTATTGAATTACTTCCTGTTGTGGAAGATGGAAATAAATTGCAAGGTATCATTAGTCGTCAAGATGTACTTCAGGCGCTGCAAATGATTCAGCGTCAACCACAAGTTGGTGAAACGATTGATGATATTGTAACGAATCAATTTATGACGCCGAAAGAAGCAAAAAATGAGCATTTGTATCAATTTTCAGTGACACCACAAATGACGAATTCAATCGGAACATTATCTTACGGTGTATTTGCAACAATTGTGACAGAAGCAACAAACCGTGTCATTCGTGCGCAGAAGAAGAGCGATTCAATTGTTGAGAATTTAACAATTTATTTTGTAAAGCCGGTTCAGATTGATAATGTTGTATCCGTTCATCCGAAAGTATTAGAAATTGGCCGTAAATTTGGTAAGGTTGATGTAGAAGTACACCATGAAGGTAATGTCGTTGGAAAAGCATTACTTATGGTGCAGTTAATCGATAAATAAAAAGATGGAACAAATCGTTTTGATTTGTTCCATCTTTTTTTGTTGAAAGGATAGAATTAAAAAAGAAAATAAATTGCGTATTATTTCATATTCATAGTAGAAATACTTGGGAATTTGAAAGTGGAGGAAATGTCGTAGTGATAAGGAGGTGCTGAATGGGAGGGATAATTTTCTTTTTAGTTGTTGTATGTATCATAATTGTTCATGTGTTAACACATAGAAGAATGAATGGTATTAAAAAGAAGTTGTATTTTGTAAGTTTGATTCTCGCAAGTATTGGTTCCTTTATTCCTATATCAGGAGAAAATGAGCCTGATTTCCTTTATTTTGGTGTACCAGCTGAAACGTTTGTTTATTATGGTGGTTGGGAATGTTCGTTTAATCCATTAGGCTTTTTCTTTAACTTTATTTTGTTTTATTGGATTTTGAAGCTATTACTTAAGCTCGGTGAGAGTTTTAGTAGAGAAGTGAAAAAATAGCAGGATATGCTGTAGTCTTTAGCTAATCTATTTTAGGTTAAAGGATTGGTTATTAGTCGATAGGATCAATGAGGAAGAGATCAAAATAGTGTCATTGAATGGAGAAACTATACTTCACTATACGAACTAGGGGGAGAAGAATGGATTTTTACATTAAAGAGCAGTTATGTAAGCAATATAATTTAAATAATTTTACGAAAGTTTCATTGTTGCATGGGGGAGAAAATCAAACATATATATTTGAATCGGACAAAAATAAATTTGTAGTTAGACAGTATAGAGAAGGACGTTATACAGCCGAGCAAATAGAGGCTGAAATACATTGGGTAATAGCGTTACAAAAACAAATGTTAGTACCAGAAGTAGTTGTAAATAAAAATGGTGACTGGATCACACCTGTTATGAAAGATGAGAGGAGTATCCAGTATTTTGTTGTCTTTAGGTTTATAAACGGAAGCGAAATTTTAGAACCGAAGGATAAAGATTATGAAAAACTTGGATCATTAATGCGAAAGTTTCATGAAAATGCAAATGGAGTGCTCAAAAGAATACCGCAAACTTGGAGAGGTTATGAAAGGCCTGTATATACCGAGAAAAAGACAATTCACGAGCCTTTACAACGTTTATTAAATACTTCGTTTTTATCTTATGCGGATAAAAATAAATGCTTGAGAATTGCAGAAAGAATACAAGAGCTTACAAATTCAACTCAACTAGGAGAAAAACAATTTGTTCATGGCGATATGCACTTTGGCAATGTTCTTGTAGACAAAGAGGATTGGTATTTACTCGATTTTGATGAATGTGGATTTGGGTATAAAGAGTTTGATATTGGTGTTCCGAGATTGCATTTAATTGCTTCGGGACAGTTAAAAGAAGTATGGGGGAACTTCATGATGGGATATGGGGAAAATATTTCGGAAGCAGCCATTCGACTTGGGACTGCTTTGAGAATTTTTTATATGGCAGGAAAAATACCATTAAGACTTGATATTGAACCAATTAGAAAAAATCCTGGGAATTTTATTCGGCGATATATTCAGTATGCTGAAGAAGAGCTATGCGGAGAGACAATTGTAAAATAATAAAACAGAATATTAACTCAATTAGATTGTATACTGTGCTATAATTAGATTGTAAGATAATGGATTTCGGAAGGTGGTATGCAATATGTCATCAGAATTATTCTTTTTTGTTGGTATCGCACTATTTTACTTTCTTGTAATGATACCGATTCAATATTTATACTTACAAGGTTTAAATGAAAAAAAGAAACGGACAGGATTATCTCAGCAAGAACTATACAAACAGATGTCTTTTGAAGAAGAGCAATTACATTTTCATGTGCAAGGCAATCCATTCAATATCCCTTCTGCGTTTGTCGCATACATGATTTTAAAAGTTAGAGGACGTAAAAAAGCATCACAATATTGATGCTTTTTTTACGTTGCTTCATAGACTTCGGCTTCTTCAACTGCTAATGGTAAGAAATGTTTGTATTGGCGAAATCCATTAAATACACTTGCACTACCAAATAGAACAAATAAAATACCAACGATAGTACGAGCGGTTGAAAGTTCTAAAAAGAATTGATTTATCCCAAAGAACAAGACGAATGAACCGAGTGCCATTGCGGATTTTCCTGAGAGCCAACCTTTCTCCATTGGGCGGTTTGTACGAAAGTATTTTGTTTTGTAGAAGAGGTACAACATAAATGAGACGATAATACAGAAGACTAATACTGGCATAATGCACACTCCCATCGCTTTATGAAAAATAATAGTGGAGAAAAAAGAAATATCTAAACTTTCTAACTTTTATTATAAAGCAATTGTTCGCATGTATGAAATACTTTCCGTTATAATGGAGGATAAAGTGAGACTTTAATTAGTGTGAGGATGTTTCCACGCGCTAATGATTAGCCACATCCATTGGGCTTTTACTGCACGTTAAAGTGAAGAAGTTGAATAAAAAGGAGATTATACATATGCATGAGCAAATTTTAGGAGCAATTAAAGAGTTTGATACAATTATTATTCATCGTCATGTGCGTCCGGATCCAGATGCGTTAGGTTCACAGGGCGGTCTTAGTACAATTTTACAAGAATCGTTTCCAGAGAAAAATATTTATACGGTTGGGTACAATGAACCGTCACTAGCATACTTACGAGTAATGGATGATATTGAAGATAGTGTATATGAAAATGCACTTGTTATCGTATGTGATACTGCGAACCAAGAACGTGTTGACGATCAACGCTACGCAAAAGGGAAGATGTTAATTAAAATTGACCATCATCCGAATGAAGATCCGTACGGAGATATTACGTGGGTAGATACGACAGCAAGTTCTACAAGTGAAATGATTTATGAGTTTTACAGTTATGGAAAAGATAAAGGATTACAGATAACAAAAGAAGCAGCTCGTCTTATTTTAGCGGGTATTGTTGGGGATACAGGTCGTTTCTTATTTCCGAATACAACAGCGAAAACACTTCGTTATGTAAGTGAGCTTGTTGACATGGGTGTGAAATTCACAGATTTATACAATGAGATGTATAAGACGAAAGAAAAGATTGCTCGTTTAAACGGTTATATTTTACAAAACTTTACGATGGTAGAAGAAGGCGCAGCGTACATTAAATTAACGAAAGAGGTACTAGAAGAATTTGATGTACTTCCGTCTGAAGCATCTGGTGTTGTCGGAGCGCTTGGTAATATTGACGGATTAAAGGCGTGGGTTCTATTTTTAGAGGAAGGCGATGTGATTCGTGTTCGTCTTCGTTCAAAAGGACCGGTTATTAATAAATTAGCAATGCAATATAATGGCGGAGGACATCCGATGGCTTCTGGTGCAAAAGCATCTTCTTGGGAAGAAGCGGATCGTCTTTTTGCTGATTTACGTGAGCTGTGCAGATAAGAGATTATATGTTAAAACGAAAAGAAGGAGAGGCATAGAAGCCCTCCTTCTTTTCGTTTATTTTTCTTTCTCTATAACGATACTAATTTCCAGTACGGTATCAAAAGAAACTGTGTCTACTTTAAAGCGATATATACGATCGTAATGTTTGTACGTTTTATTTTCGATTACTTTTTTGAGTAGGTCTTTATTTTTTGCGATGCTTTGAATGTTTTTCGTTAAAAGATGCTGGAGATCATTATGGATAGAAGTGGTCATGTTTTCGAGTGTAAGGTTATCTAAATCATATTTTTCTCGATTTATAATTTTTATTTTAATTTCTTGAATTGTTAAGAGCCGCTTATTTTCTGTATTCAATTTTTCTTGATCTTCGAGAAGGACGTGGAGTTTTGCTTCTTGTTTTTCTATAATTTCTCTTTGTTCTGCTATTTTACTAGCTTGTTCCTGCTGAAAAACACCATATATGTACAAAAAAATAAACCAGCTCAAAACGCCGCCAACAGCAGCACCTGCTAAAACTAAATACCATCTTTTGGCTGTATTGGCACTTGGTACTCTCATACATGTTCCTGCGTTAGCCATTTAATAATAATAAGACCAGTTTGCATACCACCAGTTGCAAAAAAAATAAGGAGAATTTGTTTTACGATATCTTTCATATCTCCGCCAAAGAAGCTTCTTTCAAAGCTATAAAAGGTATCGAACGTTCCACCAATCGCTGCAACGAGTGCCCAAATTCTTAAATTTTGGGCAAATTGATTAATATAAGTTAGAGCTGGTTTTCCAATGAGAAATGCACCAAATCCGCCAATTAATGAACCACCAAGTATAACTCCAAAGGCAATAAAGTAACTAATAATAAGCAGAGAGAAAAAAGTATGTTCTCTTACATCCATCGTCATTCCCCTTTCTTCTTCATATATATGGACAAAGTATGAGAAGTATGTTTTGATTTCCGCTTTCCTCATCACCTATAATAAAAGTAGTCAAATAGGTAAAGAGAGGGTACAACAGTGAAGTTTGTGCATTTACAATGTCAAACCGTTTTTAGTTTATTAAAAAGTGCTTGTAAAATTGATGAGCTTGTCATTCGGGCGAAAGAGCTTGGATTTTCATCGCTGGCCATTACAGATGAAAATGTTATGTATGGAGTTATTCCGTTTTATAAAGCATGTAAGAAAAATGGTATACAGCCTATTATCGGCTTAACAGCTTCTATTTTTAGTGAAGAAGAAGAAAAGTCTTATCCACTTGTCTTACTTGCTGAAAATGAAATGGGTTATCAAAATTTATTAAAGATTTCTAGTAGCATTATGACGAAGTCAAAAGGAGGTATTCCTAAAAAGTGGCTTGCGCATTATGCGAAAGGATTAATTGCTATTTCACCAGGTAAAGATGGAGAAATTGAACAATTATTATTAGAAGACAAAGAAAGTCAGGCTGAAGAAGTAGCTCGCACATATCAAAATATGTTCGGCAATTTTTATATGAGTTTGCAGCATCATGCGATTCAAGATGAACTGCTTTTACAAGAGAAATTACCTGCATTTATGAGTAGGATAAATGTCCCACTTGTTGCAACAAACGATGTACGTTACATCAATCAAAGCGACGCACTTGTTCATGAGTGCTTATTGTCTGTTGAAAGTGGAACGAAAATGACTGATCCAGATAGACCGAGGATGAAAACAGACCAATACTATTTAAAGTCATCGGATGAGATGGAAGCACTATTTTCTCACGTAGAAGAGGCGATTCACAATACAGTAGAAATTGCAGAACGTTGCCGAGTAGAAATACCGTTTCATGTAAATCAATTACCGAAATTCCCTGTTCCATCTAACGAGACGAATGATACGTATTTACGCCGCGTTTGTGAAGAAGGGTTGCAGAAACGTTATGGTACGCCGAAAGAAGTACATATAAAGCGTTTGAATCATGAATTAAACGTTATTTCTAGTATGGGATTTAGTGATTATTTCCTCATCGTCTGGGATTTTATGAAGTATGCGCATGAAAATCATATTTTAACAGGACCAGGACGTGGATCGGCAGCTGGTTCACTCGTTTCTTACGTATTAGAAATTACAGATGTGGATCCGATTGAATATGACTTACTATTTGAAAGGTTTTTAAATCCTGAACGTGTGACACTTCCAGATATTGATATTGATTTTCCGGATATAAGACGTGATGAGATGATTCGATATGTGAAAGATAAATATGGTCAGCTTCGTGTTGCTCAAATTGTAACGTTCGGAACTCTTGCAGCGAAAGCCGCAATTAGAGATATCGCTCGTGTAATGGGGCTCCCGCCGCGAGATATTGACATATTTTCAAAACTTATCCCATCAAAGCTTGGTATAACGTTAAAAGATGCATATGAGGAATCGCAATCACTCCGTGAGTTTATACAAGGGAATCTTTTGCATGAACGTGTGTTTGAAATCGCAAAACGTGTAGAGGGATTACCGCGTCATACGTCTATTCATGCAGCCGGCGTTATTATGAGTCAAGAACCGTTAACGGGAAGTGTAGCAATTCAAGAAGGACATAACGATGTTTATGTTACGCAATATCCAGCTGATGCATTAGAGGAGCTTGGGTTGCTCAAGATGGACTTTTTAGGATTACGTAATTTAACGTTACTTGAAAATATTATAAAGTTTATTGTGAAAAAAGCGGGGAAACACATTGATATAAGAAGCTTACCTCTTCAAGATGAAAAGACGTTTCAATTGTTAGGAAGAGGGGATACAACAGGTGTATTCCAGCTTGAATCAGGTGGTATGCGAAATGTACTTCGAGGGTTAAAACCGAATGAATTTGAAGATATTGTCGCTGTTAACTCGTTATATAGACCAGGACCGATGGAACAAATTCCAACCTTTATTGAATCAAAGCACGGAAAAAGAAAAATTGAATATTTACATCCGGACTTAAAACCGATTTTAGAAAGAACATATGGCGTAATTGTATATCAAGAACAAATTATGCAAATCGCATCGAAGTTAGCCGGCTTTTCGCTTGGAGAAGCGGATTTACTGCGCCGTGCAGTGAGTAAAAAGAATCGTGATATTTTAGATCAAGAACGTAAGCATTTTGTGCAAGGGTGTTTGAAAAACGGATACGATGAGACAGCTTCAGAACAAATTTACGATTTGATTGTAAGATTTGCGAACTACGGTTTTAACCGAAGTCACGCTGTAGCTTACAGTATGATCGGATACCAGCTTGCCTATTTAAAAGCGAATTATACGCTAGAATTTATGACAGCACTATTATCAAGTGCAATTGGAAATGAAGATAAGATTGTGCAGTATATACGAGAAACGAAACGAAAAGGATTTCATGTTTTGCCGCCGTCTCTTCAGAGAAGTGGTTATAACTTCCAAATAGAAGGGAATGCGATACGTTACAGTTTACTTTCAATTCGAAATATCGGGATGGCTACAGTGACAGCGTTACTCGAAGAACGAGAAGAAAAAATGTTCGAAGATTTATTTGAATTTTGTCTTCGTATGCCATCAAAGTTTGTAACGGAGCGAAATTTAGAAGCGTTTGTTTGGTCGGGCTGTTTTGACGATTTTGGTGTTTCGAGAACGAATTTATGGAAAAGTCTTAAAGGAGCGCTAGAGTACGCGAACCTTGCACGTGATTTAGGTGATGCTGTTCCGAAATCAAAATATGTAAAAGGAGAAGAGCTATCCTTTATTGAACAGTTAAATAAAGAGAAGGAAGCCCTCGGTTTTTATTTATCTAGCTACCCGACAGCACAGTATGCGAAGTTAGGAAAAGAATTAGAAATCCCATCTCTCGCTCAGGCGATGCGACATAAGAAAAAAGTACAAAGAGCGATCGTATATATAACAAGTGTGAAAGTGATTCGTACGAAAAAGTTACAAAAGATGGCGTTTATTACATTCTGTGATCAAAATGATGAAATGGAAGCCGTTATTTTTCCAGAAACGTATATACATTTTTCGGACAGGTTACAAGAAGGGGCAATTGTTTTAGTTGATGGTACGATCGAGCAAAGAAACCATAAACTGCAATGGATTGTGAATGGAGTATATCCGCTAGAAGAAATGGATGTTTATGAAGAAATGAAAGAAGCATCTGTTTACGTGAAATTGCCGTCTCAATATGAAAAAAAGCTTGTAAATCAAGTTACGAAAATATTGTTTGACTATTCAGGTTTTGCGAAAGTACTAATTTATTATGAAAAGGAACATAAAATGGTACAATTATCTCGAAGTTTATCAATTCATCCGAGTGAAGAATGTCTAGGAGCACTTCGTGAAATTGTCGGCGACGAAAATGTCGTTGTGAAAATATAATGGACAATTTCCCTACACTTCGATTATTATAGTAGTAGTGTTCGTGGTCAGACCACTTGGAGAAATTGATATCAGCAAGAATAATTTGAGGAGAGTGGATAGTTTGTCAACACTTCGTGAAGAAGCACTTCACATGCATAAAGTGCATCAAGGAAAATTAGAAACTGTATCAAAAGTAAAAGTAGAAAATGCAAAAGATTTAAGTCTTGCATATTCTCCAGGGGTTGCAGAGCCTTGTAAAGAAATTTATGACGATAAAAGTAAGGTATATGAATATACAATGAAGGGAAATATGGTAGCAGTTGTGACGGATGGAACAGCTGTACTTGGTCTTGGTAACATTGGACCTGAAGCATCTCTTCCAGTAATGGAAGGTAAAGCTGTATTATTCAAGAGCTTTGCTGGTGTAGATGCATTTCCGATTGCCTTAAATACAAACGATGTAGATAAAATTGTTGAAACTGTAAAATTAATGGAGCCAACTTTTGGCGGTGTAAACTTAGAAGATATTGCAGCACCAAACTGCTTCGTTATTGAAGAACGTTTGAAAAAAGAAACAAATATTCCTATCTTCCATGATGATCAACACGGAACAGCTATCGTAACAGTAGCGGGCCTTGTGAACGCGCTGAAATTAGTTGGAAAGAAAATGTCTGACATTAAAGTTGTCGCAAATGGCGCAGGTGCAGCGGGTATTGCAATCATTAAACTTTTATATCGCTATGGTGTACGTGACGTTATTATGTGTGACCGTAAAGGGGCAATCTATGAAGGTCGCCCTACAGGTATGAATCCGGTGAAAGATGAAGTTGCAAAATATACAAATAAGAATCGTATTGAAGGTTCTTTAGCTGACGTTTTACAAGGTGCGGACGTATTCATTGGTGTATCTGCAGCGGGTGCATTAACTGAAGAGATGGTTCGTACAATGAATGACGATGCAATTATTTTTGCAATGGCGAATCCGGTTCCAGAAATTATGCCAGAATTGGCAAAAGCAGCGGGCGCAGCTGTTGTTGGAACAGGTCGTTCTGACTTCCCGAACCAAGTAAATAATGTACTAGCGTTCCCTGGTATTTTCCGCGGTGCACTTGATGTACATGCGACACAAATTAATGAAGAAATGAAGATGGCAGCTGTACAAGCTATTGCAGAGCTTGTATCAGAAGATGAGTTGAATGCGGACCATATCATTCCGGCGCCATTTGACGCGCGTGTAGCGCCTCAAGTAGCGGCTTACGTTGCGAAAGCGGCAATGGAGACAGGAGTAGCTCGCCGTCAAGTAGATCCAAATGAAGTCGCTGAGAAAACAAAACAATTAGCGCTGATTGGTAAAGAATAAGCGAGGAATTTCCATTGACATCATCAAATACAAAAGTATATCTCGAAATTGTAAAAAAAATCCGTTCCATAATGGAAGAGGATGGTTTAGTAGCGGGGGATCGTTTGCCGTCTGAGCGTGAGTTAAGTTCACGCTTAAACGTTGGCCGTTCCTCTGTAAGAGAAGCATTGCGTGCTTTAGAACTTGTAGGGTTAATTGAAACAAGACGTGGTGAGGGGACGTTTATTCGAAACTTTTACGATAACGGTCTTGTACAATTAATTGCTCCGTTCTTGCTGCAAGATGAGAAAACAATTCGTGATTTATTACAAACAAAACGATTGCTTGAGAAAGATATGATTCGACTTGTATGTAATTTACCGAAAGAAACGTTTTCTAAAGTGCTAAGTAAATTACACCAAGTGCTTGAAGAAAATGAAGGCTCAATTCCAATGCTTCATCAAACGTTCTTTAAAACACTTATTGAACAATTCGATAATTATTTACTTTATCGCATTTGGATGATCGTAAATGATTATGTTGCAACTCTTTCTTGTGAAATTTCAGGAGATTCTATCGAAATGTATAGAAAGCTTTATGCTGTCTTGAAAGAGAAGCAAGAAAATGATGCGTTAAAAATTTACGATGAATTAGTAGAGAATATACAGTTTCACTCGTAATGTATAAAATTTGTCGAAATGACCATGACACGTTATGACAAACATTCTACCGCATAGCGGTTAAAGTTAAACGTAAAGAGAGAGGTTATTAGACAGATTGAGAAGATAAGGCTAACATCAAACTTTGGTGTTAGCCCCATTTTCTTCTTACGCTAACCTTAGCTCTCAACGAAGGGGGTCAAATTGTGCTAAGAGATTTATTCGTGAAAAAGAAAAAGTACGCTGCAATACCTTCAGAACAAGTACGGAAAGATGTACCAGATGGCGTTATGACAAAATGTCCGAAATGTAAAAAAATCATGTATACGAAAGAGTTACTTAAAAATTTAAAAGTATGCGTGAATTGTGGATATCATCATCCGATGAATGCATGGGAACGCCTTGATAGTATATTGGACGAAGGCTCATTTCGTGAGTATGACAAAGAGATGGTTTCATTAAATCCACTTGAGTTTCCAGGGTATGAAGAGAAACTAGAAAACGATCGTAAGAAGACTGAGTTGAATGAAGCGGTTGTAACTGGTGAAGGAACAATTGATGACATGCTTGTTGTTATTGCAGTAATGGATTCTCGTTTTCGAATGGGGAGCATGGGCTCTGTTGTAGGAGAAAAAATTGCCCGTGCGGTTGAAAAGGCATACGACTTACAAGTTCCATTTATTATCTTTACTGCTTCGGGTGGTGCCCGTATGCAAGAGGGGATATTAAGTTTAATGCAAATGGCAAAAACAAGCGTAGCTTTGAAAAAGCATAGTAATGCAGGAGGACTATTTATTTCTGTTATGACTCACCCGACGACGGGCGGGGTTTCAGCGAGTTTCGCTTCACTTGGTGATTATAATCTTGCAGAGCCAGGTGCACTTATCGGATTTGCTGGTAGACGTGTAATTGAACAAACGGTGCGTGAGAAGCTACCAGAGGATTTCCAAACGGCAGAATTTTTACTAGAACATGGTCAATTAGATGCGGTTGTGCATCGTGATGATATGAGAGAATCGCTCCGTAAGATTTTAGAAGTTCATCAAGGAGGGGAAATGGCTGTATGGCAGAGCTAGAATTTGAGAAACCAGTTGTTGAGCTAAGAAATAAGATTCGTGAACTGAAAGACTATACGAAAAACAGCCAGATGGACTTCAGTGAGGAGATTCGTATTTTGGAAGACAAGCTAGAAAATTTAGAGGAAGATATATACGGCAATATGAAAGTATGGGACCGTGTTCAAATTGCTCGTCATGCAGAACGACCGACAACGCTCGATTATATTGAGCACTTATTTACTGATTTTTTTGAATGTCATGGAGATCGCCTATTTGGTGATGATGCAGCGATTGTCGGCGGCATTGCGAAATATAAGGGGATGCCTGTAACTGTAATTGGGCATCAACGCGGAAAAGATACGAAAGAAAATATTCGTCGTAATTTTGGGATGCCTCATCCAGAAGGATATCGAAAAGCACTGCGTCTCATGAAACAAGCGGAAAAGTTTAATCGTCCTATTATTTGTTTCATCGATACGAAGGGAGCTTATCCTGGTAAAGCAGCTGAAGAACGTGGACAAAGTGAAGCTATTGCCCGCAATCTATTTGAGATGGCAGGTTTAACGGTACCAGTTATTTGTATCGTTATTGGCGAAGGTGGTAGCGGTGGTGCGCTAGGTCTTGGAGTAGGAGATTACATTCATATGCTAGAAAATTCCACTTATTCTGTTATTACACCAGAGGGTGCAGCGGCAATTCTTTGGAAAGATGCAGGAAAAGCGAAGGAAGCTGCAGAAGCAATGAAAATTACGGCAGCAGATTTGAAAGAACTAGGTGTAATTGATGAAATTATTCCAGAGGCAAAAGGTGGAGCTCACCGTAATCTTTTGAAACAGTCAGAAAATATAGACTTAATGATTAGAAAAACTTTTGAACAATTAAACGGAATTTCGAAAGATGAATTAATCGAAAAACGTTATGAAAAATATATGAAAATTGGGCAAGTTTCGTTTTCAAACGCTTCCATTGGGATAAAATAAGAAAAGCGTGCGTTCCTCTTCGCGAATGCACGTTTTTATTATGAAAAGACACATCTTCTCCATTGTGTTTTTATATTTTTTCGTGTTATTTTATTATAAGGCAAATAATCTTTATGAGGTGAGTACAAATGAAACGTATTGGTGTATTAACAAGTGGTGGAGATTCACCTGGTATGAATGCTGCCATTCGTGCAGTTGTTCGTAAAGCGATTTTCCATGATATTGAAGTATATGGTATTTACCATGGATACGCTGGTTTAATTTCTGGTCACATTGAAAAATTAGAACTTGGTTCTGTTGGCGATATTATCCACCGCGGTGGTACGAAATTATATACAGCAAGATGTCCTGAGTTTAAAGACCCAGAAGTACGACTAAAAGGTATCGAGCAATTAAAGAAACACGGTATCGAAGGACTTGTTGTTATTGGTGGAGATGGCTCTTACCAAGGTGCTAAAAAATTAACTGAACAAGGATTCCCATGTGTTGGTGTACCAGGTACAATCGACAATGATATTCCTGGAACAGACTTCACAATTGGTTTCGATACAGCTTTAAATACTGTTATTGATGCAATTGATAAAATCCGTGACACAGCTACATCTCATGAACGTACATATGTTATTGAAGTAATGGGACGTCACGCTGGAGATATCGCATTATGGGCTGGTTTAGCTGATGGTGCAGAAACGATCTTAATTCCAGAAGAGAAGTATGACATGGATGATGTTATCGCTCGTCTGAAACGCGGTAGTGAACGTGGTAAAAAGCACAGTATTATTGTTGTAGCTGAAGGTGTTGGAAGTGCAATTGACATCGGTAAACACATTGAAGAAGCAACAAACTTTGACACTCGTGTAACGGTATTAGGTCACGTACAACGTGGTGGATCACCAAGTGCACAAGACCGTGTATTAGCAAGTCGCCTTGGCGCGCGCGCAGTTGAATTGCTAATTGATGGCAGAGGTGGACGCTGTGTAGGTATCCAAAACAATAAACTTGTTGATCATGACATTATCGAAGCGTTAGCTCAAAAGCATACAATCGATAAAGATATGTATCAATTATCTAAAGAATTATCCATCTAATCGGCTTAATGCCTTGTATTTGGGAACGGTTTCATAATTTTCGGAGGTGCAATATGCGTAAAACTAAAATTGTATGTACTATAGGTCCTGCTAGTGAAAGTATTGAGAAATTAGAGCAATTAATCGAAGCAGGTATGAACGTTGCTCGTTTAAACTTCTCTCATGGTAGCCATGAAGAGCACGGCGCTCGTATTAAAAACATTCGTGAAGCTTCAAAGAAAACTGGTAAAACAGTTGGTATCTTACTTGATACAAAAGGTCCAGAAATCCGTACTCACGACTTCGTAGACGGACAAGCTGAGCTTGTAACAGGTGCAGAAGTAGTTCTTTCTACTGAGCAAGTATTAGGTACTGCAGAGAAATTCTCTGTATCTTATGCAGGTCTTTATGACGATGTAGACCCAGGTTCTCGCATTCTAATCGATGACGGTCTTATCGAACTAGAAGTAATCGAAAAAGCTGACGGAAACATCCGTACAAAAGTATTAAACAGCGGAACTGTAAAAAATAAAAAAGGTGTTAACGTACCAAACGTAAGCATTAAGCTTCCTGGTATCACTGAAAAAGACGTAAAAGATATCGTTTTCGGTATCGAACAAAAAGTTGATTTCATCGCAGCATCTTTCGTGCGTAAAGCATCTGACGTATTAGAAATTCGTGAATTATTAGAAGGACATGACGCTCAATACATCCAAATCGTACCAAAAATCGAAAACCAAGAAGGTATCGACAATATCGATTCAATCTTAGAAGTTTCTGACGGTTTAATGGTTGCTCGTGGTGATATGGGTGTAGAAATTCCACCAGAAGAAGTACCGTTAGTGCAAAAACGTCTAATCAAAAAATGTAACGTATTAGGCAAACCAGTTATTACTGCAACGCAAATGTTAGATTCTATGCAACGTAACCCACGTCCAACTCGTGCGGAAGCAAGTGACGTAGCTAACGCAATCTTCGATGGTACAGATGCAATTATGCTTTCAGGTGAAACTGCTGCGGGTCAATACCCAGTAGAAGCTGTAACAATGATGGCTAACATTGCAGTGCGTGTTGAAAAATCATTACAATATGAAGATATGTTCAAAAAACGTATTAAAGAGTTCACTCCAACAATTACAGATGCAATTAGTCAATCTGTTGCGCACACAGCACTTGCTCTTGATGTAGCTGCAATCGTAGCTCCAACAGAAAGTGGATATACTGCGAAAATGATCTCTAAATACCGTCCGAAATCTCCAATCGTAGCTGTAACAACTGATGAGCAAGTAGGACGTCGTCTTGCACTTGTTTGGGGTGTGCAAGCGTTTATGGCTGGAAAACGTGCAGCGTCTACTGACGAAATGTTAGATACTGCGATTCAAACAGGTATGGATGCAGGTCTAATCGGACTTGGAGACACTGTAGTAATCACTGCTGGTGTACCAGTTGCTGAAACTGGTACAACAAACTTAATGAAGATCCACGTTGTTGGTGAAGAAGTTGCTAAAGGGCAAGGAATTGGTCGTAAAGCTGCAAAAGGTAAAGTAGTTGTAGCAAAAACAGCTGCTGAAGCTGTAGCGAACGTAAACAAAGGTGATATCCTTGTTACAACAAGCACTGATAAAGATATGATTCCTGCAATTGAAAAAGCTGCTGCTTTAGTTGTTGAAGAAGGCGGTTTAACAAGCCATGCGGCTGTTGTAGGTGTATCTATCGGTATTCCTGTTATCGTTGGTGTAAACGGCGTAACAACAACTTTAAAAAATGGCCAAGAAGTAACAGTTGATGCAGCACGCGGAATTGTTTATAATGGACATGCGGAAGTGCTATAAGAAGTAATACGGAGAGAAGGAGCGGAGTCCTTCTCTTTTTTTTACACAAAAAAGGATAGATAGAGATAGCTTTAAACACCTGAAATCACTTCAGGGAACGTTTGTTATAACGTTTGTTGGAAGAGGGTTACTTATCTTTTGCGAGGCTTATACGGGCGTTGTAAGGGGCTTATAAGGGACTTGGTAAGTTGAAAGGAAGATACTTAAACCTTTGAAATGAAATATGAAGGAGTGCGAGCTATGAAGTGGTTACTATTCTTGTTTATTTTAATACCGGCGATCGAAATTACGGTCTTAATTGGATCGAGTCATGTAATAGGTTTATGGTCTACGTTTGCTATGATTGTATTTACAGGTATTGTAGGCGTGTATTTGGCGAAACGACAAGGGTTTAAAATAGTTAGAGAGATTCAATTTAGGTTAAATAGAGGAGAGATGCCGGGTAATGCCGTCCTAGATGGTATTTTTGTCTTTATAGGAGGTATTCTTTTGGTGCTTCCTGGATATGTGACGGATATAATAGGTTTTATCTTTGTTATCTCTGTAACGAGGGCTTTATTGAAGCCGATTGTTATGAAGTGGATTGATTGGAAATTGAGAAAGAAGGCTACTATTATTGTTCAGAAATAACACTTAGATTATAGCGATCTAAGTGTTATTTTTTTATTATATTTTCTATTTATACTTCTGGTAGTTAATGCTAGGTAGAATACAGGGGGTTACGGATTGGAAGTTTTACGTCAGGGTAATATTTTTTGTGTTGTTAGTGTTCGATTAGTGTGAAAAAGTTAGATGAGAGAAAAAACTACTGATTAAAGGAGCATTTCGCCCTAATTTGTATATTTATTCATTTACATAAAAAGTAATAAATGTAAGTAATAATTATGAAAAAAATAGAATAAAAATGTAAAAATACCATGAAATATGCATTTTCATGAAAAAAACAAGAGAATTATCCTTTTTTAGGAAATCCTCTCGTTTGAAATGTAGTTAGTATAAAAATGAGTACAGTGAATAATCAGTGGGAAATTCCCACTGATTACAGTTAAGTTTTTTGTTGTATGTGAATTAGAAAATATCATTTTGATGGTGAGCCTTTAATGAATTTCCATAAGTCATGGAAAACGTGGGCTTTGTGTAATGTGTTAAGTAGTACTAATGTGACTGGACCGATGATTAATCCTAAAAAACCAAAGAGCTTAAAGCCGACAAATAAAGCGATGAGTGTCGCTAATGGATCAAGTCCAATATTAGATGAAAGTACTTTCGGCTCCATGATTTGTCTTTGGACAATCACGACGATGTATAAGATGAGAAGACCGATGGCGAATGCGGTGTCGCCTGTGAAAAATACGTATATAACCCAAGGAACGAAGACGGCTCCAGTTCCTAAGTATGGGAGCAAATCTACAACTCCTGTAATAATCGCGATAGTAATTGCGTATGGCACGCGTAATATTAAAAGGCCGATTAGTACAATGACAGTTGTCATAGATACGAGTGTAAGTTGCGCTTTAACAAAACCAAACAAAGCTTTTCTTAAATCGACAAAAATAGTTTTTCCGTATCCGTGTACACGATTAGGTAAAAGTTTTCTTACTTTATGAGCAAGATGGTGCCAATCGTAACTAATGAAGAAAGTTGCTAATAAAATGAATACAAGAACAGTTAAAGTTGTTGGTAATGCGCTAATGAAATTTGTTAATCCGCTTATAATAGCGGTTAAAAGTTCTTTCATTTGTGTGGTTGCTTCAGTGCCTAAGTTTTGAATGTTTTGTGTAATAGTATATCGTTGTGGTTCTCCGAGATGATTAAATTTAGAGATTAAATCATCGTAGAGAGGCATAATATGATTAAGTGCAAATTGTTGAGCGAATGCAACGATATCTGGGAACTTCACTGTAACAATTTGAAGTAAGTATGTTGTGGCGGATATTGCTTCAGTTACAAGGTATGTAACAAGTCCGACGATAGCCCCGAATACGAGAATTAAGCTAACGAGTACTGCTAATGCACGAGGGAATTGTAGTTTTTGATTAAGGAAATTGACGACAGGATTAATCAAATAAGCGAATGCAAAAGCGATAATAAAAGGATAGATAAGTCCTGACATGTATAGTAATACATAGAACCCAGCTACCGTTGCTACAATGACAAATATGAGTCGCAATATCATATATAGTAAGTTTCGGTTCAAAGATGTATACCTCCCATTCCAATTTGTATTAGCCTAATTCGTTCAACTTATAACGAGTAGCATTCACTGATTAAAGTTTCACTTTTATGTTATAGTGGAATGATGGATTTTCCCTGCTTTTTCAGTACATGAACGACTGTAAAAGCTTGTTGATGATGCTTCTACTATATGGTAAAAACTTCATTTTCTCTTCTTTTTATTTTACCTGTTTCTTGTTAGAAAAGAAAGGAGAGACAATCGTTTTCAAAAATGTATACATGCTTTGATTTTTTTGGTTACAGTTTCATTCTGTAAGTTAAAAATGCATGCAAAAATGAAATTGTTGCCTTATTCTCATTGGCAAATAGACATCGATATGACATGTATAACGATAGGTTTAAAGGTATTTTTATTTGGAAACAAGTTCATTATTTTCAGAAAGGAAGTGCAATCATGATTAGTCAGTCAACGTTATTTTTATTCATACTACTTATTATAGGATTAATTGCTAAAAATCAATCGCTTACTGTAGCTATTGGAGTTTTATTTTTATTGAAGTTTACGTTTTTAGGCGATAAAGTCTTTCCTTATTTACAAACGAAAGGAATTAACCTTGGTGTGACGGTTATTACAATTGCGGTGCTCGTCCCAATTGCGACGGGGGAAATAGGGTTTAAACAACTCGGAGAAGCGGCGAAATCATATTATGCATGGATTGCTTTAGCCTCAGGAGTGGCGGTTGCTTTATTGGCGAAAGGTGGGGTGCAATTATTAACGACGGATCCTCATATTACAACTGCACTTGTTTTTGGGACAATTATAGCTGTAGCTTTATTTAATGGGGTCGCTGTAGGTCCATTAATTGGGGCTGGAATTGCCTATGCAGTTATGAGTATTATACAAATGTTTAAATAAGAAATTTTATAGTAATATAAAATTTTTGAATTCTTTCTGTTCACAAAAGTCAGATAATTGTTTATAATAGGATTAGAAACTTTGAAAAGTTACATAACAGCAGAGACTATACACCAGATAAAATAAAAACAACATAAAACAATTTTATAATGATATTGTTTTATGTTGTTTTTATCATAAAACTCTTCGGAATTCATTTTCCTCACTAACTTGTTGTTCTGAGCGTGAGGATTCGGGGAGACATTCACGCTCATGCTTTCCATGTAGCAATGGACAATAAGAGGGGAACATCGCAACAAATTTGCATGAACGTGCATTTTGCTTGCCTAAAGAGTGAACGAGCGTTCATAATTTATAAGGGGAGCAAATAGATATAAGGAGCAAGGTTGGGAGAATTTTCAGGAAAAGGAGAGAATGTCATGACTGTTATTCGAGGTTTAGAAGGGGTAGTAGCAACAACATCATCTGTGAGCTCTATTATTGATGATACATTAACTTATGTTGGGTATAATATTGATGATTTAGCGGAGAATGCTACATTTGAAGAAGTAGTGTACTTATTATGGCACCGCAAGCTTCCTAACGAACAAGAACTAGCGGAATTTAGTGAAACTGTATCTGAATACTATAAAGTACCAGGTGAAATTTTAACATATTTGAAACAAGTAGATTTAAAAATCGCGCATCCGATGTCTGTTTTACGAACTGCGATTTCCATGCTATCATTATACGATGAGAGCGCTGAAATAATGGACGGAAAGTCCAATTATTTGAAAGCGGTTAAATTACAGGCTCAAGTAGGAACTCTAATTGCTGCTTATGCAAGAATCCGTAAAGGTTTAGATATTGTTGAGCCGAGAAAAGATTTATCATTAGCTGCAAACTTCTTGTACATGTTAAATGATCGTGAGCCAAATGAAGTTGAAATTGAAGCTTTTGATAAGGCGCTTGTACTTCATGCAGATCATGAGTTAAACGCTTCTACATTTACTGCACGTGTTTGCGTAGCTACACTTTCAGATGTGTATTCTGGTATTACAGCAGCAATCGGTGCATTAAAAGGTCCTCTTCACGGTGGGGCAAATGAAAATGTAATGAAGATGTTAACTGAAATTGGCGAAGAAGAAAATGTAGAAGCATATATTCATAATGCTCTTCAAAATAAAGTGAAAATTATGGGATTTGGTCATCGCGTATATGAGCATGGTGATCCACGCGCGAAACACTTACGCGAAATGTCTAAGAGATTATGCGTGCTTTTAGGCGAAGACAAATGGTATAATATGTCTATCAAAATTGAAGACATTGTAACAAAAGAAAAAGGTCTTCCACCAAATGTTGATTTCTATTCAGCTTCTGTATACCACTGTTTAGGAATTGACCATGACTTATTTACACCTATTTTTGCAATTAGCCGTATGTCAGGCTGGTTAGCTCATATTCTAGAACAATATGAAAATAACCGTTTAATCCGTCCACGTGCTGATTATAATGGACCAACACATCAAGTGTATGTTCCAATTGCACAACGATAAGCGAAAAACACTATTTTGATAGTGAAAATACGCTTTCAAAAGTCTGATTTTTCCGGGAAGATGTAATGATTAGAATATTTAAATTTGACTAACGGTTTGAACTGAGGGGTTATTCCCTCAGTTTCATACATATGAAATTTCAAACATGGGGGTTATCACATTGACGACAGGTGAAAAAATTACTGTAACTAATGGTGTTATGAATGTACCAAACAATCCGATTATTCCATTTATCGAAGGAGATGGAATTGGTCCTGATATTTGGGCTGCAGCATCTCGCGTACTAGAAGCAGCAGTTGAAAAAGCTTATGATGGTGAGAAGAAAATCGTTTGGAAAGAAGTGCTTGCAGGGGAAAAAGCATTCAACCAAACAGGCGAGTGGTTACCAGAAGAGACTTTAAATTTAATCCGTGAATATTTAATCGCAATTAAAGGTCCACTTACAACTCCAGTTGGCGGTGGTATTCGTTCTCTAAACGTAGCGCTTCGTCAAGAATTAGATTTATATGTATGTCTACGTCCAGTTCGTTACTTTGAAGGTGTTCCTTCACCTGTAAAACGTCCGGAAGATACTGATATGGTTATTTTCCGTGAAAATACAGAAGACATTTATGCTGGAATTGAATATGCACAAGGTTCTCCAGAAGCAGAGAAAGTTCTTGCTTTCTTAAAAGAAGCAATGGGTGTTAATAAAATCCGCTTCCCAGAAACATCTGGCATTGGTATTAAACCAATCTCAGAAGAAGGGACAAAGCGTCTTGTTCGTGCTGCAATTCAATATGCAATTAACGAAAAACGCTCTTCTGTTACATTAGTTCATAAAGGAAACATTATGAAATTTACAGAAGGTGCTTTCAAGAACTGGGGTTACGAAGTAGCTGAACAAGAATTCGGCGACAAAGTATTTACTTGGGCTGAATATGATCGTATCGTTGAAAAAGATGGAAAAGATGCAGCGAATAAAGCGATGGCAGACGCAGAAGTGGCTGGAAAGATCATCGTAAAAGATTCTATTGCAGATATCTTCTTACAACAAATTTTAACTCGTCCACGTGAGTTTGATGTTGTTGCAACAATGAACTTAAACGGAGACTACATCTCTGATGCACTTGCTGCACAAGTAGGTGGAATTGGTATTGCACCTGGTGCAAATATTAACTATGTGACTGGACATGCTATCTTTGAAGCTACACATGGTACAGCTCCAAAATATGCAGGTTTAGATAAAGTAAACCCATCTTCAGTTCTTCTTTCAGGTGTACTATTATTAGAGCACTTAGGATGGAACGAAGCTGCGAATTTAGTAACTGATTCAGTTGAGAAAACAATTGCTTCAAAAGTAGTAACATATGATTTCGCACGTTTAATGGAAGGTGCAACAGAAGTGAAATGTTCTGAGTTCGCTAATGAACTTATTAAAAACATGGATGTAGCGATAATCAAAAACGCATAATTAAAGCGGGGGGTAAATTATGACAATCAAACGCAAGAAAGTTTCAGTCATCGGTGCAGGATTTACAGGAGCAACAACAGCATTCTTATTAGCACAAAAAGAACTTGCAGATGTTGTATTAGTGGACATTCCACAGCTGGAAAATCCAACAAAAGGGAAAGCGTTAGATATGTTAGAAGCGAGCCCAGTACAAGGTTTTGATGCTAACATTATTGGTACATCTGATTACGCAGATACTGCTGATTCTGACGTTGTCGTTATTACAGCTGGTATTGCGCGTAAGCCTGGTATGAGCCGTGATGACTTAGTAGCAACAAACTCTAAAATTATGAAAAGTATTACGCGCGACATTGCAAAACATTCACCAAATGCGATTATTGTTGTATTAACAAATCCGGTTGATGCAATGACATATTCTGTATTTAAAGAAGCAGGATTCCCGAAAGAGCGTGTTATCGGTCAATCGGGCGTATTAGATACAGCTCGTTTCCGTACATTCATTTCACAAGAATTAAATCTTTCTGTGAAAGACATTACAGGATTTGTTCTTGGTGGACACGGTGACGATATGGTACCTCTTGTACGTTATTCCTATGCAGGTGGCATTCCGTTAGAAACATTAATTCCGAAAGAGCGTTTAGAGGAAATAGTAGAACGTACACGTAAAGGTGGCGGCGAAATTGTAGGCTTATTAGGAAACGGTAGTGCATATTACGCACCAGCTGCGTCTTTAGTTGAAATGACAGAAGCAATCTTAAAAGATCAACGCCGTGTATTACCAGCTATTGCTTACCTTGAAGGTGAATATGGTTATAGTGACCTTTACTTAGGGGTACCAGTAATTCTAGGTGGTAACGGAATTGAAAAAATTATTGAATTAGAACTTCTTGAAGATGAAAAAGAAGCGTTAGATCGCTCTGTAGAATCTGTACGTAACGTTATGAAAGTTCTTGTTTAATAATTAAATATAAGCGGAAAAAGATTCGGGGTCCCGAATCTTTTTCTACTATTTATTGAAATGTTTTTTTGAAATAATATGAAAACGCTATCATTTGGTGTATCCTATAATGGAACTATAGACTTATACTATATATTGCCCTCATCATAGTAAATTTCGGATAAGGTATCGCTTTTAGTAGGATAATAAGGTGAAAAAATCGGAGGGGGATGTAACATGTTAAAGAAAAAAGTTCAAATTGGTCGTAGAATGGATGAAATTACAGTAGGAGAGAAATTATCTATCACTGAAAAAATTGAGGATAAAGATTTGTTATTGTACTTAGGGTTAACGAATGATGCCAATCCATTATATATTCAGCATGATTACGCATCCCAAACTCCGTATGAAAAGCCGATTGTACCAAGCATTATGCTAACAGGGCTGATTACAACGGCGGTTACGAAATATTTACCAGGTCCAGGTAGTCATATTACTAGGAAGGACCTTACGTTCGTGAAACATGTTCACCATTATGAAACGTTACAAATCCACTTTGAAGTTGTGGCTGTTTCAGAGGAGGAACATACAATTGATATGCTCGTATCAGCTTATGATGAACAAGGAGAGCATGTTGTAAAAGGTTCATTAACAGTAACGCCACCTTTTAAATCTGTTTCTATTATGGAAAAAGCATTAGATAATTTTTAAAAAATGAAAGTTAGAATGATATAAAAGTAGCGCTGGTCATATTCTTATTAAGGATATGCTAGCGCTACTTTTTGTTTAGAGGGGTGATGTAACTGTGAAATGGGAAAGGGAAGACATTATTTTTGAAACGATAAGAGAAGCTGAAGTGTGGGCCGATTCAATCGCGAATGAAATGTACGGGAGAGTATTTGGCGGGTATGAAACACCGGATTATAAAATAGCGTATGCTCTTGCGTTTTTTTTAGCACAAAATCAAGGCTTCACAGTTTGTACAGGGGTGATTTGTGAAGAAGGTAGGATGATTTACAGGGTATGGATAGCAAATGAATAGCGAAAGTGTAATTATTTCGATTTTCTAGAGTAACTCTACTGTAATCTAACTCCACAAATAGACAATTATATTGAGGGGGACCTTGTTTTCTAGTATGATGAGAATAACGGGGAAAATACTAGGATGAAGAAGGTTTCAAGTCTATAACTTGGAGGAAAAGAATGAACAATCGTATTTTAGTAGTTGATGATGAGGAGTTTATCTTAACTTTAATTGAATTTAATTTACAACAAGCTGGGTTTGAAGTTATAACAGCGATGGATGGAGAAATGGCGCTTCAAAAAGCGACAACAGAACGCCCAGATTTAATTATATTAGATTTAATGCTTCCGAAAATGGATGGTATGGAAGTTTGTAAAGAATTACGATTGCAGCGTGTTATGACGCCGATTTTAATGTTAACAGCAAAAGATGATGAATTTGATAAGGTGCTAGGTCTTGAACTTGGGGCAGATGATTATATGACGAAGCCATTTAGTCCAAGGGAAGTTGTTGCGCGTGTGAAGGCGATTTTGCGCCGTACGAAATTACAACATGAAGAACAAGCTGCAGAAGCGCCGGATGAAGATAGTATCACAATTGTAGACCTTAAAATTTTACCGGAGTTTTATGAGGCTTATTTCCAAGGAAGAAAGCTTGAATTAACCCCAAAAGAATTTGAACTACTTGTTTATCTTGCGAAAAATAAAAGTCGCGTGTTGACGCGTGATCAATTATTAAGTGCTGTATGGAATTATGACTTTGCTGGTGATACACGAATTGTTGATGTTCATATTAGCCACTTACGCGATAAAATTGAACAAAATACGAAAAAACCGACGTACATTAAAACGATACGTGGTTTAGGATATAAATTAGAGGAGCCAAAAGGGGATGAATAAATTTCGTTCCAGGCTTCTTTTTACATTTGTTTCTCTTATTGTATTTATTTTAGTCGGACTCGGTTTATTACTAGAAACTGTGTTTGAAAACTATTATATAGATCATGCGAAAGAGAGAATGGTACGAGAGACAGAGTATGTTGCAGTATTAGCAGAAGAACAAGGTTTTGATGATGTTTTAAAAAAGCCATATGTATTTGAAAAGTTAGAAGAAAAAATACCAGCTTCTATTGTATTTGTGGATGAAAAAAAGAGAGTTCAATATAGCAAAGGGCAACAATCTGTATTTAGTCAAGAGACGATTAAAGAGCTTTCTTCGGAAGCAGCAAAACAACGAAGTAAAGTGATTACGCAAGAAACAGATCAAAAGAATGAATTTTATCATGCGGTGTTCGTTCAAGATCTAGCAGGAAAACAAGGATACATTTTGGTAAAAAGTACAATTGAGCCATTGAAAGACGTACATCAAAAAACGTGGGGATTATTAATTATCGGATTTGTTATCGCTTGTCTCGTAGTCGTATTTTTAGGTATGAAAATTACGGGGCAATATATTAGGCCGATTGAATCGGTTACGAAAGTTGCCATTGAATTAGCAAAGGGAAATTATAAAGCACGCGCTTATGAAAGTCATTCGGATGAAACAGGGATGCTGAGTAAAGCGATTAATATTTTAGCTCGTAATTTACAAGAGATGACACTTGAGCAGGAAATGCAACAGGATCGTCTGCATACGTTAATTGAAAATATGGGAAGTGGAATGATTTTAATTGATAGCCGCGGTTATATAAACCTTGTAAATCGTTCTTATAAGGAAACTTTCCACGTAACAGATGAAGAATATTTAGATCGTTTATATTATGAATCGTTTCATCATACAGAAATTATTGAGCTTGTGGAAGAAATCTTTATGACAGAAGTGAAAGTGCGTAAACAAATGTTATTGCCGCTTGGAATTGAGCGAAAGCATTTTGAAGTATATGGAGCGCCGATTATCGGGACGAACCATGAATGGAAAGGTATTGTTCTTGTATTCCATGACATAACAGAGTTAAAGAAATTAGAACAAATGAGAAAAGACTTTTTAGCGAATGTTTCTCATGAACTAAAGACACCAATTACTTCTATTAAAGGTTTTTCAGAAACGCTCTTGGATGGGGCTATGGATAATAAAAAATTCTGTGAACATTTCTTACATATTATTTTAAAAGAAAGTGAACGCATGCAAGGATTAATTGAAGATTTATTAGACTTGTCAAAGATCGAGCAACAAGGGTTTAAACTAAATATGGGGACCGTTGATATGAAGGGACTTCTTGAAGATATTCATATGGTGCTTGATAATAAAGCAGGAGAAAAAGAAATCTCTTTACAAGTGAATGCATTAAAACGTGTCTCTGTCATTGGTGATCCAGGCCGCTTGAAACAAATCTTTATTAATTTAATTAATAACGCGATTGTATATACACCGGCTGGAGGCGTTGTTTCTGTTGAATTGGCAGAAGATAAATATAATGCTTATATAAAAGTATCTGATACTGGAATTGGTATTAGCAAAGAGGAAATCCCACGTATTTTTGAACGCTTTTACCGAGTGGATAAAGCAAGAAGTAGAAATACGGGTGGAACGGGTCTTGGTTTATCAATTGTGAAACATTTAGTTGAAGCACATCAAGGTACGATTACGGTGGATAGTGAGGTTGGGGAAGGAACAACATTTACGGTTGTTTTGCCAAAATCAGCTACTGAAAAATAGGATGAAGGATATTTACAATATATTAACAATGGCTTAATTAAATATTAATAAAGCTCTGTTAATATAATAGATGAAAACCCCTTCATCCAAGGAGTAATTTTGGACGAGAATAGTTATGCTGTTCTCGTCACTTCCCTTTTATGTTAGTAAACGTTTGTATATATGATAGAAAATAGCCGTTATTTTTCTTCTCTCTATTAGTCATGTTAATATAGAGAGAGGACAGGAACGGTTTTTTTTCTGTGGAAAAAATCGTTTCAAATATGTATGGGGAGGTTTGTAGTTTGGAAAAAAAAGTCGTATTAGTAGATGGTAATAATATCGCGTATCGTGCTTTCTTTGCACTACCGCTTTTAAATAACGACAAAGGTATACATACGAACGCAATTTATGGTTTTACAATGATGTTAATGAGGATACTAGAGGAAGAAAAACCGACGCATATGCTTGTGGCGTTTGATGCGGGGAAAACAACATTCCGTCATAAAACGTATAGTGATTACAAGGGAGGACGTCAAAAGACTCCACCTGAGTTATCAGAGCAATTCCCATTTATTCGCGAAGTACTTGATGCATTTAATGTTCCGCGCTATGAATTAGAAAACTATGAAGCGGATGACATTATGGGAACCCTAGCGAAGGAAGCGAGTGAGCAAGGGGCTTATGTAAAAGTTATTTCAGGAGATAAAGACTTACTTCAACTTGTTTCTGATAATACACTTGTATGTATTCCGCGCAAAGGGATTACAGAAGTAGATGAATATACGAAAGAAGCTTTATTTGAGAAATATAGCTTATCACCAAAGCAAATTATCGATATGAAAGGTTTGATGGGAGACCAATCAGATAACATTCCAGGTGTACCAGGTGTTGGTGAGAAGACAGCCATTAAATTATTAACGCAATTTGAAACGGTTGAAGCAGTATATGAAAACTTAGATCAAGTGAGCGGAAAGAAATTAAAAGAAAAGTTAGAAGCAAATAAAGAACAAGCACTTATGAGTAAAGAACTTGCGACGATTATTACAGACGCACCAATTACTGTGCATGTAGATGATATGGCATATAAAGGGTATGAACCAAGTGATGTTATTCCAATGTTTGAGAATTTAGGATTTACATCTCTTTTAAATAAGCTAGGTGTTACGCCTGAAGAAACAGCTCCAGCTGAATTAGATGATATTACATTTGATATTGTGGAAGAAGTTACAGAAGAAATGCTTCAGCAAGATAGTGCGCTTATTGTAGAAGTGCAAGAAGATAACTATCATAAAGCGGATATTCAAGGTTTTGGTATTCAAAATGAAAGTGGTTGTTACTTTATTTCGGCAGACATTGCTCTTAAATCAGATGCTTTCAAAGCATGGCTTGCAAATGGAGAAATGAGAAAGCATACATTTGATGCGAAGCGAGCTATCGTTGCACTCAAATGGAACGGTGTAGATATTCAAGGAATTGACTTTGATTTATTAATCGCTGCTTATTTACTTGATCCAGCTGATACGGATAAAGATTTCCGTACTGTAGCGAAAATGAAAGAAACGCATGCCGTGAAATCGGATGAAGAAGTTTACGGAAAAGGTGCGAAGCGTGCAGTTCCAGAGTTAGATGTAGTAGCGGAGCATGTAGCTCGTAAAGTGCATGTATTATATGATGTAAAGCAAACGTTCTTAGAAGAATTAAAAAAGAACGAGCAATATGAATTGTTTACAGAGTTAGAATTACCACTTGCGCGTGTATTAGCTGATATGGAAGTAAAAGGTGTAAAAGTTGATACGGAGCGTCTTCGTAATATGGGAGAAGAACTTGCAGGTAGATTAAAGGAAATGGAACAGGAAATTTATAAGCTTGCGGGAACGGAATTTAATATTAATTCACCGAAGCAACTTGGGGTTATTCTGTTTGAGAACTTAAACTTACCAGTTATTAAAAAGACGAAAACAGGTTATTCTACGTCGGCGGATGTATTAGATAAACTTATGGATCATCATGAAATTATTCCAAATATTTTACATTATCGTCAATTAGGAAAGCTAAATTCAACTTACATTGAAGGTTTATTGAAAGTTGTACATGAAGATTCATCTAAAATCCATACTCGTTTCAATCAAGTGTTAACGCAAACAGGTCGATTAAGTTCAACAGATCCGAACTTACAAAATATCCCGATTCGATTAGAAGAAGGAAGAAAAATTCGTCAGGCATTCGTTCCATCAGAAGAAGGATGGATCATGTACGCGGCTGATTATTCACAAATTGAACTTCGTGTGCTTGCTCATATTGCAAATGATCCAGGGTTAGTTGAAGCATTCCAACATGACATGGATATTCATACGAAAACAGCTATGGATGTATTCGGTGTTGGGAAAGATGAAGTAACATCTAACATGAGGCGACAAGCAAAAGCTGTTAACTTCGGAATTGTGTATGGCATTAGTGATTATGGTCTTTCGCAAAACTTAGGAATTACAAGAAAAGCAGCAGCGGAATTTATTGAAAAGTATTTAGAAAGTTTCCCTGGTGTACAAGAATACATGGATGAAATCGTAAAAGATGCGAAACAAAAAGGGTATGTGGTTACATTATTAAATCGTCGCCGTTATATTCCGGAAATTACGAGTCGTAATTTCAATTTACGTAGCTTTGCTGAGCGTACAGCTATGAATACACCAATTCAAGGTAGTGCGGCTGATATTATTAAAAAAGCGATGATTATTATGGCAGATCGTTTAGAAGAAGAAGGATTACAAGCACGTCTTCTTCTGCAAGTACACGATGAATTGATATTTGAGGCACCAAAAGAAGAAATTGAAAAATTAGAGAAGCTTGTACCTGAAGTAATGGAGCATGCAATTGAACTAGCCGTTCCATTGAAAGTTGATTATTCTTACGGTCCAACTTGGTACGATGCAAAATAAGGACGTGATGAAATGCCGGAATTACCAGAGGTTGAAAACGTTAGACGGACGCTTGAAAATCTTGTAACAGGAAAAACGATTGAAGATGTCGTTATTACTTATCCCAAAATAGTAAAACGACCGGATGATGCAGAAATCTTTAAAGAAATGCTAAGAGGCGAGACAATTGAAAATATAAAGCGAAGAGGAAAGTTTTTGCTTTTATATGTAACGAATTATGTCATTGTTTCACATTTGCGTATGGAAGGTAAGTTTTTACTTCATCAAGAGGGTGAGCCAATTGATAAACATACGCACGTCCGTTTCTTATTTACAGATGGAACTGAATTACATTATAAAGATGTGAGAAAGTTTGGTACGATGCATCTCTTTAAGAAAGGTGAAGAGTTGAATCAAATGCCTCTTGCTGACTTAGGCCCGGAGCCATTTGATGCTGAATTGACACCGCAGTATTTACAAGAAAGATTGCAAAAAACAAATCGTAAAATAAAAGTTGTATTATTAGACCAGCGTCTTTTAGTAGGGCTTGGAAATATATATGTAGATGAAGTTTTATTCCGTTCTCAAATTCATCCGGAACGAGAAGCGTCATCTTTAACAGTAGAAGAAATTGAACGGATTTATGAGGCGACTGTTACAACGCTAGGCGAAGCAGTGAAGCGTGGCGGAAGTACAATTCGAACGTATATCAACTCACAAGGGCAAATTGGTTCGTTCCAAGAACTTCTAAATGTATACGGAAAAAAAGGGGAACCTTGTGTGACTTGCGGTACGATATTAGAAAAAACAGTTGTTGGCGGAAGAGGAACGCATTACTGCCCGATTTGTCAGCCGAGAATATAGAAAAGAGATAACATCGGATAGGCATTTGTCATATACATACAGCAGAGCTATGTATAAGGGAGGAGCTTACCGATGTACCTTTATTTATCTCTTATTTTATTAGCTTTTACATTAAGCTTAGATAGCTGTAGTGTAGGGCTAACATACGGATTAAGGAGTGTAAGAATTCCACTAAGATCAATTATAATTATCGGGATCTGTTCAGCAGCTGTCATGCTCGTATCCATGGGAATTCGACATATGATCGCGAAAATATTTTCACCAGTTATCGCAACGCGTATCGGTGGGCTTGTTCTTATTGGAATCGGGATTTGGGTATTATATCAATTTTTTCGGAGTGATAAAAAAGAAGAACTGAAGCAAGAGGAGAAGGTTTGGAAATTAGAAATTGCTTCTCTAGGGCTAGTGATTCAAATTTTGAGGAAACCGACTGTTGCGGATTTTGATAAATCAGGAACTATATCTGCAGGTGAAGCGCTACTTCTCGGTATTGCTCTTTCTATCGATTCGTTTGGTGCTGGAATTGGTGCATCCTTATTAGGTTATGCACCTGCTATGATGGCGATATTAGTCGCGGTTATGAGTTCTTTATTTTTATTTATTGGAATGAAGCTTGGCACGGTTTTGTCGAATATGAAGTGGTTACAAAAATTTACATTCCTGCCTGGGGTATTACTCATTATTATTGGAATTTGGAAAATGTAAGTATGGGCGTGGAACATTAGTTTCGCGCCTTTTATATTGTGAGGAGGATTATTATGACAGTGGTAATTGGATTAACGGGAGGTATTGCAAGCGGAAAAAGTACGGTATCAGAAATGTTTCGTGAACTAAATATACCAGTTATTGATGCTGATATTATTGCACGAGAAGTTGTAGAACGAGGAAAGCCAGCATATAACAAAATTGTAGAGGTGTTTGGAACGGAAGTGTTACAAGAAGATGGGGAGCTTGATCGACCTAAATTAGGAAGTGTCGTTTTTTATAATGAAGAAAAACGATTGCAGTTAAACAAAATTGTGCATCCTGCGGTACGTGAAGAAATGAATGCGAAAAAGGAGATGTACATAAAAGAAGGTATGCAAGCGGTTGTGTTAGATATCCCTCTTTTGTTTGAAAGTAACTTAACAAATCTCGTTGATCGTGTTTTAGTTGTAGCAGTTATGCCGAGTACGCAATTAGAACGTTTAATGAAACGGAATAATTTTTCAGAAGAAGAAGCAACGGCGCGTATTCAATCTCAAATGCCATTGGAAGAAAAAGTAAAGCGTGCAGATGAAGTGATAAATAATGATGGCACAATTATGGGAACGAAAACACAATTACAGGTAATTTTAAAGAAGTGGAACATTATTAACTAAAAAATTGTGAAATTAATGAAAATGCTTAGTGACATATCCCCTTTTTGTGTTATACTATTATTGGGATTGGAGATAAATAGTATAACGCATTCAAGGGGGATAACATATTATGACTCGTGTGGCAATTAATGGATTTGGACGTATTGGGAGAATGGTATTTCGTCAAGCAATAAAAGAAAGCGCATTCGAAATTGTAGCAATCAATGCAAGCTATCCATCAGAAACGTTAGCACATTTAATTAAATATGATACAGTTCATGGTAAGTTTGACGGAACAGTAGAAGCATTTGAAGATCACTTATTAGTTGATGGGAAAATGATTCGCCTTTTAAACAACCGCGATCCAAAGGAATTGCCTTGGACAGATTTAGGTGTTGAAGTTGTAATTGAAGCAACTGGTAAATTTAACTCGAAAGAAAAAGCAATTCTTCACGTTGAAGCTGGAGCGAAAAAAGTTATTTTAACAGCGCCTGGTAAAAATGAAGATGTAACAATTGTAGTTGGTGTGAACGAAGACCAATTAGATATTACAAAACATACTGTTATTTCAAATGCATCTTGTACAACAAACTGTTTAGCACCTGTTGTAAAGGTGTTAGATGAGCAGTTCGGAATTGAAAACGGTTTAATGACGACTGTTCATGCTTATACAAATGACCAAAAAAATATTGATAACCCACATAAAGATTTAAGAAGAGCACGTGCTTGCGGACAGTCTATCATTCCGACAACGACGGGTGCTGCGAAAGCGCTATCAAAAGTTCTTCCGCACTTAAACGGCAAACTTCATGGTATGGCACTTCGTGTACCAACACCAAACGTGTCTCTTGTTGACCTAGTAGTGGACGTGAAACGTGATGTAACAGTTGAAGATATTAATGAAGCGTTCAAAACTGTTGCAAACGGTGCATTAAAAGGAATTGTAGAATTCAGCGAAGAGCCTTTAGTGTCTATCGATTTTAATACAAATACACACTCAGCTATTATTGATGGTTTGTCTACAATGGTAATGGGTGATCGTAAAGTGAAAGTACTTGCTTGGTATGATAACGAGTGGGGCTACTCTCGTCGTGTTGTAGATCTTGTAACGTTAGTTGTTGATGAATTAGCGAAACAAAAAAATGTGCAACATATTTAAGTGAACGAGAGAGAGAGGGCAAGTGAAAATTTGCTCTCTTTTTTATTTTTTTCTGAAAAGGAAAAAAATTATATAAGTATATTTTCAAATAGTGGACATACCACGAAACGTTGGGATTACTGTATTCGTGAATCATTAATTTTTTTTAGGGAAAAGTAAAGAGGAAAATATGACAGAAAATCGAAAAAACTGTTGTTGCAAAATGAAAATAAACAAAGTATACTAACACTCGTAAACTTAAGAGCTGAGGTACGTAGTCACTACTTAAAGGGTTAGGACCTCTCTGGACTAACTTTCCCCCGTGGTAGTGGAGCAAGCCAAATTGCAAATTAGTTTTCAATTCGAACAGTTAGAATAAATTTACAAGGGGGAACTGTAGAATGGATACTATGGATACGATGGGTCGTCACGTGATTGCTGAACTTTGGGATTGCGATTTCGACAAGCTTAATGACATGCCGTATATTGAACAATTATTTGTGGATGCAGCACTAAGAGCTGGTGCTGAAGTACGTGAGGTTGCTTTTCATAAATTTGCACCACAAGGTGTAAGTGGAGTAGTAATTATCTCGGAATCACATTTAACAATTCATAGCTTTCCGGAGCACGGTTACGCAAGTATTGATGTTTATACTTGTGGGGATCGTATTGATCCAAATGTTGCTGCAGAATATATTGCAGAAGGTTTAAACGCGAAAACGCGTGAGAGCATCGAGCTTCCTCGAGGCACTGGTAGCTTCGAAATTAAGCAGAGAGAAACAAAAGCTCTTTAAAAAAGAACATAATTGATTTAAAATGTAAAGAGGTGTATAATGCACCTCTTTTTTAGTTTATATAAAATAGGATCATGATGTGTAATAACTTAGAGTGGTCAGTGTATAAGAATGAGTTATATAATATTGTATATATATTTTCACATGTAGGTGAGTAGCGAAAAAATAAAGATTATATTGTAAAGGAGTGAATGAATTGCGTTGTCCATCCTGTTTTCATAATGGCACAAGAGTGTTAGATTCGCGTCCGGTAGACGAGGGGCGCTCTATTCGAAGAAGAAGAGAGTGTGAAAGTTGTTTAAGTCGCTTTACAACATTTGAAAGAGTAGAAGAATCACCTCTTATCGTTGTTAAAAAAGAAGGAACACGAGAAGAGTTTAATAAAGAGAAGATTTTACGCGGTTTAATTAAAGCGTGTGAAAAAAGACCTGTATCTTTAAGACAGTTAGAGGAAGTAACACAAAGTGTGGAACGTGAACTTCGTAACTTAGGTATATCAGAAGTGAAAAGTGATATGATTGGTGAAATTGTTATGGAAGAACTTCGTGATATTGATGATGTTGCTTACGTACGTTTTGCTTCTGTGTATCGTCAATTTAAAGATTTAAATGTATTTATTGAAGAATTAAAAGATATACTGCAAAAAGAGAGAGAGTAGAAGGTGTAGTATATTCTCCTTATATACTGTAAGTAAATGAGATAAGAGAGCTAGAAGCGGAAGCTAATAGCTCTTTTTCGCTAAGAAATTATATAATAAAGATAGAACGAGTGAAATATAGGTTAGATTGGATAAGAGAAAGGAAAAGCAAGAATGGAAAAACAGTCATGGATGGAGCTATTGCCGATTGATCGTTATAAGGTAAGTGCGAAAGGGTTGTTACATAATTACGACCGGAAAGTTTTAACAATGTTGTATCAGCCATTAATAGGTAGTAGAGCTTTTAGCTTATACATGACGCTATGGGGGGAGCTTGAGCAAGATCGTGTATTTGGAAAAGAGAATACACATCACTCCCTTATGGTGACCATGCAAATGCAACTTCCTGAAATATATGAGGAACGAGTAAAGTTAGAGGCGATTGGGCTTTTAAATGTATATATTAAAAAAGAAAAAGATATTCGAATGTTTATATATGAGTTGCAACCACCGTTATCTCCGAAGCAGTTTTTTGATGATATTGTTTTAAGTATCTTTTTATACAATCGATTGAGTCGGACAAAATATAACCAAATAAAGCAATATTTCTTAGAAGAAGAATTCGATTTTACTTCTTATGAAAATGTTACGCGCTCCTTCAATGATGTATTTGATTCATTTAACCCAGGTCAGTTTGAGCATGCGCAAGAAGAACTTCGTATCCCCAAAACGACAACTATGCCAAGTAACGAGAAGGGGGATGCTCCGAAAGTTTGGAATGATTTCTTTGATTTCCCTTTATTTGTGGAAGGGTTATCAGCGCTTGTTCCTAAAAAGGCGATTACAGATCAAGTACGAGAATGTGTCATTACACTCGCTTATGTGTACGGTGTGGATGTGTTATCAATGCAAAATATCGTTCTTGGTACGGTGACAGAGATGCAAACAATTGATATCGAAAGACTTCGAAAAGGAGCTCGCGATTGGTATCAATTTGAAAATGGTCAAGCATTACCTGTATTAAGTGAAAGAGTGCAACCTCATGCTGCACGTACGATGAAAGAGAAAGAGCCATCTACGCAAGAAGAAATGCTAATGAAGCAGTTAGAGGAAATATCGCCAAAACAACTATTGAAAGAGATTTCAGGCGGTGCAGAAGCAACGAAAGCAGACTTGCAAATTGTCGAGGATGTAATGATAAACCAAAAGTTAACGCCAGGGGTTGTGAATGTACTTATTTATTATGTTATGCTACGCTCAGATATGAAACTTGCGAAAACGTATGTTGAGAAGATCGCTGGACATTGGGCACGAAAAAAGGTCGGTACAGTAGCTGAAGCGATGGCATTAGCGAAAGAAGAAAACCGCCAATATCAAGAGTGGGCTGAGACGAAGAAAAAAGGTCGTACGGCGAAGAAAACGGTACGAAGAGAAATGGTACCAGATTGGCTTAAAGAAGAGCCGAAAGAAGAAGTGAAAGAAACTGTGAAAACGGACGTGAGTGTTAAGAAAAATACAAGTTCGTTAGAAGATGAGCGGAAGCGATTAGAAGAAGTGTTGAAAAAATATAAGCGTGATTAATAAAAAAGAATGAACGCTCTTTGAGGTGAGGAAATGGAGCATATTCAAAATTCATTTGCGAAATTAATGGAAAATAAAAATTTTAAAAATAGATATGAAGTCTTAAAGACAGAAGTGATGGCGCACCCGCGTGTGAAAGAATTTATAGACGAACATAAAGGTGAAGTAACGACTTCGATGATTGAACGAAGTCTTGTGAAGTTGTATGAATATATTGGACAAAGTGTAGGGTGTGCGGATTGTCCGGATTTAGGTTCATGTAAAAACATGCTACAAGGATATGAGCCGAAGCTCGTCATCCAAGGTAAGATGATTGATATTCAATACGATCGTTGCATTAGAAAAGTAGCATATGATGAGAGAAAAAAATATGAAAAACTTGTTCAAAGTGTATATATGCCAGCTGACATTTTACAGGCAACTATGGAAAATTTAGACCCTTCAGAGTTAGATGCACGTATTGATGCAATAGGTGCAGCGAATGAATTTTTAAACACATACGAACCGGGTAAAAAAGTACAAGGTTTATATCTGTACGGTAAATTTGGTGTAGGGAAAACGTATCTTTTAGGGGCAATTGCAAATGAGCTTGCTCGAAAGAAAATTAGTTCGATGCTCGTATACTTCCCTGAATTTCTACGTGAAATTAAAAGTTCGATTCAAGATAATTCGATTGGTGAAAAGATTGATGCGGTTAAACGCGTACAAGTATTAATGTTAGATGATATCGGAGCAGAAGCGATGTCAAGTTTTGTGCGTGATGATGTGCTTGGCGCAATCTTGCAGTTCCGTATGTTAGAAAACTTACCGACGTTCTTTACGTCTAACTTTGATTTCAAGGAGTTGGAACATCATTTAACGTATACACAACGCGGTGAGGCAGAGCAAATGAAAGCAGCACGTATTATGGAACGAATTAAATATTTAGCGAAGCCAATTCCAATTGGTGGGAAGAACCGTCGTCATAAGTAAAAGAGCAAGCTGAGAAGCTTGCTCTTTTTTGTTATAGTGATGATGTTTTGGAGATAAGATCAAAGTATTCAAGGTGTCTAAAACTAACACTTTCTTCATAACGATGTAGTAACTCTTAAGCAGTTTACATATGACGAAGGAACCTTTCGATTTGATTTTTATAATGTATATACTCAAACATCTTAATACCGTCCGTTTATCCTAATTCGTGAGGGCTAATAATTAGTAGGGAATGAGGATGCCTTCACAGATTAAAGTTTCACTTTATCCCGCTATTTGTGGGAGTCGGGCTGCCCGTAAACGCCCGATTGGTGAAGGCTAATAATCAGTGGGGGACGAACAAAACCTCCACTGATTAAAGTTTCACTTTATCATAATGGTCAAATTGTTGAAAATTCATAGTAGCTTGTATCATTTTTTTCTCTCCCCCTTAATATATATAAAATTAGCAAGCCATATCGAGTGGATTTTCTAACGATGGGAGATATATTTCTACTAAGAGTGAACTTCCACAGATCGGACTCTTATAGGATTTGTAACGTATAGATGCAATCCTTTAGAGCGGGGATAAAAGGGGGGACAAAAGTGATTGAAATTTGCTTCGAAGAAAAAAATGATGCTGCGCACGTATACAGACAACTAACGAAAAGAACGGAATCTTTATACAAGGAAACAAGTGTATATTTAGATGGGCAAAAGGTTATTATTCATATACCATTATGTGAATCGAATTATATTGAAAAGATTTTATTGCCAGTACTACTATATTTCATTATGAATGTGAAACAAAATGAATGGATTCATACCATTTTAAAGGAAAAGTTTTTTTACGAAGAACAAGAAGAGTGTCATCACATCTTGCATATGGCACAGGAGATATTAAAAGAAAGAAGAAAAGGAGTGGCTCGTGATTTAACGCGTCATAAATTTGAGACCTATATTATGTCATCTTTAAATGATTGGCTTTGTGATCCGCTTTCATTCTCGTTTTCATCATATGTTCGTTTTCGTCTTCGTACATATAGGGAAATGGTAGCTAGGCTTGCTGAAGTTGCAATTGATGAGTATAAAATGGAGCAAGAATACCAAATGTTCATTGAGACCCTTCGTCAACAAGTAAGTAGCCGGAAATCACGTTTGTCCTGTGTGCATCTTATTTTTGATGAAAGTTTTATTTTCTATGATGATAAAGGTAGACGTTTAAAACAGGAGAGGTTGGTCCAATATATAGATGAGGAATTATTAAAGCAAAAGGATGTATATATCGATACGAAAGTAATTGCGCCACTTCTTTCTATTTCGCCGAAAAAGATTTATTTATATACGAAAGAACAAGATCATAATATGATCATTACTTTGCGAAATGTATTTCAAGAACGGGTCCAATTACATGGATTACATGAGTTTGAGCGCAATGTGAAAAATTTAAAAAATAAAGGTAACGCCCTTGATTTTCTAAGTTTTTGAGCATATAATTACCTACATAAATGAAATATATTGAAATGTCATGATGAGGACATGAGTAGTTATCTACGATTTTCAGAGAGGGAAGCCTTAGGGTGTAAGCTTCCTAGTACGGGATTATTACTTACCACCTCTAAACTTTAGCAGTGAACGTTTTTCTAGTAATTGCTAACGGACAACACCGTTATGTTGAACTTGAGCAATTAACAATAAGGTTAATTGGAACAAGGGTGGAACCACGAATTCAACACTCGTCCCTTTTTACGGGATGAGTGTTTTTTATTTTGAAAAAAAAGAGGAGTGACCAGTGATGGCAGACGTAGTTAAAATTACTTTCCCTGATGGAGCTGTGAAGGAGTTTCCAAAAGGCGTAACAACTGAAGAAATCGCAGCTTCTATTAGCCCAGGCTTAAAGAAAAAAGCTGTGGCTGGAAAATTAAACGATGAGATGATCGATCTTGTTACACCAATCGAAGAAGATGGTGCAGTTTCTATTATTACATTAGATTCTGAAGATGGCTTATACATTTTACGCCATTCAACAGCTCACCTTTTAGCACAAGCGTTAAAACGTTTATATAAAGATGTTAAGCTTGAGCTTGGCATTGGTCCAGTAATCGAAAATGGCTTCTACTACGATATCGATATGGAAGAAGCGATTACAGTTGAAGACTTCAAGAAAATCGAAAAAGAAATGCAAAAAATTGTAAACGAGAACTTAGAAATCGTTCGTCATGAAGTACCACGTGCAGAAGCACTTCGTCGCTTTGAAGAAATCGGCGATGAGTTAAAATTAGATTTAATTAACGATCTTCCAGAAGATGCAGTTATTTCAATCTATGAGCAAGGCGAATTCTTCGACCTTTGCCGTGGTGTTCATCTTCCATCTACAGGGAAAATTAAAGTATTTAAATTATTAAGTGTTGCAGGTGCTTACTGGCGCGGCGACAGCAATAATAAAATGTTACAACGTATTTACGGTACTGCATTCGTTAAGAAAACAGAATTAGATGAGCACTTACGCATGCTTGAAGAAGCGAAAGAGCGCGATCACCGTAAACTAGGTAAAGAGTTAAAACTATTTACTAATAGTCAAAAAGTAGGACAAGGCTTACCACTTTGGTTACCAAAAGGTGCAACAATCCGCCGTATTATCGAGCGTTACATCGTTGATAAAGAAGCGAGCTTAGGCTATGATCACGTATACACTCCAGTGCTAGGAAGCAGAGAGCTTTATGAAACTTCTGGTCACTGGAATCACTACCGTGATGGCATGTTCCCATCAATGGAAATGGATAATGAAGAGTTAGTTCTTCGTCCAATGAACTGCCCTCACCATATGATGGTTTATAAAAATGATATTCACAGCTACCGTGAATTACCAATCCGTATTGCGGAACTTGGAACAATGCACCGCTATGAAATGTCAGGTGCGTTATCTGGATTACAACGTGTACGCGGAATGACTTTAAATGATGCGCACATTTTCGTTCGTCCGGATCAAATTAAAGAAGAGTTAAAACGTGTTGTAAACTTAACTTTAGAAGTGTACAAAGATTTCGGCTTAGAAAACTATTCATTCCGTCTATCTTATCGTGACCCAGCAGATACTAAAAAGTATTATGCTGATGATGAGATGTGGGAAAAAGCACAAGGTATGTTAAAAGAAGCTATGGATGAAATGGGTCTTGATTACTATGAAGCTGAAGGTGAAGCGGCATTCTACGGTCCAAAACTTGACGTTCAAGTTCGTACTGCTCTTGGAAAAGACGAAACACTTTCAACTGTACAATTAGACTTCTTACTTCCGGAACGCTTTGAATTAACTTACGTTGGTGAAGACGGTAAACAACATCGTCCAGTTGTAATCCACCGTGGTGTTGTATCAACTATGGAACGTTTCGTAGCCTTCTTAATTGAAGAATACAAAGGCGCATTCCCAACTTGGTTAGCTCCAGTTCAGGCGCAAGTAATTCCTGTTTCTCCGCAAGTGCATTTAGACTATGCGAAGAAAGTACAAGATGAATTACGACGTGCTGGTATCCGTGTTGAATTAGACACTCGTGAAGAGAAAATTGGTTACAAAATCCGTGAAGCACAAATGCAAAAAATCCCGTATATGCTTGTAGTAGGTGACAATGAAGTGGCTGAAAACGGCGTAAACGTACGTAAATATGGTGAACAAAAATCAGAAACAATTGCATTAGATGCTTTTGTTGACATGATTAAAGTAGAAGGAAAACGATAAGAAAAAGCCGCGGTATACCGCGGCTTTTCTATGTAATATAAGTGAAAAAAATTAGAAAAAATAACCATGTAACACTTATCATAAAAAAGTATTGCAAGTATGTTAGTTGTTTGTTACAATATTTCTTGTTGTTAGTAAAACACATCGCGTCTTCTTGACAGACGTCATGTCCTATGATAAACTCATCAAGGATAATAGAATATGGTTTTGGAACAAGTAGAAGCACCCGCTTCTCACCTGATGGACGCATTCGCAGTTAGCAGGTAAATGTATTTCTTACTTAAGATATTACAAGTGTGGGTGCCGTATGCCCGCACTTTTTTTGTTCGGGTTCTACAATTACAAAACATATTCTGAAAAAACCTTGGAGGTGGCTTACTATTAGCAAGGATATGATGATTAACGAGCAAATTCGTGCACGTGAAGTACGTTTAGTTGGCGCAAATGGCGATCAACTTGGAATCAAGTCTCGTAATGACGCTTTAGACTTAGCTGCAAGTCTTAATCTTGATTTAGTATTAGTTGCTCCAAATGCGAAACCGCCAGTATGCCGCATTATGGACTACGGTAAATTCCGCTTTGAGCAACAGAAGAAAGAAAAAGAACAGCGCAAAAATCAAAAAGTAATCAGCATGAAAGAAGTTCGTTTAAGTCCAACAATTGATGAACACGACTTTAACACAAAACTTCGTAATGCTATCAAGTTTTTAGAGAAAGGCGACAAGGTTAAAGCGTCAATTCGCTTTAAAGGACGTGCCATTACTCATAAAGAAATCGGTCAACGTGTTTTAGATCGCTTCTCAGAAGCTTGTGCTGAAGTTAGTACAATCGAATCTAAGCCTAAAATGGAAGGACGTAGTATGTTCTTAGTTTTAGCACCGAAAAACGATAAGTAATAGATAGAGGAGGAAATACCTATGCCTAAACAAAAAACTCATCGCGGCGCTGCAAAGCGTTTCAAAAAGACTGGATCAGGTAAACTGAAACGTTCTCACGCTTACACAAGCCATTTATTCGCTAACAAATCTACAAAAGCTAAACGTAAACTACGTAAAGCTGGTGTAGTAAGCGCTGGTGACTTCAAACGCATTCGTCAAATGCTTGACAACTTAAAATAAGTTCGGCTGATATATAGAACAATTAGGAGGTAATATTATGCCAAGAGTAAAAGGTGGTACAGTTACTCGTCAACGTCGTAAAAAAGTAATAAAATTAGCAAAAGGTTATTACGGTTCTAAAAATACATTATTCAAGGTTGCTAACCAACAGGTTATGAAATCTCTAATGTATGCATTCCGTGACCGCCGTCAAAAGAAACGTGACTTCCGTAAATTATGGATTACACGTATCAACGCAGCAGCTCGTATGAATGGTCTTTCTTACAGCCGCTTAATGCACGGTCTTAAAAATGCTGGCATCGAAGTTAACCGCAAGATGCTTGCTGACTTAGCTGTTCATGACGAAAAAGCTTTCGCTGAATTAGCAACAGTTGCAAAAAACAACATTAACTAATTAATTAGTTGAAGCCTTAGAAGATTTTTCTTCTAAGGTTTTTTGTTTACATTTATTGTAAATATTCAATGATTTGCAAAATCCTTCAGTATTATCGTTATCGATATGACAAAATCAATGCGAAAACTATAGTGATATAGAAGAATATGTGTATAAAGTCGGGAGAATCCTCCTGGCTTTTTTTATTTATGCTCCTTTGGAAAGAAGAGTATCTTTCCTAGCAGAAACGACACTGCTATAATGGAAAGATGATATGGAACTTTCATCAGATAAAGTAAAACTTTAATCAGTGAGGTGTTATCCTCGGCTAAATATTAGCCATCACCAATGAGGTGAACAATCGAATAGCGATGATTGAAACGTATTTGCAAATTAAGGACAAGCTATTTTATAAAGAGTTAGGTAGCTGACTTATTAATAAGAACTGAAAAATAATAATGAACTTTGAGATGAAACAACATTGTTGCGTAAAATGCGATGTTGGAGGAGGACAATAGAATGGACTTACTACAACTATTTAAACTACAAAAAGAATTAGATGACCGTATTGTGAAAGAACATGACTTACAACCAAAAAAATTGTTAAAAGAAAAAATGTTAGCTCTTCTTGTAGAAATTGGAGAACTTGCAAATGAAACACGTTGTTTTAAATATTGGAGCAATAAACCAGCATCAGAGCGTGAAGTAATATTAGAAGAATACGTAGATGGTTTACATTTTATCTTATCAATCGGAATCGATTTAGGAATTGATAAAAACTTCTTATTCTATAAATGTGCGCAAACGAATAAAACGCAAGTAGAAATTTTCTTAGACACATATGCAAAAGTGATTCGATTTACAGATCAACCTTCTATTACGAACTATATTGAACTATTTACAAGTTATCTTCGCCTTGGACAAGCGCTTGAATTTGAACAAGAAGAGATTGAAAAGGCGTATTTAGACAAAAATGAAGTAAATCATCAGCGTCAAACACAAGGATACTAATTTAATTTTTGAATATTTCAATTTCCTTTTGTATAATAAAGTGACTGAAGAAAAAGGAGGGTGTTGGCAATGACAAAATTAGACGCGACATTGACAATGCTAAAAGAATTAACAGACGCACGCGGTATTGCGGGTAATGAGCGCGAACCACGTGAAGTAATGAAGAAATATATTGAGCCGTTTGCAGATGAACTTTCTACTGATAATTTAGGAAGTTTAGTTGCGAAAAAAGTTGGGGAAGAAAATGGCCCGAAAATTATGGTTGCAGGTCATTTAGATGAAGTTGGCTTTATGCTTACGCAAATTGATGACAAAGGCTTCCTTCGTTTCCAAACGGTTGGTGGCTGGTGGTCGCAAGTTATGCTGGCACAGCGCGTAACAATTGTAACGCGTAAAGGAGATATAACAGGTGTGATTGGTTCGAAACCACCGCACATTTTACCTCCAGAAGCTCGTAAAAAGCCAGTTGACATTAAAGACATGTTCATCGATATTGGTGCTTCTAGCCAAGAAGAGGCAATGGAGTGGGGCGTAAGACCAGGAGATCAAGTTGTACCTTACTTTGAATTCCAAGTAATGAAGAATGAAAAGATGTTACTTGCAAAAGCATGGGATAACCGAATTGGTTGTGCAATTGCAATTGATGTATTAAAACAATTAAAAGATGAAAAACATCCAAACGTTGTATACGGCGTTGGGACTGTACAAGAAGAAGTTGGTCTTCGTGGTGCGAAAACATCTGCGAATTATATCAAACCAGATATCGCGTTCGCAGTAGATGTTGGTATCGCTGGAGATACACCGGGTGTAACGTCAAAAGAAGCGCAAAGTAAAATGGGCGATGGACCGCAGATCATTTTATATGATGCTTCTGTTATTGGTCATACAGGTTTACGTGACTTTGTAGTTGATGTTGCTGATGAATTACAAATTCCATATCAGTATGATTCTGTAGCCGGCGGGGGAACAGATGCAGGAGCAATTCACATTTCTGTAAACGGTATTCCGTCTATGGCAATTACGATTGCGACACGCTACATTCATTCTCATGCGGCAATGTTACACCGTGATGACTATGAAAATGCAGTGAAGTTAATTGTAGAAGTTATTAAACGTCTTGATAAAGAGGCTGTACATAACATTACATTTAATTAATAGAAAAAAGCGAAGGATAACCTCCTTCGCTTTTTTCATTTTTAAAACGGTCTTTCTAATCCTGCTGCAGTATGAGCTCCTAAAATAATTAAGCGAGTTAATTGCATTGCCATGAAATGTGGGGTATAAATCATGCCTCTTTTTAACCATGACATAATCATTCCGATATGAGCGCCTGTAACATAACTAATAAGAATATCACGAGGGACCATAAGGTCTTCATCATCTGGCTGGGAAATAGATAAGCTTAATGTTAAATGTGTTTGAATTGCTTTCATCATTTTATGAGTATAGTTTCCAACTGCTTTATCACCAAGCATAACGTTATAGAATTTAGCGTTTTCTGCGATATGCTCAAATAAAGCCAAAAATGTCGGATATGGTGAATCGAATGTCAGTTGAAACTCTTCTTTATTTTTATTTTTAGGCTTAATTACTTCTGTTAACTTCTCTAACATTTCTTCGATACTTTTTTCTAATAGGTCATATTTATCTTGGTAATGGCTATAAAACGTAGCGCGATTTACAGGAGCACGTTCTGCAATATGTTGGACAGTTACATTTTCAAATCCTTTTTCGCCTACTAAAGCGACAAAAGCATCCTGTATGAGTTGTCTCGTTCGTTTTACACGTGGATCATTTGTATTTTTAATAGACATTGTTACTTCTCCTTGTTTAATTTTTTGCACTTAAACAACACAATGATATTGTATTGTTGTTTAAGCAACATTTCATACTTAAATTGTCGGTTGTAGATTCGGCATAATTATTTATAATTATAAACGATAGTCCTTTAGAAATCAGCACCGCTCGCAGACAGACGAAATAAGGTTTGTACTGCAAAGGGTGTGATTTTTTTGGTTAAAAGTTAATATAATTAACAATTAAGCAATCTAAACAAAAAGGATGTAAATAGTTTAGAAAAAAATTATATGCGATATAAGGAGAGGAATGCAATGAATCAGTTTCGAAGAATGGTAATTATCAACATTATCACATTAATTGTATTAGTTGGCGGCGGTATTGGCGGTTATTACTATTACAATCAAACGGAAAACTATTTAAAAACAGACAATGCAAAAATTGACGGAAAGGTAATTCCAATTGCGTCACCAGTAGCGGGTAAGTTAACAGACTGGAAAGCTGAAGTAGGCAAAAATTACAATGAGAACGATAAATTAGGTGCTGTTACTGTAGCGGCAACAAATGGAGAACAAACAGTAGATGTAACGATTCCACAAAATGCGACAGTTGTACAATCAAACGCAACAACAAATGCATTCGTTGGAGCGGGAAGCCCAATTGCTTACGCATTTGATATGAATAATTTATGGGTAACAGCAAACATTGAAGAAACAACTATTGATGATGTTCAAAAAGGCCAAACAGTAGATGTGTATGTAGATGCATACCCAGATACAACGTTAACAGGAAAAGTAGAACAAGTTGGATTAACAACAGCAAATACATTCTCAATGTTACCATCAAGTAACGCAACAGCGAACTATACGAAAGTAAAGCAAGTTGTACCAGTTAAAATTTCTTTAGACCATAGTAAATCAGTAAATATTGTTCCTGGAATGAATGTGTCAGTTCGTATTCATAAGTAAGGGGGAGATGAGATGTCCTCAATTGCAATTGTAGGATATGCACTATTTTGTATAATCGTCTTCTTCCTTGTAAATCGTCTTTTACGAAAGAAAAAAACGAATATGGGAGAAGAACAAGTCCCAGCCGTAAGTAAAATAGAGGTAACAGAAACAGAAACAAAAACAGAAACAGAAACAAAAACAGAAACAGAACTTGAACAAAAACAAGAAATAGAAGCTTCTAACGTAGTGGAATTAGAAATAGGGAAGCAAGAGCAAGTAAAGCAGGAAAAAGAAATGCTGAAGAGACAATTGCCGGTAGAGAATGTGAATGTAAAGGCAGTTGTAGCTGTATTAATTCTTGGTATGTTCGTTTCTATTTTAAACCAAACAATCATTAATGTTGCATTGCCTCCATTAATGAACGAATTTAACGTATCAACTTCAACGGCCCAATGGTTAATTACAGGCTTCATGCTTGTGAACGGAATTTTAGTACCGATTAGTGCCTTTTTAGTTTCACGATTTACGTATCGTAAATTATTCGTAGCGGCAATGTTATTTTTCACGGTAGGATCTATCATTTGTGCTACATCAGGTAACTTTACAATGATGATGACAGGCCGCATTATTCAAGCGGTCGGTGCAGGTATTTTAATGCCGGTTGGTATGAATATCTTCATGACATTATTCCCGCCTCATAAGCGCGGAGCAGCGATGGGATTACTAGGGGTAGCAATGATTTTAGCGCCAGCTATTGGACCAACTATAACAGGTTGGGTGATTGAAAATTATAGCTGGAACTTAATGTTCTACGGTATGTTTGTGATCGGTTTAATTATTACGTTCTTATCTTTAAAATTCTTCACACTAGCACAGCCGGTGTCTAAAACAAAGTTAGATGTATTTGGTGTTATTAGTTCAAGTATTGGACTAGGAAGCTTATTGTACGGATTTAGTGAAGCTGGAAATAATGGCTGGACTAGTGCAGAAGTTGTTATAACACTTATCATCGGTGTTATTGGTTTAGCAGTATTTATTTGGAGAGAGTTAACAACGGACAATAAAATGCTTGATTTACAAGTGTTTAAATATCCAACGTTCACTTTCACATTATTAATTAACGCAATCGTAACGATGGCATTATTCGGAGGTATGTTATTACTTCCAGTATATCTGCAAAATATTCGCGGCTTTACGCCGATGGAATCTGGTCTACTACTCCTTCCGGGATCATTAATTATGGGGATTATGGGACCAGTTGCAGGTAAACTATTTGATAAGTATGGTATTCGTCCGTTAGCAATTGTCGGATTAGCCATTACAACATTTGCAACATATAAATTTACGACGTTATCGATGGATACACCGTATAGCGTTATTATGACGGATTATATTATACGTTCAATTGGTATGTCATTCATTATGATGCCAATTATGACAGCTGGTATGAACGCGTTACCGATGAAATTAATTTCTCACGGTACAGCAACGCAAAATACGTCAAGACAAGTAGCTGGTTCAATTGGGACAGCGATTTTAATTACACTTATGACGCAACAAACAACTGCTCACGTAGCGGATTACGGCAATATGTTAACAACGTCAAACCCAATTTTAGTTGATAAAGTGCACGGTATGGGCCAAAGCTTAGCGGCATTAGCTGGATCAGCTCAAGCAGGAGATGCGATGAGTACGCAACTATTATTCGGACAAATTTCAAAGCTATCTGCAATTAATGGTATTAACGATGCCTTCTTAATTGCAACGATATTAGCAGGTGTTGCTTGGGTATTATCGTTCTTCTTACCATCAGGCAATAAACCAAATAGAAAAGCAGGGAATTAATTTCCCTGCTTTTTTATGTTTTTATGTAGTTAAATATAAAAGATGATAAGCAGTCAAAGAGCATAATCCCGTTATAAACAAAATTATCCCCATAGAACGAATATGTGTTAATTGTCTTCCACTTATAATAGCTAATAGTCCGGCTAAAGGGAAGAAGCCCCAATATAAAGTTCCTGAAATTGGAAGCATCCGCTCTAAATCTATTCCATAGCCTATACAAATGATAGGAACAACGATAAGTAATATGCTAATCAATCCCACTATAAAAGTAAGTAATTTCCGATATTTAATTCCAGCAATAATTAAAAAAATGCCAACGATGACTTCACATAGCATCAAAATAGGGCCTAAAATAATCCAAACTAATAATCCGGTAGCTTCCATGTGTAACAACTTCTTAACGAATGAAATATGAATCAGGCATAGACATGAGCTGATAACAAATAGCTGCGAACAGTCCTACCGAGAAAATAATGAATCCCGTATTACGTATACTTTTAATTTTTGAACGTGCCCCATTAATTCCTGCTAATAAACCAGCTAGAGAGAAAAGCACCCAATATAGAACCGCTGGAATATGAAGAATATCCTCTCCGTTTATACCTTTGTTCAAAAAAATAAAAGGCATTATAACGAATGAGCAGCAAATAATCCCCATTAAAATAGCAAGGAATTTACGATGAATAATTCCGGTTACCACTAAAAAAATACCACCAGCAATTCCGCACAACATGAGAAGCGGCATAAAAAGCATCCAAATAATACTGAATATGTATAAACTCCTTTATATTAATTAAGTAACATTTTACTACATGAGGTTTATTTTGGATATTGTTAATGAATATGAATAATTTGATAGAAATGAGTAGTAACGATACGAATGATCGAAAAGTGTTAACAGAAGAAGAGTTTGAAGTTGTTATAAAAGAATGAAGAGGTATCGGGATGATACCTCTTTTTTACGTTGAAAAGGCGATTACATTAGTCAAAATATGTAATAGTATAGCTGGAATAATAGATTTAGTTTGTTTGTACAATAAACAAGCAAATATTCCCGTCATAAATGCGCTAATCATAACTCCCACAGAGTACGTATGGGCAATACCGAAAATTAAACTTGAGAGGATTACAGCTGGCCAAAAGGTAAACTTCTCTTCGAAAAAACGAAGAAGAATACCTCTGCATACAAGCTCTTCAAAAATAGGTGCAAAAATCCCGCCAGCTAGAAGTAAGAGAAGTGGATAATGCTCTAGTGTTGAAAGTTGCAATGCATCAGACTGTTCTTGTACGGATGAAGGGAATAATTTATCTAACACAAACATATCTACAAACAGAGTGAGTACATAATAAATGAGAACATAGATGTACATCTGAAAAGATTTTAAAACTCGAAAATCAAATATAGGCAATACTAGTTCTTTCAGTGGTTTATATTTCGTGGTAAATACGATTAGTAAAAGTAAAGCAACTAATTCATAACTTACATTTTCTATAGAATCAAGCAAAAATTTATTTGTATCTGGGTTAATGTATCCATATAACTCAATAGGTAAAAGTGTAAGGAGTATATTTATTAATGAGAGACATGGGAAGAGAATGAATAAAACTCCAAGAAATTGTAACCATGACATGGAGTTGTTCTGTTCGTTTGGAATTTGTGTAGCGGGTTGCATATGTTCAAATCACCTCTTTATATTTATATATAAAATTATAGTTGATTTGAATTTGGAATGTTACGTTTAAATATTACATACAAGATTCAAATTTGAAATATTCCGTGTGTTTTTTAGGGGAAAATAATAAAAGAGGTATCACTCTGTAGTGATGCCTCTTTCTCATTGGTAAATGCGTTCTGCCTTGTTATTCGATTTCGATTGCTCTATTTGCAATTCACGCTCTACCAATCGGTCTAATTGTTGAATTGCTTTCAATGCTTTTTCATAAGGAATCGTTCTATAATGATGTGCCCCGCCCGGTTCTTCATCGGCTTCATCCGCCCACTTAATAACGTTTTGTAGAGGTGTTCTTTCAAGCGTTTGTTCTAGTAGGAAAGAATCGGTGTGCAGAAGAATTGCAACAGAAATTTCTTTTGCTAGTTTCGGATGTTCTCCTAATCTAATAAGCAATTTATGAGCTCTTTCTGCTCCTTTAATTGCATGTATATCATTCTTTTTATACAAGTCATAGTCCCATTCGCCACCTGTGTACCACGTATGGTGTCCGATATCATGAAGGAAACCAGCCTTTGTCGCAGCATCGACTGAGGCGTGATGCTTTTTAGCTAGGTGAAACGCATGGTAAGCGACAGCAATCGCGTGGACCATTCCAGAACGGTTTACATATTTTTGTGTAATGTGATGTTTAAAAACTTGTTCAAGCGTAATACGGTGCATAAAACATTCACTCCTTTTATCTAATGGTGTATATGAAGAAAATCGATCGGTTTAAATGTATTTTGAACATTGTACTCCATCAATCAGCGTTAGTAAAGTAGAAATGTTTAGGAGAAGAAAAAAATTTTTTCGTAAAAAAATCACCTCGGCTTATGCTAAGGTGATTTTCAAATTGCTTATTTTTTTAATCCTTGCTCCAGTGTTTCTAACATTTCGTGTTTTTCATTTTCATCAGCATTTTTCCAAATGACTTCGAATAAAACGCCAAGACCTGGAAGCATTTTTTCTTCACCGCTTTGAATTGCATCGACAATCGTTTCTTGTAATTGGTCTTGTGAATTTCCAGTTACATTCGCTAATACAGCGCCGCGTAAATTAAAGCTCATGATTTTCACCTCTTCTTCAGAATTGAAACTGACGTTAGTTTTTGTTCTTTTTTATGTAAATATGTATGAAAAATAGGCTATAATGATAAGACAAGAAGAGAGGGAAATACATATTATGAAAAACATTGATTCAGTACAAAATCCGCGTGTGAAGCAGTGGAAAAAGCTGCAGACGAAAAAAGAGCGCGATAAACAAGGGTTGTTCTTTGTTGAAGGGTTCCACTTAGTGGAAGAAGCTTTAAAGGCAGGCGTCGTAACAGAACTTATCGTTTCAGATCAGACAGATCTTCCGGAAGATTGGACAGTTAATGATGTGGAAATGTATATCGTACCTGAAGCAATCGTAAAAGTACTTCGTGAAACAGAAACGACGCAAGGTGTATTTGCTGTTTGTGAGAAACACGAGAGTGAAGTAGCTCTTGCAGATGGGAAGTTTCTTTTATTAGATGGTCTTCAAGACCCAGGTAACTTAGGGACAATTATTCGTACAGCTGATGCAGCTGGTATTCATGCCGTTGTGCTTGGAGAAGGATGCGTTGATGCATATAATAGTAAAGTACTCCGCTCTACACAAGGCTCTATTTTCCACTTACCGGTTGTAAAAGGGAACTTAGAAGAATGGGTAGACAAGTTAAAGGAAAATAACGTTCCTGTATATGGAACAGCTCTTGAAAATGGAGTTCCTTACGGTGAAGTAACACCAGCCGGAATTTTTGCATTAATTGTAGGAAATGAAGGAAGCGGCGTACGCCAAGAAATTCTTGCGAAAACGGATCAAAACTTGTATATTCCAATTTACGGCGGGGCAGAATCATTAAATGTTGCGGTTGCAGCAGGGGTTTTAACGTATTATTTACAAAGCCCAGTTGCGAACAAATAAAAAACTTCTTATAATAAGTTGAAGTATATGTTTGAAATGAACATACAATAAAAGTTAAATAACGAAAAACGTTGATAGAGAAGAGTAGCTTACAAAATCGCCATATAGGGAGAGAGTGCCGTAGACTGAAAGCATTCTTATGGTAGACGGAAGTGAATTCACCTCTGGAGTTGACGCCAGGACCATTTATATGTAAAGGCGTTCCGGTCAGAATTGATCGTTATAACTAATGAGTGGGCAGACTTGTTCTGTCAATTTAGGGTGGTACCGCGAATTTACCTCGTCCCTTTTTGGGAGCGAGGTTTTTTTATTTTTAAAATTAGGAGGGTTCCAAATGGAAGCACGTTTAAAAGAGCTAAAGCAAAAAGCGTTAGAGCTTATTGAAGAAGCGAAAGAGCTAAAGGGCTTAAACGACGTACGCGTAGCGTATTTAGGAAAAAAAGGCCCAATTACAGAAGTATTACGCGGCATGGGAAAATTATCAGCAGAAGAGCGTCCACGTATGGGAGCATTAGTAAATGAAGTACGTGAAGCGATTCAAACGCGTCTAGATGACAAAATTGGTAACTTAGAAAAAGCAGTAATTGAAGCGAAATTAGCTACTGAAACAATTGATGTTACACTGCCAGGTCGTCCTGTTGAAACAGGGTGTCACCATCCGTTAACAGCTGTTGTTGAACAAATTGAAGATGTATTCATCGGTATGGGTTATGAAGTAGCTGAAGGAACAGAAGTAGAAAAAGACTACTACAACTTCGAGGCACTAAACTTACCGAAAGATCACCCAGCACGTGATATGCAAGATACATTCTACATTACAGAAGAAACGTTACTACGTACACATACATCTTCTGTGCAAGCACGTACAATGGAAAATAATAAAGAAAAAGGTCCAATCAAAATTATTTGTCCTGGTAAAGTGTATCGCCGCGATGACGATGATGCGACACATTCACACCAGTTCATGCAAATTGAAGGTCTTGTAATTGATAAAAACATTCGTATGAGTGATTTAAAAGGTACACTGCAAGTATTCGTGAAAAAGATGTTCGGTGAAGACCGTGAAATCCGTCTTCGTCCAAGTTTCTTCCCATTCACAGAGCCATCTGTAGAGATGGATATTTCTTGTATGATGTGTCACGGTAAAGGTTGCGGCACTTGTAAAGGGACTGGCTGGATCGAAATTTTAGGCGCAGGTATGGTTCATCCGAACGTACTTGAAATGGCTGGTTATGATTCAAAAGAATATCAAGGTTTCGCATTCGGTATGGGCGCAGAGCGTATCGCAATGTTGAAATACGGCGTAGATGACATTCGTCATTTCTATACAAATGATGTACGTTTCTTACAACAATTCAAACGAGCGTAAGGGAAGGAGAGGATAAATATGTTCGTATCATATCGTTGGTTACAAGAGTATGTAGATATTAAAGATGTAACGGCACAAGAACTAGCAGACAAAATCACGAAAAGTGGTATTGAAGTAGAAGGCGTTGAAGTATTAAATAAAGGTGTAAAAGGTGTTGTAGTTGGTCACGTATTAGAATGTGAAAAACACCCAGAAGCTGATAAATTAAGCAAATGCTTAATCGATATCGGTGAAGAAGAACCAGTACAAATTATTTGTGGTGCTGCTAATATTGCAAAAGGTTTAAAAGTACCAGTTGCAAAAGTTGGCGCTGTACTTCCTGGTAACTTCAAGATTAAAAAAGCAAAACTACGCGGTGAAGCTTCTCACGGTATGGTTTGTGCTCTTCAAGAGCTTGGTATTGATGGAAAGTTAGTTTCAAAAGAATATGCAGATGGTATCTTCATCTTCCCAAGTGACGCTGAAGTTGGTGCAGATGCACTTGAAATTTTAAACTTACACGATGAAGTACTTGAGCTTGGTTTAACACCAAACCGTGCAGATTGCTTAAACATGTTAGGTGTTGCATATGAAGTAGCCGCTATTTACGGCCGTGAAGTGAAACTTCCAGCTATCGACTTACAAGAAACAGCAGAAAAAACTTCTGATTACATTTCTGTAAGTGTAGAAGCGAAAGAAGAAAACCCATTATATATTACAAAAATGGTTAAGAACGTAAAGATTGGTCCATCACCAATGTGGATGCAAACGCGCCTTATGGCAGCTGGCATTCGTCCAATTAGCAACGTTGTTGATATTACAAACTACATTTTAATGGAATACGGTCAACCGTTACATGCATTCGATTACGATAAATTAGGTTCAAAAGAAATCGTTGTTCGTCTTGCAAAAGAAGGCGAAAAAATTGAAACATTAGATGATCAAGAACGTACATTACAAAGCCACCACCTTGTAATTACAAACGGCACAAAAGCTTTAGCTGTTGCTGGTGTTATGGGCGGAGCTGATTCTGAAGTTACAAATGACACAGTAAACGTTCTAATCGAGTCTGCATACTTTGCAGGACAAACTGTGCGCCGTACATCAAAAGACTTAGGTCTTCGTAGTGAATCAAGTGCACGTTTCGAAAAAGGGATTGACCCAACACGCACATTTGAAGCGATTCAACATGCAGCTGCTTTAATGGCAAAATACGCTGGCGGTGAAGCACTTGAAGGTGTAGTAGAAGCTGATAACTTACAAGTAGAAGAGCGTACAGTATCTGTTACTGCTGAAAAAGTAAACCGTGTATTAGGTACAGATATTTCTGCAAGTGAAATGGGTACAATGTTCACAAACTTAAAATTCCCATTCACAGAAGTAGAAGGAACATTCCATGTAAATGTGCCAGCACGTCGTCCTGATATTACAATTTCAGAAGACTTAGTAGAAGAAGTGGGTCGTCTATACGGTTATGACCACATTCCAGTTACATTACCTTCTGGAACAATGACACGTGGTAAATTAACATCGGCACAAACGAAACGTCGTAAAGTACGCCGCTTCCTAGAAGGCGCTGGTTTATATGAAGCAATCACGTATTCATTAACAAGCGCTGACAAAGCGAAACAATATATGGTTGAGCCAAACGAAAAAGCTCCTGTAAATCTTGCACTTCCAATGAGCGAAGAGCGTAGCCAACTTCGTTTAAGCTTAGTGCCACAATTGTTAGAAGCAGTTTCATACAATGTTGCACGTAAAAACGATAGCGTTGCTTTATACGAAGTAGGTTCTGTCTTCTTACCAACAGAAGCAGGAGAACTTCCGAAAGAAGAACAACATCTTGCAGGTGTTATGACAGGTCTTGCTCTTCACCATGCATGGCAAGGTGAGAAGAAAGTTGTAGACTTCTTCGTTGTTAAAGGCGTGCTAGAAGGATTATTCGACGTACTAGGCGTTGCTAACCAAATCACATATGCACCAGCAAAACGTGAAGGTATGCACCCGGGACGTACAGCTGACATCGTATTAGATGGCGAAGTAATTGGATTCATCGGTCAATTGCACCCTGAAGCGCAAAAACAATTAGATGTGAAAGATACATTCGTATTCGAACTATCTCTTGTAAAAGTATTCGGTGCAGACGCAGAGGAAACTTACTACTCAGCAATTCCACGTTTCCCATCTATGACACGTGATATGGCTGTTGTCGTAACAACAGAAACAAAAGCTGGTGAAATGAAGCAAGTCATTGCTGAAGCTGGCGGAGAACTTCTGAAAGATGTAACACTATTCGACTTATACGAAGGTGAAAAAATGGAAGAAGGCAAGAAATCACTTGCATTCTCTATGAACTACTTCGATGCAGAACGTACATTAACAGATGAAGAAGTAACAGAAGCACATAACCGTGTATTAACAGCGGTAGAAGAGAAATTTGGTGCGGAGTTACGTAAGTAATTTTTAAATAAAAAGGTTGAGTGCTAATTACATGAGGCTCAACCTTTTTATTTTTAATTAAATTTCAGCTGTTTTTCGTTCTGTAAATACCTCGGTAGCAACCGTTAAAATGGTGTTTAATGCTACAGGAAATCCGGCATAAATAATCATTTGCATCATTACTTCAATGATTTCTTCTTCTGTCCATCCGACGTTTAATGCTCCGATTATATAAAATTTTAGCTGCTCAGTATTGCCTAAAGCTGTTAATCCAGCAACGGTCGCAAGTAATCGAGATTTTAAGTCAAGACCTGGTCTGGCGAAAATTTGACCGTAGTTAAATTCTACAGCTAATGTTCCTAAATCAGGCGCAATAGAATCTGCAAAGTTATTTACAATATTTTGATAATGTTCTGGAGCGATTTTTGCTAAAACTTTCATTCCTTTTTCATAATTTACACTAGGATTTTTCATTACATATATCTCCCTTTCTAGTATAGTTAGGTATTTTTATAAACGAGATTATTGCAATACTTATCATGGAAATTCCAAGAATGCATACTCCGGTCCACTGCCATTTGCTCCAGGCGAGTAGTCCCAAGTAAGAACCAATAGATCCACCAAGGAATGTAGCTACCATGTATATGCCGTTCAAACTACTTCGTTTCTCAGGGTGTAATTGGAAAATGTGTGCTTGACAAGCGACTTGATTTGCTTGAGTACTGGCTGTAAGTAGAAGGGCTCCTATAATTAGTCCTGGTAACCAGTACCCTAAAAATAAAAATAGTAAAAAAGAAAAAAATGAAATAGATGTACATAAAGTACTAGCAAATACGGCTCCTTTTTTATCTATAATGCGCCCAATTATAGGTGTTGCAAATGCCCCTACTATTCCTACTAAACCGATTAATCCAACAGTAGAACTTCCGTAATGATAAGGAGGTGTGGTTAATAAGAAAATAAGTGTAGTCCAAAAGACACTAAAAGCTCCAAATATCATTCCTTGACTTAAACAAGCCTTTCGCAATATTTTTTCTTGCAACAAAAGTGGAAGGAAAGAATGAAACAGCTTTTTATACTGCATGTGGTGAATCGTATCTCCCTTAGGGAAATATATTTTCACCAATAAAATAAGAATGGATGTACTTATGAAAAAACTTCCGTAAACAGCTCGCCATCCGAAGTGAATATCAATAAATCCACTAATTAATCGAGCACCTAAAATGCCGCAAACTAGACCGATAGACACATTGCCTAAAATTCGCCCCCTATTTTGATCAGTGGCGTATTGAGAGACAAAAGGGATTACAATCTGGGGGATGATTGTAACAAATCCAAGAATAAAATTGGATGCAATTAGCCAATTCGCACTTGTCGATAAAGCGGATAAAGCTAAATTGATACAAACGAGGGACAATAAACTTAAAATTAATTTTTTTCTCTCAAGCATATCTCCTAAAGGAACTAGGAAGAGGTTTCCTAATGCATACCCGACTTGGGTTACAGTAGCAGCAATACCGATTCTAGTTTCTGAAACATGAAAAGTATGAGCCATACTTACTAAAAGGGTTTGATTTATATACACGTTTGCTACTGTAAAACCACATATTATCGCCATGAATAAAACAAATCGCTGTGTCAGTTCGAAAGAATGCGTTTCTGTATTTTTTATTATCATAAAATTCACCTCCTTTACTTATTAAGATAAAGGTAGGTTTATAATGAAAATAGGAGTGTATTTATACTGGTATAAAAACTACCACTAATAAAGGGGAACATTATATGTTAAGCGATGCAGATAGAAGGAAGGAACTAGCTGATTTTTTAAAAAGCCGCCGCGCTAGGTTGACTCCTGAGCAATTTAATTTACCAATTGGTCAACGAAGAAGAATAAAAGGATTAAGACGAGAAGAAGTTGCGCAATTAGCTGGAATTGGATTGACATGGTATACATGGTTAGAACAAGGGCGTGATATCCAAGTTTCTCAAGAAGTTATAGAGTCAATTTCTCGTGTATTTCAGTTGGAGGGGGAAGAGAAAAAACATTTGCTTTTATTAGCAAATCATTCACTACCTTCTCAAATAAGGAAACCGATTGCTGGACACATAAATGGGATTTTAGAGGGGCTATTAGATCAATTACAATTTTGTCCTACTTATGTAATTGATGAGAAACTAAACATTGTTCATTGGAATAAAGCAGCAAGCGTTGTATTTGGTGATTTTGGCGAAATGGATGAGAGAAATCGAAATGCAGTTTGGCGTTGTTTTACATCAAAAGAATACCGTGAACTATTTGAAAACTGGGAAAACCATGCGCAACGTTTAATTGCACAGTTCCGTTCTACATATACACAGTTTATTGGGGATGAGTGGTTTAAAAATATAATTGAAGAACTTACGGAAAGAAGTAGCGAATTTCGTATGTGGTGGTCAAATCATGAAGTACAAGGAACACCTATTGGTCGGAAAATACTTTTACATCCTGTCGCTGGAACGTTGATTATGGATCATGTCACACTCCAGGTTTATGACGCACCTGAATTAAAGCTTACAATTTACCAGCCTCGTACAGAGGAAGATACAGAAATGAAGATGAAAGCATTATTAGAAGCAAATTAGCATAATACGGCAGGGGATTGGTCTGTACAAGGAAAGCTTTTAAATATATGTTGTTGAAGAAAGAAAAATACTGATATATTTTCCGACATCTTGCATCTTTCCCTCGAATGTAGTACATTAATTTTAGTTTAACAAAACGAAAGACGATGATAAGGAAAAGTAGTATATACTATAATCCAAAGCGAGTCAGGGACGGTGAGAGCCTGATGAGGCGGTATATATGAAGAACACCTTGGAGTTGCTAACCGAAATTGGATCTTGTATTCAAGAGTAGACTTAGACGGGAATCCGGCCTGTTACAAACCGGGAAGTATGTATTACATACGAGTTAAAGTTGGTCTTTATGACAAATTGGGTGGTACCGCGAAGTTTAACCTTTCGTCCCTTTATGGATGAAAGGTTTTTTTGTATTTAAATATATCAGCAAAGGAGAATTTCACTATGGAAAACACATTAGTAAAAAGTCTGTATAGAGATACAGAAAAGTATGCAGATCAAACAGTACAAGTATCAGGGTGGATTCGTAACTTACGTGATTCAAAAGCATTTGGTTTCATCGAATTAAACGACGGTAGCTTCTTCAAAGGCGTTCAAATCGTTTTCGATACAGAATTAGAGAACTTCAAAGAAATTGCAAAACTTCCACTTAGCTCTTCAGTTAAAGTAGAAGGTAAAGTAATTGCAACGCCTGGAGCGAAGCAACCATTTGAAATTAAAGCAGAAAAAATTGATATCGAAGGCTTATCAGACTCTGATTACCCACTTCAAAAGAAGCGTCATACGTTTGAATACTTACGTACAATCGCTCATTTACGTCCAAGAACAAATGCATTCTCTGCAACGTTCCGTGTACGTTCTATCGCAGCATTTGCGATTCACCAATTCTTCCAAGAGCGTGGATTCGTACATGTTCACACACCAATCATCACTGGTAGTGATACAGAAGGTGCTGGCGAAATGTTCCGCGTAACAACGCAAGATTTAAACAACGTACCAAAAGGTGAAGACGGACAAGTTGATGAATCAAAAGACTTCTTCGGTAAAGAAACAAACTTAACAGTAAGTGGACAGCTGAACGCTGAAGCTTATGCGTTAGCATTCCGTGATGTTTACACATTCGGACCTACATTCCGTGCAGAAAACTCAAACACAACTCGCCACGCAGCTGAGTTCTGGATGGTTGAGCCTGAGATTGCATTCGCTGAATTAGGTGACGTAATGAACCTTACAGAAGATATGCTAAAATATGCAATGAAATACGTACTAGAGCATGCACCAGAAGAAATGGAATTCTTCAACAGTTTCGTTGACAAAACAGTTCTAGAGCGCATGAACAACGTAATTAACTCTGACTTCGGTCGCATCACATATACAGAAGCAATTAAAGTGCTTCAAGAGTCAGGTGCTGACTTCAAATACCCAGTAGAATGGGGTATTGACTTACAAACAGAGCACGAAAGATACTTATCAGAAGAAATCTTCAAACGCCCTGTATTTGTAACTGACTATCCGAAAGACATTAAAGCATTCTACATGCGTCTTAATGAAGATGGTAAAACAGTAGCTGCTACTGACCTTCTAGTTCCTGGCATCGGCGAATTAATCGGTGGCAGTCAACGTGAAGAAAGAATGGACGTTTTAGTAGACAGAATTAAAGAACTAGGTATGAACGAAGAGGATTACTGGTGGTACTTAGAACTTAGAAAATACGGCGGTACAAAACATGCTGGATTCGGTCTAGGTTTCGAGCGCTTCCTAATGTACATCACTGGCATGGCTAACATCCGTGACGTAATTCCATTCCCAAGAACTCCAGGTTCTTCTGAATTCTAAAATGTGAAAAAAGCGAGAGGATTTCCTCTCGCTTTTTATTTTGCATAGTTTATTACCTCATAGCAAAAAGTAACGCGAAGGGGTGAATATAAATGAGTAAAAAAGTGAAAAAAGATCATTCAAGATCGGGCCTAGGTTCTCCAGAAGTAGAAGGACAAGGAACGACAACACATGAAACAGGCTCTCATAAAGTATCTTCATCTAATAAGAAGCAGAAACGAAGCTAACATAAAAAAGGAGAGTCTTGGCGACACTCCTTTTTTATGTATTACATCTTATTATCGTTAATTTCTTTTGTGATTTTATCTACATCTTTGTCTAATCGACCTAAATAGAAAAACCACACTAAGCTAATGAACACGTAATAGATAGCCATAACGCCAAGATTATCAGATATATTCTCGAATATGGATTTAGTAGTGAAAAAAACTCCCCAAATGGTAGAAATAATGAAGTAAGAAAGTGGACCTACGAGGTGTACGAAAGCATATAATACCTTTTTTACTTTTACAGCGTTCATATGAAATACCTCCTTTTTCTAATCATAAATTCAAGTTCCTTACAGAAGTGTTGTAGTTTTGCTGGATTGTGTATTAACAAGCGGGCATCGTGTTTCCCAATAAACTTTCGAATTCGTAAGTTTAATAGGAATGATCTACCATATCTTTCAATCAAGTTTTGAAACTCCTGCTGCTCACTGAGTAATTGAATATTTCCCCTAATTTCGAATTGTCTTTCATGTGGATCACCTAGTAAAATATTTAGAATCATTTGTAGAAGTAGCAATGGGAATCTCCTCCTATGTTAGAATAATCTGTATATTATAATTGTAACAAAAATATAAGGCCTATAGTAGGGGGAAACAAAAAACAGGAGTTTGTAGGCTCCTGTTTTTGTCGATACTATTTTAATAAGCGAAACGCCTTCTCCTTATTAGCGAAATGCATTTTCACAAACTCAGGTAATCGTTCTTTACCAAGCTTTTGAATTAATTTAGCAGCGGCAATATCAACTTGTTTACCGGCACCTTTTGGAAGTGGCATACCAGCTTTTTTGCTTAGTTCGTCAAACTGTTTTACGAATGAGTAACGAGCTAAAATAGAAGCAGCGGCTACTGCTAAATGGACGCTTTCGCCTTTCGTCGCGAAGTAAACATTTTCACGTTGTACCTGTTTTTGTTTTGCTAAATATTTGTAGTATGTATCAGGTTGTGTGAATTGATCGATTAAGACGCCTTCAGGCTTTGTAGGTGCAATTTTAGCTAATAAGTTTGTAATAGCTTTATTATGTAGTAAGGCTTTTAACTTACCTTGGTTGTTTCCTTTATCAAATAGCTCGTTATATTTTTCATTGTGAAGGACAAGAGAGCTGTAAGGAACAACGTGTAGAAGTTGTTTTGCAATGGCAGTAATTTGATCGTCATTTAAGTTTTTAGAGTCTTTTACACCAAGTTCTTTTAGTAGTGGAATTTGCTTTGCATCCACATATACAGCAACTACTGTCATCGGTCCGAAGAAATCACCAGTACCAACTTCATCTGACCCTACGATAGACATTGTACTGATGGAAGTAGGCGGTGCATAACGGTGTGAATCGACAGATTTTTTTACAGCTGTTTTCGGTGTTTGAGAGACAGTTTGCCAACGAGAAGCTTCTGCTTCAGCGCGGCCTCCTTGGAACATTACTTTTCCAGATTTATACGCTGTAATTGTGCAAGATGGCACCTTTGCCATGAAGATCCCGCCTTGTGGAATTTTCGGGCTAAGCGCTTGTTTATATTGTTGTTTCATGTTTTCAATTACTGTAGAATTTGTTTGAATTACGATAGAATTTGACATAATGGTCACCCCTTTTTTTATATTGTTATTTTTATCATATCGGATTGTTCTTTCTGTTTCCATATTATGAAGGTTCATGGTATGATAAACTTTAGGATTCTGTACGTGATTGGAGGCCGGTGAGTTGTCACAACAAAAGGGAAAGAAAAGTCGAATTAATGTAGAAATCTATGGTCAGCAATATTCAGTTGTTGGCGATGAAAGTACAAGTCATATCCGCATGGTAGCAGCGATTGTGGATGATAAAATGCGCGAACTCAATGCCAAGAATCCTTCGCTTGACACGAGTAGACTAGCGGTATTGACGGCGGTAAACGTCATACACGATTACATAAAATTAAAAGAAGAACATGAGAAATTGAAAGAAAGTATGACAAAAAAAGGAATGGAATAACATGATTGATATTATTATCATTTTACTGCTTGTTATGGGATTTTTCCTCGGCTTACGCAGAGGGTTTATTCTGCAACTTGTAAAGTTAACAAGCTTTATTATCGCATACCTTGTTGCATACTGGTACTGTAAAGATTTAGCGCCAGCGCTTGCGAAATTTATTCCGTATCCATTTGATAAAAACGTATCTGTTCCAGAATGGATTGATGCAAATAATATTGAAACAGTATTTTATCAAGCACTTGCGTTTATCATATTGTTTATTATTACAAAAATTGCACTTTCATTACTTGGTAATTTGTTAAATATGTTTGCAGAAATACCGGTTTTAAAGCAAGTCAATGCGTTCGCGGGGGCAATCCTCGGATTTTTAGAAGTATATATTATTTTGTTTGTTTTAATTATCGTTGGAAACATCCTTCCAATTGAGCAAATACAAACACCATTACAAAAATCATCAATTAGCAAAATAATTGTAGACGATACACCGATTCTTTCTGAAAAGGTGAAGGAGCTATGGCAGACAGGTAGCAAAGTATAACTTCTCTTTTTTCAGAAAGAGAAGTTTTTTTCTATGAAAGAAAGGCGGGGCAATGATGAAAATAAATAAAAAACAAGTTATTAAATTATTAGAGACAATCGGCCTGTTTATGGAACTAAAGGGCGCGAATCCATTTAAAATATCTGCATTCCGTAAAGCAGCAGCAGCATTAGAGAGTGATGATCGTAGTCTTTCTGAGATTGAAGATTTCACGAAGATTCCGGGTATTGGAAAAGGAACAGCAGCAGTTATTCAAGAATATATAGAATCGGGAACATCTGAAGTATTACAGGAACTTGAAAAAGAAGTACCAAGCAGTTTATTACCGTTATTAAAACTTCCGGGCCTTGGTGGTAAGAAGGTAGCTAAGTTATACAAAGAACTTGGTGTTGTTGATATGGAATCGCTAAAAGCTGTTTGCGAGGAAAATAAAGTACAAGCTTTAGCAGGTTTCGGTAAGAAAACAGAAGAGAAAATATTAGAAGCAATTGATCAAGTAGGATCTCGTCCAGAGCGTTTACCAATTGCGATGGTATTGCCTATTGCCGGGGAAATAGAGGAGAAATTGTCGAATATTGCTGAAGTGATTCGTTTCTCTCGCGCTGGTAGTTTACGCCGCGTTCGTGAGACAGTGAAAGATTTAGATTTCATTATTGCAACGACGGAGCCAGCAGTAGTACGTGAACATTTATTACAGTTTGATAATATGATTGAAGTGATTGCAAGTGGAGATACGAAAGTCTCTGTTCGTCTTCAATATGAATACGATATTTCAATTGATTTCCGCTTAGTAAAACCAGAAGAGTTTATTACAACTCTTCACCATTTCACAGGATCAAAAGATCATAACGTAAAAATGCGCCAAATCGCCAAAGATAAAGGTGAGAAAATTAGTGAGTACGGTGTAGAGAATCTGGAAACAGGTGAAGTAAAAACATTTGAAACAGAAGAGGAGTTCTTTGCTCATTTCGGTCTTCCGTTTATTCCGCCAGAAGTACGTGAAGATGGAAAGGAAATTGAATTAATTAAAGAGTATCCGAACTTAATTCAGTTCTCTGACATACAAGGTGATTTACATATGCATACAACATGGAGTGACGGTGCCTTTTCAATTGAAGAAATGGTACAAGCATGCCGCGCTCGTGGATATAAGTTTATGGCGATTACGGACCACTCACAATACTTGAAAGTAGCGAATGGTTTAACGAAAGAGCGTCTTCGCGAGCAAGCGAAAGAAATTGAGCGTATGAATGAAAAGTATCCAGACATTACAATTTTACGGGGAATTGAAATGGACATTTTACCAGATGCCTCGCTTGATTTTGATGATGAAGTATTAGCAGAACTAGATTATGTCATTGGAGCGATTCACTCTAGCTTCTCACAAGACCGTGAAACGATTATGAAACGTCTTCGCACTGCGCTTGAGAATAAGCATGTCACTATGATTGCCCATCCGACAGGTCGTCTTCTTGGGCGCCGCGAGGGTTACGATGTAGATACAGATTTATTAATCCAGCTCGCAAAAGAAACAAATACAGTTTTAGAATTAAATGCAAACCCAAACCGTCTAGATTTAAGCGCGAAATTATTAAAACAAGCACAAGATGCTGGTGTAAAAGTAGCGATTAATACGGATGCTCATACACTTGAAATGTTAGAAGATATGGAAACAGGTGTAGCAGCAGCACGTAAAGGTTGGATTCAAAAAGATAACGTAATTAACACATGGGATATTGAACGTTTATTAGACTATATTAAACGTAATAAGTAACACAAGGGGGACCTGCAACATGTTAGAAAGAACGTTGCGTGTATTAGAATACAATAAAGTAAAAGAACAATTACTTGAACATACAGCCTCTTCACTTGGTCGTGACAAGGTGAAGAATTTAGTGCCCAGCACTGATTTTGAAGAAATTGTAGAACTGCAAGATACAACGGATGAAGCGGCGAAAGTTATTCGTTTAAAAGGTAGTGCACCATTAGGTGGTATTACGGATATTCGCCCAAATGTGAAGCGTGCAAAGATTGGAAGTATGTTAAGCCCAAATGAACTACTTGATATTGCCAATACGATGTATGGTAGTCGCAATATGAAACGTTTCATTGAAGATATGGTTGATAATGGTGTCGAGCTTCCAATTTTAGAAACTCATGTCGCTCAAATTGTATCTTTATATGATTTAGAAAAGAAAATTACTAATTGCATCGGTGACGGTGGTGAAGTAGTCGATAGCGCAAGTGATAAACTGCGTGGTATTCGTACTCAAATTCGTACTGCAGAAAGCCGTATTCGTGAAAAGTTAGAAAACATGACGCGTTCTTCAAACGCGCAAAAGATGCTGTCTGACTCGATTGTAACGATTCGTAACGAACGTTACGTAATCCCGGTAAAACAAGAATACCGCGGCGTATATGGTGGTATTGTTCACGATCAATCAGCTTCTGGGCAAACGTTATTTATTGAACCACAAGTCATTGTAGAGTTAAATAACGCGCTTCAAGAAGCACGAGTGAAAGAAAAACAAGAAATTGAACGCATCTTATTGATGTTAACAGAAGAAGTGGCAGTAGAAGCGGATATCGTTTTATCTAACGTAGAAGTAGTTGCGAATCTTGACTTCATATTTGCGAAAGCTTTTTATGCGAAGCGTATTAAAGCAAATAAGCCAATCGTAAATAACGAGCGCTATATGGATTTAAGACAAGCACGTCATCCGCTTATTGATCCAGAAATCATCGTGCCAAATAACATTATGTTAGGTAAAGATTTCACGACAATTGTTATTACAGGACCGAATACAGGTGGTAAAACAGTTACGCTGAAAACAGTCGGTATTTGTGTATTAATGGCGCAGTCTGGTCTTCACATTCCAGTAATGGATGAATCGGAGATTTGTGTATTTAAAAATATTTTCGCTGATATCGGTGATGAGCAATCGATTGAACAAAGTTTAAGTACGTTCTCCTCACATATGGTGAATATTGTAGATATTTTAGAAAAAGCTGATTTTGAAAGCTTAGTTTTATTTGATGAATTAGGTGCTGGAACAGACCCGCAAGAAGGGGCTGCACTAGCAATTTCAATTTTAGATGAAGTATGTAATCGTGGTGCTCGCGTTGTTGCTACAACGCATTATCCAGAATTAAAAGCATACGGATACAACCGTGAGCAAGTTATTAATGCGAGCGTGGAGTTTGATGTGAACACATTAAGCCCAACGTACAAATTATTAATCGGTGTACCAGGACGTAGTAACGCCTTTGAAATTTCGAAGCGTCTTGGATTATCTGATCGCGTTATTGACCAAGCTCGTAACCATATTAGTACGGATACAAATAAAATTGAAAATATGATTGCGAAGTTAGAAGAAAGTCAAAAGAACGCAGAGCGTGACTGGAACGAAGCAGAAGCGCTTCGTAAGCAATCTGAAAAACTTCATCGCGAATTACAGCGTCAAATTATTGAATTTAACGAAGAGCGTGATGAAAAATTATTAAAAGCGCAAATAGAAGGGGAAGAAAAAGTCGAAGCTGCGAAGAAAGAAGCAGAGGGCATTATTCACGAACTTCGTCAATTGCGTAAAGCGCAGCTTATAAACGTGAAAGATCACGAGCTTATTGAAGCGAAGAGCCGTCTAGAAGGCGCAGTGCCAGAGCTTGTGAAGAAACAAAAAGTGAACGTGAAAAACACAGCGCCAAAACAACAATTACGTGCAGGCGATGAAGTAAAAGTATTAACGTTCGGCCAAAAAGGTCAATTACTTGAAAAAGTAAGTGATACAGAGTGGAGCGTACAAATTGGTATTCTGAAGATGAAAGTGAAAGAATCCAATATGGAATACATTAATACACCGAAGCAAACAGAGAAAAAAGCAGTCGCAAGTGTGAAGGGTAGAGATTATCACGTGTCGTTAGAGCTTGACCTTCGCGGTGAACGTTATGAAGATGCAATGATGCGCGTTGAAAAATATTTAGATGATGCACAGCTTGCAAGCTATCCGCGCGTATCAATTATTCACGGTAAAGGAACAGGAGCACTTCGCCAAGGTGTACAAGATTACTTGAAGAAACATCGCGGCGTGAAAAACTACCGCTACGGTGACATGGGCGAGGGAGGCCTAGGCGTAACAGTTGTCGAATTAAAATAGCAAACAACCAAACAAAAGGGGAAACCATTATATGTTTATGGACAAACTTGCAAAAGCATTGTTAGCTTGTTGTGGAATATTTTTGGTGATTGGGGTTATTTATTTAGTTGTTTTTGCGAAGTAAAGGAGCGTCAATCGTGGCATAATGACATCGCCATAGATTGACGCTTTTAATATATATGAAAAGGAATAAGCTATGAAAATCAACCAATACATAAGCGAAGCAAAATCCTGCTCAAGACGCGAAACAGACCGTCTCATTAAAGCGGGACGCGTGGCTATTAACGGTGAAATATGTACGCACGGTGCACTCGTGAGCGATGGTGATGTTGTAACGATTGATGGACAGGTTATTGCAAAAGAAGAGAAAGAAAAAGTGTATATCGCCTTTCATAAACCAGTCGGAATTACTTGTACAGCAGCCGATCATATTGAAGATAATATTATTGATTATATCAATTACCCAGAGCGAATTTTTCCTGTTGGACGATTAGATAGAGCATCAGAAGGACTTATTTTATTAACGAACGATGGTGCGATTGCGAATCAAATTTTACACGGAGATCATGAGCATGAGAAAGAATATGTTGTGACGGTCGATAAGCCTTTTACTGATTGGTTTATTGATGAGATGTCCAGCGGTGTAAAGATTAAAGATGGAATGACGAAGCCATGTAAAGTGACGAGAGTCGATCAATCAACATTTCGCATCGTTTTAACGCAAGGGATGAACAGACAAATTCGTAGAATGAGCCGTGCTTTCGGATTCACTGTGACAAAATTAAAGCGAGAACGTATTATGAATATAAAGCTAAGTGATCTTGAAGTAGGAAAGTGGCGAGACATTACAGCTGAAGAATTAGAATTATTAATAGGACAGTTATAGGGAGGAAAAATTTTCTCCCTATATTTTTTTGTCAGAAAAAATAAAACTATTGATTTTTTAAAAAATAGCCCATATAATAAAAAACAACAAGTTTCGACAAGATATTTTATAAAAGTAATGATGAGGACATGAGTTGTTTTCTACGATTCTCAGAGAGGGAAGCCTTAGGCTGTGAGCTTCCTAATACGAAAAGACAAGCTTACCACCTCTAAACTTCAAGAGTGAACTGCATGCATGATGCATTGTAATTCTTGGCGGATAAAACCGTTATCAATTTACACGAGCTATAAAATGAGCTTATTTCGTTATAAATTCATTTTATTAGAATAAGGGTGGAACCACGATTTCAACACTCGTCCCTTTGTTAGGGACGGGTGTTTTTTGCGTTCTTTTACGGGGAAGTATGCTTGAAAGAGGATATGTGACGGATTTTAATTCAGAATATTTTGTTAATTAAATAATTAGGAGGTTAGTAGAAATGAAATCATCTTTAAAGTTTTCTGAGATGTTCGCAATAAGTTTAATGTTATTTGCACTATTTTTCGGTGCAGGTAATATGATTTTCCCACCAGCGTTAGGACAAGGTGCTGGAACTGATGTATGGATCGCGTTATTTGGCTTTATCGTAACAGGCGTTGGTTTACCTTTATTAGGGGTAATTGTTATAGCTCTAAAAGGGGATATTAATGAACTAGCAGGACGTGTACATCCTTTATTCGCACTAGTTTTTATCACAGTAATTTATTTATGTTTAGGTGTATTTGTAAGTGTACCACGTACAGGAACAGTTGCTTATGAGATGAGCATTGCACCGTTTTTACCAAGTGAGGTAGCTGGTCAATCATATCCACTTGTTATCTTTACATTTATTTTCTTTGCGGTAACTTTCTATTTATCTTTAAACCCTTCGAAATTAGTGGGACGCATCGGTAAAGTGTTAACACCAATTTTATTAGCGGTCATTGCAATTATTGTAGCGAAAGCAATTATGACACCAATTGGAGAGTTTGGTGCACCGACAGAAGCGTATAGTGCTCCACTCTTTAAAGGTTTTATTGATGGATATTTAACTTTAGATGGACTTGCAGCACTTGTTTTCGGAAATGTTGTGATCAATGCTTTAAAAGCAAAAGGCATTACAAATAAGAACAGTATTGCGAAAGTAACAATCTTTGCAGGATTTATTGCAGCACTTGGTTTACTATTAGTTTATTTAGCACTTGCTTACCTTGGAGCTTCTAGTGTTTCACTTGGAATGGGAGCAAATGGAGGAATTATTTTAACAAACGTCGTGAATCATTTATTTGGTAGCTACGGAACATTATTACTAGGTATCGCAATTACAGCAGCGTGTTTAACAACTTCTGTAGGTATTGTTGCTGCTTGTGGAGAATACTTTTCTTCCTTATTACCGAAGCTTTCATATCAAAAAGTTGTTTTCATTTTCTGTGTATTAGCATTTATGGTAGCAAATCTTGGTTTAACTCAGTTAAACGCATTAGCATTACCAATCTTAATCGCAATTTATCCAATTGGGATCGTACTTATTGTATTGTCACTCGTTGAAAACTATGTTCGTCTTCCATTAGCAATGTATGTAGGCGGTATTATAGGAGCGTTCGCAATTAGCTTCTTTGATGGATTGCACAATGCGAATCTGCAAATTGCAGCATTAGCACCTATTCTAGATAAGATTCCACTATATAGTGTAGGGATTGGCTGGTTAGTTCCAGGTATGATCGGTATAGGAATTGGTTATATAGTTTCTAAGTTTCAAAAGCAAGAAATTGCTGTAGAAAAATAGAGAAAAGAGACTTTCTGTGAAAGAAGGTCTCTTTTTTGTAGGGAAAATTATATATAGGGAAATTTAGATATTAAAAATTTTATACGTAATATAGTTGACAAAAAAAATATGAGTAGGCTAAGATTGACTTAGTTGTGGAAATGTTAGAAGGGAAGTGACGGGAGCAAGGGAAGAGGTTTTCTATGACTATATCATTTTTGGAAGAAGAGGTGATAGAACAATAGAATAGGTAGTTTATTTTTTTTGTAGTCTGTTGAGAATGATAATCAGTGAATTGATTAAAGTATTTTAGAGTGTTTTTTATAGGGAAGATTGAGGGATATTATATTTTTTGACCTCTATTGAGAATGATAATCAATAATACTTATATTACATAAAGTAATGACAATTAAATAAAGGTAGAAGAGATTATTTTTTTTCTTATAAATTGAGAATAATTATCATTTTCGAAATATAAAACGAAGGATAAACAAGGAGGAAGTAAGCAAAATGAGAAAGTTTTCAGTATTACCCGCATTTATTATAACGTTAGTATGTATGCTAGCTTTTCTCGTAATGCCATCTGGACAAGCTTCAGCAAAATTAGCTGACGGTACTTACGATATTAACTACGTTATCAAAAAGGCGGAAGATGATTCAGCTTCAATGGCAAATGATTATTTTGAGAAACCAGCTAAGTTAATTGTAAAAAATGGTGAGATGAGAGTACAAGTTCCAATGAATCATAGTGCTTGGATTACAGAATTTAAAGCACCAGAGAATGGTAATTTCGTTGATTCAAAAGTAATTAGCAAAGACGAAGCAGCAGATAAAAGAACGGTTGAATTTAAAGTTGATGATTTATCTACACCGTTAGGAGTAAAAATTCATGTTGTTGTACCAAGTGCAAACTACGACCATCATTACACAGTTCGCTTTGCATTTGATGCAAATGTAAAAGCTGTAGGTCGCGATAACGAAGCAGCTGGTGTAACGAAAACTGATGGCCAAACTAAAAAAGATGGACAAGTAAAAGAAGAGCAAAAGAAAGAAGAGAGTAAAGAAACAAACAAAGACGCAAATAAAGGAACAAATGAGAGTGGCAAGGCTGAAAAAACAGATAACCCAAAAACAGGCGACGAAGCACGTATCGGATTATTTGCAGCGTTAGTTTTAATCTCAGGTATTTTCTTAGTTCGTAAAGTGAAGTTCAGTAAATAAATTTTAAAAAGGAGAGTCATTCCATTGAACAGGTATCTTAAGATTGTTGTTGCAATGTTTCTAACGATTTTTACATTCGTATCAACGCTACAACCACTTGCAGTTCAAGCAGCTACAACTTTAGCTGACGGTGAATATTCAATTGGTTTCAAAGTTTTGAAAGATACATCAGATGAAGAATCAATGATGAATCAATATTCTGTAAGCCCGGGGACTTTGAAAGTGAAGGATGGGAAAAAGAAAGTATCCTTTACGTTAACACATAGTTCATGGATTACGAAGTTTGAAACAGAAAAAGGTAGCCAATTCGTTGATGTAAATGTAGTGAGTGAAGATAAAGAAAGCGATACAAGAGTAGTAGAATTTGATGTAGAAGATTTAGAAAAAATATTAAATGCAAAAGTAAAAGTTGATATTGATGCTTTTAATTATCATCATTACTATGATATTCGTATTTCATTCGATCAAAATAGCATTACACCAATTCATGTAGAAAAACCAAATGAAAAAGAGGACCCAGCTAATAAGCCAGATCCAAATGAAAATCCGGATCCAAGTCAGAAGCCCGACCAAAAGCCTGACTCAGATCAACAACCAAATTCTAACACAATTAAAGATGGTGCGTACAGCATTCCATTTAAAGTGTTAAAAGATAAAACAGATGAAGAATCTAAAATGAATACTTACATGGTAAATCCAGGAGTATTGAAAGTAGAAAATGGTAAGAAAAAAGCGATTGTAACACTAAAAAGTAGCTCATTAATTAAAAATTTCCAAACGGAAAAAGATGGTGCATTTGTTGATGCAAAAGTAGTGAGTGAAGATAAAGAAAACGATACAAGAGTAGTAGAATTTGATGTAGATGATTTATCAAAAAAACTAAATACAAAAGTATTTATTGAGATGGCATCAAGAAATTACAAGCAAACGCATGACGTACAACTTGTATTTGAACAAGACAAACTTGAAACAATTAAAGGTGAAGAAAAACAACCAGACGGAGATAAGAAACCAGAAGGCGAAAAACAACCAGACGGAGATAAGAAACCAGAAGGCGAGAAACAACCAGATGCTGAAACAATTAAAGATGGCGAATACAGCATCAATTTTAAAACATTAAAAGATCAAACAGATGAAATTTCAATGATGAACACATATACAAAAAGTCCAGGTGTGTTAAAAGTAAAAGATGGTAAGAAGTATGTATCATTTACGTTAACGAATAGTGCTTGGATTACAAAGTTTGAATTTGAAAAGAATAATTCATTTGTTGATGCAAATGTACTAAGTGAGAATAAGCAAGCTGATACACGTGTAGTGGAAGTGGAAGTAGATGATTTATCTAAGAAATTAAATGCAAAAGTGAAAGTAGATATCGATTCAATGAATTACCATCATTCTTACGATATTCAATTTGCATTTGATAAAGACAGCATCCAACCTTTAGATAACCAAGGCGGAAACGATAACCAAGGCGGAAACGACAACCAAGGTGGAAACAACAACCAAGGCGGAAACAACAACCAGGGCGGAAACAACAACCAAGACAATACAACAATTGATCCAAATGCTCTTAAAGACGGTGAATACAGTATCGGTTTTAAAGTGTTAAAAGATAAAACCGAAGAAATTTCAATGATGAACACATATACGAAGAGTCCGGGCGTATTAAAAGTGAAAGATGGTAAGAAGTATGTATCATTCACATTAACGAATAGCTCATGGATTACAAAATTTGAGTTTGAAAAGAATGGCGCGTTCGTCGATGCAAAGGTATTAGGTACAAGTAAAGAGCAAGATACAAGAGTAGTAGAAGTGGAAGTAGATGATTTATCGAAAAAGCTAAATGCAAAAGTGAAAGTAGATATCGATGCAATGAACTATCATCATGTCTACGATATTCAATTTGCATTTGATAAAGGTAGTATTAAAGCTTTAGGTAATCAAGATGGAAACAACATTCCAGGCGGAAACGATAACCAAGATGGAAACAATAATCAAGGCGGAAGTAACAATCAAGACGGAAATAATAACCAAAATGGACACGTAACAGTTGATCCGAAAAATTTAAAAGACGGTCAGTACGATATTGCTTTTAAAGTGTTAAAAGATAAAACTGATGAGATTTCAATGATGAATCAATATGTTCTAAATCCAGCGAGATTAACAGTGAAAGATGGCAAAAAATATGTTGCGGTGACACTGAAAGATAGTGCATGGATTACGAAGTTCCAAACAGAAAACGCTGGTGCATTTGTTGATGCAAAAGTAGTAAGTGAAGATAAGGCTGCCAATACAAGAGTAGTAGAGTTTGAAGTAGCTGATTTATTTGCAAAATTAAATGCAAAAGTAAAAGTAGATATCGATTCAATGAACTACCATCACTTCTATGACGTACAAATTCAATTTGATACGACGAAGATTGGTGCTATAGGAACGGTAAAAGAAGAGCCAAAGAATGAACCAAAAACCCCAGTGACTACACCGAAAGTAGATAATGTAAAAACAGTAAGTACTCCTGATTTCAACCGAAATGCGGATGATAAGAAGAAAAAAGAAGATCAAAAAAATGATTCGAAAAAAGAGAAAAACTCAAAAACTGCAGACACAGCACAACTTGGTTTATACATGGTGCTACTGCTAGGGTCACTTGCTTTATTAGTTCGTAAATATAGAGCTGGTAGATTGTAATTTTTGGAGTCTTGATGCGTGTTCGCGTGCATCAAGACTTGTTTCATATTGTTTGGAAAGGAGTGGTGATTGAGAGTGAAGAAAATCACAAGTGTACTAATGGCTATCATTCTGTTAATGAGTATAGCTGGGTGCTCATCACCAAAAAAAGAAACAGCGAAGCAGGTAAAGAGTGATAGTAAAGAGCGAATTGTTGCAACGACAGTTGCTGTTACTGAAATTATGGATGCGTTAGAAGTAGAGTTAGTTGGTGTCCCAACAAGTTCTAAAACTTTACCGAAGCGATATAAAGGTTTACCTGAAGTTGGGAATCCAATGAGTCCTGATATGGAAAAGGTAAAATCATTAAAGCCGTCAGAAGTGTTATCTGTGACAACACTTAAATATGAATTAAAGCCAGTTTTTGATGGTGTGGGTATGAAAGCAAACTTTTTAGATTTAACAAGCTTAAAAAATATGCAAAATTCCATTAGCGATTTAGGTAAGAAATATGGACGCGAAAAGCAGGCTGAAGAAGTTGTAACTAAGTTAGATAAAAAGGTTGCTAGCATTCAAAGAGAAGTAAAAGGAAAGAAAGAACCGACAGTGCTTATTTTATTAGGTGTGCCGGGGAGTTATTTAGTAGCAACAGAGCATTCTTATATTGGAGATTTAGTGAAACAACTAGGTGGTAAAAATATTGTGCAAGGTGAACAAGTAGAGTATTTAGCCTCTAATACAGAGTATTTAAAGAAAGCTGATCCAGATATTATTTTACGAGCAGCTCATGGTATGCCTGATGAAGTTGTAAAAATGTTTGATAAAGAATTTAAAACAAATGACATTTGGAAGCACTTCGCTGCAGTTAAAAATAACCGTGTTTACGATTTAGAAGAGCGTTTATTTGGAACGACAGGTAATTTAGCAGCAATTGAAGCGTTAGATGAATTGAAAAAAATGATGTATCAGTGATGCATTTTAATATAAAGGAAGAGTGGAATGAATAAAAAAACTTGGAGTTTCCTCATTGTTACTGCATTGCTTATTGTTATGACATCATTGTCAGCGATGAAAGGTAGTTTAGAAGTAGGTATTGTTGAGCTTGTACAAGGGATATTTACAGGGGGAAATGAAGATGTTGAAGTGATTAAAGATTTACGTTTCCCACGTATTATTATTGCACTATTTACTGGAGCAGCTCTGGCTGTTTCAGGTGTGCTTTTTCAAGCTGTTATGAAAAATCCACTTGCTGATGCTGGGGTAATCGGTATATCTTCTGGAGCAAGTTTTATGACACTCGTTATTATTACGTTGTTCCCGCAATTCTTTTTCTGGACACCAGTATTCGCCTTTTTAGGTGGTGCGTTTGCATGTTATCTCGTTTATACATTTTCATGGAAGTCAGGGTTAAGTCCACTTCGCATTATTTTAGTTGGTATAGCTATTAATGCGATGTTTACTGGATTAAATGAATCGTTCATTACGATTTGCGGATATTTTATTAAGAGTATTAAGCAAACGACGACTTCTAATATAACGATGAAGACGTGGGGAGATGTAGAAATAATGGTTACATATGGGACGATTGGCCTTATTCTCGCTCTGTTTGTAGGAGCTTGGTGTAACTTATTATCGCTACAAGATAAGACTGCGAAAAACTTAGGCTTGCACGTGACGAGAGTTCGTCTTATTATTTCTGCCATTGCAGTACTCTTAGCCGCAGTATCGACAGCGATTGCAGGTGTTATTGCTTTCGTTGGGTTACTTGTTCCGCATATTTCAAGACAACTAGTCGGTTCAGACCATAAAGTATTGATTCCATTTTCAGCGCTTGCAGGTGCATTATTAATTTTGACGGCGGATACGATCGGGAGGTTAATTGTGCCACCTAATGAAATTCCAGCAGCAACAATTATGGCGGTTATTGGTGGTCCATTCTTAATATTCTTGCTTAGAAAGAGTGATAAAGTTCATGGAAATTAAAAATGTAACCTTTTCGTATGACAATGTAACAGATCGTTTAAAGTCTGTTAGTAGTGAAATAGAAATGGGGAAAATTACAACCATTATTGGCCCAAACGGTTGCGGGAAATCGACATTACTTGGTGTTATGTCAAGAAATCACACTCCTCGTAGTGGGGAAGTAATACTTGATGGAAAAGCAATTAGTGCGTATAAACCGAAAGAGTTTGCTAGAAAACTAGCGGTTGTTCATCAACAAAATGAGGCGCCGGCAGATATTACTGTTGAAAAATTAACGAGTTTTGGTCGTATGCCATATAAAAATATTTTTTCTTCACACAATGATGAAGATAGAGAAGCTATTGAAAAGGCACTTACTTGTACGAATTTACAGAGTAAGCGAGATAAGCCAATTCATGCTTTATCTGGCGGTGAGAGACAAAGGGTATGGATTGCGATGACTTTAGCGCAAAAGACACCGATGCTCTTTTTAGATGAGCCGACAACATATTTAGATATTTATTATCAGCTTGAAATATTAGAGTTAGTGAAAGAATTAAATGAAGTGTATGGATTGACGATTGTAATGGTACTGCACGATATTAATCAAGCGATTCGCTATAGTGATCACATTATTGTTATGAAAGATGGTGAAATCGTTACGAAAGGTAATCCGAATGATGTAGTAACAGAGGATATGATTAAAGCGATATACGGTGTAGATGTTGTTGTAAAGCATGATGAAGATACAGGATTGTATATGGTACCGATGGGAATTTAAGCGCTGATCGCAATCTGTTTTGAGGTGATAATTTGAGTAGTACAAAAAAACGGAAAAAGAATCCTTTTTTTCAACGAATACTTACAGTTGTTTTTTTAGGTGTCTTTTTCTACTCAATGTATGAATTAGGCGGCATTTTTATGGACTACTATGAAAATCGTAAAGTAATGGCTGAGGCACAAGAAATTTATGAGCGGAGCCCGGTAGAAGAAAAGGCAAAAGACGGAGAGATACGAAAACAGTTTCAAGCGTTACAAAAAATCAACCCAGAAATAGTTGGATGGATTACGATGGATGATACACAAATTAATTATCCAATTGTTCAAGCTAAAGACAATGATTACTATTTATACCGTAATTATAAAGGTGAGGATATGCGAGCAGGCAGTATCTTTATGGACTATCGTAATGATGTGAAGTCGCAAAATCGAAATACAATTTTATACGGTCATCGTATGAAAGATGGTTCTATGTTCGCAAGCCTAAAAAAAATGTTAGATGAAGGTTTTTTTATGTCGCACCGCAAATTATATTACGATACTTTATTTGAAGGGTACGATGTCGAAGTATTTTCAGTGTATACGACAACAACTGATTTTTATTACATTGAAACGGATTTTAGTAGTGATACGGAATACACATCATTTTTGGAGAAAATTCAAGAAAAATCGCTGTACAAAACGGATACAAAAGTGACAGCAAGTGATCAAATCGTAACACTTTCGACGTGTGACTATGCACTTGATCCGGAAGCAGGAAGGTTAGTCGTGCATGCGAAACTAGTAAAAAGACAGTAAATAAAAAGTACAGAATATGAGAAGTGGTAACGCTTCTCATATTCTATACTTTAAAAAAGAAATATGTTTACTGTGCTGCAGCCATTGGCATACGTACAACTTCAACATTGTAGTAAGTGATTTTATTATCAAGAATATATTCTGGCATCCCGCCTTGGTGTGAGTGAGCATCTTTAAATGCTGAGCTCTTCGTCCAACCTTGGAAATCTTCTTTTGCATTCCAGCGTGTGCTAATTGTTACTTCATCATAATCAACTGTATTTTGCGTTAAAAGCACTTCTAATCCTAAAAAGCCTGGCATCGTTTCGACTTGACCTACTTTATTAAAACGCTCAATTAATTTATGTCCATTTCCCTTTGTAATTTTAGCTGTATTTGTAACAATAATCATGTTTCTTCCTCCTATAAATGTAGCTATATTTTCAAGAACCCATATACATTAAATGATAATGAAAATCATTATCATTGTCAATGACAATAATGAAATATATAAAATTTTTTTTGAAAGTATGATGTTTATTTCATAAGTTAGTAAATATATCGCGATTAGGTGTAAGGCTGAGCGGGTTGTACTAGCAAAGCGATAATATGGTATAGTGAAACGAGGCTGTTTTTCGGCCTCGTTTTTTACATGCTTCCTACTAATTAGAAAGCATTCAAATGGAAAGGAAGACATTACATGAGATCTGAAGTAACTATAAAAATAAAACCGAAATTTATAAAAGAAATTAAAAGTGGATATCCACTTATTTTAAAAGATGCTATTCAAAATTTAAATGATGTACGTGAAGAAGGGACAATCATCAAAGTAGTAGATGAGAAGAACCAATTCATCGGAAAAGGCTATTACGGAAAACAAAATAAAGGATACGGCTGGATTTTAACGAGAAAAGAGAGTGAACAAATTAATCAATCTTTCTTTGAAAGTAAAATCAAATCTGCCTTACATAAACGAAAACAGTTTTACAAATCAAATGATACGACAGCATTCCGTGCCCTAAATGGTGAAGGTGATGGTCTTGGCGGCTTAATCATCGATTATTATGACGGTTATTACGTAGTAAGTTGGTATAGTGAAGGGATTTATACTTTCAGAGATGAGATTATAGCAGCTCTTCAAAAAGTAGCAAACTTTAAAGGTATTTATGAGAAAAAGCGTTTTGATACGAAAGGAAAATACATTGAAGGCGATGATTTCGTAGCAGGAGAGCGCGGTGAGTTCCCACTTATCGTAAAAGAAAACGGTGTAAACTTTGCTGTATATTTAAATGACGGGGCGATGGTTGGTGTATTTTTAGATCAGCGTAACGTTCGAAAACAAATTCGTGATACATATGCACAAGGAAGAACGGTTTTAAATATGTTCTCTTATACAGGAGCATTCTCTGTATTTGCAGCACTTGGCGGCGCAAGTAAAACAACAAGTGTTGACCTTGCCAATCGTAGTTTAAGTAAAACAATTGAGCAGTTTAGTGTAAATGAAATTGATTACGAAGCACAAGACATTATCGTAGAAGATGTATTTTTATATTTCAAATATGCAGCTAAGAAAAAGATGAAATTTGATATGGTGGTACTTGATCCTCCAAGTTTTGCACGCTCTAAAAAATATACATTTAGCGCAGCGAAAGACTATAAAAACTTATTAAAAGAAACAATCGCGATTACAGAAAATAACGGTATTATCGTTGCTTCTACAAATTGTAGCGCGTTCGATATGAAAAAGTTTAAAGGTTTTATCGATACAGCATTTAAAGAAATGAATGGCAAATATAAAATATTAGAAGAACACTCTTTACCAGAAGATTTCCGTACAATTGATCAGTTTAAAGAGGGAGACTATTTAAAAGTAGTTTTCATCGAGAAAATTAAAGGGTAATAAAGAAAAAGGAGCTCGAGTTTACTTGAGCTCCTTTTCTTATTGAACGATATTTTGTACTCTGCCAACTTGCCCATCCTGCAATCGTACTTTAATACCGTGAGGATGAGAGGGAGAGTTAGTTAAAATATCTTTTACAATTCCTCTTGTTAGCTTGCCTGTACGTTGATCTTGTTTTAATACAATATCAACTTCAAGACCTGATGAAATGTTAGATCGTTTTTGTCCGTTCATTTACACACCTGTACGTCTACGTTGGTTGTTTGTTTTCTTCGTTTGTTGGTTTTGTAATTTTTTCGTTGCTTGGCTTTGATTCGTATTGTTTGCAGCATTTCCATTTCCTTGCTTTTTCTTTGCAAGTTGTTCGCGCATTAAATCAGCTAAGCTTACTTTTTTGTTTTCTGACATGATAAGTCTCCTTTATATAAAGTTAATTATGAACAATAGTAGTGAATTTTATCATATCATTGTTAGGGAAGGAAGGGAAGTTGGTTTGAAAATTCATATAATTCTTTCCAGCATTCCTTCGTTACGATACAATTAAAATGTTAATGTTTGTAAAAAAAAGGGGATAGAAATATGTCACATCATATTTTATTAGTTGAAGATGACATCTCAATTCAAGAGATGGTTGAAACATATTTAGTAAAAGAAGGTTTTCAAGTTACAATCGCATCTGACGGAGAAGAAGGAGTTAACGCATTTTTAAAAGGTTCATTTGATTTGATTATCCTCGATATTATGATGCCGAAGTTAGATGGCTTAGAGGTTGTGCGAATCATTCGAGAAAAAAGTGCGGTGCCGATTTTAATGATGTCGGCAAAAGATACAGATGTTGATAAAGCTGTTGGGTTAGGACTTGGAGCAGATGATTACATTTGTAAGCCATTTTCTATGATTGAATTGGCAGCACGTGTAAAAGCCGCTATTCGAAGGTCTACAAAGTATTCAGCTGTGGAATCAAAAGATGAGGCCATTCAGATTGGTGATTTAATAATTGACCCAATTAATTTTACTGTGGAAAAAAAGGGAAGACAGCTTAAACTTACTTTAAAAGAATTTGAGATTTTAAAGCTATTCGTGAAGAATCAAAATCGTGTTTTTACGAAAGCGCAAATATATACGCTTGTTTGGAATGAAGAATATTATGGTGATGATAACGTTATTAATGTTCATATGAGAAGATTGCGTGAGAAAATCGAAAGTGATCCATCTAATCCAGAATATATTAAAACGTTATGGGGCATCGGCTATAAGTTGGAAGTGATGTAGTATGGTTGTATTTTTAACAGTGGTGATTATTATATTGCTTATCATTATTTACGTGCAATATAAAATTAGGAAAAATAGTAGTAGGAATTTACGCTATACGTATGAGAAGTTAAATCGAATTGTAAAAGAACAAACTGGTGAGAAGCTATTAATTATGACGGATGATACAGAATTGCAAAAGTTATTAGTGGCAATTAATCATTTATTAGATGCAAAACAAAAAACGAATGCAGATCATGCGAAAGTGGAAATTTCAATGAGAAAAATGCTTTCAAATATTTCACATGATTTAAAAACACCACTAACAGTTATTCTTGGATATACAGAAATGTTAAATAAGGATAAAACGATAAATGAGGAAGAGCAGCAAATATTGCTTGAAAAGGTGCATACGAAAACGCTGGAAGTTATGGAACTGATTCATAAGTTTTTTGATTTAGCAAAATTAGAATCCGGTGACAAAGCAATCGAGATGACAAAAGTAAATATGAATGAAGTTTGCCGCGAGAAGATTTTATCTTTTTATGATTTAGTGACGACGAAAGGTTTTCATGTCCATATTGATATAGCAGAAAGAAATATATATGCACTTGGAAATGTAGAAGTATTAGGCAGAGTATTGAATAATTTAATATCAAATGCGATTACATATGGGGACGATGGAAAGACACTTGGTATGACTTTAAGAGATGATGAAACGAGTGTGTATATAGACGTATGGGATAAAGGAAAAGGAATTGATGAATCTCATATTGATAAAGTGTTTGAGCGTATGTACACACTTGAAGATTCAAGAAATAGATTGTACCAAGGAAGTGGTCTAGGGTTAACAATTACGAAAAGGCTTGTGGAAGCGATGGATGGAGAAATTTATCTTTCTAGTAAGCCGTATGAAAAAACGGTTTTTACAGTTGTATTAACAAAGATGCAGTTTTAGCTTGTAGAGAAGTAGATTCTACAAGCTTTTTTTTCAGCGTAAGGAATTTGTAAGGAACGGGTAAGAAAAAAGAGATTTCCGTTGTCTATTATAGAAATATAGAGCAGTGCGAAAGGGGAAAGTGACATGACATATATATTAAAAACGAACCAGTTAACGAAAGTGTTTAAAGGGAAAGAAGTTATTTCTAGTGTTAATATGCATGTGAAAAAAGGAGAGATTTACGGCTTTTTAGGACCGAACGGCGCGGGTAAAACAACGATTATGAAAATGATTACAAATTTAATAAAACCGACGAGCGGTGATATTGAAATTTTCGGTGAGAAGTTAACAGACACATCTTATGAAGTATTAAAAAGAATGGGGACAATTATTGAATATCCAATCTTTTATGATAAATTAACGGCGAAAGAAAACTTAGAGTTACATTGTGAATATATGGGCTATTACGATAAAAACGCAATTGACCATGCGTTAAATTTAGTGAAACTACACGGCATAGATAATAAAAAAGTAAAAGATTTTTCATTAGGAATGAAACAACGACTCGGTATTGCAAGGGCGATCATGACAAAACCAGAGCTTCTCATTTTAGATGAACCAATTAATGGCTTAGATCCAATTGGTATTAAAGAGTTACGAGAGTTATTTAAAATGCTTTGCAAAGAATATGGCATTACGTTATTAGTCTCTAGTCATATTTTAGGTGAGATGGAACAAATGGCAGATACAATTGGTGTGATTCAAAATGGAAAACTAATAAAAGAAGTTTCAATGAAGAGTATTAACGGAAAACAAACAGAGTATATTGAAATTACGACTCCAGATGTGAAACGTGCGGCTTATATTTTAGAAGATAAACTCGCTATAAAAAATTACAAAATAATGAGTGGAAACATGATTCGTGTGTATGAAGTGAAGGCGACGCAGCAAGCCATTTCAAAAGCACTCATTATGAACGATGTAGAAATTGAAAGTATTAATAAGAAACATAGTTCTTTAGAGGAGTATTTCTTAAATGTAATGGATGGAGAGGGCATTCATGCTTAATGGATTGTTGTTGAATCTCGTAAGCGGATTAATCGTAATGTTCATAAGTGGGATTTTATATTATAGGAAACCAGAGCGGAAATGGTTGTTAATTCTACTAGTGATAGGAATGTTAAGCGTAGTTACTGCTGGAATTAGAATGTTAGCAGCGTAGAGAGAGTTATATAAAGAATGGAGGCGTGGTTTGTATGCTTAGATTAATGAAGCTAGAGTGGAAAAGTATGCTTAGATTAATGAAGCTAGAGTGGAAAAAACATAAATTATCTAATTACTTTAAAAGTGTAGCAATTTGTATTATAGCAATTTTTGCTGCGGTAAGTCTTATGGGGTTGGGAGCGAAAGATGAAGTAGATGCGGCGCTCACTGATTTCACAAAATATATGACTTTAGCAAACATCTTTATTAGGATGACATTTCTTATTTTTAGTTCGATCATTTTGTCACGTTTAGTAATTGATGAGTATAAGAACAAAACAATACAACTATTGTTTATGTACCCACTGCAAAGGAAAATGTTAATGAGGGCGAAATTAACAATTGTTTTTAGTTTTTGTTTTGTGAGCATGACTATTGCTACTTTCACTATTAGTTTGCTCATATATTTTATGAACCCAATGATGGGACTGATTGAAACACCTATTACGATGGGTGAAATAATAGCCACCGTTCCGTCTACTTTTATAAGTGCATTTATGATATCTGGTATAAGTTTAATTCCTTTATTTTTTGGGATGAGAAAGAAATCGACACCGACAACGATTACTTCTGCAGTAATAATTGGGATGATAATTAACGGTAATGTTGGTGCTGGAAACGGTCAAGTAAATATGTATGATTTTATAGTTATCCCAATTGTGCTCTGTTTATTAGGAATTTTCATTAGTTATCTATCGTATCGTAAAATCGACAAGATCGATGTGGCGTGAAGCAGGCCTAAAACAACAACAAACTGGGGTATGAATGGTGAAAAAAATAATAGTAAGTGCTATTTTATTGCTTATAATTGCTAGTGTAGTTTTTGGGTTTAAGACATTTCAGGGGAAAGATTTTAAGAAAGAAAAGTCTTTTGAGATAAATAATATAAAAGAAATAGAAGTGGACAATGAAAACTGGGATATTGAATTTAAAAGCACAGAAGCTAACAAAATAGTGATTTCTGCTCAAGGCCAACGAGCAGATAAAGATTTAGATCCCATCGAAATAGAACATGAAGGAAATAAAGTTGTGATTAAGCAAAAACAAAAGGCGACCAGATTTTTTAATGGTTTTACGTTTCGGAAGAAAAATAGTATATCTATAGCTATTCCGAAGAAAGAAATAGATAAAATTGTATTAAATAATAAATCGGGCGATGTGAAAATAAGCGATATAGTAGTAAAAAGTATCGTGACAAAAGGCAAGTCTGGAGATGAAATGATTGTAGGACTATCGGCAGATAAGGGTGAGTTCATATCCGAAAGTGGAGATTTAATGTTAAAAGATAGTTCATTACAAGAAGTAAATATAACTTCTACTACTGGCGATAATTATGTGAAAAATATAAAAAATGAAAATATGAACATCACTTCAACATCTGGTGAAGTATTACTGAAAGATATGACAGAAGGAAAATCATTATTTGTAGAAACAAAATCAGGGGATATTGGCGTACGGTATAAGGGTGTTCCGACTTCTTTGAAACTTATGGCTAAAAGTAATTCGTCTGACATAATGGTGAATGTAAACGGACTTAAGAAAGATAAAAATACAGAAAAGGTAAAAGAAGGAACCATCGGTGATGCAAAAAACGAAGTGAAGATTTTAAGTGAAACAGGGGCGATTTATATCAATTAAATTTAAAATGAAAGGAGGACTATCATGCTACGTCTTATGAAGCTAGAATTGAAGAAGTTTAAGCTCGGATGGTATGTGAAGAGAGCGGTTATTGCGAATATCGTTATACTGGCACTACTAATCTTCGTTAGTATCGTTGCTCAAATAGAAGGGGATCCAAAAATAAGGGATCCGCAGATAATTTTGTCGATGGCTAGTGCGTTAGTAAGAGCAACATTTATTATTTTTGGTGGCGTACTAATAGCCAAGTTAATAATTGATGAATATAAAAGTAAAACAATACTACTCATGTTTTCTTATCCAATTAACCGAAAGAAAATGATGGCTAGTAAGTTGGCTATTACAGCGACATTAACATTTATAACAGTTATTGTATCTAACATTTTAGTAGTAGGAATTTTCTTTGGGATAGATAGTTATTTTTCAATTCTTCCTAATTCATTCACAGTAGATCAATTGATTCAAGAAGGGATAAATCTTATTCCTTTAGCCATTGCCACGGCAGGAATAAGCTTAATTCCTCTATATTTCGGGATGCGTAAACGTTCTGTGCCAGCTACAATCGTTTCTTCTATTATCGTTGTATTAATCGCAATTAATAACCCGTCCATATTTCCTATAGCGACGTTTCTTCCTCTTCAATTCACATTTGCAGCGATTGGAGTTGCGATTGCATATTACGGAATTAAAAATATAGAGAAGGAAGATATAACAGTATGATAAGAATACGTAAAAAAGAGTTGGCGTTACACCAACTCTTTTTTGTATATGTATGCTTCGTTACTACTTTGTTAATTTGTAGTGTTTACTTAAATACTCCTGCACTCCTGGAGAAATGTTAAAGTTATTAGGACTTTTATATTCGATAGTAAACTCTCCGTCGGTACTTGTTTCAAAGGAGATTGCATAGCTATTCATTTTAGCATCGTAAGAAGTATTTTTGACTTCTGCATCTAGATTAAAGTATTTTGTAATATAATTCTTTGATTCCGTAATTGCTGCTTGTTTTCCCCAAGGGGTACCATAATATGTGAAGTAAATAGATACACCGATAACTCCAATGATTGAAGTTAGTAAAAGAGTTCCCAATGTTATTTTTTTATTCTTTGTATTCAATATGGTTCCCCGTTCCTAATAATATGAATTTATTTTAACGTATTTTCCTCATAAAACAATTATTTAGTAGAAAATAGTTTCACATGAAACAAGTTACAGAAAAAGACAAGGTGAGCAATCACCTTGTCTTTTTCTGTCGTTACATTTTAGGAGCTTCCATTCCAGCTGCAGCCCACTCTTCTTTTGCAGGACCATATACGCCAGGAACTCTTAAGTCAGCTTGTCGCATTAAAACGGTCATTTGCCCGCGGTGGTGATTTTGATGATTAATGAGTGTCATTAAAAATATAGAATTCGGCATAGGACGGCCAAAGAAGTCATTAATAGTTGCTAAATCTTTATCAGTCCATTCGCTTTGAAGTGCTTCAACAAAAGCTGCGTTTACTTTACGATACTCATCTGCAATTGTTTTTGCTGAAGTTGGTACAGGATAATCTTTCGTTTCTCCTTCAAACTTAAGCCCTGTTCCAGATAGCATAACAGGAATTGCAGTCACGATATGCCAAGCAACTCTGCCTAACGTCCAGTGCCCAGGTGCAATTTCTTGTGATAAAGATTCATCGGTTAATGCATCGAGCATCTTTTGAGTAGACTCAGCCTCGTATGTCCATGATGTTAAAAAATCTTCAATTGTTTGGTACATAGTTATCCCTCCTGTTTTTCGCTCGTATATTAAATTCGTGAGAGATAATATAATCCCTGTTTCATAAGAAATACTTAATTAAGCATTGCTACAATATAAAAAATAATTAGAAAATATTTGTAAAAGTGTCAGAAAACCGCTCTATTCATTCGTATATATAATGAATAGAGAATGGAGTAAAGAGTAAAGAGTGGTGATAAGGGTGAAGGACATAGAAATAGTAGAAGGTCTTCGAAAACAAGATATGTTAGCGTTACATACAGTCATTGATCAATATGGAGATTTAATTTATAAGGTGGTTCATAGTGTTTTAGATACGGCACAGAGTAAGGTGCTAGTGGATGAATGTGTTGACGATATTTTATTAATCGTTTGGTACAACATTAATAGTTATGATGAAAATCGTGGGAAGTTTAGAAATTGGCTTATATCTGTTGCGAAATTTAAAGCCATTGATTATAAACGAAAAAGTAATAAGGTCTATCAATTACAAGAGTTTCAGCAAGACATATATGTAGAAGGAAAAAATGTTAATTTAACAAAAGAAGAGCTAGATTGTAATTTTTTCGTTTTGATTAAAGAATTGAACGAAGAAGATAAGAAAATTTTTATAAAAAGGTATTTAGATGAATATAGTGTACAAGAAATAGCGCTTGAGTTCGGTATGACACGAGATACGGTGTATAGCAGGCTTTCAAGAGGGAGAAAAAAATTGAAGAAGATGTTGGGAGGGAATAGGGATGAATAAAGAAAAGTTCCTTCAGGAATTAAATAATTTGCAGTATAGTGATGATTTTGTAGATGACGATATAAATGATGAAAAAATAGATGAAAAGAAAATAAATCGTACAAAAGAAGTTGTAACAAAAAAAATTTTAATGAAGCGATGTCATGAGGTTGTACAAGAAGGATTACAGGGAAGGGAAGAAATTTTATATAGTATGTTTGCTGAAAATCCTCGCGTGAAAAATTGGCAGACAGGAACAGCGATGAGCTTAGGGGTAGGCGTTCTTGCGATGAACTTCGGTATTAATAATATGCTAATCGTTACAAATGAACGATTGTACGTGTTTTTTGTTGATCGTTATTATAATGACGTTGATCTAAAAGTATGTTTATTAAATGAAATAGCTTCTATGAAAACAATATTAGACCGTAAAGGTGGAAGTGAATTTCTATATATAAAGTATAAAAATAATAGAGAATACGTATTGTTAGGAAATGCTGATGATTACAGAGAGCTATTTCAAATAGTAGGTGGATTGAAAATAGCAAGCGGAATAGAACTAAGGTTACAGGATAAGAAATTAAAGAGACAGTTAACTTTAAAACGAAGTGTGTTTAATATAATCATGTATTCAATTGTTATATACTTTATGTACAAAGCTTATATTAATTTTATCCCGCATTAACGGGCAGTAAAACCCCCACTGATTAAAGTTTCGCTTTATGCCATAATAGAAAAGCTGGCTTCATATATGAAGCCAGCTTTTAATTAACCTTCTTCCCACTTCTCCTCATCAACCACAAGAAATAAGGTGCTCCAAGTACAGCAACGACAAGACCAGAAGGGATTTCTTTCGGATATGCAATCGTTCGTCCGAGTAAATCAGCAATGGAAAGAAGTGTTGCTCCAAACAGTGCTGAACAAACGAATCGTCTTTGATAATTCATACCAACGACGATTCGTGCTAAGTGAGGTGCAACAAGACCTAAAAAGGCAACTGTACCGACAGCAGCAATGTTAATTGATGTAAGTAGTGTCGCTAACACAATTAGAGCAAGACGCGTTTTATTTGCAGGCTGCCCGAGTCCGGTTGCTAAATCATCTCCAAGTACAAGAACGTCAAGTTGTTTCATTTTATTATAATTCTTAATGTCTGCCATCCATACTGGCTGAACACCAAGTGCTAATAAGTCTTCTGAATATCTCCACTCAAGTACAACAACTTTTTTCGCTGGTTTATCTAACTTCGTTTCTCCTTCAGCGTGTTTAATTGTTATAGCTTGATTTATATTGTCCACTTTCGTTTCTGTTTTCTTCTCTTTTTGCTGCCCACATCCAACATCGAATAGAAGAACTACTATGAAAATACCGATAATTTTCTTCATCTTCTGCCCAAAAATAAAATGTTTTATTTGCAATATGTACGATGGTGAAAATCATTATCAATTACAACGACCAAATCATACTATGAGGGCATTTTAAGTGTTGATATGTTAAAAAATTTTGACGAAAAAAATAACGATTTATACGCATTTTAATATACCTTATTAAAATGCATACGTGTATCAAAGTTGAAGGAGCTGAAATTCCTTTAATTAGGAAGGCGAAAGTACAAGCGAAAGGAGAGCGTATTGCATGTAATATTTATTAGAATGTAAGGAAAAAACTTTGTTTATAAAAGGTTTGTTCCAGAGCGGGTAGTTGATAGGGGAAATAAAAACTGATTTTTATTAGAAAGATATTTTTAATTAGTTGGCTGTACTTAAAAGATTGAACACGAAGGAAGGGATCAGCATGTCTTTATGGAGCGATAATTATGGGTGTAATAATCAAAACGGTGTACATGTTGATTCATGCTGTTTTAGTTGCGATGGGACAGTTCCTAAGCTAGGCCCAACAGGTCCAACGGGAGCAACGGGTTCAACAGGAGCAACGGGTTCAACAGGAGCAACGGGTTCAACAGGAGCAACGGGTTCAACAGGAGCAACAGGTCCAACGGGAGCGACAGGAATAACGGGGGCAACAGGTCCAACGGGAGCAACAGGAATAACAGGAGCAACAGGTCCAACGGGAGCGACAGGAGTAACGGGAGCAACGGGAGCGACGGGTCCGACGGGAGCGACAGGAGTAACGGGTCCGACAGGAGTAACGGGAGCAACGGGTTCAACAGGAGCAACAGGTCCAACGGGAGCAACAGGAGCAACGGGTTCAACAGGAGCAACAGGTCCAACGGGAGCAACAGGAGCAACGGGTTCAACGGGAGCAACGGGAGTAACAGGAACAACAGGAGCAACAGGAGCAACGGGTTCAACAGGAGCAACAGGTCCAACGGGAGCGACAGGAATAACGGGGGTAACAGGTCCAACGGGAGCGACGGGTCCAACGGGAGCGACAGGAGTAACGGGAGCAACGGGTCCGACAGGAGTAACGGGAGCAACGGGTTCAACAGGAGCAACAGGTCCAACGGGAGCGACAGGAATAACAGGAGCAACCGGTTCAACGGGAGCGACAGGAGCAACGGGTTCAACAGGAGCAACAGGTCCAACAGGAGCAACAGGAGCAACAGGAGCAACGGGTTCAACAGGAGCAACAGGAGTAACGGGAGCAACGGGTTCAACGGGAGCAACGGGAGCAACAGGAGCAACGGGTTCAACAGGAGCAACGGGTTCAACGGGAGCGACAGGAGCGACAGGAGCAACGGGTTCAACGGGAGCGACAGGAGCGACAGGAGCAACAGGAGCAACAGGAGCAACAGGAGCAACAGGAGCAACAGGAGCAACAGGAGCAACGGGTCCAACGGGTCCAACGGGAGCAACGGGAGTGACAGGAGCAACGGGAGTGACAGGAGCAACGGGTTCAACAGGAGCAACAGGAGTAACGGGAGCGACAGGAGTAACGGGAGCAACGGGTTCAACAGGAGCAACAGGAGTAACGGGAGCGACAGGAATAACAGGAGCAACCGGTTCAACGGGAGTGACAGGAGCAACGGGTTCAACAGGAGCAACAGGAGCAACAGGAGCAACGGGTTCAACAGGAGCAACGGGAGTGACAGGAGCAACGGGAGCAACAGGAGCAACGGGTCCAACGGGAGTAACAGGTACGAGTATCACGGCGACGTATGCATTTGCAAATAATACGTCGGGAACAGCGATATCGGTACTTCTTGGTGGAACGAATGTCCCACTTCCGAATAATCAAAATATCGGTCCAGGAATTACAGTGTCTGGCGGAAATACAGTATTTACGGTTGCGAATGCTGGGAATTATTATATTTCATATACGATTAATATTACTGCTTCATTATTAGTCAGTTCGCGAATTACAATTAATGGAGCAGCGCTTGCTGGGACTATCAATGCTCCTGCGTTAGCAACCACATCATTTAGTGCAACAATTATTACAACTCTTGCAGCAGGAGATGCTATTAGTTTGCAACTATTTGGTTTGTTAGCTGTTGCCACATTATCAACAACTACACCAGGAGCTGTGTTAACGATAATAAGATTAAGCTAAATAATAACTCTCTTATTCTTTTATAGATTAGGAGAGTTTATACATATAATAAGAAGTTAATGGAGTGAAGCATAGTTATATAAGAGTCAGAATATTATGATTGTAACGCTATGGCGACTATAATATAATGAAAAAAACCATCATGAATGAACATTCATTTATTTTTTATGTATTTGAAGGGGGAATGAAGGTGGAAAAACCATGGTTGAAAAGTTATCCAGAGGAAATTCCAAGTACGATTTCTTATGATATTCAGCCGCTTCATGGATATGTGGAACAGGTGGCTTCTCGTTATCCAGAAAAGAAAGCGCTTCACTTTTTAGGGAAGGATATTACATTTTCAGACTTCCACGATAAGGTAAAGAGGTTTGCAAATTATCTTCAAAAGCTAGGTGTGGAAAAGGGTGATCGAGTTGCTATTATGTTGCCGAACTGTCCGCAATCTGTAATTGGTTATTATGGTACATTACTTGCGGGAGGTATCGTAGTACAAACAAATCCACTATATACAGAAAGAGAGTTAGAATACCAGCTTTATGACTCGGGAGCAAAAGTAATTCTTTGTCTCGATTTAGTGTTTCCAAGAGTAACGAATGTTCAAGCTGCTACAAAAATTGAACATATTATCGTAACCCGTATTGCGGACTTTTTACCCTTCCCTAAAAATTTACTTTATCCATTTGTACAAAAAAAGCAGGCAAATCTTGTGGTGAATGTGTCGGAAAGTGAAACGATTCATCTATGGAAATCAGTAGAACGAGAAAGTAATGTTAATGTTGAAGTTCCTTGTGATCCTGAAAATGATCTAGCTCTTTTGCAGTATACAGGGGGGACAACGGGATTTCCAAAAGGGGTTATGTTGACGCATAAAAACCTTGTTTCGAACACTTTAATGGGAGCTCATTGGCTATATAATTGTAAAGAAGGAGAAGAAGTAATTCTTGGTGTTCTCCCGTTCTTTCATGTGTATGGGATGACAGCTGTAATGAATTTAAGTATTATGCAAGGATATAAAATGGTGCTGATTCCGAAGTTTGATATGAAAATGGTTTTTGAAGCAATAAAAAAACATAAAGTCACACTATTTCCAGGGGCACCAACCATTTATATTGCTCTATTAAATAGTCCCCTCTTAAAAGAATATGATATTTCTTCTATCGAGGCTTGTATTAGTGGATCTGCCCCGCTTCCTGTAGAAGTACAGGAAGAGTTTGAGAGAGTTACAGGTGGAAAATTGGTAGAAGGTTATGGATTAACGGAGTCGTCGCCAGTTACACATGGGAATTTTTTGTGGGAAAAACGCGTGCCAGGAAGTATTGGTGTGCCGTGGCCAGATACAGAGGCAAACATTATGTCACTTGAAACTGGAGAGGCTTTACCTCCGGGTGAAATTGGTGAGATTGTTGTAAAGGGTCCTCAAATTATGAAAGGGTATTGGAATAAGCCAGAAGAAACAGCAGCTGTATTACAAGACGGATGGCTCCATACAGGGGATGTTGGTTACATGGATGAAGATGGATTTTTCTATGTGAAAGATCGTAAGAAAGATATGATTGTTGCGAGTGGATTTAATGTGTATCCTCGTGAAGTAGAAGAAGTATTATATGAGCATGAAAAAGTGCAAGAAGTAGTGACGATTGGAATTCCCGATCCGTACCGAGGAGAAACAGTTAAAGCATTTGTTGTGTTAAAAGAAGGTATGGAGTGTTCTGAGGAAGAATTAAACCAGTTTGCGCGTAAATATTTAGCGGCTTATAAAGTGCCGAAAGTATATGAGTTTAGAGATGAACTGCCAAAAACGACAGTCGGAAAAATTTTACGCCGTGTCCTAATAGATGAAGAGAAAAGAAAGAATGAGGATGAGCAAACGGGCTAAGGCCCTTTCTTTTTGAAAAAATAGGATTGACACTTTTCTAAATAGTCAGTATTATAAGAATATGAATGACTATTCATTCAGTCATCTTCTTGAAGGGGACAGTAAAGTGAAGAAAAATAGACCGAAATACAATCAAATTATTGATGCAGCAGTCATTGTGATTGCAGAGAATGGATACCATCAAGCGCAAGTTTCTAAAATTGCAAAGCAAGCTGGGGTAGCTGATGGCACGATTTATTTATATTTTAAAAATAAAGAAGATATATTAATATCCTTATTCCAAGAGAAGATGGGAGAATTTGTTGAAACAATTCGTCAAAAAACAGCAGGAATTGAAAGCGCTGTAGCGAAGTTATTCATGTTGGTAGAAACGCACTTCTTGCTGTTGTCGCAAAATGATCCTCTTGCTATAGTTACGCAATTAGAGCTAAGACAGTCCAATCAAGACTTGCGCCTTAAAATAAATGAAGTATTAAAAGGCTACTTACAAGTTATGGATGAGATTTTAGAAACAGGTATAAAGCAAGGTGAATTCCAGGCGGATTTAAATGTTCGCGTGGCAAGACAAATGATCTTTGGAACAGTGGATGAAGTTGTGACCAATTGGGTAATGAGCGATCATAAGTATGATCTGGTCGCACTTTCGAAAACGGTACATGGGCTACTTAGTGCAGCTTGTGGTTATCGTCAATAATGGGAGGGATCATGTTGAAATTCCTATCTGTAAAAGTTGAAGACCATATTGCGGTGGCGACGTTAAATCATGCGCCAGCTAATGCAATGTCTTCACAAGTTATGCATGACGTTACTGAATTAATCGATCAAGTGGAAAAGGATGATAACATTCGTGTTGTTGTTCTACATGGTGAAGGGCGTTTCTTCTCAGCAGGAGCAGATATTAAAGAATTTACATCTGTTACTGAAGCGAAGCAAGCAACAGAATTAGCACAGCTTGGACAAGTTACGTTTGAGCGTGTTGAAAAATGTTCAAAACCAGTTATTGCGGCAATTCATGGAGCGGCACTTGGCGGCGGCCTTGAGTTTGCTATGTCTTGCCACATGCGCTTTGTAACTGAAAGTGCAAAACTTGGTTTACCTGAATTAACACTTGGATTAATTCCTGGTTTTGCAGGTACACAGCGTTTACCGCGTTATGTTGGTAAAGCGAAAGCTTGTGAAATGATGTTAACAAGTACACCAATTACTGGTGCAGAAGCATTACAATGGGGGCTTGTTAACGGGGTATTTTCTGAAGAATCTATTTTAGAAGATACGCTTAAAATTGCAAAACAGATTGCTGGAAAAAGTCCAGCAACAACTCGTGCTGTGCTAGAGTTATTACAAACGACAAAATCGTCTCATTATTATGAAGGTGTACAGCGTGAATCACAGATTTTTGGTGAAGTGTTTACGAGTGAAGATGGAAGAGAAGGTGTAGCAGCGTTTTTAGAAAAACGTAAGCCTTCATTTAGTGGTAGGTAGTCCAATTATTTTTTTAATATAAATTAACAGAATTTTAAAATTGATAGAATCTTTCTGAAAAATAAGGGGGTAAATGGAATGAACATCTACGTACTCATGAAACGAACATTTGATACAGAAGAAAAAATCGTAATTAAAAACGGTGCAATTTACGATGGCGAAGCGGAATTCATCATCAACCCTTACGACGAATATGCGATTGAAGAAGCAATTCAAGTAAGAGATGCACAAGGTGGAGAGGTTACTGTTGTAACAGTTGGTGGCGAGGATAGTGAGAAAGAACTTCGTACTGCGTTAGCGATGGGCTGCGATAAAGCGGTATTAATCAATATTGAAGATGATGTTGAAAATGGTGATCAGTTCACGACAGCAAAAGTACTTGCTGAGTATTTAAAAGATAAAGATGCAGATTTAATTTTAGGCGGAAACGTTGCGATTGACGGTGCATCTGGACAGGTTGGTCCACGCGTGGCTGAAGCGTTAAACATTCCATACGTAACGACAATTACAAAGCTTGAAATTGACGGTACAAATGTGAAGATTGAGCGTGATGTTGAAGGAGATACAGAAGTAATTGAAACATCATTACCAGTTTTAGTAACAGCGCAACAAGGTTTAAATGAACCGCGTTATCCATCACTTCCAGGTATTATGAAAGCGAAGAAAAAGCCACTAGAAGAAGTAGAATTAGATGATTTAGATTTAGAAGAAGATGATGTGGAAGCAAAAACAAAAACAATTGAAATCTATTTGCCTCCTAAGAAAGATGCAGGAAAAGTGTTACAAGGCGAGCTGCAAGATCAAGTAAAAGAACTTGTATCGTTGCTCCACACAGAAGCGAAAGTAATCTAATAAAATACGAAATTATATATGCAGGAGGGAAAATCTATGGCTCGTAAAGTATTAGTAATGGGTGAAGTTCGTGATGGATCGCTACGTAACGTTTCATTTGAAGCGGTAGCAGCAGCAAAAACAATTGCAGAAGGCGGTGAAGTGGTAGGTCTTCTAGTTGGAGACAGCGTTGCCTCTTTTGCAAATGAATTGATTCATTACGGTGCAGATCGCGTTGTGACAGTTGAAAATGATAAGTTAAAATCATATACGTCTGATGGTTATGCGCAAGCGTTTTTAGCTGTATATGCTGAAGAAAATCCAGAAGGTATTGTATTTGGACATACAGCACTTGGTAAAGATTTATCACCAAAATTAGCAGCGAAGCTTGAAGCTGGTTTAGTTTCTGACGTAACTGCTTTAGAAGTTGAAGGTGGAAATGTTATCTTCACTCGTCCAATTTACTCTGGTAAAGCGTTCGAGAAGAAGATTGTAACAGATGGTATCTTATTTGCGACAGTGCGTCCAAATAACATTACAACGCTTGAAAAAGATGAATCTCGCATCGGTGATGTATCTTCTATTACAGTTGATGTAAAAGATTTACGTACAATCATTCAAGATGTCGTCCGTAAAACTGCAGAAGGTGTAGATCTTTCTGAAGCGAAAGTTATTATCGCAGGTGGACGCGGTGTGAAGAGTGAAGAAGGATTTAAACCATTAAAAGAGTTAGCTGACGTGCTAGGCGGCGCTGTTGGGGCATCTCGTGGTGCTTGTGACGCTGAGTATTGTGATTACTCATTACAAATTGGTCAAACTGGTAAAGTTGTTACGCCAGACCTATACATTGCGTGCGGTATCTCTGGTGCGATTCAGCATTTAGCTGGTATGTCTAACTCGAAAATAATTGTTGCGATTAATAAAGATCCAGAAGCAAGTATCTTCAAAGTAGCTGACTATGGTATTGTTGGTGACCTATTTGAAGTTGTACCTCTTTTAACAGAAGAATTTAAAAAGTTAAAAGTACATTCATGATTTGAGTACCCTTGAGTTCTAAGTGAAGTACCCCTATATATAGAAAAAGGTGAGGGATCCCCTGTCTCTCACCTTTTTAGTATTTAATCCGTATTTTTATATAGTATAAAGGGACATTTTTTTGTTACAATACATAACGATACATAATATTCGCCACGTATATAAGTTAATGTTATACTCTTGGTAGAATATACTTGAAGGAGGAAATAAAATGGCAATTGTAAATGCAAACGACCAAAGCTTCGCAGCTGAAACTGGCGAAGGTGTTGTATTATTAGATTTCTGGGCACCTTGGTGTGGACCTTGTAAAATGATCGCTCCTGTATTAGAAGAAATCGATGCAGAGTTAGGCGAGAAAGTAAAAGTAGTAAAAGTAGACGTTGATGAGAACCAAGAAACTGCTCGTCAATTCGAAGTAATGAGTATTCCAGCTCTTTTCGTATTAAAAGACGGTAAAGTAGTTGATCAAACGTTAGGTTATAAACCGAAAGAAGCGTTAGTAGAATTAGTTTCTAAACACTTCTAAAATAAAAAAAGCTACCATTTGGTAGCTTTTTTTATTTTCTTTTTTATAACCTTTCCGTTACAATAAAAGAACGTATGTTGGGTGTTTTGGCATAGTATGTTTTCATGTGAAAATAAAAATGCTAAGCATGTAGAAATGGAGGGTAACGAGTGCACGAACATTTGAAAGAGAAGTTGGCTATTTTACCAGATCAACCTGGTTGTTATTTAATGAAAGATAAGCAAGGAACGGTTATATATGTCGGTAAGGCAAAAGTACTAAAAAATCGTGTGCGCTCGTACTTTACTGGTTCGCATGATGGGAAAACACTTCGGCTTGTAGGAGAAATTGTTGACTTTGAATATATCGTAACCTCCTCAAATTTGGAGGCTCTTATTTTAGAGTTAAATTTAATTAAAAAATATGATCCAAAATATAATATTCAATTAAAAGATGATAAAACATATCCTTTCATTAAAATTACAGCTGAAAAACAGCCGCGCTTACTCATTACGCGAAATGTAAAAAAGGATAAAGGAAAGTATTTTGGTCCTTATCCAAATGCGCAATCAGCTCATGAAACAAAGAAATTATTAGATCGTATGTATCCGCTTCGTAAATGCTCAAATATGCCAGATAAAGTTTGCTTGTATTATCATATGGGCCAATGTTTAGCGCCTTGTGTGAAAGAAGTAACGGAAGAGCAAAATAAAGAAATTGTAGATGAAATTATTAAGTTTTTAAATGGTGGACATAAAGAAGTTCGATCAGAATTAGAAACAAAGATGTATGAGGCTTCAGAGAAACTAGAATTTGAACGGGCGAAAGAGTTGCGCGATCAAATTGCTCATATTGATGCAATTATGGAAAAACAAAAAATGATTATGAGTGACTTAGTGGATCGTGACGTGTTTGGATATGCGGTTGATAAAGGATGGATGTGTGTTCAAGTTTTCTTTGTTAGAAAAGGAAAGTTAATTGAGCGTGATGTTTCTATGTTTCCAATCTATGATGAACCAGAAGAGGGATTTTTAACGTTTATCGGTCAATTTTATGAAAACAGTAGTCACTTTAAACCGAAGGAAATTGTCGTTCCAGGAAGTATAGATTCAGAATTAGTAGAACGCTTTTTAGAAGTTGAAGCGACACAGCCGAAACGTGGTAAGAAAAAAGACCTTGTAGAATTAGCAAATAAAAACGCAAAAATTGCACTAGAAGAGAAATTTTACTTAATTGAACGTGATGAAGAGCGGACGGTTAAAGCCATTGATAATTTAGGGAAGCAGCTTGGTATTGAAACCCCATATCGTATTGAAGCGTTTGATAACTCGAATATTCAAGGGATAAATCCCGTGTCCGCAATGATTGCTTTTATCGATGGGAAACCAGCAAAGAAAGAATATCGGAAATATAAAATTAAAACAGTTCAAGGTCCTGATGATTACGAATCTATGAGGGAAGTTGTAAGACGCCGTTATACGAGGGCGCTTAAAGAGAATTTACCTTTACCAGATTTAATCATTATTGATGGTGGAAAAGGCCATCTGGCCGCTACAAGTGATGTTCTGGAGAATGAACTAGGATTATATATTCCAATGGCAGGGCTTGTAAAAGATGACAAACATAAAACATCACATTTAATTATTGGAGATCCGCCTGAACCTGTGATGCTTGAGAGGAATAGCCAAGAATTTTATTTATTGCAACGCATTCAAGATGAAGTGCATAGATTTGCAATTACATTCCATCGCCAGTTGCATGGGAAATCGGTCATTCAATCAGCGTTGGATGATATTCCAGGAATCGGTGATAAACGGAAAAAGGTATTGTTAAAACATTTTGGCTCATTAAAAAAGATGAAAGAAGCTTCTGTAACAGAATTTGTCGAAGCAGGTATGCCGAAAAATGTCGCAGAGACGATTTATACGTATTTAACAGATAAGAAGACGTTGTAGTTTACAACGTCTTCTGTTTTTTGGTATAATTTCTGAAGATTTAAAATAAATGCATATGAATGAAAATACAAAAAAGTCAACTAAACTTATATGTCTAGTTGACCGTGGGAAAGGTTACACTTCAATGAGATCTTTTATATCCCATTTCACAAGAAATGTAATAGAGTCTGAACGCTTTTTCTTTTCTTCATAGGACTCTGCAACGACGTTTCGTTGCTTTTGAATTTGTTCAGCGATGAATCCAGCTTCTAATTGATAAGAAGAATGTCTGTTTTGTTTTTGACGTTCAGCGATGAGTGTGCCTTTAAGTTGGAACTGCATTTCACGACGCTTATGTTCAATAATGCTTAAAGTGCCCCAGCCAGCTTTTTCAAAGAACTGAATGACTTCTTCAATTGTTTCTAGCGGATATTTTCTTGCAAGGTTTCTACCAGACCAGTATAAAATACCATCTAAATCGTTACCGATTAAATCAGGTAGTAATTCTTCACGTAGCAATTCATAAGCGAAGGCGTTCAATGAAACATCTTCTAAAGATGTTGTATCGATTGTATTTTTACTCACAATATTCCCCTCTTTCTATAGGGATTATTATATAACATTTTTCATTTATAAAAACAGATTTTTCTTTAGGGAAATCTGAATATATAAGAAGGGAAAAAGAATTGGCAAATTATATGCAAATTATGTATACGTTTTCTTGACGCTTCGACAAAAATAGGGGTAAAATGAACTTGTTATCAAATTATGCTGAAATATTTCGAATAATTTTTTCAGTTTTTCTTATGCCAATAGTGAAAAAACATTATTGTTGTAAATTAATCTGAAAACAGCAGTCAAACATTCAAGGGGGTAATGGGGACATGAAAGGCCGCGAGTATACGTTTCGTAAGTGGCACTCATTAATGGGGGTCATCCCGGTTGGTGTCTTTTTGACGCAACATCTAATTGTAAACAACTTTGCAACAAGAGGAGCAGAGGCTTTTAACAAAGCTGCAGGCTTTATGGAGCTCCTTCCATTCCGGTATGCGCTAGAAATTTTCATCATCTTTTTACCTATACTGTACCATGCTATATATGGCTTATATATTGCATTTACAGCTAAGAACAATGCGGTATCTTACGGTTATTTCCGTAACTGGATGTTCGTCTTCCAACGAATTTCAGGTATCGTTACGCTGATCTTCATTTCTTGGCACGTCTGGGAAACTCGTATTCAAGCAATGTTAGGTAAAGAGGTAAACTATGATATGATGGCAGATATTTTAAACAACCCATTTATGTTTGGTTTCTATTTAGTTGGTGTTGTTTCAACGATTTTCCACTTTGCAAATGGACTATGGACATTCTGCATAAGCTGGGGAATTACAGTATCTCCACGTTCACAAAGAATCTCTACTTATGTAACATTAGCTATTTTCTTAGGTCTATCTTATGTAGGTGTGAGTGCATTATTAGCGTTCATCGATCCACAGCTAGCAAACCAGTAAGGAGTGGGAGAGCATGAAAGGGAAACTTATAGTAGTCGGCGGTGGCTTGGCCGGCTTAATGGCAACGATTAAAGCGGCAGAAGCAGGAGTAAATGTTGAACTATTTTCTTTAGTACCAGTAAAACGTTCACATTCTGTATGTGCCCAAGGTGGAATTAACGGTGCCGTAAATACAAAAGGTGAAGGGGATTCTCCATGGATCCACTTTGACGATACAATTTATGGTGGGGACTTCTTAGCGAACCAACCGCCAGTTAAAGCAATGTGTGAAGCAGCACCAGGTATTATTCATTTAATGGACCGCATGGGTGTTATGTTCAACCGTACGGAAGAAGGACTTCTTGATTTCCGTCGCTTTGGTGGAACACAACATCACCGTACAGCATTTGCTGGCGCAACAACTGGTCAACAATTACTATATGCATTAGATGAGCAAGTACGCCGTCATGAAGTAGCAGGACTTGTAACGAAATACGAAGGTTGGGATTTCTTACGAGCTGTTGTTGATGATGAAGGTGTGTGCCGAGGAATCGTCGCACAAGACTTACAGACTATGGAGATTAAAAGTTTCCAAGCTGATGCCGTGATTATGGCAACAGGGGGCCCTGGTATCATCTTTGGAAAATCAACTAACTCTATTATCAATACAGGTACAGCAGCATCTGCTGTATATCAACAAGGTGCATATTATGCGAACGGTGAGTTCATTCAAATCCATCCAACGGCAATTCCTGGAGACGATAAGTTACGTCTTATGAGTGAATCTGCACGTGGTGAAGGTGGGCGTGTTTGGACATATAAAGATGGTAAGCCATGGTACTTCTTAGAAGAAAAATATCCTGCTTACGGAAACCTTGTACCTCGTGATATTGCAACGCGTGAAATCTTTGATGTTTGCGTAGAGCAAAAACTAGGTATTAACGGTGAAAACATGGTATATCTAGATCTTTCTCATAAAGATCCGAAAGAACTAGATATTAAACTTGGTGGAATTATTGAAATCTATGAGAAGTTTACAGGTGATGATCCTCGTAAACTACCAATGAAAATCTTCCCAGCGGTTCACTATTCAATGGGCGGACTATGGGTTGATTACAAGCAGATGACAAGTATTCCAGGTTTATTTGCAGCAGGTGAGTGTGATTATTCTATGCACGGTGGTAACCGTCTAGGTGCGAACTCACTATTATCAGCAATTTACGGTGGTATGGTAGCAGGACCAAACGCAATTGAGTATATGAAAGGTCTTTCTAAATCATCTGATGCTGTTTCATCTACTGTATATGAGCAAAATGAATTAATCGAAACAGAGAAATTTAACAATATTTTAACGCTTGATGGTAATGAAAATGCATATGTTCTTCATAAAGAGCTTGGAGAATGGATGACAGATAACGTTACAGTAGTTCGTGAAAATAAAAAATTACTAGAAACAGATGCGAAAATTGAAGAGTTAATGGCTCGTTACAAACGTATTAACATTAACGATACTGCAAGATGGAGCAACCAAGGTGCTTCGTTTACACGCCAACTTGCAAATATGTTTGAGTTAGCACGTGTTATTACAATTGGGGCATATAACCGTAATGAAAGCCGCGGAGCTCATTACAAACCAGAATTCCCAAATCGTGATGATGCAAACTTCTTAAAAACTACGATGGCGAAATTTGAAGGAGAAGGAAATGCACCAGCATTCCATTACGAAGAAGTGGATGTTTCATTAATTAAACCACGTAAACGTGACTATTCTTCAAAACACGATGTAGCTGCTAAGGGTGAAGAGAAGGGGGATAAGCAACATGTCTGAGAAAACAATCCGCCTCATCATTACGAGACAAGATGGACCAGATGCACAAGAATTTGACCAAGAGTTTGAAATTCCGTATCGTCCAAATATGAATATTATTTCAGCGCTGATGGAAATTCGTCGTAATCCTGTTGATTCAAAAGGGAACCAAACGACTCCGATTGCATGGGATATGAACTGTTTAGAGGAAGTATGTGGTGCTTGTTCGATGGTGATTAACGGAAAACCACGTCAATCATGTACAGCTCTTATTGACCAGTTAGAACAACCAATTCGCTTAAAGCCGATGAAGACATTCCCAGTTGTACGTGACTTGCAAGTTGACCGTAGTCGCATGTTTAATGCTCTAAAACGCGTTAAAGCTTGGATTCCAATTGATGGTACGTATGACTTAGGACCAGGACCAAGAATGCCAGAGAAAAAGCGTCAATGGGCTTATGAGCTTTCAAAATGTATGACATGTGGTGTTTGCTTAGAATCATGTCCAAACGTAAACAGTAAATCTGACTTTATTGGACCAGCACCGTTATCACAAGCTCGTTTATTCAACTCACATCCAACGGGTGAAATGCATAAAGCAGATCGCTTACGTGCAATTATGGGAGATGGAGGACTTGCCAACTGTGGTAACTCTCAAAACTGTGTGCAATCATGTCCGAAAGGTATTCCATTAACAACTTCAATTGCAGCATTAAACCGTGATACAACAATTCAATCGTTCAAAGATTTCTTTGGTAGCGACAATAACTATTAATAAATATTGCCTCTTCATGTTGAAGAGGCAATATTTATAACTTTATTTTTCTGTTTATTCTGTTTATTTTAAAAGTGAAAAGGAGAGGTAGCAATGAAGAGGATTTCTTATATCGAAGACTTTGAGCAATGGGAAAGTGGTTTTTCATTTTACAATCCTGTGAAAGTTCGTTTTGGTGAAGTCGATATGTTTGGACATGTAAATAATGTCGTTGCTTTTACTTATTTTGAAGAAGCTCGTATCGCATTATTTAAAGAGCTCGGATTTATGCAAGAATGGACACATGAATCATCAGAAACGATGATCGTTGTTGCAGATCTACAATGTAATTTTATTAAACAAATTTATTTTGATGAGCAGTTGAAAGTATATGTAAAGGCTGGAGCGGTTGGGAATTCCTCTTTAGATTTACACTATATGGTCAAAAATGCAGAAGGGGAAGTGTGTTTAGTTGGACGCGGTATGATGGTTCAAGCATCGAAAAAAACGGGAAGAGGCGAACCGTGGCCTGAAGAATGGAAGAGAAAATTACTACAGTGATAGAGTGAAAGAAAAATAAGAGAGCAAATTGCTCTCTTATTTTTTGCCTTCCATCGCTTCTTCTAATGTTAAATGATGTTTATATATGTATGTAGCGTATGGATTACCAACGTATCGCAAGTGCCACGGTTCATATGAATACTCTGTAGTCTCTGTTTTATCCTCTAAATAACGGATGACAAATCCGAACTCATGAGCATGTTTCGCGACCCATTTTCCTTCTGCTGTCTCTCCGAAGATTGGTTCTAATTGGAATTTAGCAGATTTTGAGCTAATATCCATTGCTAGACCAGTTTGATGCTCACTTGTTCCAGGAATTGCACTTACCGAATTAGCCTCAGTTTTTCCTTGGCGCTTAATATATGTATTATGTAATGACTGTTGACGTTTGTAAGAACGGTAACCTGAAACTGCTGTAAGTTCTAACCCTTCGTCTTTCGCTGCTTGGAACATTTTCTCAAGCGCATCTGCAGCATCTTTACGAAGTAATGTTTTCTCTTTATCTTTTGGACTAGTAAATGGTACGTTCGGTTTCGTTAAATCTTTTGGAATGTACCCATCTGGTAGTTTTCGATGTTTATTAACTAATACAAGAGCAGAATCTGGATTTGTTACAACTGAAAAATTATTGTCTAGTTTCTTTGCATTATGATTAGCTTTTGGAAAAGCAGGAATCTCTTCTTTTTGATGGTTACTATGTTTTTGACTTTCGACAGCCTTTACCTCGTTTTGTAGTGGTGATTTAGAACCAAAGTAAGCGAAAGATGTGATACCGATTACAATAGTAGCGGCAGAAACAATTATTATCTTTTTCATGATGCCTTGTAATCACAGTCCTTTCTTAATAAAATATGTATCGTTGTTATTATAAGTCTAGTTTATTGAAAAAGAAATATAAGAGTCATAACGTAATAGAAATGCAAAGAAAATGTCAGAAAATGTGTGAAATTGTAGTGTTTTTTCATATAATTCATTTCTTATCTTTCACGAAATTCATTTTTTATGTTATATATATATAAGAAGATATAACGATTATGAGAGTAAAGGACTTCTTGTATAGACTAGGAGTGAATGGGAATGGATTTTGCAACAATTATTGGAATCATTTTAGGAGTATTGGCGGTAGTAGTAGGAATGGTCGTCAAGGGCGCTGACGTAATGGCCTTACTGAATCCTGCCGCGGCACTAATTATTTTTGTCGGTACATTTGCTGCAGTATGTATTGCATTTCCGATGAATCAACTAAAAAGAGTTCCAAAATTATTTAAAGTTCTTTTTGGTTCAAATAAAAAAGATTTAAGCTATGAACAGTTACTAGAGTTATTTGTTCATTGGACATCCGAGAGTAGAAAATACGGTATTTTGTCTTTAGAACAACAATTAGATAAAATTGAGGATGAGTTTCTTTTACGTGGTATGAAATTTGTGATTGATGGCGTATCCGCAGAAGATTTAGAACAAATTTTAGAAGCTGAATTAGAATCAATTGAAGAAAGGCATGCAAAAGGAGCGGCAATTTTTTCTCAAGCTGGTACATATGCACCGACATTAGGGGTTTTAGGTGCTGTTATTGGTCTTGTAGCTGCACTTGGAAATTTAACTGATATTGAAAAGTTAGGACATGCTATTTCAGGTGCATTTATTGCAACGATTTTCGGTATCTTTTCAGGTTACGTGTTATGGCATCCATTTGCAAATAAATTAAAGCAAAAGTCTGCCGCTGAATTAGAGAAGAAACGTTTAATTATTGATTGTTTATTAATATTACAAGAAGGTACATATCCATTTATTATGAAAAACCGCATTTTAGGTGCGCTTTCTGCAACTGAGCGTAAAAAGCTAGAAAAAGGAGCGGGAAAAAATGCGGAGTAGGAAGAATAGAAGAAATAAAAAGAAAAAGCATGACGAACATATTGATGAAACGTGGTTAATTCCGTATTCTGATATGCTAACGCTGTTGTTTGCATTGTTTATTGTTTTATTTGCAATGAGTAGTATAGATGCTGCGAAATTTAAACAGATGGCAGTTGCTTTTAGCAGTGAACTAGCAGGTGGAACAGGAAATAAAGAGTTTTTAAGTGATCAAAAGCCAAATGATGAAAAAGAATTATCAGCAAGTAGCCTTGAGGCGGAACAAGAAAAAAAACAAAAAGAAGCTAGAGCCGAAGAAAAAAAAGAAATGGATGAGTTAAAATCATTACAAAAAAAGATTGATCAATATATTAATAAGAAGCAATTATCCTCTGCTTTTCAAACTGAATTAACTGAAAAGGGATTAATGGTGACAATACTAGAGAATGTGCTGTTTGATTCGGGGAAAGCAGATGTGAAATTAGAATCTTTAGGGATTGCAAAAGAGATGTCTAACCTACTTGTTTCAGCGTCACCTCGTGAAATTACAGTAGCTGGTCATACTGATAATGTCCCGATTGCCAATGCGCAGTTTGCATCGAATTGGGAATTAAGTACGCAGCGTGCAGTTAATTTTATGCAAGTATTACTCCAAAATAAAGAATTGCAACCAGAAAAATTTAGTACAATTGGTTACGGAGAATATCGTTCAATTGCTCCGAACGATACACAAGAAGGAAAGGCAAAGAATAGACGTGTGGAAGTGTTTATCTTGCCTTTAACAGAGAAGGGAAAATGAAAGAGGATGGCGAAAGCCATCCTCTTTGTTATTTTGCATCAAATGATTTTAAGTTGTCACGACGGATTTTATCTTTTTCTGCATCTGATTTTTTGAAATTATAGTCATATAAAGCGCCTTCCCAATCACCATACATTGGGTTAGGGAAAATGATGAATTTCTCACCAAATTGTGCTTTTGATTCTTCCACTGCTTGATTACGATCGTTTACAGATTTTCCATCAAAACCAGTGAAATCAGATAAGTTATCACCGAAGAATAAAACAATATCATGTGTTTGAGAAACGAGTTCACGGCGTTTTTCTTTTCCTTTTTCTTTCGGGTCTTGTAGTAATATATGTTCTTTCGTTGCTTGAGGAGCACCTACGCGCTCAAGGTTTTTAATAGTTGCATCTAGTTGATTCGTTTTACGATTTGAGATGTAGTAAATATCTACACCTTTAGACTCTGTATATTTTAAGAAATCAATTGCGCCTGGAAGGGCTTCAGCTTCAGCCTTATTAATCCAATCGTCCCATTTGTAAGGATAGCCTTTTCCTGTTTTTACGCTCATAGCTTGATGAGGACTGTTATCTAAAACAGTTTCATCTAAATCAAGTACGATAGCAGGTTTTTTTTCTGTGCCTTTTGCAAGAGCTGCATCAAGCTTTAATTGACCAATATTGTATCCTTGGTAATAAAGTGCTTTCGTTTCACCAGCTGTTTGATACCATAAATCAGCCATCAATTGCTGGTCTGTTAATTTTACTTTTTCTTCTTTCGCCACTGTTTTCTCAGCTGTTCCTGAACATGCTACAAGCGATGTGGAAAGAACGGCTACAGATAATAAAGTGGTAATACCCCTCTTCATCTTCATATGTATCCTCCTTGATGTTAGAAAATCATTTTATATTATATATTAAAATATAATATTTTTATATGAACATTTGCATATTGTCTTTTGTATATGTAGTAGTTTGTCTTATATTAGAAAGATGAGTCAAATAATAATAATTGTTTTGACAAGTTTTATTGTCGTAATGACAAGTATAATTGACGAAAACAGGATTTTTATTTACAATTTTAACTAAATGAAACAAATGATGGGTTAGGTGTAGCGATACATATAAGAGAATGAAATATAGTACTATATTTCATCCTGAACAATCATAGGCTTTAACAGAGGGTACGAATGATACTAAAGGGGAGGCTTTATACATTGAGTTTACAAATTCAAAACTTAACAAAAATATTCGGAGAATCTAAAGCAGTTAATGGTTTGCAAATCTCGTTACCGAAAGGTGAAGTGTTAGGGTTACTTGGCCGAAATGGTGCAGGGAAAACAACGACAATTAAAATGTTACTAGGTTTATTAACGCCAAATGAAGGTTCTATTACGTGGGATGGAAAAACATTTGGTGATAGCGGGGTAACAATTGGATATTTACCAGAAGAAAGAGGACTATATACAAAAAGTAGAGTAATAGATCAGTTGCGATATTTTGGTAGATTAGAAGGAATGACGAAAAAAGAAGTGGATCTTGCAATTGATTACTGGTTAGAACGCTTAGCAATTCCAGAATATAAATTTAAAACGGCTGGAGAACTTTCAAAAGGGAATCAGCAAAAAATTCAATTGATAGCTGCTCTTCTTCACGATCCAGAACTCCTTATTTTGGATGAACCCTTTAGCGGACTTGATCCAGTTAATGCTGGAATGCTAGCTAGTATTATTGGAGAACAAGTACAGAGCGGAAAGACAATTATTTTATCAAGTCACCGTATGGAGCAAGTAGAGGCTTTTTGCCAGCATGTATGTATTTTGAAAAAGGGTGAAGCAGTTGTAGAGGGACAGTTAAGTGATATTAAGAAGGAATACGGTTTCCGTAATTTAACGATTGAAGATATAGCAGAGAATGAAAAGGGATTAGAAGCTATACAAGTCCCGTATGAAAAACAACAAGGCCTTCTTTATGTAAAAGTACAAGACGATGCAGAAGCTCTAAAGATTTTGCAACAATTGCAAGAACAAGGTGTTAGCTTACGACAATTTAAAATGTTAGAGCCAACGTTGAACGAAATCTTTGTAGAGAGGGCGAAATAACGATGCGTAAATTTTCTCATGTATTTTCATTTTATTTTAGGGAAGCGTTTTTATCTAAAAAATCATTAATTACGAGTGCGATTTTATTTTTAGTTGTGTTTGGGATTTTTGCATTTAATCATTTTACTTCAGGTGATGATAAAAATAAGGATAAAGATAAAATTGCAGTTGTAGTAGAGAGCTCCACATACAAAGTACAAAAAGAAGAGCTAAATAAGCTATTGCCATCAGCAAAAATAACGGTTGGTTCAAAGGATGATTTTGATAAACTGCATAAGCAAGTAGAAGAAGGTGATTTAGATGGTCTATTCCATGTGATGGAAAAGGATGGGACTCCAGCGGTTACATATATGTATAATGGATTTCCAAGCCAAGCAACTTCTGCAATTATGGCAGGCTATTTAAAACAACAATATACGATGGTGACGATTGCAAAAAATAATGTTTCACCAGAAATTGCGCAGCAATTACAAGCAGAAATTCAAGTGAAGCAAGAAGCGATAAAAGATCGTACATCTTCTTTCGGAATTGCGTATTTCTTTACATTTGCTTTGTATATGTTTATTGTAGCTTTCGGAAATACAATTGCAATGAATATTGCATCTGAAAAGGCGTCACGTGTAATGGAAGTAATGCTTCCGAAAGTAAAGCCACTTACGATGATGTATGCGAAAATCTTAGCGGTTGTTTCAACGGCGTTATTGCAACTTGTAATATTGGCGTGTGGTTACCTTATTCCTTATTTGTTAGGTTGGGTCGATTTAGAAAGTGCCTCATTATTTGGTATTCCAATTGACTTTACCAAATTAGATGCAAAGGTTATAAGCATGTTCCTTGTGTATTTCATTACGGGGTATTTACTATATGCGATGATGTATGCAGCTGCTGGAGCTGTCGTGTCTAAGACGGAGGATTTACAAGCTGTATCTTTCCCAGTAATGATTTTAATCATGGCTGCATTCTTTATTAGTATTAAATCATTAAGTGATCCGAATAGTACTATCGTTGTTGTAAGTTCATATGTTCCGTTCTTTACTCCTATGGTCACATTTTCACGGATTGTAGCTGGTGAAGCAGGTATGTTGGAAATTACGATAACATTAGTAGTCTTATTGGCGACAATCGGTATATTAAACGCTGTTACAAGCCGTATCTACGTAAACGGTGTAATGAATTACTCCGACAAAGTGAAGTTTAAAGATTTAGCGAAATTTATAAAGCGTCAATAATGGGAGAAAAGCATGATTTTCTAATGGAATCATGCTTTTTCTTTATGTATAAATTAAAAATAGTATATAATAATAAGAGTTGTCTTTTAATAGAATGAATAAAAAGGAGGGTGTGCAGATGGGAATTAGTAGTCGTTTTACAGTAGGTGTTCATATGTTAACGTTACTTGCGATAGATCGAAACTCTCGCTGTACCTCTGAATGGATTGCTGGTAGTGTGAATACAAATCCAGTTGTGATTCGTCGCATTACAGGAATGTTGAAGAGAGCAGGACTTGTTGATGTACAAGCTGGTAAAGGTGGTACGACACTTGCTCGTGATTTAGATGAAATTACATTACTTGATGTATATAAAGCTGTGGAAGTTGTAGAAGAAGGACATCTATTTTCTTTCCATGAAAATCCCAACATTGAATGTCCAGTAGGAGCTAATATTCAATCGGTATTAGAGATTGTTTTAATGCAATCGCAAGAAGCGATGGAAAACGTACTTGCAAATGTAACGGTAGAGCAGTTAGTTACAAATTTAAAGTCGAAAATTAAAAAATAAAAAAGCGAGCTTCCTCATAATGAGGGCTCGCTTTTTTTATTCGGAAATATTGAAAATTCTATTTTTCAGTATTTAAAATAAACTTTCCTACAACAGCTGCTACGATACCACCAAGAATTGGGGCAACGATGAATACCCATAGTTGAGAAAGTGCTTCTCCGCCAGCGAATAGAGCTGGTGCGATACTACGAGCTGGGTTAACAGATGTTCCAGTTAACGGAATGCCTAATAAGTGAATTAATACTAATGTGAAACCAATTACTAGTCCAGCTAAAGAAGAACTTCCTTTTTTACCAGTTACAGCAACGATAACTAAAACAAATACGAAAGTTAAAATGAATTCAACTAGAAATGCTCCAGATAAACCAAGAGTTCCAAAACTATTTTGTCCTAAATTATCTAAAGGTGTTTTAGCAGAGCGTAAAATTGTTACTAACGTTGCAGTTCCTAATAAACCACCTAAAATTTGAGCTAATACATAATAACAAAGTTCCATAGCGTTCATTCTTTTGTTGATGAACATAGCGATTGATACTGCTGGGTTAATGTGACATCCAGAAATTGTTCCAATGCTATATGCCATAGCTACAATAGATAGACCGAAAGCCATAGCGATACCTAGTGTTCCAATTCCTTCAATTCCGCCGCCAGTAACAGCTACTCCAGTTCCGAATAATACAAGTACAAATGTACCAATAAATTCAGCGATTGCTTTTTTTAACATAATTTACCTCCTATTAATGCGCATGAAACGTATTATAACATAAGTTTTAGTATAAACAGCTAATGAAATACTATTCTGATAAGGCGAAATAGGGAGACAATAAAAATAGATATGGTTCTATGAAGAAGAACCATATCTATTTTTATGCCGATTTTTTTGTTTAATAACTGGAACAGAACGGTTTAAAACGCTATTTACGACCATTCCTAACATGATAATAATCATCCCAATCAGTGACAGACCACTAGGGAATGAACCATTTAAGAAAATAATCTCACCAAGCACGGTAAAGACCATCGTTCCAGCTTGTGTTGCTTCAACAGCTCCAAGTAAAGCAAGATTGTCTTTTGCTAAATCAGTAGCAAAGAAAAATGTCATCGTCGCAATAACTCCAGAACATAGTGCTAACAAAAATCCTTGAAGCATTTGAGTTGATGATGGAATACCAGTAGTGGAAAATCCGTATATCCCAAGGAGAATTGTAATAGGAAGACTTCCAATTGCCATTCCTAATACACGTTGGAATGTATCAAGACGTCCGCCAACAAGTTCCATCATTTTTCGGTTGCCGAAGGGATATAAGAAAGCTGCTAAAACGACAGGTAAAAAGCCTGAAATGAACTGATTCATTGTAATGTGGCCTGCTTCAGTCGCTTGCATACAAATTACACCAAGTAAAATAAATAAAGCGACGTATAAACTGCGTAGTGGAATTTTTCCACGTACAAGTTTTGTACCTGATTTTGTTTCTATTTTAATGAAAAATAATGGCGATAAAAGCAAACCTGCTAATATAGTAACTTGCCAAGTTCCAGCAACGAGCCAAGCTGGAGAGAAGACAGCGGCGAAACTTAATAAAGAATAGAAACCAATCCCTGCAACGGAACCCCATCCGATCCATGCAAATGGATGTTTCTTTAACTCTGCCCATAACCCCCTTAAGTTTTTGCGAAATAAAACGATAAGGAATAAAATAGGGAGAGCAAATAAAAAACGGAAGGAAGCTGTCCAAGCCCAGCTTGTTCCAGATACGTTCATCGCTCTATTAATAATAAAGGTTGCAGAAAAGAAGGCTGATGATAAAAGGCCTAATAATATTGCGCGCATGAAATATAGCACTCCTTTCGGAATTAAATAATTATGTATAGTATAATATACTTAAGTACAATAAAAGTAAACTATTTTATATTTTAAGGTGGTTTTATAGATGAAAGAAAATGAGGATATGCAAACAAAAGAAGTGATCCAGCAAGTAGGTCAGTTATTAAGACAAATTCGAAATGAACAAAAACTAAGTTTAGAAGAATTAGCCCAAAAAACAGGGGTTAGTAAATTGACATTAGGAAAAATCGAAAGAGGGGAAACGAATCCAACGTTAGCTGTCATTTGGAAAATAACGAAAGGGTTATCGATTCCTTTATCAAGATTAATGGTTGTTGGAGAACCTGTAGCTGTTGCGCGCTGCGGAGAGGGATTTGCAGTAGATGTAGGACAAGCATGGCATTTAGAAACGATGTTCCGTTACACGAAAGAAACAGGGATGGAAATGCACCGTGCTTGTTTAAGAGCGAATAGTATATATGAACCGGAAGCTCATCATGAAGGTGCTATTGAGCTTGTAACGGTAATGAAAGGGAAAGTATCTATTCAAGTGGAGAATGATGTGTATGAGCTAAATGAGTTTGACTCCATTCAATTTGAAGCGAATAAGAAACATAGTTATAAGAATGAAGAAGATGAAGTGGCAGTATTACATTTAACGATGAAATACTCTTCATGAAAAAATTCCCTATAGAAAAAACTATAGGGGATTTTTTATACGTTTTGTTCAAATGTATTGAATGAAGTTATTAGTAAGAGCGTGGCATAAGTAATAAACAAATGAAATAAACTAAAAAACCCGTTCCAAAACATAAAATAGCAATAACCCAAAGTATGCGAATGAGAGTAGAGCTAATATCAAAATATTCTCCTAAACCACCACATACACCAAATAACATTTTATCAGTTTCGGATTTATATAATCTTTTTGACATTGTCCAATCCACTCCTTTTTATAGCAAACTGTATACTTCTATTCTATATGGAATTTTATGAGAAGACTATGAGGTTGTATTACATTTTTTATAAAGTGAACTGTGTTTTACAATTTAGATACGGGATTATATAAACAATGAATCTAATTTATAGCGCAGTACAATAGTTTGCGATAAAAGTAAAAAAAGGCCTTAGGTAGCAAAGTTAAACCACCAAAAGGGCCTTATATTATTGTTTCATTTTATAGTTGAATTGTTGGTGTATCCAATGTGAAAACATATAACAAATACTTAGTGAAAGAGTAACCGCTATACTAACCCAAATGCTCGCTAAAGGACTGATTAAGAAGTAAGTTACATAACCGGTAAGGGTACCAATAATCGAGATGAGCGGTATAATGATGCTGATCTTTTGTTTGCTGAAAATAACGAATAATATTGTGATGATAAGAGATGTATAAAGAATACCAAAGAAAAAAATAATTTCTAAAATAGTATAGTTTGTAGTAATTGTAATGAAAAAAGCTAAAAATCCGATAGTTATAGAAATAAAATGAGCTGTATATAATTTGAAATTTATTTTTGTACGTATCATCGGTATAAAATCTCGAATGAGTTTAGTAAATCCATGCATCCAAGAAATAAAACTAGAAGTTATTGCGCTTAAAGAGCCGATAACGAGTAGATAAAATAAAATGGTAAATTCTATTTTTTTTGGAAGTTGAGCTAGAAGATCGTATAAATGATCTAAGCTTCCACTAAAGATAACTATCATAATTAGAGAAGCGAACGCCAAAGGGATGGTAATCCATATAAATCCTGATAGTAAAAAAGTCGGAATGATTTTTTTAGGATGAATACGGAAAGCTTTATCCCAAGATGCAGGGCTTATTAATACTCTGCCTGTTTCGATGAGAATGCCGGCAGTAAGAAAATATATTCCGTTTATATTTTCATAAAATAGCAAATACGGGTGATATAAGCGAATTCCATCGTATACATGGGTAATGCCATCTTGCACAAAAAAATAAATTGGAATAATGATCATGGTAGAAAACATTAATACAGTTTGCATAATAGCCATTTTAGTAAATAGCTTAGCGTTACTTAACATTACGAATATTGTACAAAGGGTAATGAAAAGGAAAGAACCCAATGTATATGGAATATGAAAAAAAACATTAAGTAAAATACTAGCAACTTTCGTTTGAATGAACATACTTTCTATACTTAATAGAACAAGGAAAGAGCATACAATTATATATCCTTTGTGAGAAAGTTTATAAGATAAGTAATCGTGAATGGATTCTCCTTCTGGGAATGTAGAACGTATTTTTTTTATTAAAATCCCCAATAAAATAAGAGTAAAAGGGCCAATCATCGCATAAAGAATACCAGCGATTAGCCCATAATTGATAATAGATTCAGGTAAAGCGAGCGTCGATATACTTGCGACCCATTTAGATAATAAAAGAACAGTACCAGTTCCGATACCCAATTGTAAAGGTGTGAAAGCTGAGTTGTTTTTCGTCACAATTTATCCCTCGCCTCTATATTCTTTCGGAGTCATTCCGGTCATTTTACGAAAAACAGTACTGAAATAATGCTGACTATTAAAACCAGATCGTTCAGAGATTTGAGAGATACACCAATGAGGGTGCTCCGTTAAATATTTCTGTGACATTTCAATCCGATATTGCATGATATATCCGGAAAATGAAATACCTACTTCTTCATGGAACCGTCGGCTTAAATAAGTCGGATTTGTATGTACTTTAGCTGCGATGTCTGCCAAGTGTAGTTTGTCATGAAAAGTTTCATGGATGATGTCTAATGTATCTTGAATAATACGTGAGTAGGAAGGAGTATTGGAAACTCCTTTGTACTTTTGTAATACATCAATGAGTTCTTTTTCTATAATTGGCTTTGTTATGTAGTCAATAACTCCTAGACGAATAGATTGTTTTGCATAATCGAAATTTTGATATGCGGTTACGATGATGATGTCCAAGTTAGAGTTATTATTTTTTAATTTTTCACCTAGTTGTAGGCCGGATATGCCTGGAAGGTGAATATCTAAAAGTGCTAAATGAATCGAGAATTTTTCATTTATACTTAAAGCTGCATCCGCATCTAAAGCTAGATGCAGTGTCCAATTAGGAAACTGACGGTGGATAAGAAATTCTAATTGTTCCAGTTCCAGTGGTTCGTCATCTACTAATAGCACGTTCATTTTTGTATTACCTCCTCTGTGTTTTTTTCTGTGATGAAAGGCCATGTGATTTCTACTTTCGTGCCGTTCTCTTTTGTAGAGAGGAAAGAGAACGTAGTTTGTTCTTGAAAGAATAACTGAAATCGTTGTTTTATATTTTCAAGTCCGTATCCGCTTTCTTCCGTATGGGAAGTAAATGGTTCGTTTTGAGTACCGTTGTCGGATACTAGAAGTATAATTCGGTTATTTGTATTGTATAGATGAATATTTAAAATTGCTTGACCAGCTTTTTTTTCTAGCCCATGTTTAAAGGAATTCTCAACCAACGTTTGAATCACGAAAGGTGGAATATGGGCGTTATGTAAATCTTCAGAAGAGGTAATGCTTACTGAAAGCCTTGAGCGAAATCGCATTTTTTGAATCTCAATATAATAATTCGTATAGGTTAGTTCTTCAGAAATAGGAATTAACAAATCTGTTGTTTTATATTTTCCTTTTAAAAATAGAGAAAAGATTTCGAGTGATTTGACAACTTCATCTGTTCTCTGTAGACGAGCTAAACTTAAAATTGTATTTAATGTATTGAATAAAAAATGAGGCTGAATTTGTTGAGTAAGTTGATGATATAAAGATTGTTGCAACTCTCGTTCTAGTGCTATTTTTTTCTTTTCACTTTCTAGTAAGTCGATTCGTTTTTCAAAAATAAATAAACATAATAAAATAATAGCTCCAAAAATTGGAGCTAAGACAAGTATAGTTATTAATACAGCAAATGCTTCATAAGTTAACATACATACCTCAATCTTGTTTTTTATTATTATACTAAAGTGTTGTAAATATTTCTATTATTCAGACTCGGATCAAATGATATGACAGGCTACTTTATGATCTTCACTTATAGATTGAAAACTTGGTTGCTGCGTAGCGCATTTTTCAATGGCATACGGACAACGAGTATGAAAACGACAGCCTGTTGGCGGGTTTAAAGGAGAGGGCAGGTCTCCTTTAAGTTCAATACGCTCTTTTTTCGTTCCTGCACTAATGGTAGGAATTGCTGAGAGAAGCGCTTTTGTGTAAGGGTGTTGCGGATTGTTAAAAAGAGAATGTTTATCGGCAATCTCCACAATGGTACCAAGGTACATTACAATGATACGATCTGATATGTGACGAACGACAGCTAAGTCGTGAGAGATGAATAAATATGTTAACCCATATTGTTGTTGCAACTGCTTTAATAAATTTAATACTTGTGCTTGCACTGAAACATCTAAGGCGGAGACAGCTTCGTCACAAATGATGAGTTTTGGATTAACAGCTAAGGCGCGAGCAATTCCAATTCTTTGGCGTTGTCCGCCACTAAACTCATGTGGATAGCGCTTCACTGCATCAGGTGGAAGACCAACTTTCCCGAGTAACTCAATAACCTTTGCTTTCCTTTCTCCTTTTGGACATACGTTTTGAATGGTCATAGCTTCTTCTAAAATACTCCCTACAGTTTGCCGAGGGTTTAAAGAAGCGAAGGGATCTTGAAAAATAACTTGTAAATCTTTTCTAATCTTTCGCATTGCTGAGTTATTTAATTCTAGTAAATCCTTATCTTGAAATATAATTTTTCCACTTGTTGCTTCATCAAGGCGCAATATTGCACGCCCAGTGGTGGATTTTCCGCAACCAGATTCACCAACAATACTAACAGTTTCCTTTTCGTAAATTGTAAAGCTAATATCGTCAACCGCTTTAATATAGCTAATAGAACGTCCTAGAATCCCTTTTTTTATAGGGAAGTATTGTTTTAAGTTTTGTACTTGTAATAACTCTCGTTTATTTATTTGCGTAGCAGTAGACATTTTATAATACCTCCAATTCTTCTGAAGATGATTTATCCCAAAGGTCAGTAAACATCCAGCATCGAACTTCGCTTCCATCTTGCGTGAGTTGAAGTTCTGGAAGAGTATTGTGACATAGTTCTTTTGCATGTGTGCATCTATCAGCAAAGCGACATCCACTCGGCATATGGTATGGACTCGGTACGGACCCAGGAATAGTTTGTAATTCTTCTTGGTCTGTATCGAGTCTTGGAAGAGATTGAAGAAGTCCGATTGTATAAGGATGTTTTGGGCTAGTAAATATATGCTCGATATCTGCATATTCGACGATTTTTCCAGCGTACATAACGGCGACTCTATCGCATGTTTCTGACACGACTCCTAAGTCATGGGTGATCATGATAATCCCCATACCGAGTTGTTTTTGAAGTGATTTCATAAGTGATAATATTTGAGCTTGAATTGTTACGTCAAGAGCAGTTGTTGGTTCATCTGCAATGAGTAAATCTGGATTGCAAGCAAGTGCCATTGCAATCATAATGCGTTGTCGCATTCCTCCGCTTAGTTCATGTGGCTCTTGTTTTGCACGCTTTTCAGGAGAAGGAATTCCAACTAGTTTCAACATATCGACGGCTTTATTCCAAGCTTCTTTTTTATTTAATTTTTGATGGATACGAATTGCTTCTGCGATCTGTTCCCCAACAGAATATACTGGATTCAAAGATGTCATTGGCTCTTGGAAAATCATTGAGATTTGATTTCCACGAATTGCGCGCATTTCAGCTTCTTTTTGTTGTAATAAATCTTTTCCTTTAAATAAAATGCTGCCTTCAATTTTACTGCCGCTTTCTCGGTCGATTAATCTCATAATGGATAGAGAAGTGATACTCTTCCCACAACCAGATTCACCTACGATGCCGAGTGTTTCTCCTTTAGAAACAGAGAAATTTAAACCATCAACCGCTTTGCTTACACCTTCGTCTGTAAAGAAATGTGTTTTTAAATCTTTAACTTGTAATATCTCTTCCTTTTTATTCATGTTTGTGCACCCCCCTTAATTAAGTTCAATACGTTTATTGAAATGACGGTATAAAATATCAACAATAAGATTGACTAGAACGAAGATGACCGAGGCGATTAATACGCCCCCTTGTAACATTGGTAAGTCTCTCATTCGGATGGCGTCCACAATCAATCTTCCAAGTCCATTTATAGCAAAAACTGATTCTACTAAAACTGTACCGCCTAAAAGAGCACCAAATTGTAATCCAACAACAGTAATAACGGGAATTAATGCGTTCCTCAAAGCGTGTTTATATATAACGACTCTTTCTTTTACCCCTTTCGCTCTTGCTGTTCGTATATAATCTTGGCGTATAACATCAAGCATACTTGAGCGAGTCATACGTGCTACAATTGCTGCGCCGGATGCACCTAGTGTAAGTGCTGGTAAAACCATGTGCATCCAAGTTCCCCAACCAGAAACGGGGAATATTTGAATTTGGACAGAGAAGTAGAAAATAAGCATAAGTCCAAACCAAAAGCTTGGTAATGAGACACCTAACAAAGCGATAATCATAATAGAAACATCTGTCCAAGAATATTGCTTTGTAGCAGAGATGATGCCAGCAATCATCCCAATTACAACTGTAATGACGATACTACACAGTGCGAGTTCAATAGTGATTGGAAGGCGAATTAATACTTCGTCTAACACTGGGCGATTAGAACGAATCGAAACCCCAAAGTCGCCTTGTAATATATTTCCGATATAAGAGAAATATTGCATGATAAAAGGTTTGTCCAATCCTAATTGGTGACGTATTTGCTGGACAGTTTCTTTTGATGCTCCTTCACCAGCAATAAGGAGAGCTGGATCACCGGGTACCATTTGCATAATTAAGAAAACAACGAATACAACGCCGAAAAGAACGGGAATTAATTGTAGTATTCTACGAAATATAAACATTAGCATGTGTAATGCCCCTTTCTATTTTTTAAGTCTAGGATCTAGTGCATCACGTAATCCGTCCCCAAACATGTTTAAACCGATTACGAGTGTAGACATTGCGATTCCAGGAAACATTGCGATATGTGGTGCGGTAAATAAAAAGTCGCGTCCATTACTTAACATGGCACCCCATTCAGGTGAAGGTGGTTGCGCTCCAAGTCCTAAAAATGATAATCCAGCTGCAGATAAAATTGCTGTAGCTAAGCGTAAAGTAGCTTGGACGATAATAGGTGATAAGATGTTAGGGAATATGTGTTTCATAATAATAGTAAAATCATTTGCCCCTAGTGCTCTTATAGCATCGATATACTCTAATTTTTTTACTGTTAATGTAGAAGCTCTAACGATACGAGCGAACATAGGGATTGAGAAAAAGCCAATAGCGATAATTACGTTCACAAGACTTGGTCCTAGTGCGCCTACAATGGCAAGAGCAAGTAAAATACCAGGGAAAGCTAGCATAATATCAATGATTCGCATAATAATTGTGTCAAACCATCCGCCGTAATAACCAGAAATGATACCAAGAATAATGCCGAACAATGCCCCTATAAATACAGAAGAAAATCCAACAAGTAATGAAAGGCGTGTCCCGTGTAAAAGGCGGCTTAAAATATCTCTACCTTTATCATCTGTTCCCATCCAATGTTCCATAGATGGTGGTTGTAATTTGTTAACTAACTGAATATCAAATGGATTATAGGGTGCTAACAATGGGGCAAATATAGCTATTAAAATATAGAAAAGAACGATACTACCCCCGATAAATGCCATCTTATTTTTTTTCAGTTTTCGATAGCTAATTATCCATTTCGATGTGTTCTTCGTTTGAATCGTTTGTAAAGAAGTATTTTCTTCTTTAGAAAGACGAACTTCCATTTTTCATACCTCCCTTTCTTTATGAATAAATTATCAGAAAATTAAAACCAGTCAACGATTTTAAAACAATAAGTAAAGAAAATGCAAATAGAAGTAAAGATGTTTCAAAAAAATCAGAAAATTCAAATAGTAAAGAAAGTGCAAATAGAAGTAAAGATGTTTAAAAACTTTTTCCACAAAGTTATTTATAATTACAAATACATAGACAAAATTGAAAAAAGAGAGGGTGGTGGAATGATCTGCTATTAGAAAATAGGGGGATAGAAAGCTAGGTTTAAGGTTTCGCTTTAGGATGTAGAGATAAAAGAAAGTGGAGGGGGAAGGGCGATGAGATTCAAAAGGGGACTTGTGATTTGTTTTATCACAATTTTATGTCTTTCAGTTTTTCTAGCGGGGTGTTCATCTAATACGAAGACAGGAAATGAAGGGTCAGGAAGCAAAGGGACAAAAGAAGGCGGCGTTTTAACAATTGCTAGACTGTCAGATGCTGATAATTTAGATCCGCATTTTATTACAAACATCCCTTCCGCAAGTGTTGTGTACCATAAAGTGTATGAAAATCTTGTACAACGAGATAAAAACATGGATTTTAAGCCGATGTTAGCAAAGGAATGGAAACAAATTGATGATTTAAATTGGGAATTTAAGTTGCAACAAGGAGTGACATTCCAAGATGGTGCACCATTTAATGCTGAGGCAGTAAAGAAAAACTTTGGACGTGTATTAGACCCGAAAGTAGGTTCAAATCGAGCAACTGTTTATTCCATGATTCAAGAAATAAAAGTAATTGATGAATACACAGTACAGTTCGTATTGAAATACCCATACGCACCTCTTTTATCTATTTTCGCAAGTAATGAAGGAAGTATTTTAAGTCCGAAAGCAATTGATGAAAAAGGAAAAGGTTTAGCCCAGCATCCAGTTGGGACAGGTCCATATACTTTTAAGTCATGGAAACCAGGTGAAGAAATTCGCCTTGAGAAGAATAAAAATTATTGGGGTGAAAAAACAAAGGTTGATGAAGTTGTATTCAAAGTAGTACCAGAAGATGCAACACGTATTGGAATGATTGAAACTGGTGAAGCTCACATTGCAGAGAATTTACCAGTAACTGAAGTAGAGCGAGTGAAGAATTCACCATCTATGGAGTTAATTGAAAATGAAGGTTTGGGTGTAGAATATATTGGATTTAATGTGGAGAAAAAGCCATTTGATAATCCGCTCGTTCGTCAAGCGATTGCACATGCGATTGAAACAAAAGGGATTTTAAAAGGAGTATATAACAATGTTGGGACTGAAGTGAACTCTGTAATGACGCCTAAAGTATTCGGTTATACGAAAGACGTAAAAGGATATAAGTATGACATTAATACTGCGAAAAAGTTATTAGCAGAAGCTGGTTATCCAAATGGGTTTAAAACAACAATTTGGACGAATGACAGCAAAGTTAGAATGGCGTTAGTGGAAGTAATTCAATCTCAATTAAAAGGGATTGGCGTTGATGTAGAAATTAAAGTTATGGAATATGGTGCGTTTTTAGCTGCAACGAATAAATCAGAACATGCGATGTTTGTTGGAGGATGGGGAAACGCAACAGGTGATGGTGACTATAATCAATATAATTTATTCCATTCTAGTTCACACGGAGCAACTGGTAACCAATTCTTCTATAGTAATCCGGCAGTAGATAAATTAATAGAAGATGCTAGAAAAGAAAAAGATGAGACTAAGAGAAAAGAATTGTATAAACAGTTACAAGAAATTGAATTAAAAGATGCTTTATTAGTACCAATTCGAGGGATTAATCATATTGCTGCAACCACGAAAAATATAAAAGGATTTTGGATTGATCCATCTGGGTATTTGCGACTGGAAGGTGTAGAACTACAGTAAAATAGGAAATTCTATCAGTGTAAAACATCATTTTACACTGATAGAAATTTTTATCTATTTTTGTTTCATTTGTGAAGTAGAAAAATCATATTGCGAGGGGAGATTGACAAAGTGAGTGTGAAATCACAATATTGGTTAACGAATGTGAAACTTGAATGTGGGTACGTATATGAGAAATCGCGAATTACAAGTACAGAAACGGAAATTTGTAGTTTGTTTATTGAAGATGGAAAGATTACGAAGATATTAACTGGGATTGTATCGGAGCAAGATGGTGAAGTAGTAAATGCAAATGGTTTACTGGCATTACCAGCATTTGAAGAAATGCATATTCATATTGATAAAACGTATTATAGTGGACCGTGGAAAGCGTGTACACCAGTAAAAAGTATATTCACTCGTATTCATGAGGAGCAAACTATTCTTCCGAAGCAATTAGAAACTGCAAAGAGTAGAGCGGAGAAAATGTTGCAATTACTTCTTGAAAATGGAGCGACAAATATTCGAACACATTGCAATATTGATCCTGTAATTGGTCTTGGGAATTTAGAAGCAACGATTGCGGCACTAGAAACGTATAAAGATAAGTTATCAGCAAAAATTGTAGCATTCCCGCAACACGGTTTGTTACGAAGTAATTCCGTAGGGCTTGTAAAAGACGCTATGCGTATGGGAGCTCATTTAGTAGGTGGAGTAGACCCAGCTACTGTAGACGGTAATATTGAAAAATCATTAAATACAATTATAGATATTGCAGTAGAGTTTGATTCAGACATTGATATTCATTTACATGACGCGGATCAACTTGGAATATTTACAATGAAGAGATTAGCTGCGTTAACAGAAGAAGCAGGGTGGCAAGGAAGAGTGACAATTAGTCATGCTCTTGGACTTGGAGATGTATCCGTAGAAGAAGCGGAGGAAATGGCTGAACGACTTGCGGCATTAGGCGTTGATATAACGTCAACAGTTCCAATTAGTAGACATGTAATTCCAGTTCCGTTATTAAATCGTAAAGGTGTAAAAGTTTCACTAGGAAACGATAGTATAACTGATCATTGGTCTCCATTTGGAACAGGAGATATGTTGCAAAAGGCAAATTGTCTAGCGGAGAGATTTAGATGGATTGACGAGCGCTCTTTAGGGAAAGCACTTCAGTTTATTACGGGTGGGAAATCTATATTAGATGATCAAGGAAATCGTCAATGGCCAAAAATTGGGGATGAAGCAAATATCGTCTTTACAGAAGCGTCATGTTCAGCCGAGGTAGTAGCAAGACAAACAGAGCGCTGTGCTGTTTTATATAAAGGAAATGTTGTTGCTGGTAGTTTGCAAAAAACGGCTATAAATAATCTTGTTTGAGAGGATGATTGAAATGCAAAATGTGTATTGGTTAACGAATGTACGATTAGAAACAGGTTACAAGTTTAATAATGAAGTAGTTACAGGTACAGAAACAGCTTTGCATCATTTACTCATACAGGATGGAAAGATTGAGAAGATTGTACTTGCGGATGTACCGCTTCAAACAGAATATGAAACGAAAGATGCGAAAGAATTGCTTGTTCTTCCGTCGTTTGTGGAAAATCATTTTCACCTTGATAAAACAAAACTTGGTGGCCCGTGGGAAGCGTGCACACCAGTAAAAAATATTATTGAGAGATTAGAGTTAGAACAGCAGGAGTTACCAATTTTAGCTCAAACAACTGGAGAGAGAGCAGAGTTGTTACTAAGAAATATTTTAAATGCTGGTTCGACTCATATACGAACGCATGTAAATATTGATCCGTATATTGGTCTTAAAAACTTAGAATCTGTACGTCAAACTTTAGAAAATATGAAAGGTGCGTTTACATATGAAATCGTAGCATTCCCGCAGCACGGTTTACTTCGTACAGAAGCACATTCTCTTATGAGAGAAGCGATGAAAATGGGCGCAACTTTAGTAGGTGGTGTAGATCCAGCTACTGTAGATAATAATATTGAAAAATCACTTTTTGATATGATGGAAATTGCTGTAGAGGCAAATGCAGATGTTGATTTGCATTTACATGATGCAGGGCATTTAGGTATTTATACAATTAAAAAGTTAGCTCAATTTACAGAGGATGCTAGTTGGGACGGACGTGTTGCGGTCAGTCATGCGTTTAGCCTAGGAGACGTATCTAAAGAAGAAGGGGCAGATATGGCAGACTTATTAGCTGAAAGAGGAATGTCTATTATTACGACAGTACCAATTAACAGAAATATGCCGCCAGTACCATTGCTTACAGAAAAAAGCGTTTCCGTTTCTTTAGGTTGCGATAGTATGTTTGATTCATGGGGACCATTTGGAAATGCTGATATTTTTGAAAGAGTAGGGCGTTTAGCAGAAAAGTATCGCTGGATTGATGAGAAGTCTTTATCTTCTTCTTTAGCGTATATTACAGATGGAAAAACGCCATTGGATCAAGAAGGAAATCAAGTTTGGCCTAAAGTAGGAGATAAAGCTGATTTCGTCTTCTTACAAGCTACTTGTTCAGCAGAAGCGATTGCTAGACGAGCAAAGCGACCAGCCGTAATGAAAAATGGGAAAATAGTAGCAGGTTCCTTGCAAAATGTTCAAGGTGTATTGATTTAATTTACGTATCTCCCTAATTTATATATATATTTTCAAGGGTTCCTAATGAAAGAATAGGAATCCTTCTTTTTTACGAGAAAAGGAGGGGAATAGGTGACACGTACATATATATTACTGTTTATATGTGTAGTAGTTTGGGGGAGTAATTTTATATTTGGTGCGATTTTAGTAAATACATTTCATCCGGTGTTGTTAACGACACTTCGCTTACTATTTATTAATTTGTTTTTTCTAGCGTACGCTATTATGTGTAAGAAAGACTTATATATAGAAAAGAATGAAATGAAAAGTGTATTATTAATTGGGATCATAGGTGTCGCGATTAATCAATGGTCTTTTTATGAAGGGTTACAAACAGCAGACCCAACAACAGCTGCGCTAATATTAGCGCTTACTCCTGTCATGACTTCTATTCTAGCGGTATTTATTTTAAACGAACCGTTAACAGCTAAGTTAGTAATAGGAGGAGGGATTGCTACTTTTGGAGTGTTTTTTGTAATTGGTGTTGGGCAGAGGTTCGTCTTTTCAGAAGGGTTAATATGGATTTTTATAACGATGCTATCTTTTTCTTTATCTATCGTTTTAATTCGGAAATTGGGGAACAGAGATGATATGTTTTTTATTACATTCTTTTCTTCAATTTTTGGTTTTTTAATTATGCTACCGTTTCTTGCTTTTACCTTTTCTCACATAACGTTGAAATACTCTATAGAGAGTTGGTCGCTTCTAATTGTGACAGCAATACTTATGCATGGAATTTGTACGCTTGTTTGGAATAATCAATTGAGAAAAACGAAGGCGTCGACTGCGGCTATGTTTTTAAATTTAGAACCATTCGTTACGATGGTAGTTGGATATATTATATTGCAGAAAAGTGTAACATCCATTCAAATAATTGGAGCTATTTTTATCGTTTGTGGAGTTTACATCGCAACGTTTGGATATGGGAAGAAATCGAGGGGAGAAAAAGAGTTGTTTCGAAAAGCTACGTAATAGTATTAAGCGTATTTTTGTACGCAATGTATGGAAGGGATGAAAAATTTGGACAATCAACATAACCAAAATCATATTATGGGAACCTTGCAATGGTTTATTTTTTTATTAGCGAATTCGATCGCACTACCAATTGTCGTTGGCGGATTATTTCATCTTACGACGGAAGAAGTATTTTATTTAATGCAGCGTACGTTTTTTGTAGTGGGTATATCTTCTTTTTTACAAGGATGGATTGGGCATAGATTACCAATTGCGGATGGGCCAGCTGGATCTTGGGTTGGTGTATTTACCGTACTTGCTTATGCAACTGTCGGGCAGGATCAACTACATAGTACGTTGCAAATATTAGAATTAGGGATGATGATTTCCGGAGTTATTTTAATAGGATTAGGGGTAACGGGTTTTATAGGGCGCATTTTATTTTTATTTACACCGCTCGTTACAGGGACGTTCTTGCTTCTATTATGTTTGCAATTAAGTGGTGTATTTTTAAAAGGAATGTTAGGAATTACAGCTACTGTTTCTCAAATTGATGGATTTACAGCATTGATCGCTTTTGGCATATTTTTGTTCGTAGTCATACTTTCGAATTTTGGAAAAGGTTTTGTTAAAAGTTATGCGGTTTTAATAGGATTGATTAGCGGTTGGATTATTTTTCTGATCGTAGGGAAAGTGACGATTCCGTCTCAAGTAACTCATTTTGTACAATTTCCACATATATTTGCTTGGGGACTTCCAAAATGGAATACAGGTATGGCTGTATCAAGTTTCGTTATGGTATGTATTTTAGTTTCAAATACAGTGGCAGCTATTATAGCAATTAATCAAGCTACCATTCATAAAGCGACTATTGAACAAAAACAGTTGAGAAACGGTACGTGGGTTGGAGGGATTTCGCATATGATTTCTTCTTTATTTTCAACAGTAGGTGTCGTTCCATTACCGGCAACGGCAGGTTTCATACGTTTAACAAATCAAAAGTATATGCGTTCATTCTTATTGGCCTGTGTACTATTAGTCGTTATGTCGCTATTTCCAAGTATTATTCGTTATTTAGCCTCTCTGCCATCCGCGGTCGCATCTGCGGTTTTAATGGCTTCGTTCGTGCAACTCATTGGAATTGGATTTCATAATATAAAACAAGTGCCACTTAGCGAACGGAATGTAACGATCTTAGGAGTCGCGGTATTGTTTGGCTGCGGCGTTATGTTTTTACCGTCTGGAGCACTTCAATCATTGCCTTCTGTTATGCAATATGTATTCGGTAATGGTTTGTTTGTAGGTACTGTTGTAAGTATATTGCTAGAACAAATATGGCGTACTGGAAAGTAAGTGGATAAATCGAGTGTATGCACTGTATAAAAGTCTAAAATAACATAAGAAATAAAGCCCATTTTCATTCACCACCTGCACATTTCGTTCATACAATATCTTGACTAAATAAACACCCAACTTACACATATACAGCTCTGGCTTAAGCAAGGAGGGTTATACCAGTTGAAGGAAAAAGCGTATCAATCTAAACCGTTACTCACAAAGAGAGAAAGAGAAGTATTTGAATTACTCGTTCAAGATAAAACGACGAAGGAAATTGCAGGTGAACTTTTTATAAGTGAAAAAACAGTACGCAATCACATTTCAAACGCAATGCAAAAGCTAGGGGTTAAAGGACGTTCACAAGCAGTTGTAGAGCTTCTTCGTATGGGAGAACTCGAACTATAAGAAAGCAGCCGACTTTTATATGAAGAGTCGGCTATTTTTCTGTCTGTTTCACGTGCTATATGAATGATAAGAATGTTTCATACATAAATAGGTAGTAAGGAGGGGATGTGTTGAAAAGAGTATTATTAGTTTCAACAAGCGCTCATGATATGAATGGACACCCGACTGGTTTATGGCTTGAAGAACTCGCAGCTCCGTATAATTTATTTAAAAAGGCTAAGTTCGATGTTGATCTTGTATCTATAGAAGGTGGAAGGGTGCCTATTGATAGAGTATCAATTCCAAATGGTATACCTCGTGAATTTAAGCATGTCGCTTCTTTGTTGCAAAATACAAAACCAATATCTACTGTTCACTTTTTAGATTATGATGCAGTTTTATTTGGTGGTGGACACGGGGCTATTGTGGATTTTCCTGGTAATCCATATGTAGCGAATTTGATTGAGAACATGTACAACAATAACCGGATTGTAGCGGCTGTTTGTCACGGAGTAAGTTCTTTGGTCGGTGTGAAAAATAAAGATGGCTCGTTTTTTGTTGCCGGTAAGCGTATAACAGGTTATACAAACGATGAAGAAAAAGCTGTACATTTAGAAAAGAGAGTGCCGTTTTTATTAGAAAGTAAATTGAAAGAAGAAGGGGCTTTGTTTTATGTTGCTCCAAATTTCACGCCACATGTAGTAGTAGATGGGCATTTAATTACAGGGCAAAATCCGCAGTCTAGTATAGAAATAGGTAAGGCTATAAAAAGAGCTGTAAATAAATTATAGAAAAAGTACCCGCTACTAACAAAGGTAGTGGGTACTTTTATGTATAGCCTAGATTGAAATTGAAATAAATTGATATAAATGGTAAGAAATAACCTTTGGAACAAGGGAGTTAGCTCGGCTGTCCTAAGACAAATTCGTTAACTATCAAAAGTAACGATGAACCGAGAAGTCCCCACTTCAAGTAAGCTTGTAAGAGATACTGAGTGGTGGGGAGTTTACTTTCTGCTCATTTCTTCTTATTAATAGGAATGTCTTCTGTTCAGAGAAAAGTGTCGTAATGAATACGTATTTTATATAGAAGAAACCAATTTTCATATAGAGGATCGTTTATTTTTCTGTCTTGCAAATTATGAAAAAAAGGAGCAAAATAAAAAAGGTCCTAGTCTATGCAGATACAGATAAAAAAATTTCATACAGGAGCATTTTAAGTGAGCGAACTTAAAGTGCGTAAAATATAATGATAAACATAAAATAAGATGATGAATGAGAAAACGGGTGATTAAGTTGAATAGAGCGATCGGTGTAATCGATTCAGGAGTTGGCGGTTTAACAGTAGCGAAGGAATTAATTCGTCAGTTGCCGAAAGAGCGTATTATATATTTAGGGGATACAGCACGTTGCCCTTATGGTCCGCGTTCTCGTGAAGAAGTGCGTCAATTTACGTGGGAAATGACGGAGCATTTATTAGATTTAAATATCAAAATGTTAGTGATTGCGTGTAATACAGCAACTGCGGTTGTGTTGGAAGAAATGCAGAAACAGTTGCCAATTCCAGTAGTTGGAGTTATTCATCCAGGATCACGTACAGCTTTAAAAGTGACAAATACGTATCATGTTGGGATTATTGGGACGATTGGAACAGTAAAAAGTGGTGCCTATGAAGAGGCGCTAAAATCTATTAATAACCGTGTTATGGTAGAAAGTTTAGCGTGCCCACCTTTCGTTGAGCTTGTAGAGAGTGGGAATTTCGAAAGCGAAATGGCGTATGAGGTTGTAAGAGCAACATTGCAACCGTTGAAAAGTACAGACATTGATACACTTATTTTAGGGTGTACACATTATCCGATTTTAGGTCCTGTTATAAAAAAGGTAATGGGAGATCAAGTGCAATTAATTAGTTCGGGTGATGAAACAGCTCGTGAGGTAAGTACGATTTTATACCATAGTAAGATGTTAAACGAGGGAGAAGAACAAAGTGATCACCTCTTCTTAACGACTGGTAAAATAGGTCTGTTTAAAGAAATTGCATCAAAGTGGTTTGGTCAGCCGATTGAAAATGTGAAGCATATTAATTTAGAAACAGAATAATAGTAGATTCATATAAGAGAACTCCTGAGAAATCAGGGGTTTTTTCTGTGTAAGTAGCTATAGCTTGTTCTAAAATATGAAACAGCTCGTATACATAATAGTACAAACTTAGATTTTAGGGGGGAATGGCATGCCTAAATCCACTTTTAAATGGGTTGTTGGTGCTACTGTGAGTGCGATTTTATTATCAGGGTGTGGCTTATTAAATCAAGAGAAAGCAACAGAACAAATTGATCCACCGAAAAAAGTTACGTATACAGAAGGTGAAAAGAAAGAAACAGCTAAAAAAGATAAACAAGGGCAAACAGTAAATAGAGAGTTATACCTCGTTGATAAAAATGGATATGTCGTACCGCAAACTATTGCAATGCCTACTCCGAAAGCGAATGAAGTTGTAAAGCAAACGTTAGAGTATCTTGTGAAAGATGGACCAGTCACAAATTTATTGCCGAATGGATTTCGAGCAGTCCTTCCAGCGAATACGACGATGACCTTGGATTTGAAAAAAGATGGGACAGCGGTAATTGATTTCTCTAAAGAAATGAAAAATTATTCAAAGGAAGAAGAGCGTCAAATTGTTGAATCAGTAGCGTGGACTTTGACTCAATTTACAGAAATAAAACAAGTGCAGTTCCAAATAAATGGTGAAAAGTTAGCGAAGATGCCTGTTGCGGGTACACCGCTTGGTGAAGGTGTAAGTCGTGCGAATGGAATTAACTTTGATGATGAACAAGTAGCAGATGTAACGCATACAAAACCGGTTACACTTTACTTTATGGCGCAAAATAATAATAAGCAGCAATATTACGTACCGGTAACAAGACGCGTTGTAGAAGGGAAAGAAAATGATTATGCAGCAATTATAGATGAACTTGTAAAAGGACCGATTCATCAATCGCTTCTGAATGATTTTAATCCAGGAGTTAAGCTTATTACGAATCCGAAATTACAAAATGGAAATCTTACATTAAACTTTAATGAAAATATATTTGCGAACCAAGACAAGAGTGTGATTTCAAATTACGTATTGAAGTCGTTAGTCTTATCTTTAACGGAAAAACAAGGTGTGAAAAATGTTTCTATTGAAGTGAATGGGAAAGCGAATCTGATGGATGAGAAAGGTGAAAAGTTAACAAAACCTGTTGATCGTCCACAAAACGTGAATACAGGTAGTTTTTAATCGTGAATAATTTGATATAATTATGTAAGAAAGGGGGATTGCTTTTTGAGTTCCCCTTCTTTTATTGTTATACATATCGTACATTTAAATTTGGCTATACTAATGAGAGTATTTATGAGGGGGTTATTTTTATGCGAGTAGATGGTAGAGGACAAGCAGAGTTACGCCATATACATATTCATACAAATTATTTAAAACATCCAGAGGGATCGGTACTAATTGAAGTTGGGGATACAAAGGTAATTTGTTCAGCGACAATTGAAGAGCGTGTACCGCCGTTTATGCGTGGAGAAGGAAAAGGCTGGGTAACAGCAGAATACTCAATGATTCCACGTGCGACAGAGCAACGTACAATCAGGGAGTCAAGTAAAGGGAAAGTAACAGGGCGTACAATGGAAATCCAGCGTTTAATTGGACGAGCATTACGTGCGGTTGTCGATTTAGAAGCGCTTGGCGAAAGAACGGTTTGGATTGACTGTGATGTAATTCAAGCGGATGGCGGAACGAGAACAGCTTCAATTACAGGTGCTTATGTAGCGATGGTATTAGCTTTTGAAAAATTATTGCAAGCAGACAAAGTATCTAAAATTCCTGTAAAAGATTATTTAGCGGCAACGTCAGTAGGTGTTGTTGAAGAGCAAGGTGTCGTTTTAGATTTAAATTATGCCGAAGATTCTAAAGCGGATGTTGATATGAACGTTATTATGACTGGAAAAGGTCAGTTTGTTGAAGTGCAAGGAACTGGAGAAGAAGCGACGTTTAGCAGAGCAGAATTAAATGAACTACTTGATGCTGCGGAACAAGGGATCTTCCAACTTGTTGAAAAGCAAAAAGAAGCGTTAGGTGACATCGTATCTCATATAGAGTAGAGGTGGAAAATATGAAGCAAGTTGTTGTAGCGACGAAAAATCTTGGGAAAGTACGTGAGTTTGCTGAGTTATTTGAGAGATTTGATTTAGAAGTGAAATCTTTACACGATTTTCCTCATATTGAAGAAGTCGAAGAAACTGGTGAAACATTTGAAGAAAATGCAATTTTGAAAGCGGACAGTCTTAGTAGACAGTTGAATTCCATCGTAATTGCGGATGACTCTGGTCTTATTGTAGATGCCTTAAACGGGAAGCCGGGTGTATATTCAGCTCGTTTTGCTGGAGAGCCGAAAGATGACCAAGCGAATATCGATAAAGTGTTGCAAGAGTTAACTGACATCGATTTAGAAAAACGTACAGCTCGTTTTTACTGCGCGCTAGCGGTTGCTTTCCCTGAAGCAGATAAAGAGCCTGTTATTGTAAACGGAACGTGTGAAGGGAAAATCTTAGAACAGCGCCGCGGGGAAAATGGTTTTGGATACGATCCGATTTTTTATGTAGAAGAATATAAAAAAGCGATGGCGGAGCTAAGCTCAGATGAGAAAAATGCCATTAGCCACCGTGGACGCGCTCTTCGTAAATTAGAAGAGAAAATCCCAGAATGGTTTTTAGAAGAATAAGGGAGAGAAATTGATGAAAGCTTTAATCGTAAGCGATAGTCATAGCTCTGTGAAGGAATTACAGCAGTTAAAAGAGAAATATGAAGGGAAAGTAGATGTCATGATTCATTGTGGTGATTCAGAGCTAACGCCTGCTCACGAAGAGCTACAAGGTTTCCATGTTGTAAAAGGGAATTGTGATTATGCTAACTTTCAAGATGAAATTGTAACTGATGTAGATGGAATTCGTTTCTTAGTTGTACACGGTCATCGTCATAATGTGAAAATGACGTTACAAACGTTAGCGTATCATGCAGAAGAAGTAGGAGCACAAGTAGCGTGCTTTGGACATTCTCATGTACTAGGGGCAGAATTACTTGATGGGATTTTATTTATTAATCCAGGAAGTATTTTGCTCCCGCGCTCTCGTGTGGAAAAGACATTCGCTTTATTAGAAATGGATGAAAATCATATAGAAGTTCGTTTTGAAACATTAGACGGACAGCTAGTTGAACAAGCAATTTTTAAAAGAGGATAATAAAAATTATCCTCTTTTAAAAAAGTGTTGACTTTATAAGTGGTTATGAATATAATAAATATTGTCGATAGGGCAACGGCGCTAACGAAGAAAAATAAAATAACATATGCGGGTGTAGTTTAGTGGTAAAACAAGAGCCTTCCAAGCTCTGGTCGAGAGTTCGATTCTCTTCACCCGCTCCATGTCCCAGTAGCTCAGCAGGATAGAGCAACGGCCTTCTAAGCCGTCGGTCGGGAGTTCGAATCTCTCCTGGGACGCTAACAAAACCTTGTTATCTTTTGATAACAAGGTTTTTTGTTTGTCTAAAAATTGATGTATGTGCAAGAGGTGTGAAAATACTACAACGGAATATATGTTAATGAGTATATGTAACAGATTAAAGCACATTAAAAAAAGAGCACCATTTATGCGCCCTATTCCTCTTATTTAATTTAAAGAATCAATAGGTTTATGATGGAACTCAAATCCATATCCAGATTCTCCTAATTGTTCACTTACAATATTATAAAACTTTTTCCCATAAAAACTAGGTTCATTCTGCGGATACACTTGTATAATAAATTGTGTTCTTCCTATTGTACTTGGAACTTTTTCATAAATTTCATCACTTTCAATGAATCCTAAATATGTATTGATTTTGTCTTGTAAAAGTAAAATGTGTTTATCGTCAAGTTCTTCGCTTTTATTCCACTCTAAAGCATCAAAGGTTGTTAAGTACACATTATCTTTATTATCCTCGTCTATTAATACTAAATCGACTTGATCCGTATCATGTAATGCCATATAAAAGCCTCCTTATTCTTCTTTTCTTATTACATTTATTTTCGTTGGTGGAATCTCTTCTAATAAATGTTCAAATGGCGGTTTGTTCCTACTTTTAACAATGGTACCTGATTCCGCAATTTCGGAGAAGGCTTTTTTCTGAAGAAGCCACAGTATTTGTTATCTCGCCTTTGATTGGATTATCTTCGTATTCAGCATCCGCCGTGCGAAATTTTTCCGTAGCTCTTTCTAGTTCGTTAGCTATTTTATCGAATTCTGTTAAAACAACATATCGACACATACGTTATCAGCAACGAAGACTGGCACGATGCGGACGATCAAAAGAAAGTACGATTAATGAACTCGGCGGATCGAACGTTGTACAATCAATTCGAAGGATATGATATCCCCTATAATGCGATATGTGAATTCAGCGCATACTTAGTAATTGTTTATAACGATACAAACAAAATGCAGCGGCAAGGAATCGCATCATTTAGCGTAACTGGCGTCAGATCATTCAAATTCAAAGAAAATAACGTTTCTAGTACGATTGGGCAGCCGTTATCGGAACTTATCCCCGGCAGTGTGTTAGAATTAATAGAAGCGGAAAGTGAGGATCTCCAATTGACTGGACGTGTGATTGATTGGACAGTTTAAGAAGGTTGTATAAAAAAGGGAGATGGCGCAAATATGGCGAGATCAAAAGAAAATGATTTAACGGAGAAATTGGCAGAAGGTCACCGAAAATATGGTGACGGCAACTTTACAGTACAGAACATCGGTGATGAAACTAACCCGAATTGGACTGTCGTAAAAAATGTGAGGAAGGGATCGGCAGGCATTCGCGAAGAGGAAGATATATTAAGACTGCAATCAAAATATATAAAATAGTGCGGAAAGGTACGCCGAGATTCGCATTTTAAGACGATTATTTTTTATTCCGTGGATAAGGGAATTCATCTAAATGCGTCAGAATTTTCGATAGGGAATCGATAGAACAAAAAGGTATTCAACATTGATGTAGAACTACTATATAGCGTATAATATTAATTAACAAAAATGGTCAGTTGACCGCACAAATGAACGTTCAGTAAGCGATGAAAGAATCGTTTATATATCGGTAATTGACGGGTCGGGAGTTCGAATCTCTCCTGGGACGCTAAAAAAACCTTGTTATCTTTTGATAACAAGGTTTTTTGTTTGTCTAAAAGTGATGTGTGTAAATAAAAATTGGAAATAACTAAACTATGAGTCGTAATAAAAACATTTGGAATCGCTGTAGCTATAGTGATTGTGTGGATATATATTTTGTTTTTTTTGCTATACTACCATATAGAAATTAAGGTGCTATTAGGAGTAAATAGCTATTATTACATAATTAACAATATAAACAGGAGAAATGAATATGAAAAAGTATTTTGTAGTAGGGGTGCTGATGTTAAGTTTATTGGTCGGATGCGCACAAGATAACACTTCTATGGGAAAGGAAACGCCAAAGAAGAGTGAACAGGTTGAAAAGAAGGGGAAGTCTACTGATAAAAAGGTGGATGAAGCAAAAAATGTAAAAAATTCCGAGGAATCGGTGAAGCCAAGGCCTGAACTTCAAACGTTCAATACGTGTGATTCGAACGGGAAGTATTGTGATCGTGGTATGCTAAACGTTGGAAGTTTTAATGCTTTATCCGTAGGTATGACGGCGGAAGAAGTCACGGGAAAGTTGCAAAAGAATGCGGAGTCTAGTTCGTGGGCTACAGTAGATGGAAAAGAAGCTGTTCGGTATGAATATTCTGCGTCAATTACGAGTGTGACTGTTAATTATATCGATGGGGAAACTGTACTCTGCGATTCATTCTATATATGATCCGAGATCAAAGGTGGTAAAAGTTACCGATTTGAATAATGATGATTCATTCACGCGGCATGAGTGAGTTAATTAATAGCGTGAAATAAAAAACTATAAAAATGCATCAATTGTAAATGAATATAGAGAAATTCCGGAAAACGCCTCGAGTAATATGAGGTGTTTTTTTCATTTTTGGAAAGCTTACAATTCTGTAAGGTAAGTGTAAGGAAGTTCGATGGTAACAAATTACTAATCCTCTATAATGAAGGTAACAACGATAAAACGAGGAGGAAGAAATGATGAAGGGATTAATCGTAACGGGTTTAACAGTTGCTTTTGGATTTGTAGCGTATGAGAAATTAACGTATGTAGTTGATGTTGTAAAACATTTAATCGCTTAGAAAAAACTACCATGAGAGGGAAAGGGAATGAGTGAATGAATGGAATGGTTATTCGGAATTATAGGTACTTGTAGTGTAGTATTATTGTTCTTTGTCCCGAGTGGTATACTTAGTTCGACAACGAGTTTGTTCTTCTTAAGTTTGTTTGCTTGTACGATGCTTATTATTATGTTTTTAATGAAGCGAAGTAAACCAATCTTCTACTTTAGCATGATTGTTATGGCAATTATTGTTCTCCAAATTATTACCCTTGTTATATACCCCACAATTATAAATGCTTTCCATTAATGATGAATCCTCTGCTTCTGTTGCTGAGGGTTTTTGTTTGTGAAAAATGAATTTTATTTAAAAGGTTGTTGATTTTCTGATATAAAAATTAAATATTCTTATATTTCAAACGAATGGTTTTGGAATGTTGTGTTCTCATTACGCATTTGATATATTTACTTTGAAGATAATTAAAATCTAGAAAAAGAGGCGAACGTATGGATAAAAAAGAAAATACGGTCGTATTGTTTCCGCAACTATCAGCACGCTATATTGATGAAGGTTTTTTAGCGTTGAAAGAGCGGAAATTCGAAGATGCATTGCGCTGCTTTGAAATATTACGTCAGTATAATGCGGAAACGGAACAAACAGAATTAGCTTCGGTTATTTGTTTGTTAGAATTAAAGCATATGGAAGAAGCGAAAGAAAAATGTGAGCAGTTGCTTGAAACGGGAGCTGTATTATTTGGTGACATTCTTGAAACGTATGTGACGATTTTAGTTCAAACAAATGATTATGAAGGTGTTATTGAAACTGTCGAAAAAGTTTTGCAAACGAAAGACATAATGCCCGAGCAAAAGGAAAAATTAGCGCAGCTCGCTTTATTTGCAGAAGGTATGCTAAATGAGGAAGACGCGTCGCTAGTTGATTCGGATTTTGAATTAGACGAGTTTACTAATGAACTTTTTGGAGGGAACTTTGGTCAAAAGCTAAGAGTGATCCAGAAACTTTCATTAAAAGACCTGGATCTTGCACTTCCTGCTTTAAAGAAATTTTTAATAGAGGAAAAGCAACACCCTTATTTGAAAACTTCTATTTTGTATAAGATGGTAGAAAATCAAATAGAAGAAGAGATAGAAGTAGAGAAGTTTGGAAATACGATAAAGGTGATTCCGGCATTTACAGGTCATAATGAGGAGCAATCCGATAAAATAATACATAAATTATCAAGCCGATTAGAGCAAAATTATCCGGATATATTTGATGCAATGGTTACATACTGGAAAGAATTACAAATTAGCACCTTCCCATTCCCTCTATTAATGGATAAAGTAGAAATTTGGGCTGCCGTCTTAGAGAGAATTGGAAGAAAGCGTTTCGGATTAGCTATTGATGAAGAAGAACTTATGACAGCATACAATATTGAATTTGAGGAATTTCATATTGCTTATCAATGGTTATTACGCATTGAAAGAGAAGGGTATTTGCCCGTATAATTATGAAAAAGAATCGTTCAGTTATTGAAACGAGCATATTCTATGTTATAATGTAAGGGTTGCAAAAGGCAGAAATCTGCCTGTTTGTAAGAGAAGAGAAGTATAATTCTCTTACTTAATATGTTTCATATTATTCTCGAACAAAATATACCGTAATTGTCTTTTAGACAATTAGTAGATTGGAACATTATATCTGAAAGCTTTTGCTAGAAGATTATTTGTACATTTGTTATTTCAAAAAAGAGATAATGAAGGTCTTAATCTATAGAGGTATGTGCATACATTATTATAGTTGGAGGGAAAGAATAAATGTCTACAAAATGGGAAAAATTAGAAGGTAACGTTGGCGTTTTAACAATCGAAGTTGATGCTAAAGAAGTAAACAACTCTATCGACGCTGCGTTCAAAAAAGTAGTAAAAACAATTAATGTACCAGGTTTCCGTAAAGGAAAAATGCCTCGTCCATTATTCGAACAACGCTTTGGTATTGAATCTTTATACCAAGATGCTTTAGATATCATCTTACCAAAAGCATACGGTGAAGCAATCGATGAAGCTGGTATCTTCCCAGTTGATCATCCTGAAATCGACATCGAGAAGTTCGAAAAAAATGCTAACCTTATCTTCACTGCAAAAGTTACAGTGAAACCTGAAGTTAAATTAGGTGAGTACAAAGGTTTAGCAGTAGAAAAAGTTGAAACAACTGTAACTGACGAAGATGTAGAGAACGAAGTAAAAGCTTTACAAGAGCGTCAAGCTGAACTAGTTGTTAAAGAAGAAGGAACTATTGAAAACGGTGATACAGCTGTAATCGACTTCGAAGGTTTCGTTGATGGCGAAGCATTTGAAGGCGGAAAAGGCGAAAACTACTCTCTTGCAATCGGTTCTGGTACTTTCATCCCAGGTTTCGAAGAGCAAGTAATTGGTCTTAAATCTGGTGATTCTAAAGACGTTGAAGTATCATTCCCAGAAGAGTACCATGCTGCTGAATTAGCTGGCAAACCAGCAACATTCAAAGTAACAATTCACGAAATCAAAACAAAAGAACTTCCTGAGTTAAACGACGAGTTCGCTAAAGATGCTGACGAAGAAGTTGCAACTCTTGATGAATTAAAAACAAAACTTCGCACAAACTTAGAAGAAGGCAAAAAGCACGAAGCTGAGCACAAAGTACGTGACGAAGTAGTAGAATTAGCTGCTGCTAACGCTGAAATCGACATTCCAGAAGCTATGATCGACACTGAGTTAGATCGTATGGTTCGTGAATTCGAGCAACGTTTAAGCCAACAAGGTATGAACCTTGAGCTTTACTACCAATTCACAGGTACTGACGCTGACAAGTTAAAAGAGCAAATGAAAGAGGATGCACAAAAACGTGTAAGAATCAATCTTGTTCTTGAAGCTATCATTGAAGCTGAAAACATCGAAGTTACTGAAGAAGAAGTAACTGCAGAAGTTGAAAAAATGGCTGAAATGTACGGTATGCCAGTAGACGCTATCAAGCAAGCTCTTGGAAGCGTAGACGCTTTATCTGAAGATCTTAAAGTGCGTAAAGCTGTAGACTTCTTAGTAGACAACGCTGCATAATAAAATAACAAGGCGCGATTTTAATCGTGCCTTGTTTTATAAATATAGAAATATATTTATAAAACTTTTTGATGAAGAAGGAAAAGTTCCTTTGTAAGTCGAATATACATATTTCAAAAGTTTTAAAATTTTTTTATTTGTACATAACTAGTCATATTATTTGTATTTCTCGCCACGTAGTGACATAATATGTATTTACATACGATACATTTATCGTGTACATACGAAGGCAAGAGATTAGCACTTTGTAAGGGGTGTGAAAATATGTTTAAATTTAATGATGAAAAAGGTCAATTAAAATGTTCTTTCTGTGGTAAAACACAAACGCAAGTTCGAAAGCTAGTTGCAGGTCCAGGTGTTTACATTTGTGACGAGTGTATCGAGCTTTGTACTGAAATTGTACAAGAGGAGCTTGCGAAGGACGAAGAAGTAGAATTCAAAGATGTACCGAAACCGGTAGAAATTCGTGAAATCTTAGATGAGTATGTCATCGGACAAGATAACGCGAAAAAAGCACTAGCGGTAGCGGTATATAACCATTACAAACGCATTAATTCTAACAGCAAAATTGATGATGTAGAATTAGCGAAGAGTAATATTTCACTTATTGGGCCAACTGGTAGTGGTAAAACATTATTGGCACAAACATTAGCGCGTATTTTAAATGTTCCATTTGCGATCGCGGACGCAACATCTTTAACGGAAGCTGGATATGTAGGGGAAGATGTAGAAAACATCTTACTAAAATTAATCCAAGCAGCTGATTATGATGTAGAGAAAGCGGAAAAAGGAATCATTTATATTGATGAGATTGATAAAGTGGCACGTAAGTCCGAAAATCCATCAATTACACGTGATGTATCTGGTGAAGGCGTACAGCAGGCACTTCTGAAAATTCTAGAAGGTACTGTAGCAAGCGTTCCACCTCAAGGTGGTCGTAAGCACCCGCATCAAGAGTTTATTCAAATTGATACAACGAACATCTTATTCATTTGTGGTGGAGCGTTTGATGGCATCGAGCCTATTATTAAACGTCGCCTTGGTGAGAAAGTAATTGGATTTGGTGCTGAGAAGAAAAATGCTGATGTAAATGAGAAGCATGTTTTATCTCACGTTTTACCAGAGGATCTTTTAAGATTCGGTTTAATTCCGGAGTTTATCGGTCGTCTTCCAGTTATTGCGAATCTAGAGCCGCTTGATGAAGATGCTCTTGTAGATATTTTAACTAAACCGAAAAATGCACTTGTTAAGCAATTCCAAAAATTATTGGAGCTTGACGATGTTGAGTTAGAGTTTGAAGAAGGTGCACTAGTTGAGATTGCGAAAAAAGCAATTGAACGTAAGACAGGTGCTCGTGGACTTCGTTCTATTATTGAAGGCTTAATGCTTGATGTAATGTTTGAACTTCCATCTCGCAAAGATATCGAGAAGTGTGTTCTTACAAAAGAAACAGTAGCTGATAATGCACCGCCAAAATTGGTGTTACAAGACGGTACTGTACTTGATACAAAAACATCTGCATAATGCGAAGAAGAAACAGCAATTTTTATAATTGCTGTTTTTCTTTATGTTTAGCACTATTCCTCCCAGGAAATACTAAATGATAAAACATAGCGGGAGGAAATGAATTATGAGCTGGACAAATATATTTTTACTTGTTCAACTTGTTTTTGGTGTAATTGTCGGATTGTACTTTTGGCATTTACTTCGAAATCAGCGAACACAAAAAGTTTCAATTGATCGAGAATCGAAAAAAGAATTGGAGCAGCTTCGTAAAATGCGTGAGATTTCTTTAACAGAGCCACTTGCGGAAAAGGTGCGTCCTACATCCTTTTTAGACATTGTAGGGCAAGAAGACGGGATTAAGTCGTTAAAAGCGGCTCTTTGTGGTCCTAATCCGCAACATGTAATCATATATGGTCCGCCAGGTGTCGGAAAGACAGCGGCAGCACGCCTTGTATTAGAAGAAGCGAAACGAAACCCGAAATCACCATTTCGTACGAATGCAACATTTATTGAACTTGATGCGACGACAGCTAGGTTTGATGAACGTGGTATTGCAGATCCTTTAATTGGTTCAGTCCATGATCCAATTTATCAAGGAGCGGGTGCAATGGGGCAAGCGGGTATCCCGCAACCGAAAAAAGGGGCTGTAACAGATGCACATGGAGGCATTTTGTTTATTGATGAGATTGGTGAGTTACATCCGATTCAAATGAACAAAATGTTAAAGGTGTTAGAAGATCGGAAAGTATTTTTGGAAAGTGCGTACTATAGTGAAGAAAATTCGATGATTCCAACGTATATACATGATATCTTTCAAAAAGGTTTACCAGCCGATTTTCGCTTAGTTGGTGCAACGACTCGTTCGCCAGAGGAAATTCCTCCTGCAATTCGGTCGCGGTGTTTAGAAGTGTTCTTCCGGGAGTTAGAAACAGAAGAAATTCAAAAAGTAGCGAAGAATGCAGCTGACAAAGTGGAAATGCAAATAGGTGAGAACGGTATTGAAATGATTGGAATGTATGCAAGAAATGGACGGGAAGCGATTAATCTCGTACAAATTTCTGCTGGTATGGCGATAAATGAAGAACGTTCTTTCATTAAAGATGAAGATATTGAGTGGGTTGTTCATTCGAGCCAACTTACACCAAAGTATGAAAAGCACATTTATCCAATTCCAAGGATTGGCCTTGTGAATGGGCTTGCTGTATATGGACCGAATACAGGCGCTTTATTAGAAATTGAGGTAACAGCTATTCCTGCGAAAGATAAAGGATCAGTAAATGTAACTGGTATTGTGGAAGAGGAAAGTATTGGGAGTCAAACGAAATCAATCCGCCGTAAAAGTATGGCGAAAGGTTCTGTTGATAACGTATTAACAGTACTCCGTTCTCTAGATGTACTTCCAGAAGGCTATGATATACATATTAACTTTCCGGGCGGTATCCCGATTGATGGTCCTTCGGCAGGGATTGCTATGGCAACGGGTGTTTATTCAGCGGTGCATCGTACATATGTGAATAATGAAGTAGCGATGACAGGTGAAATAAGTATCCACGGAGAAGTGAAGCCTATTGGTGGTGTGTACGCAAAAATAAAAGCTGCGAAAAAAGCGGGGGCTAAGAAAGTCATTATTCCGGCTGAAAACATGCAACCATTTTTGTATACAATAAAGGGAATTGAAATCATTCCTGTCCGTAAATTAAAAGAAGTATTTGAATTAACATTTATGCAGGAAAATATGCATCGTGAGATTGATGTACAGACTGCTTTGGACGAAACAGATGCACAATCAATGTAAGAATAAACGATAATAAAATTTGCCAGACTTCGTTTAAGTTTGTATGCTTAAGCGGAGTCTTTTTTCTTTTCATAAGGGAGAAAAAACAAGATATTAACAATTGCGGATAATCTCTGCAATTGCATCTAGATGTATTGTAATATAAAATAGTTGAACAGGAGTTTAATTTATTATGGAGGTGCTATGTCTAGTATGAATACGAACGAAAGAATTGTGCCCCTCCTACCATTAAGAGGCGTTCTCGTATATCCAACGATGGTTCTGCATCTTGATGTAGGACGTGATAAATCGATACAAGCACTAGAGCAGGCGGCAATGGATGAAAATATCATCTTTTTAGCAATGCAAAAAGAAATGAATATCGATGATCCGAAAGAAGATGACATATATAGTGTAGGTACAGTGGCGAAAGTGAAGCAGATGCTTAAATTGCCGAACGGTACGCTTCGTGTCCTTGTGGAAGGTTTACATAGAGCAGAAGTAGTAGAGTTTATCGAAGAAGAAAATATAGTGCAAGTTTCAATTAAAACGGTAACGGAAGAAGTAGAAGATGATTTAGAAGAGAAAGCTCTTATGCGTACGTTACTGGAGCATTTCGAACAATATATTAAAGTTTCGAAAAAAGTTTCAAATGAAACATTTGCAACGGTAGCTGATGTAGAAGAACCGGGAAGGCTAGCTGATTTAATTGCTTCTCACTTGCCGATTAAAACGAAGCAGAAACAAGAAATCTTAGAGATTGTATCTGTGAAGGAACGATTACATACACTTATTTCAATTATTCAAGATGAACAAGAGTTGCTTAGCCTAGAAAAGAAAATTGGACAAAAAGTGAAACGTTCAATGGAGCGCACGCAAAAAGAATATTTCTTACGTGAGCAAATGAAGGCGATTCAAACTGAACTTGGCGATAAAGAAGGTAAGGGCGGGGAAGTTGAAGAACTTCGTGAAAAAATTGAACAGTCAGGAATGCCTGAAGAAACAATGAAGGCTGCACTGAAGGAATTAGACCGTTATGAAAAGTTACCAGCAAGTTCTGCGGAGAGCGGTGTTATTCGCAATTATATGGATTGGTTATTAGCTCTTCCGTGGACAGAAGCGACAGAGGATATGATTGATCTTGTTCATTCTGAAGAGATTTTAAATAAAGATCATTACGGCCTTGAAAAAGTAAAAGAGCGAGTGCTTGAATATTTAGCTGTACAAAAATTGACTAACTCATTAAAAGGCCCTATTCTTTGTTTAGTAGGACCTCCTGGGGTCGGAAAAACTTCGTTAGCTCGTTCTATCGCAACATCATTGAATCGTAACTTTGTCCGTGTATCCCTTGGCGGTGTACGTGATGAGTCTGAAATTCGTGGTCACCGCCGTACGTATGTTGGAGCAATGCCGGGACGCATTATTCAAGGTATGAAAAAGGCGAAAACAGTTAATCCAGTCTTCTTATTAGATGAGATTGATAAAATGTCTAACGATTTCCGTGGAGATCCATCAGCAGCATTACTTGAAGTGTTAGATCCAGAACAAAACCATAACTTTAGTGATCATTACATTGAAGAACCATATGATCTATCGAAAGTTATGTTTGTAGCAACTGCTAATACACTTTCAAGTATTCCAGGTCCGTTGCTTGACCGTATGGAAATCATTTCGATTGCTGGTTATACAGAACTTGAAAAGGTACACATTGCTCGTGAACATTTACTGCCGAAACAATTAAAAGAGCATGGCTTACGAAAAGGTAATTTACAAGTACGTGATGAAGCGCTTCTTGAAATTATTCGTTATTATACACGTGAGGCTGGTGTTCGTACACTAGAGCGTCAAATTGCAAAAGTTTGTCGTAAAGCAGCAAAAATCATTGTTACAGCAGAACGCAAGCGAATTGTTGTAACGGAGAAAAATGTTGTTGATTTACTTGGCAAGCACATATTCCGTTACGGACAAGCTGAGAAGACAGACCAAGTTGGTATGGCGACTGGTTTAGCTTACACAGCAGCTGGTGGTGATACACTTGCTATTGAAGTGTCTGTAGCGCCAGGTAAAGGGAAATTAATTTTAACAGGGAAACTTGGGGATGTTATGAAAGAATCAGCACAAGCAGCGTTTAGTTATATTCGTTCTCGTGCAGAAGAGTTGCAGATCGATCCGAATTTCCATGAGAAAAATGATATTCATATTCATGTTCCAGAAGGAGCAGTTCCAAAAGATGGACCGTCAGCAGGTATTACGATGGCAACGGCACTTATTTCGGCACTAACAGGTATTCCTGTAAGTAAAGAAGTAGGTATGACAGGTGAAATTACACTTCGTGGTCGTGTATTACCAATTGGTGGTTTAAAAGAAAAAACATTAAGTGCTCACCGCGCAGGCTTAACAAAAATTATTTTGCCAGCAGAAAACGAGAAAGATTTAGATGATATTCCAGAGAGCGTAAAAGAAAACCTTACGTTTGTGCTTGCATCTCATTTAGATGAAGTATTGGAGCACGCATTAGTAGGAGTGAAACAATGAAAGTAACAAAAGCAGATATTGTAATTAGTGCTGTTAAACCAGAACAATATCCAGACAGTGATTTACCAGAAATTGCATTAGCAGGTCGTTCAAATGTCGGGAAGTCTTCCTTCATTAATAAAATTTTAAATCGTAAAAAGTTAGTACGTATTTCTTCTAAACCAGGAAAAACGCAAACACTGAACTTTTTCTTAATCAATGAAATGATGCATTTTGTTGACGTTCCAGGTTATGGATATGCGAAAGTATCTAAAACGGAGCGCGCGGCATGGGGCAAGATGATTGAAACGTACTTTACAACACGTGAGCAATTAGACGCAGCTGTATTAGTAGTTGATTTACGTCACCAGCCAACAAAAGATGACGTGATGATGTATGATTTCTTAAAGCATTATGAAATCCCAACAATTATTATTGCAACGAAAGCCGATAAAATTCCGAAAGGGAAATGGCAAAAGCATTTAAAAGTTGTAAAAGAAACGCTTGCTGTTGAAATTGGCGATGAAATCGTTCTATTCTCTTCTGAAACAGGACTTGGAAAAGAAGAGGCATGGAAAGCAATTCATAAAATGACAAAAACAAAAAACGCGTGACGAATGTCGCGCGTTTTTTTCTTTATACACTTTTAGCGTACGTTTAATGTTACTTCAATATTCCCTCGTGTTGCTTTAGAGTACGGACACACCCCGTGAGCAGCTTCTACAAGTTCTTGTGCTTCACTATGTGAAACGCCAGCGACATGTACATCAAGTACAGCAGATAGGCCGAAACCACCATCTGTATCTTTTCCGATAGAAACGTGAGCAGTTACTTCTGTACTTTCCACTTTCACACGTTTTGTACGAATGACAAGTTGTAATGCACTATCAAAGCAAGCTGCATAACCAGCAGCAAATAGTTGTTCTGGATTTGTTGCCTCTCCGCCTGCACCACCTAGTGCTTTCGGCATTTTTACATCAAGGTTTAATATGCCATCATCTGAAACTACTTTCCCGTTTCTTCCACCTGTTGCTGTTACTGAAGCAGTATATAATTTATCCATGTTTATTCCCCTTTTCTATCATTAATGGTTTTCATTGTTTCAATTAGTTTATTTAATTGAATTAATAAAGAACGATATTCTTGCTCTGTAATTCCTAAATTTGTAGCCATCGTTGTCGGTAATGAACAAGTCTTTTCTTTTAAATCCTTGCCTTGTTCTGTTAATTCAATACAAACTTTTCGCTCATCTTCTTTTGAACGAACACGTTTTACAAGTTTTAATGATTCCATGCGTTTTAACATGGGTGTTAAAGTGCCGGAATCTAAAAATAGGCGTTCGCCAATTTCTTTTACTGTTAGTCCGTCTTGCTCCCATAGTACGAGTAACGTAATGTACTGGGGATACGTAATGCCCATTTCTTCTAAATAGGGCCGATAAAAACGGGTAACTTCTCTTGAACAAGCGTAAATAGAAAAACAAAGTTGGTTATCTAGTTGCAAAGAATCTTCTTTCATCAGCAACACCTCTCTTTTAAATTGTGCACAATTTAATTTTGTAAAACCAATATAACGAAAAATAAATACGATGTCAAATACATTGCATTGAGAAAGTGAGTACTATATTTTGGAACAATCATACATATTTTCCTTCATGATGAAAGAAGATAGAAAAGATGATGTTATAATTAATATGGAATAGTTTCCATCACTTGATTATGAGGACTTTTTTTGGTAACGTACAAATAGAGTTATTAATTTATAATCATTATAAAGTAGAAAGTTTTTTATTAGTTATACGGAATCTCCTTCGTTAACATACGGAGAATAAATAAAAAATAATCGGTTGTTCACACGATTGTCAGATTCATAAGAGGAAAGTTGTATTATGATAGTAGATAAAGTGATAAAACGGGTGAAGGGGGACATGCTGCGTGCATATTCTTGTTGTTAGTGTAAATTATCGAACAGCCCCTGTAGAATTTCGTGAGAAACTCACATTTCAGGCAGCAGAGCTAGAGCAAGCAATGACTACATTACAAAATCAAAAGAGCGTGCTAGAAAATGTCATTGTATCAACTTGTAATCGCACTGAGATTTACGCTGTCGTCGATCAATTACACACGGGACGGTATTATATTAAGAAGTTTTTAGCTGATTGGTTTCAGCTTGAAATAGACGAAGTCGCACCATACTTAACTATTTTTGAACAAGATGGTGCAATAGATCATTTATTCCGCGTAACGTGCGGTTTAGATTCTATGGTAGTTGGAGAAACACAGATTTTAGGCCAAATAAAAGATAGCTTTTTAGAAGCGCAGCAAGTAAAAACGACAGGCACAATTTTTAATGAGTTGTTTAAGCAAGTGGTTACGTTAGCGAAACGTGCGCACTCAGAGACAACGATTGGTGAAAGTGCGATGTCTGTTAGTTATGCTGCTGTTGAACTTGGAAGGAAAATATTTGGTGAGTTAACAGATTGTCATGTACTTATTCTTGGTGCTGGTAAGATGGGGGAACTTGCTCTGCAAAATTTATATGGAAGCGGTGCTCGTAAAGTAACAGTTATGAATAGAACGCTTTCGAAAGCAGAAGTAATGGCTGAGAAATATATGGGACATGCAAAGCCTTTAAGTGAATTGCAATGTGCATTATTGGAAGCGGATATTTTAATTAGTTCGACGGGTGCATCAGAGTATGTCATTACGAAAGAGATGATGACGAAAGTGGAGAAAATGCGCTCTGGTCGTCCGTTATTTATGGTTGATATTGCAGTACCGCGTGATATTGATCCTGCGATTGATGAATTAGAAGGCTCTTTCTTATATGACATTGATGATCTGCAAGGTGTAGTGGAAGCAAACCGTGCCGAGCGTTTGAAGGAAGCAGAGAAAATTCAATTTATGATTGAAGAGGAAATGGTTTTATTTAAAACGTGGTTAAGTACGCTTGGTGTTGTACCGTTAATATCGGCTCTACGTGATAAGGCGCTAGCAATTCAAAGTGATACGATGGAAAGCCTTGAACGAAAAATACCAAATCTTAGTGATCGTGAGAAAAAGGTAATTAGTAAACATACGAAAAGTATTATTAATCAATTGCTAAAAGACCCAATTTTAGTAGCGAAAGAACTAGCTGCTGAAGAGGGAGCAAGTGAAAAATTAGCCTTATTTGCGAAGATTTTTGATTTAGAAGTAGAAGAAGCGGGAAATACGGAAGAAGTAGAACATAAAAGAGCGTGGACACCATCCGTTCCATCTTTATAATTTGGAAGGATGATCGGATGAGTTTTTTAAATAACAGTATTATTTATCATATTGCAATTATTTTATATGCTTGTAGCATTAGTTTATATTTTATAGATTATTTCCAAAGTAACCGAAAGGCGAACCGATTTGCTTTTTGGTTACTTGCGATTGTATGGGTATTGCAGTCTATCTTTATGTTGCTTAGGGCTACAGATTCAGAAACGAATCCTATTTTAACTTTATTGTCAGGGATTTATTTTTATGTTTGGTTATTGATTACGATGTCATTAGTCATTAATCGATTTATGCGCATTGACTTTTTAGTCTTTTTTACAAATGTTGTAGCATTTGGCGTAAGCGCTTTTTCTATTTTTACACCACTCGGAAAGATGTCGCCAGTACTTGCAGAGCAATTAGTTTCAGAGCTTGTATACGTGCATGTCGGTATGGCGATTATTTCTTATGCAACGTTTACTGTATCGTTCATTTTTTCTATTATGTATTTATTGCAATATCGGCTATTAAAAAAGAAAAAATGGAATGCGAGATTAAGAAGGTTAGGAAATTTGCCGAAGCTTGAATCTATGTCTTACGGATTAAATTTATTTTCTGTTCCGTTTTTCTTATTAGCAATTATATTAGGATGCATATGGGGATATACAAAATTGGATAATTTCCATTGGTATGATACGAAAGTAATCGGTTCGTTTGTTGTTCTATTTGTATATTGTGCGGGCTTGTATTTACGAGCGGCAGATGTGTTGCAAGGTAAGAAAATTGTGCTGTGGAATGTAGGGGCATTTCTCGTAATGCTAGTTAACATTTTTCTATTAAGTAGTTTATCTAATTTCCACTTTTGGTATTTATAATGAGGAGAGAGAATTATGCGCAAAATTATTGTAGGTTCACGAAAGAGTAAGCTAGCATTAACACAAACAAATTGGTTTATCGATCAATTAAAAGCGCTTGGTTTACCATATGAATTTGAAGTGAAAGAAATCGTAACAAAAGGTGATGTTATTTTAGATGTTACTCTTTCAAAAGTAGGCGGAAAAGGTTTATTTGTAAAGGAAATTGAACACGCGTTACTTACGAAAGAAATTGATATGGCTGTACATAGTATGAAAGATATGCCGGCTGTACTTCCAGATGGATTAACGATTGGTTGTACACCAAAGCGCGTTGACCCTCGTGACGCTTTTATTTCTAAAAACGGAGAATCGTTTAAAGACTTAGCAAAAGGTGCAATCTTAGGGACGAGTAGTTTGAGACGTAGTGCACAACTACTAGCTGCGAGACCAGATTTACAAGTGAAGTGGATCCGCGGAAATATCGATACACGCTTACGTAAGTTAAAAGATGAAGATTACGATGCAATTATTTTAGCGACAGCTGGATTACAGAGAATGGGCTGGGACGATGAAGTTATTACAGAACATTTAGATGAAACGTTATGTGTACCAGCTGTAGGACAAGGTGCATTAGCGATTGAATGTCGTGAGGACGATAAGGATTTACTTCAGTTGTTAGCACATATTAATGATGCAGTAACAGAAAGAACAGTGGCTGCTGAACGAGTATTTCTTCACAAACTTGAAGGTGGATGCCAAGTTCCAATCGCTGGATATGCAACTCTTAAAGAAGATGATGCAATCGAATTAACAGCCCTTGTTGGTTCTATGGACGGTTCTGTTTTATTAAAAGAGACAGTAGTAGGTACTGATCCAAAGGAAGTAGGATTAGAGGCTGCGGATCGTTTAATTAAACAAGGAGCAAAAGAGCTCATCCTTGCTGCGAATAAGGGGCAACAATAAATATGAACGCTCTCGTTGGCAAAACGGTATTGATTACACGTGCCCAGCACCAAGCGAAACAAATGAGTGTAGCAGTGAAAGAAAGGAGCGGAATTCCATTGGAAATTCCGCTTTTGCGTATGGAAGGTATGTCTCATAGGCAAATTCAACATATAGCAGGGCAGCTACATTCGTATGACTGGGTTATGTTTACGAGTAGAAATGGTGTAGCTTTTTTTCTAGATAGTTTGAGAAAGAAGCTCCCCGGAACGATTAAAATTGCTGCAGTAGGCGTGAAAACAAAGTTAGAGTTAGAAAAGCGAGGCTATCAAGTAGATTTTGTTCCCACCGCATTTGTTGCAGAAGTATTTGCAGAAGAGTTTGTAAAAAAACTAAGTGGAAACGAATGTATTTTATTTCCGAAAGGGAATTTAGCAAGAGATGTTATTCCAGTTAAACTCCGGGAAATGGGTGTTTCTCTAGAGGAGCTAATCGTATACGGTACGAAAGAAAATGTAGAGAAAAAACAAGAACTGATAAAAGCGTTGAAGTTTGGGAAAGTAGACATTATTACATTTACGAGCCCTTCAACTGTTAATAGTTTTGTCCGTTTACTTGAGGGTACAAACTGGAGAGAATGGACAAAAAAATGTACAATTGCTTGTATAGGACCGATAACAGCGAAAGAGGCAAGAAGTTATTTCTCAGAAGTTATCGTGCCAGAAGAATACACAATAGAATCGTTAATACAATGCATTTGTGAATCTATTTTACATGCATAATCAAAATAAAAGAATGGGGATAGAAATCTATGAATTCTTTACAATTTAATCGTCATCGTCGCTTAAGACAAAGCGGTAATTTGCGTGCGCTTGTGCGTGAAACGTTTTTACATACGGAAGACTTTATTTACCCTATTTTTGTATTAGAAGGTGAAAATGTTCGTAATGAAGTTCCTTCTATGCCAGGCGTATATCAAATGTCTTTAGATTTATTGCAAGCTGAAATGCAAGAGGTTGTTGACTTAGGTATTCGTTCTGTTATTGTATTTGGTTTACCTGCTGAAAAGGATGAAGTTGGGTCATCAGCATATTGTGACCATGGAATTGTGCAACGTGCAATTAAGCAAATTAAAGGTGATTTCCCTGAGCTAGTAGTAGTTGCGGATACATGTTTATGTCAATTCACAAGCCATGGTCATTGCGGTGTGATTGAAGATGGTATTATTTTAAATGACGAGTCTCTTGCAGTTCTTGCGAAAACAGCTGTAAGCCAAGCAAAAGCAGGAGCGGACATTATTGCACCATCAAACATGATGGACGGATTCGTAACAGCAATTCGCCATGCATTAGATGAAAATGGTTTTGGTCATGTGCCAGTTATGTCGTACGCTGTGAAATATTCATCAGCATTTTACGGACCATTCCGTGATGCGGCGCACGGTGCACCACAATTTGGTGATCGCAAAACATATCAGATGGACCCAGCGAACCGTATGGAAGCGTTCCGTGAAGCAGAATCAGATGTAATGGAAGGGGCAGATTTCTTAATTGTAAAGCCAGCTCTTTCTTACTTAGATATCGTTCGTGATGTGAAAAATAACTTTAATTTACCAGTCGTTGCTTATAACGTAAGCGGTGAATATTCAATGATTAAAGCGGCGGCGCAAAATGGTTGGATTAATGAAAAAGAAGTTGTACTTGAAAAATTAATTAGCATGAAACGTGCAGGAGCAGATTTAATTATTACGTATCATGCAAAAGATGCAGCAAGATGGTTACAAGAAGGAGGCGCTAAATAATGAAAAAGTTTGATAAGTCGATTGCGGCGTTTGAAGAGGCACAAGACTTAATGCCTGGTGGCGTAAATAGCCCTGTTCGTGCCTTTAAATCTGTCGGTATGAATCCGTTGTTTATGGAGCGTGGAAAAGGTTCTAAAGTATATGATATCGATGGAAATGAATACATCGATTACGTATTATCATGGGGTCCTTTAATTCATGGCCATGCAAATGATCGTGTTGTGGAAGCTTTAAAAGCTGTTGCTGAAAGAGGTACAAGCTTCGGTGCACCAACAGAAATTGAAAATAAATTAGCAAAACTTGTTATTGAGCGCGTACCATCAATTGAGATTGTACGTATGGTTAACTCTGGAACAGAAGCGACAATGAGTGCACTACGTTTAGCTCGTGGTTATACAGGCCGTAACAAAATTTTGAAATTCATTGGTTGTTACCATGGTCATGGTGATTCGTTATTAATTAAAGCAGGCTCTGGTGTGGCGACGCTAGGTTTACCAGATAGCCCTGGTGTACCAGAAGGGGTAGCGAAAAATACGATTACAGTAGCTTATAACGATTTAGAAAGTGTGAAATACGCTTTTGAACAATTCGGTGATGATATTGCTTGTGTAATTGTAGAACCAGTAGCGGGCAATATGGGTGTTGTTCCTCCACAACCTGGATTTTTAGAAGGCCTTCGTGAAGTAACAGAGCAAAACGGTTCATTGCTTATTTTTGATGAAGTAATGACAGGATTCCGAGTTGCTTATAATTGTGGACAAGGTTATTACGGTGTAACACCTGATTTAACTTGTTTAGGTAAAGTAATCGGTGGTGGGTTACCAGTAGGAGCATACGGTGGTAAAGCAGAAATTATGCGCCAAGTTGCGCCAAGCGGACCGATTTACCAAGCTGGTACTTTATCAGGTAACCCGCTTGCGATGGCAGCAGGTTATGAAACGTTAGTACAATTAACGCCAGAATCATATGTAGAATTTGAGCGTAAAGCTGAAATGTTAGAAGCTGGCTTACGTAAAGCGGCTGAAAAACATGGCATTCCGCATTATATTAACCGTGCTGGTTCTATGATTGGTATTTTCTTCACAGCTGAGCAGGTTATTAATTACGATGCAGCAAAATCTTCAAACTTAGAATTCTTTGCGGCTTACTATCGTGAAATGGTAGAACAAGGTGTATTCTTACCACCATCTCAATTCGAAGGTTTATTCTTATCGACAGCACATAGTGATGCAGATATTGAAGCGACGATTGTAGCGGCTGAAATTGCAATGTCAAAATTAAAAGCTTAATTTAATAAAGAAAATCGCTCTCCATAAGGGGAGCGATTTTTTTTATTCATAAAGTAGGCTTTCCATACATAAATCTGTAATGACATATAGTTTGGGAGGGGGAAAAGAAGTGACAACAGATCATTCATTACGATTTTCATTAAAAGAATCTGTTTGGTTCCAAAAAGGACAGGAAGTCGAAGAACTTTTGTCAATTTCGTTAGATCCAGACGTTGAGATAGAAGAGCTTGATCATGAAGTTATCGTGAGAGGGCAGTTAGATTTAACGGGAGAGTATGTTGTAAGGCAAGATGATTCAGCTTATTCATTAAGAGAGCTATCACCAGCAAAGGCAATTGATTATGTAGAAACAAGGGAAGATGGGGTTAATGAGCTTGTCCATTCCTTTCCGCTTGAAATATCAATTCCAAGAAATCGAGTGAAAGTCATTGAAGAATTATATGTATCAATCGAGGAATTTGATTATGAATTAAAGGAAAATGGTTGCTTACAATTGTTAGCGGATATATCTATTACAGGTTTATGTGATGAAGAAAGAATCGAGGATGAAGAGGAAGAAACGGTGTATGCTGAGTTAGAAGATGAGCCAGCTGAAGAGGATGAAAATAGACCTGCAACGCATGTAGAAGAACCAGTCTATAAGGAATCGGATGAGTGGGAAGATTACGCATTTGAACCGTTCCAACTAGAAGAAAGAAAAGAGCAGAAATTAGAGGAAGAGGAAATAGAAGAACATGAATTTGTGGAGCGTGAAGAGGAGAAAGAAGCAACTCCACAATTTGAATTGTTCGGACGAAAAGATTTCAAGAAAGAAAAAGCGAAAAAGCAGGAGGAACAAGAAGAAGAAGCGTACTCACAGCGAGATGAAAATGCGCTTTATTTAACAAAAATATTTACGAAAGAACCGGAAGAAGAATTTACAAAGTTAAGAATGTATTTTGTGCAAGAAGGGGATACAATCGAATCTGTTGCAGAACGTTATGAAACGTCTGTGCAAAATTTATATCGTGTAAATCAATCAGAAGATATATATTTAACTACAGGGCAAATTATATATATTCCTGTTTCAAAAGCAAAGGCGAAATAAGTGAGTGTTTTTTTTCACTCACCTCTTTTCTTTTCCTAAAAGTTATGTTTTGAATAAGAAAGGGTCATTCGTATGGATATTGAATTACGAAATCGCTATGAACCCATTGTTAGGCAATATAGATTGGATACGCAGCATATGGAAGAGCACGGAAGTGTAATGAAAATTTATACGAATCAAGGTCCGTATGCGTTAAAGAAAATACAAGATAGAAAATTAGAGCGGAATAATTTTTTGCATCACATTCAATATTTGAAAGAGAAAGGTTTTTCGAATTATGTACCTATTTATCATGCGACGGACGGAAATTATGTCTTAAGTGATGGGACATATAGTTATTATTTAATGCCTTGGTTAGAGCGTGCGGAAGGAAACGGTGAGGATAACGATCAATATCACAAAATGTTTCAGACGCTCGGAACGTTGCATCAAAAAACGGTGAAAGAGGAGACGTATACAGAAGAAGAATTAGAAAAACATTATACAAATATATCCGACCGTTGGGAAAATGATGGTGAGATGTTAGAAGAGTTTCTTGTAGAATCTGAAGCGAAGTGGTATATGTCTCCGTTTGAATTACAATATTGTACGTATTATCACCATGTTATGAGAGCTCGCGAGTTCGCAACAAAGCAATTAAATGAATGGCATGATGCGATGAAAGAAAAGGAAACAACACGTACTACTTTCATTCATGGGAATGTATCGCTTAATCATTTTTTATTTGATTATGAGCGAAACGGCTATTTTATTAGTTTAGAAAAATCGCAGTTTGCAACGCCCGTGCAAGATATAGTAGGTTTTTATTCTCGGTCTTTAAACACATATCCAATTGCACGGAGTGACCGCTTTGAATGGTATCAAATGTATCAAAAAAATTTCCCGTTTACGAAAGAGGAGCAGCTTCTTATGTTTGCATATATGACGTATCCGTCGCATTTTATTCGGCAAATTCAGTCGTATACGAAAAGAAGAAAGAGTCGTAATGAAGAAAATGAGCTCCGCGGGGTGAAAAGTTTGCAGCAATCGCATTGGCTCGTTAGCAATACAGAATATTTCCTTTCGCAATTACAAGCTGCCCAGCAAGGGAACGGATGAAGAAGATAAGTAGGGAGAACCCTGCTTATCTTTTTTATTAGTTCCATAAAGAGATAAAAGCCGTAGTTTCAAATTTATCTTGACGAATAAGGTTTCGTTTTTTACACTATTGTATATAATAATTAACAATCATATAAATGCATTGAAGGGGAAGAGTATGACATGAAACGTCTTCAGAGAGGAGAATCATTAGCTGGGAGATTCTCTAGATAGTTATGTTAGAAGGTAGCCCTGGAGCATCTTTTCTGAACGGAATAGTTCTCATTAGGAAAAGACGGATTTGTCCGTTATCAAATTAAGAGTATAAGCAAATTCTGAATTTGTTTGTAAATAAAGGTGGTACCGCGATGTCCCTCGTCCTTTTTTGGATGAGGGACATTTTTTATTTTAAGGAGGGAAAATAATGTCAAACACGGAAAAGAATTTACCAACTAAATATGATCATATGTCCGTTGAAGAAGGCCTTTACCAATGGTGGCTTGAAGGAAAATATTTCGAAGCAACAGGAGACGAGAAGAAACAACCGTATACAATTGTAATTCCACCTCCGAACGTAACTGGTAAGTTACACTTAGGTCACGCTTGGGATACAACTCTTCAAGATATTTTAACTCGTACGAAGCGTATGCAAGGTTACGATGTACTGTGGCTTCCAGGAATGGACCATGCTGGTATCGCAACACAAGCGAAAGTAGAAGGGAAACTTCGTGAAGAAGGTATTTCACGTTACGATCTTGGTCGTGAGAAATTCCTTGAAAAAGCTTGGGAGTGGAAAGAAGAGTACGCTTCTCACATTCGTCAACAATGGGGAAAAGTTGGTTTAGGACTAGACTATTCTCGTGAACGTTTCACATTAGACGAAGGTTTATCTGATGCGGTTAATAAAGTATTCGTTCAATTATACGAAAAAGGCTTAATTTACCGTGGTGAATATATTATCAACTGGGATCCAGCAACACGCACAGCTCTTTCTGATATTGAAGTAATTCATAAAGAAGTTCAAGGTGCATTCTACCATATGAACTATCCGTTAACAGATGGTTCTGGTCACATTCGTCTTGCAACTACTCGTCCAGAAACAATGCTTGGTGATACAGCAGTAGCAGTTCATCCAGAAGATGATCGTTACAAACACTTAATCGGAAAAACAGTTACACTTCCAATCGTAGGCCGTGAGATTCCGATTATTGCTGATGAGTACGTAGAAAAAGACTTCGGAACAGGCGTTGTAAAAATTACACCAGCTCATGACCCGAATGACTTTGAAGTAGGTAACCGTCATGACTTACCACGTATTTTAGTAATGAATGAAGATGGATCGATGAACGAAAAAGCTGGTAAGTATAACGGCATGGATCGTTTCGAATGTCGTAAAGCGTTAGTAAAAGATTTACAAGAAGCTGGCGTATTAGTAGAAATTGAGCCTCATATGCATTCAGTAGGTCATAGTGAGCGTAGTGGTGCAGTTGTTGAGCCTTACTTATCAACACAATGGTTCGTAAAAATGGCTCCACTTGCTGAAAAAGCAGTAGAACTTCAACAAAAAGAAGAAGAAAAAGTAACGTTCGTACCAGAACGTTTTGAAAACACATACTTACGCTGGATGGAAAACATTCATGACTGGTGTATCTCTCGTCAATTATGGTGGGGACACCGCATTCCAGCTTGGTATCATAAAGAAACTGGTGAAGTATACGTAGGTACAGAAGCGCCAGCAGATATTGAAAACTGGAATCAAGATAACGACGTACTGGATACATGGTTCAGTTCAGCATTATGGCCATTCTCAACACTTGGTTGGCCAAATGAAGATTCAGCAGACTTTAAACGTTACTATTCAACAGATGCACTAGTAACTGGTTATGACATCATCTTCTTCTGGGTATCTCGTATGATTTTCCAAGGTTTAGAGTTTACAGGTGAGCGCCCATTCAAAGATGTATTAATTCACGGTTTAGTTCGTGATGAGCAAGGACGTAAAATGAGTAAATCTCTTGGTAACGGTATTGATCCAATGGATGTTATCGAGAAATACGGTGCAGATGCAATGCGCTACTTCTTATCAACAGGAAGTGCACCAGGCCAAGATTTACGTTTCAGCATGGAAAAAGTAGAATCTACTTGGAACTTCATTAATAAAATTTGGAACGCATCACGTTTCGTATTAATGAACATGGATGACATGAAGTATGAAGAAATCGATTTAACTGGTGAAAAATCAGTTGCGGATAAGTGGATTTTAACTCGCTTAAACGAAACAATCGAAAGCGTAACACGTAACATGGATAAATATGAGTTCGGTGAAGCTGGTCGTTCATTATACAACTTCATTTGGGATGATTTCTGTGACTGGTACATTGAGATGGCGAAACTTCCACTATACGGTGAAGATGAAGCAGCTAAGAAAACAACTCGTTCTATTTTAGCTTACGTATTAGACCAAACAATGCGTCTATTACACCCATTCATGCCATTCGTAACAGAGAAAATCTGGCAGCATTTACCGCATGAAGGCGAGTCTATTACAGTAGCGGCATGGCCAACAGTTCGCGAAGATTTACAAGATAAAGAGGCGGCAGCAGAAATGCACCTTCTAGTTGATATCATTCGCTCTGTTCGTAACATTCGTGCTGAAGTAAATACGCCAATGAGCAAAAAAGTTCAAATGCAAATTAAAGCAAAAGATGAGGCAGTACTAGCTCAGCTTACGAAAAACAGTTCTTACATTGAGCGTTTCTGTAACCCAAGTGAACTAACAATTAAGATTGATTTACAAGCGCCAGAAAAAGCGATGACTGCAATCGTATCAGGTGCAGAGTTATTCTTACCATTAGCTGATCTTATCAATCTTGATGAAGAGAAAGCGCGTCTTGAAAAAGAACTTGAGAAGTTCGATAAAGAAGTAGAACGTGTACAGAAGAAACTTTCAAACCAAGGATTCGTAGCGAAAGCTCCTGCAGAAGTTATTGACGGAGAGCGTGCGAAAGAGCAAGATTACCTAGAAAAACGTGAAGCAGTTCGTCAACGTCTAGCGGATCTTGAGAAATAAAATATTTTTTCAGAGACTCACTATATTGGTGAGTCTCTTTTCTTTGCGTATAATAGAAGTATGAAGGTTGTCTTTTGAAAGGGGAATAACATACGTGATACATACATATGAAGAAGCGATAGGATGGATTCATAGCCGATTGAAATTTGGGATAAAACCAGGACTAGAAAGAATGCAATGGATGTTAGAAGAGCTCGGAAATCCAGAGCGTCATATAAAATGTGTTCATCTTGCTGGTACAAATGGAAAAGGTTCAACTTTAACGTATATGCGCTACATGCTAGAAGACGCAAAATATAAGGTTGGAACATTTACCTCTCCTTACATTGAAACATTTAATGAGCGTATTAGTGTGAACGGAACGCCAATTGCAGATGAAGAGATTGCGGAACTTGTAAAGATGGTAAAGCCAGTCGTTGAAAAACTAGACGAGACGGATTTAGGAGAAGCAACTGAGTTTGAAATTATTACTGTTATGGCAATTTGTTATTTCGGTAAAGTTAATTTCTGTGATGTTGTTTTATTTGAAACAGGGCTTGGGGGAAGGTTTGATTCTACAAATGTTATTCATCCTGTTCTCACGATTATTACGAATATCGGTCACGATCATATGCATATTTTAGGGGATACACTAGGAGAAATTGCATATGAAAAGGCAGGGATTATTAAGTCAGGTGTTCCAGTAATTACTGGTGTACAAGATGAAGAAGCATTGCAAGTCATTCAAAAGGTTGCGAAGGAAAATCATGCAAACGTATATGAACTTGGAAAACAATTTACATCACTACATAAACATTCTAATGAAGATGGGGAACATTTTGATTTTGCTTGTCCATTCGCCTCATTTAAAGATGTTCGGATTTCAATGAAGGGTATTCATCAAGTAGGCAATGCTACAGTAGCGCTTATGGCAGTAATGTATTTAAAAACATATTTATCATTTTTAATTAATGAAGAGGAAATGAAAGCTGGATTACAAGAAGCATACTGGATTGGTCGATTTGAAAAGTTACAAAGTAATCCAGATATTATAATAGACGGTGCTCATAATCCAGAGGGTATTGAAAGTCTTGTGAAAACAGTAGAGGCGCATTACAAAGATAAAAATGTAATAGTTTTATTTACTGCTCTTGGTGACAAACAGTTACATAACATGGTAGGGCAATTAGAAGAAGTTGCTGATGAAATAATATTTACGACATTTGCCTTTGATCGTGCCATTTCTGCTGACAAACTTGCATCGTATTCGCAAAAAGAATCAAAATTAATTTTTGAAGATTGGAAAGAGGCAATTGATAAGAAGATTGAAATGATAGGAAAAAATGATGTCTTCATCATAACTGGTTCTCTATATTTCATTTCTGAAGTTCGAAAATATATTTGCGAAAAAAACTAGATAGTATTTGCTATCTAGTTTTTTGTTCTACAAATGAAGTCAAATGCATACATATAAGATAATTATATAGGGTAATTTGGCGAATTCCTCTGACAAATATCTCGTTTTTTTGTGAAATGAATATGATATGATGCGGACAACGATAAGAGGTGAGGTGTGAGTGTATGGACAAGCAATCACGAACGATCTCAGTGAAAGTAAATGGAACAGAAGCGAAGTATGAAGAAAAGAAGAAAGATGAGTTTGAATGGATGGTAGTAGAAAGTGAAAGACCCAAAAACGTTGTTCCGTTTCAAAAAGCGAAATTAATGTCTACGGAAAAAAAACGAAAGAAGTGGAGCAATACGTTAATTGCAATCGTTGCAACTGCGATTATTATTGGTACGGCGTTGGGAATGGGAATGCTTCATGTCACTGGACAAGGTGCGACAGGAGGAAGCGAAGTAACAACCTCGAAGCAGACTTCGAATGAAGAATCAAAGGTGGGTGGAACGGCAGAACAAACACCAGCACCAAAAGAGGGAAACAAAAAAGCACAGGTAGGAACGTCATTAGATCCGATGAATTTATTTTTTGTTCAAGGAGGGATTTATTCTTCTGAAGAAAAGGGACAGGCCGCTCTTGAAGAATGGAAAGGTAATGGAGGCGTTGCAGCTTTGAAACCGAGCGGTGATAAGTATGCATTAGTCGTTGGGATTGCGAGCGATGAACAGGCCGTAAATCAATTAATGACTCAGTATAAAAACGAGGGTGTCTCCGTTTTGAAAAAGAACTGGGATATAACAGATAAAGTGTTACTTAAAGATGATAAAGAAATAGGGGCGTTTTTAACAAAAGTACAGCCATTATATACTCATTTAGCAAAATATGCTTCCAGCGTACAAGTTAGTGGAAAAAGTAATGCAACAGATATAGGAGCGATTGAAAAAGAATGGAAAGCGATTGAAAAGGAAGGGAAAAGTATGAAGCGTGAAGATGCGAAGAAGCTTTATACGTATATATCTGTGGCTATGCAAACGATTAAGGAAGGAAAGAGCGATAAGGAATCTGTAGCTAAATTAAATCAAGTTATTATTGATGGGTTACTTTCGTACGAAAAAATGGTTTCACAAAAAGTAAAATAATAAGATAATGAGATGAAGGAGAAAGAAGTACGTACACTTCTTTCTTTTCTTTTGAATTTAGAGCAAAATGCTTTCTTTGTGGGCAGAGTATAATCGTATTAAAAAATATTATTTTGTTTAGAGAAAATGATATTTCTCTAATTTGTGGGGAAACTATTCTTTTGATACGATTGATAGGGATTGTTCTGCTTCATATGAGAAAGGAAGGAGAAAACATGAAAAAAATTATTTTAGCTTCAGGATCACCTCGGAGGAAGGAGCTGCTTGAATTGGCTGATGTGCCATTTGAAGTTGTTGTTAGTGAAGTAGATGAGACGATTGGTGCATATTCATCACCTTCTGATATTGTTATGTCGCTTGCTTTACAAAAAGCATCTGCCGTAGCAGAAAATTATAGTGATGATATTGTGTTAGGTGCAGATACAATTGTTACATATGAGTCACGTATTCTTGGAAAGCCGTCTAATGAGGCTGAGGCGAAAGAAATGTTACGATTATTATCAGGGAAAACACATGAAGTATATACTGGTGTTGCGATTATATCAAAAGACAAAACAATCACTTTTTACGAGCGTACAGAAGTTACATTTTGGGAATTAACAGAAGAGGAAATTGACGCATATGTTGCATCGAAGGAACCACTTGATAAAGCAGGAAGTTATGGGATCCAAGGGAAAGGATCTATTTTTGTTCAACACATTCAAGGGGATTATTATAGTGTAGTAGGCTTGCCAATTGCACGTCTTGTTCGTGAATTAAAACAGTTTGGTAGCGATGTAACCCATGCGTAAAATTGCATGGGGTTTTCTTTGAGAGAACTAATAAAAAAGAGGTGAAGAAATGAACGGTATTCGTGATGTTGTGAAAGAGGAACAGCCACGGGAGCGTTTATTATTAGAAGGAGCAGGAAGTTTATCGAATCGAGAGCTTCTTGCAGTATTACTCAGAACAGGTTCTAAAGAAGATACAGTTTTAACGTTATCAGATAAAATTTTACACCATTTTGATGGTTTACGAATGTTGAAAGACGCGACGTTAGAAGAGCTAATAAGCATTCATGGTGTTGGAATCGTAAAAGCATCGCAACTTATGGCTGCTTTTGAATTAGGGAGAAGAATGGTTCGTTTAGAATATCGAAATAGATATAGCATTCGAAGCCCGGAAGATTGTGCGAGTTATATGATGGAAGAGATGCGTTTTTTACAGCAGGAGCATTTTGTGTGTTTATATTTGAATACGAAAAATCAAGTTATACATAGGCAAACGATTTTTATTGGAAGTTTAAATACGTCGATTGTGCATCCGAGGGAAGTTTTTAAAGAAGCATTCCGTCGTGCAGCAGCCTCTATAATATGTCTTCATAACCATCCCTCAGGAGATCCGGCGCCGAGCCGAGAAGATATTGAAGTAACAAAACGTTTAGTAGAATGCGGCCAGATTATCGGAATTGAAGTACTTGATCATATTATAATAGGTGACCATAAATTCGTGAGTTTAAAGGAAAAAGGTCATATTTAAGACTATGCTTTTTACTTATTTTGTTTTATAATGTGATTTATGAGTTTTTTGTAGAAAATTATCTGCAAAAAGGATACAGATATAAAAAAACGTACTGTTTTTATCATATAAAGTAAGAAAAAATGAGTCCGTGAAAACAAGAAAGGAAGATAAATAATATGTTTGGATTTGGTGGCTTTACTCGCGATCTTGGAATAGATTTAGGAACTGCGAACACGCTTGTATATGTGAAAGGAAAAGGTGTAGTTTTACGTGAGCCTTCAGTAGTAGCATTACAAACTGATACAAAACAAATCGTTGCAGTAGGTAGCGATGCAAAACAAATGATTGGTCGTACACCAGGAAACGTAGTGGCACTTCGCCCTATGAAAGACGGTGTAATTGCTGATTACGAAACAACAGCAACAATGATGAAATATTACATTCAACAAGCTCAAAAATCAAATGGATTCTTCTCACGTAAACCATACGTAATGGTATGTGTACCATCTGGTATTACAGCTGTAGAAAGACGTGCAGTAATCGATGCAACTCGTCAAGCTGGTGCTCGTGATGCATATCCAATTGAAGAGCCATTTGCAGCAGCGATTGGTGCGAACTTACCTGTTTGGGAACCAACTGGTAGTATGGTTGTTGATATCGGTGGTGGTACAACAGAAGTTGCAATTATTTCTTTAGGCGGTATTGTAACAAGCCAATCAGTTCGTGTTGCTGGTGATGATATGGACGATTCAATCATTCAATACATTAAGAAGAGCTATAACTTAATGATCGGTGAAAGAACAGCAGAAGCATTAAAATTAGAAATCGGTTCTGCAGGCGAGCCAGAAGGTATTGAACCTATGGAAATTCGCGGTCGTGATTTAGTAAGTGGTTTACCAAAAACAGTACTAATTCAACCAGAAGAAATTGCAGATGCATTAAAAGATACAGTAGATGCGATTGTAGAATCAGTTAAAAATACGTTAGAGAAAACTCCACCTGAATTAGCGGCAGATATTATGGACCGTGGTATCGTATTAACAGGTGGCGGGGCATTACTACGTAACTTAGATAAAGTTATTAGTGAAGAAACAAATATGCCAGTTCTTGTTGCAGAAAATCCATTAGATTGCGTAGCAATTGGAACGGGTAAAGCATTAGACAATATCGACCTTTTCAAAACTGCTGCTCGATAATATTGCAAAATAAAAATCAATGAAATTAAGAGGGTGTGAACGTGCCACAGTTTTTCTTAAACAAAAGATTAATTGTTTTGTTAGTTAGTATTATTCTTCTCGTGGCATTGATTGGAATCTCATTGAAAGAACGGAACAGTTTAACATGGCCAGAGCAGTTTATAAAAGATACTGTTGGTGTTGTAGAACGTGTATTCCAAAAGCCAGCGAATTATGTTGCCGGATTCTTCGAAAACGTAGAAGATGTAAAGCGCACGTATGAAGAGAATAAAGAATTAAAAGCAAAATTAGATAATTATGCAGACCTATCAGGAAAAGTAAAACAATTAGAAGATGATAAAAAGAAATTACAAGAGTTAACTGGTAAAACAGCGTTAAATAGCGGTTATACTGAAATTCCAGCTACTGTTGTTTCTCGTAATCCAGATAAATGGTACGATTTAATTGGAATTGATAAAGGGGCACAGCAAGGAATTAAAAAGGATATGGCTGTAGTAACTTCACAAGGTTTAGTTGGACGAGTGAAAAGTGTATCTCAGTTTACATCATCAGTAGAGTTACTAAGCTCTATGAGCCGAACAAATCGTGTTTCTGCTATTGTACAAGGTGATGAGAAAATCTTTGGATTGATTGAAGGTTACGATAAAGAAAAGCACTTACTTCTTTTTACAAAGATTGGCTCTGATGCTAAGGTAGAGAAAGATCAACTAGTTGTAACATCTGGACTTGGTGATATTTTCCCGAAAGGTCTTGTAATTGGGAAAATCGTTGATGTTCAGCCTGATCCATACGGTTTAACAAAAACAGCTTATGTAAAACCTGCTGCTGATTTAAATGACGTAGAGCATATTACGGTTGTCAAACGTGACACGCCTTCGGCGCCGTTAGAATAGGAGGGGAAGAAGAGATGATGAAGATTTTAAAAAGAGCAGCTCTTCCTCTTTTGCTCCTTTTTGTTTTTTTATTTGAAAATATGTTCTCTACTGTTGTTCCAACAGACGTTTTTTGGAAAGACAGTATAGCAGCACCGCATTTCTTTATAATTGTGTTATGTTTTATTACAGTGTACTATGGTCCGGTTCAAGGGATTTACTACGGACTATTATTTGGTTTCTTATTTGATACCGTATACACAGAACTTGTTGGTATATATATATTTGCCTATCCAATTTTGGCATATTTAGTTTATAGTACGATGAAGATATTGCAATTGAATTTATTTATTGTTGTTTCTATCGTATTAGCTAGTATTGCAGCATTAGAGTATTATGTGTATGGATTTTTAACTTTGTTAGGGCGTACTCACATGTCGGCGTATGTCTTTTTCACCGATCGTCTCCTTGCTACTTTATTGCTAAATGGAATTTTCTTATTGATAGTTTGTTTCCCACTGAGACGATATTTAGTGCGTCTTTCAAAAGCGATGGAAGAAAAAGAAAAAAGGATTTTCTAATTTTATGTCGAATTGAATCGGTGGGGTGAACTTTAGTGGAAGAAAAAAAGCAACAAAATGTAACGATAAAAGGGACAAAAGATGGAATAACACTTCATTTAGATGATTGCTGTTCATTCTCTGAACTATTAAAAGAATTGGATGAAAAGCTTTCTACACATTACTATGATGGTGACGGACGTTCTTTGATTGAAGTGCGTGTTAAAGTAGGAAATCGTTATTTAACAGAAGTACAACAAGAAGAGATTCGTACGTTAATTCGCAATAAGAAGAATCTTGTTGTGGAATCAATTGATAGTGATGTTATAACAAAAGCAGAAGCAATAGCTTGGAAAGAAGAAACAGAAATTGTCCCTATTTCCAAAATTGTTCGCTCTGGACAAGTGTTACATGTAAAAGGAAATTTATTATTAATTGGAGATGTTAATCCAGGCGGAACGGTTATCGCTGGGGGGAATATTTTTGTCGTGGGATCACTAAGAGGGATTGCACATGCGGGGTATGATGGAGATTTAGAAGCTGTTATTGCTGCATCTATTATGAACCCTATGCAACTCCGAATTAGTGATGTGACAATGCGGGCTCCGGAAGAGAAAGAGGACGGAGCGGAGGCGGCCGAATGTGCGTATATTAATGAGAACAATCACATTGTTGTCGATCGCCTGCAACTTCTCACTCATCTTAGACCTAATTTAACAAAGTTAGAAAGGGGAATTGTATAGCTGTGGGAGAGGCAATAGTAATTACATCTGGAAAAGGCGGCGTAGGTAAAACTACAACGTCTGCGAACATTGGTACAGCCCTTGCGTTATCTGGAAAGAAAGTGTGTTTAATTGATACAGATATCGGTTTACGCAATTTAGACGTAGTAATGGGGCTGGAAAATCGTATTGTATTTGATCTTGTTGATGTCGTTGAAGGGCGTTGTCGTTTACCTCAGGCTCTTATTAAAGATAAGCGTTTTGATGATCTTTATTTATTACCTGCAGCACAAACGAGCGATAAATCGGCGGTAACACCTGAACAAATGGATGAATTAATACAAGTATTACGTCAAGATTATGATTACATATTAATTGATTGTCCTGCGGGGATTGAGCAGGGATTTAAAAATGCTGTAGCAGGTGCGGATAAAGCAATCGTAGTAACGACGCCAGAGGTATCCTCAATGCGTGATGCAGATCGTATTATCGGGCTTTTAGAGAAAGAGGATATTGAACCGCCGAAACTTGTCATTAACCGTGTGCGTAGTCATATGCTTCATGAACAGGATATGTTAGATGTTGATGAAATCGTACGTACATTGTCAATCGAGCTTCTTGGTGTTGTCGAAGATGATGATGAAGTTATTCGTGCTACGAATACAGGCGAACCTGTAGCGTTGCAACCGAGCGGAAAAGCAGCACTAGCTTATCGCAATATTGCAAGACGTTTGTTAGGTGAGAATGTGCCATTACAAGCATTTGAACAAGAAAAAGTATCGGTATTTACAAAGATGAAAAATTTCTTTGGGATTCGTTAAAAGCACTTCGCATATATGCGGAGTGCTTTCTTTTTTTCTTCGCATGAATATCTTTCTTCCATAACTCATACATATGTACAAACTGTATATAACTGTTTCTATTTGAATAAGGCTCACTAAAGAAAGGAGACAGTATGAAGAATAGACGTGTGGAAGAAATTAAAAAGCGGATTGCGAAAAGGAAAGCAGAGCAAGAAAGGATGGAGGAAGATCAGTATTTTGCTGGAGGGGACTTTGATAGTGACACGGTATTTATTGAAGAAGGAGAGAAGGAAATTCACCCTCTATTTCGAAAAGAAGTTTTTCTCTTCAAAGTTTTGCTATCAGCAATATTAGTTCTCTCAGTTGCTATTTTATTTAAAAATGCACCTTCTTCTTTTGATGGTACTAGAGCTGTCACAGAAAAAGTTATGCAAGAAGAATTTCAATTTGCTACTATATCGAAATGGTATGAAAAGCAGTTTGGAAAACCTCTCGTTTTCTTTTCTCCAAATGAGAAAAAAGAAAAGACTATTCAGCAAAAGGATTATGCGATTCCTGCCTCTGGAAAGGTGATGCAAGGGTTTCAAAAAAATGGCCAAGGTGTATTTGTTCAAACGGCTACAAATGCAACGGTTGAGTCAGTAAATGAAGGTGTAGTTGTTTTTGCGGGCAAGAAAGAGGAACTTGGAAATACAGTTCAAATTCAACACGCTGATGGCACGGAGTCTTGGTATGGAAATTTAAACGATATGTCAGTAAAATTATATGATTACGTTTCAAAAAAACAAAAAATCGGAACGGTGAATAGTGACGAAAATAATAAAAACGGTAAATTTTATTTCGCGATGAAAAAGAATGAAAAATTTATTGATCCTATTCAGGTGATTTCATTTGATTAAATATAGAGATGTTTTAACGAAAATTACGGTGCATCCATTGTTTTGGGTTATTATCGTTATTGGTATTTTTACAGCGCGTTTTAAAGAGTTACTATTACTATTTTGTATCGTTTTAGTTCATGAATTGGGGCATGCTTTTGCAGCTGCATATTATAATTGGCGTATTAAACAAATTCAGCTTTTGCCGTTTGGTGGCGTAGCTGAGATGGAGGAACATGGGAATAAATCATTAAAAGAAGAATTGATTGTCGTTATGGCGGGACCAATTCAGCATATATGGATGATTGCAGTCGCCTATATTTTGTATCAAGCGGGCTGGGTAACTGATGATTTGTACCATTTCTTTGTATGGAATAATGTCATTATCTTAGGATTTAATTTATTGCCTATTTGGCCACTTGATGGCGGAAAAGTATTATTTAATGTATTATCATATCGTTTTCCGTATTTACAAGCACATGAAAAGATGATGAAATTGTCATGTGTTTTTTTTAGTGTAATATTAGGATGGCAGTTACTTTGGAATAGTAATAACATTATGATGTGGGTATTACTCGTTTTTCTAGCGATTTCTTTGTATCAAGAATGGAAACAAAGAAGGTACGCATTTATGCGTTTTTTATTAGAACGTTATTATGGGAATAAAAGAGATATTGAAAAGATTGCACCTATTGAGGTGAAAACAGAAGATCGCTTGTATACGATTTTTACAAAATTTCGTAGAGGATATAAACACTCTATTATCGTCCATGGAAAATATAAAGAGCATTACACATTGGACGAAAATGAATTGCTCTATGCGTATTTTGCTGAAAAACGAACAACTTCGTCTGTTGAAGAATTAATTGGTTAGTGTTGACGACGACACTAACCTTTTATATTGTAAGGAAAAGAAGTGAAAAGTGAGGAAAAAATTTTGAAGACGTTATATATAAACTACACTGGTTCGGAAAAGCGTGTTGCGATAGAAGAGAAACAAAAAATTGTCGAGCTTTTATGGAAAAGGAATGAAGAGCAGGAGATTGTCGGGCATATTTATGTTGGGCGTATCGTAAGAACAATTGCTGGAATGAACGCAGCCTTTGTAAATATCGGATTAGAAAAACATGCATATCTTTCATATGATGATGTACCATCTTCATATCGCATACATGAAGGACAGGCGATACTTGTACAAGTTGTGAAAGAAGCAATTGATACGAAAGGTCCTAAGTTAACAGCGAATATAGAATTTACCGGAAAATATGTTGTTTACATGCCGTATGATGAAATGCGCGCTATTTCTCGGAAAATAAAAAATAACAAAAGAAGACAACAGTTGCTCGGAGTTGAAGTGAAAGGAACGGGTGGATACATTTTCCGCTCTGCTTCTGAAAAAGGAACAATTGATGAAATACAAGCTGAAATGCAAGGGTTGCAGCAGTTATATGAAGAATTAAAAAGAAGAGAAGAGCAAGGAAAGGCGCCGTTACTACTTCATCGACCAGCGACGTTTTTAGATCGTGTATTTCAGGAGAACCCAATTGAAACGATTGAAAAAGTAGTTGCAGATACGAGAAGTGTAGTAAAAGAATTAGAAGAAAAAGTAGGGGAAGAAAGAGTATCCTTTTACAATGAAAAATCTTCGATGTTTAACCATTTTGGAATAGATCGTGAAATCGAGAAAGCACTTCAAAAAATTGTGTGGCTACCAAATGGTGCGTATCTAATTGTAGAACAAATGGAGACGATGACTGTAATTGATGTGAATACAGGCAAATTTACTGGAAAACAAAATTTACAAGATACTGTACTTCGCACAAATGAAGCGGCTGCTGAAGAGATTGCTCGTCAATTAAGACTGCGTGATATTGGCGGTATGATATTAATTGATTTTATTAATATGAAAAGACGAGAAGATAAAGAGAAGGTAAGAGAGAGTTTAATGTTAGCTTTACAAGATGATCGTACATATACGAGAGTACTCGGATTTACGGAATTAGGAATTTTAGAGATGACGCGTAAACGTAAGAAACATTCGTTACGTGACGTATTATTAGAAGAATGTGTACCATGTAAAGCGACGGGATATGTCATGTCTTATGAAACAATTGCGTATGAGTTAGAGAGAGAATTAATTACATATGGCAATATAGAAGATGAAGCAGTATTAATCGCTGCACCGAAAATTTTGCAAAAGCATTTTCTACAAAAAGAATTACAAAAAAATCTTCCATTTGAAATTTATTTCAAAGATGATATTATCGAAAAGTACGCTATTATCCGATTTGGAAGTAAGAAAGAAATTGTAGAACGGAAAAAATAGTTAGTAGAACATTTATTGACAATAGTCTATGATTCATGATAACATCTTTATGTTATAGTTTATAGCACCTAAACGGCTATATGCTACAACCGCACAAAACAGGTTCCCTAAAGACATGTATGTCTACCTCGTTTTTGGCGAGTCTTAGTAATTAAGAGGAGGTGCAAGTATGTACGCAATTATCGAAACAGGTGGAAAACAAATTAAAGTTGAAGCTGGTCAAGCAATCTACATTGAAAAATTAGATGTTGAAGCTGGTGAAACTGTTACTTTTGACAAAGTTCTTTTCGTTGGTGGCGAAAACGTTAAAGTTGGTAGCCCAGTTGTAGAAGGCGCAACAGTGACTGCTAAAGTTGAAAAACAAGGTCGCGCTAAGAAAATCATCGTTTTCAAATACAAAGCGAAAAAGAACAATCGTAAGAAACAAGGTCATCGTCAACCTTACACTAAGCTAGTTGTTGAAGCTATCAACGCTTAATTCAGGTTAACATGATTAAAATTACGATAAGTCGCACGAAATTAGGAAGTATCCAATCATTTAAAATGACTGGACATGCCGATTATGCGCCACATGGACAAGACCTTGTCTGTGCTGGAACTACAGCGGTTGTGTTTGGTTCTATAAATGCAGTGGAAGAACTTTGTAATGTGCAGGCAACTATTGAACTCGGAAGTGATGGCGGATTCTTAACGTATGAATTGCCTAATGATTTAGACGTTCATGCAGCAGAAAAAGCACAAACGCTTTTAGAAGGATTGGTTGTTTCGCTAAAGACGATCGAACTTGATTACGGAAAGTATATCCGTTTAATAGAAAAAGTGCAGGAGGTGTAACGTATGTTAAGATTAGATCTTCAGTTTTTCGCATCTAAGAAAGGTGTAGGTAGTACAAAGAACGGTCGTGACTCTCAGTCAAAACGTCTTGGTGCTAAACGCGCAGATGGTCAAACGGTTTCAGGTGGTTCAATTCTTTACCGTCAACGCGGTACAAAAATTTATCCAGGTGTTAACGTTGGTCGTGGTGGCGATGACACTTTATACGCGAAAGTTGACGGCGTAGTACGCTTTGAGCGTCTTGGCCGTGACCGCAAACAAGTGAGCGTATATCCTGTTGCTCAAGAAGCATAAGAACTCACGGAAAACTCTAACCTGAGTGCAGGTTAGAGTTTTTCTATATTAAGGGGTATCTAAATGAATGAAAAATGGACAATTATAGATGCGTTGCGCCATTCAAGACATGATTGGCTCAATCGTATGCAGATGGTTAAAGGAAACCTTTCCCTTGGAAAAGTGGAAGAGATTCATAGGCTCATCGATCGTTTTGTCCAAGAAGCGAGACAAGAATCCAATCTGATAGGGCTATCAATGCCTTTATTTTCAGAGTGGATTTTAACATATAATTGGAAACAGCAGCCGTGCTTATTGGAGTACGAAGTATTAGGGAAATTACATAACTTATCTCACTTAGATGAGACTGTATGTACATGGACGAATCAATTTTTCTCAATGCTTCAGCATAGTTTAGACGTATATGTTGAAAATTATGTTTGTATCACAATTGAATGTGACGCGGAGAATGCTCGTTTCTTTTTTGATTTTCGTGGTAAGCTAACGAGTGTAGAAGAACTACAGAATTGGCTTGCGAACCAAAACAATAAATGGTATTCCATTTCTTATACAGTACGAGACGAAGAAGTCTCAGTTATATTACAACCAATCGAAAAAAGTGTGGTGAAATAATGTTTGTAGATCAGGTCAAGATATATGTAAAAGGCGGCGACGGTGGTAACGGAATGGTTGCGTATCGTCGTGAGAAGTATGTACCTAAAGGTGGCCCAGCAGGTGGCGACGGTGGTAAAGGTGCAGATGTTGTTTTCGTTGTTGAGGAAGGCTTACGTACATTAATGGACTTCCGCTACCAACGTCATTTCAAAGCTGATCGTGGTCAGCACGGAATGAGTAAAGGTCAGCACGGTCGTAAATCTGAAGATTTAATCGTAAAGGTTCCACCGGGAACAATAGTAAAAGATGAAAAAACAGGTGAAATTCTTGCCGATTTAGTAACGCATGAACAAACAGCTGTAATCGCAAAAGGTGGCCGCGGTGGCCGTGGTAACTCACGTTTCGCAACACCGACGAACCCAGCGCCAGAAATCGCTGAGAACGGGGAACCAGGTCAAGAACGTGATGTCACGCTAGAACTTAAAGTACTAGCAGATGTTGGACTTGTTGGATTCCCGAGTGTAGGTAAATCTACATTATTATCTGTTGTATCATCAGCGCGTCCGAAAATTGCAGAGTATCACTTTACAACAATCGTTCCAAATCTTGGTGTTGTTGAAACTGGTGATAACCGCAGCTTCGTTATGGCTGACCTTCCTGGACTAATTGAAGGCGCACATGCCGGCGTCGGACTTGGACACCAATTCTTACGTCATATTGAGCGTACACGTGTAATCGTGCACGTTATCGATATGTCTGGTTTAGAAGGCCGTGAGCCATATGAAGATTATGTAACAATCAATAGTGAACTAAAAGAATACAATATGCGTTTAACTGAGCGTCCACAAGTTGTTGTTGCAAACAAAATGGATATGCCAGGTGCAGAAGAAAACTTACAAGCATTTAAAGAAAAATTGGGAGACGAAGTGAAAATTTTCCCAATCTCAGCTGTAACGAAACAAGGTGTTCGTGACTTACTATTTGAAGTAGCGAACTTATTAGAAACAACACCAGAATTCCCAATGTACGATGATGTAGAAGAATCTGAAGCAAGTGTAATGTACAAATTTGAATCTGAATCTAATTTTGAAATTACACGCGAAAGTGATGGCACATTTGTTATTTCTGGTTATGATATTGAGAAAACATTCAAAATGACAGACTTCTCACGTGATGAATCTGTACGCCGATTTGCTCGTCAAATGCGTGGAATGGGTATTGATGAAGCTCTTCGTGCACGTGGTGCAGTAGACGGAGATATTGTAAAAATTCTTGAATATCAATTTGAATTTATCGATTAAGACTGCCGAAATATGGCAGTCTTTTTTTTATCCCGCTATTTGTGGGCAGTAAAACTTCCACCTCAAAATTCAGCTGGAGCAAAGAAGTTTAGGGGGAGCCTTACTGCCCGTAAACACCCAATTGGTGTGGGCTAATAATCAGTGGGGGAGGAACAAAAGCCCCACCGATTAAAGTTTCACTTTATATCGTAAAAGTCTGATTCTTATAGGAAAAAATCTCCACTAATCAAATTTTCAATTTATAATAGAAAAAGAAGTAATTTTAGAAGAATATTTATGGGGAGAAAGAGAACATGTATAAAATATTAATTGTAGAAGACGATGAGAAAATCGCGGGAATATTAGAGGAGCATTTAGAAAGGTATGGCTATCAATCATTTAGAGTAAGTGATTTACGTCATATAAAAAATGAGTTCGTAAAAATAAATCCACATCTAGTGTTACTCGATATTAATTTACCGTACTTTGATGGTTTCTATTGGTGTCGTCAAATCCGCACTGTATCGAATGCGCCGATTATTTTTGTTTCTGCAAGAACAGGGGAAATGGATCAAGTAATGGCGATTGAAAATGGTGGAGATGATTACATTACGAAGCCATTCCACTTAGATATTGTAATGGCAAAGGTGAAAAGTGCACTTCGCCGTGGGTATGGTGAGTATGCTGCTGCTGCTGAGAGTGATTGTTTAGGTGTAAATGGACTGTTGTTATTCCCTTCTCAACACGTTGTTGAGTGGCAAGGGCAACAAACAGAACTGACAAAAAATGAATTTTACTTATTAGAGTGTTTAATGAAACAGGCGAATCAATACGTAACGCGCGAAGAACTATTAGAGGCCCTGTGGGATGAAGTAGCCTTTGTTGATGATAATACATTAACCGTAAATGTAAAACGTGTAAGGAAGAAACTAGAGGAGTTAGGCATTAAAAATGCAATTGTAACGAAACGTGGATATGGTTATGCGCTTCTTACAGAGTGGGGCGAAGGGCATGAAGGTTAAAAATTACCTCATGGACCGCTTTTCTTTAATTCTTTCTTATATTGTTAGCCTTTGTTTATTTGGGCTCGTTTTGCAGTTGCAAAGTCTTTTAGAAAAGAAATCCATTGATTGGAGCACGTGGTTATACGGACTTTTATTAGGGACAGTTGTGTTTACTGTATACCTCATTTACGATTACCGAAAACGGAGTGTGTTTTTAAAGAGGATCGAAAAGTATGTTACTGGCGGAAATACATTACATGACTCCTTACTTATCGATACTTCTTATACGTCAGAACAAGAGATGGTCGTCGAATCGTTTACGCTATTAAGGCAGCAATATATGAATGAAGTTCATAAACAGCATGCGAAAGAGCAACAGCAAATGATATTTATGAACCAATGGATTCATCAAATGAAAACACCAGTATCGGTTATTGAATTATTGTTACAGAAATATGGTAAGGAACATCGTGAGGCAAGGGGAACGATTGAAAGTATTCGTGAAGAAAATAACCGTATTTTAAATGGCTTAGATTTAGCGTTACATATGGCAAGATTAGATCAGTTTGCGAAGGATTATAAAGTAGAAGTAGTAAATGTTATAGATGTCATTCGAGATATTATTAATGAAAATCGAAAGTCGTTCATTCAATCGTCTGTATTTCCGAAACTGATGGTTGAAGAAGAAGCTTGTATGATTGCGTCTGATAGAAAGTGGCTTAGTATCGCCATGAGCCAAATTGTTGTAAATGCAATTAAGTATACAAAAATTGCAGAAGCAGAGAAAAAAGAAATTCAATTTCAAATTGAAGAGAAAGATCAAAAGGTGTTACTACATATTAAGGACAATGGAATCGGTATTCCAGAGCAAGATGTAAAGCGCATATTTGATCCATTCTTTACGGGAATAAACGGCCGTAAAACGAGAGAAGCGACTGGAATGGGTTTATATATTACGAAGGAAATTTGCGATAATTTACATCATGGAATGTATGTTCAATCGGCTGAAGGAGAAGGAACGACATTCACATTCCAATTTGCAAAAGATGAAGAATATCATGCATTGATGAGAAAAATGACAAAACTGTAAGATAACAAAACGTTTTGTAAGGAAAATCAATCGTTTCTTTTTCTTATTTTTCTTATAGTAAATGTAAGAAGAAAACACATAGGGGGATTAGAAATGAGTGTTCTTGAAGTAAAAGGCTTAACAAAGGTGTATCAATCGAAAGGTTCAGTAGCGACGACTGCTTTAAATGATATAAATTTTAAAATTGAAGAAGGCGAATTTGTAGGGATTATGGGTCCTTCAGGAAGCGGAAAAACAACGCTTTTAAATTTATTAGCAACAATTGATAAGCAAACTTCAGGTCATGTGCTTGTAAATGGTGAAGAAATTAATCAAATGCGTGCAGCAAAATTAGCAGAGTTTCGCCGTACACATTTAGGATTCATTTTCCAAGATTTTAACTTACTTGATACGTTATCGATTAAAGAAAATATTATTTTACCGCTTGTAATGGCGAAGAAATCTGTAAATGAAATCGATACAAAAGTACTGGAAATTGCGAAGTTTTTAAACATCGAAGAAATTTTAAATAAAAAAGTATATGAAGTATCAGGCGGACAACAACAACGTGCAGCAGCTGCGAGAGCAATCATTCATGAACCGACGTTAATTTTAGCGGATGAGCCAACGGGAAACTTAGATTCTAAGTCAGCGAAATCATTAATGGGAGCACTTCAAGATTTGCATGAGCAAAAGAAAGTAACGATTGCAATGGTTACGCATGATCCAGTAGCGGCTAGCTATTGTGAACGCATCCTCTTCATACGTGATGGAGAGATCTTCTCAGAAATACACAAAGGAAGAACGAAGCAAGCCTTTTTCCAAGAAATTTTAGACGTACTTGCGATGCTAGGAGGAGAATATCATGAACTTTCGCCAGCTCGCGCTTAATAACGTAAAAGGAAATTGGCGTAATTATAAAGCATTCCTTATTAGTAGTTGTTTATCGATTGTCGTATTTTTCATGTATGCTTCCTTCATTTATCATCCAGATGTCGTAAGCGGTAATATTAGTATGAAGACGATGATTACAAAAGGGTTAGAATCAATGAATTACATCGTAGTCATCTTCTCAGCACTCTTTATTTTATATGCAAATTCAACGTTTTTACGAGCAAGAAAAAAAGAATTCGGTTTATTAACATTAATAGGCGGAACAAAGTCTCAACTTGGCAGAATGATTATATTAGAACAACTTATGTTAGGTAGTACTGCAATTGTAGTAGGTATCGGGATTGGAATGCTTTGTTCAAAACTATTTTTCCAAGCACTCAGTGTCTTACTAAAAGTTGATAAAACATTGCCGCTTGTGTGGAATGGAAAAGCAGTTCTTATTACAGCTGGCATATACTTTATCCTCTTTTTAATCCTATCATTGTTTAGTGTTTGGACAGTAGGACGTTTGCAAATTATTGATTTATTAAGGGAAGCTAGAAAACAAAAAGTAGAGCCGTTTGCATTTACATGGTTATGTGTAGCAGGAATAGGATGTATTATTGCAGCGTATGTCCTTTGTTTCCAAGTAACAATTATGAATTTTATAATGTATTTCTTACCAATCGTCGGACTGACAATTGGAGGAACGTATTTACTATTTACACAAGGTAGTACAGTCGTTTTAAAAGCATTGCAAAAAAGAAAACAATCATTTTATACATATCCAAACATGTTCGTCCTTAGCAATCTTATTTATAAAATGAAAGATAATGCTCGTTTTCTATTTGTTATTTCTATCATTACAGCTGTTGTTTCTTCAGCAGTTGGTACGCTTTATGTATATTTTGAAAATATGAGTGCGAAAACGATAGATCTTACGCCACATGCTATTTCATATGAGGAAAAGGGTATAAATACGCATACCATTATTAACGAGGAAAAAGTACAGGTATTATTAAAAAAGAATGGATTTGAAGATGCACGAAAAATAACCTACGTAAAACTACCTGCAACACAGAAAATAGCGTTTTTTAACAGTGAACATGAAGTGCCAACAGCGATTATTGCAGAGAAAGAATATAATGCGGAAGTGCGTAAACAAAAAAGGGAAGAAGTTAGAGAAGTTCATAATGCACCAGGTAGTGCGACGATGATCATGAGTGATATGACAAATGATCTAGTGAAGATAGATCGTGCGAAGCCATATGAAATTACAATTAATGGGCAAAAACAGTCTGTTCAGTTAAATGAACCAACTTCATATTCTGTTTTTAATGATGATGAATATCTTATTGTGAATGATCAAGATTTTGAGAAATATGCAAAGCTCGTACCAGATGAAGAAAAGACGAAATATTACGGTTATTATATTGAAGATTGGAAGAGTACTGAAGACCTTGTGTTAGATTTGAAAAAGGAAATTGCGCCAGAAAAGCAAGGAGAACTGAAAAATTCAGTGTTTGCTTATAAAGATATAAGAGAATCAGGAGCAATTACAATGTTCATCGGTTTCTTCGTAGCAGTACTGTTCTTCTTCTTCGCTTGTAGCATGACATACTTTAAATGGTTTAACGATAAAGAACAAGACCGTATTCAGTTTAAATCGTTAAAGAGAATCGGTATGACAGACAAAGAAATTCATAAAATTGCAATTCGACAAATGGGCGTTATCTTCTTTATCCCAATCTTAATCGGTACAATTCATAGTGGATTTGCTCTTCATACGTTAGGGAAAATGCTTTATATTGATTTATGGAAATCAGGTGCGATCGTAATTGGCGCATACATTGTAGCTTCTGCCATTTACTTTATGATCGCGCAAAGAGGATATTTAAAACACGTAAAAAGCTAGGGAAACCTCTAGCTTTTTGCCTATGTAGTAAGTTACAGGGGGACGATAGATGAACATTCGGCAACTAGCGCTGCAAAATATAAAGGGGAATTGGCGTAATTATAAAGTGTTTTTCTTAAGTAGTTGTTTTGCAATATTTGCGTCTTTTGCATATATGTCTATCATTGTACATCCGTATATGCAAGAGACGATGTGGTATCAAAATGTACGCTGGGGTCTTATCATATGTAACATTATAATTATTTCTTTTTTTATCATATTTATTTTGTACTCTACTTCTATTTTCATAGAAGCGCGTAAGAAAGAACTAGGGTTATATATGTTAATGGGAGCAACGAAATCTAACGTAATAGGAGTGATTATGACCGAGCAAATATTAATTGGAATGTTTGCTAATATTTTCGGTATTGGGCTTGGCATGATCTTTTTAAAGCTCTTCTTCATGGTGTTTAGTATGTTACTTCGTCTTCCGAAAGAACTCCCTGTCATATTTGACGTGAGGGCGATTGGTGTAACGTTTGTTATATATATGGTCGTTTTTATTCTATTATCTTTTATAAGTGCTTTACGAATATGGAATATAAAAATCATTCGGTTATTGAAAGAATTTCGAGCAGATAAAAAAGAGAAGAAAACATCAATGTGGCTTTGTATATTCGGCTTTATTTGTTTAGGGATAGGATATGCGTTAGCGTTACAAACGACGATGTCAACGATAGCATTCTATTTTTTTCCTGTGGCTATACTTGTCTTTTTCGGAACGTATTTTTCTTTTACACACGGCACTGCTCAAATATTAGAAATGATAAAACGAAATAAAAAGATTATGTATACATATCCGTATTTGTTTATAGTGAATCAATTATCACATCGAATGAAGGAAAATGGTCGCTTTTTCTTCATGTTGTCTATGGCAACGACGTTTGTAGTTACAGCAACAGGTACAGTGTTCTTATATTTTTCTAGTATGCAAGATATGTGGCGGGATGGAGGAGTACACTCATTTTCGTACATAGAAAAAGGTGCTTCTTCCCATGAAGTTTTTGAGGAGGAGGCGGTTGGAAAATTACTACATCAATATGGGTATGATGATTTTCAATTTATGAGTTTTGTTGGAGTGTATGCATCCTTTCAATCCAATAAGGGAGAAACAGAAGTAGCGCCGCTTATAAAGGAAAGTGAATACAATCAAGAGGCAAGAAAACAAAAGCAGAAAACGTATCATCCTAAAACAGGAACCGTTACACTTGTTTATTATAATAAAAGTAATTATCCGAATGTATATAATCAAAAAGAGATTCAATTACAAGTAATGAATCAAACGTATCCATTCGTATTTAATGGTCAGAAAGAAGGGGTGAAATTTAACTATCACCCTGCGCACATTAATGGTCTGTTCTTCGTCATGAATGATGCGGATTTTGACAGTATAGCAAATACAATTCCGGATTCTGAAAAAATGATATATAGAGGCTACACATTACCAAATATTGAAAATACGAAGAAATTAAATGAAGATTTACGGAAACATATGAAACAAGATAATAATGATGCATTTCGAAGTAATATGGAGTTATATGTGAATATGAAAGAAGGCGGCGATATTACTCTATTTTTAGGTTCATTCATTAGTATATTATTCTTTCTCACTTCATGTAGTATCGTATATTTTAAATGGTTTCATAATATTGCATCGGATCGAAAGCAGTATGGTGCGCTCTCCAAACTTGGAATGACGAAGGAAGAAGTGTGGAAAATTTCTCGTTGGCAATTGTGTATGCTATTTTTTGCGCCAATTATAGTAGGAAGTATGCATAGTGCAGTTGCGTTATATACGTTTCATAATACGTTCTTTATGGATGGATCATTAAGAAAAGTAGGTTTGTTCATTCTGTTTTATATCGCAGCATGTATCATTTATTTCTTCTTCGCTCAAAGAGAATATAAGAAACATTTAGACTAGCAAATGCTAGTCTTTTTTTAATATTCGAAATTTACATAGAAGAATATAAAAAATTATGGTATAACAGTAAGAAAACGAAAAAGAGGGGAAAAGACGATGATTCGAGTAGGATATTTAGGACCAGAGGCAACATTTACAAATATGGCGGTGAGTCGTTTTTTTCCGGAAGCAGAGCATGTGCCGTACCGAACGATTCCAGATTGTATAGATGCAGCTGCAAATGAAAATGTAGACTTTGCAGTTGTACCGTTAGAAAATGCGATTGAAGGTTCAGTAAATATAACGGTTGATTACCTCGTACATGAGCAACCACTTTCTATTGTAGGAGAAATTACAGTACCGATTCAGCAACACTTACTCGTACATCCCCAGTATGCAGAAGTGTGGGAAGAAGTATATGCTGTACATTCTCATCCACATGCTATTGCACAGTGCCATAAATTTTTAAATGAAGAATTAAAAGGGGTAACAGTTCGCGATATGACATCAACAAGCGCTGCTGCGCAATATGTGAAAGAACATCCTGAAGAAAAAATCGCCGCCATTGCAAATGAAGCAGCGGCAGAAAAATACGGATTAACAATTGTAAGGCATGACATTCATACGCACAAAAACAATCATACGCGTTTCCTTGTTCTGCATAAGAAAAAGAAAGCAGTACTCCCGAAAAACGGAGAAAATCGCGGAGAGAAAACGACGCTTATGATAACGTTACCTGCAGATTATGCAGGAGCGCTATATCAAGTGTTATCAGCTTTCGCATGGAGAAAATTGAACTTATCAAAAATCGAATCTCGCCCGATGAAAACAGGTCTTGGAAATTACTTTTTCTTAATCGATGTCGATAAAGCATACGATGACGTATTACTGCCAGGCGTAACGATGGAGCTTGAAGCGCTTGGTTTTTCTGTTACTGTGCTGGGAAGTTATTCTTCTTATTGGTTGTAAAAAGCGAGGAGGCTGTTAAACTTGCTTGAAACGAAACGTTGTTTATTAAATACAGTTCATGAATTAGATTACGAAAGTATAAAAGAACTATATTTAAATGAAGAAGTGAGAAAATATCTTGGTGGACCGCGTGAAGAAGAGTCGATTAGAGATGTTTTGAATGATATGTTGCATCCGGAAGAAAACTGTTGGTATTGGATTGTTAAAGAGAAGGAAACAAAAGCATTTTTGGGAGTAGTATCGCTCGATCCAAATGATGTTAATAAAGATATTGAAGTATCTTATCAATTTTTACCGATGTACTGGGGAGTTGGCTATGCAACAGAAGTTGTTCAGGCTGTAATTCAGTATGGTTTTCGGGAATTACATTTATCAAAAGTAATTGCAGTAACACAAATGGCTAATATACCTTCGCGTAAACTTTTAGAACGGTTACGTATGAAATTAATTCAAACGTATTATCGGTTTGGGGCAGAGCAAGCTGTCTATTCTATTGAATCAACAGAAATAATTTTGCTAGATTAATAAAATCCCACCTGCAGAAGGTGGGATTCTTTATTTCAACTTCGCAAGACGATCCTCTAACTGACCACGCCAAATATCAGCTAGTTCTGGTACAGCAAGAATCTTCTCAATGCCATCTTTATCTTTCCTATTATGAAAATAAATTTCGTTAGAGAACAAAACAGATACATTGTTTGATGGACGCTCTAGTAATGTAATTTTAGAATCTTGACGTACAGTACCTTCTTGAAGAACGCGGCATAGGTAGCCAGTAAATCCAGTTGCTACAATGCGCGGCAGTATGCCAGGGATGCCAAGACGTTTTGAAATTGTGCTACAAGGTACTCTCGATTGTGTCACTTGAATGATTGCCTCACCTAGTTGATATGTATCTCCGATGCAAACATCACGCTCTAACATATTTGTTACGGTAATGTTTTCGCCAAATGTGGAAGCTGGAAGCGTAGTTTGAAATTCCTCTTCCCATAGTGCGTAATGCTCGTGTGGGTACACACAAACTGCGCGGTCAGGTCCCCCGTGATGTTTTAAATCTGCTACATCATCACCACGGAATCCGTCTTTTGAGAGAAAGGCCTCTTCTGTAGGATCTTTACATATACCTGTTATCATTTCTTTATCTTCGCCATATTTCATTTGTTTCGGTTTACCGGTGCTAAAGTGAACGAGTTCAATTCCCATATTTGACCTCCTTTACAATTGATTACAATATTATATCATTTACAAAATAAAAGCACAGAGAATGATGAAAAACTCTGTGCTTTACATTAATTAATAAACGAGAAATCCAGCACGGTCTAGTGCCTCACAAGCAGCATCTAATTTCTCTTTAGAATCTGCTTCGATTGTATGTAAGTGAATACCATCTGTTAGTTGCGAAAGGTAGGAAGCGTTTGTGTTTTCGATTTTTTGTAAATATTGCTCTACATCAAAGCGATTACTTACCATGATCGATGCTGTTAAATCACCGTATACAGGATGCTCAACTTTTACGTCTTTAATCGTAACACCGTGGTCCACTAACATTGTAAGTTCTTGGCGTACTTCGGCTGGTTTGTGTTGGCATACAATTACGCGTTCAAAAGCTTGTTGCTTCGCTTGTGGTTTTAAATATAAATATCCTTGAGCAGTCGCAATAATGGGTTCATTTCGTGCTTTTAGTAAGGAAATATCTTGTACGATAACTTGCCTACTTACATTTGTTTTTTTAGATAACTCACTCCCTGATAATGGTTCATTTGCAGCGAGAAGCCATTGAAGAATAAGCTGACGTCTTTCTTCACCTAAAATCTTTTTTTGATCATTTTGTTTCATTATGATTTAACACCTCTATAAAATTGATTTCCAATTGTGTGTAGTGCATGAATAGTTGTATCAATTTGTTCTTTCGTTGTGTGATGTCCGAAAGAAAAGCGGACATATTGTTTTGCCTCTTCATACGTTTTTCCAATTGCGACCATTGTTTTTGAAGGTTCTTGTTTACCGACTTGGCAAGCACTTCCGGTGGAAATGGCAATACCATGACGATTACATTCTAGCATTGTATATTGACCTTCTATTCCTTTTATTGTAACCCCAATAATATGTGGTAAACAAGAAGTAGAATGACCTTCTACTTCAATTTCTAGAGGAAGTGTTTGAAATTGCTTTAAAAAATAGGATCGTAACTCTTGAAAACGGAAGCTCTCTTTCTTTTGATTTTTTAATATATGCTCTGCAGCCGTTAAAAAAGCAGCGATGCCAGGAACGTTCACTGTACCAGGGCGAAACCCTTTTTCATGAGAAGTTCCCGGAAATACTTGTTCCCAGCGCGTTTGCGGATTTATATAGCAAGCGCCGACACCTTTTGGTCCGTATATTTTATGGGCTGAAACTGAGAGACTATCAATTGACATCGTTGTAACGTCTATTGGAAGTTTACCAAATGTTTGAACACAATCCGAATGAAATAAAACATTATATTTTTTAAAAAGTGCCCCGATTTCTGCGATGTTTTGAACGGTTCCGATTTCAGAATTTCCATGCTGTACGCTTGCTAGAACAGTATCTTCCGTAATAGCTGCTTCTAAATCTACTAAATGAATTAGCCCACTTTTATCAACAGGAATTTCAGTAATTGTATAGCCTTGCGATTGTAAGGATTGAAAATAACTTCGAATCGATGCGTGTTCCATAGGTGTCGTAATAATATGTTTCTCATTTCTAGCATTTAGAAGTGATTGAATCGCAAGATAGTTAGACTCTGAACCACCGCTTGTGAAGAATACACCTTGTTCCTTCCCCACGATCATTTCTGCAAATGTTTCTCTACAAACTTGTAATAAAGAAGATGCACTTCCGCCAATATCGTGTAAACTTTGTTCGTTTCCGAAATATGTTTTTGTCGCTTGTATATATGTTTCTAAAGCTTCTTCGCTCATAGGTGTTGTTGCTGCGTAATCAAGATATATCATCATGTGAATTCCTCTCTTCAGTAAGAGTGATGTTTATTTTCGTTTTGAGAATGATATTGAAAATAAGAATTGTAAAAAAACTCTTGTCATTATTTTAAAACTATGTAAATATAGGTGTCAAGACAGTTGAAAAGTGTAAAGTAGGAGGCAATAATTATGCCAAGTGCAGATGTCTTGATTATTGGAAGTGGCGTTGCGGCACTTCGTGTTGCAAAAGAGCTTTGTCACGAAAAGAATGTGATAATTATCACAAAAAAAACAGGACGCAATAACAATACGCATTTAGCTCAAGGGGGAATTGCAGCGGCTGTTGCTGCATATGACGATCCGAGTGGGCATTTTGAAGATACATTAGTGGCAGGTTGTCATTATAACAATGAAGAAGCAGTTCGGTATTTAGTTGAAGAGGGGCCGAAAGAAATAAATAAGCTTATTACAAATGGGATGAAATTTGATGGGGATGAAAAAGAGCTCCACCTTGGTAAAGAAGGAGCGCATCGAAAACGTCGTATTTTACATGCGGGAGGAGATGCAACTGGTAAAAATTTATTAGAACATTTAATTCAAGAAGTAGTTCCGCACGTTACTGTTGTAGAGCAAGAGATGGTGCTCGATTTTATGATAGAAAATAATAAATGCATAGGGGCTTTAACACGAAATAGTGAAGGAGAGCTGAAGCGTTATTATGCTGATTATACGGTGTTAGCATCAGGCGGAATAGGTGGTTTGTATGCCTTTACGTCGAATGACGAGACAATTACAGGCGATGGACTTGCGATGATATATCGAGCTGGTGGTGAACTAGTTGATCTAGAATTTGTACAATTTCATCCGACAATGTTATACGTGGGCGAGCGATGTTGTGGTCTCGTTTCTGAAGCAGTCCGCGGGGAAGGAGCTGTCCTTATCAATGAAAAGGGACAGCGTTTTATGATGGATATACATCCCGGGAAAGATCTTGCTCCGCGTGATGTAGTGGCAAGAGCTATTCATGAACAACTTCTTGCGGGTGAAAAAGTGTACTTAAGCATCGAAACTATTCAAGACTTTGAACAGCGTTTTCCGACCGTTTCATCATTATGTAAAAAGAATGGCGTTGACCTAAAAGGGAACCTTATTCCGGTTGTACCGGGTGCTCATTTTCATATGGGCGGCGTGAAGACGAATTGTGATGGGGAGACGTCCATTTCCAACTTATATGCGGTCGGTGAAGTGGCGTGTAATGGAGTTCATGGTGCGAACAGATTGGCGAGCAATTCATTATTGGAAGGTCTTGTGTTCGGAAGGCGGACAGGAAAACACATTTTAGCTAGACCAGCACAAGAAAGAAAAAGTATATCAGAAGAGAGGGAAAAAAGTTTTATAGCTCTTAATGGTTTACCGTTGAAAGAAGAAATACAAGAATACATGATGAAGTATGTTGGGATTGTGCGAACAGAGAAAGATTTATCATATGCTACGAGATGGTTTAGTAGGTACGGTGTGAGAAATATGATATTACAATATGATGCTCTTACAAATGAAGAAATTACGCTTATTAATATGTTAACAGTTTGTGAGCTTATAACAGTATCAGCGTTGCAAAGAGAAGAAAGTATTGGTGGTCATTATCGCAGTGATTATCCAGAAAGAAATAAAGTAAGGAAAGAATTTATTCGAGTGAGAAGAAAACTACAACTTGTTTAATGAGGAGAAGAGGGGTTTTATGAACACATTAAAAGTTAAGGAAGCACTAAATAGATTTTTTCTAGAAGATATAGGAGAAAGAGATGTAACATCTCAGCTTATCTTTCCTGATAATGCACTTGCGAAAGGAACGTTTCTTGTAAAGGATACAGGGGTCTTTGCTGGGAGTTTAGTAATAGAAGAGGGTTTTAAACTAATTGATGAAAAAATTGAAGTTACACTCCATAAAAAAGATGGGGACTTAGTAGAAAAAGGTGAAATTATAGCAACAGCTAAAGGGCCTATTGCATCTTTATTAACAGCGGAGCGCGTTATATTAAATATTATTCAGCGTATGAGCGGGATAGCAACGATGACTCGTAAAGCAGTACTTACGTTAGATAGCAATCATACGCGTATTTGTGATACGAGAAAAACGATGCCGGGACTACGTATGTTTGATAAATATGCGGTAGTGTGCGGAGGTGGATTTAACCACAGATTCGGTTTGTATGATGGTGTCATGATTAAAGACAATCATATTACGTTTACTGGATCGATTACAAAAGCTGTTACATCGGTGAAAGAAAGATTGGGACATATGGTGAAAGTAGAAGTCGAAACAGAGACGGAGGCGCAAGTGAGAGAAGCGGTAGAGGCCGGCGCAGATATTATCATGTTCGATAATCGCACGCCAGATGAGATTCGTGAGTTTTCAAAAATTGTACCGAGTGCCATCGTTACGGAGGCTTCAGGTGGCATTACAATTGAAGATTTATCGAAATACGGAAAAACAGGAGTGGATTATATTTCACTTGGGGCGTTAACACATTCAGTGAAAGCACTTGATATTAGTTTTAATATTGAGGCGTGATGAGAGTGGTTTAGAGGGGGAGAATCATAAATGGGTATTTTAGAGAAAGTGCAGCCAATCGAAGTAATGTTACCAGAGCGTTATCAAACGATGTCTACATTAGAAATGGAAGAGCGTGTTCGCGAAATTAAAGAAAAAATGGGTGAATTGCTATTTATCCCAGGGCATCATTATCAAAAAGATGAAGTGGTACAATTTTCAGATGCGGCAGGGGATTCGTTGCAACTTGCACAAGTTGCGGCGAGTAATAAAGAGGCGAAATATATTGTGTTTTGTGGTGTGCACTTTATGGCGGAAACAGCAGATATGTTAACGACAGAGGATCAAGTTGTCATCTTACCAGATATGCGTGCAGGGTGTTCAATGGCGGATATGGCAGATATTGAACAAACAGAAAGAGCGTGGAAAGAGCTCGCGAAATTATTTGGGGATACGATGATTCCACTAACGTATGTAAATTCAACAGCTGCAATTAAAGCATTTTGCGGTCGTAATGGAGGGGCAACAGTAACCTCTTCTAATGCAAAACAAATGGTGTCTTGGGCGTTTACACAAAAAGAACGTCTCGTCTTTTTACCAGACCAACATTTAGGAAGAAATACAGCGTACGACTTAGGCATCCCGTTAGATAAAATGGCAGTATGGAACCCACATACAGATTCATTAGAGTACGATGGAGATATAGAAGAAATTCAAGTGATTTTATGGAAAGGTCATTGTTCTGTTCATCAAAATTTTACTGTGAAAAACATTGAAAGCGTGCGAAAAAATCATCCGAATATGAATGTTATTGTTCACCCTGAATGTTGTTATGAAGTTGTTGCTGCTTCCGATTATGCAGGGTCAACGAAATATATTATTGATATGATTGAAGCTGCTCCAGCGGGAAGTAAGTGGGCGATTGGTACAGAGATGAATTTAGTAAATCGAATTATTCAGCAACATCCAGATAAAGAAATTATGTCGCTAAATCCGTTTATGTGTCCTTGCTTAACGATGAATCGAATTGATTTACCTCACTTACTATGGGCGCTCGAGAATATAGAAAGAGGAGAAGAAATTAACGTTATCCGTGTAGAAAATCAAGTAACAGAAGAAGCGGTTCTTGCATTAAATCGTATGTTAGAACGTGTTTAAAGCGACGGGATTTCCGTTGCTTTTTTTCATACATATAATCATAACGAGAGCGAAATAGGCATACATTGTTTTGAAGAAATCATTGTGGTTTTTATGCTTATTCCACTTCGAACTATATTGAAAATAGAAGAAGTGATAAAAGTGAAAAGAAGTTAATGTTATTTAGAAAGGGTTACTTCATGAGATTTGTTACTTATAGATAAGTTATACAGGAGGGGGAAAATTTGAAAATTCATATCGTGCAAAAAGGGGATACCCTTTGGAAAATTGCGAAAAAGTACGGAGTGGATTTTGACACGCTGAAAAAAACAAATACACAGCTTAGTAATCCAGATTTAATCATGCCAGGTATGAAAATTAAAGTACCATCAAACGGCGTTCATGTGAAACAACAGCCTGGAGCGGGTTCTACGCCGCCAAAACAATATGTAAAAGAGGTGCAACAAAAAGAGTTTGCATCAACACCAACTCCACTTGGAATAGAAGATGAAGAGGAAATTACGTATCAATCAGCACCGATTACACAAGAGCCAGCTATGCAACAAACGCAAAAAGAAATGCAGGTAAAACCGCAAAAAGAGATGCAGGTAAAACCGCAAAAAGAAATGCAAGTGAAACCACAAAAAGAAATACAGGTGAAGCCGCAAAAAGAAGTACAACAAGAAAAGCCGATTCAAAAAGAAAAACCAGTTGAAAAGCCGTCTGTTATTCAAAAACCACCTGTTATAGAGAAAGTAGAAAAGCAAAAGCCAACTACGAAGGAGAATACTAAATTTTCCATTAATGTATTGCCACAGCCACCGCAACCGCCAATTAAAGCGAAAAAAGAATATAAAATTTCAGATGTAATAAAAAAGGGAAGCGAGTTAATTGCTCCTCAAATTAATAAAATGAAACCTAACAACGTCATTTCGCCGCAAACGAAAAAAGACAATATAGGAAATGTCTCACCACAAGTGAAAAAAGAAAACGTAGGAAACATAATTTCACCGCAAGTGAAAAAAGAAAATGTAGGGAATATAGTCTCGCCGCAAGTGAAGAAAGAAAATGTAGGGAACATAGTCTCACCGCAAGTGAAGAAAGAAAATGTAGGGAATATAGTCTCACCGCAAGTGAAGAAAGAAAATATAGGGAACATAGTCTCACCGCAAGTGAAGAAAGAAAACATAGGGAATATAGTCTCACCAAACGTATCAAAAGAAAATATAGGGAACATAGTCTCACCGCAAGTGAAGAAAGAAAATGTAGGAAATATAGTCTCACCACAAGTGAAGAAAGAAAACATAGGGAATATAGTCTCACCAAACGTATCAAAAGAAAATGTTACTATTCCGCAAGTAATACCGCCAAATATACAAGTGCCGAACATAATGCCAATAATGGATAATAACCAACCACCAAATATAATGCCAATAATGGATAACGACCAACCACCAAATATAATGCCAATAATGGATAACAACCAAATGCCAAATATGATGCCAATAATGGATAACAACCAAATGCCAAACATGATGCCGATAATGGATAACAACCAAATGCCAAATATGATGCCGATAATGGATAACAATCAAATGCCAAACATGATGCCGATAATGGATAACAATCAAATGCCAAACATGATGCCGATAATGGATAACAATCAAATGCCAAATATGATGCCGATAATGGATAACAATCAAATGCCAAACATGATGCCGATAATGGATAACAATCAAATGCCAAATATGATGCCGATAATGGATAACAATCAAATGCCAAATATGATGCCGATAATGGATAACAATCAAATGCCAAACATGATACCGATAATGGATAACAATCAACCGCCGAATATGATGCCGATAATGGATAACAATCAACCACCAAATATGATGCCATATCAAATGCCGTATCAACAGCCAATGATGCCGCCATATCCGCAGTATCAGCAACAAAATCCATACAATCAAATGCCGTATCAACAAATGGCGCCGCAATATACTTCTATGCCAAATTCGAATATGATGCCAATGGATAATAATATGCCGCCACTCGTGCAAGGTGAAGAAGATTGTGGATGCGGAGGAGAAAGTAGGTTATATAGCCCACAACCAGGTGGACCGCAATATGCTAACCCATTATATTATCAACCAACTCAGCCAGCATATGCACCACAGCCAGGAACGATGTATTATCAACCAGATCCACCAAATGTATTTGGAGAGCCAGTTTTGGAAGAAGAGGACGAAGAGGAAGTTTAAAAAAGGTGGGATTATTCCCGCCTTTTTTGCATTTATGTTAATTAAAAAAAATAAAGTTTTTTCATCAAGTGTTAGAAAATTCCTAGTGAAATATTAACAGTGTAAAAAACCTCTTTGTTACTCATCATAAGAGGGAGCTTTTCAGAAGAGAAGTTCATTCTAACAGAGGGGGTTTTTGTATTGAATACGAAAGTAAAAGTGATTGCTGCTTCTTTGTTAGTTACCAGTGCATTAGCTGCATGTGGTACACCAAAAAACAATAATGCTATGGATGGACGTAACTACAATTACGAGCGTACATCTTATAATGATACACACCAGTATCGTGATAATGTAGCGCGTAACGATCGCTATACAGATTATGTAACATATAAAAACGGTCGTAACGATACAGGGTACAATTATTACAACGGTCGTAACGATACAGGGTACAATTATTACCGCGATGTAAATTACAATGGGCAAATTGCTAATCCGCATCCAACTCGTAATATTACAATGAACAATTCATACATTAACAATGATGGTAAAACTGCGGAGAAAATTACGAATCGTGTGAAACGTATGAATAACGTAGACCGAGTTTCTACAGTTGTATATGGAAACGATGTAGCGATTGCGGTAAAACCACGTAATACAGCGACGAATGAAACAGCGATGGCGAACGAAATTCGTCAAGCTGTTGCAAATGAAGTTGGAAATAGAAACGTATATGTTTCTGTAAGAAATGACATGTTTACTCGTGTCGATGCAATGAGTACACGTTTACGTAACGGCACAGCTACAAACGATTTTAATCGTGACATAACAAATATGTTCCGAGATATTCGTTACGGTCTGACTGGTACAGTACGATAGCAAAACAAAAGAGGAAGGGGTAGCCCTTCCTCTTTATTCATCGTCGTCTTGTAAACGGCGTTTTTTTATAAAATAACTAACGGAGTAAGACGCTAAAAAGCATATGAAGAAAATACTACCTGTAAGAATAGCTTCAAACAGAGGTCTTTCTGGACTGAAAATAATATAAATAATAGCTATGATAATTCCAACAATAAGAGAGCGTAAAACAAGTTTGTAATAAGGAGTTAACTTTATTTCCTTTTCACTTTCTTCTACATCGATTGAAATACTTAACTGTAAATAACTAAGTACTATACTCGTAAGCATAAATAATAACCACAAGGGAGATTTCGTAATTTGATCCACTCCTTCAGTGAATCCGATATATCCTAAAATTCCAATTATACCAAGTGATTGAAAAAGAAAGGCAATACGTATGTTTTTTAACGTTTGAAGAATGAGACGTTCATCCTTTATTTTTTTCACAATATCCATCTCCAGTTTATTATGATTTCGCTGTTATATTGATTGTAACATATATATTGCATTTATCAATTTATAATTTGCACAAAGTCCGTTTGGATGAAAGAGGAAATAAAATATTTTTATAAACATGTTGCGCTTCTATCTTATTAATGTTATATTAGCAAAGCGATGAGCTAATTTACGTAAGACGAGAGATATGCTTAAGTGCTAAACACGCGAATGTGGTCGCCTGGTCTCTCGCCGTAAACGCATCAAGACGCCTGCTTTGCAGGCGTCTTTCATTTTATATGAATATAAAGAGAAGATTGGAGGAATCCAGGCTTCTCTTTTTTTGTTGGTTTTAAAGTCAGAAAATAAAGTTATTTACAAGTGCATGTAAAAGAGTTATTATTGAATGGTAATATATTACATATTTTTTATATATAGTTGGGATGAAGAGGATATGAAGAGTTTTGAATGTAGAAATACAGAAGTTGTATTAGAGAAATTTCAGGTCGTAACACCTATATTTCAGGCACTGGGAGATGAGAATCGTCAGCAAATTATTATGTTGTTATTAAAAAACAAACAGATGAATGTAACGCAAATAACAGATGAAATGGGGATTTCTAGACCGGCTGTTTCGCATCATTTGAAAATTTTAAAACAAGCAGAATTAATTGTAGCGGAGCGGAGTGGAAAAGAAATTTTTTATTCTATAGTAGCTGGAGAATTTTTAAAACAAGTGAAGGATTTACTTCAAGCGATAGAGTCAAATTACTAATTTTTTTGATCAATAAGTAAACAAGTTTAAACTTATAAACTTGTTTTGTGAAAAGGGGTAATAAGAATGAACAATGTAAATCGTATGTACGTAATTATGTTACTTGTTCCTTTATTTTGGGGTGGCTCTTTTGCAACAGCAGAGCATATTATTACAGAGATACCACCCATTACCGCAGCGACAATTCGTTTTGGCTTAGCTGGTTTTATTTTGATGGGGATAGTCTTGATGAAATCTGAGTGGGATACAAGTTTGTTAGCTGAAAATTGGCGAGGGCTATTATTTGTATCGTTAACAGGTATTTTTGGTTACAATGTTTTTTTCTTTATGGGACTTCACTATACTTCTACTATGAATGGCTCACTTATCATTGCTACAATACCCGTCTTTGTGACATTAGGAGCAATATTATTTTTTAAAGAATCTTGGAATTTAAAAATAGGAATAAGTTTAATCTTATCTCTTATTGGTGTAATAGTTGTTATTACGGGTGGTTCAGTACATAAACTTATGTCTTTATCATTTAATAAGGGGGATCTTTTATTTATAGCTGCTTTAATATGTGGGGTGTTATATAGCTTAACAGGGAAAAAAGTTATGCGTGGTGTATCACCCTTGTTAACTACAATGAGTATGACGGTATTAGGAACTGTTTTTTTAGCAGGACTTTCTCTGTATGAAGATGGCTGGGGAAAGGTTGTGACGCTTTCTTTACAGGGATGGATAGAGATGTTGTACATGGTGGTATGCGGTACGTTAATTGGATATATCGTGTTTAATAAAGGGGTAGAAGAGCTAGGTGCAAGTAAAGCTAGTATGTATTTAAATCTAACACCCATTGTGGCTACATGTATATCGGTTATATTATATGGAGCAACTGTTACATGGCAACAAATAGTTGGAATGATAATTGTGCTAATTGGTGTTTACATAGCAACGATGCAATCCAATAAAGCTATAAAGAAGGTTTCACATAATCAACGCGTTTCTAAGTAAATAGAAATAATGGAACTCTATAATTCTTAATGTGAGCATTCTATGAATTAGGGATAAAACCCCCATTTCCGGAAAAACTACAAATGAAAGTATGATTTTGCCTAGAAGAGGTGAACGGAAATGAAATGGATACTAATTGCATTGCAAGCTTTCGTTATGATGTTTTGCTTAGCTTATGGATCCGATGTGAGGGCAGAAGTAGTAGAAAAAGAACCTCAAGTTACAATTTTATTAGAGCGCATGTATGTTGATGGAGAAGTAAGTGAGGAAATACTGACAGAAAAAGTAGCGGATTTAGAAAAGTTTTTGCAGCAATATAAGGAATGGCAACTTGTTGATCGTGATGATGTACAAATTGTATTACAAAAGAAAGTTGATGATATTTCTCCTTTACTGAAAACGAGCGGTTATTTTGGTGTTTCAGAGGAAGGGATATTACAAATTTTCAAAGGGGTACCGAAAAGTGATAACGCGATCCACTCCTTTTTTCAAATTGATATGAAAAAACTTGAGAGTTATGAACGTGCGAAATTGAAACGTGGTATTCGCATAAAATCAAAAGAAGGTTTTGTGAAGACAATCGAAAAAATGAAGCAGTATGCAGTACAAAATAAGAAAAAAAGCAGCTCATGGTGAGCTGCTTTTTCTTATTTATTTTTAGCTAAAATTTCTTTTGCAATTTCATCAATCAGCATATCTTTTCCGATTGGGTTGAATGCTTTCGTATTGAAGACTTCATTTGATACTTCGTATACGTGATTGCTTTTTACTGCTTTATTGTCTTTCCAAACGGCACTGTTTTTATAGTCTTCGTACACTTTATCAGCTTCACCGCCGAAGTTTACGATAAACATTTGGTCAGGCTGGAATGCAACAAGACCTTCTAGTGATACTTGTGCCATCGTTTGTTTTAAATCTGTACCTTTTGTTGCTGGAAGTTTTAAATCGTTAAAGATGATGTCACCGTATCCGAAGCTACCGTATACACGGAAGTTTTGAGGTGTAACTGCGACGAACATAAAGTTTTCATCTTTTGTTTTTTCTTTAATTTTTTTTGATAAAGAGTCTGCTTTTTTATCGTAGTCTGCAATCCATTTGTCAGCTTTCTTTTCTTCGTCAAATAGTTTACCTACTTCTTTAAACTTACCACGCCAGTCTTCTAGATTTGTTTCTAGAACAACTGTCGGTGCAACTTTTTCTAGTTGATCATAAATTTTCAATTGACGATTGTTTAAAATAATTAAGTCTGGTTTTAAAGCTGTAACAGCCTCTAGGTCAACTTTAGGCGCCCAGTACCAGCCGACTGCCTTTACGCCGTCTAGCTTGTCCGTTAAGTGATTTTGGATTTTATCTTTATACGTGTTTGCTGTGCCAACAGGTTTATGTCCAAGGATTAATAATTCCTCTGTTGATCCAGATAAATCAACAATTCTCTTTGGATTAACTGGAATTGTTGCTTCCCCTTTAGCATGTTTTACAACTTTTGTTTTCGGTTGTTCTTTTGCTTTTGATTCTTCTTTTTGAGAAGAACAGCCAACGATAGAAAGAACAACTAGCATAATAGTAAATAAAATAAATAGCTTTTGTTTCATCCTGATGTAACCCCTTTAATTAATATTGATAATCATTATCGACCTCTGTATATTAAGGGGCTTTATACTTTCTGTCAATGGAAAATAACAGAAGTTTCAAATAGAGAACATTTGTTGGGGCATTCTCGCTTTTCTATTGTTAAATATGTTAAAATGGAATACATGATTTGAGAGGGAGAGATCGTATTTTGTTTGAATATGTTACAGGTTACGTGGAATATGTAGGACCGGAATATGTCGTAATTGATCATAATGGAATTGGTTATCAAATTTTCACACCAAATCCGTATGTATTTCAAAGAAGTAAGCAAGAAATTCGTGTCTATACATATCATTATGTAAGAGAAGATATTATGGCACTTTACGGATTTAAAACACGTGAAGAGCGTTTATTATTTACAAAGTTGTTAGGTGTGTCTGGCATTGGGCCAAAAGGCGCTCTTGCAATTTTAGCTTCTGGTCAAACAGGACAGGTCGTTCAAGCGATTGAACATGAAGATGAGAAGTTTTTAGTGAAGTTCCCGGGCGTCGGAAAGAAAACAGCGCGCCAAATGATTTTAGATTTAAAAGGAAAACTAGCAGATGTTGTACCAGATGCGTTTGTTGATTTGTTCTCAGATGTTGAAAGTTTTGATGAGAAGAAAGGTTCCTCAGTTGAACTTGATGAAGCACTGGAGGCACTGCGTGCACTTGGTTATGCAGAACGGGAAGTTTCTCGTGTTGTACCAGAGTTATTAAAAGAATCATTAACGACGGATCAATATATTAAAAAGGCACTTAGTCTTTTACTAAATGGTAAGAGGTGAGTATAATGGACGAACGTCTCCTTTCAGGGGAATCTGGATACGAAGATGCGGATTTAGAGTATTCATTACGGCCACAGACGCTCCGTCAGTATATTGGCCAAGATAAAGCGAAACATAATTTAGAAGTGTTTATTGAAGCGGCGAAAATGCGTGAAGAAACGTTAGATCACGTACTTTTATATGGACCACCTGGACTTGGTAAAACGACGCTTGCGAATATTATTGCCAATGAAATGGGTGTTAACATTCGAACGACGTCAGGTCCCGCAATTGAAAGACCAGGAGATTTAGCAGCGGTATTAACAGCACTTCAACCTGGAGATGTATTGTTTATTGATGAAATTCACCGTTTGCATAGATCAATTGAAGAAGTACTATATCCTGCGATGGAAGACTTTTGTCTTGATATCGTAATTGGAAAAGGACCGTCAGCACGGTCTGTACGCTTAGATTTACCTCCATTTACATTAGTTGGAGCGACAACACGTGCCGGAGCATTATCAGCGCCGCTCCGTGACCGTTTCGGTGTACTTTCAAGATTAGAGTATTATACAGTGGATCAGCTTTCTGCGATTGTTGAACGTACAGCAGAAGTGTTTGAAGTTGAAATCGACTCATTAGCTGCACTAGAAATTGCAAGACGTGCTCGTGGTACACCTCGTATAGCGAATCGTTTATTACGACGTGTACGTGATTTCGCACAAGTTCGCAGCGACGGAACAATTGCAATGGAAATTACACAAATGGCGTTAGAACTACTGCAAGTAGATAAATTAGGTCTTGATCATATTGACCATAAATTATTACTTGGTATTATTGAAAAGTTCCGTGGTGGTCCAGTTGGACTAGAAACAGTTTCGGCGACGATTGGGGAAGAATCTCATACGATTGAAGATGTGTATGAGCCGTATTTATTACAAATTGGCTTTTTACAACGAACTCCAAGAGGCCGGATTGTAACTCCGCTTGCATATGAACATTTCGGAATGGAGATGCCAAAAGCATGACGGAGATGCCAAAGCTGCTTATTACAGCCGGTATTTTACTCATTGTTGTTGGTCTAGCTTGGAAGTTCATTGGAAGGCTTCCAGGCGATATTTTTTTGAAAAAAGGTAACGTTACCTTTTATTTTCCGATCATTACATGTATTGTGTTAAGTATTGTATTATCTTTTATTATGTATATAATAAATCGATTCAAATAAGAAATAGGTGGATACAGTTATGGATATTAATCTGTTTGATTTTCATTTACCAGAAGAACTTATTGCGCAAGTCCCGCTTGAAGAGCGTGAAACATCAAGATTGATGGTGTTAGACCGTGAAACTGGTGATATTGAGCATAAGCATTTTACGGACATTCTTTCTTACTTACATGAGGGGGATTGTTTAGTTTTAAATGAAACGAAAGTTATGCCTGCTCGCTTGCACGGTGTAAAAGAAGATACAGGCGCGCACATTGAAGTGCTTCTTTTGAAACAAGAGGAAGGCGATAAGTGGGAAACGCTTGTTAAGCCAGCGAAACGTGTAAAAGAAGGAACTGTAATTTCTTTTGGTGAAGGGAAATTAAAAGCAACTTGCACAGGAACTGCAGATCAAGGTGGACGTCAGCTTGAATTTTCATATGACGGCATCTTCTATGAAATTTTAGATGAACTTGGGGAAATGCCACTTCCTCCATATATTAAAGAAACACTGGAAGATCGCGATCGCTATCAAACAGTATATGCGAAAGAAATCGGTTCAGCAGCAGCACCGACAGCAGGACTTCACTTTACAGAAGAGTTACTTGAGAAGTTAAAGCAAAAAGGCGTTCAGTTAGCATTTATTACACTTCACGTAGGACTTGGAACATTTAGACCGGTTTCTGCAGATACGATTGAAGAGCACCATATGCACGCAGAATATTACCATATGTCTGAAGAGACAGCGGCATTATTAAATCGTGTGAAAGAGAATGGTGGACGTATTATTACTGTAGGTACAACATCAACTCGTACATTAGAAACAATTGCGACAGATCATGATGGTGAGCTTTGTGCCGCTTCTGGATGGACAGATATTTTTATGTACCCAGGATATGAATTTAAAGCAATTGATGGTTTAATTACAAACTTCCATTTGCCGAAATCAACACTAATTATGCTTGTAAGTGCATTTTCAAATAGAGATAATGTACTTCATGCTTATAATGAAGCAGTAAAAGAAAAATATCGTTTCTTTAGCTTCGGTGACGCAATGTTCGTTGCATCTCACGCTAAAATGAGAAACAAATAAAAGGAGTAAATTATGACAGCAATTCGTTATGAATTTATTAAAACTTGTAAACAAACGGGTGCGCGTTTAGGTCGTGTGCATACGCCGCACGGTTCATTTGATACACCGACATTTATGCCAGTTGGTACACTTGCAACAGTTAAAACGATGTCACCAGAAGAATTAAAGGCAATGGATTCGGGCATTATTTTAAGTAATACGTATCACTTATGGTTACGTCCAGGTCATGAAATTGTACGCGAAGCAGGCGGTTTGCATAAATTTATGAACTGGGATCGTGCAATTTTAACAGATTCTGGTGGTTTTCAAGTATTTAGTTTAAGTGACTTCCGCCGTATTGAAGAAGAAGGCGTTCATTTCCGTAATCATTTAAATGGAGATAAATTATTCTTATCTCCAGAAAAAGCGATGGAAATCCAAAATGCATTAGGTTCAGATATCATGATGGCATTTGATGAGTGTCCACCATTCCCAGCTACTTTTGAATATATGAAAAAGTCTGTAGAACGTACGAGCCGTTGGGCAGAGCGTTGCCTAAAGGCGCATGAGCGTCCACAAGACCAAGGTTTATTCGGTATTGTACAGGGTGGAGAGTTTGAAGAGCTTCGTCGTCAAAGTGCGAAAGATCTTGTTTCAATGGACTTCCCTGGATATGCTATAGGCGGTCTATCTGTTGGTGAGCCGAAGGATATTATGAACCGTGTACTTGAATTTACAACACCACTTCTTCCAGATAATAAGCCGCGTTACTTAATGGGAGTAGGTTCTCCTGACTCGTTAATTGATGGTGCAATTCGCGGTGTTGATATGTTTGACTGTGTACTTCCAACTCGTATTGCTCGAAATGGTACATGTATGACAAGTGAAGGTCGCTTAGTTGTGAAAAACGCGAAATTTGCTAGAGACTTCGGCCCGCTTGATCCTAACTGTGATTGCTACACATGTAAAAATTACTCTCGTGCGTACATTCGTCACTTAATGAAATGTGATGAAACGTTCGGAATTCGTTTAACGTCTTATCACAACCTTCATTTTCTGTTAAACTTAATGGAGCAGGTGAGACAAGCTATTCGTGAAGACCGTCTTGGCGATTTCCGCGAAGAGTTCTTTGAACAGTATGGCTTTAATAAACCGAATGCTAAAAACTTCTAATACATAATTTAAAAGGAGGAACAAAAGATGAATCCAGGTATGATGAATATCATTATGATCGTTGCGATGTTTGCGATTTTCTATTTCTTATTAATTCGCCCGCAACAAAAGCGTCAAAAAGCAGTTGCTCAAATGCAAAACGAGTTGTCAAAAGGTGATGCTATCATAACAATTGGTGGCTTACACGGTACAATCGAATCAGTAGATGAAACGAAAATCGTTATTAAATCTGGTGGTTCACACTTAACTTTCGATCGCAATGCGATTCGTGAAGTTGTGAAAAACTAAAAAAGGCCCTGCATGAAATGTGCAGGGCCTTTTTTAGTTATTTTGTTTTGACATATTTACACCGAAAATACCACCGAGTGTACTCGCGCCCATTAATGCTAATTGGTAAAGTAACTGTGAGTTCGATAAAGTTTGAGAGAAACCTAAATAGTTAACTAGAAAAACAAGTATGGCGAATGTAAGTCCTGTTGTGAAACCTACTAGCCAGCCTTTCCCTTGCGCTTTTTTGCCAGCAATAAACCCAGACATAAGCATAGATAGAAGAGCTAGTATCAAAATAGTAACGGTTAATGTCCCTTCATTCATATTTGTAAACTTTAATAATAGAGCTATAACCATGCTAGTAATAGATGCGAGGATAAGTAGGGCAATAATACCGAAGCCGATTGCAGTTGATAATTTTTTCGTTCCATCCATTTATGAATTCCCCCTTTTTAATACAAGCATATTTTCATTTTGATCAAGTTAGACTAGTTTCTTTTTTGTAGGGGAATCTATAAATAAAAAAGGAGATGTAGAAATGGAATGGGTATCAATAATTGGCCGGACGATGCTTTTGTATATCATTATCTTAATTATTTTCCGTTTTATGGGTAAACGTGAAATTGGAGAGTTAAGTGTATTAGATCTAGTCGTATTCATTATGCTTGGAGAAATGGCCGTAGTAGCAATTGAAAATACCGATAAATCACTTTGGCATCAATTAGTTCCAATGATTTTTCTTATGTGCATACAAATCATTTTGTCAGTTATATCTTTAAAGTTTCAACGTTTTCGACATTTAATAGAAGGGGAACCGGCTATCCTTATAAATGCGGGAAAGATTGATGAAAAAAAGATGCGGAAACAGCGCTATAACATAGACGATTTAATGATGCAACTAAGGGAGCAAGGGGTCGGGGATGTGCGGGATGTGGAATATGCTATTTTAGAACCGTCAGGGAAGTTGTCTGTTTTTCAAAAACAAAAAAGTAAAAAGAGTAAAAATGATATGCCAATTTTTACACTCCCATTAATTATTGATGGAGAAATTCAATTCAATCATTTGCAAATGATTGAACACACAGATGAATGGCTCATTGGAAAATTAAAAAACTTAGGTTATAACGATATAACACAAATTTTATACTGCAGCTTTCAAAATGGCCAATTTTTTGTTGATTTGAAAGAAAACTAGAGGCTTACCAGATTAAATAGTAAGCCTATTTACTTCAAAAATGAAAGTTTCCGAATGATAGGGAGGCGACTCAACTCTTCTTTTCGAATGAGTTTGAAAGCAAAGAGGAGGAAAATATAAACGATTGTTGTTAAAGTGATTTCCCATAATGTTTGTACGCCAAGTGAATGAGAGAAAATAATATACTTATGAAGGTAAAAACCGAAGGCGCCTGCAATACCGATGGCAAGTCCTCCAAAAATATAGTCTTTTGCATAAATGGTAAATTTAATTTTCTTTAAAACAGTAGCATAGTGAAGGAATGTTACCGTCACTATATTTGCTGCGATTGCGAGAGCAACCCCCATCATTTGGAATTCTGGGCGCGAAGCGAGTGCAAAAATAACGATTAATTTTACGATAGCGCCAATAAATGTGTTCATCATAGCAGCTCTTGCTAAGTTTAAAGCTTGCAACACAGATGTAAGTGGGCTTTGAAAATAATGAAATAAAAAGCAAGGTGCAAGAAGTTGGATGAACGCTGTTGCACTGTCCGATCCATACATAAGCGTTAAGACGGGTGAAGCAAATACATATAAAATAACGACTGACCATCCACCAGTAATTAAGGAAATTCGAAGTGCTTGTTGTAAACGGTGTTCCACTAATTTGTGCTGTCTCTTTGCCATTGCTTCACTAATGGAAGGGACGAGTGCTGTAGAAAGAGCGTATGTAATAAAGGCAGGTAGTGATAGAAGCGGGAAGGCGTAACCGTTCAATATACCGTATTGCTGTGTTGCGACAGAAGCAGCAACCCCGGCAATTGCTAAGCTTTGCATAACAACGATAGGTTCAAAGAAATATGAAACGGAACCGATTAAACGACTTCCTGTAGTTGGAAGTGCGATATCCATAAGAGAATAAAATGTATTTTTGCTCTCCTTTACCGTAGTGAAAAACCCAGAGCGTATAGATAGATGTTTTTCGCGTTGGAATAAAGTAAGTAAAAATAATAAAGATGCAACTTCGCCAAGAACGGCTGATAACATAGCGCCAGCTGCAGCATATTCTACGCCGTAAGGTAAAAATAACCGAATGCATACAGCGATAATTGTAATGCGGACAACTTGTTCTAGGACTTGGGCATAAGCGCTAGGCTTCATATTTTGTTTCCCTTGGAAATAACCACGTAAAACGGAAGAAACGGCAATAACAGGGACGACAGGTAAAATAGCCATTAACGGATAGTACGTTCTTTCATCAGTTAATAATGTTTTTGCTAAAATAGGTGTGAGGAGCATAATCCCAATTGTTAAAATGATACTAATAATGGATGTAATGGCTAGCGAGACTGTTAAGATTTTTTTAACTCTTTGTTTATCGTTTACTGCTTCAGCTTCTGCTACAAATTTTGCGATTGCAACGGGAAGACCTATTTGTGTTAATGTAATTGCTAAAATGAAGGTGGGGACAGCCATCATATAAAGGCCAACGCCTTCTTCTCCTAAAATACGTGCCATTACAATGCGGTTAATGAATCCAAGGATTTTTGTAATAAAGCCAGCTATCATTAAAATAAATGCACCTTTTAAAAAGCTTTGTCTCGTCATACTCTTCTCCTACCTTCTCAAAATCAATGGAATGATTTACAATAATTTATATGCACGTATGAGACAAGAATGACAAGCATTTAAGAGAGTAAAGTATGAATGGTACTCTTGGAAGTAGTTATTGCTGTCCATTAGAGCGGGAGTAAAAGCGACTTTTCGTGCTGAAATAAGAAGGAGATGTTATATATGTTGGATAAAGAGGCTTTGGTAGAATCATACCGCGGACAGTTACAAGTCGTTTTAGAAAGTAAAGTAGAAGAGTTTCACATGTTTGGTTATGACCGAGTGACAGATAATGATATTTGGAAGTTTCTCAAGGTGAAAAAGTGGAAGAAGATAGACAGTGATGTTAGGTTATATGAATTAGTAAATGATGTATTAAGAGTAAGTACTAATGAATATATGACTTATTTAACTGTTGAAGCATATCAAGCGCCACTTTGGTCATTTGATGAATATGAAAATAAATAACTGACTGTAATTGGTTTGTTCTTCCTTTTGCAGTATAATGATAGGTATTGATAAAGAGGAAAGAATTATGTCTAAGATTATATATAAAGGAGGTAGTGAAGAGGAAAAATAAATAATGAAAGTGTAGGTATGGTGACAAGCTTACCGACACAGCTAGTGATGAACTAGCGGAAATACATGTATTTTATAGAAAGGAAGTCTACTAACTAGGCGTATGCACACGTGTAAAAATGAATCGTAAGAGATTTATTGAAAGTGTTAGTAGCAGAAAGAGGGTACATATGGCAAAGCGTGGTACAAGAATTGCCGCCTTTTTCCTCATCGTTTTATTAATTGGTGGAGTGATTGGTGCGGCAGGAAAAGACATAGCAAAAGGAATTAGTCTAGGACTAGACCTTCGCGGTGGTTTTGAAATTCTGTATGAAGTAAAACCAGCCAAAAAAGGTGATAAAATCGATCGTGATGCACTTGTCAGTACAGTAGGTGCTCTTGAAAATCGTGTCAATGCACTCGGTGTAAGTGAGCCGAACATTCAAATCGAAGGAGAAGATCGAATTCGCGTACAGCTTGCTGGTGTACAAGATCAGCAAAAAGCACGTGACATGTTATCAACACAAGCAAAATTAACATTCCGTGATGTGAATGACAACCTTCTTATGGACGGAGCGGATTTAAAAGGCGGCGGAGCAAAGCAAACATTTGATGAGCAAGGCCGTGCAAGCGTAGGTCTTACACTAAAAAGCGCTGACAAATTCCGTGAAGTAACTGAAAAAATTTCAAAAATGCCACCACCAACGAATTTAATGGTAATTTGGCTTGATTTTGAAGAAGGAAAAGATTCGTATAAAGCAGAGTCTGCAAAACCGAATCCGAAGTTTTTATCAGCAGCAACAGTAAACCAAGTATTTAACCAAGCTCAAGTATCTATCGTAGGTGGAAACTTTACAGTGGAAAGTGCGAAAGAACTTTCATCTTTATTAAATGCAGGTGCACTTCCTGTTGATTTAAAAGAAATGTATTCAACATCTGTTGGAGCGAAATTTGGTCAACAAGCATTAGAGCAAACGATTTTCGCTAGTGCGATTGGTATCGCTCTTATTTTCTTATTTATGCTTGTATTCTACCGTTTACCAGGACTTGTAGCGGTTATTATGCTAGGCTTATACATTTTCGTTACATTGCTTGTCTTTAACTGGATGCATGCGGTTCTTACGTTGCCAGGTATTGCAGCGTTAGTGCTCGGGGTAGGTATCGCAGTTGATGCGAATATTATTACGTACGAGAGACTGAAAGAAGAGCTGAAAATTGGTAAGTCCATGATGTCAGCATTTCGTGCTGGTAACCATCGTTCATTAGCAACAATTTTAGATGCGAACATTACAACACTTGCAGCAGCTGGTGTATTATTCGTTTATGGTAATAGCTCTGTAAAAGGATTCGCAACAAGTTTAATTGTTAGTATTTTAGTCGGTTTCATTACGAACGTATTCGGTACTCGTTTCTTACTAGGTTTACTTGTAAAGAGCCGTTACTTCGATAAAAAACCATCTTACTTTGGTGTTAAGGAAAAGGATATTATTCCATTAACAAAAGGTGTAGTACATCCACCGACAAGATTTGATCGTATTAATTTCGTAAATATCGGTCATAAATTCCTTATCTTCTCGATGGTAGTTGTAATTGCAGGTGCAATTATACTACCAATTTTCAAACTGAATCTTGGGATTGACTTTGCAAGTGGTACACGTATCGACTTGCAATCTAAACAAGCACTTACTGTGTCAGATGTTCATAAAGATTTGGAAGAATTGAAAATTGATGTGAAGGAAGAAGATATTGTACCGACTGGGGACGACAATAAAGGTTTCGCCGTTCGTACATTAGGAGTTTTATCAAAAGATGAAATTGCGAAAGCAAAAACATTCTTCCATGATAAATATGGTACAGAGCCAAACGTAAGTACAGTTTCACCAACAATCGGTAAAGAAATCGCACGAAATGCATTTATCGCAGTATTAATTGCTTCGGTAGTTATTATCTTATACGTAAGTATTCGATTCCGATTTACGTATGCATTATCTGCAGTACTTGCATTACTACATGATGCATTCGTTATGGTTGTTATGTTTAGTCTTTTCCAGATAGAAGTAGACTTAACGTTTATCGCTGCGGTATTAACAATCATCGGTTATTCTATTAATGACTCAATTGTTACCTTTGATAGAAACCGTGAATTATACAAACAGAAAAAACGAGTTCGTGATATAAAAGACCTAGAAGAAATCGTAAATGCAAGTATTCGTCAAACGCTTGGTCGTTCGATTAACACAGTATTAACAGTGTTATTCCCGGTAATTGCGTTACTTATCTTCGGTAGTGAGTCACTTCGTAATTTCTCGTTTGCGTTACTTGTTGGATTAATCGTAGGTACGTATTCTTCTGTTTTCGTTGCCTCTCAAATTTGGTTACTACTTGAAAACCGTCGTTTGAAAAAGGGGAAAAACAAGAAGAAGGTTGAGAAAGTAGAATCTGAACCGCAAGTATAAAAAAGATGATGTCTCTTTATGAGGCATCTCTTTTTTCGTTTGTGGATACAATAAGGTAGCAACTTTTGAAAGAAGAAAGTGGAAGAAAGCGGTAAGGTTATCGCTGTTTTTGTTAAAATAAAGTGACACTTTAATAAGTGGGGGGTTTTATTCATCCCCACTTATTATTAGCCCCACCAATCGGGCTTTTACGGGCAGCCCGACTCCCACCTAACTTCCTCTTATTTGCCGGATTTTGAGGTGGGGGGCTTACTGCCCACAAATAGCGGGATAAAAAGATAGGTTAAGAAAAGAAGGGATTTTAATTATGGAAAAAGATGAACGTTTTAAACAGGCTGAGTTTGGTGCTATTGTCGGTATCGTTGGTAATATTATATTAGCGATTATAAAAGCGGTAATTGGTTATATTGGAAACAGTAAGGCACTATTGGCGGATGCAGTGCATTCTGGATCAGATGTAATCGGTTCGCTAGCTGTACTTTTTGGATTGCGAGCAGCGAAGCAGCCGCCTGATGAAGATCATCCGTACGGTCATGGTAAAGCGGAATCGATTTCAGCGATTATTGTAGCGGTATTATTATTTATTGTTGGACTAGAGATAGCGATTTCGTCTATAAAAGCTTTTTCACAAGAATTAGAACCGCCGAAGGGAATTACGATTTTTGCTGTCATTTTTTCTATTGTCGTGAAAGAAGGAATGTTTCAATATAAATTCCGATTAGGGAAAAGGATAAATAGTGATGCAATTATTGCAAATGCATATGAGCACCGTTCGGATGTGTTTTCCTCAATTGCAGCTTTAATCGGCATTTGTGCAGCTATCATCGGTGGTAAATTAGGTTTAGATTGGCTTGTATATGCCGATCCGATTGCAGGATTATTTGTTTCAATTCTTGTTGCGAAAATGGCGTGGAGTATTGGGGCGGAAGCGATTCACGCAACGCTTGATCATGTGCTTCATGAGGAGGATGTTATTCCGTTTAGAGAAGCAGTTCTTCAAGTGGAAGGTGTGAAGAAAATAGGTTCTTTATATGCGAGGGAACATGGTCACTATGTAATCGTTGATATTAAAGTATCTGTAGATCCATATATCACTGTAGAAGAAGGGCATAGCATCGGAAAGCATGTGAAAGAAACACTTATGAAACAAGATAACGTACAAAATGTGTTTGTACATATAAATCCGTATTCTCCAAATTAAATAGCATTAATATTTTAGTATATGGATATTGCATCGTAGCTTGCATCATATTGTCACCCCTTAATCTGTCTTGTATAATGGATAGGTTAAGGGGTGATTTCGTGTTACAACCGAAGACGCGTTGGAAAGAAAAAGAATATAGTGAAGAGCGAGTGAGTGAATTAGCAAGTAAATTGCAATTATCACCTCTTGTTGTTTCGTTATTCCTCGGTAGAGGATTAGATACAGAAGATAAGATTTTAGATTTTTTAAATACAGAAAATCAAGAATTTCACGATCCATTTTTATTAGAAGGAATGGATAGAACGGTAGAACGTGTAAATAAGGCGATTCAAAATGGAGAGCAAATATTAATATTTGGTGATTACGATGCGGACGGGGTAAGTAGTACGACTGTCTTATATCTTGCGCTTCAAGAATTAGGTGCAGAGGTAGAATTTTATATTCCAAACCGTTTTACAGAAGGGTATGGGCCAAACGAAGAAGCGTTTCGTTGGGCGCATAGCGCTGGGTTCTCGCTAATTATTACCGTAGATACTGGTATTGCAGCTGTACATGAAGCGAAGGTAGCGAAGGACCTTGGAATAGATCTTATTATTACAGATCACCATGAGCCACCGCCAGAATTACCAGAAGCACTTGCGATTATTCATCCGAAATTAGAAGGCGGTGTTTATCCGTTTCACTATTTAGCGGGTGTTGGTGTTGCGTTTAAAGTTGCACATGCACTTTTAGGGCGCGTTCCAGAACATTTATTGGAAATCGCAGTAATCGGTACAGTAGCTGATTTAGTATCGCTACATGGTGAAAACAGATTGTTAGTACAGCGCGGGCTTAAACATATGCGTATGACAAGAAATATTGGTTTGAAAGCTTTATTTAAAGTTGCTAACGTTTCGCAAAGTGAAATTACAGAAGAAAGTATTGGCTTCTCAATTGCACCGCGTATTAATGCGGTGGGACGTTTAGAAGATGCAACACCTGCTGTTCACTTATTATTATCAGACGATCCAGAAGAAGCGAAAGAGCTTGCTGAAGAAATTGATGAGCTGAACAAACTTCGAAAAGATATTGTAAAGCAAATTACAGAAGAGGCTATCGCTGAAGTGGAAAATAATTTCCCGCCAGAAGAAAACAAAGTGTTAGTGCTTGCAAAAGAAGGCTGGAATCCAGGTGTAATTGGGATTGTTGCTTCTAAATTAGTTGAACGTTTTTATCGTCCAACGATTGTATTGAGCATTGACCCTATAAAAGAAACGGCAAAGGGTTCAGCGCGTAGTATTGCAGGGTTTGATTTATTTGCTAACTTGTCTGATTGTAGAGAGTTATTGCCACACTTCGGGGGACACCCGATGGCAGCCGGAATGACGCTACATATGAATGATGTAGATGAATTAAGACGTAGGTTAAATGAGCAAGCTGATGTGATTTTAACTGAGGAAGATTTTATTCCAATTACAGCAGTTGATGCTTTTTGTAAGGTGGAGGATGTAACTCTTGCTGCAATTGAGGATATGCAAAAGTTAGCGCCGTTTGGTGTTGGAAATCCAAAACCACGTATTGCGGTAAAAGATGCTGATTTGGAAAGTATTCGTGCAATCGGATCAGATGGTTCACATTTGAAAATGGCACTTCGTGACGGACAGGCAATACTGGATACAATTGGATTCGGATTTGGTGCGTATGCGAAAGAAATTTCTCCAGTTGCGAAAGTTTCTGTAATAGGAGAGGCATCCATTAATGAATGGAATAATTTTAAGAAGCCACAATTAATGGTACAAGATATTGCTGTAGAGGCATGGCAATTATTTGATTGGCGTAGTATGCGTAATGTGGAAGCAAATTTAGCAGAACTTCCGAAAGGAAAAATAACAATGGTGTATTTTTCTGAAGAGGTATTGAATAAGTTTTCTTTAGAAGACTATAAAGAACATCTCGTGCATGCATCAGAGGTCACACAGTTAGATGATCAATACATCGTTTTGCTTGATTTGCCGAAAGGAACAGATGAATTACGTGACCTATTTAAAATGGGATTCCCATCGCGAATTTATACGTTATTTTATCAAGAGAATAACCATTTATTTAGTACAGTCCCAACGAGGGAACATTTTAAATGGTACTACTCTTTCTTGAACCAAAAAGCACCATTTTCTTTAAGACAATATGGGGAACAACTATGTCGTCATAAAGGTTGGTCGAAAGATACAGTAAATTTCATGACACAGGTGTTTTTTGAGTTAGAATTTGTTACAATAAAAGACGGTGTCATTTTTATGGCCGAACAAAAACAAAAGCGTGATTTAATTGAATCGAACACATATCGTGAGAAAATGAACCACTTACAATTAGAAAAAGAATTGGTTTATAGCACATATCAGCAACTATATACATGGTTTGAAACGATTCGTAATCATAAATAAGTAGAACAGTTAGGGTAAAGGATTTGTATTTACAAACCTTTTATATCTGAGGAGGATTCAGAAATATGGATTTCAAGCAACATATCGCAATTGTACCGGATTATCCGAAAGAAGGTATTGTGTTTAAAGACATTACACCTTTAATGAACGACGGTAAAGCATACAAAGCAGCAACAGATGCAATCGTTGAGTATGCAAAAGAAAGAGATATCGATGTTGTAGTAGGACCAGAAGCTCGTGGTTTTATTATCGGTTGCCCAGTTTCTTATGCATTAGAAGTAGGATTTGCGCCAGTTCGTAAATTAGGAAAATTACCACGTGAAGTAATTACAGTTGACTACGGCAAAGAATATGGTACAGATGTTTTAACAATCCATAAAGATGCAATTAAACCGGGTCAACGCGTATTAATTACAGATGATCTATTAGCTACAGGCGGAACAATTGAAGCAACAATTAAGCTAGTTGAAGAACTTGGCGGAGTTGTAGCAGGAATTGCATTCTTAGTAGAGCTTACTTACTTAGATGGTCGTAAAATGTTAGATGGTTACGATGTATTAGTATTAGAAAAATACTAATCACTATATAGTAAAACTACGGTGATAAAAAGTACCCGTGAATCTCTTGGAGAGGATCGGGTACTTTTGTATAATTGAACAAAAAATTATGGTGAAATGTCAGTAAAATCTTTTCCTTTTCACAATTCACAATCATTGGGTTATAATGATAGAATATAATTTATTCTATTTAATAAAGATAAAGTCAATTTTCAATAAAAGGTGATTCGATGGCAAATGAGCAAGTACTAACAGCTGAACAGGTACTCGAGAAAGCAAGTCAATATTTAGCGGATGAAGATATTGAGCTAGTGGCACGTGCCTATGAATATGCACGTGATGCGCATAGCGAACAATATAGAAAATCGGGTGAACCATATATTATTCACCCAATTCAAGTTGCAGGTATTTTAGTTGATTTACACATGGATCCGGCTACAGTATCGGCAGGTTTCTTGCATGATGTAGTGGAAGATACAGAAATTACATTAGAAGATATTGAACGGGAATTTAATAAAGAAATCGCTATGCTTGTCGATGGTGTTACAAAGCTCGGAAAGATTAAATATAAATCTCATGAGCAACAACAAGCAGAAAACCATCGCAAAATGTTTATCGCAATGGCTCAAGATATTCGAGTTATTTTAATTAAACTAGCTGATCGTCTTCATAATATGCGTACATTGAAACATTTGCCTCAAGAGAAGCAGCGACGCATTGCAAATGAAACGTTAGAAATCTTTGCACCTTTAGCACATAGACTCGGAATTAGTACTATTAAATGGGAGCTAGAGGATACGTCACTTCGCTATTTAAACCCGCAGCAATATTATCGTATTGTGAATTTAATGAAGCGTAAACGTGCAGAGCGTGAAGAATATTTAGACGAAGTAATGACTGGTATTCGCGAGAAATTAAAAGAGGTTTCAATTCAACCTGAGATTTCTGGAAGACCAAAACATATTTACAGTATTTATCGTAAAATGGCATTGCAAAATAAACAATTCAATGAAATTTACGATTTACTAGCCGTACGTGTCGTTGTGAATAGTATTAAAGATTGCTATGCGGTGCTTGGAATTATTCATACGTGCTGGAAACCAATGCCAGGTCGTTTTAAAGATTATATTGCAATGCCGAAAGCAAATTTATATCAATCTCTTCATACGACTGTAATTGGACCGAAAGGTGATCCGCTAGAAGTGCAAATTCGTACGAAAGAAATGCACGAAATTGCAGAATTCGGTATCGCGGCACATTGGGCGTATAAAGAAGGAAAGACAGCAGAAACAACAGGTACATTAGAGAAGAAACTAACGTGGTTCCGTCAAATATTAGAATGGCAAAATGAAGCTTCTAATGCAGAAGAGTTTATGGAGTCATTAAAAATTGATTTATTCTCTGACATGGTATTCGTCTTCACACCGAAAGGCGATGTAATGGAATTACCACTTGGATCTGTTCCAATTGACTTTTCTTATCGTGTCCATTCAGAGATCGGGAATAAAACAATTGGTGCAAAAGTAAATGGAAAAATGGTAACCCTTGATTATAAATTAAAAACGGGTGACATCATTGAAATTTTAACATCGAAACATTCGTATGGCCCAAGCCAAGATTGGGTGAAACTTGCTCAAACATCTCATGCGAAAAATAAAATACGTCAATTCTTTAAGAAACAGCGTAGAGACGAAAATATTGAAAAAGGCCGTGAACTTGTTGAAAAAGAAGTACGTGGTCTAGAGTATGAGATGAAAGAAGTGTTAGCTCCTGACAATTTAAAACGTGTTGCTGAGAAGTTTAACTTTGCAAATGAAGAAGATATGTTTGCAGCAGTTGGATATAACGGAATTACAGCGGCGCAAATTGTTACGCGACTAACGGACAAGTTCCGTAAACAACGTGAAGAAGAAGACATCGTTGAAGTTAAAGAAGTTCGTAAACCGATGAAAATTCGAAAATGGGATTCTGGTGTAAAGGTAAGCGGTGCTGATAATTTACTAATTCGTTTATCAAAATGCTGTAACCCAGTTCCGGGTGATGATATCGTTGGGTATATTACGAAAGGCCGAGGTGTATCGATTCATCGTCGTGATTGTGTCAATGTGCATACAGAAGAAGCTGTAGAGCGTTTACTAGAAGTAGAGTGGGAAGGTAGCCCTGAAAAAGAAATTGAATACAATGTTGATATTGAAATTTCAGGCTATGATCGCCGTGGTTTATTGAATGAAGTATTGCAAGCTGTTACAGAAACGAAAACGTATATCTCAGCTGTTTCTGGTAGAAGTGATCGTAATAAGATGGCAACGATTAACATGTCGATTTCTATTCGAAACTTACAGCACTTGAAAAAAGTAGTAGAGCGCATTAAACGTGTTCCAGAAATTTATGCAGTACGACGCATGATGCATTAATAGGGAGTGTAGAAAAGATGAGAGTTGTTTTACAACGATCAAAGGAAGCGTCTGTCACAGTAGATGGTGAGATTGTAGGACAAATTCCATTCGGCTTAACATTACTAGTGGGCATTACGCATGAAGATACAGAAAAAGATGCAACTTATATTGCAGAAAAAATTGCAAACCTACGCATTTTTGAAGATGAGAGCGGAAAGATGAACCACTCTGTACTTGATGTAGAAGGACAAGTTCTATCTATTTCGCAATTTACATTATACGGAGATTGCCGTAAAGGGAGACGTCCAAACTTTATGGATGCTGCGAAACCTGACTATGCAGAGCGTTTATATGATTTCTTTAACGAAGAGGTTCGTAAACAAGGATTACATGTAGAAACAGGGAAGTTCGGAGCAATGATGGACGTTTCTTTAATCAATGATGGTCCGGTGACCTTAATTGTGGAAAGTAAATAGTATTGTTAAAAAAGAGAGGGTTATATGACCCTCTCTTTTTTATACATTATTGTATGTTTTGTTCATTTATCCCGCTATTTGTGGGCTGCCCGTAAAAGTCCGATTGGTGAAGGCTAATAATCAGTGGGGGATGGACAAAACCCCCATTGATTAAAATTTCACTTTAACATAGGATGATTGTGAAGGGGAATAAAAGAAAAAGAAGGTGTAGCATGCTTCAAGAATTCAATATAGCTTTGCGTTTTATGCTAGAGTTATGAGTTCTTGGGATTGTTGGGTACTGGGGGTTTCGAATAGGAGAAATACCTGTTGTGAAAATTATACTGGCTATTATTCTTCCGATTGTTGTTGCTGTCATAGGGGGGTTATTTGGAGCTCCACACGCAGAGTGGGAAGTGCGTGGTATATTGCATGTATTGTTAGAAATTAGCGTTTTTGGAGTAGGTGTTGCAGCGTTATATCATTTAAAGCACCCTTTACTTGCGAGTGGATTGGCTACTGTTATTATTGTTAATCGCATTCTTATGTTTATTTGGAATCAATAGCTGTTTTCAGTTATGTATAACTCTTTCATCAATATGGAACAATAACAAGTAAAACATCCATATTGAATGTGAGGGATATACGTATGCGTATGAATGAAAAAGGGCATTCTGTTACAAATGGTGCAAATCAACTGTTTAACGTGAATTTTCATGATTTTATTTCAAAAGAGCAAAACAATACTTCAATGGAGCTTGCTTCAGAGTTCGGAATTTCACTGCAAGATGTAAAGCGCCTAAAGAAGCAAATTGAGCGCTCTTAGAGCACTTGACAATCCTACTCAACAAACGTATAGTAATTTTATATTTACATATGAATATAGCCGTTGATAGAGAAGAGTAAATGAGATACACATGGAAAGAGAAGAAATGTCCTAGGCTGAAAACATTTCTACATGATGACTGATTGAATGACACTCTGTAGGTTTCAACTTGAAAGGCTTATACGCCTAGTAGAGATGAACGCACATTTAAGCGTTATTAAAAAAGTGGAAGCATACGTGCTTCAATTAGGGTGGCACCACGGGTATAATACTCTCGTCCCTACTGTTCAAACAGTAGAGGCGGGAGTTTTTTTATTTTTATTAAGATTAAAACAATTTGAGGAGGAACTGAATATGTCTATTCAAATCCCACGCGGAACGCAAGATATTCTTCCAGGTAGTGTAGAGTTATGGCAGTATATCGAAGGGCAAGCGCGCGAAATTTGCCGTCGTTACAATTATAAAGAAATTCGTACACCAATTTTTGAACACACAGAGCTATTTTTACGTGGTGTTGGTGATACGACAGATATCGTACAAAAAGAAATGTACTCATTCCAAGACCGTGGAGAGCGTAGTTTAACATTACGTCCAGAAGGTACTGCACCTGTTGTACGTTCTTACGTTGAAAACAAAATGTTCGGTGATGCAACACAACCAACGAAATTATACTATATCGGTCAAATGTTCCGTTATGAAAGACCACAAGCAGGTCGCTATCGTCAATTCGTGCAATTCGGTATTGAAGCAATCGGTAGTAACGATCCTGCAATTGATGCAGAAGTAATTGCACTTGCTGTAGAGTTTTACCGCGGCATGGGCTTAAAAAATATTAAAGTTGTATTAAACAGCTTAGGTGATGCAGCGAGCCGTCAAGCGCACCGCGATGCATTAATTGCACACTTTGAGCCGCGCATCGGAGAATTCTGCTCTGATTGCCAATCTCGCTTAGAAAAAAATCCTCTTCGTATTTTAGACTGTAAGAAGGACCGTAATCATGAACTAATGAGTACAGCACCATCTATTACAGAATACTTAAACGAAGATTCAGCAGTATACTACGACAAAGTTCAAGAGCTATTAACGATGATGGATGTTCCATTTGAAAAAGATCCGAACTTAGTACGTGGTTTAGACTACTATCAACACACTGTTTTTGAAATTATGAGTGAGGCAGAAGGTTTCGGTGCTATCACAACATTAAGTGGCGGTGGTCGATATAACGGACTTGTACAAGAAATCGGTGGACCGGAAATGCCTGGTATCGGTTTTGCGATGAGTATTGAACGTTTAATTATGGCGCTGAAAGCTGAAAACATTGAATTGCCAATTGAACATAGTATCGATTGTTACGTTGTAGCGCTTGGTGAAAAAGCGAAAGACCATGCTGCGAAAGTTGCGTTTGATCTTCGTAAAGCTGGATTGTCAGTTGAAAAAGATTATTTAGATCGCAAAATGAAAGCACAATTTAAATCAGCGGATCGTTTAAATGCGAAATATGTAGCTGTATTAGGAGAAGATGAGCTAGATAAAGGCATCATTAACTTGAAAGATATGGAAACAGGCGGACAAGAAGAAGTAGCGTTAGATGTATTCGCTTCATACGTAGCAGAGAAATTAATATAGGGGGAACTTACAGTGGCTGAAAGAACACATGCATGTGGAAAAGTAACGGTAGACGCTGTTGGACAAACAGTTCAATTAAAAGGTTGGGTACAAAAACGTCGTGACTTAGGCGGATTAATCTTTATCGACTTACGTGACCGTACAGGTATCGTACAAGTTGTATTTAACCCAGAAACATCAAAAGAAGCGCTAGAAGTAGCAGAAACAATTCGTAGCGAATACGTATTACACGTAGAAGGTACAGTTGTTGAACGTGGCGAAGGTGCCATTAATGACAATATGGCAACTGGTCGTATTGAAGTACAAGCAACGAAAGTAAACGTATTAAATGCAGCGAAAACAACGCCAATTATTATTTCTGATGACACAGATGCATCAGAAGATGTGCGTTTAAAATATCGTTACTTAGACTTACGTCGTCCTGTAATGTTCAACACATTTAAAATGCGTCACGACGTAACAAAAACAATTCGTAACTTCTTAGATACAGAAGAATTCTTAGAAGTTGAAACACCAATTTTAACGAAGAGCACACCAGAAGGAGCTCGTGACTATTTAGTACCAAGCCGTGTGCATGATGGTGAATTCTATGCATTACCGCAGTCTCCGCAGTTATTTAAACAGCTTCTTATGGTCGGCGGATTTGAGCGTTACTATCAAGTAGCACGTTGTTTCCGTGACGAAGATTTACGTGCGGATCGTCAACCAGAATTTACACAAATCGATATCGAGGCATCATTCTTAACACAAGATGAAATTTTAGAAATGATGGAGCGTATGATGACGAAAGTCATGAAAGATGCGAAAGGTGTAGAAGTTAGTGCACCATTCCCTCGTATGAAATATGCTGATGCAATGGCTCGATACGGTTCTGATAAGCCAGATACACGCTTTGAAATGGAACTAACAGACCTATCTGAATTTGCAGCAGGTTGTGGTTTCAAAGTATTTACAAGTGCTGTAGAAAACGGCGGACAAGTAAAAGCAATTAATGCAAAAGGTGCTGCGAGCAAATACTCTCGTAAAGACATCGATGCATTAACTGAATTTGTAAAAGTATATGGTGCAAAAGGTCTAGCTTGGCTGAAAGTTGAAGAAGACGGCCTAAAAGGACCGATTGCAAAGTTCTTCGGTGAAGAAGATGCAAATGTGTTAATGAGTACATTAGAAGCTAATGCTGGCGACTTATTACTATTCGTAGCAGATAAGAAGAGCGTTGTGGCAGATAGCTTAGGTGCACTTCGTTTACGCTTAGGTAAAGAGCTTGAGTTAATTGACGAAAGTAAATTTAACTTCCTATGGGTAACTGATTGGCCACTTCTTGAGTACGATGAAGATGCAGATCGTTACTTCGCAGCTCACCACCCATTCACAATGCCATTCCGTGAAGATGTTGAGCTATTAGAAACAGCACCAGAAAAAGCACGCGCACAAGCATATGACCTTGTATTAAACGGTTATGAGCTTGGTGGTGGATCACTTCGTATTTACGAGCGTGACGTACAAGAAAAAATGTTCAAAGCACTTGGATTCTCACAAGAAGAAGCACAAGAGCAATTCGGATTCTTATTAGAAGCATTCGAATACGGTACACCACCACACGGCGGAATTGCATTAGGTTTAGACCGTCTTGTTATGTTACTTGCAGGTCGTACGAACCTTCGTGATACAATTGCATTCCCGAAAACAGCAAGCGCAAGCTGCTTATTAACAGAAGCTCCAAGCCCAGTTGCAGAAGCACAGCTTGAAGAACTGAACTTGAAGTTGAACGTGAAAGAAGAGAAGTAAGAGAAGTAAAAATAGGGTCTAGATGGTTATACTAATACCATCTAGACTTTTTTAATGGATGATTGAGAGAAGAAGTGAAAGCACAGTTTACACTATGTTTTCCTTCTTGAAATATGTATTTTTAGGAATTCTATAACTTTTTCTATACAAATAGTCGGAAAAACGCTAGAATACATGGTAGACCATTTTTGTAATAGGAGTGTAGAGCTGAATGTTACATCAATTTTCACGTAATGAATTAGCCTTTGGAAAAGAAGGCCTTGAAATATTAAAAAATAGTACAGTCGGTATTTTAGGAATTGGCGGCGTAGGGTCATTTTCGGCAGAAGCGTTAGCACGTTCTGGCGTAGGACGTCTTGTATTAGTTGATAAAGATGTTGTAGATATTACAAACGTAAACCGTCAAATTCACGCTTTAGTATCTACTGTAGGGCGTTCAAAAGTAGAATTAATGAAAGAGCGTATTGCAGACATCAATCCAGAGTGTGAAGTAATTGGATTAGAGATGTTTTATACAGATGAAACATATGAAGAGTTCTTCAAACACGGCTTGGATTTCGTAGTGGATGCATCTGATACGATTACGTTTAAAATTCATTTAATTAAACAATGTTTACGTCGTAAAATTAAAATTATCTCATGTATGGGTGCTGCAAATAAAATGGACCCAACTCGTTTCCGTATTGCGGACATTTCTAAAACACATACAGATCCAATTGCGAAAGTAATTCGTACGAAGCTTCGTAAAGAGGGTATTAAAAAAGGTGTAAAAGTTGTCTTCTCTGACGAAAACCCAATCGTAATTCGTGAAGAAGTACGTAAAGAAATCGTACCAGACGAAAATGCAAAAATTCGTAAAGCGAAATTACCGCCTTCTTCAAATGCATTTGTACCATCTGTGGCAGGCTTAATTATGGCAAGTCACGTTGTACGTGAGCGTATTAAAAACGTAGAAGTGAAGCGTGTAGGGCAAGAATAAAAGGAAAGCATATATTCATTTCGGATATATGCTTTTTTATGTTTTAAAGAATTGTTGATATTTGCAATACTAATAATTCAAATGTAAGTAATCCTAATAAAGAATAATCGTATTTGTCTGATTTGTAGGCAGAGGTCTTTTTTAAACTATGAATTGTAAAAAGACCTAACGCTAGGACTAGAACACCGAGTGTTATTTTGAATACTATTAATGAAATAGCAACCATCTCCCTTCAAGCGTATATATTTACAATAATATTTAAGTAAAAAATATCCAATTTTTTCGAGAGGTTTATTATTGTTAATCTTTGTCGTTAAATCGATATTCCTTGTCGAATTGTTGATATATTTTAAGTTGTGATAGATATATTCGAAAAACCGTTAATATAATTTCATTTACTGTTGAATTGTGAATCAAAAAAAACAGGGATGTCACTTAGTCAAAAAGTGACACCCCTGTTTTTTAATTCTCTGCGGAATATATAATATCTAAGTTTCCGTTTTGATCAGTCTTGAAGATTGGAGCAATCTGTTCCTCTTGCTCTTCAACTGAAACAAGTTTTCGAGCACGGTCCATAATTCTAACAAGCATTGCGTAATCTTCTTCGATTGCTTGTTGTTTTTTTGTGAGTACCGCTAATTTTGCTTCAAGTTCATTATTCGTTTTTTGTAGGGAAGTGAGCTGATCTTGTAATACACCATTTTCAGTTTGCAACTTTGCGATTGAAGGGTTACTATGTTCCATGTTTTGCAAAAATGAGATGACATTTTGCATTGTAAGTTCCTGTTTACTTGGCGTAATATCTTCTGAAAACTCAGCGTCGATTACGAGCTGCCGAGTTTGTGTAAACTGCTCTTTTTCTATTTTAGCTTCAGAACGTTTTAATTCTTTACGTTGTTTTTTTGCAATCTGCACCGCATCTTCGTAATTCGGTCTGACTTCAGCGTTCCATCTAAATCCGCAAGCTGCGGAAGTACGGTTTAATGTATCGCCAACTTCATCGAACGCTTTTATTTGTGTACTTCCGCTGCGAATATGTCGTAAAACAGTTTCTGCTAAAAGGAGATCGTCTTCTCTTGTCCATGCATCTTGACGTGTTTTCATAAGCGAAGCCTCCGTAATGGTGACGTTTTCGTTTATGTTACCCTTTATTTTTCGTTTTATTCGAACTTTGTAATCTTTCATAAACAGTAGAAAGTGCTTGTTCAAATTTCCCTGTCGTTTTCGGTTTATAATATTGCTTGTTTTTTATTTTATCAGGCAAGTATTGTTGTTGTACCCAGCCATTTGGATGGTCGTGTGGATATAAGTATCCAATGCCTCTTCCGAGTGATTCGGCACCTTTATAGTGACTATCTTTTAAATGACTTGGAATATCACCTGTTTGACCGTTACGTAAATCGTGTAATGCGGCATCAAGTGCTTTATAAGCTGAATTTGATTTTGGTGATAGGCAAAGCTCGATAACCGCATTTGCAAGTGGTATACGTGCCTCTGGGAATCCAACTCGTTCAGCTGATTCAATTGCGGCTAGTGTACGCGGTCCAGCTTGTGGGCTAGCAAGTCCAATATCTTCATAAGCCATAATAAGAAGGCGTCTACCAATACTTTGTAAATCACCTGCTTCAATAAGGCGTGCTAAATAATGGAGCGCTGCATTTACATCACTTCCGCGCACTGATTTTTGAAATGCTGATAATACGTCATAATGAGCATCTCCGCCTTTGTCGTGAACGAAGCTCTTTTTTTGTAGGCATTCTTCTGCAATCTCGAGTGTGATTTCAGCCGCTCGATCGTCTGTAGTGAAGCTAGATAATACAGCAAGTTCAAGTGCGTTATAAGCGGAACGCATATCACCACCAGAGGCGTTTGCAAAGTGATACATTGCTTCATCTGTTACCGTTACAGCATATTCCCCAAGTCCTTTTTCTTTATCTTCTAAAGCTCTTTTTAACCCAATTAAAATATCATCTTCTGTTAGTGCGTGTAATTCGAAAATTTGACACCTGCTTCGAATAGCGGAGTTTATCGCATGAAACGGATTGCTTGTCGTTGCACCAATTAAAGTAAGAAGTCCACTTTCTAAATGAGGTAATAAAAAGTCTTGCTTTGCTTTATCTAGACGGTGAACTTCATCTAAAATTAAAACGAGGTGTCGATGCATCTTCGCTTCTTGTACGACAACTTCCATATCTTTTTTATTGTGAGTAACAGCGTTTAATAGGCGAAACGGGGTTCCGGTACTTCCTGCAATTGCACTAGCAATCGATGTTTTTCCTGTGCCTGGAGGACCGTATAAAATCATAGATTGAAAATGATTCGCTTGGACCATTCGCCATAAAATCTTTCCTTCACCAACTAAATGTTGTTGTCCGATAATTTCTTGAATATTCGTAGGGCGCATTCGATGTGCGAGTGGTTGTTTCATTTTGACCTTCTCCCTTAATGTATAATCTCACTCTATCGTATCATTTTTTTTAATGAAATTTGAAATAAGATGTTGCTTTGTGGGAAAAATGAATATGAATATTTTCATTTTTCTTTCAATTGTAATAATTTCCGAGTTTTTCAATGTGATTTTATGTTATCATTTTGATACACAAGTTGAAATTTCTTATAATACTATATTATGCTATAATTTCATAGGATTTTAAATTGTGTTCTTTTATAAATAAGATATAACCAATAGAAGTGAAAATTTGAAAAGAGGTGCAAAATAGATGAAGATTTCAACAAAAGGCCGCTACGGCTTAACAATTATGATCGATCTTGCAAAAAAGTTTGGTGAAGGTCCGATTTCATTAAAATCAATCGCACAAGCACATGACTTATCAGAACATTACTTAGAGCAATTAATTTCACCACTTCGTAATGCTCGTCTTGTAAAGAGTACGCGTGGTGCATATGGTGGATATGTATTATCAGATCAGCCTGCTAACATTACAGCTGGGGATGTAATCCGTGTATTAGAGGGTCCGATTAGTGTTGTAGAAATGATAGAGGAAGAAGAACCAGCACAACGCCAATTATGGATGCGTGTTCGTGATGCGGTGCAAGAAGTGTTAGATAGTACAACTTTAGAAGACCTAGTACGTTATGAGGAAGAAAATCACGGGGGCTATATGTTTTACATTTAATTCCTTGTGAAACGATTTGGAAAGAAGGAGATTTAATGGAACGCATTTACTTAGATCATGCTGCGACATCTCCGACTCACCCAGAAGTGGTCGAAAAGATGATTCCATATATGACAGAAACATTTGGAAACCCGTCTAGTATTCACTTTTATGGGCGTCAAACGCGCCATGCAGTAGATGAGGCGAGACGTGTGTGTGCACGTAGCATTCACGCGAGTCCGAATGAAATTATATTTACGAGCGGTGGTACGGAAGCTGATAATTTAGCGCTTATAGGTGTAGCGCGTGCGAACCGTCATAAAGGTAACCACATTATTACAACGCAAATTGAACATCATGCGATTTTGCATACGTGTGAATTGCTAGAGCGTGAAGGATTTGAAGTGACGTATTTACCTGTTGATGAAACAGGCCGTGTTCAAGTTTCTGACATACAAAAGGCATTAACGGATGAGACAATTCTCGTATCTGTTATGTTTGGGAATAATGAAGTAGGGACAATGCAACCAATTGCGGAAATAGGTAAGCTGTTAAAAGAACATCAAGCTTATTTTCATACAGATGCAGTACAAGCTTACGGTTTAGTAGAAATTGATGTGAAAGAGTTTGGCATTGATTTACTATCAATATCAGCTCATAAAATTAACGGACCAAAAGGTGTCGGGTTCCTATATGCTGGTGCAAATGTGAAATTTGAACCGTTATTAATAGGCGGAGAGCAAGAAAGAAAACGCCGTGCTGGTACTGAAAATGTACCTAGTATCGCTGGACTGCAGCAAGCGATTTTGCTAGCTGCAAAAAATCGTGAGCAAAAAAATGCCCAATATGAAGAGTTTAAAGATATAATGGTATCTGTCTTCAAAAATGAAGGCATTACTTTCGAGGTAAACGGAAATTTGGAATATCGCTTACCACATGTGTTGAATATAAGTTTTACAGGAATGAATATTGAACCGTTTCTTGTAAACTTAGACTTAGCTGGCATTGCAGTATCAAGTGGTTCTGCTTGTACAGCTGGTTCGATTGATCCATCACATGTATTAGTAGCGATGTTCGGAAAAGACTCCGATCAAATACGTTCATCCGTACGCTTTAGTTTCGGACTTGGAAATACGAAAGAGCAAATTGAAAAAGCGGCGTACGAAACAGTGAAAATCGTGAAACGATTAACACAAAATTAGTATGGGAGGTGACATGATGAACAAACTACCTCACGAAACACGCGTTGTCATCGGGATGTCCGGTGGCGTCGATTCATCTGTAGCGGCACTTTTATTAAAAGAGCAAGGTTATGATGTAATCGGAATTTTTATGAAAAACTGGGATGATACAGATGAGAATGGTGTCTGCACAGCGACTGAAGATTACAATGACGTAATTGAAGTGTGTAACCAAATCGGTATTCCGTATTATGCAGTAAACTTTGAAAAACAATACTGGGACAAAGTATTTACGTACTTCTTAGATGAGTACCGAGCTGGTCGTACACCAAACCCAGATGTAATGTGTAACAAAGAAATTAAATTTAAAGCATTTTTAGAGCATGCAATTGCACTTGGCGCTGATTATGTAGCGACAGGTCATTACGCACGCGTTGCTTATATGGACGGCGAATATAAAATGCTTCGCGGCGTTGATGACAATAAAGACCAAACATATTTCTTAAATCAATTAAGCCAAGAACAATTATCAAAAACAATGTTCCCGCTAGGTGAATTAAAGAAACCGCAAATTCGCGAAATGGCGACAGCAGCTGGTTTAGCGACAGCAGCGAAGAAAGATAGTACTGGTATTTGCTTCATTGGTGAGCGTAACTTTAAAGATTTCTTAAGTAACTATTTGCCAGCTCAGCCAGGTGTAATGCAAACATTATCTGGTGAAGTGAAAGGAAAACATGACGGTTTAATGTACTATACAATTGGACAACGTCATGGCCTTGGTATTGGTGGTAACGGTGATCCATGGTTCGCTGTTGGGAAGAACTTAAAAGACAACATTTTATATGTTGATCAAGGATTCCATAACGAACTTTTATATGGCGATGAAGTTATTGCTACGAATGTAGGATGGGTAAGTAACAAAGCAAAAGAAACAGAATTTAAATGCACAGCGAAATTCCGTTATCGTCAAGCAGACAATAAAGTAACGGTTCAAATCGTTGATGAAAATACAGTTCGTATTCTTTGTGACGAGCCAATTCGTGCGATTACGCCAGGCCAAGCAGTTGTTTTCTATGATGGAGATGAGTGCTTAGGCGGCGCTACAATTGATGAAGTATATCATAGTGGTAAGAAATTAGATTATTTAGGATAAAATGAGAAGCCTCTGCCGATTAGCGGTTAGAGGTTTCTTTTACATAAAGCGAATTTTCGTTCGCTTGAAAAATACATTCTTTGTTATAATTTGTTGTAGAGGTGAAGGACATGTCAAACAAACTTGAAACAGGTATTCAATATATGCAAGAAGGAAACTGGGAAGAAGCAGCCAAAAATTTTACGGAAGCAATCGAAGAAAATCCGAAAGATTCGCTAGGATACATTAACTTTGCGAATTTATTAGATGTATTAGGTGATAGTGAGCGAGCAATTTTATTTTACAAACGTGCATTAGAATTAGATGATAAATCTGCGGCTGCCTATTATGGCTTAGGAAATGTATATTACGGCCAAGAGCAATTTGCAGAGGCAAAGGCTGTATTTGAACAAGCAATGCAAGCTGGATTACAATCAGCTGATGTAACGTTTATGTTAGGTATCACAAACGTGCAACTTGGAAATGATCGTCTTGCACTGCCATTTTTACAAAGAGCAACTGAATTAGATGAAAGTGATGTAGAAGCTGTTTTCCAATGCGGACTTTGCTTCGCACGACTAGAACATATTCAAGAGGCAAAACCTTATTTTGAAAAGGTATTAGAAATGGATGAAGAGCATGCAGATGCGTATTATAATTTAGGTGTTGCGTACGTATTTGAAGAAAATAATGAGAAAGCTCTTGCTTTATTTAAGAAAGCAACTGAAATTCAGCCAGAGCACTTTTTAGCTGGTAATGGCGTTCGTTTATTAGAGCAAGAAGCTGAATAAAGTGAAATTATAGTTTAATGCGCAGTTACCCCTCATCTAAATAGTATGAAAGAGGTGGGGGATGTACTGCTCATTAAAGTGAAAAGAACTCGGAAAGGAGAGGAAAGATGGGAAATCAACATGCAATGGATTTGTTTGAGGAAGAGAAAAAATTTATAAAAGCGCAAGTTCTTCATACCATTTTCCACAACGAAGAAAACCTCTATTCCGTTGTTAGTATGAAAATCATTGAAACAAATGAAACATACGACGAAAAAAAAGTGATGATAAATGGTCATTTTCCCCGTATGCATGAAGATGAAGTGTTTACATTAACAGGTCATTTTAAAGATCACCCAAAGTATGGGAAACAATATTTAGTTGAAACGTTTAAGAAAGAATTGCCGCAAACAAAAGCAGGTATGGTGCAATATTTAGCGAGCGATTTATTTAAAGGGATTGGAAAGCGTACAGCTGAAAAAATTGTAGATCATCTTGGTGAACATGCTATTTCTAAAATTATGGATGATCCTGATGCGCTAAATGGTGTTGTAAATAAGCAAAAAGCACAGGAAATATATGAGACGATTATTGAGCATCAAGGGCTTGAAAAAGTTATGAGTTTTTTAAATGGTTATGGTTTTGGGACGAAGCTTTCTATTAAAATTTATCAGCAATACAAAGAGATGACATTAGAAGTGATTCGTAATAATCCATATCAGCTTATTGAAGAAGTGGACGGAATTGGATTTGGAAGAGCAGATGATATAGGACGTGCATTAGGTATATCGGGTAATCACGACGATCGTGTACGTGCGGGGTGTTTTTATACATTAGAGAATGTTTCATTGCAATTTGGTCACGTGTATATGGAGAAAGGTCAGCTTGTAAGAGAAACGATGTCACTTTTAAATAATCAAGAAGGCAGAGTGACTGAGGAAGACATTGTAGGCTGCGTTGAAATGATGCAAGGTGAAGGGAAAGTCATTATAGAAGAAGAGCGAGTGTATTTGGCTTCGTTATTCTACTCTGAAAAGGGCGTTGTAAAATCAATTCGTCGTCTTATGAATCAAGAAGAAACTCCTTCATTCCCTGAAGCGGAAGTATTAAAGACATTAGGGCAAATTGAAGAGCAGCTGAAGGTACAGTATGCACCACTTCAGCAAGAAGCAGTTCAAACTGCCCTTCATAAGCCGATGATGCTATTAACAGGTGGACCAGGAACAGGGAAAACAACAGTTATTAAAGGAATTGTTGAAATGTATGCGTCACTTCACGGATTATCATTAAATCTAAATGAATATAGTGATGACAACCCATTTCCAATACTATTAACGGCTCCAACAGGAAGAGCAGCGAAGCGAATGAGTGAATCAACAGGACTTCCAGCTTGCACAATTCATCGCTTGCTTGGTTGGACGCCAGAAGGGTCTTTCCAGCGCAATGAAACTGATCCGGTTCAAGGAAAGCTTCTTATTATTGATGAGTTTTCGATGGTAGATATTTGGCTGGCAAATCAATTGTTTAAATCCTTGCCGACGAATATTCAGGTAATCGTTGTAGGTGATGAAGACCAATTACCATCTGTAGGACCTGGACAAGTGTTAAAAGATTTATTAAATGCAGGTGCCATCCCGACGGTAAAACTTACAGAAATTTATCGTCAGGCAGAAGGTTCGTCTGTTATTCAGCTAGCCCATGCGATAAAAGATGGGACGCTCCCACCAGATTTAGCGCAAAATAAAAAAGATCGTTCATTTATTAGCTGTGCAGGGGCTCAAATTGTTGAAGTTGTAAAAAAAGTATGTGAAAACGCGAAGACGAAAGGGTTTAGCGCAAGAGATGTACAAGTATTGGCACCCATGTACCGCGGACCAGCAGGTATTAATGTGTTAAATGAAGCTCTACAAGAAGTGTTTAACCCGAAAAGAGAAAAGAGTAAAGAAATTGCCTACGGTGACGTTGTATACCGGAGGGGTGATAAAGTACTTCAACTAGTCAATCAGCCGGAAAGCCAAGTGTTTAATGGTGATATTGGAGAAATTGTTTCGGTGTTTTATGCGAAAGAAAATGTCGAGCAACAAGATATGATTATCGTTTCATTTGATGGAATTGAAGTAACGTATACAAAACCTGATTTGAACCAAATTACACATGCGTATTGCTGTTCGATTCATAAATCACAAGGTAGTGAATTTCCAATTGTTATTATGCCGATTGTAAAGAGCTACTATCGTATGTTACGTCGTAATTTAATTTATACAGGTATTACAAGAAGCAAAAAATTTCTTATCATTTGCGGAGAAGAAGCAGCTTTTCAATCTGGTGTAAATCGCCTTGATGATGCAATGCGTCAAACGACTTTAGCTGGTCGATTGCAAGAATCACAAGGAGAGGTACAGATGGTGACGGTTAATGGTGAAGAAATGGACGTGGAAAACATTTCACCGTATGATTTTATGTAATAAGGTGAAATTATATAGTGAAACTTTCAAACGTATAACGTTGAAAGGCTCTAGCATGTATAAATGAATGCAGTTTGGACATAATGGCAAATAGAATCTGGGAGACTGTAAGGAGATGAAAGCCATATGTTCAGTTGTCCAAATTGCAAAGGGAAAGACATTGGAAAGATAGGTGTCAACCAATTTTACTGCTGGAGTTGTTATATCGAATTATCGGTTTCAAAGGGGAAAATCCATACGCATCAAGTAGAGGAAGATGGTTCATTAAGCTCTCTTGATGATTTATTTGATGAAAATGAAAGAACGATCGGATAACGAAAAGGGGGATTTACTTTGAATCTACGCAATTCATTAATCGCATTAGGTGTTGGGGCTGCAGCATATCAATATGCTCGTAAGCAAGATGTATTTTCTAAACGCAATATGAAAAAAGCACGTAAGATGATTAAGTCTTATTTATAATTTTGATAAAGTGAAAAACTCCCTTCAGGATAAGGGAGTTTTTTATGCATTTGTATGCAAATATAAAAGTCCGATTTCTGAGAAGAGATAAGATAGACCGTAACATCCAACGCCAAGCATTCCATAATGCCATAATTGCTTCGCCCGTTCTTTTCGCGAGGAACGAATAAAGAAACCTTTCCAAATACCAAACCCAATACAAATCCATTCAAGAATCATAAAAAGTGCTGATAATACGAGCATAAATAAAACCATAATTAGCCCTCCTGATTATATTTTGGCGTTCTGTATTTTCAGGGATGGTTGTCCTTATTATGTTAAATATATGTACGTCTTTAAAAAACAGTATGGTCTGTATAAAAAGATTTTAAAACTTTTGCACATAACCTAACCTATTTATTTTCAAAATAAAGGTGGAGGAGGTTTTTCGTGTGAAGAATCTTAAAATCATTTGGATATATCGTTTAGGATTATTGTTACTCGTTTTTCTTTGTTTGCTTGTCTTTTTGAAAATTAAGCCATTATGGGCACCGATTATTTTTGTATTTAAAGTGGCAATTACACCGTTTCTGATCGCGTGTTTCATTGCGTACTTATTGCATCCTTTAATTGAAAAAATCCATAAAGAAGGAATGCCTCGCACACTTGCCATTTTGCTCATTTACGTACTTTTCTTCGGCGGGATTGGCTATGGAATTTATAAAGGAACGCCAATTGTTATTAAGCAGTTGCAAGAGATTAATGAACAATTTCCGCAGTTTACAAAAATGTACGATTCTTGGATGGATGGGGTAACGGAACAAACAGCGAATTTCCCATCATTTATTCATGAAAAGGTGAAACAAATTTTTGGTGGTGTAGAAACGAAGATTCAAGCGCTTTTAAATAAAGTCATGAGCACAGCTCGTGGTGTACTGGATTCGTTACTCATTATTTTCTTAATTCCATTCATTGTATTTTACATATTAAAAGATTACGGTGAGTTTTATCATATCTTTTGGAAATTAGTCCCGAGTAAATGGCGTGGTACGGGGCAAATGCTTGCGAAAGAAATTGATAAGTCACTTGGAAGTTATATTCGAGGACAGTTATTTGTTTGCTTAGTATTAGGAGGAGTATCTGTTCTTTCTTTTTGGTTTATCGGTATGAAATATCCGTTATTACTCGGCATTATTATTGGGGTAACGGATATAATCCCGTACTTTGGTCCTATTTTAGGGGCAATTCCGGCGTTGATGATTGCTGCAACGGTATCAACGAGTTTACTCATTAAGGCGGGGATTACGATTGCTATTTTGCAATTTTTGGAAAGTAACATTTTATCTCCTTACATCGTTGGTAAGTCGCTTCGTATGCACCCTGTTATTATTATGCTTGCATTACTAGTTGGAGGAGAAGTAGCAGGTATTGTAGGATTGCTAATATCAGTTCCTGTTTTAGCAGTCATTCGTACAGTGATTGTTCATGTGAGGCCTCTTTGGAAAAAAGAAGATGTTTAAATGATTAGCCCTCTATTTATGAAATAGAGGGCTAATCATTTGCTTATTTAGGGAGTTGCTCGTTTATTTTTTGAACGAGGGAGCTAACATCATTTGTTTGAATATGTTTTATTTTTTTCCATTCCGTATCATAAAGAAATACAATTTGATTGCTGAAAAGTCGTTTTTGTTCTTTTAGATTAGAAATTTTTGCGAAAGAGTACTCCTCAAATAATGGGTTCTTGCTTACATCTGGTCCATAAAAGAAGAGCCTTTTGTTCGTTAAGATTAACAGGCCTGGCCTTGCGACGGAACGATATATAAATATATTTAATGAACATGCTGCGTAAAAAAGGATTTTTTCGTCGGTAGCTAACATTGCTTTAGCTTGATTCAATAAAGTTGTCATTGTAATCGCTTCTTTATTGTTAATAATTTAATTATAACAAATAATGTAATATCTAGAAATTTGTATAGGGATATTTTTTATGAAGAGATTCCTATTTAGTAGTAAATGCATAATATATCGAAAGGCTGTTAAAAATGAATAGTAGAATAATTATGGTTAATAAGCAATTGACACAATATAAATGATTAACTACATTGACAAACTTAAGAGAATTCTATTATATTTAGTCATATAATACATTAAATCAATGACGGAACAAGTACGTTACAGTCCATTTGTAGAGAGAAGCTTCCACTGGCTGAAAGAAGCTTTAAATGAAGGGTAACAGAAAGCTAATCCTGAGAGCAGCTAATCACTGCCGTCTTGCCACGTTACGGCACCATGAGGTGATGAATTGATTGTTATAATAATCAATTCATAATTAGGGTGGTATCGCGAGTTAACTCTCGTCCCTTTTATAGGGGCGGGAGTTTTTTATATTTAAGGAGGAAAATACAATGAAACAACTAACAGGCGCACAAATTCGTCAAATGTTTTTAGACTTTTTCCAAGAAAAAGGACATGCAGTAGAACCTAGTGCATCACTAGTTCCACATGAGGATCCATCTCTTCTATGGATTAACAGTGGTGTAGCAACATTAAAAAAATATTTTGATGGACGCGTAATTCCGCAGAACCCACGTATTACAAATGCTCAAAAATCAATTCGTACAAACGATATTGAAAACGTAGGGAAAACAGCTCGTCACCATACATTCTTTGAAATGTTAGGAAACTTCTCAATCGGTGATTACTTCAAAGAAGAAGCAATTACTTGGGCTTGGGAATTCTTAACGAGCGACAAATGGATCGGATTCGATAAAGAATTACTATCAGTTACAATCCATCCAGAAGATGAAGAAGCATTCACAATTTGGAATGAGAAAATGGGTGTTCCAAAAGAGCGCATCATCCGCTTAGAAGAAAACTTCTGGGATATCGGTGAAGGACCAAGTGGACCGAATACAGAGATTTTCTATGATCGCGGGGAAGCTTACGGTAATGACTTTAGTGACCCAGAATTATATCCAGGCGGAGAAAACGAGCGTTACTTAGAAGTATGGAACCTTGTATTCTCTCAATTTAACCATAATCCAGACGGTTCATATACGCCACTTCCTAAGAAAAACATCGATACAGGGATGGGTCTAGAGCGTATGACATCTATCGTTCAAGATGTGCCTACGAACTTTGATACAGACCTATTTATGCCAATGATTGGTGCAACAGAATCAATTTCTGGTGAGAAGTATCGTAATGGCGACTTAGAAAAAGATATGGCGTTTAAAGTAATTGCCGACCATATCCGTACAGTAACATTCGCTGTTGGTGACGGTGCTCTTCCATCTAACGAAGGCCGTGGTTATGTATTACGTCGTTTATTACGCCGTGCTGTTCGTTATTCGAAGAAATTAAACATCAACCGTCCATTCATGTTTGAATTAGTGCCGGTTGTTGGAGAAGTAATGAAAGACTTCTATCCAGAAGTACTTGAAAAGCAAGATTTCATCGCAAAAGTTGTGAAAAACGAAGAAGAGCGTTTCCATGAAACGCTTCATGATGGTGAAGCAATTTTAGCTGAAGTAATTGCAAAAGCGAAAGAAGAAAAAACAACTGTTATTTCTGGCGTAGATGCGTTCCGTCTATACGACACATACGGTTTCCCAATTGAATTAACAGAAGAATATGCAGAAGAAGCTGGTATGACAGTTGACCATAAAGGTTTTGAAGCTGAAATGGAAAAACAACGTGAGCGTGCACGTGCTGCTCGTCAAGACGTTGATTCTATGCAAGTTCAAGGTGGTGTACTTGGTGAAGTTAAAGTAGCAAGCGAATTCGTTGGCTACGGTACAGTTGCAACAGAAAGTAACGTTGTAGCACTTGTGAAAAATGGTGAGTATACAGATAGCTTACAAGCTGGTGAAGAAGGACAGTTAATGCTTGATGTAACGCCATTCTACGCTGAGAGCGGTGGACAAATTGCTGACCGTGGTTATCTTCTTGCTGACGGTGTGAAAGTTCTTGTAAAAGACGTACAAAAAGCGCCAAATGGCCAAAACTTACACAAAGTTGTTGTTGAAGAGGGTACATTAACGAAAGATGCGGCTGTAAAAGCTGTTATTGATACGAAGAACCGTAGTAGCGTTGTGAAAAACCATACAGCAACTCACTTACTGCACCAAGCATTAAAAGACGTACTTGGAATGCATGTTAACCAAGCTGGTTCTCTTGTAACTTCTGAACGTTTACGCTTTGACTTCTCTCACTTTGGCCAAGTACAAGCTGACGAATTAGAAAAAATTGAGCGTATTGTAAACGAAAAAATTTGGGAAAGTATTGATGTTGAGATTTCTCAAAAAGCAATCGAAGAAGCGAAAGAAATGGGTGCAATGGCATTATTCGGTGAAAAATACGGAGATGTGGTGCGCGTTGTACAAGTTGGCGGTTACAGCTTAGAGCTTTGCGGTGGTTGTCACGTTGATAACACAGCTTCTATCGGCATTTTCAAAATTGTTGCTGAGTCTGGTATCGGTGCAGGAACTCGTCGTATTGAAGCAGTAACAGGTAAGTCTGCATACGAATTAATGAACGATCAAGTAGGTTTATTAAAAGAAGCAGCAGGTAAAATGAAAACAAATCCGAAAGATATTTTAACAAGAGTTGATGGTTTATTTGCTGAAGTGAAACAACTTCAAAAAGAAAATGAATCTCTTGCTGCGAAATTAAGCAATATCGAAGCTGGAAACTTAACTGATTCAGTAATGACAGTTGATGGCGTGAACGTATTAGCGGCGAAAGTAAATGTTGCAGATATGAACAACTTACGTACAATGATGGATGACCTAAAAAATAAATTAGAGTCTGCAGTTGTTGTATTAGCGTCTGTAAATGATGATAAAGTAAACATTTTAGCTGGCGTAACGAAAGATTTAATTAGCCAAGGTTACCATGCAGGTAAGCTTGTGAAAGAAGTGGCTTCTCGCTGCGGTGGTGGCGGTGGTGGCCGTCCTGACATGGCTCAAGCAGGCGGTAAAAACCCAGCTCAAGTTGAGGAAGCTTTAGCGTTTGTACAAGAGTACGTTAAATCTGTTTCAAAATAAAGAGATAGTAGTGTACAATGGTAGGGAGAGGAGAAGTTCTTCTCCCTATACTTACTACTTACAAGTGAGGTGCTTGAAATGGACGGTTTTGATAAAACAATGAAGTTTAGCATTCAAGATGAAAAACAGAGTGTCCATGTAAATGATGTACTTTTAACTGTGTATGATGCACTTCAAGAAAAAGGCTATAATCCGATTAACCAAATCGTCGGTTATTTATTAAGTGGAGACCCAGCATACATACCTCGCCATAAAGATGCACGAAGCATCGTTCGCAAGCTTGAACGTGATGAGATAATTGAAGAGCTTGTGAAGTCTTACTTGAAACATCATCGTGAGGAGTAGTTTATGCGGATATTAGGTTTAGATGTAGGTACAAAAACAGTCGGAGTTGCAATTAGTGACGAAATGGGCTGGACAGCACAAGGACTAGAAACAATCAAGATTAACGAAGAGCGAGGTCAATTTGGTTTTGATCGTATTTCTGAGTTAGTAAAACAGTATGGTGTGGACAAAATAGTAGTAGGTTTACCTAAAAATATGAATGGTACAATTGGCCCTCGTGGTGAAGCGTGCCAGCAATTTGCAGAAAACCTACGAGAGCTGTTACAATTAGACGTTGTAATGTGGGACGAGCGTTTGTCGACGATGGCAGCGGAACGTCTGCTCATTTCAGCTGATGTAAGCCGTAAGAAGCGAAAGCAAGTAATCGATAAGATGGCTGCAGTCGTAATCTTACAAGGATTTTTAGATAGTAAATAAGAGGTGACCAAAATGGAAGAAAATCAAATTACAATTGTAGACGAAAAAGGTAACGAACATTTATGTGAGATTGTTTTCACTTTTGATGCTGAAAAATTTGGCAAAAAATCATACGTAGTCTTCTCTCCAATCGGTGAAGTAGACGAAGATGGAGACCAAATTTATGATGCAATGGCTTATGAGCAAAATGAAGAAGAGGGCGGAACTTTACTTCCAATCGAATCTGAAGAAGAGTGGGAAATGGTACAAGAAATGTTCAACACTCTTGCTGATGAGCAAGAAGCAGAATAATAAGTACTGAAAAGATGGACGACATACAGTCCATCTTTTTTGTTTTCATATGTAAAATGAATGATTTTTTGTCGAAACTGCGCAACCCTTTGTAGTATAATGAGACGGATTGTAGAAAAAATAAAGTGAAACTGTAATCATTGGGGGCTATCCCCCAATGATTACTAGTTGAACCAATCGGGCTTTTACCGGCAGTTAGACTCCCATTTAACTTCTTTACGCTAGCTGATTGTTGAGGGGAGTCTTACCGTCCCGTTAATGCGGGGTAAAATGTCTATCTAAAGAAGATAAGTAAATTTATTGTGTTTTTATATCGTGTTGTATAGAAATATGTACATACGGTTTACAATTGAATAAGGAGGAAGAGTTTTGGTAGAGAATCAAGTGAAAAAGAAGCGTAGACGCATTTTTTTATTTTCGATTATTGCACTGCTCTTAGTTTGTGGTTCAGTCTATGCGTATATTTCATCGGCGTTAGGACCGGTTGATAGCGGGAATAAAAAAGAGGTTGAAGTAGAGATTCCTAAGGGCTCATCTACGAGTAAAATTGGTGAGATTTTAGAAGGAAAAGGTGCTGTGAAAAACGGTACAGTCTTTAGTTTTTATGCAAAAGCTAAATCGAAAAATTTACAAGCTGGTACATATTTGTTGAATCCTTCCATGAGTGCGAAAGATGTCATGGAACAAATGTCATCTGGTAATGTACATCGTCCAGCTCTGTATAAAGTGACGATAAAAGAAGGAGCACAAGTAACCGAAATTGCAGAGGCAATTGCGACAGAGTTAAAGTGGAATAAAGATGATGTTGTGCGTCAATTAAACGATAAAGCATTCGTTCAAAAAATGCAGCAAAAGTATCCGAAGTTATTAACGGACAAAATCTTTGACGGCAATATTAAATACCCGTTAGAAGGTTATTTATACCCTGCAACGTATTCGTTCTATAAGAAGGATACGACGTTAGAAGAAATCGTAATTCCAATGCTTGAGAAAACGAATGCAATCATTGTTCAAAACGAGGCGAAAATGAAAGCGAAGAACTGGGATGTTCATCAGCTTTTAACATTGTCTTCACTTATTGAAGAAGAGGCAACGGGCTTTACAGATCGTCAAAAGATCTCTAGTGTTTTCTATAATCGTTTAGCAAAAGGTATGCCACTTCAAACAGATCCGACAGTGTTATACGCGCTTGGAAAGCATAAACAACGCGTATTATATGAGGATTTAAAAGTAAACTCACCGTACAATACGTATGTTGTGAAAGGATTGCCAGTTGGGCCGATTGCAAACTCAGGGAAACATTCAGTGGAAGCGGCGTTAGAGCCTGCGCAAACAGAGTATTATTATTTCTTAGCTGCACCGAGTGGTGAAGTGTATTATGCGAAAACATTAGAAGAACATAATGCATTAAAGCAAAAATATATTACGAAAAAACAGTGAAATGGGGAGGGGTAGCGAAAAAGGTCGCGCATCCCTCTTTTTTGTGGTAAAATATATCGGGTTAAAAACTGGCAGAAGAATCGTTTTTAATATCAAAACGGGACGTACAAGCTAAGGGTGAAGCTGGCTTGTATTTTTATTGCATTCTATGTGTGAAAAGACAAAGATTGACGCGTCATAGAGGCACTTCTCCATGTAAATAAGGAGGACCAATTATGGAGGATGCAGTTAACGAGTACCTATTATCATTTATTGATCCAAAAGATAAATTAATTCTTGAAATGGAAGAGTATGCAACAGAAAACCATGTGCCGATTATGGATCGACTTGGAATGGAATTTATGCTGCAATTTTTACGTTTAATTGGACCGAAAAGCATTTTAGAACTTGGAACAGCAATCGGTTATTCTAGTATTCGTATGATGGAAGCTATTCCAAATTCACGTATTGTGACAGTAGAGCGCAATCGTGAACGATATGAAAAGGCACTTGAATATATAGAACGTTCTCCAGTAACAGATCGCATTTCTGTTATTTACGGTGATGCTTTAGAAACAGGCGAACAAGTGAATGAGCATGGAACATTTGATGTTATTTTTATTGATGCAGCGAAAGGGCAATACCGTCGCTTTTTTGACTTATATGAACCGTTATTAAATCCTGGTGGCGTTATTATTTCAGATAATGTTATGTACCATGGGCTTGTAACGACAAAAGAGAAAATTGAAAATAGACGTACACGTGGTTTGATTCGTCGTATTAAGACGTACAATGAATGGCTTATGAACCATGAAGGATATGATACAACGATTTTCCCGATTGGTGATGGAGTGGCTGTAAGTAAAAAGAAAGGGTGACAAAGGTATGAAGAAACCTGAATTGTTAATAACGCCTAGAGCAGTGGCGGATATCGAACCTCTTGCAAAAGCAGGAGCAGATGCAGTAATGATCGGTGAACAAAAGTTTGGTTTACGTTTAGCAGGAGATTTTTCACGTGAAGATGTGAAACAAGCTGTAAACATTGCACATGAAAATGGTGTGAAAGTATACGTTGCAATGAATGCGATGTTCCATAATGATAAAGTAGAAGAATTAACGGAATACGTTGCATTTTTAAATGAGATAAATGTAGATGCAATTGTTTTCGGAGATCCAGCGGTATTAATGGCTGTTCGTGAAGTTGCACCAAACATGAAGTTGCACTGGAATACAGAAACGACAGCAACAAACTGGTTTACTTGTAACTATTGGGGGCAAAGAGGGGCGAAACGCGCTGTATTAGCTCGTGAACTTAGCTTAGATGAAATTGTTGAATTAAAAGAAAATGCGGAAGTGGAACTTGAAGTGCAAATTCACGGTATGACTTGCATGTTCCAATCAAAGCGTTCATTAGTAGGAAACTACTTTGAGTATCAAGGCCGTAATCTCGACATTGAAAAGAAAAAGTATGAAGAGAATATGTTCTTGTATGATCCAGAGCGTAATAATAAATATCCAATTTATGAGGATGAAAATGGTACTCACATTATGAGTCCGAATGATATTTGTTTCATTGATGAGTTAGAGGAACTAATCGATGCTGAAGTCGGTAGTTTAAAAATTGATGGTGTCCTAAAAAGTTCTGAATACATTATTGAGGTAACGAAGAAATATCGTAAAGCAATTGATTTATGTATAGAAGATCGTGATGCGTATTATGACGTGAAAGACGATTTATATAAAGAGATAGAAGAAATGCAACCAGTAAATCGTCCGTTAGATACAGGATTCTTCTTTAAAGAGACGGTTTACTAAACGAGGAGGGTGTAGGAAATGACTGTACAAGAAATTTCACGAGTGATCGATGGCAAACGCGTTATTGTGAAGAAACCTGAACTGTTAATCCCTGCGGGTAACTTAGAAAAATTAAAAGTAGCTATCCATTATGGGGCAGATGCTGTATATTTAGGTGGACAAGAATTTGGTCTTCGTTCGAATGCAGGTAACTTTACGCTGGAAGACATGGCAGAAGGCGTTGAATTTGCAAAGAAATATGGAGCAAAAATATATGTAACAACAAATATTTTTGCACATAATGAAAATATGGACGGGCTAGAGGAATATTTAAAAGGGATTGAAAAAGCTGGCGTAACGGGAATTATCGTTGCTGATCCGCTTATTATTGAGACATGTAAACGTGTAGCGCCTTCTGTTGAGGTGCATTTAAGTACACAACAATCACTATCCAACTGGAAAGCAGCACAGTATTGGAAAGAAGAGGGTTTACATCGTCTTGTATTAGCTCGTGAAGCAAGCTATGAAGAGATGAAAGAAATTAAAGACAAAGTTGATATTGAAATTGAAGCATTCGTCCATGGTGCAATGTGTATCGCGTATTCTGGAAGATGTACATTAAGTAACCATATGACAGCGCGTGACTCTAACCGTGGTGGTTGTTGTCAATCTTGTCGCTGGGACTATGATTTAGTTCAAACGGTATCACAACATAAAGATGCAAAAGAGCTTCCTTTATTCCAAGAAGAAGATGCTCACTTTGCGATGAGTCCAAAAGATTTAAATTTAATTTTATCAATTCCGAAAATGATTGAAATAGGAATTGATAGCTTAAAAGTTGAAGGACGTATGAAATCTATCCATTACGTAGCGACTGTAGCAACTGTATATCGTAAAGTAATTGATGCGTATTGTGCGGATCCGGATAACTTTGAGTTTAAACAAGAGTGGTTAGATGAGCTTGATAAATGTGCAAATCGTGACACAGCTCCTGCATTCTTTGAAGGGGTTCCAGGACATCAAGAGCAAATGTTTGGAAATCATAGTAAGAAAACAACGTATGATTTCGCTGGTTTAGTGTTAGATTATAATGAAGAAACGGGCATCGTAACGCTTGAGCAACGTAATCATTTCAAACCAGGACATGAAGTGGAGTTCTTTGGACCAGAAATAGAAAACTTTACGCAGACGGTGGAGAAAATTTGGGATGAGGATGGAAACGAATTAGATGCAGCGAGACATCCGTTGCAAATCGTGAAATTCAAAGTGGATCAACCAGTGTATGTGAATAATATGATGCGAAAAAACATACTTCAATAAGAAAGAGTGGTAGTCGAATGGGGACGAATAAGCCTGTTGTAATTGGAATCGCTGGTGGTTCAGGATCAGGAAAAACAAGTGTAACGAAAGCGATTTTTGACCATTTTAAAGGTCATTCCATTTTAATCTTGGAGCAAGATTATTATTACAAAGATCAAAGCCATTTACCAATGGAAGAGCGTTTAAAAACAAATTATGATCATCCGCTTGCGTTTGATAATGATCTGTTAATTGAACATTTGCAGCAGTTGCTTGCATATGAGCAAATTGATAAGCCTGTATATGACTATACATTGCATACGCGTTCAGAAGAAATTATTCCAGTTGAGCCGAAAGATGTAATCATTTTAGAAGGAATTCTTATTTTAGAAGACCCACGTCTTTGTGAGTTAATGGACATTAAGCTATTCGTTGATACAGATGCGGATCTTCGTATTTTACGCCGTATGCAGCGTGATATTGAAGAGCGCGGTCGTACGATGGATTCAGTTATTGATCAATACGTAACTGTTGTACGTCCAATGCACAATCAATTTATTGAGCCTTCTAAGAAATTTGCGGATATTATTATCCCTGAAGGTGGACAAAACCATGTTGCAATTGATATTATGGTGACAAAAATTGCAACAATTCTTGAACAAAAAGTAAATTTGTAATAGCATAGTAAAAGATATACGATAGGAAGGGATTTTTTCCCTTCCTATCGAATACAATGAAACATGCAACCTCATCTATATATAGGTGAGGGCATATTTATATCAACTTTCCATACATATCTTCTTTATATAAAGAAGAATTGGGAATAAGGGGTTGTATGTGACAACTCCGCTAGTACAGGCGTGCTAGAAACCTCCGCTACACATATAAGCGGGGGAGTTTTCATATGGAACTCCTCTTTTTTTCGGGGGATTGGTATATAAAAGGAGTGGAAAATATGGCAACAGAAAAAACATACCCAATGACGCAAGAGGGTAAGCAAAAGCTAGAGAACGAACTTGAGGATTTAAAAACGGTAAAACGTAAAGAGGTTGTAGAGCGCATTAAGATTGCACGTAGCTTCGGAGATCTTTCTGAGAACTCTGAGTATGATGCGGCGAAAGATGAGCAAGCGTTCGTAGAAGGACGTATTACACAATTAGAAAACATGATTCGTAATGCAGTTATCATCACAGATAACGGCGAAGAATCTACAGTTGTTACATTAGGTAAAACAGTAACATTTAAAGAGTTACCAGGTGGAGATGAAGAATCTTACACAATCGTAGGTAGCGCAGAAGCAGACCCATTTGAAGGAAGAATTTCTAACGATTCTCCAATCGCAAAAAGCTTATTAGGTAAGCAAATTGGTGAGAAGGTAGCAATCCAAACTCCAGGTGGAGAAATGCAAGTAGAGATTATCTCTGTAAAATAACGTAAAAATCACTCGTGTAAAAACGGGTGATTTTTTTATTTGTATAAAAGATGAAACACCTCGTCTAAACTACATGAGACGAGGTGTTTTTTATGAAAATAAAACGGAGAATTACAGTTGTGTTAATTTGTTTTATGGGTGTAATGTTTTTACTACTTTGTCGCTTAATCCAAATACAGATTTTAGATACGGAATCATTTACTGACCAAAATATCAATTTAATTGAAAAAAGTGTTACGCAACGAACGCAATCACTTACAGTAGATAATGGAAGAGGGCACTTTACAGATCGAAATGGTAAGGAAATCGGTGAAGAGAAATATCCAGTTCTAATTATTTTTCCATTTTTACAAATAAAAAATGACATGTTAGAGAAAATTTCGCATATCATTGGTTTGTCGAGACAAGAGATAAGACTGCAAATGAAAAGTAAGAATAAAGCATTTATATTACAAAGGGGGAATATCCCATTTCAATTAACGGTTGAGCAGATGGAGAAGGTAAATCAGTTAGATACTTTAGGCATTGTAGCAGCAGAAGTTCGATTGAAGCAAACGGGAGAGGCAAATCATTTAATTGGAGATGTGGGAGAGAATGAACAGGAATTTCAAAAGCGCTATGGAGAAATGAAAAAACTTTCGGAACAAACGCCAATTGGTATTTCCGGATTGCAACAATCATTTGATGAATTTTTACTTACTGATGGAGAGGCAAAAGTACTATATCAAGTGGATCGGCAAGGAGAGCCGATTTTCGGGAAACAGGCAAAATACACTTCACCAGGAAATCCATTTTATCCAGTTACTATTCAAACAACGCTACATAAAACGTTGCAACGGCAAGCTGAAAAGATTATAAATGAAAACGGAATAAAAAAAGGTGGGTTAGTATTACTAGACATAAAAAATAGTGAAGTTTTAGCAATGGTAAGTAAGCCATCTTTACAGATGAATGATAGGAGCGCATATAAAGCAACACTTGAAAATCAAATGTTAACTCCTCATTTTCCTGGATCTGTTTTTAAAACAGTAGTTGCAGCGGCGGTAATTGATCAAAATTTGGTGCGATTTAACCGTGTATTTAACTGTAATACGGATTTATATGGTGAAAATCTTCCACAAGTTATGATGGGGTCATTAAACTTTAAGGAAAGCTTTGCTAGAAGCTGTAATCGGACGTTTGCCCTATTAGGTAATGAACTAATACAAAAGGATAAAGAAGTGTTAGAGACGTATTTAGAGGCCCTAGGGGCAAGTAAGACGGTTGGTTGGAAAGGTTCAGTATTTCATGCACCAGAATTTGAACAATTGCCAGAAGAAAAGAATGCTGTTATTTGGAGGAGTGAAGAAAATAAAGTTAGTAGAAAAGCCATTGCTCAAACGATGATTGGACAAAAAGATGTACGGGTGTCGCCTCTAGCTATAGCGAATATGATGGCGACAATTGCTAGAGATGGAGAGAAGTTGGAAGTGAAAGCTGTAAAAAAAATAGTATATAAAAATGGAACCGACTTTTTTACATTTGAAAATCATAAATTAACTGGGAAACAGCTTTCTTATGAAACGGTGAAAAAACTACAAGAGTTATTAAGGGCTGTTGTAACGGCGGAGAAAGGAACGGGAACAGTGTTCCGTTCGTTACCACTAAACGTTGCCGGAAAATCTGGAACGGCACAAACAGGAAAAGGAGAAAAGGTGAATCGCTGGTTTGCAGGTTATTTTCCATATGAAAATCCAAGATATGCTTTAGTTGTAGTTGATATAGAAACAGATAGTAACAAAAATGTAGTTACACCCGTTTTTACAGAACTGGTAGAAGCAATTCATAGATTAGAAAATGAAAAGTAATCTTGCAATTATTTTATGAAATGTTTTCATTTCGTGAAAATATTATTGTAAATGTTCAACCTTTCTAGATTTAATGTTACAATAGCAAGTATGAAAAACTGCATGGAGGTTTGAAGAATGGCAGGAGGATCTAGATTTCAACAGAAACAACAAAAACGTCGTCAAAACGGTGTTTTAAATATTGCAATTGCTATTGTATTAATAGCAGTAGCTATTGTAGCATATCAATTGTTTGTTCCTGACACAAAAGAGCAAGCGTCTTCTAGTGATAAAAAAGTAGCTCAGCAAACAACAAAAGAGAATAAAGCTGAGAAAGCTAAAGGTAAAGAAGAGACGAAGAAGAACGAGAAAGAGAAGGCAGAGGCTAAGAAGAAGGAAGAAGAGAAGCAAAAGGCTGAAGAAGAACAGAAAAAAGCTGAAGAAGAAGCGAAAGCTAACGAGAAAGTACCAGCTGAAAAAACACAGCCAAAGGCAACCGATGCTTATACGAAATCTTCTTGGAAGCCAGTAGGTACAGAGCAAGGCGCAACACCTGCGATGACGTTTAAAAAAGGTACAGCAGATTGGAATGAGATGAATCAAGCAATTTCCGCTGCAATTGACGTTCCAGTAGAGCAATTAGTTATTCATAGAATCGGAAATAACGGTAAGAATAAAGCTTACGGTAACGTACAAGATAAACAATCAGGTAAAAAATATTATGTAAATATTGATTGGGTAGACAATGAAGGCTGGAAACCAGTACTTGTTCAAACTCTAAACTAAAAAAGAGAAGCTCTTATGAGCTTCTCTTTTTTAGTTAGCGTAATTTTTTTAATTTAAAATGAACAACCGCGCTATAATATGGTCTTTTGCTTTCCGGATCCATAACCATTTGATGCGAGATGTGATGAACCTCAAGCATAAGTGCTTTATTATTATCGATTTGTTCACTAATTTTTCGTTCTAAAGAAGCTAAGTCTCCCGCTTCAAAAAACTCTACTTTATCTTCTAACATTTCAAAGGTAAATGACACGAAGACGACCCCTCTCCTATGTAATCACCTATAGTGTAACAAAGAAAAGAAGGAAATGCCATGTACATTTCAATTGACATTTTTAGAAAGAGGGCATATTATACTGATAAAACCGATGAGAAAAAGGGGAATTTTTATGGGTACAGAATTTAATGGTTTATTTGATGAGTGGGCTCATACGTACGACTCATTCGTACAAGGTGAAGATATACAATATAAAGAAGTTTTCGCCCGTTATGAGGACATTTTAGAGGATGTAGTTAACAAGTCATTTGGTAACGTATTAGAATTTGGTGTTGGTACTGGCAATTTAACAAATAAATTATTACTTGCTGGTCGTACAGTTTACGGTATAGAACCGTCACGTGAAATGCGCATTATTGCTAAAGAAAAATTGCCGCAAGAGTTTTCAATTACAGAAGGTGATTTTCTTTCATTCGAAGTTCCAAATTCAATTGATACCATTGTGAGCACCTATGCATTTCATCATTTAACAGATGAAGAAAAAGACGTAGCGATTGCGAAGTATAGTCAATTGCTAAACAAAGGTGGTAAAATAGTGTTTGCTGATACAATATTTGCAGATCAAGATGCATATGATAAAACTGTCGAAGTAGCAAAACAAAGAGGTTTTCATCAGTTAGCAAACGATTTGCAAACAGAATACTATACACGTATTCCTATCATGCAATCTATTTTTGAAAACAATGGCTTCCATGTAACGTTCACGAGATTAAATCATTTCGTTTGGGTAATGGAGGCAACTAAGCAATAGAAAGAGGGATTAGATTGAGAATTGCTGTAATTGGAGCAATGGAAGAAGAAGTACGTATTTTACGTGACAAACTAGAACAAGCAGAAACAGAAACTGTTGCAGGTTGTGAATTTACGAAAGGGCTATTAGCAGGACATGAAGTAATCTTGTTAAAGTCTGGTATTGGTAAAGTAAACGCAGCGATGTCAACGACGATTTTATTAGAAAGATATAAGCCTGAAAAAGTAATTAATACTGGTTCAGCTGGTGGATTCCATCACTCTTTAAATGTTGGAGATGTGGTTATTTCAACAGAAGTTCGTCACCATGACGTAGATGTAACAGCATTTAACTATGAATATGGTCAAGTGCCAGGAATGCCGCCTGGATTTAAAGCTGATGACGCATTAGTTGCATTAGCTGAGAAATGTATGCAGGCAGAAGAAAATATTCAAGTTGTAAAAGGTATGATTGCAACAGGCGATTCATTTATGAGTGATCCGAACCGCGTTGCGGCAATTCGTGATAAATTTGAAGATCTTTATGCAGTAGAAATGGAAGCAGCAGCTGTTGCGCAAGTATGCCACCAATATGAAGTTCCGTTTGTTATTATTCGTGCACTTTCTGATATTGCTGGTAAAGAATCAAATGTTTCATTTGATCAATTTTTAGATCAAGCAGCTCTTCATTCTACAAACTTTATCGTAAAAGTACTAGAAGAGTTAAAGTAATGTAACAAAAAGGCAACTGTCTCATATAAAGAAAATACATACAGTTGCCTTTTCTTTATTGGCAAATAAGGGGGAGAACACGATGAATGTATATCGTGGAGTTCATGAGTTGATTGGCCATACACCAATCGTAGAAATTACTCGTTTTTCACTTCCGAAAGGAGTCCGTTTATTTGCAAAGCTTGAATTTTACAACCCAGGCGGAAGCGTTAAGGATCGTTTAGGAAGAGAGTTAATCGAGGATGCCTTAGAAAAAGGGCTTGTTAACCAGGGCGGAACAATTATTGAACCGACGGCTGGAAATACTGGCATTGGACTGGCACTTGCAGCGTTAGAACATGATTTACGCGTCATCGTTTGTGTACCAGAGAAATTTAGTGTTGAAAAGCAAGAATTAATGAAAGCGCTAGGTGCAACGGTCGTGCATACACCGACTGAGCAAGGAATGACTGGCGCAATTGCAAAGGCAAAAGAATTAGTAAATGAAATACCGAATTCATACTCTCCAAGTCAGTTTGCGAATGAAGCAAACCCTCGTGCTTATTTCAAAACATTAGGTCCTGAACTTTGGGATGCATTGAATGGAGAAATTAACATATTTGTTGCAGGGGCAGGAACTGGCGGTACGTTTATGGGAACTGCGTCTTATTTAAAAGAGAAAAACATTGATATTAAGACGGTTATTGTAGAACCAGAAGGATCTATTTTAAATGGTGGTAAAGCTGGTTCACATGAAACAGAAGGGATTGGTCTTGAATTCATCCCGCCATTTTTAAAAACATCTTATTTTGATGAAATTCATACAATTTCTGATCGACATGCATTTTTACGAGTGAAAGAGTTAGCGCAAAAAGAAGGCCTTCTCGTTGGGAGCTCTTCAGGAGCAGCATTTCATGCGAGCTTACTTGAGGCAGAGAAAGCAACACCAGGTACAAATATTGTAACGATTTTTCCTGATAGTAGTGAGCGCTATTTAAGCAAAGACATATACAAAGGATGGGAATAAAAAATGAGAGCAAAGACAAAGTTAATTCATGGTATTCGCATAGGAGAACCTTCAACTGGATCTGTAAACGTACCGATCTATCAAACAAGTACGTATAAACAAGAAGCAGTTGGTAAGCATCAAGGATATGAATATTCACGTACAGGCAACCCAACACGTGCAGCTTTAGAAGAAATGATTGCTGTATTAGAAAATGGTCATGCTGGATTTGCATTTGGTTCAGGAATGGCTGCTATTACAGCGACAATTATGTTGTTCTCAAAAGGTGACCACGTCATTTTAACAGATGATGTTTATGGCGGAACGTACCGTGTTATTACGAAAGTATTAAACCGTTTCGGTATTGAGCATACATTTGTAGATACAACAAATCTAGAGGAAGTTGTAGAAGCGATTCGTCCAAATACGAAAGCGATTTATGTAGAAACACCAACGAACCCATTACTAAAAATTACTGATATTAAGAAAATATCTGCTCTTGCTAAAGAGAAAGATTTATTAACAATTATTGATAACACATTCATGACGCCATATTGGCAGTCGCCAATTTCTTTAGGAGCAGACATTGTGCTTCATAGTGCAACGAAATATTTAGGAGGACATAGTGACGTAGTTGCAGGCCTAGTAGTTGTAAATAGCCCGCAATTAGCAGAAGACCTTCACTTTGTACAAAATTCAACAGGAGGTATTCTTGGCCCACAAGATAGCTTCTTACTGCTTCGTGGTTTAAAAACATTAGGAATTCGAATGGAAGAGCATGAAACGAATTCACGCGCAATTGCTGAGTTTTTAAATAACCATCCAAAAGTAAATAAAGTATATTACCCAGGTCTTGAGTCACATCAAAACCATGAACTAGCAACAGAACAAGCGAACGGATTTGGTGCTATTATCTCATTTGATGTAGATAGCGAAAAAACATTAAATAAAGTACTTGAGAAATTACAATACTTTACACTGGCTGAAAGTTTAGGAGCAGTGGAAAGTTTAATTTCTATCCCATCTCAAATGACACATGCATCAATCCCAGCAGATCGTCGCAAAGAATTAGGAATTACAGATACATTAATTCGAATTTCTGTCGGTATTGAAGACGGTGAAGATCTAATTGAAGATCTAGCACAAGCGTTAGCGTAATAAAAGTGCACTGCTAATATAGGCAGTGCATTTTTATTACATTATTTTGTGAAACATTTCACAAAATAGACATACACAAATGAAATAATTTCATGTATATTAAGTTCATGAAATGTTACTCACGAACAAACTTGTGAAATATTTCACAAATGATGAGGTTCATGTAGGAAAGCAACTCTATTTTTTTGCGATAATCGGGACTTATTACGACCTATAGGGTCTTATTTAGTCCAAGGTAGTAGAATAGGAGGAATTTACATGGTAGTCAAAGAGAAGGTTGTAAATGAAATGCAGGAAGTAAAAGAGATGATTGATACGTTAGTGAATAACGGTCAAAAGGTTTTACAAGCATTAGAAAGTTTTACACAAGAGCAAATTGACAACATTGTTCATGAAATGGCATTAGCAGGTGTTGATCAACATATGCCGCTTGCGAAGTTGGCTGTTGAAGAAACGGGTCGTGGTGTATATGAAGATAAATGTATTAAAAATATTTTTGCTACTGAATATATTTGGCATAGTATAAAGAAAGATAAAACGGTAGGAATAATTCATGAAGATCCTCATGAAGAAGTAATAGAAATTGCAGAACCTGTCGGTGTAGTAGCTGGGGTAACGCCAGTAACGAATCCAACGTCGACAACAATGTTTAAAGCATTAATCGCGATAAAAACGAGAAATCCAATTATTTTCGCATTTCATCCTTCAGCACAAAACTGTTCCATTGCAGCGGCGAAAACATTATATGATGCAGCGGTGAAGGCGGGGGCACCAAAACATTGTATTCAGTGGATTAAAAAACCTTCTGTAGAAGCAACGAAACAATTAATGAACCATGAAGGTGTTGCGCTTGTTTTGGCAACTGGAGGAGCAGGTATGGTGAAATCAGCTTATTCCACTGGAAAACCAGCGCTAGGTGTAGGTCCTGGTAATGTACCATGCTATATAGAGAAATCAGCGCATATAAAACGAGCTGTTAATGATTTAATTTTATCAAAAACATTTGATAACGGTATGATTTGTGCATCAGAACAAGCAATCATTGTAGACAAGGAAATTTATGATGATGTGAAAACAGAAATGATTGCAAACAATTGTTACTTTGTAACAGAAGAAGAGAGAAGAAAATTAGAAAAGCTTGTTATTAATGAAAATACATGTGCAGTAAATAGTGATATTGTTGGGAAATCAGCACAGTATATTGCTGAATTAGTAGGAATTACTGTACCTGAACATACAAAAATGCTTGTAGCTGAAATACAAGGTATCGGAGCAGCATATCCACTATCTCGTGAAAAGTTGAGTCCAGTATTAGCTTGTGTAAAAGCAAATTCATTAGAAGAAGGACTTACATATTGCGAAGACATGTTAGACCTCGGTGGTTTAGGACATTCAGCAGTCATTCATTCTACAAATAAAGAAGTACAAAAGCAATTTGGATTACGTATGAAAGCTTGCCGTCTTATTGTAAACGCCCCTTCATCACAAGGTGGAATCGGTGACATATATAATGGATTTATTCCATCACTTACGCTTGGTTGCGGCTCGTATGGGAAAAACTCAGTTTCTCAAAACGTAACAGCGGCGCATTTATTAAATATAAAAAGGTTGGCAAATAGAAAAAAGAATATGCAGTGGTTCAAATTGCCACCAAAAATTTATTTTGAAAAACATGCGACAGCATATTTAGCAAACATGCCTAACATTTCACGTGCATTTATTGTAACGGATCCAGGAATGGTTGAGCACGGATATGTAGATACGGTTACACATTATTTACGTAAACATGCAAATGATGTGAAAGTTGAAGTTTTCTTTGAGGTCGAGCCAGATCCATCAGATGAAACTGTATTTAAAGGTGCGGAAATGATGAAAAGCTTTAAACCAGATGTAATTATCGCACTTGGTGGTGGTTCAGCTATGGATGCAGCGAAAGGGATGTGGCTATTCTACGAGCATCCAGAAACAACATTCTATGGAATTAAACAGAAGTTTTTAGATATAAGAAAACGTACATGTAAGTATCCGAATCTGGGGAATAAAGCGCAATTTGTTGCCATTCCAACAACATCGGGGACGGGATCAGAAGTGACGCCATTTGCGGTTATTACAGATAAGAAAAATAATATTAAATACCCGCTTGCGGATTATGAATTAACACCAGATGTAGCGATTGTTGATCCGCAATTTGTAATGACAGTACCACCTTATGTGACGGCAGATACTGGTATGGACGTATTAACACATGCAATTGAAGCGTATGTGTCTGTTCTGGCAAATGACTATACTGATGGTTTAGCATTAAAAGCAATTGATCTCGTATTTAAATATTTACCGAGAGCATATAAAGATGGAAATGATGAAGAAGCACGAGAAAAAATGCATAATGCTTCCGCAATCGCAGGGATGGCATTTGCAAATGCTTTCCTAGGTATTAATCACAGTTTAGCGCATAAAATTGGACCAGAATTCCATATTCCGCATGGGCGTGCAAATGCAATTCTTATGCCGCACGTAGTTCGCTATAATGCTATTAAGCCAAGAAAACACGCATTGTTCCCAAAATATGAGCACTTTGTGGCTGATGAACGCTATGCACATATTGCGAGAACGCTCGGGCTTCCAGCAAGTTCGGCGGCGGAAGGTGTGGAATCACTCGTCCAAGCAATTATTGAGCTTGGAAAAAGCTTAAATATAAATATGAGTATTGCAGGACAAGGGGTTACTAAAGACCAATTTGAAGGGGTTGTTGGATTATTAGCAGAAAGAGCTTTTGAAGATCAATGTACAACAGCTAATCCAAAATTACCGCTCATTTCAGAGCTGAAAGAAATCTATATGGAAGCATATAAAGGCGTATAATAGATAAAAAAGAGCCGCGAGTAAGCGGCTCTTTTTTACTTTGGAAAACATCTCCCAGATTGGTTCTATTTACTTGTCTTTAAGCTTGATAGAATGTGATAAAGTGAGGATGGGAGTGATAAGCAGATGAAAGAATTACAAGAAAAAATAGCAGATTATACCCGGTTTGCACAAGTACTTTTAGCTATAAGTACATTTTTAATGATCGGTTTATTAATTCCAAGTGGAATAAAAAGTATGGTACAGTCTTTTGTTATGATGGGAAGTATTATTGTATTTTTAGTTCTTGCTTTTTTCTTCTTTAAGCGTGTTAGAACGATGCGTGATCAATTAGAGGAGAGCGAATATGAAGAAAATTGTTAAATAGGGCGCTACGAAAAGAAGAAATCTTTTTGTAGCGTTTTTTGTTTTTTTTTGTAGAAAATGTATGCGTTCTATATTGACAATGATAATCCTTATCAATTAAAGTAGAATAGTAGTAAATGATTATCATTATCAATTAGAGGTGGAAGAATGAAAAAATCTATTACGCTGTTCACAGCGATCTTATCTATTTTTTTCTTGTTAATAGGTTGCAGTGCAAAGGAAAACGAAAAAGCATCTGCAACAAAAACAGAAAAAGGAACAGACAAAATCGAAATTACCGATCTCTCAAACAGAAAGGTAACGTTCAATAAAGTTCCTGAAAGTTTTGCAACGTTAAGTATGGGTGATATGAATGTTATCGATGCTTTAGGAGGGAAAATCGTCGGTCGTCCAGATGCAAAAATTCCCCTTCCAGAAGATTTGCAAAAAACGCAAGTAATTGGAAATGCACATCAGCCAAACTTTGAACAAATTGCTAGCTTAAAACCAGACGTACTTGTTGCAAATAATGGATTTCAAAAAAATATTCCAACGGTTGAAGGACAAGGAACAAAAGTAATCATTTCTTCAGCCAATTCTGTAAAAGATATTCAAAAGAGTATTGAAATGTATGGAACAGTGATGAAGAAAGAAGATAAAGCAAAAGAACTTAATCAAAAAATTAATGATCAAATGAAGAAATATGAGAAAAAGAGTGACGTTAAAGCATTGCTAGTATATGGAGCACCAGGCACTTATTTAGCGGCATTACCAACATCTCTGTCAGGTGATATTTTAGAAAAAACGGGCGGCAAAAATATTGCAGCTGGTTTCCCAGAAATGAAAGAATATCCGCAATATGCACAGCTAAGTGTAGAACGCATTATTGAGGCGAACCCAGATGTAATTTATTTAATTACACACGGAGATCCAAATAGTGTGAAAAAAGCATTTGAAGGCGAAATGATGAAAAATGAAGCGTGGAAAAATTTAGAGGCAGTCAAACAAAATCGCGTTGTTATTTTACCACCAGATTTATTTGGTTCAAATCCTGGAACAAAAGTGACAGAAGCGATGGACTTTATGTATAAAAGTATACAAGATGTAAGGAAATGATAAGCATGGAGAGTAGTGGAATAGTAAGAGAAAAGGAACATCCTTTTGCGAAAAAAAGATGGGTAACAGCAGTTACTTTAGTTGTATTAACGATGCTAGGTCTTTTTTATGGTCTTTTTGCAGGAAGTTTATCATTTTCTTTAGGAGACATTCTAACAGGGATACAAGATGAAGGTTCGACAGTTCATCGAATTGTATGGGATCTTCGTATACCTAGAGTGCTCGTTGGGTTTATTGTAGGAACATGTTTAGCTGCATCAGGAGCGTTATTGCAAGGGGTAATGAGAAACCCTCTTGCAGACCCCGGAATTATCGGAGTTTCATCAGGAGCAGGCCTTGTAGCAATAATAATTATGATTTTATTCCCACAACATATGGCTTTTTTACCACTAGGGGCGTTTTTAGGAGCGTTCATAACAGCGATGGTTATTTATGCTTTATCATGGCAAAAAGGGGCACCACCTTCAAGAATCGTCTTAGTAGGTGTATCAATCAATGCATTAATTGGTGCAGCAACGTCAGCATTAATGTTACTACATAGTGATAAAGTACAATCTGTGTTACCGTGGTTAGCTGGTGGCATTGGTGGTGTAAGTTGGGCACATTTAAATATGATTATTTATTATGCAATATTCGCTATTATATTGGCTTTCTTTGGCATTAAGCATATTCGAGTATTAATGCTAGGAGATGAAATGGCGAAATTATTAGGGCATAACGTGGAGAGAAGTCGGTTTTATTTAATAGTAGTAAGTACATTATTAGCTGGAATTGCGGTTAGTGTTTCCGGACTTATTGGATTTGTCGGTCTTGTTGTACCACATATGTTACGTTTATTAGTAGGAAATGATTATAAATATTTACTGCCGTTATCATGCCTTGGCGGAGGGATATTACTTGTTTTCGCGGATGCGATAGCTCGAAGTTGGTTCGATCCAATTGAATTGCCTGTTGGTATATTATTGTCCTTCTTAGGTGGTCCGTTCTTCTTATATTTAATTCATAGAGGAGGAAAACGACGTGATTTCCGTTAACAAAGTGTTTTACGCACATTCCGAAAGATTTCAAATGCAAAATATGAATGTACATATTAAAGCTGGAGAAATCGTTAGTTTAATTGGTCCGAATGGATCGGGGAAATCTACTTTGCTTCGTTTAATAGCAAGGCTACTTAAACAAAGTGAAGGGGATATCATTTTAGATGGGGAAAATATTCATACGATGAAGAGTGCGGATGTAGCGAAGCAATTAGCGATGTTACCACAAATGCATGATCATCAATTAGATTTAACAGTGCAAGAGTTAATACAGTTCGGAAGAGGTCCTCATAAATCATGGAGTAGTCGCTTGAATAAAGAAGATGAAGAAATTGTTGATTGGGCATTGTCTGTTACAAATCTTGAAGGGTATGAATATCGTCTTTTACAGTCTTTGTCAGGAGGAGAAAGACAACGTGCTTGGATTGCGATGACGCTAGCACAACGTACAAATGTCTTATTATTAGATGAACCAACAACCTTTTTGGATATCGTTCACCAGTTGGAAGTAATGGAACTTGTGAAACGATTAAACGAGGAGTTTGGTATGACAATTATAATGGTTTTACATGACATTAACCAAGCGGCTCAATATAGTGATCGTTTACTCGTATTAAAGCAAGGCAAGATTCAGTATGACGGTATACCAGAAGAAGTATTATGTCAACAAATGTTTCAACATGTATTTGGCATAGAAGTAGATATTTTTCAAGGAAGCGACAAGCCATTTTTTACACCGAAACGAATTTCTAAAAAAGGAGAAGAGCGATGCAAACAGAAGAACGTATTACCACTGAATTAGTAAGGGAATTTGTTATGGCAGCTCATGGAGATCTAGAAAGGGTACAGGAGCTTTTGTTCGAATCACCTAGCTTACTTCATGCTTCTTATAATTGGGGCGGTTCAGATTGGGAAAGTGCTTTAGGAGCAGCAGCACATGTAGGTCGTAAAGATATTGCTCTTTATTTACTAGAAAAGGGTGCTCGGATGGATATTTTCGTAGCAGCTATGCTTGGAGAGTTAGAAGTTGTACAAGCTATTTTAGTGGCACAACCAGAAGCATTACGTGCATCTGGTCCACATGGTATTTCCCTTCTTCAACATGCTCGAATGGGTGGAGAAAAAGCACAGCGTGTATTTGAGTACTTAACGGTGCTCTCTTAATAACCGTAAAAGTTCTTATGTGCGGTAAACTTTTCACTTTAATATAATTGGAAAGTTTACCGCCCGTTAGAACGGGATAAGTATCTAGTATATTTGAAAATCCTACACCCCCCCTCAATTGTAGTTTTCTTTTTGCTAGTTATGATATGGATGCAGTAGACAATATTTGTCTACTGCTTTTTTTACGTTTGTAAAGAGTGAATATTCTATATTTTGATGTTGGTTCATTTATAATAGAGAGTAACACTTACTATACATACAAAATATGATCGTGTAATAAAGAACAGAATGCTGGGAAGGAGTTTAAAAATGTTCCATACAGATCACCTACAATTTCGCAAATATACAATGGATGATTTACAGTTCTACGCTTCGTTATGGGGGAACGAGAAAGTAATGCGCTATATTGGAAATGGGACGTTAAAAACATATATGCAATGTAAAAAAAGTTTGGAGGAGTGGGTGCTTCCAAGTTATAAAAATGGTCTCGGTTTATTTGTAATGATTGAAAAGGAAACTGGGATACGAATTGGTCATGCAGGACTTGTTAAGCAGAAGGTAGATGGAAAAGAGGAAATCGAAATTGGTTATTGGCTACTTCCTCAGTATTGGGGGAAAGGGTATGCGAAAGAATCAGCAGCAGCATTTCGAGACTACGGTTTCCAAGCGTTACAAATGAATAAATTAATTTCGCTTATTAATCCGAACCACCCAGCTTCAATATTTGTAGCTAGAAAAACAGGACTTAGCTATGAAAAAACAACTGCATTTCATGGGATTGATGTCTTAGTTTATTCTATTAAGAGAGTTGGATGAAAAAGTTCACTTTTTTAAAGGTGAAATATACTTTTTGAAGAATGGTATATAAAAATAAAAGGAGGGATTACATGTATATTTATCATAATGGACTAATTATTCGTGAAGGAACGAATGGAGTGCCAGCATATGCAATTAAAACATTATTTGAAGATGCTGGTTGGAGTAATGATAATATCCCTTCTTGGCAAATTGAAAAATTTTCGATAGCATTTGAAAATTCAACATGGGCTTTCACAATTTGGGATGAAGAAGAGATGGTCGCGATGGTTAGAGTAATTTCTGATCAAATCATGGTTGCTAATATAGTAAATTTAGTTGTGAAGTATGAGTATAGAGGGAAAGGATTAGGTAAGAAACTAGTAGCTCTTTGTTTGCAAAAGCTTCCTCATGGTGATTGGTTTGCACATACAGCCGCTAATAATTTTGATTTTTATAGAAGTTGTGGTTTTGAAGTAAGAGAGTTATCAAGAAATGGGACATGTGCGTACTACGGGTATCAAGTAGCAAAAAAGGATGGGCACCGATAAACTTATAAGGTAGTGAAGAAAAAGGATTGCTATTTTAATAATATAAACTGAATTGAGACTCATTTTATGATAAAATAAAAGAAAATTCAGTTTATTAAACGGGGGATAAAAATGAATGTAAAAGTTGGGGATGTATTTAAATATGAAAGAAGATTTACCGAGGAAGAAGTTTTCGAATTTGCCAATATTACAGGCGATAAAGGTAGGCATCATATGGAATATGATGAGAATGGAAGGTTAATGGTTCATGGTTTATTGACGGCTAGTATTGGGACGAAAGTAGGCGAAGAGTTACATTACATAGCAAGGGAATTAGTAAGTGAATTTATTAGGCCAGTTTTTACAGGGGATACGATTACTTGTGAATTAACTTTAACAAATATTGAACAAATGGAAGGATATAAAAAAGTTTCAATTGAGTCAGTATATCGTAATCAACATGAAAAGACCGTACTAGTTGGGACAAGTTATGGAATTATAAGGGGATAAAAAAGAAGCCTGTTACGAAACAGGCTTCTTTTTTTGTCAATTAGTAAACGCGTTTTCGATTTTCCGCATGACTAGAGATAAGTAATAACGCAGACTCTTCACCTATATTACGAACAATATGAGGAACGCATGCATTCCAGGAGAAAGAATCACCTTCTTCTACAATTGCAATATCTTCACCATGTTGAATTTCTAGTTTTCCGCGTAATACAAGATGACACTCTTCGCCTTCATGAGCATTTGGTGAGTTTTCTTTTGGAAACCCAGCAGGAATTTCTACGAGATTTAGGCGAAGGCCACCTTGCTCCGCAACATGCTCAATTCTTTGTTCATCTTTTCCATAAACACTGTATTTACGTTTTTCTTTTTTTACAATTTTCAAACGATCTTTTTGTTCTAACAATAAATAGGGAAGGGGAACATTTAAAAAATTAGAGATCGTTTCTAAAGTTGAGATAGATGGTGATGTTTTATTGTTTTCAACTTGACTCATAAAGCCTTTAGAAAGACCTGTTCCTTCACAGATTTGGGCAATCGTAATACCTCTACGTTGACGAATTTCACGAATTGCAGAACCGATATTCATAAAATCATGCTCCTTTTTTGTAAACAACTATTTGTATCATAGCAAAAAAAAAATATTTTTTCTCATGAAAAATGAATTGACGAATAAAAATAATTAGTGTATGTTTTGTAATGTAAATAAAAGTTTTGTATAAGAAAACTATAAAGGAGAGAAAGAAATGAATCAACATATTGGTAACTTAATTATTCGTATCGTGTTAGGGGTAACGTTCTTTATGCACGGTTTAACAAAATTCCAATCAGGAATTGACAATATTGCAGGGTGGTTTACAAGCATTGGTTTACCGGGAGGACTTGCATACGGTGTAGCAACATTTGAATTAGTTGGAGGTCTATTGTTAATTCTAGGCTTAGGTGTAAGATATATTGGCTTATTATTTGCACTTGTTATGGTTGGAGCGATTGTGAAAGTAAAATGGTCAGCTGGCTTGTTAGGAGACGGGAAAAATCCTGGGTTTGAGTTAGAACTTGCATTATTAGCGATGGGTGCATACTTATTTGTTGCGAAAGCTGATGGTTTTGTAGATAATTTCTTAAAAGAGAAAATGTTAAAGAAGAATTAATTAAAATGGGGGTATAACAAAATGGGCTTTCAACTTCATCCCGAAACAACACTTGGGGTTGTTCATTTATATGTATCAAATTTAAAGAAATCGCTAGAGTTTTATACAGAAGTATTGCGTATGAAGGTATTGGAAGAAAAAAGTACAATCGTTACGTTTGGTAATGAGGAAAATGAGCCACTTCTCATCATAGAAGAAAAGGAAGACGCTCTTCCGAAGCAAAGAGGTCGAACTGGTTTATATCACTATGCAATTTTATTACCAAACAGACAAGACTTAGCAAATATTCTTCGTCATTTTGTTGAGAGAGTACACCCATTACATGGTGGGGCTGACCATTACTTTAGTGAAGCTCTTTATTTAGCTGATCCAGATGGAAACGGGATTGAAATTTATCATGATCGCCAAAAAGAAGTTTGGCATGATGAAAATGGAGAGCTACCATTTGTTAGTAACCCGTTAGACGGCGAAGGATTATTACAGCAAGGCAGTACATGGAATGGATTCCCAGCTGGTACTGTGATGGGGCATATTCATTTACATGTAGCTGACTTAGAAGAAGCGAAACGTTTCTATGTTGACGGTCTTGGTTTTGATGTAACAATCCCAGCTCGAAATGGAGCGTTGTTCGTATCAGCAGGTGGTTATCATCATCATATCGGTTTAAATACATGGCAAGGTGAAGATATACCACCACAAATGCCAAATTCCGTCGGCTTGAAATATTTCACTATTGTATTAGCAGATGAAAAACAAAAAGAGCAAGTATGTGAAAGTTTAAAATATATTGGCGTGTTTGCTACGTATAAAGATGGAGTATTACAGGCCGAGGATCCGTTTGGACATTGTATCCATTTCAAAATAAAAGGAGAAGCCTAAAAAAGGCTTCTCTTTTTTACTTTCTTATAATTGCTTTTTCATTTTGTAAAAATAGTTCATCAAATTGCTTCGCAAGTTCAAAATCTAGTTTCGTTAAACCTTTTGCATTCCAAGATGACAAAGTAATAATAACTGCTTTATACTGGATAAGGATAAATGGATGGTGATTATGTTCTTCTGATAGTTTGGCGGCTTCAGAGACAAATTCGACTCCTTTTAAGTAGTCGGAAAACATATATTTTCTTTCAATCCATTTTTCATCTTTTACCATCCATTTATCTACATTCAATAATTCTTCTTGAACTTCTTCTTCAGTTAATCGTAGCATCATTTTTCACATCCTTTACCTGTAGTAGCGCAAGACCATTGTTAATAAGGCGTGTTACAGCTTCGTCAGTTGTGAAAGTAGAAAGTTGCTTTAATAATGCTGCTGATGTTTCATGCCCTTTGTTATGTTCTAAAAGTAGTTCTAATATTTCAAGGCGAAGCAGCCATTCTTTCGCATAAAATTTATTTAATACCTCTTGAATTGCTACTAATTGCTCGACATACGCGTCGTGTAAAGTACCTTCACCTCGAATATCACGAACCGTTTGATACATACGATCCAGCTCAGTTAATGTAAGAGGTGTTGGAGTTTCTTCTGTTTCTTCATTAGTTGGGAAAAACGATGCTGCATCTGCTGCTCCTGGGAATACTGAAGTGATTTTTGAGCCAACAGCCATATCAAATGCGCCCCATGAAGCATCAAATAATAAGCGGTCGTTATAAGTAACTGTGCAATCGATAAAGGAGATAAGAGCAATTTTCTTATCGTTTTTTACAATAGCTGTTACTGTTCCTTTTACATGAATACCACTTGCAAAAGTAAACTCTGTAATATTTCCAATTGTAATTCCTAATGATTGTAGTTGTTCGTCTGTGCAATTTTCTAATGCAATATTTTCATTGAGTAATCCAATTGGTGTTCCAAAGCCGTCACTGTGTACAGATGTAGAATGATTCGCTAATTGTTTATTATGAAGTGCTAATGCCGTTGGCGAAGTTGTGCGCATGTAAATAACTTCACCTGCATCGTTTTCAATTGTTTCGTTGAATGTGCCTGTAATTTGTAATCCACTATTTAGCTCAGCTGTTGCATGGTTTTCGGAGTGAATTGCTTTTTCTAATCCTTCTGTGCCACCTGTTTTGAATGCCATCGTTTCAGAGAACGTCTCAAGCGCCTCAGTTAACTCTTCAAATGATTGACAAACAAATAGCTGTGGTTGCATTTTTGTCACATCATAAGTTGTCCCTGTGCAAGCTTCAATTGAGAAAGGAACTTTTTCTACAGCATCTGTTAAGCAATGTTTGCTTTCGCCGACAGAGGAAAGAAGGCCAGCACCGTAGATTTTTGGATCGTCAATATTTCCAATTAAGCCGTACTCTACTGTCCACCAGAAAAGACGTGAAATTTGTTCAGCTTCTGATAAACCAGAAACTAAGTTTTGTTTTTCGATTACCGCATTTTCAGCAGTGGCAACTTCATCAGGTGTAGAAGTAGGGCTTTCTTTTACAATCGTTAATGTACGGACAGCTTCAAACGCATCATGTTCTTCTTTTGTGGAGAAAGCTTTCGCACCAATTTGTCCGAAGCGTTTCACATATTTTGCATATGTAGGATCAAGTAAAATCGGTGCATGTCCTGCTGCTTCGTGTACGATATCTGGAGCCGGCGTGTACTCAATATTTTCTACTTTACGAATATCCGTTGCGATGGGTAGTAATCCGTGTCCTTGAAAATCGAAGAATGCTACGCCAGGAATAAGTCCGTCAATCGTTACAGCTCCCCAGCCGCTTGGTGCTAAACATTCATTCATTTCTTCTACCTTTGGGATTGCATCTATATTAATACCAGATGATTGTAGTCCATTCACATAGGCTGGATGAGCAACATCTTTTAAGAAACTATGATTTTGTCTCATAATGTAACGCCATACAGCGTGATTCACCGGTGTGTATTGATCATAATGCTGTGTGGATACGAATGGTTTTAAATGCGATGGAATTTCTGTTTTCTTTGTCATTTAGACATCCTCCTTTTTTTCTATAAAATTAAATATCGGTTTCGTATAGCTTGTACCACCCCCTCAAAATTGTAAGCGTTTATAAAATTTTATCATAAGATTCGGAATTATTTAACATTTGTTTCTGTGAGAAATAGAAAAAGCCCCTATCGGAACATCCGATAGGGGCGAAAGAATCGCGGTACCACCCTATTTGTAAGTGGAAATACACTTACATCTCAATTCATGATAACGGAAAAACTCCGTCTTTTCCTTCATGCATAAAAGCACTACGAAAAAGAAGCTCCAGAATTGTAATTCGTACTTATATATGTGCTAATTTCCACCGACCACTAGCTCTCTGTAACAGGGATATAATATACTACTGCGATTCTTTCAATGCGTATATATGAAGTTGTATAAAAGGGAAGGACGCAAAAAAGCCCCTATCGGAAAATCCGATAGGGACGATAAAAATCGCGGTACCACCCTAATTGTAAACATAAAAATTGTTTACCACTCACTTTAAGATAACGGAAAAACTCCGTCTTCCTCTTCATGCATTATGTGCACTACGGGAAAGAAGCTCCAGAATTGTAATTCACGCTTGTATATGTACTGATTTGCACCAACCATCAGTTCTCTGAGACAGGGATATAAGTCGCTACTAGTATTCCTTCAAAGCCGATATATAATTCGTTCAACTAAACTATGTTTCGTATTATAAAACTATTTTTAAAAGATTGTCAACAAAAAATTATTACTTTACTTCCAAATCAACGTTTAAATTGGTTATATTTCCGGCTGCATCAGTTGCTACAATGTGAATTATATTTTTTCCTTGTTGTAATTGGTTACGATCGAAATAAATGTCGTAACTTTTCTCCCAAGGGTTCAGGAACGCACTTTCCCACACACCATTTCCGTTAATTTCATATTGTATCGTTACTGGATGTCCTGGAGCAACCCATCCGGATTCTGTCATCCAATCTAAAAGTATATCATCTACTTTCCCTCTAATTACGAGGTTTTCTTGATCTACTTCAGACGATAACTTCGGTGCAGTGCGATCGACAAATACAGCCCCTGTTTGTTTCGTTTCTCCACCAGAGTTAGAAGCAACAGCTTCGATTTGGTATAAGCCATCAGGTAGAGGAGATCCGTCAGTTTTTGTACCATTCCATTTGAAAGATTTATAACCTGGTGTTTCGTTTTTACCTTGATATACCGTGCCTTGATATGTCACACGGTCTTTCGTAATTAAATTGGCATGAAACGCTATGTCCTCAACTGGTGTAACTAAATAGTAATTGATTAGGTTGTCATCTAGTATTTTGTCATTATTTGGACTGAAAGTAGAGTTAACGATTTCAAGGCCATCAATACGTTTGTATTCTTTCGGATCGATGCTAAATGTAAACGGAATACGCATTTCTTCAGTTTTTCCTTGTTCTTTTACATATAGATTTCCTGTATATACGCCTTGTGGTAAGGAGCTATCTACAGTAATAGTAAAAGGCTTTTCGATGTTACTATTTGGTTTCAAACTAATAGAAGAAGGGAAAGAAGTTTGGATTTTTGTTTTTGTATCTAGTAATTCAATACGAGTTGAAAAGTTTTTCTTTTTGTTAGAAAGATTTTGTAACGTAATATTTTGTGTTAACTTCACTTTACCGCTATTAGGTTTAATAAGACCGAAACTTACATTGTTAGGTTGCACTAATGCATCTGTTTGAGCTGCTTTTGGAATGTTAATTAAACCAGATCCTTGTGCCATGACAGGATATGTATTTTCATTGACATCCTTTAATGTTTTTGCAGTATTGGCAAGAGCTGCTTTCAATTGTTCTGTCGTCCAATCAGGGTGCATTTGACGGAGCAGGGCAACAGCTCCTGCTACTTGCGGCGCAGCCATACTTGTCCCATTATGAGATTCATAGCCACCTCTTGGGACAGTACTAGTAATTTGTACGCCAGGTGCAACAATATCAGGCTTTATAAGCCAACTACCTTGTGATGGTCCTCTTGAACTGAAGTTACCAATCAGTTCGGTTTTGTTTGGTTGTCCAATTTTTATATTTTTCTTTCGTTTTGTAATTAAAGTTTTTAACTCTTCGCCATTTGTATTTGATAGTTGCATAACTGGAAGAGCTATATCTTCACGGCCAAAATATTCGGGCATAATATTAATTTCTTTTTCGTTAGAAATTAGTAGCACACCGAGAGCGCCAGCTTGTTTTGCTTGTTCTGCCTTTACTAACGTGCTCGAAGTTCCTTGTAAAACAAGGGCGAACTTACCTTTCACATCTTGTTTCGCGTAATCGCTTGAATTACCGTAGCCAACATAGACAAGCTGAGCATCGTTTCCTACTTGGAAATCTGCTTTTGATAACGGTAATCCTTGGTAAGATTTATTTGAACCAGCTACTTGGAATGTTGGGAATGGAATAGAAACAGTAGATGCGCCAACAGAGATGACACTACTTGCGTTACCAGGAGCATCAACAGACCAAGGCTTTGGTCCATCATTTCCATTTGAAACAACTGCAGTAACACCAAGTTTTGCTGCACGTTCTAACGTCATTGTTACAGGTTGATCAGGGACATTCAAATCTTGACCAAGAGATAAATTTAAAACGTCAGCGCCATCTTGAATAGCGCACTCAATACCTTGAAGAATATCTTCTGTCGTACCAGTGCCACCATCATTCATGACACGGTAAGCGAGTATAGAAGCGTTCGGAGCAATTCCCTTTATTTTTCCGTTACCAGCAATAATTCCAGCAACATGGGTACCGTGGACGTTTCCATCCATCGGATCATTATCTTCATCTACTGTATCATAGCCACCAATATAATTTGCTTGTAAATCAGGATGGGTATAGTCTACACCTGAATCGATAATAGCGACTTTCATCCCTTTTCCATCAAGGGGTTTGCCAGTTGGATCTTTTAAATTCCAAGCCTCAGGTGCACCAACTGTAGGACCTCCAACATTTGGTGTTTCTTGATCCGCTGGGCTTTTTGATGTTTCATGTAACTTATATGTTAAGTTTGGATAAATTGCTTTTACTTCAGGTAAAGAAGCTAAAGCAGCAACTTGATCTCCTGGGATAGAAATAGAAAAACCAGAAAATAATGTACTATATGTTTCTTTTATCGTTGCCTTCGGTGCTTTTTCTTTAATTTTTTTTGTTGTATCCTCTTGTGCCTTTTTTAGTTGTGCATGGTATGATTGCACATTGCTATTTTTTAGGTCTGGAGCATGCTGAATGTTACTTTGTGAAGCGAGTGGAGCATGTTGCAATTCTACAATGACTGAAATTTCTTTTGATGTTTTTGTTTCAACATTTTGCGCGATTTTGTTTTCGCCCCATTGTTCAATATTCGCTTTTAACTGTGGACTAAATTGCTTCTCTTTTTGCAGTGACCCAGCATGGGCGCTTAAAGCTCCAAAACTCGAAAAGACGAGCGCCATACTTAATAGTGTAGATGTAGTCTTTTTCATTGAAACTCCCCCTAATAAAAAGTGCTAATATTCAGAAAAAATATCTTACATTTTTATCATTAAATATAAAAACGAATGTTGGCTAAACTATATTTTCGACATAATTCATACCAATCCTCTTTGAATTGAAAATTTCTTGGGAAATTTTTTGGGATTATGTCGAATGGGTAAAATTTGCATATAGTAAGCGGAATATGAGGAATGCTAAAGATGGAAAATGGGGGTGCTATATGAAAAGATTTATAGTAAGTGTAATCATGATTTTGTTCCTTTTTTTCTGTTCCAGTTCGATTAAAGGCGCAGAAAACCATGAAGTGAAAGTTGCCTTTATTCGTAATCATAATCTATGGATTAAAGTTGGTGAGAAAGAAAAACAAATTACAAAAGGAGAGTACATAACAGGGCCGAAATGGTCACATAATGGAGAGTGGCTTGCATATGCAAAAGGAAAGAAGCGAAATCATTTCGAACTGTATCGGTTGAAAGATGGAAAGAAAGTTACACCATCTCAATCAGAAGCATCGAATTATCAATGGTCACCAACAAAGAATATAATTGCCTTTGTATTTGCACGTACATTAAATATATTTGATGCTGAAAAAAAGAAAGCAGATTTTGAAAATGTAGCCAATGGTGTAGGTGACTATGCATGGTATCCTGATGGTAAGAAATTTCTTGTATCATCAGAAGCGCACTTGCTTCCAACAGGATGGACAGGTGCTCAGTTATATGAAATACAAAAGGATGCAAATATGAATCCTCATAAGATGAAACATTTATATGCACTACCGAATGAGCATGATGACTTTTTAGCATTAGTTGGAAGTGGATTTAAGTGGTCGCTAGATCAAAGGTGGATTTCGTTTTTGGCAGTACCAACAGCTTCTTTGTCAGCGGATAGTAATACACTTTGCTTAATTCGATCAGACGGCAGTCGTTTTGAAACAGTAGATCAAATGTTATTAAACACACAATGGTTCAAATGGGCGCCATCAAAAAATATATTAGCCTATATTGAAGGAAGCGGGAGAGTTGCATTAGAGAATAAACATTTAAAAGTAAAAGAACTGCCGGCATTACAGCAGCACACATTTACTCCAAAAGGCTATGTTGATTGGGATTTCACATGGAAGAACGATAATGTAATTATCGTTTCAAGGGCAAAGGAAGCAGAGCTATCGGTCCCTCTAGAAAAAAGACCACTACCATCTTTATATGAAGTAAATAGTATAAACGATGAACAAAATCAAATTACAAAGCCACCTAATAGCCAAGGTGATTATAATCCTATTTTTATTAAGAAGAGCAACCAATTAATGTGGCTCCGTTCGAATCGTAAGAAAGCTGATGCATGGCTTGCTCATAACGATGGAAAACATGAAAAGAAGTGGATTGAAAATATAGATGTACCAGAGTGGTATTATGAGAAATGGAATTGGGAAGATGTCGTTTCGGTTAAAGACGAGTAAAAAAACCAGCCTAAAATATAATTTGTAGGCTGGTTTTTCAATGTTACTTATGTGTTTTATTTGGCTTTTTTTTCGCAGGGTTTCCGTTACCTTGGTGCTGTCTATTTTGTTCATCTTTTGCTTGTTTTTCATGTAATGTATCTAAAAAGTCATTTGATTTACTCATTTTTTATATCTCTCCTTTTTTCATTGCGTCCTAGTTACTATAACCATTTAGGAGGATAATCATGAGATAAAAGTTAAGCGCTTAATTTTCTTCGGTAGTATAAGTAAAATAGTCCATACGTAATGAATAACATAAGTAAAATTTGTAACTCTACATTTTCTTTAAAAATAGTTGCGACAGGATTTGGTAAATAAGGTGATGTATCGCTCGTTCCTAAACCTAACCATTTGTTTAAGAGGTTCATGATACAAAATATGAAAACACCGGACCAGCTTGCGATAATTGCTTTTTGTTTAATTTTCGTTTTACGTTCATCATCTGTAATCCAAGGATTAGCAGTTTTATCACTAATAAAGAAGCCATTTATGTATCCCCATATGATTATTCCGATAAAGATGATAATCCATTTCATATTTGTATTCCTCCCCTTATTGTAAAAAGTATTTTACATATATAATTGTAATGTTTTCCAAATATTGATGTCAAATACTTTTTACATTCTGCTTTTTAAAATAGCAGGAGTAAAGAAAAAAATAGGGAAGAAATATGTGAGATTATTTCATAGTGAGGGGAAGAGGAGAATGAAACTTGTCTTTGTTCGGCATGGTGAAGGTGAGCATACGAAAGATTTATCATTAAGTTTACAAGTGGTGAATCCGTCATTGACGGGTGTGGGAAAGAAGCAGGCAAAATTGCTTCAGCGCGATGTACCATTACAAGAAAAGGATATATTAATCGTTAGTCCTACACTTCGAACTTTACAAACTGCGACAATATGGAGTGCGGAAGTTGCTTGTCAAAAAATTGTTCATCCATATGTATCCCCGCGTATTTTTCCTTATCGGGAATCCGCCAAAACATTGCCATGCGATCAATTGTTAGATCGAAAGATAATTAAAAATTCATTTCCATATTTTTCATTAGAAGAAAGTACAAATGAATTGTTATGGAATGAGGGAATCAATATCATCTCAGAGAAGGAATTTCAGCAAATAGTAGATGCATTTCTGCATTGGTGCGATCAGTTAAAAGCAGAAAAAATTTGTATCGTTTCACATGATGGAACAATTACAGCGTATAGGCAATATTTACAGAAAGTTGCTTTAACTAGAGCAGATTTTTTGAAAGAAACGGGTATGTATGAAATTGACTTATAGGGTAGGGGATTTGTAATGGAAGAGTTAGGGGGAATGTATACGACTTAAACGAGCAGAGGGTATACTTTGGCGTAGCGGAAATTAAGTAATATGCAAAATTGCATATTATACATATTGTAAATGGTTGGTGTAAATTTGGGGAGCTGAAGCTAGTAGAATCAATTTTACATGATGATGCAAAATCGTATGTTAGATCGATAGATTATGTAGGTGGAAACTTAGGACTTATGTTTACAATACGCGTATTTTACAGGCTTATTAACCATGACAACACGTTAGGAGAAGCTGTTCGAGAAGCGAGATTAATCGATGAGGGGACATGTACATTTCGAGTATATAAACAACGTGAAACGCATTTGTTCTATATTCGAATGAATGTGTTTCACATTTAACTCACATTTTTTTTACATTTTCTTCAATGAAAATGATTATCACTTGTGGTATGATATGTTCAAGTTTTTGCGGGTAATAAAAGTTACTATATAAACGTTAGTATTTAATGTTTTTTATGTGTTTCACAAATTATTCATAATTAACATTTTAAAAGTAAGCAACTAATGTTATTATATTATCTGTAACTGACTTAATTACAACTTTAGGAGGAAGATATGATTATTCAATTTTTAAGAGAAAACAAAGCAGTTTCTTTTGTATTAGCGATAGTTCGAGTGTATCTTGGTTACACATGGGTAATGGCTGGAATCGGTAAACTACAAGGCAAGGGATTCGATGCAACTGGTTATTTACAAGGTGCAATTGAAAAATCTAAAGGAGCACAACCAGCTGTTCAATCTTGGTGGGCATCATTCTTACAAGATTTTGCAATTCCAAACGTTGATTTATTTAATACACTTGTGACGTGGGGAGAAATTTTAGTCGGAATTGGTTTAATTGTAGGCTGTTTAACAAAAACAGCGGTCTTTTTCGGTCTTGTAATGAACTTTTCCTATATGTTTAGTGGGTCAATTGGTGTGAACCCTGAGATGGTTATTTTATCGATGTTCGTTCTTGTTTCTGGTATGAATGCTGGGAAAATTGGAGTTGATGGCTTCATTATTCCAAAAGTACTAGGATCAAAAACGCCAAAACGCCAAAAGCAAGCTGCTTAATATATGAAAACGGGTATCTCAACATGAGATACCCGTTTATTTTTCAGCACTTATAGGATTTTTTTCGAAGAAATCTTTTACATACCCTACAAATTCTTGTGGCTCTTGACGAAATGGTGCGTGATAACCTTTTTCGATAATATGGAAAGTACTATTTTTTAAGAATTGATGATAAGTTTCTCCTTCTTTCCAAGAAACGCTACTATCATTTCTTCCCCATATAATTAAAGTTGGCTGCTTAATTTCATTTGCATTGATTTGAAGACGTCTAGGCCACAACTTCATTTTATTATAATGTTCTTCATCATTACGCTTGAAGTTAACTTTGCTCTCATCATAGTCTGCAATAGAAGAAACTGTACTTAAATCAGTCGATAATTGTGGTTTAGGAGATCCCTGCTTATTCACTAATGAGTGAGGCCCGCCTGTAGCGTCAGTTAAAATAAGATGGGTAACCGCATCAGGATATAAGTATGTTAAATTAAGAGAAATTTCTCCGCCCATGGAGTGACCAAGTATTGCGAATGTATCATAACCTAGTTTTTTCATTAGCTTATAATACAAATTTGCATGAGTTGGGAAAGAATAATAAAAATCCATCGGCTTAGAGGAACGTCCGAATCCTAAGGCGTCAACAGAAATAATCGTATGATCTTTTGCTAAATCTGAGTAAATCTTTTGAAATCCATCTGATGATCCACCAAATCCATGGATCATAAGTAAAGGTGGTTTCTTGCTGCCAATTTGCTTAAAGTAAATAGTTTGTCCATCTATTTCAACCATTTTTTCTTCTGTAGTTAATTTCGCGGTAATTGTATTTTTTACTTGTTTTACTTGTTCTACGGGCTTTTCTGCTGCACTACATCCTACTAGTGATGTAAGAGTCAGACAGCTCGCTATAAAATAGCTAAGTCGCTTCAATTAGTTGTCCCCTTTCTAACATAACGCTGCATCTATCATAGCAAATAGCATATTACGATTTCCAGGAAGTTGATCACCATTCTTTATCATAAGAGGTGAAAGAAGTACTTCATGGAAATTTGCTGTTTGAAGAAATTGGCGGAATAAGAATTGTGAATGCGGGACATCAATGCGTATTGTCCCATTCCACGATTTACAAATTATTTCTAATAAGTGAATAGAGTCTTCTTCTGTTTTTGAAATAAGTGGAGTAATACATAGCACATCTCCTTTTTGTATGCATAAAGCAAAAGCATCGATTTGATTATCCCGTTCTATTTTAAATGAGTAGGTTGCTCTCGATAGTAGCGATGAATAAAGCTTAGAACGATGAGCACCAGTCGCAGTTTGATCAAGAAAAACAAGAGAAGGAAGATCATTTTTCTGAATTTGTTTTATGGGAACAGACTTTGTACTTATGTGATTCGCTTGTTTTTCGAAACGATGAATTGTTGTTATTGATTGAAATCCATATGATTGATATAAAGGTTCACCAGCTTTTGTTGCAATGAGCAGAATAGGAAACGATGAATGAGTTAGAGCTAAACTGTTGTTTAGCAAAATACGGCCGATTCCTTGTCTTTGAAAATCAGGATGTACGATTAACATACCGATAGAAGAAAATCCACGATCAAATGGAAATACCCCTCCAGCTGCAATAAGTTTATTTTTATGTACATAGCCAAAAATTGTACCAATTGAAAGATACATATGGAATTGTTCTTTCATAAAGGCTTCATGTTGTAACCATCCGATAGATTCGCAAAGAGAGAGTAAATCTGGAATGGCAGATTTGTCTAGTTTTACTGTTTCCATAAAGATTCACCACATTTCTATTCAAATTAGAAAAAAAGTAGAGAACAGAATGTTACAAAATGTAAAGTAATCGATTTACGTTAAAAGAAATCCAATTTGTTTATATTTAGTTTGTAAAGGACATTATGCTTGATATGAAAGGACAAAGTTATACAAATTATAACTGATATTTACATAAGTTAACAAAAAATTTACATATAACTACTTTTATCTTAATAGTCTTCTATTAGATTGAATAGTGGGAAATGAATAACCTAATTAGGGGGACAAGACAGTGAAAAAGTTTGTAAAAAAAGCATGGCCATTTGCAGTTGTGGCGTCGTTAGCAGTTACTTCGGTAGCGACATGGAATTTTACGCGTTCTAGTGAGGTTAATGCAGATGAGAACGGAAACAATGCAAAAATTAAAAATGTCATTGTATTAATTGGGGATGGTATGGGGCCTTCATATATGACAGCTCATCGTTATATGAAAGATAATCCAAAAACATTTGAGATGGAATCTACAGAATTTGATAAGCATCTTGTAGGAACACAAAAAACATATCCAGAAGATGAACATGAAAATATTACAGACTCTGCATCGGCAGCAACTGCGATGTCAGCAGGTATAAAAACATATAATGCAGCAATTGCAGTTGATAATGATAAAGCTGAAGTGAAAACAGTGTTGGAGCAAGCGAAAGAAAGAGGGAAATCAACGGGGCTCGTTGCGACTTCTGAAATTACGCATGCAACGCCAGCCGCTTTCGGTGCACATGATATTAGTCGTAAAAATATGGATGCAATTGCAAATGATTACTTTGATGAGAAAATTAAAGGTAAGCATAAAATAGATGTTATGCTTGGCGGTGGCGTCAATAACTTTGTTAGAAAAGACCGCAATCTTACAGAAGAGTTTAAGAAGTCCGGTTATAGTTATGTAACAGATCGTAATCAATTATTAAATGATAAAAGTGATCAAGTTCTTGGTTTATTTGCACCAGGTGGTTTAGATAAAATGATTGACCGTAATGATAAAACACCGTCATTAGAAGAGATGACAAATGCGGCGATTGAGCGCTTGAACAAAAATAAAGATGGTTTCTTCTTAATGGTCGAAGGTAGTCAAATTGATTGGGCTGGACATGATAATGATATTGTCGGTGCAATGAGTGAAATGGAAGACTTCGAAAAAGCATTTAAAGCAGCAATTGAGTTTGCGAAAAAAGATAAGAACACATTAGTTGTTGCAACTGCGGATCATTCTACTGGCGGTTTATCTTTAGGTGCGAATGGTGAGTATAACTTTAAAGTAGAACCGATTAAAGCTGCGAAACGTACACCAGACTTTATGGCAAATGAGATTGCAAAAGGTGCAAATGTAGAAGAAACATTGAAAAAGTATATTGATTTACAGTTAACACCAGAAGAAATTAAAGCTGTAAATGATATAGCTCCATCAAAAGATGTAACAAAGATTGATAATGCAATTGAAGATATCTTCAATAAGCGTTCGGTTACAGGCTGGACAACGGGTGGACATACAGGTGAAGATGTGAACGTGTATGCATTTGGCCCAGGTAAATACTTATTCTCTGGTGTTCAAGAGAATACAAATATAGCTAAACGTGTCTTTGACATTGTTGGCGGTGGCGATCCGAATAAAGGAAGACGCTAATTATAAATGAAAGTGAGGCGAAATGCCTCACTTTTCTTTTTAGGAGATGGAAAGATGAGGATTTTTTTAGGGAAAGTAAGATTCCTTTTAGTATTTGTATTATTGCTAGTTGGATGTCAATCTCAAGAGAATAATATAGAACAAAAATCTGCTAAAAAAACTGAGGAAAAGGTACATATAACGAAAGAAGAAGAGAAATCCATTCAAGATGTTATTGAGGCATTTGTACGGACGACGAATGAAAAAAATCTTGCTGAACATATGGAGTTATTTTCAAAGAAGATGCCTAGTGCTGAAGACTTAAAAACACAAAAGGAAGCAGCGTTTCAAAAGGGAAATAAGAAAATTGAATTAGAGCGTATGAATATGAAAGCTCTTAAAGAGGGACTTGTTATCGTTGAAACAGAGGAAAAAGAAGTAGACGGGGGAGTTATTTTGCAGAAGAAAGTACAGTATGCACTTGGAAAAGAAGAGGCAGGCTGGAAAATTGAAGAGGTTCGTACGATAGAAAAGAAATAAAAAAGGTTCTCGTAGAGAGAACCTTTTTAAAGTGGTAATAAAATTTGATTTGAACATGCTTCAATATCATCAATATCTTGACGGATTGTCGCCATTTTATTATCGAGATCTTCAGCTTTCATAGCCGCATCATGTAGTTCATCTCTCAAATAATCAGGTATATTTCCTTCATATTTATAGTACAGTTTATGTTCTAAACTTGCCCAAAAGTCCATCGCAAGTGTACGTAATTGGATTTCAGCAAAGACATCTTTCGTACCAGAATTTAGTGATAACGGATATTTAATAATCATGTGTAGACTTTTATATCCGTTTTGTTTTGGGTTAGCGATATAATCTTTTACTTCTACAATTTCCATATCTTCACGATTTTCAATAACCTCTTTTAAATGGTAAATGTCTTCTACAAAGCAACATGTAATACGGATACCAATAATATCTTGTAATTGTGTTTGAGCATTTTCAACTGTTGGTAATAAGTTTTTACGCTCAAGCTTCCTAATGATACTTTCGGGTTGTTTAAGTCTCGTCTTTATATGTTCAAACGGGTTGTAATCCTCTAAAAATTGAGCTTCCCGGTTCATAATTTCAAATTTAGTTTTTAACTCTTCTAAAGCGAATGTATAAGGTAGTACAAAAGCTTTCCAGTAGTTAACTGTTGATTGGTTATATTCCATTTATATACACACCTTTTCTTATTTACAAGTGAAGTTGTTATTATACTAAACACCAAATCATGTAGGCGCAAGCAGCAAATGATGAAATCATAAAGCGATATTTAGTTTTCATATTTTCAACTCCTTTCAAATGAAATTTTATATATTAATAAACGCAGTTGTTAGTAAGTTCGCTATGTACAATTCCTATAGTAATAGATTCATGTGAAATTCGTATGAACTAATTGTTTCAGTTTTTTGTCTTTTTTTTGTAAATAAAAATTATTGTCGCAATTTAAAGGTTTTAATTTCAGTTATTCAGCTTCATAAATTAATATAAATTCGAATTTATGATTGTTGAGAAGGACATATAGAATCCTTTTGTTTTGCAATTGACAAATAGAATGAAGTTATATAATATATAAATCGTAATCATTACGTTTTAGTTGCAATCTTTGAAAGAAAGGAGAATACATATGCGTGTAAATATTACATTAGCTTGTACGGAGTGCGGTGATCGTAACTATATTTCTAAAAAGAATAAACGAAACAATCCAGAGCGCATTGAACTAAAAAAATATTGTCCACGATTAAAGCGAGTTACGTTACATCGTGAAACGAAGTAGAAGACTAGAGATTCCTCTAGTCTTTTTTTGTTATAATTACCTTAAATTGTAATAAGGAGGAGGGTATGATGAATCAAAAAGATAAAGAAAGAAAAGAGCAAGTGGCTCATATTATTGAAATTCCAGATGAATACAGTCTTGTTGTAGATGATCAAGAAGGAGTGGATGATCCGCATCATTTATTATGGTGGGGGCATAAAGAGGATGAGGAGAAACAGATACAAATTTCATTAAATAGGCATACTGGTAATCTATTTGAATTCAGGATAGATGATGAAAATTATTTTTCGAGTGATAAAGAAGTGATAGAGGAGAATAAGGCAAGAGAGGTTGCAAATGTATTTATAAAAAATATGTGGAAGACGGATTAGAATTTTATACATATGTGTCAATTAAGGATGACTGGCGTGGTTGGAAAGAAATAAATTATATGCAGGAAGTGAAAGGATATCCATTACCGGATACAGGATGTGTTGTGCGAGTTCATCCTTCAGGTAATGTTGTGAACTTGCATTATAACGGAGGGGAAAGTATACAGGAAAAACCGTTATGGCCAATTGAAATTGTTGATGAGAGCATTGTTTTAGATAACCTCAAGGCTAGACAAGATATGAGACTTGTATTTGCTGATTTAACATACTCCTCATGTGAATATGAAAATGGAGAAGAAGTAAAAGGGTACCATCTTGTATATGAACCGGAACCTAGTCATGCGTTTATTGATGCAAGTACAGGTAAGAATTTGTTTGGACCAGATCACTATAAATTATCTCCAACAGTAGCTGTTACCAAGCCGGAAAAAAGTAGTCGACAAGATGATATATTCGATTTGTTTGACTGGGATAAAGAAAGTTTCACAAAAGTAGATGAGACGGAAAAAGAAGATGCAATAAGGATGAAATTTGTCCCGGAAGAGGAGTTGCAAAAACAGAAAGAAGAAAAGAATCCATATTTAATGAATGAATTCTTTAAAAAGCATTTACCGATGTTAAAATATAATAATTTAGTTGGAACTACTAGGGATAAATCAACCAATGCATTAATTGGTTTTATAAAACTGACAGAAGATAAAGAAGCGAAACAAATATTATCTAGAGAGGAATGTTTACAAAAAGCACTTCAATTTTTAGAACGAGTTACTCCAGATGTTACGGAATATCTTCGTCTTTGGGATGAACATGATGAGGAAGAAGAAGGGATAGAGAGATTTTCCTTTTCGATATATGTAAATGACATTCATGTAGAGGGAGAATATATAATGGTCAACATCAATGCAGAGAATGGTGCTGTGATGCATTACTCAGGAGAATCTAGTAATCTTATAAAAGAATTGCTCACATATGAAACAACACCAACAGTAGCAAAAGAAAAAGCGTTAGAAATATACAGAGGGGCCATCCGAGTTAGACTAGAATGGTCTTTAGATAATGCTGCAGAGGAAACGAAATACAAGCTGCTGTATAAACAAACGACGGATGAAAATCATAAAGAACCTTTCGATTGTAGTCGAGAAATTCGTTATATCGATGCGCGTACTGGGGAGAAAATTTGGAGCAAATAAGCTTTTAAATAGAGAAAAAGGTCTTCGAGAGAAGCCCTTTTTTAGAAAGAACGATTTATTCTTCGTATGTATCAATTTTGTATAACCACTTTTGTACACTAGCAGGTGGTCCTTCTGTTCTCCATTTTATTGTGCACATTCCACAGGAGCAGTGAATTTTTCCTTTTGCAAAAATACCAGCTGTTTCAGGAGTATGTCCCCATGCGTGTTTTGCGATAATCATCTTTCGGCGCATCGTACGCTGACGTTGGTTTCTTGTATAAGCACGTGTTCTTTCAAATTTCATATATGTAATCCCTCCTTGTAGTACAAGCAGCTTGCAAGAGCGTACAAGGAGTTCATCTCTTACAAGCTACTCAGGTACAAGAAGGTAATAAATAATTTCACATTTTACCCTCCTATCTGTTGTTTAAGTATACGTATTGAGGCTTTGTGAGACAAATATTAAGCTTAAAAACATCGTACAGACACAAACAACCTCACGCCCACATACACATAATAAAGACCACTATTTTGGCGGAGGTGAAAGGTTTGAGTCTATTCGCCGCAATTGGATATATGGTTCGAGAAGTGTTTGTATTTGTTTCTTATGTGAAGAACAATGCGTTCCCGCAGCCGTTATCATCAGATGATGAGAGAAAGTACTTAGAGTTAATGGAGCAAGGTGATGCTCAAGCGAGAAATCTTTTAATTGAACATAATTTACGGCTTGTAGCTCATATCGTTAAGAAATTTGAAAACACCGGTGAAGATGCAGAAGATTTAATTTCAATTGGTACAATTGGGCTCATTAAAGCGATCGAGAGTTATTCTGCAGGGAAAGGAACTAAGCTTGCGACATATGCAGCACGCTGTATCGAAAATGAAATTTTGATGCATTTACGTGTGCTGAAGAAGACGAAAAAAGATGTTTCACTTCATGATCCAATCGGGCAAGATAAAGAGGGCAATGAAATATCGCTTATTGATATATTAAAGTCAGAATCTGAAGATGTAATTGATATGATTCAGCTTAGTATGGAGTTAGAAAAGATTAAAGAGTATATCGATATTTTAGACGAACGAGAGAAAGAAGTAATTGTGAAGCGTTTTGGACTAGGGCTTGATAAAGAGAAAACACAGAGGGAGATTGCGAAGGCACTCGGTATTTCAAGAAGCTACGTATCGCGAATTGAAAAGCGTGCTTTAATGAAAATGTTCCATGAATTTGTGCGGGCTGAGAAAGAGAAGAAAGCAAAAGAATAGAGTATAGGAAAGGCAACCGTATTTCAAAAGCGGCTGCTTTTTCTTCTGTAAAAAGGAAAGAAAACGAGCTGCTCTAAGAAGAAATACATGTTCACTGTTGAAAATGGCGGGTTCTATCTGTAATATTAGAAGGTGCTAAACAATTTAAGAATAAAAATTATACTTAGTTTTTCTTCATGTATAACGAGACGGCTCCATGCTATATGTGGGAATAAGAACCAATTTTACATATGATATAGAGAGAAAAGAAGGAGAAACTAAAGTTATAGACTGGTTAGGAGGTTTCGTAATTTGCGACGTACATTATATCGACTTATGATCGAACTTACAAATGGTCGTTTTACTTCTTATATATTACGTAAATTTGCACAATCTCGTTTGAGCTCTATCATTATTCCATCGTATGCGAAAGTTTTTCAAATTAATCAAGATGAGATGGAAAAGGGTTTGAAGGAATATCAAACATTGCATGATTTATTTACGCGTAGGCTAAAAGAAGGAAAGCGTAGTATTGATGCAGATGCATCGAGTATCGTTAGTCCTGTTGACGGTGTTTTTGCTGATCAAGGTCCTATTGAGGATACAAAAACATTCGATATAAAAGGAAAGCGTTATTCAATTGTGGATATGCTAGGTAATGAAGAGCGTGCAAAGCGATATGCAGGCGGTACATACATGGTAATTTATTTGAGTCCAAGTCATTATCATCGTATTCATAGTCCGCTCTCTGGATCTGTCACTGAAAGATTTGTACTTGGCAGAAAATCATATCCGGTAAATGCAGCGGGTATGGAGTATGGGAAAGAACCATTGTCAAAAAATTATCGCTCTGTTACAGAAGTAAATAGTGAAGGTGAACATATGGCGCTTGTAAAAGTAGGTGCCATGTTTGTTAATAGTATTGAGCTCCTTCATGAAAGAAGTACTGTTCAAAAAGGTGAAGAGATGGCATACTTTACATTTGGTTCAACAGTTGTTTTATTATTTGAAAAAGATATGATTGAAGCAGTGCAGGAATTGACAAGTGGACAAGAGCTGCGTCTGGGTGAAAAAATTGCAACACGATTATCTCATAAGTAAAGAAAAGATTTTATAATATGCTTATGAAGCTCTAATTAAGAAATATGGACAAAGATGCTTAATGAAGAAATCCCCTAGATGGGAGTACTTGTTTATTCGAGAGCCATCGCAGGATGGCTCTTTTTACAGGTCAATCAGCAATCTATATGTACTCAAGAAGATTTGACGAGCTTGTCCTCTAACGAGCGTCGAATAATTTCTTGTTTTATAAGTAAAATGAAGTCGGGATTTAATTTTAGTTCTTTTGCTTTATAATAAGACTCAGTGAGTAACTCAGTAGATAACTGTTCCATATGTTTTGTTTTCAAGGTGAGTCACCTCCTAATAATATAAGGATTGATTCGTTGTTGCATTTAATGTACCAAAAAAATATGACAGTCACAAACAAGAGGTTATCCACATACCGCAGTGGATAAAATGTGTATAGAATGTTAGTAAATTCCAAATTAACTGAAAAATTAATGTGGAAAGTGTGTACAAGTTTATCCACAGGTTATCTATCGAAAAATGTTGTCGAAAAATTTTATGAAAAATCCTCAAAGAGGTGAAAGAAATTGAAGTTATTTTTACCAAATGAATATGTGAAAAATGTATATCATGTTCAACCAGAAGATTTGAAAAAGCGTGGAATTAAAGGAGTTATTACTGATTTAGATAACACTTTAATTGAATGGGATCGTCCAAACGCAACACCACAGCTTGAAGAGTGGTTTTTGAAAATGAAAGAAAATGATATTCAAGTAACGGTCGTTTCAAACAATAACGAGCAACGCGTTAAAGACTTCGCTGACCCATTAGGTATTCCGTTTATTCATAGTGCGCGTAAACCGTTTGTTCGTGCCTTTAAGCGCGCAATACAAGAGATGCATTTACAACCAGATGAAGTTGTAGTAATTGGAGATCAGTTACTAACGGATGTGCTCGGTGGGAATCGTGTGGGACTTCATACAATTTTAGTTGTACCAGTAGCGCAAACAGACGGATTGGTAACACGCTTTAATCGAAAAATTGAACGAAGAATTATGAGAAACATGAAGAAAAAAGGCTTAATTAATTGGGAGGAATAAAGTTTGACTGAAACAATTAAATGTATTGGTTGCGGTGTAGAAATTCAAACAGAAAATAAAAATGAAGTAGGATACGCTCCTGCATCATCTTTAGAAAAAGAACAAGTAATTTGCCAACGTTGTTTTCGTTTGAAACATTATAACGAAATTCAAGATGTATCTTTAACGGATGATGATTTCCTTCGTATTTTGAACGGAATTGGACAATCGGACGCACTAGTGGTCAAAATCGTAGATATTTTCGATTTCAATGGTAGCTGGTTACCAGGCTTACATCGTTTTGTAGGGAATAATAAAGTATTACTTGTTGGGAATAAGGCTGACTTAATTCCAAAGTCAGTTAAGCATGATAAAGTAAAACATTGGATGCGTTATAGTGCAAAGCAACTTGGTTTAAAACCAGAAGATGTCTTTTTGATCAGTGCAGCTAAAGGGCAAGGAATCACTGAACTTGCGGATGCAATTGAGTATTACCGTGAAGGCAAAGATGTTTATGTTGTTGGCTGTACGAATGTTGGTAAATCAACATTTATTAACCGTATGATTAAAGAGTTTAGTGATGAGACTGAGAATGTAATTACAACATCACATTTCCCGGGAACAACACTTGATTTAATTGATATTCCATTAGACGAAGAATCTTCTTTATTTGATACGCCAGGTATTATTAACCATCATCAAATGGCACATTATGTTGGGAAACAAAGCTTAAAGCTTATTACACCAACTACAGAGATTAAGCCAATGGTATTCCAATTAAATGAGGAACAAACATTATTCTTTGGCGGATTAGCACGATTTGATTATGTAAGTGGAGGCCGTCGTGCATTCACTTGTCATTTCTCAAACCGTTTAACAATCCATCGCACAAAGCTTGAAAAGGCTGATGAATTGTACGAGAGACATGCTGGGGAATTATTGAATCCACCGACACCAGAAGAATTAGAAAATATGCCTGAGTTTGTGAAATATGAATTTAATATTCGTGAGCCGAAAACGGACGTTGTATTCTCTGGATTGGGCTGGGTTACTGTAAATGAATCAGGAGCGAAAATTGTTGCTCATGTACCAAAAGGAGTAAGTGTTTCATTACGTAAATCTTTAATTTAATATGGAGAGGGATTTATGAAACAATTATATGGTGTAATCGGAAATCCAATTGGACATTCATTATCACCCGTTATGCATAACGATGCATTTGAACACTTGAATATGGATGCCCATTATCATGCGTTTCTTGTAGAAGAAGAAGCGTTAGGGGAAGCAGTAAAAGGTTTAAAAGCATTAGGCATTTCAGGATTTAATGTAACGACTCCTCACAAAGTTGCAATTATGGAGTATCTAGATGAAGTTGCCCCGCTAGCAGAGCAAATCGGTGCAGTAAATACGGTAGTCCATCGAGATGGAAAATTGATTGGGTATAATACGGATGGAATTGGTTTTGTTCGTGCCCTTCAGTCAATTAGTGAAGATCCACTTCAAGAGAAACGTATTTTATTAATCGGTGCAGGCGGTGCTAGTCGAGCTATTTACTTTTCGCTTGCAGATGTAGGTGTGAAAGCAATTGATATTGCTAATCGTACTGTAGATAAGGCGGAAAGTCTTATTGCTGGATGCATGGGAAATGTTAGTTCACATGCTCTATCGCTAGAACGCGCAGCGGAAATCCAAGGGGAATATGATATTATCATCCAAACAACAACGATAGGCATGCATCCGCATGTTGAATATGCACCGCTAGAAATTCGTTCGTTGAAACAAGGAACGATTGTTTCTGATATTATTTATAATCCATTTGAGACGAAAATTTTAGGCGATGCGAAAGAACAAGGTGCAATAATTCAAAATGGAATCGATATGTTCGTTTATCAAGGCGCACTTGCATTTGAAATGTGGACAGGGTGCGTGCCGAATATTGATAGAATGAAACAATTAGTAATGAGAGAGCTTGGAGGCTAATTATATGTTAACAGGAAAGCAAAAAAGATTTTTACGTGCAAAGGCACATCATTTAACACCGATTTTTCAAGTAGGAAAAGGTGGCGTAAATGAAAATATGGTGAAACAAATTGGAGAAGCGTTAGAAGTTCGTGAACTATTTAAAGTGAGCGTATTACAAAACTGTGAATTTGATCGTCGTGAAGTTGCAGAAGAGCTTGCACAAGGTGCACGAGCTGAAATCGTTCAAGTAATCGGGAGCACAATTGTTTTATACAAAGAATCAAGAGAAAATAAGCAGATTAAGCTTCCACGATAAAAGGTATACGTGAGTTATTTCGTAGTGGACGCTTGATATGTAGAAATTGAAACCAATTGAACTTTTATATTAACAGTAGACTCTCTTCGAATATTTATGGGGAGAGTTGCTGTATGTAAAAGGAAGGAGCGTTTCTTTTGAGAAAAATTGGAATTATTGGTGGCACGTTTGATCCACCTCATAATGGGCATTTGTTAATTGCAAATGAAGTGTATCATGCTTTAGGGTTGGAAGAGGTATGGTTTTTGCCGAATCAAATTCCACCACACAAGCAAGGGCGTAACATTACGAGTGTGAAAAGTCGATTAAACATGCTGCAAATAGCGACTGAGGAAGAAGCATGCTTTTCAATTTGTTTAGAAGAGCTAGACAGAGAAGGCCCATCTTATACATACGACACTATGGTACAATTAACGGAGAAGTATCCGGATGTGCAGTTTCACTTTATTATTGGCGGAGACATGGTTGAGTATTTGCCGAAGTGGTATAACATTGAAAAGTTACTTAAGCTTGTGACTTTCGTTGGAGTTGCAAGACCAGGTTATACATTAAATACGCCTTATGATATCGTAAAAGTGGAAATTCCGGAGTTTGCAGTTTCTTCTTCTCTGTTACGTGAGAGATATATGACGAAGAAAACGTGCAAATATTTACTCCCTGAAAAAGTACAGGTATATATCGAGAGGAATGGGTTGTATGAATCGTGAGGAAGCACTTAGTATTGTCCAACAACAAATGCATGAAAAGCGTTATATACACACGATTGGTGTAATGGAAACAGCGATTGAACTTGCTCGGTTATATGGTGTAGATGAGAAGAAGGCAGAGACAGCTGCTATATTTCACGATTATGCAAAATGTAGAGCGATTCCAGAAATGGAAGAGATTATTAAGAGAGAAGATTTGCCGAAGGATCTACTTCGCTATAACAAAGAGTTATGGCATGCACCTGTTGGGGCATACTTAGTAGAAAAAGAAGTAGGCATTACTGATTCTGAAATTCTACAAGCTATTACATATCATACAAGTGGTCATGAAAAAATGACAATGTTAGATAAAGTTATTTATGTAGCAGATTACATTGAACCAGGACGTAAGTTTCCTGGTGTGGAAGAGGCGAGGGAACTCGCATATAAAGATATAAATCAAGCTTTACTGTTTGCTTTAAAGCGAACAATTCAATTTTTAATGGAAAAAGATCAAACGATTTATCCATTAACATTCCAAACATACAACGCAGTTATCAAGGAGGAAATTAATAAATGAAAGATAAAGAGTTATTAGTATTAGCGGCAAAAGCAGCTGATGATAAGAGAGCAGAAGATATGGTTGTACTAAATATGCAAGGTATTTCACCGATTGCAGACTATTTTATTATTTGTCACGGAAATTCAGACAAGCAAGTGCAAGCAATTGCACGTGAAATTAAAGCAAAGGCACATGAGTTCGAAATTAATGTACAACGTATGGAAGGTTTTGATGAAGCGCGTTGGGTTTTAGTAGACCTTGGTGATGTGGTTGCTCATGTATTCCATAAAGACGAGCGTGATCACTATAATTTAGAGCGTCTATGGGGCGATGTACCTCGTGAAGATATCGCAGATGAGCTAGATCAATGAACTACGAACAATTTGCTTTGCTGTATGACGAACTGATGAATGATGTCCCTTATGATAAATGGGTGGAATTCACAGAAGAAAGTTTGCAACAGGCATCTATGAAAGAGGCGAAAATTCTTGACGTAGCATGTGGAACGGGTAACGTAACACTTCCGCTTGTGCGAAAAGGTTATGATTTAATTGGTGTAGATCTATCTGAAGAAATGTTAACTGTTGCACAGCAGAAATTGGGGGGAGAAGGTTACTTTATTCCTTTTTACCAACAGGACATGAGAGAGCTTGATGTTCCTGGTGAATTTGATTGTGTGACAATCTTTTGTGACTCATTAAATTATGTCTTGCAAGAAGATGGAGTACAAGAAACATTTAGAAGAGTTTTCCACCATTTACGTCAAGATGGCTTGTTTTTATTCGATGTACACTCTTTATATAAAATACATCATGTATTTCAAAATGAAACGTATACAGTGAATGGCGAAGAAATATCACTTATTTGGAACTGCTTCCCTGGAGAAGAATCAGATAGTGTGGAACATGATTTGACATTCTTTGTACAAGATTCAGAAGAAGATGTGTATCATCGTTTTGACGAATGTCACGTGCAACGTGCATATTCGGTTGAAGTATTAACGAAATGGCTTGAAGAAGCTGGGTTTACAGTGCTTCGCGTCACAGGTGACTTTGAACGAATTGAAGTGACAGAACAGACAGAGCGCATCTTTTTTATGGCGAAGAAGAATGGATAAAACAAAAGCAACCGCTAAGGTTGCTTTTGTTTTATAGAAAAGATGTAGTTTTAGTTCTAGAAAAATAAAAAGATGATATGTGTAAAGTGTAAAGATGCTAGTTTTAGTGAAAATGTAGTATGAAAAAGATAAGTATTAATTAAAGGATTTGGAATTACGATGGCGTATTTATTATGTGTGTTTATTGAATTGCTGCTCAACGCACTTTAAATCTTCATCAAATTTCTCATGTGTCCGTTCGATTAATTTATGAAACATATCCCCAACGTGCGCTTCTAAAATGCGAATACCTTCTCCTGTAACACCGCCCTTGACACATACCTTTTCTTGTAAAGTGGGTAATGTGAAAATTTCTTTTTCAAGTAATTTCCCCATTCCAATGACCATTTCACTTACTAAAGTAGTCGCTTCTTCATGTGTAATGTTTGTTTTATCTACAGCAGCGTTAATAAAACATTGTAATAAATAACTAAAAAAAGCAGGGCCACAGCTTGCTATATCAGATGAAACGCGCGTTATATCTTCTTCTATAACAAGGGGAGTAGAAATGTTTTTGAATAGATGAAGTAGTTTTTGTTTCCATTCTTCAGAGCAGTTATTTCCAAATGTAAATAGTGATGCGCCAGATAAAGCGCGGTTTGTAATACTTGGAATGATTCGTGCGATATGGCAAGGTATAAGCGTTTCTAATTGTGATGGAGATATTGGGCTTGTAATAGAAACTAAGCACTTTTCATCTGAAAAATGTTCAGCGTATTTTTGTAGGATAGGGTATATATCTATCGGTTTTACGCAAATGAAAATAAGCTGGGAGTGTTCGATTACCTCTTGGATTGTTTGGGCTATATGAACAGAAGGGTATTTTTCCTTTATATGATATGCTTTGTCAGGCGTCCGATTAATAATAGTAAGGCACGAAGGTTTGACAGCACGGGTTTCTAAAAAAGCATCGATTAGTATATTCCCCATGTTCCCTGTCCCTATAATTCCTATGTTCAATGTTTCATCCCTCCTTCGTAACGGCTTTCTCCTAAACAATATGAATGATGTTATGAATTTATGATTAGAGGTGTAAAATGATGTGGGATTTTCCAAAGAAATGGTTGGGGTTAGTGGTTATTATTGGAACTGCAATTTTTCTTCTTTTCTGGAAAACGAACCAGCATGCAGAGCAAACAATTATGACAACAGATGTCCAAATGAAAGAGGTGGAGAAGAAAGGGAAACCGAAAGAGTTGGGCACAAAGGAGCAGAAAAAAAACATTGTAATTGATGTAAAAGGAGCTGTTTTTAAAGAGGGAGTGTATGAAATGAAGGAAGGGGAGCGGGTGAAGGATGCGGTTGAAAAAGCAGGTGGTTTTTTACCGGATGCAGAGATAAAGAAAGTGAATTTGGCACAAGTTGTACAAGATCAAATGCTTCTTTATATTCCTAACAAAAATGAACCAGTGCAAGAGGGGGCTGCTTCTTCAAAAAAAGAGGGGAAAGTACAAATAAATACAGCTTCTAAAGAACAACTTGAAAAAATAACAGGTATTGGTTCCCGGAAAGCGGAAAGTATTTTGAAATATCGAGAAGAACACGGACCGTTTCAGAAAATAGAAGATTTATTGGAGATTGACGGGATTGGAACGAAGTCACTTGAGAAAATAAAAGATCAAATAATTATTCCGTAAAAGATTGACGAAGTTTTTCTTTTTTCGCTACACTACAAGTAGACAAAAAAGTAGGTGAAGATATGGAACGAATTTCATGGGATCAATATTTTATGACGCAAAGCCATTTATTATCTTTGCGTAGTACATGTACAAGGCTTGCGGTAGGAGCGACAATCGTTCGTGATAAACGAATTATTGCTGGCGGATATAATGGTTCAATTAAAGGTGGTGTGCATTGTATAGACGATGGTTGCTACGTCATTGATAATCATTGTGTTCGTACAATTCATGCTGAAATGAATGCTTTATTGCAATGTGCGAAGTTTGGTGTGAAAACAGAGGAATCGGAAATATACGTTACGCATTTCCCTTGTTTGCAATGTTGCAAGGCGATTATTCAAAGTGGTATTACAGCTGTTTATTATGCACAGGATTATAAAAACCATCCGTATGCCATAGAGTTGTTTGAACAAGCAAATGTGACAGTGAAACACGTTCCGCTAGAATACGATATTGCCTCGCTAGAGGAGCAAGAGCGTCATTTGCAGTTAAAAGAACTATTCTCATCTTTCGAAAAAGATAGTTTGTCAATGGAAGAATTACAGCATGTATTCACTAAAGCAAAAATGATGCTATAAGGAGTGGGTATGAGTTGCAGGGACAATCGGGCTATGTTGCAATCTCGTTTATAATGGGGATTGCAATTGCCTTTTCCTCGTCGTATTTGTTGACTGCTTGTTGTTTCGTTGGTTATGCTTTATTTTATTTGTATCGTACCTCTCATATAACCTTCATCATTTGTATGTTAGCGTGTTTTAGTGGCGCTATGTATACCGCGTATGTTCAAAGTCAAAATAAGCCTCTAGGAGGGTCCTACGAAGTTACACGAGGTGTTATACAAAATACACCTTTTATTAATGGGGATCGCCTTTCTTTTCAAATAAAAGATCAAAATGAGGATATAGTGCAGTTGAACTATAAAATTCAATCTGCATCAGAAAAGGAGCAACTGCGTCAATTATTTGCAGGAATAGCATGTACATTTAAAGGGGAGAAGCAAGAACCGCAAACTGCCAGGAATTTTCATGCTTTTGATTATCGTGATTATTTATACCAGCAAAAAATACATTTTATATTCAATGTGATAGATATTTCTGAATGCCATAAAACATCGTTGTCTCTCGTGCAGTGGATTTTCTTTTTTAGGCAACAAGCAATCTCGAAAGTTACAGAAATATTTCCGGAACAGTCAGGTGCTTTTATGAACGCGTTATTATTTGGAGATCGACAACAAATGTCGTTTGAAGTAGAAGAACAATATCAACAATTTGGTCTTATACATTTGTTGGCAATTTCAGGTTCGCATATCGTATTGCTGATAGTTATAATGTATTTTGTTTTACTAAGAAGTGGTGTAACGAAGGAGAGAGCAACAGTATGTCTTATAGTTTGTATTCCTCTGTATATGATCATAGCAGGTGCATCACCGTCTGTCGTAAGGGCTTCTATAACAGGAGTATTGTTGCTAGTAGCTTTCATATGTTCTGTTCGCTTATCTAGCTTAGATGCATTAAGTATAACTGCTATATGTATGCTTATATACGATCCGTATCTTATTTTCAATATTGGATTCCAGTTTTCATTTGTAGGTAGCTTTTCCTTACTGTTATCTGCTCCAATATTACTAGCGCGTAGTAACGGAGCAATCCGAAATGCGATTTATATTTCTGTTGTTTCACAGCTCGTTAGCACCCCAATTTTGCTATATCATTTTGGTTATTTTTCTCCTTATAGTATTTTCCTCAACCTTTTGTATGTTCCGTTTCTATCTATTTTTGTATTACCCTGTAGCATTGTTATCCTTCTATGTATGCCGATCATTCCATTTCTTGCGAAAGGAATTGCATATGTATTATCGATATGTTTAACCGTTTCTAATAATTTTTTAAGCTACTGTGAAAATTTCCCGTTTATCCGCCTTACTTTCGGTCAAACACCCTTAATTCTTGTGATTATATATTGTTTTAGCATTATTAGCATATTGGTGTTTTGGGAAAAGAGAATATCCCAAAGGATTTTTTTTATGGTTGTAGGCGTATTTCTTTTTATTTGTACGTGTCATTATGTATCACCATATTTTCGCGAAAGTGGGAGTATTACATTTCTTGATGTTGGACAGGGAGATGCGATATTAATTCGTCTCCCGTACGATAAAGGGGTCTATCTTATTGATACAGGTGGAGCGCTTCATATCAAGAAGGAAGCGTGGCAAGAAAAAAAGCATGAATTTTCTGTTGGACATGATATTCTTATTCCTTTTTTACAAAAGGAAGGTATTAAAACAATTGATAAATTAATTGTAACGCATGGAGATGCGGATCATATAGGCGCTGCGCAGGATTTATTATCATTTATTACTATAAAAGAAGTTGTATTTGGGAGAAAGGACCAAGATGCTGTATTAGAAAAAGCGTTAAAGAAAACAGCGTTAGCAAAGAGAGTGAAGGTAAGTGTAGTAGGAGAGGGTGAGGGATGGAGAGTAAATGAAGCGGAATTTTTTGTATTAGCTCCAAAAGGAAAAGAAAAAGAGGGAAATGATTCCTCGGTTGTAATATGGGCGAAATTAGGAGGGTTAACATGGTTATTCACGGGTGACTTAGAAGAAGAAGGTGAACGGCTTGTAGTATCAACATATCCGGAGCTGAGGGCTAACATTTTGAAGGTTGCGCATCATGGGAGTAAAACGTCATCTACCGACCCTTTTTTGAGCCTTGTACAGCCTAGTATAGCGATTATTTCTGCTGGGGAGCGTAATAGGTATGGGCACCCGCATAAGGAAGTTATAGAGAGTTTTAAGAAGAATGGTATTGAAATATGGCGTACGGATAAGCAAGGTGCTATTTCTTATGTTTTTAAAGGGGAAAAAGGAACCTTTCGCAGTAAAATCACATATGATGAAACACATAATAGATAAAAAAGAAGACTGCCATTAAGCAGCAGCCTTTAAGAACCGATAAATTTAATAACAGTTGCAATAATGAAAAGTGTTGCGAAAAAACCAAATGAGACGATAAATCCTACCCCTGAATCAATAGCGTCATTGCGTTTGCTTTGAACGTTTTGTTCAAAATTATTCATTTAGAATCCCTCCCCAACATTCCACTTTAGTATAAAATATTGTCAGAAAAAAATCTACAATTTATAAATGGAGAGAAAAAGAGCATATATACTCTTTTTTGTTAGCTAAGTAACAAGAGTTTTTCGTTTCCAAGCATGTTAACAGTTGGCACTTATACTTGGATTACTATTGTAAATAATAAAGGGAAGGTGATTACCGCACACCAATAAGAAACCCGGGGCTTATTGTGTGGCGTTTTATATAAATAAAGGGACGGGTTATAAAGCCTGTTCCTTTGTACTTGTAAAACAAAAGCTAGGGCATTAGTATAAATATATATTGCCAAGTTAGGGAGTAGGAAAAAGTATGAGTGATATACATAAGAAAATTAAAAAGAAACAGTTTGCTCCGTTGTATTTACTGTATGGAACGGAAGCGTATTTTATAAATGAAACGATAAAACTGATTACAACGGAAGCACTTGAAGAGGAAGATCGAGAGTTTAATGTTGTGACATATGATTTGGAAGAAGCGTATTTAGAAGACGTGGTTGAGGATGCACGTACCCTTCCATTCTTTGGAGATCGTAAAGTTATATTAATAAAATCACCATTATTTTTAACGGCACAAAAAGAAAAATTAGAACAAAATATAAAAATTTTAGAAGAATATATCGGAGAACCTTCTCCTTTTTCTATTCTTGTTTTCGTTGCGCCTTATGAAAAATTAGATGAACGAAAAAAAATTACGAAACTATTAAAGAAAACAGCGGATGTAGTAGAAGCGAATGCGATGCAAGTGCAAGATGTCCAGAAGTGGGTTGTTTCTCGTGCGGAAGAGGCGCATGTATATGTTGATAACGCGGCTGTTAGTTTGTTATTAGAGCTTGTGGGAAGTAACGTCACGATGTTGGCGAAGGAAATGGACAAGCTAACGTTATACGTCGGTATGGGCGGGGAAATTACATCGAAACTTGTGGCGGAACTTGTACCAAAATCCGTTGAGCAAAATGTGTTTGCTTTGACAGAAAAAGTGGTAAAAAAAGATATCGCAGGTGCGATGCAAATTTTGGATGGATTATTCACACAGCAGGAAGAACCAATTAAGTTACTCGCATTATTAGTAAGTCAATTCCGTTTGCTGAATCAGGTAAAGGAGTTACAGCAGCGCGGTTATGGACAAAATCAAATTGCTTCCCATATTGGTGTACATCCGTATCGTGTAAAGTTGGCGATGAATCAAACGAAATTTTTCTCTTTTGAAGAATTAAAAAGAGTTATTTTAGAATTAGCGGAAGCTGATTACAGTATGAAGACTGGAAAAATGGATAAGAAACTTGTGCTCGAGTTTTTCTTAATGCGGTTAAATCATCTGTAATGATACAAAAAAGTTCATGTACTTGTTACATGAGCTTTTTTGTATATAAAAAAACGATCCGAATGGATCGTTTTTAAACGCCTTACGCGTTTACTTGTTTCGCTAAGCGAGATTTTTGACGAGCTGCAGCGTTTTGGTGGATAAGACCTTTACGAGCTGCTTTGTCAAGTTTTTTAGAAGCAGTTTTGAAAGCTTCTTTAGCATTTTCAAGATCGTTATTAGTAACTAAAGCTTCTACAGTTTTAACAGCAGAACGCATGTCAGACTTGATAGAAGCGTTATGTGCACGACGCTCTTCGCTAAGTTTAGCGCGTTTGATAGCAGATTTGATGTTTGCCATACTTTTCACCTCCCTGGTGCAATCGAATGACTCGATTCTTACATAGAACAAGTGATATTCTATCAAACGGTGAAGAGAATTGCAATAGTATATCAATGAAATTTCACGTAAAGGAAAGAATGACCTTATATAACTTTGGGAAATCTAACGATATTTACTATGAATTACGGAGGAGATACGATGAAAGAACCATTAGATTTAAGTAAATATAATGTTAGAACCGACCTTGCTGTAGAGGCACATCAAATGTTGCAAGAGCGCCAAGAAGAGCAAAAAGGGATACAAGGAGTTATTGTAAAGGAGAGAGAAGAAGAGGGTGTTACTGTTACGAAAGTAACTATTGATGAAATTGCATCTGAATCGATGGGGAAAAAACCTGGAAATTATTTAACTCTTGAAGTGCAAGGTATACGTCAACAAGATACAGAACTTCAACAAAAAGTAGAGCGTATTTTCGCGAAGGAATTTTCTTATTTCCTAGAGGATGTTGGAGTTTCAAAAGAAGCGAGTTGTTTAATTGTTGGTCTTGGGAATTGGAATGTAACGCCAGATGCGCTCGGACCAATAGTCGTAGAAAACGTACTGGTAACGAGACATTTATTTCAATTACAGCCTGAAAGTGTAGAAGAGGGATTTAGACCTGTTAGTGCAATCCGTCCAGGAGTAATGGGGATTACAGGAATCGAAACGAGTGATGTTATTTATGGGATTATTGAGAAAACGAAACCAGACTTTGTCATCGCAATTGATGCATTAGCTGCGCGCTCTATTGAACGAGTAAATAGCACGATACAAATTTCTGATACAGGAATTCATCCTGGGTCTGGTGTTGGAAATAAACGTAAGGAACTAAGTAAAGAAACGTTAGGTATCCCTGTTATCGCAATAGGTGTTCCGACGGTGGTCGATGCTGTATCGATTACAAGTGATACAATTGATTTCATTTTGAAACATTTTGGACGGGAAATGAAAGAAGGAAACAAACCATCACGCTCTTTATTGCCAGCAGGTTTTACATTTGGAGAAAAGAAAAAATTAACAGAAGAAGATATGCCTGACGAAAAGAGCCGGAATATGTTTTTAGGTGCTATTGGTACGTTAGAAGAAGAAGAAAAGAGAAAATTAATTTATGAAGTGTTATCTCCCCTTGGTCATAATTTAATGGTGACGCCAAAAGAAGTAGATACGTTTATCGAGGATATGGCAAATGTAATAGCAAGTGGTTTAAATGCAGCGCTGCATCATCAAATTGATCAGGATAATACAGGGGCATATACACATTGATGGATAGAGATGACAATAGTTGGAGTCGATTTGCGCTCTTGTGTATATGCGGTACAGTCGTATGTTTACTTATGATGATAGCTGGAGTAGGACTCGCTAATCATGGTTTGAAAAGTATGAAGGGATACCGTCAGCTGTCATATGAACAAATTGCTCATATGACAGGAACAGAAGGTGCAGGAGCTGAATCGGAAATTTTGGGCGAGGCATTTTCAGCTGTTGAAAAACAAAAACAGTTAGAAAACTTAAAGAGTTTCAACGTCGTAGAAGGTATTGGTATGGCGATAGCAAGTGTTACTTACGATATAACTAAGTTTGGAACGGATATAGTTGTTGGGAAGCTAAAAGGGATTTTTAGTTAAGGAGAGTGGGAAGGACGGTTGTCTGACAGATTTGAAAGACAACCGTTTTTAAATTTGAAAAAAGTTTGTCTCTTATGGTTTGTTCGCATAAGATATAGATAGAATGATTTGTCTTGTAAGCAGCACGAGTTTTCATTGAATCTTTGCTGCTCTATTGATATAATCAGTGCTAGTGTATATTGGCGAGACTATTAGGAGTTGAGAACATAGATGAATAAAGAAGAAAGAGCAAAAAGACAGTCGAAAATTCGTAACTTCTCCATCATTGCTCACATTGACCACGGGAAATCAACGTTGGCAGACCGTATTTTGGAGAAAACAAACGCGTTAACACAGCGCGAAATGAAGGCACAATTACTTGACTCTATGGAGTTAGAGCGTGAGCGCGGTATTACAATTAAATTAAATGCAGTACAATTAACGTATAAAGCGAAAGACGGTGAAGAGTATATTCTTCACTTGATCGATACACCAGGACATGTCGATTTTACGTACGAAGTATCTCGTAGTTTAGCGGCTTGTGAAGGTGCAATTCTTGTTGTGGATGCAGCACAAGGTATTGAAGCGCAAACGTTAGCAAACGTATATTTAGCGCTTGATAACAATTTAGAAATTTTACCAGTTATTAATAAAATCGACTTACCAAGTGCGGACCCAGAACGTGTACGTCAAGAGGTAGAAGATGTAATTGGTTTAGATGCATCAGAAGCAGTACTTGCTTCAGCAAAAGCTGGAATTGGTATTGAAGAAATTTTAGAACAAATCGTTGAAAAAGTACCAGCTCCAACAGGTGATTCAGAAGAGCCGTTACAATGTATGATTTTCGACTCTTTATATGATCCGTATCGTGGTGTAATTGCTTATATCCGTGTTGTAAATGGAACGGTAAAAGTTGGCGATAAAGTACGTATGATGGCAACTGGAAAAGAATTTGAAGTAACAGAAGTAGGTGTGTTTACACCGAAAACAACGCAACGTGACGAGTTAACAGTAGGTGATGTAGGTTTCTTAGCAGCATCTATTAAAAACGTTGGTGATACACGCGTTGGTGATACGATTACACATGCGAAACGTCCAGCTACAGAGGCGTTAGCAGGATATCGTAAGTTAAATCCAATGGTATTCTGTGGTTTATATCCGATTGATTCTGCTCGCTATAACGATTTACGTGATGCATTAGAAAAACTAGAATTGAATGATTCTGCTCTTGAGTTTGAACCAGAAACATCTCAAGCGCTAGGATTTGGTTTCCGTTGTGGTTTCTTAGGACTTCTTCACATGGAAATTATTCAAGAACGTATTGAACGTGAATTTAAGATTGACTTAATTACAACAGCGCCAAGCGTTATTTATAAAGTTTATTTAACAAACGGTGAAGATGTTATTGTTGATAATCCATCTAATATGCCAGATCCACAGTCTATTGATCGTGTAGAAGAGCCGTTTGTGAAGGCTGCAATTATGGTTCCGAATGACTATGTTGGAGCTGTAATGGAAATTTGCCAAGGTAAACGTGGAACGTTTATTGATATGCAGTATTTAGATGAAACACGTGTTACATTGACATATGACATCCCGTTATCAGAAATCGTATATGATTTCTTCGATCAATTGAAATCAAATACGAAAGGATATGCATCATTTGACTACGAGTTAATTGGTTATAAACCATCTAAACTTGTGAAAATGGATATTCTTTTAAATAATGAACAAGTGGATGCTTTATCATTCATCGTGCACCGTGATTCAGCATATGACCGTGGTAAAGTAATCGTAGAGAAATTAAAAGAATTAATTCCAAGACAACAGTTCGAAGTACCAATTCAGGCTACTATCGGAAATAAAGTTGTAGCCCGTTCTACAATTAAAGCGATGCGTAAAAACGTACTTGCAAAATGTTACGGTGGTGACATTTCTCGTAAACGTAAACTTCTTGATAAGCAAAAAGAAGGTAAAAAACGTATGAAGTCTGTTGGTTCTGTAGAAGTACCGCAAGAAGCATTCATGGCTGTACTGAAAATGGATGACAACTAATAATTAAAATAAAAAAGGAGTCGTTTATGCGGCTTCTTTTTTTCTGTATAATTACTTTTTAGACATCTTAGCCTCTCTCATTTACAATGATGAGAGAGCTTTTTAGTGATTGATCTAGAGTTAGGAGACTATTAATGTCCGAAAATATTCGAAAAGATATTCAAGGTAAAATACAAAATGGTAATTTTAATTGTGAAAAGGAATTGACGCTTTCTATTATTAGTGGGAAGTGGAAAGTTGTGATATTGTGGCACTTAGGTGTGGAAGGGCCACATCGTTTTAGTGAATTGCAACGACTATTCCCGAGCATTTCTCATAAAGTTTTGTCGAACCAATTAAAAGAGTTAATGGAGGATGGGATTGTTGATCGAACAGTATATCCAGAAATTCCTCCGCGTGTTGAGTATTATATGACGGAACTAGGCATGTCGCTTTTACCAATCGTTGAAATGATGTATGATTGGGGAAAAATGCGAATGGAACAAATCCGTAATACGTTAGAGAAGTAGAGAACCCTCCGGAGTGCGGAGGTTTTCTTTTTAGAAAGGTAGGAGTTATATTTGGTACAAGCTGCATATATTCATATTCCATTTTGTCAGCATATTTGTCACTATTGTGATTTTAATAAAGTGTTTATTGAACGCCAGCCGGTAGATCAATATTTAGAGTATTTAGAGAAAGAAATAATAAACACGGTTCAAAAAGTACCGTTTGATAGTATGAAAACGATTTTTGTTGGTGGAGGAACGCCGACAGCATTAAATATGGAACAGACAAAAAAACTACTCGATATCATTAATCGTCGTTTGCGTCCGTTTGCTCCGAATTGTGAATTAACGTTTGAAGCGAATCCAGGTGACTTACCGAAAGAGAAGTTGAACTTATTACTAGAAGGTGGAGTAAACCGAATTAGTTTTGGTGTGCAAACGTTTCGTGATGAGCTACTTGAGAAGATTGGACGTAAACATACGAGGGAAGATGCGTTTGTAGCAATTCGAGAAGCGCAGGACGTTGGCTTTACAAATATTAATGTAGATATAATTTATGCTTTGCCAGGACAGACGATAGAAGATGTAAAAGAAACATTAGATATTGCCTTCACGCTTGGTGTACAACATTTCTCAGCGTATTCATTAATTGTGGAACCGAAGACTGTATTTTATAACTTAATGAATAAAGGGAAGTTGAGACTTCCGGGTGAAGACCATGAAGCGAAAATGTATGAAATGGTAATGGATGAAATGGAGAAACATGGTTATAGCCAGTATGAAATTAGCAACTTCTCAAAAGGTGATAATGAAAGTAGACATAATCTCACATACTGGAATAATGAAGAGTATTATGGATTTGGAGCTGGAGCGCATAGTTATGTAAATGGGGAACGTATCCAAAATGTAGGGCCGCTCAAGCAATATTTCACGAAAATTGATGAAACAGGATTTCCGTATTTAGATGTTCACGCAGTGACGGAGAAAGAAAGAATGGAAGAAGAGTTGTTCTTAGGGCTTCGAAAAACAAAAGGTGTGTCTAAAATAGCGTTCCAAAAGAAATTCAATATGGAGATGGATCAAGTTTTCGCGAAGCAGTTACAAAGCAATCAAGAACAAGGATTGCTTGAAGAGAGAGATGGATATGTGCGTTTAACACGAAAAGGAAAATTATTGGGGAATGAAGTGTTCCAATCATTTTTGATTGACTAATTAAATGTTCCATAAACGTGAAAAAGTTTCATTATTTCGTGACGTTTCCGTTGACAATTGAATGTCAATTTTGGTAAGTTATTAATAGATTTAGCACTCGAAGACAAAGAGTGCTAACAGAGGTGATGATGAGATGCTTACGGAACGTCAGCTCTTAATTTTACAAACAATTATTGATGACTTTATTGGATCAGCGCAGCCCGTTGGGTCTAGAACGTTGGCTAAAAAAGAGGAAATTACATTTAGTTCAGCTACTATTCGAAATGAAATGGCTGATTTAGAAGAATTAGGTTTTATTGAAAAAACGCATAGTTCTTCTGGACGTGTTCCTTCTGAGAAAGGATACCGATTTTATGTAGACCATCTTTTAGCACCACAAAACTTACCGAACGATGAGATTGTACAAATTAAAGATTTATTTGCTGAAAGAATTTTTGAAGCAGAAAAAGTTGCACAGCAATCTGCTCAAATTTTATCAGAGCTTACGAACTATACGGCTATTGTTCTTGGGCCTAAGTTAAGTACAAATAAACTTAAAAACGTACAAATCGTACCGCTTGATCGTCAAACAGCAGTCGCTATTATTGTAACGGATACAGGGCATGTACAAAGTAAAACGATTACCGTTCCGGAATCTGTTGATTTATCAGATTTAGAAAAAATGGTTAATATTTTAAATGAAAAGCTATCGGGTGTACCTATGTCGGAACTTCATAATAAGATCTTTAAAGAGATTGTTACGGTCTTGCGTGGGTATGTTCATAATTACGATAGTGCAATAAAAATGTTAGATGGTACATTTCAAGTTCCTTTATCGGAAAAGATATACTTTGGAGGAAAAGCAAATATGCTTTCGCAACCAGAGTTCCATGACATTCAAAAAGTAAGGTCCTTGCTGACGATGATTGATAACGAAGCTGAGTTTTATGATATTTTGCGTCATAAACAAGTTGGTATTCAAGTGAAAATTGGCAGGGAAAATTCTTCAATAGCTATGGAAGATTGTAGTTTAATTTCTGCAACGTATTCAATTGGAGAAGAGCAACTAGGAACAATTGCGATTTTAGGTCCGACGAGAATGCAATATTCTCGTGTAATTAGTTTGTTGCAGTTATTTACAAGACAATTTACAGACGGACTTAAAAAATAAATGAGAGTAATACATTCGCTCAAGTGATGAAACTTTCATTGCTGTGTGTAATATATAATGCTTAGGTAACCATGCTATACATGATACCTAATACCTTTTAAGGAGGTGAAAATTGTGGAAGAGCGTAACGAACAAGTGGTAGAAGAAGTGAAAGAAGCGCAAGTTGAAGAAGCTGTCACGCCAGAAAACAGTGAAAAAACTGTAGAAGAAAAAAGTGAGGCTGCTCTTTTACAAGAAAAAGTAGATGAGTTACAAGCGAAACTAACGGAAACGGAAGGTCGCACATTACGTCTACAAGCTGATTTTGAAAATCATAAGCGCCGTGTCCAAATGGATAAACAGGCTGCTGAAAAATATAGAGCACAAAGTTTAGTTTCAGATATTTTGCCAGCTCTTGATAATTTTGAAAGAGCGATGCAAGTGGAAGCAACTGATGAGCAAACGAAATCCTTGTTACAAGGTATGGAAATGGTGCATCGTCAATTGTTAGAAGCGTTGACTAAAGAAGGTGTTGAAGTGATTGAATCTGTTGGTAAACAGTTTGATCCTAATGAGCACCAAGCTATTATGCAAGTGGAAGACAGTGAATTTGAATCAAACGCGGTTGTGGAGGAATTCCAAAAAGGTTATAAACTAAAAGACCGTGTGATTCGCCCATCAATGGTAAAAGTAAATCAATAATATACATAAAAGTAGGAGGAATCGCCATGAGTAAAATTATCGGTATTGACTTAGGTACAACAAACTCTTGTGTAGCTGTTATGGAAGGTGGAGAACCAAAGGTTATCCCAAATCCAGAAGGAAACCGTACAACACCTTCTGTTGTAGCTTTCAAAAATGAAGAGCGTCAAGTTGGGGAAGTTGCGAAACGTCAAGCAATTACAAACCCAAATACAATTATGTCTGTTAAACGTCATATGGGTACAGACTATAAAGTAGAAGTTGAAGGTAAAGATTATACACCTCAAGAAATTTCTGCAATCATTTTACAAAACTTAAAAGCTTCTGCTGAAGCATACTTAGGTGAAACAGTAACGAAAGCTGTTATTACAGTACCTGCATACTTCAACGATGCAGAGCGCCAAGCAACGAAAGATGCTGGTCGTATCGCTGGTTTAGAAGTTGAGCGTATCATTAACGAGCCGACAGCAGCAGCACTTGCTTACGGTTTAGAAAAACAAGATGAAGAACAAAAAATCTTAGTATATGACTTAGGTGGCGGTACATTTGACGTATCTATCCTTGAGTTAGCAGACGGCACATTCGAAGTTATTTCAACTGCTGGTGACAACCGTCTTGGTGGAGATGACTTTGACCAAGTTATCATCGATCACTTAGTAGCTGAATTTAAAAAAGAAAACAACATTGATTTAAGCCAAGATAAAATGGCACTTCAACGTTTGAAAGATGCAGCTGAAAAAGCGAAAAAAGATCTTTCAGGTGTAACACAAACACAAATTTCATTACCATTCATTAGTGCTGGAGCTGCTGGTCCATTACACTTAGAATTAACGTTAACAAGAGCGAAATTCGAAGAGCTTTCAGCAGGTCTTGTTGAAAGAACGTTAGAGCCAACTCGTCGTGCATTAAAAGACGCTGGTTTTGCTCCAAGCGAATTAGATAAAGTTATCCTTGTTGGTGGATCTACTCGTATCCCAGCTGTACAAGAAGCTATTAAACGTGAAACTGGTAAAGAGCCGTACAAAGGCGTAAACCCTGATGAAGTTGTAGCATTAGGTGCTGCAGTTCAAGGTGGCGTACTTACTGGTGATGTAGAAGGCGTACTATTATTAGACGTAACTCCACTTTCTTTAGGTATCGAAACTATGGGTGGTGTGTTCACGAAATTAATCGAACGTAACACTACAATTCCAACAAGTAAATCACAAGTATTCTCAACAGCTGCTGATAACCAACCAGCGGTAGACATTCACGTGCTACAAGGTGAGCGTCCAATGTCAGCTGATAACAAAACACTAGGTCGTTTCCAATTAACAGACCTTCCGCCAGCACCACGTGGTATCCCACAAATCGAAGTAACATTCGATATCGATGCGAACGGTATTGTTAACGTACGTGCGAAAGACTTAGGAACAAGCAAAGAGCAAGCTATTACAATCCAATCTTCTTCAGGTCTTTCTGATGATGAAGTAAATCGTATGGTACAAGAAGCAGAAGCAAATGCTGATGCTGACCAAAAACGTAAGGAAGAAGTTGAACTTCGTAACGAAGCTGACCAACTTGTATTCCAAACAGATAAAGTTGTAAAAGATTTAGAAGGTAAAGTCGATGCAGCTGAAGTAGCAAAAGCAACAGAAGCGAAAGAAGCATTACAAGCGGCAATCGAGAAAAACGAACTTGATGAAATCCGTGCGAAAAAAGATGCTCTTCAAGAAATCGTACAACAATTAACTGTTAAATTATATGAGCAAGCTCAAGCGGCTGCAGGGCAAGCAGAAGGTGCACAAGGAGCACAAGACGCTGGCGCGAAAAAAGACAATGTAGTTGACGCTGAGTTTGAAGAAGTAAAAGAAGACAAGTAATATAAATAAGTAAGATGACAAAAAGTCAAAGTCAAGCGTGCCTTGGCTTTGGCTTTTTTCACGAATAAGAAAAAAGTGGTTATTTGTGTTAAGGCATTCTTGAGAAGATCTTAAGTTTTAGGCTTTGCATATTGTAAGTGAGGAAACATTGTTGCAAAGCACTTTCTTTCGGTGTTAAAATTACGTTTATGTGAAAGATTCGGGGGTTACAAATTTATGAATAAACGAGACTATTATGAGGTCCTTGGACTTAGCAAGGGCGCTTCAAAAGATGAAATTAAAAAAGCGTATCGTCGTTTGGCTAAAAAATACCATCCAGACGTAAGTAAAGAAGAAAATGCAATTGAAAAGTTTAAAGAAGTACAAGAAGCATACGAAGTATTAAGTGATGATCAAAAGCGTGCGCAGTACGATCAGTTTGGTCATGCTGGTGCAAATCAAGGTTTTGGCGGCGGGGGAGACTTCGGCGGTGGCTTCGGTTTTGAAGATATTTTTAGTTCGTTCTTTGGCGGTGGCGGCAGACGTCGTGATCCAAATGCTCCGCGCCAAGGTGCTGACTTACAATATCAAGTCACTTTAGATTTTGAAGAAGCTATTTTTGGTAAAGAGTTAAACGTTGAAATTCCAGTAGAAGATCCATGTGATACTTGTAAAGGTAGCGGAGCGAAACCAGGAACTTCAAAAGAAACATGTAAACATTGTTCAGGATCAGGTCAAGTAAGTGTAGAACAAAATACACCGTTTGGTCGTATTGTAAACCGTCAAGCTTGTGGTCATTGTTCAGGAACTGGTCAAATGATTAAAGAAAAATGTACGACATGTCACGGTTCAGGTAAAGTACGTAAACGTAAAAAAATTAACGTTAAAATTCCAGCGGGTATCGATAATGGCCAACAAATTCGCGTCTCTGGTAAAGGTGAGGCAGGTGTGAATGGTGGACCAGCAGGTGATTTATATGTAGTTGTTCATGTGAGAAATCATGAATTCTTCGAACGTGATGGTGATCATATTATTTGTGAAATGCCATTGACATTCGCACAAGTAGCGCTTGGTGCTGAAGTAGAAGTGCCTACAGTTCACGGAAAAGTGAAGTTGAAAATTCCGGCAGGAACACAAACAGGAACGGAATTCCGTTTAAAAGGAAAAGGTGCTCCGAACGTACGTGGATATGGTCAAGGAGATCAATACGTAGTAGTTCGCGTTGTTGTACCGACGAAATTAACTTCGCATCAAAAAGAATTATTGCGTGAGTTCGCTGGTCAAGAAAATCAAGATGATAGCTTATTCGGAAAGCTTAAACGTGCTTTCAAAGGGGAATAATGGAAATAAAAAATGGAGTTGGTAAATTGTGAAATGGTCAGAAATTAGTATTCATACAACAGAAGAAGCAGTAGAAGCTGTCTCTCATATTTTGCATGAAGCAGGCGCTAGCGGGGTTGCAATTGAGGACCCGGCGGAGTTAACGAAAGAGCGTGAGCAACAATACGGTGAGATTTATGCACTTAACCCTGATGAATACCCAAGTGAAGGTGTTTTAGTGAAAGCATATTTTCCACAAACGGATTCTTTACACGAAACGGTTGCGGGTGTAAAATCATCTATTGATGCACTACCATCTTTCGACATCGAAATTGGTACCGGTAATATTACAATTAATGAAGTCGATGAGGAAGATTGGGCTACTGCTTGGAAGAAGTATTATCATCCAGTTCAAATTTCTGATACATTCACAATTGTGCCGACGTGGGAAGAATATACACCATCTTCTCCGGATGAAAAAATCATTGAATTAGACCCGGGTATGGCGTTTGGTACAGGAACTCATCCAACAACAACGATGTGTATTCGTGCTTTAGAAAAAACAGTTCAATCAGGTGATACTGTCATTGATGTAGGAACAGGTTCTGGTGTACTTAGTATTGCAGCGGCAAAATTAGGTGCGTCTTCTGTTCAAGCATATGATTTAGATCCAGTTGCAGTGGAAAGTGCAGAAATGAATGTACGTTTAAATAAAACAGATGATATCGTGTCTGTTGGACAAAATAGTCTTTTAGAAGGTATTGAAGGACCTGTTGATTTAATCGTAGCGAATTTATTAGCAGAAATTATTCTTCTGTTCCCTGAAGATGCAGCAAGAGTTGTAAAATCAGGTGGATTATTCATTACATCTGGTATTATTGCTGCGAAAGAAAAAGTAATTTCTGAGGCGTTAGAAAAAGCTGGATTTACAATTGAAGAAGTGTTACGAATGGATGATTGGGTAGCAATTATTGCACGAAATGCGTAATATAGATTTTAGTTTATAATGAAAAGGGGGAGTCTCTCACTATAAGGTGAGGGACTTGCCGTTTGTTATATGAAAAATGATAACGTTTCGTTCTTTTCGTAAGTGTTGACTTACGAAAGGAACGAAACTCTACTAAGGTGATTATATGCAACGTTATTTTGTAGAAGAGAAATATGTAAATGAGACAAGTATTCGTATTGTAGGTGATGACGTACATCATATCGTGAGAGTGATGCGTATGTCAGCTGGTGATCATATTTATTGCTGTGTAAACGGAAAAACAGCGGTATGTTCAATTGATGAAATTACCAGTGAATTTGTTGAGACAGCTATTGTAGAATGGGTAGAGGTATCGAGTGAACTTCCTGTGTTCGTGACGATTGCAAGTGGACTGCCAAAAGGAGACAAGCTAGAGTTAATTTTCCAAAAAGGAACTGAGCTTGGGGCAGCCGCATTTTTACCATTTCAAGCATCTCGCTCTATCGTAAAATGGGATGCGAAAAAAGCTGATAAAAAAGTTGAGCGTTTAAGAAAAATTGTGAAAGAAGCTGCGGAACAATCGCATAGAAGTGAAGTTCCAGAAGTATATGCTCCAGCATCGTTTAAGCAATTGCTTTCAATGAGTGGTGAATATGATGTTTGTCTTGTTGCGTACGAAGAGGAAGCGAAACAAGGCGAGAAATCTAATTTTGCGAAAGCTTTAACGACAATGAAACCAGGTCAAAAGCTATTGATTGTATTTGGCCCAGAAGGTGGCTTAGCTGAGGAAGAGATTACAGCGCTTCGAGAACATAAATTTGTACCATGTAGTTTAGGACCAAGGATTTTAAGAACGGAAACGGCACCGCTTTATGCGTTAAGTGCTGCTTCTTATCATTTTGAATTGATGGGGTGATGATCAATGTCAACTGTTGCGTTCCACACGTTAGGTTGTAAAGTAAACCACTATGAAACAGAAGCGATTTGGCAATTGTTTAAACAAGGTGGTTATGAAAGAACTGAATATGAAAAGAAATCTGATGTATATGTTATTAACACATGTACAGTAACAAATACTGGAGATAAAAAAAGCCGTCAAGTTATTAGACGTGCTGTACGTCAAAATCCAGATGCAGTAATATGTGTAACTGGATGTTATGCACAAACATCTCCAGCTGAAATTATGGCGATTCCAGGTGTAGATATTGTAGTTGGTACACAGGATCGTGAAAAGATGTTAGGATACATTGAAGAATTCCGTAAAGAGCGTCAACCAATTAATGCTGTCCGTAACATTATGAAAACACGTGTGTACGAAGAACTTGATGTGCCGTATTTCACGGATCGTACACGCGCTTCATTAAAAATACAAGAAGGTTGCAATAACTTCTGTACGTTCTGTATCATTCCTTGGGCGCGTGGTTTAATGCGTTCTCGTGATGGAAAAGAAGTTATTAAACAAGCGCAGCAATTAGTAGACGCAGGCTATAAAGAAATCGTATTAACTGGTATTCATACAGGTGGATACGGTGAAGATATTAAAGATTATAACTTAGCTGGATTACTTCGTGATATGGAAGCAGAAGTAGATGGATTAAAACGTCTTCGTATTTCTTCTATTGAAGCGAGTCAAATTTCAGATGAAGTAATTGAAGTGTTAGATAAATCTGAAGTAGTTGTACGCCACTTGCATATTCCATTGCAATCAGGATCTAATACTGTATTAAAACGTATGCGTCGTAAGTATACGATGGAATTTTTCCAAGAGCGTTTAGATCGTTTGAAAGAAGCTTTACCGGGTCTTGCGATTACGTCAGACGTAATCGTTGGTTTCCCAGGTGAAACAGAAGAAGAATTTATGGAAACATACAATTTCATTAAAGAGAATCGCTTCTCTGAGTTACACGTATTCCCTTACTCAAAACGTACAGGAACACCTGCAGCGCGTATGGAAGATCAAGTTCCTGAAGATGTGAAGAACGATCGTGTTCACCGTTTAATTGAACTATCTAATCAATTAGCGAAAGAGTATGCTTCACAGTTCGAAGGCGAAGTGCTTGAAATTATCCCGGAAGAGCAATTTAAAGATGGCGACCGTGAAGGGTTATATGTAGGTTATACAGATAACTATTTGAAAATTGTATTTGAAGGGTCAGAAGAATTAATTGGTAAGCTAGTGAAAGTGAAAATTACGAAAGCTGGTTATCCATATAACGAAGCGCAATTTGTTCGTGTTCTTGAAGATGATGTGAAAAAAGAATCAGCAAGCGCATAATAAAAAGCATGCAACCGAAAATGGTTTGCATGCTTTTTTCTTTCGGGGAGAAGTTAAGTATTGAAATGGATGCAATGGAGTGCCATAAAATAAGTGGTTATTTAGCAAATTTTGTATGAAAAAATTTGCGTGATAAAAATATATTTGTTTTGAGGTGGAAGCGATAATGGCTGTTTACATAGATTTTTGAAAAAGGAAGAGCATCTAGTCTTCTTTTATTCTGTCAAATAGTTGACCTGAAGTGATAAAATGTATTATAATCGTAAAAGACATGCTGAAGAAGTGTTTCTTTTTGCATGCTGAAGTTAGTATGTAAGTGTGATGTTTCGGAGGGAGGGAAAGAGAATGTCAAAAACAGTCGTTCGTAAAAACGAGTCTTTGGAGGATGCACTTCGCCGTTTTAAAAGATCGGTTTCTAAAACTGGTACACTTGCTGAAGCAAGAAAGCGCGAGTTTTATGAAAAGCCAAGTGTAAAACGTAAGAAGAAATCTGAAGCGGCAAGAAAGCGTAAGTTCTAAGAGAGGGTGTAAGTGATGAGTCTTCTCGGTCGTTTAAACGATGATATGAAACAAGCGATGAAGAATAAACAAAAAGAAAAATTAACCGTTATTCGTATGGTTAAGGCTGCTTTACAAAATGAAGGTATTAAACTGCAGCATACTCTTACTGAAGAAGAGGAATTAACAGTTTTAGCTCGTGAAGTAAAACAGTATAAGGACTCCCTCCTTGAATTTAAAAAAGCTGGTCGTGAAGACCTTGTTGATAAACTGCAAAGTGAAATTCAGATTTTAAGCGCATATTTGCCGGAGCAATTAACAGAAGAAGAACTAGCGGATATAATTAAGCAAGTTATTTCTGAAGTTGGTGCTACATCTAAAGCAGATATGGGTAAAGTGATGACTGCTGTTATGCCGAAAGTAAAAGGTAAAACAGACGGATCGCTTGTGAATAAGCTGGTTATACAGCTATTAGCATAAAAAAGCGTCTCATTTCGTATGAGACGTTTTTTTATGCTTTTTTCAGTTTGGACGTGATATTACAAGCTCTTTTTTCATACATATGGGATGAGAGGGGGTCTTTTGAGATGAAAAAATTAGAACAAATGAAGAATTGGTTAACGAAGCAAATAGACCTGCCAGTGGATGTGCTAATGGATCTACCTCGGATTACGCTTGTTGGGCAAGTGCATATCTATATAGAAAATCATCGAGGTTTATTAGTGTTTTCAGATAAAGAAGTAAGGTTGTTATTAAAACAAGGTCAACTATTAATTAAGGGGCAATCCTTTGTTATTAAAACAATCCTCCCGGAAGAACTTTTGCTTGAAGGGATTATCGAACAAGTGATGTTTTTAGAAAATGAAAAGAAAGAGGAGTGAGGGAAACTTCCGTTTGTGAAGTTTTTCTTCTTTATTTTAGTGATCTGACCTTAATATTCACTTTATCCCGCAGTTACTGCCCGTAAAAGCTCGAGGGGTGTGCGTTAATAATCAGTGGGTATGGACAAAACCTCCACTTATTAAACTTTCATCCTATGCATATGCCCGATTAGTGAGGAGAAAAACCTCACCGATTAAAGCTTCGATTAGTACGAGCTATTTGATGCTTAAAGTGAAAAGTGTTGTATCTACTTTTAGAAAGGTAGTGAAGGTAGTCGATGAAAAATAAATGGTTTATAAAATGGCTTGGGTATGTAAAAGTGCGAATTGAAGGTAGAGGAGCAGAACGCTTCGTTAACGAATGTGTACGTAGGAATTTATTAGTTTGGGATGTAAAGAAGATAGCGGATGAAACGTTAGTTTTTTGCATGTTATTACGAGATGTGAAAAAGATAAAACCAATTTATAGAAAGAATGAATGTAAATTATATTTTATTGGACGTTACGGTTTTCCATTTTGGAATAAGCGTTTAATTAAAAATAGTGGATTTTTAATTGGGTTTTTAATATTTTTTTTCGGAATGATTACATTATCAAATATGGTTTGGAAAATTGAAATTACAGGAGCAAAACCTGAAACGGAATATATATTGATGAAAGAATTGGACAAAATGGGTATTAAAAAAGGGAAATTACAGTTTCAAATGCCTAGTGTAGAAAATGTTCAGCGGCATTTAACGGACAATATTAATGCAATTACTTGGGCAGGATTGGAAATAAGAGGGACAACATATCATTTTAAAATTGTTGAAAAAAACGAGCCGAAAAAAGAAAAGGAACAAAGGCCGCAAAATTTAATTGCGAAAAAAGAAGCAACTATTACGAAAACGTTTGTGGAGGTAGGAAAACCGGTCGTTATGAAAAATGACCATGTAGAAAAGGGACAGCTTCTCGTATCGGGGATGTATGGTAATGAGGAGAATCCGACGGTTGTTTCGGCTAAAGGTATTGTATACGGGGAAACTTGGTACAAATCTGAGGTTGATGTTCCGTTAAAGACACAATTTCAAGTGTATACTGGTAATTCTTATAATGAATATTTTCTTGAATTTGGTAGTGTTAAAATAAAAATATGGGGATTTCAACATGATAAGTATAAGCGCTCTCGTACTGAAAGTGTAAAACATGATGTGAAATTATTTGGCTTCACATTACCGATTGCGTACGAAAAAGATATTGTACGAGAAGAAGAAGAAGCAAACCGAGAATATACTGAAAAACAAGCGATGAAAGTGGCAAAAGAGATGGCAGAAAAAGAACTAAAGAAAAAATTGGATGAACATGCTATGATTGTAAGTGATAAGATTTTGAGTAAAGAGATTGAGGCGGATCACTTAAAGGTCACGTTACATTACACAGTGATTGAAAATATTGCAGAGCCGCAACCAATATCTGAATCCGATATTCAAGGAGACTGAGTGATGGCAGAACAATTAGTAGAAATGAACCAACAATTGGAAAATCCTAACGAGGCAATCGCTCTATTTGGGGTAAATGATGCTCATTTAAAAGTAATTGAACGAGAACTTAGTGTATCGATTATAACTAGAGGAGAGTCTGTTCGTGTATCTGGGGCAGATGAAGCTGTAGTGCTCGTAGAAAAAATCTTACAACAGCTACTTGTTGTTATCCGTAAAGGTGTATCAATTTCGGAAAGAGATGTTGCGTACGCAATTCAGCTTGGAAAACAAGGGAAAATTGCTCAATTCGAAGAGTTATATGAAGAGGAAATTTTTAAAACAGCAAAAGGTAAATCCATTCGTGTGAAAACGATGGGACAAAGAAGATATATTCATGCAATGAAAAAGAATGATGTTGTATTTGGGATAGGACCTGCTGGGACAGGGAAGACATACTTAGCTGTAGTAATGGCTGTGAGAGCTTTAAAGCAAGGGTATGTGAAGAAAATTATTTTAACAAGACCTGCTGTAGAGGCTGGAGAGAGTTTAGGCTTTTTACCAGGTGATTTGAAAGAAAAAGTAGATCCGTATTTACGTCCGTTGTATGATGCGTTGCACGATATTCTTGGGCAAGAATACACACAGCGTATGATGGAACGTGGTGTAATTGAAATTGCACCTCTTGCTTATATGAGAGGACGTACTCTTGATGATTCATTTGTTATATTAGATGAGGCACAGAATACAACTGGTGCTCAAATAAAAATGTTTTTAACACGATTAGGTTTTAGTTCTAAAATGGTTATTACGGGAGACCCCTCACAGGTAGATTTGCCAAAAGGGGTAAAATCAGGTCTTTCTATTGCTGCTAATATTTTATCTGGTGTATCAGGTCTTTCGTTCATAACACTGGAACAAACAGACGTTGTGAGACACCCATTAGTGCAACGTATTATTGAGGCATATGATAAAATGGAATGATCCTATTTGTCAGGGTCATTTCTTTTTGTATGATAAGGTTGGCGAATGACATATTTTTTACTATCATTAAAGACGAGGGAAATGAACTATAGGTGATAGTGGATAAAAATGTTGTCCAAAAATTATCGTTGCCTAGAAGAAATGAAAGCTATAAATAGTTTCACTTTATTTCTGGAGAGGAGAAGGTATTGAAATCATGTCAAGATCTCAAGAAATTTTTAAGTGGTTTCGTAATATACAACATTCGAAAAAACTAAGTTGGGTTTCTTACGTATTATTGGGAGCAGTACTGTTTTTTGCACTTATGAATAATGTAAAGCCAGAGCAATTAGATGTTAAAGAGCTCGAAATTGCTAAAAAAACAATTCACTCTCCTATTAAAATTGAAGATAAAGCCGCAACGGCGAAAAAGAAAAACGAAGCCGCTCAAAAGGTTGAGGATAAATATACATATAAAAGCGAATATAAGCAAAATAAAGTGGATATTGTAACTTCCGTCTTTGATGCGGTAAGTGAAGTAGAGGCAGAGGCTAAATCAACTGGCCCAGACGAGTATAAAAAAATTTCTGATGTGGACAAATTGGACAAGTTAAAGAAGAAATTACCAACAGATTTAGCAAAAAGTTTAACCGATCCGATTTTGTTGAAATTTATTAATGCTGATTCAAGTCAATTGTCATTGGCAAAGGATGCGGCTGTAACAGCGGTTAATAAAATTATGAGGGAACACATCAAGATGGATCAAGAAGAAGCTGCAAGAGAACAGTTTGTTACTGAAATGAGTAGCGTAAGTATAAGTAGTGATTTAAAAGACGCGGTGAATACACTAGGGAAGTATGCGGTTACAGCGAACTATTTTTATGATTCAGCTGCGACGAAAGATAGTAAAAAAATAGCGGAAGATTCAGTTGCATCAGTTTTTATCCTTCAAGGGCAAGTTCTTGTGAAAGAAGGCGATACGATTTCACGAGAAGCATATGAGCAGTTGAAGTTAGCAGGATTGTTAGAGAAGGGCAATACCTTCCAACCTTATGTTGGTCTAGCGGTACTCATTTGTGTGTTATTGTACTTTATGCATAAGCAGTTTGAAGTGTTTTTACAGCGGAAAAGAGAAGATAGGCCGTATGTCTTAGCGTATATTACAATTTTGTCTATCACGATTGTTTTAATGAAAATCATTAGTTTGTTTCAAAAGCTTGAATATGCAGGAATCGCGTATGTTGTTCCAGTTGCCATGGGAACAATACTTGTAAAATTAATGATTGGTGATCGATTTGTATTTTTAACGAGTATGATCTTTTCTGTATGCGGAAGTATTATGTTTAATGAAGGTGTAACGAGTACACTGAATTATAGTGTGGGGATTTATGTTTTATTAAGTTCATTATCAGTTAGTATTTTCTTGAGAGAAAAAAATCGTCGTACGATGATTTTACAAGCTGGTATACTCGTTTCTGTATTAAATGTAGTCGTATTAGCGGCTTTGCTATTATTACGTAACGGGAATTTTTCGCCTCTTGAAATTGGGGTGCAATTATTAATGGCTGCTGTTTCGGGTATTATCTCTTCTGTTCTAGCTATGGGGATTTTACCGTATTTAGAAAGTGGTCTTGGGATTGTATCGAGTATGAAGTTGATGGAACTTTCAAGTCCGAATCACCCACTTTTGCGTAAAATTTTATTAGAAGCACCAGGTACATATCATCATAGTGTAATGGTAGCTAATCTCTCAGAAGCTGCTTGTGAAGCAGTTGGAGCAAATGGAGTATTAGCGCGTGTAGGGGCGTATTATCATGATGTAGGGAAAACGGTACAACCACAGTTTTTTATTGAAAACCAAATGGGTATTGAAAACCCGCATGATAGATTAGACCCTGTAACGAGCAAAGATATTATAATTGCTCATGTAACCGATGGGGTGAGAATGTTAGAGGAACACCATATACCTCAAGAAATTATCGATATTGCTGGACAGCATCATGGTACAACGTTACTTAAATATTTTTACTATAAGGCGATTAAAGAAGATAAAGAGAAATATACGGAGGGAATGTTCCGCTATCCAGGATCAAAAGCAACTTCTAAAGAGTCAGCAATCGTTGGTATTGCTGATAGTGTAGAAGCGGCGGTACGTTCGATGAACCATCCAACGCCAGATCAGATTAATAATTTAGTGCAAAGTATTATTAGAGATCGTTTGCAAGACGGTCAATTTAGTGAATGTGATTTGACATTTAAGGAACTACAAATCGTTGGAAAAACGTTATGTGAAACGTTAAATGGTATTTTCCATTCCCGTATTACATATCCGGAACCGCCGGAAGAAAAGGAGAAAGAATGAGTTTATTAATTGATTTTATTGATGAAACAGAAGAAGTGAAAGACGAATATATAAGTTTGATTCGAGGTTTAGTAGAGAAAGCGGCCCAAATGGAGAACATAGAAGAAGGCGCAGAATTATCGGTTACATTTGTAGATAATGAACGTATTCGTGAAATAAACCGTGATTACCGAGATAAGGATCAGCCTACGGACGTTATTTCTTTTGCTATGGAAGAAATGGGAGAAGGCGAAATGGAAATTATCGGTGCGGAGATGCCACGTATGTTAGGGGATCTTATTATTTCTATTCCAAGAGCGAAAGAGCAAGCTGAGGAATATGGACACTCTTTTGATCGTGAACTTGGGTTTTTAGCGTTACATGGCTTTTTACATTTGCTTGGTTATGATCACATGACAGAAGAAGATGAAAAAGAAATGTTTGGAAGACAAAAAGAAATTTTAGAGGCATTTGGATTAGGGCGATGAAAAAAGGAAAACTTATAAATAGTTTTGGATATGCTATAGCTGGTATATACTTTTGTCTTCGTCATGAACGAAATATGAAAATTCATTATTTAGCCGCAGTCATTGTCATATGCTGCGGCTTTTATTTCCATATTACAAAAATAGAATGGATTGTATTACTTATTGTGATTGGAATTGTAATGAGTTTGGAGATGGTGAATACGGCTATTGAAAAAACAGTAGATTTAGCAACCACCGATATTCATCCGTTTGCGAAAAACGCAAAGGATGTTGCAGCGGGATCAGTTTTATTATTTACGATTATAGCTGTTGTAATTGGTGCTATTATCTTCTTACCGTATATGGTATAGTTGCATTCCAAAGTTTTTATTAAGCTTTGGGAGCGCCGTGAGGGCCTTTAATAGAAGAATGTATCTATTCACAGCTGTGAACGGAAAGGATGCGGGAATATGAATAGCAAACAATTAATTCAAGAAGCAATCGAAGCGCGTAAACAAGCGTACGTACCATATTCTAAATTTCAAGTAGGTGCAGCTTTACTAACTCAGGATGGAAAAATATATCGTGGATGTAATGTTGAAAATGCATCATATGGTTTATGTAACTGTGCAGAAAGAACAGCTTTATTTAAGGCGATTTCTGAAGGAGATAAAGGGTTTATAGCTATTGCAGTTGTAGCGGATACAAAGCGTCCGGTACCTCCTTGTGGAGCATGTCGACAAGTTATGGTAGAATTATGTAAACAGGATACGAAAGTATACCTGTCAAATTTACATGGTGACGTTCAAGAGACTACAGTTGGAGAATTGTTACCAGGAGCATTTTTAGCGGAGGATTTACATGAATAGAAAAGGTTATAAATCAGGTTTTGTCTCTATTATTGGCAGACCGAATGTTGGAAAATCTACATTTTTAAATCGTATTATCGGCCAAAAAATTGCCATTATGAGTGACAAGCCACAAACAACTCGTAATAAAATTCAAGGCGTATATACAGAAAATGATTCACAAGTAATTTTCATTGATACACCAGGAATACATAAACCTAAACATAAACTAGGCGACTTCATGGTGAAGATGGCTCAAACGACATTAAAAGAAGTTGATATTGTTCTGTTTATGGTCAATGCAGTTGAAGGATTTGGTCGTGGTGAGGAATTCATTATTGAGAAATTAAAAGAAACGAAACAACCAGTATTTTTAGTAATTAATAAAATTGACCAACTTCATCCAGAGCAATTATTAGAGTTAATTGATCAATACCGTAAACTATATGAGTTTGCAGAGATTGTACCAATTTCTGCATTAGACGGTAATAATGTGGACGCTTTAATTGGAACAATTAAAAAGTATTTACCAGAAGGACCGCAATACTACCCAGATAATCAAGTAACGGATCATCCAGAGCGATTTATTATTTCAGAGCTTATTCGTGAAAAAGTATTACATTTAACACGTGAAGAAGTGCCGCACTCTGTAGCGGTTGTTATTGATGCGATTCAAAAACGTGAGGGCGGAGCGGTTTATATAAACGCAACGATTGTTGTTGAACGTGCATCACAAAAAGGGATTATTATAGGTAAGCAAGGGAAGATGTTAAAAGAAGTCGGTAAGCGAGCTCGTTTTGACATTGAAGCACTACTTGGTTCTAAAGTATTTTTAGAAGTATGGGTAAAAGTGCAAAAAGATTGGCGTAATAAGATGTCGCAGCTCCGTGACCTTGGTTTCCGTGAAGACGAGTATTAATATGGAGTAAAGTTGTAATCAGTGGATGGTTCATTCATCCACTGATTATTGGTTTTTATGAACCTTGATAAATTAGGAAAAATTTTTCTCACATGAAAATGAACAAAATGGGTCAATTTAATAACAACAAAGGAAATTGGTTTATAGGCTACGCTTATTGAGAAAGGTGGATTCTTATGCTAGATTTTACCTGGAAGTTTTTCTCCAAAACAGGAAGCATTGAAACGTATTTGCTTTTGAAAGAAATGGAAAAAGACGTAAACGATGAGATGGATCAACATGAAGAGGAGTTAGCGCATCTAGACTCTCCAATTTCTTGACCCGTTTTGTTCAAACCTTGGATGGTGACGAACATGTTTCAAAAAGTTGAGGGCATTGTTATCCGTACGACAGATTACGGAGAAACGAACAAGATTGTTACAATATTCTCACGGGAATTTGGTAAGGTAAGTGCAATGGCAAGAGGGGCGAAAAAACCGAAGAGTCGGTTAGCAGCTGTTTCGCAACTTATGACACATGGTCATTTTCTTATTCAAATAGGATCTGGACTTGGAACTTTGCAACAAGGCGAGATCATTTCATCTATGAAAGAAATTCGTGAGGATATATTTTTAACTGCTTATGCATCATTTATTATTGAATTAACTGATAAAGCAACAGAAGATAAGAAGAATAATCCATATTTATTTGAAATGTTATATCAAACGTTGCATTATATGTGTGAGGGTGTTGACCCTGAAGTATTATCATTAATTTATCAAACGAAAATGCTTCCGGTATTAGGGATGCGCCCGTACTTTGATACATGTGCTATTTGTCATCAAGAAACAGATTTTGTCGCCTTCTCTGTTCGGGAAGGCGGTTTTCTGTGCTCGCGTCATGCAGAGCAAGATCAGTATCGTATTCCGGTGGGAGAGGCTGTTCATAAATTATTACGTCTCTTTTTTCACTTCGATCTACACCGGCTCGGTAATGTATCGGTAAAGGATAGTACAAAAAAACAAATGCGCACAGTATTGAATACATATTATGATGAATATTGTGGGATTTATTTGAAATCAAGGCGTTTCTTAGAACAACTTGATAAATTTCAAATATAAAAAGGGCCGTATACGGTCCTTTTTACATACTTTCTTTTTCGAATAGCATATTTAGTATATAATATTTAAGAGATAGTATAACTTTTTTCGTTGTGCATTAAAGGTGGTGATTATCATAGAGCTGAATAAACGGCAAGAACATATCATTCAGATTGTAAAAGATCACGGTCCTATTACAGGGGAGTCAATTGCTGCGCAATTGGGTTTAACACGTGCAACGCTAAGACCAGACTTAGCAATTTTAACGATGGCTGGTTATTTAGAAGCGCGTCCACGCGTAGGTTATTTTTATACGGGTAAAACTGGGGGGCAGCTATTATCTGAAGCTGTTAAAAAAATTAAAGTGCAAGATTATCAATCTAGACCTGCTGTAATTGATAAAAATGTATCAGTATACGATGCAATCTGTACTATGTTTCTAGAGGATGTTGGTACATTGTTTGTTGTAGATCAAGCTACTTTATTGGTTGGCGTTGTATCTCGTAAAGATTTATTACGAGCTAGCTTAGGAAAGCAGGATTTAACCTCTCTCCCGGTTAATATTATCATGACAAGGATGCCAAACATTGCGATGTGTCGCAGGGAGGATTCTTTATATGATATTGCGATGGAATTAATAGAAAGACAGATTGATGCAATGCCAGTTGTAAAGGACACGAAACAAGGTCTAGAAGTGATTGGGCGAATTACAAAAACAAATATTACACGTGCGTTTGTAAATTTAGTAAATAACGAATAAGTGTAATTTGTTTAAAGTGAGGTAATGTAATGGATAATAAAATCGTATATGTCGTATCTGACTCTGTAGGAGAAACGGCTGATTTGGTTGTTAGAGCGGCAATGGGACAGTTCCCATTCGCTCCTGATATTAGACGTGTACCTTATGTAGAAGATACAGGGACGTTAAAAGAAGTGATCTCGATTGCCAAGAGCAATCAGGCGCTTATTTGTTTTACGTTAGTAAAGCCTGATATGCGTCAATATTTATTGACAGAGGCGGCAAAAGAAGGGGTAGAGGCATACGATATTATCGGACCTCTTATCGATCAAATTGAAGAAATTACAGGACAAGTACCAAGGTATGAGCCAGGTGTCGTTCGAAGATTAGATGAAGAGTACTTTAAAAAGATTGAAGCGATTGAATTTGCTGTTAAGTACGATGATGGTAGAGATGCACGTGGTATTTTAAAAGCCGATATCGTGTTGATTGGAATTTCACGTACATCAAAAACACCACTTTCACAATATTTAGCGCATAACAAACGCTTGAAAGTTGCCAATGTACCACTTGTACCAGAAGTGGATCCGCCTGAGGAATTATATAAAGTGGCAAAAGAGAAATGTTTCGGTTTGAAAATTACACCGGATAAGTTAAATCATATTCGAAAAGAACGATTAAAATCACTTGGATTAAGTGATGGAGCAACATATGCGAATATTAATCGTATTAAAGAAGAAATCGTTCATTTTGAGAATGTAGTGAGTAAAATAAATTGTCAAGTGATCGATGTATCAAATAAGGCGATTGAAGAAACAGCTAATATTATTGTGAATGCAGTGCAAAACCAAAAAATGTTTTAGCACATTTACCACAGGTGAATGTGCTTTTTTCGCTCGTGAGAAGTAGGACAATAACTATCGATTTAGTAATAGAATACAGTGTAATGGTTATACTTATATTCTTCTGTTTTTTTATTATGTTGAAGGAACGATTTAGTTATCTTTAAATGTAAAATGAAAATTAAAGGGATATGTAGCGTAGTTGAAGAAAATATATTATAATAAAAAATTGTGATAAAAACCTATATTTTACGTTTAGACTTTAATTTTTCAGAATAAACTAGGGATAGGATTTGCGAAAAAGACATGTATTTACGTTAAATCGACAAAATCTAGACAAGAAAACGCACATTATGGAAGGATTCACAGAAGGGATGTAGAATACAGAAATATGCAAAACATCAGTGAGATATTAGTTGATGCAGATGCATGTCCCGTGAAGGATGAAATTGTGCACGTTAGAACAAAAATTTATGTCGAAATTTTGTTTGTCGTATCGTAGGCTCATCGTTTAAGAAAACAGCAAGATAATTGGGTCTATGTAGATTTTAAGCAAGATGAAGTCGGTTTTTATATTTATCAACATGCCAAAGCTACAGATTTCGTGATCACATAGGATATGTGGCTTGCTAGTCTTCTTTTGAAAAAAGGAGTACATGTATTGTCTCCACGAAGTACATTTGTAAAAGATGAGCAAATGGATACAATTTTATATAGTAGGTATGTATTTGTGAAGTTACGCAGGCAAGGGGCTTATACAAAAGGCCCAAAATAGTTTACACAACGTGATCGACAGCACTTTCTAATAAATTTAGAAAAAATATTGTCGAATTATAAAGGAATCTTGTAATTAATATCGAATACAAAATACGACACGGAGATGGAGTTATGGGGAACAGAATTCCCGAAGAAGTTGTTGAACAGATTCGGACGTCATCCGATATTGTCGAAGTGATAGGTGAGTATGTTCAACTTAGAAAGCAGGGGCGTAACTATTTCGGTCTTTGTCCATTTCATGGTGAGAATTCCCCTTCGTTCTCTGTTTCATCTGATAAGCAAATTTTTCATTGCTTCGGATGTGGAGAAGGTGGAAATGTATTTTCTTTTCTTATGAAAATGGAAGGACTTGCTTTCACCGAGGCTGTTCAAAAGCTGGGTGAAAGAAATGGAATTGCAGTTGCAGAATATACATCAGGGCAAGGACAACAAGAAAACATATCTGATGACACTGTCATCATGCAACAGGCTCATGAACTTTTGAAAAAGTATTATCACCATTTATTAGTAAATACAGAAGAAGGAAATGAAGCACTTTCTTATTTATTAAAACGTGGTATTACAAAAGAAATGATTGAGAAGTTTGAAATTGGTTATGCATCACCAGCTTGGGATGCAGCGACAAAAATTTTGCAAAAAAGAGGTTTTTCGCTATCTAGTATGGAACAAGCCGGTCTTCTTATAAGAAGCGAGAAGGATGGTAGTCATTATGACCGCTTCCGTGGAAGGGTTATGTTTCCAATTTACACTTTACAAGGTAAGGTGATAGCGTTTAGTGGAAGGGCGCTAGGAGATGATACTCCGAAATATTTAAATAGTCCTGAAACACCAATTTTTCATAAAAGTAAGTTGTTGTATAATTTCCACCAAGCAAGGCCGTTTATTAGAAAACGTGGGCAGGTTGTCCTTTTTGAAGGATATGCCGATGTACTAGCCGCGGTAAAAAGTGGTGTGGAAGAAGCTGTTGCGACAATGGGAACAGCTTTAACTGAAGAACAAGCGAAACTTCTGCGACGTAACGTTGAAACTGTTGTTCTTTGCTATGATGGTGATAAAGCAGGGCGAGAAGCGACGATGAAAGCAGGGCGGTTGTTATTGCAAGTTGGTTGCCAAGTGAAAGTCACACCCTTGCCAGATAAGCTTGATCCTGATGAATATGTGCAACAATATGGGACAACTGCTTTTGAAAATCTTGTGAAATCAAGTATAAGTTTTGTTGGTTTCAAAATAAATTATTTGCGTTTAGGGAAAAATTTGCAAGATGAGTCTGGCAAAGAAGAATATGTAAAAAGTGTTTTAAAAGAGTTATCATTGCTACAGGATGCGATGCAGGCTGAATCATATTTAAAGTCATTATCGCAAGAATTTTCGTATTCAATGGAAACACTTTTGAATCAATTGCACCAATATCGCAAAGAACAAAAGGTACAGCAAAAACAAATAAAGCAGGTTTCTAAGCCATCTCAAATTGTTCAAACGAAACCGAAGTTAACAGGTTTTGAAAGGGCAGAAAGAGAAATTATTTACCATATGTTGCAAAGTGCAGAAGTGGCTGTTCGTATGGAACCCCATATAGAAGATTTTCATACAGAAGAACATAAAGGGATTTTATATGAACTATACGCATATTATGAAAAGGGAAATGAACCTTCAGTCGGAACATTTTTAAGTTGGCTCTCTGATGAAAAGTTGAAAAATATTATCACTGATATTTCGACGGATGAATTTATTAATCCAGAATACACAGAAGAAGTGTTGCAAGGTCATTTGGAGACGCTCAAACGTCATCAGGAAAAACTTGAAAAGATGGAAATCATCTTTAAAGTAAAACAAATGGAAAAAACAGATCCTGTAGAGGCTGCTAAATATTATGTGGCATATTTACAAAATCAAAAAGCAAGAAAATAGCTTTTTTGATAAAATTTTAGTATAATGAATGTTTGTATCTCGCGTAAGGAGGGGAACAGATGGCTGACAAACCAGCTCGTTCTAAACAAATTGAAACTGAAATGACCCTTGAGCAAGTGAAAGAACAACTCACTGAGCTTGGAAAAAAACGTGGCGTTCTTACATATGAAGAGATTGCAGAACGCATGAATGGATTTGAAATTGAATCCGATCAAATGGATGAATACTATGAATATTTAGGTGAACAAGGGATTGACTTAGTTGGTGACAATGACAACGACGAAGGTCCTAATAATCGCCAAATTACAAAAACGGAAGAAGAATTTGACCTTAATGATTTAAGTGTGCCACCAGGTGTGAAAATCAATGATCCTGTTCGTATGTACTTAAAAGAAATTGGTCGTGTAGACTTACTATCTGCAGAAGAAGAAATTCGACTTGCGACACGTATTGAAGAAGGCGATGAAGAAGCAAAACGCCGTCTTGCTGAAGCAAACTTACGTCTTGTAGTAAGTATTGCAAAGCGCTACGTGGGCCGTGGTATGCTTTTCTTAGACTTAATCCAAGAAGGAAATATGGGTTTAATTAAGGCAGTTGAAAAGTTCGATTACCGTAAAGGTTTTAAATTTAGTACGTATGCAACGTGGTGGATTCGCCAGGCTATTACACGTGCGATTGCAGACCAAGCGCGAACAATTCGTATTCCAGTTCATATGGTTGAAACAATTAATAAGTTAATCCGTGTACAACGTCAATTATTACAAGATTTAGGACGCGAACCATCTCCTGAAGAGATTGGTGAAGAAATGGATCTTGCTCCAGAAAAAGTACGCGAAATTTTAAAAATTGCACAGGAGCCAGTTTCTCTTGAAACACCAATTGGTGAAGAAGATGACTCCCATTTAGGTGACTTTATTGAAGACCAAGAAGCAACATCGCCTGCGGACCATGCAGCGTATGAGTTGCTAAAAGAACAATTAGAAGATGTGTTAGATACACTAACAGATCGTGAAGAAAATGTTCTGCGTCTTCGTTTTGGTTTAGATGATGGACGAACTCGTACGCTTGAAGAAGTTGGGAAAGTATTCGGCGTAACGAGAGAACGTATTCGTCAAATTGAAGCGAAAGCACTTCGCAAATTAAGACATCCAAGCCGTAGTAAGCGTCTTAAGGATTTCTTAGAATAGGCTACCTTTAAGTTTACTTCACTTTTGTGAAGTAAACTTTTTTATTTTGTTAATTTTTGTTAAAATTTAGCTATCGGCAACGATTACAATTTCTTGTAATTTATTTTACAGAATTGTCTTTTGATTTGCAAATGCTCATTTTTCGATTTTTCGATTTATTTTGTTTATTATATACAAAATAATATGTAGAAAAGTAAAAAATATGATGAGAAACGTTAGTAATTATCGAAATAATATGCGATATAATAGTGAAAATCAATAAACTGAATTTATGGAATATTTTTAACAAATGTTAGTTTACTCTTTTCTGATAGAACGTTTTCAAGTACAATAAAAATGACTGAATCATCTAACTATTTAGGGGTATAGAGGGGGGAGAAGAGATATGAAACGTAATCCGTTGATTCCGTTCGCTCTTATTGCAGCATTAGGTATTATCGTTATGTTTGTATTTTCATTTCAGGGGCTAAATAAATCTAAAGAGTTAGCTGATGCAAAAAATGGTGGGAAACCAGCGCAAACAGCATCAAAGCCAGAGGATATTGTAAAGCAAAGCTGTACGAGCTGTCACGGTGATCAGTTACAAGGAGCGGTAGGACCTAATTTACAAAAAATTGGTGGGAAACTTTCAAAGGATGAAATTAAAGAAATTCTTTCGAAAGGAAAAGGAAACATGCCGCCAAATATAGTTCCGGCTGATCAAGCGGCTAAAGTAGCTGATTGGTTATCACAGAAAAAATAAAGTATAGAAAAACAAGCCTTTTGCTTTTGTGCAAAAGGCTTGTTTTTCTATACTTTCTAAAATACGATGAGTAATAGAGAATGGAATTGTTGTTATGGGCTTGCAACAACAACTATAAATTCATTATCATGGAGACAGACTGACAAGAGAAGGAGTAATGGAAATACATGAATGAAGTAAAGCTTTCAAAACGATTAGAAGAAGTTGTGCGCGAGATTCCAGTAGGATCTACAGTAGCTGATATTGGATCGGATCATGCGTATTTACCGTGTTATACAATAATAAATAATATTGCTACAAAAGCAGTTGCAGGAGAAGTTGTGGATGGGCCGTTTCGTTCTGCGCAAGCAACTGTAGCTGAAAGTGGCTTACAAGATAAAGTAGACGTTCGTAAAGGGAATGGATTAGCTGTTATAGCGCCAGGGGAAGTAGATGTGATTACAGTTGCTGGTATGGGTGGAGCACTAATTCGTGACATTTTAGAAAGTGGTAAAGAAAAATTAGAAGGTGTAACACGTTTAATTTTACAGCCGAACATTGCAGCACATCACATTCGTGAATGGTTTATTGAAAATGGCTGGGAGCTTATCCATGAAAAAATCGTAAAAGAAGACGGGAAAATTTACGAAATTTTAGTTGGGGAACGAGGAAATATTGCAGAATCTTACTCAGATAATAAACAAGCTGAATTATTTATGGGTCCATTTTTAATAAAAGAAAAAGGTGAGGCTTTTGTTGAAAAGTGGGAAGGAGAATTGAAAAACTTCCAAAATATCTTAAAACAATTAGAACGTGCAGCAGATTCTGAAGAAACAAAAGCGAAACGTGTAGAAGTAGAAGCGAAAATGAAAATGATAGGGGAGATTTTATCATGAGTAAAATTCCAAATGGTCATGAGGTTATTTCTTTATTTGAAAGTATGTATCCGAAGCATTTAGCGATGGAAGGGGATAAAATCGGCCTGCAGATTGGGGCACTTAATAAACCTGTGCAGCACGTACTAATCGCGTTAGATGTAACGGAGGGAGTTGTGGACGAGGCAATCCAATTAGGAGCGAATATCATTGTAGCGCACCATCCTTTAATCTTTAGTCCATTAAAAGCGATTCATACAGATAAGGCGTACGGAAGAATTATTGAAGCGTGTATTAAAAATGATATTGCGATTTATGCAGCACATACAAATGTAGATATTGCTAAGGGTGGGGTAAATGATTTACTTGCTGATGCGTTAGGATTACAAAATACAGAAGTATTAGCTCCGACATACGCAGAAGAAATGAAAAAAATTGTTGTGTTTGTGCCAGTAACTCATGCAGAAGAGGTTCGTAAAGCATTAGGAGACGCAGGCGCTGGTCATATCGGCAATTATAGCCACTGTACGTTCAGTAGTGAGGGAGCAGGCGCGTTTGTACCTCAGGAGGGAACAAATCCTTATATCGGGGAAACTGGGCAGTTAGAACGTGTGGACGAGGTACGTATCGAAACGATAATTCCAGCTTCACTACAAAGAAAAGTTATGAAAGAGATGTTGGTAGCTCACCCATACGAAGAAGTGGCATATGATGTATATCCTCTTGATAATAAAGGTGAAACGTTAGGGCTTGGAAAAATAGGCTATTTACAAGAAGAAATGACACTTAGACAGTTTGCTGAACATGTGAAACAATCATTAGATGTGAAGGGCGCAAGAGTTGTCGGCAAGTTAGATGATAAAGTGCGTAAAGTCGCTGTACTTGGTGGAGACGGTAATAAATATATAAACCAAGCGAAATTTAAAGGGGCAGATGTATATGTAACAGGTGACATGTATTACCATGTCGCTCATGATGCGATGATGCTCGGTTTAAATATAGTTGACCCAGGACATAACGTTGAAAAGGTAATGAAGCAAGGTGTGCAAAAGCAACTGCAAGAAAAAGTAGATGCGAAGAAATTCAATGTACAAATTCATGCTTCGCAGTTACATACAGATCCATTCACATTTGTATAAGAAAAATAAAAACCGTTGCTCATATAGGCAACGGTTTTTATTATTGTTCTTTTTTCACTTTTACACGAGGTAAGATTTTTTGAAGTGGTACTTTTCGAATTCTTTCCCACGTAGCCGGATTCATTGGGTCATATTGATCTAAGAAAGCGATAACCTCTTTTGTAATTGGCGTTGGAGTAGAAGCACCTGCTGTAACAGCTACGTTTTCTACACCTTGTAGCCACTCTAATTGAATTTCACTTACATCCGCAACACGATAAGCTTTCGTACCAGCGATTTCTTGTGATACTTGTGCTAAACGGTTTGAGTTGTTACTTTTCGGATCACCGACAACAATTGTTAAATCTGCAACATCAGCTTGTTTAGCGACAGCTTCTTGGCGAACTTGAGTTGCTAAACAAATTTCCTTGTGAAATTCTGCTGTTGGGAATTTTTTCTGAATGTCTTCCATTAAATGTTGAACATCCCATTGACTCATTGTTGTTTGATTCGTAACTAAAATTTTATCCGTTGGAATTTCTAGTGTTTCTAAATCATCAGCTCTTTCGATAAGATGAACGATATCAGGTGCAATACCAACCGCGCCTTCTGGTTCTGGATGATTTTTTTTGCCGATATAAATGACATGGTATCCTTCAGCTTTTTTTGCTTCAATAAGGTCATGTGTTTTTGTAACATCTGGACAAGTTGCATCGATTGTCGTTAAACCTTTTTCTTTTGCACGTTGTTTAACTTCAGGAGAAACACCGTGAGCAGTAAAAATAACAGTACCAGAATCGATTTTATCTAAAATTTCTAATCGACTTGGACCGTCTAATGTAATGATGCCATCCTCTTCGAAAGCATCTGTGACATGCTTATTGTGAACAATCATACCTAAAATATAAATGGGTCTCGGTAATGATTTATCTAATGCGGCGTTACGTGCAATAACCATTGCGTCAACAACACCGTAGCAATAACCACGAGGGGAAATTTTAACAATCTTCATGTGAGTAATCCTCTCCTTCTAAACAAGGGATACTTTTGTGCATAGTCCATTACATTATAAAGGAGGAGTGGATAGAAAACAAAGGATTGTTACACATATAGTTTTGGTTTTGTTGCTGATTGTTGAACGGGTTCTTTCGGAACTTCTTTTTCTATTACAGGTTCAAGCACTATTTTTTTTTGTTTTCGTTTCCTTTTTGGAGGAGGTGGAGTTGCTACCTCAACCTGTTCTGTTGCATCTTCAGTTTGATTTTCCTCCGTGCTTTTTCCAGAGGTGAGGATTTTAACAATGCTTGGTAGACTACGCATAATTGGACCGTATTGCTCGACAACAGGCCCTACAGATTGAACAACTTGGGATACTTTTTCGATATTATTTATCATATTAGTTGGGTTCGTAATTAAATTTGAAAAAAAACTACCGATGCCGCTGCTAGATGCCGCTGCAGTTGTAGCTGACGCAGCACCACGTGTATCATTTGATTCATACATTTGAGGTGGTATCATCTGTTGAGGATATTGCTGCATGTATGGTTGATATTGTTGTGTATATTGTTGTTGGTATGGCTGTTGCTGTTGATATTGGTGCGGCGGTTGTTGGTGCATCATCGGTGGCCCTTCCATTTGTCGATAAGGAGGGACCATTTGCATGAAAGGTTCGGTTGGATCGTGTTTTTTAAAGAGTTTAGCAAGGAAACCTTTCTTTTTTTGAGCCATCGGTGGTAGTTGTGGAATCGGATATGGTGTGTAAGATTGTTGTCCTCGATTCGGGTACATTTGTCTTATAGGGGATTTCGGAAACATGTGGGAAATCCTCCTTTCTTCAGTTAGGTATATACACATACAATATGCAATGAAAGGGAAGAAGGTTAGTTTTTGAAGTAAAAACCTAAACTAAAGATGGATTTTACTTGTAGATTTCGATATAATGTAGACTTGACTTGATTTGTGCGCGCAGTAGAAATTTTAGAAAGAAGGTGTAACTTATGACACTACAAACTTTTACACAGTATGATTTTAAACCATTTTTAATAGATGCAGTTCGTGAACTACGCTTTTCAGAGCCGACAGGAATTCAACAGAAAATTTTCCCGGTTGTGAAAAAAGGTGTGAGTGTAATTGGACAATCCCAAACAGGTTCTGGGAAAACCCATGCATACTTACTTCCTACATTAAACAGAATTGATGCAAGTCGTGAAGAAGTACAACTTGTTATTACAGCGCCTACTCGTGAGTTAGCACAACAAATTTACGAAGAAATCGTGAAATTAACAAAGTTCTGTGCAGAAGATCAAATGATTACAGCACGTTGTTTAATTGGTGGAACTGATAAACAACGATCAATTGAAAAGTTGAAAAAACAACCTCATATTGTAGTTGGAACACCAGGACGTATTAAAGACTTAGTAGAAGAAAAAGCGCTATTTGTTTATAAAGCAAATACTATTATTGTCGATGAAGCAGATTTAATGCTTGATATGGGATTCATTCAAGATGTAGATAAAATTGCAGGACGTATGCCTAAAAACTTACAAATGCTAGTTTTCTCTGCAACAATTCCTCAAAAATTAAAACCATTTTTGAAGAAATATATGGAGAATCCAGAGCATATTCATATTAATCCGAAACAAGTTGCGGCTGGAAATATTGAGCATTATTTAGTGCCTTCTAGACATCGTAACAAAATTGATTTAGTGAACAAGATGTTGCTTCAATTTAAGCCGTATTTAGCAATTGTCTTCACTAACACGAAGAAAATGGCAGACCAAGTTGCTGATGGATTAACAGAGCGTGGCTTAAAAGTTGGACGAATTCACGGAGATTTATCACCACGTGATCGTAAAAGAATGATGAAACAAATTCGTGATCTTGAATTCCAATATATTGTTGCGACTGATTTAGCAGCACGCGGTATTGATATTGAAGGAATTAGTCATGTTATTAACTATGAACTTCCATCAGATTTAGATTTCTTCGTTCACCGTGTTGGAAGAACTGCACGTGCGGGTCATTCAGGTATTGCAGTGACAATTTATGATCCAGCAAATGAAGAAGCGTTAGATAGTTTGGAAAAACAACGTCATATCGAGTTTAAGCATGTAGATTTACGCGGAGATGAGTGGGCGGATTTAGGTGACCGTCGTCGTCGTAAGAGCCGTAAAAAACCAAATGATGGGCTAGATGTTATGGCAACAAAGGTTGTTAAAAAGCCTAAGAAAGTAAAACCAAACTATAAACGAAAACTTGCAACAGAACGTGATAAAGTTAAGAGAAAATATAGCAATAAAAAAAGATAAGGGATTTTCCCTTATCTTTTTTTATCACGCTATTTGTGAGAGCGTGTATTCAGTAAGGATAGAAAAATATTGATTAAAGTTTCGCCTAATCTAGTTAAGTTAAATATAGAGTATAGCTTGTTTAAATAGTCATATAAATTTGTGTAGTTCCTTTTTTGCGAACAAACAATTCACTACATGTTTCTACAAATTATGCTATCATTATATCTATTGTATATTGAAGAGGTGATTGTATGTTAAAGATTGGATCTCATGTTTCAATGAGTGGTAAGAAGATGTTATTAGCAGCAAGTGAAGAGGCTGTTTCGTACGGTGCAACAACGTTCATGATTTATACAGGTGCACCGCAAAATACACGAAGAAAACCAATTGAAGAATTGAATATAGAAGCAGGAAGAAAACATATGGAACTGAACGGTATTGAAGAAATTATCGTCCATGCTCCCTATATTATTAATGTTGGGAATACGACGAAACCTGAGACGTTTCAATTAGGTGTTGACTTCCTTCGTATGGAAATTGAAAGAACGGCAGCGTTAGGTGTGGCGAGACAAATTGTTCTTCACCCAGGAGCTCACGTTGGTGCAGGGGCAGATGCTGGTATTCAACAAATTATTAAAGGGCTTAATGAAGTAATAACGCCAGAACAAACAGTTAATATTGCGCTAGAAACAATGGCAGGAAAAGGAACGGAGTGCGGTCGTAGCTTCGAAGAAATTGCGAAAATCATTGATGGCGTAAAATATAATGAAAAGTTATCTGTATGTTTTGATACGTGTCATACACACGATGCAGGCTATGATATTGTAAATGATTTTGACGGTGTATTAAACGAATTTGATAAGATTGTTGGAATAGACCGTTTACAAGTACTTCATATTAACGATAGCAAAAATGTACGCGGAGCCGGAAAAGACCGTCATGAGAATATTGGTTTTGGTCATATTGGATATAAGGCGCTACATCATATTGTGCATCACCCACAACTTACAAATGTACCAAAAATTCTTGAAACGCCGTATGTAGGTGAAGATAAAAAAGACAAGAAGCCACCATATAAATTAGAAATCGAAATGCTGAAGAATGGTACTTTTGATGAAGGGATTCTTGAAAAAATTAAAGCACAATAAGGAGGGGGTTTTCCCCTCCTTATTTTAGTAGTTGCTGAAATAAAGTATTTACTTGTTGGGCAGTAGCAGGGGAGGTTACTTTTGCTATTTGTTTTAAGAGCTCTAGTCGTTCGTCATTATCGTAAATGTTAATATTCTTTCCTTTCATAAGTACAACAATTTTATCAGCTTGTGCAGTTGTAATTGGAACTTCATATTCTTTGCTATATTTTAATAGCTCTTTTGTAGAAATATGGTTTAATTTTTTATTAACAATTTGTTTGATGAGGTTCATCGTGTTGTCCTCCTTCACACGTTCTACTATCGAAATATATGTGCACATAGCTTGTATATATTCTTATAGAGTTTCGTTTTTTCCATGTGAAAAAGAAGCTTATGCTATAATATAAGAACAAAACTATAGATAAAGAGTATAAGGAGGACTTATGGAAAAAAAGCAACATCGAAAAGAAAGTGTTATTCATCTTATATATCGCTTAGTTATGATTCTCTTTGGAGCAGCGTGTGCGGCGGTAGCGATTGAACTATTTTTAATGCCAAATAAAATTATTGATGGTGGAATTATTGGTGTTTCTCTTATATTAGATTATCTTACTCCTAATATTTGGTGGTTAAGTTTTTCTACTTTAGTTGTTATCCTTAACATTCCGTTTATGTACTCGGGTTATAAACAAATTGGAAAAACATTCATGTTATCTTCTGCGTTCGGAATCGTTGCTTTAGCATTTATTGAATCGACGTTGCACGCTGTCCCGCCATTTACAACTGAGCCAATTTTAGCAACAGTTTTTGGAGGGCTTATTTTAGGTCTTGGTGTAGGGCTTGTTATTCGCCATGGTGGATCAATGGACGGAACAGAAATTATGGGGATTTTATTAACGAAGAAATTACCTTTCTCTGTTGGTGAATTTGTAATGTTTGTGAATTTATTCATTTTTGCATGGGCAGCATTTGTATTTGGTGTTGAACAGGCCATGTATTCTGTTATGACGTACTATATCGCATTCAAAACAATTGATACAGTAATTCAAGGATTAGACGAAACGAAAGCGGTTTTAATAGTGTCAGATCAATATGAAGAAGTATCAAATGCAATTTTACACCGCCTTGGCCGTGGAACAACAAAACTTGTTGCTAAAGGTGGCTATACAGATAAAGAAAAAGAAGTTATTTATGCAGTTGTAACGCGTCTTGAAGTGACGAAGTTAAAGTCGATTGTGCATGAAATTGATGAAAATGCCTTTGTTACGATTATGAGTACGCAAGAGACGAATGGCGGTAAGTTTAAATCAGCGATTCACTAAAAAATTAATTCCAATATCTTTTGAAAGCAGAGAAATTTTCTCTGCTTTTTGTTATAATAGTAAGGTTTCTGGAAATAAAGAATATATTTTGGGCAGATTGGTTTACAACTATAATAAGCTGTACTATAATTCAAATAGAGATAAATCGGAATCATTCTGAATTAAAATAGGTGATGTGTAATGAATAATATATTAGAAATAGAAGGACTTACGTTTCGGTATGAAGATCGAAATGTGTTAGAAGATATTAATTTGCAAGTTCCGAAGGGAGCTTTTTTAGGTTTAGTTGGACCGAATGGTTCAGGGAAATCGACTTTACTTAAATGTTTATTGGGTGTTTTAAAGCCGAAGCAAGGAAGTATTAGATTGTTTGGCATTGATAGTAAAAAGTTTAAAGAGTGGAATAAAGTTGGTTATGTATCTCAAAAGGCAAATAGCTTTAACTCAGGTTTCCCGGCGACTGTTTTTGAAGTTGTTTCAATGGGGCTTGTTTCCAAAAAAGGTCTTTTTCGCTTCTTTACGAAAGACGATAAGGTGAAAGTAGAAAAAGCGATTGCTGATGTAGGGATGAGCGAGTTTCAAGGTCGCAACATTGGAGAGCTTTCTGGTGGACAACAACAACGTGTATTTATTGCTCGTGCACTTGTAAGTGATCCGGAATTACTTATTTTGGATGAGCCTACTGTTGGGATTGATGTGAAAAATGTGGAAAGCTTCTATGAGATACTAGAGGATTTAAACAAAAGGCTAGGGATCACGTTAATTCTTGTTACGCACGATATGGGTGCTGTAACAGAGAAGGTGACGCATGTTGCATGTTTAAATCAGCATCTACATTTCCATGGGAATGTAGAGAAATTCCGAGAGTTAGAAGATGCCGAAATGTCGATTTTATATGGACATCATGTTCATCGCTTAGAACATGAACATGGGCATCACGGGAGGATATAATGATACAGGATTTTTTACAATATGATTTTTTACGTAATTCTTTATACGCTGGTGTTTTAATAGGGCTTGTCGCACCGCTTATCGGCGTGTTCGTTGTAATTCGTCGTATGTCGCTTATTGCAGATGCGTTAAGTCATGTGACGTTATCGGGAATTGCAGCAAGTTTATTACTTGAAAAGACAATCTTTACCGGTGGGTTTTTAAACCCCTTATATATGGGAATGTTTTTTTCAATCGGTGGAGCATTGCTAATTGAAAAATTACGTACTGTATATAAACATTATCAAGAGTTAGCAATTCCGATTATACTTTCAGCAGGAATGGGGATTGGAGTTATCTTCATTTCACTTGCTAATGGATTCAATACGGATTTATTTAGTTATTTATTCGGTAGTGTAAGTGCTGTGACAAGTGCGGATTTAATTATTATTGGTATAGTAGCAATTGTAGTAATTATAACGATTGTTTTATTATACAAAGAGTTGTTTTTACTATCATTTGATGAGGAATACGCTGTATCAACCGGTTTGAGTGCAAAGTGGATTCACTTTATTTTCATTATATTAGTTGCTCTTGTAATTGCGGTATCAATGCGGGTTGTAGGTGTTCTTCTCGTATCATCTTTAATGACGTTACCAGTTGCAGCAAGTATTCGTATTGCAAAAGGATTTAAACAAACAATTTTCTTTTCTATTTTATTTGGTGAAATTGCAGTAATTGGTGGAATGTTTGCTTCGTATCAACTTGATCTAGCACCAGGTGGTACAATTGTTATGATAGCGGTTCTTATTTTAATCGGTGCGATTTTATGGAAGAAGAAAAAAACTGCATAAAGTAGGGATAGGTATGAATCTAACAGAAGCTTTACGCCTAATGAAGGAAAAAGGATATAAACATACGGGGAAAAGGGAAGAGATGCTAAGGCTATTCGCGGCACATAATCGTTATTTAACTGCGAAAGACGTTTTAGAGCATATGAAGGATGATTATCCAGGACTTAGTTTCGATACGATTTATCGTAACTTAACGGTATTCGCTGAAATTGGAGTTTTAGAGCAAACGGAATTAAATGGTGAAAAACATTTTCGTTTTACGTGCTCTATTATGGAACATCATCATCATTTTATTTGTTTAGATTGTGGTGGTACGAAAGAAATCACTTCTTGCCCAATGGATTTTATGAATAAAGATTTTAAAGGTTATGAGGTAACGGGACATAAGTTCGAAATATATGGTCGTTGTCCAAAATGTGCAAAATGAGAGAACTCGTCGGTTATTAACTGACGAGTTTTTAATTTAAATGTAAAAAAGGTTGCTCACAAAAATTGTGGGCAACCGTCTTTTTTATTGTTCTTGTTTTTCTTTTTCTTTTTCTCGTTCGGCAGCCATTTCAGCAGCGATTACATCAATTTCTTTTTTCAGTTCTTCTACCATAGTTTCTTCTGGTACCTTACGAACAACTTGCCCTTTACGGAATAATAAACCTTCTCCGCGTGCACCAGCAATACCGATGTCAGCTTCACGAGCTTCACCAGGACCGTTTACAGCGCAGCCAAGTACCGCAACTTTAATTGGAACTTGAAGTGTAGAGATATATTCTTCTACTTCATTAGCGATGCTAATTAGGTCAATTTCAATACGACCACAAGTTGGACAAGAAATAAGTGTTGCGGCATTAGATGCAAGACCGAATGACTTTAATAGTTCACGTGCAACCTTTACTTCTTCCACTGGATCAGCACTTAAAGAAATACGTAGTGTATTTCCGATACCTTTATTTAAAATTGCTCCAAGACCAGCAGCACTTTTTACAGTTCCAGCAAACAAAGTTCCTGATTCTGTAATACCTAAATGTAATGGATAATCAAAAGCGCGAGCGGCTTTTTCATATGCTTCAATTGCTAAGTTAACATCAGAGGCTTTCATTGATACGATAATATCGTGGAAATCTAAGTCCTCTAAAATTTTAATATGGTGCAGTGCACTCTCGACCATACCATCAGCAGTTGGGTATCCATATTTTTCTAAAATGTGACGTTCTAATGAACCTGCATTTACGCCGATACGGATTGGAATGCCGCGCTCTTTCGCTGCGTTTACAACGGCTTCTACTTTATGGCGACGTCCAATATTACCTGGATTGATACGTACTTTATCAATGCCACCTTCTATTGCTTTTAAAGCAAGGCGATAATCAAAATGAATATCAGCAACAAGTGGAATGTTGATTTGTTTTTTAATATCAGCAATAGCATTTGCTGCGCGCTCGTCTGGAACAGCAACACGAACGACTTGACAGCCTGCTTCTTCTAAACGTTTAATTTCAGCAACTGTAGCCTCAACATCATGTGTTTTTGTTGTCGTCATACTTTGTATAATTAATTCATTGTTACCGCCAATTGTTAAATTACCGACTTTAACTGGACGTGTTTTTGTACGATGAGTCATTTCATTCACGAGTAGATCGCTCTCCTTATAAAAGAAGTTTCTTATTTTAGTCCCTTACATCAATGATAGTATGTGTGAGAAAGGGCTATAGAAACCAAAGTACTCGGTTTCGCTTTTACTATTGTATCAGCGCCTTTATGTAATTGACAAGGATTAAGTGATGGCTTATTGATATAACGGGAATTTATAAGACTTTCCAATTTGGATTTTTGTAGCAGATGTATTTTTATTTAATTGTTTAAAATCATCAATTACTTTTTCAATAGAAGGAATTTTTTTCTTATTGATCGCTTCTGTAATAGAAAGGACTGTATCACCAGTTTTTACTTCAATTGCTTTATAAGCTGTATCCGTTTCTTTTTCTGTTTCTTTCTCGTTATTTTGCTTTGTATCTGCATTTTCTTTTTTTATCGTTTCGGCAGCTGTTGTTTTTTTGTATGAACTTAACATCGGTAAAGTACCGATTTTAATGTCGTAATAAAATATATAGCCGAGGACAAGCACGAATAAGAGTACACCTAATCTCTTCATATCCTTCACTCCTTTGCTAGGAATATATGCTTGTCCAAAAAAAAAATGCCTATTTAGGCATTTTTTTATAGTTCTTGTTTATCTTTTGGTTTTGGAACTTCTTTAATTGTTAAGTATAGAACGATTAAAACAACTGCAATGTAAATGAATGTTGCTCCAGGTACGTTTATTTTGAATAAATCCATAACCATAAAGAAGATCGTTGGAATTGTGTAGCTGTAAGCAGTTAACGTCCAAACTTGTTTATAAGATAATTTGCGTTGACCGCTCATTGCAGAACCGATGAAGGCAAGTAATGTAACTCCTACAAAGGTAATAAATAATTGGAACAAGTACAGTAAGAACCCAATAACGAATAGTAAGATTGGATAAATACTGTCAAATAACGAAATGAAATCTTGTAAATCTTTCTTTTCAAGAGATGCACCTAATAAATCATTATAAGAGTATGTTTGTGTTTGGCCATTTCCCATGGAGACTACTTTATCTTTTAAAACGAATAAACCTGTTTTATTTTGATATTTTTCTAAGTCTGTTGAATTTGGATCAAATACGAAAAGGGCATTTCCATCTTCTTTTTCGATAGGTTGGTCAATATCAGCTGTTAGTTCGCCATTTTCAATTTTGAAATCAGGTAAATCTTTTTCAATCACTTTATTTACCATGTTAACACCATCTTGGATAACGCTACCGTACAAGAAAGTTCTTGGAATAGTAGTGATTAGGCAAAGAAGTATAATATACAAAATGGTTTTACCGATTTTTTGAAAACGGAAAAGCGCCATATCTTTAGGCGAATATACGCTTTTTGCTAGCTGTTTAAAAATGGACATAGATTCACTTCCTTTATGTATGTATAAATTCATTGTAACGTACGAATCTAGAGAAGCTCAAGATATATTATATTTACATATAGTAGAGAGGACTAAATTTCTTCTTACTTAATTTTCTTCTTTTAGGAGAGAAAAATACAATTGACACTTTTCTTTTGTATATGGTAAATTTATCTTACATTTCTCAAACGATATATCCGATGGGAATTTAGTTATTTTTAATGTTACATACATAATTGTGGACCCTTAGCTCAGCTGGTTAGAGCAGACGGCTCATAACCGTCCGGTCGTAGGTTCGAGTCCTACAGGGTCCATATCCATTTCGCATGTTTATTATGTCGGCAGGAAGCTTCCTTGTAGAAGGAAGCTTTTTTACGGAATATATGAGCATTTTAATTGAAAAGAAGTGGGAATTTTGCTACTTTAATGATAGCAAGACAATGTGATTTATTTGTTTGCACCCTATGGCAATTAGGGTAGAATGAAGTTGTATGTCACATATGTAGTGACAATACATAAACCGGGAGGAATATAACAATGGCAAAACACGAATTACCAAATTTACCTTATGCGTACGATGCTTTAGAACCTCACTTTGATAAAGAAACAATGAACATCCATCATACAAAACATCACAACACGTATATTACAAACTTAAACGCTGCTTTAGAAGGTCATGCAGAATTAGCTGACAAAAGCGTTGAAGAATTAGTAACAAACTTAAACGAAGTACCTGAAGCAATCCGTACAGCAGTACGTAACAATGGTGGCGGACATGCTAACCATACATTCTTCTGGACAATCCTATCTCCAAACGGCGGAGGACAACCAGTAGGTGAACTTGCAACTGCGATTGAAGCGAAATTCGGTAGCTTCGATACATTCAAAGAAGAATTTGCAAAAGCTGGCGCAACTCGCTTCGGTTCTGGTTGGGCTTGGTTAGTAGTAAACAATGGTGAGTTAGAAGTAACAAGCACTCCAAACCAAGATTCTCCTCTAACTGAAGGTAAAACTCCAGTTATCGGTTTAGATGTTTGGGAGCATGCTTACTACTTAAATTACCAAAACCGTCGTCCTGACTACATCGGTGCATTCTGGAACGTTGTAGATTGGAACGTTGCTGAAAAACTTTACCAAGAAGCAAAATAATTAAAGTTAATACAGCTAGAAAAAAGCTAGGAGTTTTCTCTTAGCTTTTTTCTATGCTCTCCTTTTACATAATTGAGCTTGTCTTTGGAAGACTAGAACATGAAGTAAAGGAGAGTTGTGTATGAAGTGGAAACATGTAATTGGTGATGTTGAAGTGAATCGTGATTTAGTATTATTGCTCGTTATAGGAGGTTTATACACGCTCGCAATTTCTTTATCGAATACGTTTGTAAACATTTATTTATGGAAGCAAACACAAAATTATGTGAATCTAGGCTTGTATAATTTGGCCAGCGTGGTATTGCAACCCCTAACATTTCTTGTAGGCGGAAAATTAGCGAAACGTATTGATCGTTCAATTTTATTACGAATAGGTGTAGGCACGTTAGCTGTTTTTTTTATCGTCGTTTTAGTAGCGGGAAAAAGTGCTTCTCACTATATTTTACTAATGGGAGCTCTTTTGGGAGTTGGTTATGGTTTTTATTGGCTCGCATTTAACTTGTTGACTTTTGAGATTACAGAACCAGAAACAAGAGATTTTTTTAATGGTTTTCTCGGACTTCTTACATCGTTCTCTGGAATGATTGGGCCAATAGCAGCCGGATATACAATTTCACGTATGGAAAAATGGAGTGGTTATACTGTCGTTTTCTTCCTCTCGTTAATGCTATTTGCGATTGCAGTTGTTTTAAGCTTTTTTTTATCAAAGAGAGAATGTGAAGGGCGCTATGAAATTGTACAAGTATTGAAAGAGCGGCGAGTTGATGAAAACTGGGGAAGAATTACACGCGCTCATTTCTTCCAAGGTTTAAGAGAAGGAACGTTTATTTTCGTTATTTCGGTATACGTCTATTTAGCATCTGGTAGCGAGTTAGCACTAGGGAAATATAGTTTAGTGAATTCTGCAGTATCATTTGTATGCTATTATTTAGTTGCTCGTATGTTAAAGAAAGAATGGCGAAAAAAAGCAATTTTACTCGGTGGTATTATTTTATACGCGGTTGTATTTTTAGTTATTTTCAATGTTACATATACGAAATTACTTATTTATGCAGCATGTATTGCGGTTGCATATCCCATTTTACTCGTTCCGTACGGCTCCATGACATACGATGTAATTGGTAGAGCAAAACAGGCGAGAGAATGGCGTGTAGAATATGTAGTGGTCAGGGAATTATGGTTAAATGCTGGAAGAATTTGTTCCATTTTAAGTTTTTTATGTGCTGTTATATTCTTTCCACCTGAAAAAAGCTTACCTTTCTTACTATGTATTTTAGGAGCTGGACATTTCCTTATTTATTTTGCGGTTAAAAATGTCAAATATGATGAGGGAAATGTGAACAAAACCAGCGTTGTAGCACAAGAAACCACACAGAATCAAACTGAACCAGAAGGTTAACTTATCGTGTGTTTTATGCTAGAATAGAAAAAGATGTAAGACAGCAGTGAGGGCACCTGTATGAAGGTGTCCCTTTCACATTACATAGCTGTTGGTAGAGGGGGTTTGTATGAGCAAGAAGCAGAAAAAGAACCAGACAAAGACAAAGACCCACGTTCCCTTTCGGTTAAACGTGTTGTTTTTTTGCGTGTTTTTAATGTTCTCCGCGGTTATTGTAAGACTTGGATACGTACAAATTGTTCGTGGTGAGGAATATAAAAATGAAGTTGAGAAGAAAGAAAATTCAACGATAAGTAATCCTGTACCGCGTGGGAAAATATTTGATCGTAATGGAGAAGCGGTCGTAGATAATGAGCCTATTCGTACAATTACATTTACAAAAATGAAGGGATCAACTGCAGCAGATCGCTTAGAAACAGCGAAAAAGTTAGCAGATTTAATTGAAGTCCCGACAGATAAGTTAACGGATCGCGATAAAAAAGACTATTGGCTTGCTTTACATAAAGAAGAAGCAGAGGCAAAAATCACAAAAAAAGATCGTGAAGAGTTTAAAGTGAATAAAATTGACGATAAAGAACTAGATGAACGTCAACGAAATCGTGTAACAGAAGAAGAGATTAATCAACTGTCAGCAAAAGATTTAGAAATATTGGCGATCAAAAGTAAGATGGAAAGCGGATATGCAATGACGCCGCAAATCGTTAAAAAAGGTGCAACAGAAGAAGAATACGCGATTATTAGTGAAAATTTGGCGAAATTGCCAGGTGTAGATACAAATGTCGACTGGGAACGAAAATATAAGTATGATGATATGTTCCGAAGTGTACTTGGTGGTGTAACGACTTCTGATGAAGGGTTACCGAGAGAGCGATTAGATTACTATCTTGTTCGCGATTATAATCGTAACGATCGCGTAGGAAAAAGTTACCTTGAGCAACAATATGAAGATAGCTTACATGGCACAAAAGCTGAAGTTAGAAATGTTACAGATAAAGATGGTAATATTTTAGAAACTATTAATGTGTCACAAGGACAACGAGGTAACGACCTGAATTTAACAATCGATATGGAATTACAAAAGCGCGTAGAAGAAATTCTTGCGAAAAACTTAATGAGATTTAAAGGGGGCGAACCTCTTTTAGACCGCGCATTCGTTGTAATGATGAACCCGAAAAATGGTGAGGTTTTATCTATGGCGGGGAAACAATTAGTGAATGAGGGCGGCGAAACGAAAGTAAAAGATTTCGCATTAGGAACGATGACAAGTTCTTATCCGATGGGTTCAACTGTAAAAGGTGCGACAGTACTTACGGGATATCAAACTGGTGCAATTCAACCTGGATCCGTACTGTTAGATGAACCGATTAAATTAAAAGGGACACCTACGAAGTCATCTTGGAAAACGATGGGGTATATTAATGACCTTACAGCGTTAAAAATGTCTTCTAACGTTTATATGTTTAAAACTGCGATGAATATTGCAGGGGTTCCATACGTACGAGGCGGTACTTTAGATATCCCGCAAAAAGCATTTGATACGATGCGTTATTATTTTGGTCAGTTTGGGCTGGGTGTAAAAACAGGTATTGATTTACCAAATGAAACGGCTGGTCAAATGGGTAGAGGAAATCAACCAGGTTTCTTATTAGATTTAGCAATCGGACAGTATGATACGTATACACCTCTTCAATTAGCGCAATATATTTCGACGATTGCAAATGGTGGATATCGTATGCAACCTCAAGTTGTAAAGGAAATTCGTGAGCCATCGGCGAAGCCAGAGGAAGTTGGAAAAGTTGTTCAATCCATGGAACCGAAAGTATTAAATCGCGTTGATATGCCTGAATCGCAAATTAAACGTGTTCAAGAAGGATTTAGACAAGTGTATAACGATTCAGGTGGTACAGCTACGAAATACTTTGCAGGCGCACCATATAAAGCTGCTGGGAAAACAGGTACAGCTCAAACTGTATATGGCGGAGATAAAGAGATTGGTAGAAATGCAAAAGGTGAGCGTATTGAAACATATAACTTAACATTAGTAGGTTATGCGCCACTTGAAGACCCTGAAGTAGCATTTTCTGTTGTTGTGCCATGGGTACATGATGATAAAACAGGAATCAATGGATATATCGGTCGTGAAATTATGGACGCTTACTATGATTTGAAAAAACAAGCATTAACTGGTGAAGCTCCAAAAGATGAAAAAGAGAAAAAAAATAATACACAAGATGATGAATAAAAAAGCTGTAAAAAAAGCACACTATCTGAAAAGATAGTGTGCTTTTTTTTATGCTTTATGCATATGGTTTAGTAAATGTGGACAAGCGTAAAATGTTGAAGAAACATGTAGTTTCAAAAAAGATGAACACAACAAGATTGGTGCACACGCTTTAAATTCGTCTTATGTACTAGGAGATGGCAGTTGTATGGATGATTAGAAAATTTACTGCATCTAAAGTACAAAAATGAAAATCAAGTTTGTGTATACAGTTGTTTTTGTGGAACTTTACAAAACTTTTACAAACAATTAAAACCGAATTAATAGTTTAGCAGTATTCTTATATCTGTAATCCTGTTATTTCCGGTTACTTCTAGGAGGAAGAACACGTGAAATGGATGAGTGTATCGATTAAGATTTTGACATTATCGGCATGTATTCTTTTTTATAACATGTCTACTGCATTCGCTACAAATGAAATGGGAGAAGTGAGAGTTGATGGATCCTCAACGGTTTTTCCTATTATAGAGGCAGTAGCAGAAGAATATACAAAGGCTCATCCAAACGTGAAAATTTCTATTAGCATTTCTGGGACAGGAGGAGGATTTAATCGCTTCAGTAAAGGAGAAGTAGATATAAACAATGCTTCGAGAGTGATGAAGCGTGTAGAAGAAAATGCAATGAAGAAAAATTCCATTCAATTTACGCCATTTGAGGTTGCTTATGATGGTCTTACGATTGTTGTGAATCGTCAAAATACGTGGGTAAACAATATAACGATAGACGAGTTACGTCTACTATGGGGTGAAGATGGAAGTTCAAAACGATGGTCGCAAATTCATTCATCATGGCCACGTGAACAAATTAAATTTTATGCGCCAGGCGTAGACTCTGGTACTTATGATTATTTTCAAAATGTTGTCTTACAAAATAGTCGCCTTGTAAAAACGGTCTCTTTGTCTGAAGACGATCAAGTGATTATGCAAGGGGTAATGAATGATAAAAATGCCATTGCTTTTGTAGGATATGCTTATTATATGGCTAACCAAGATAAGGTGAAAGCAATAAAGGTGAATGGTGTATTTCCAACGAAAGAGACCATTCAGTCAGGTGCGTATAAGCCTTTAGCTAGACCGCTATTTGCTTATGTAAATGATGCATCTATCCGAAATAAAATGAATGTAGCAAATTATGTTGAGTTTATGATTAAACATGTTGGCAACCTCGCTGAAGAGGTCGGATATGTAAAATTGCCAAAAGAAAAATACAATGAACAGCTGCGGATGTTAACAGAAATAAAAAGGTAATGTCAGGGTGGAAAGGGGTTTTCATCTTTGGCTCATAATGACAAAAGTCAAATTACATTTTCTGTACAACATTTGATTGAGAGAAATACAAATAGAAGAAAAAAAGCGCAGCGAATCAATCGAATAGTTCCGTTATTACTAAAAATAATTGCTAGCGTGTCTATAGTGACGACACTTGGAATTATTATTACGTTGGCTAATGAAACAATCATGTTTTTTCAAAAAATATCATTATACTCCTTTTTGACGGAGCAAGAATGGTTACCTTTTTTTGAAGATCCTAAATTCGGTATATTACCACTTATATGTGGAACAATTCTTGTAACAGCAATTGCTATGGTTGTAGCAATTCCTATCGGTTTAGGGTGTGCCGTATTTTTGAGCGAATATGCTTCAAATGGTGCTCGGAAAATATTAAAACCGTTGTTAGAGCTACTAGCAGGTATCCCAACAATTGTATATGGTTTTTTCGCATTAACAGTTGTTACGCCACTTTTACAACGGATCATACCAGATTTGCAGTTTTTTAATGCTATTAGCCCAGGCATTGTGATTGGATTTATGATGGTACCTACGGTTGCCTCGCTTTCTGAAGATGCAATGAGAGCTGTAGCGAAAGGAATTAAAGAAGCTTCACTAGGGCTAGGGGCAACTCGTTTTGAGATGGTAAAACAAATAGTATTTCCATCGGCTTTTACGGGCATTATGGCAGCGATTATATTGGCAGCTTCTCGGGCGATTGGTGAAACAATGATTGTTGTTATTGCAGCTGGATCAACACCTAATATATCGATAGATCCGACTCATTCCATTCAAACATTAACAGCTTATATTGTACAAGTGAGTTTAGGGGATGCTCCGCATGGAACGCTTACTTATTACAGCATGTATGCTGTAGGTGCGACTTTATTCATGTTTACTTTTATTATGAACATCATTTCGCAGTATATTATGCGCCGTTTTAGGAGGGTGACATAATATGCGAATGTTAGATCATAAAAAAATACAAGAAAATATGGCATCACGTTTTTTAAAAGATAGAATTTACAAATCATTATTTTATATAGCGATTTTGTTTTCAATCGTAATTCTGTTTATTTTATTGTTTCAAATTTTTGAAAAAGGTATGAGTTATCTTTCAATAGATTTTTTTACAAACTTCGCTTCACGTAATCCGAAAGAAGCTGGGATTGCTGCTGCTTTGTCAGGGACAATATTATTTATGAGTATTGTTATACCGGTCTCTTTTATATTTGGGGTCGGAACAGCTCTTTATTTAGAGCATTATGCGAAAGAGTCCGTTTTTAAAAAATTAATAGAATTGAATAATCAAACATTAGCGGGAGTACCTTCCGTTGTGTTTGGTTTACTCGGATTAACTATTTTCGTATACGCCCTCCATTTGGGAGAGAGTATAATCGCAGCGGCACTGACGATGAGTTTACTCGTCTTACCAACAGTTGTTGTGGCTAGCCAAGAAGCGATTCGATCTGTACCAAGTTCCTTATTAGAAGCTTCTTACGGATTAGGTGCTACGAAATGGCAAACGATGTATCAAATTGTACTGCCAGTAGCTTTGCCAGGGATTTTAACAGGATGTACGTTAGCGGTATCGAGAGCAATCGGAGAAGCAGCACCGTTGTTAGTTATTGGGGCACTTGCATTTGCAAATTATGTTCCGTTTAGTATGTTCGATAGATTTACGGTTTTACCAATTCAAATTTTTAATTGGATGAGTAGACCACAAGAGGAATTTCAGTATGTAGCAGCAGCTGGGATGATTGTTTTGCTAGGATTGCTGCTCTTTATAAATATATTTGTCTTATGGTTACGAAATCGAAAATAAGTTGGAAGTGGATGAAAGGGGAATTCAAATGGTAGCAACAGTAGTAAATGTACAGGTGAAAAATGAGAAGAAGATTGAGGCAGCACCAAAAAAAGTAGTGTTTGATACGAAAAATTTAAATTTATGGTACGGAGAAGACCATGCTTTAAAAGATATCAACTTAAGTATTCATGAGAATGAAGTAACAGCGATTATCGGTCCAAGTGGTTGCGGGAAATCAACATACTTAAAAACGTTAAATCGTATGGTAGAGTTAGTACCTATCGTTCGAACTACGGGAGTTATCGAATATAGAGAACGAAATATATTCGATAAAGCATATCCCGTTGAAGAATTACGTACGCATGTGGGTATGGTATTCCAAAAGCCAAATCCATTCCCGAAATCTATTTATGAAAATGTAGCATATGGACCGAAAATTCATGGTGTTCGTGACAAAAAAACACTTGATGAAATCGTTGAAAAAAGCTTGCGCGGAGCAGCCATTTGGGATGAGTTAAAAGATCGTTTGCACGATAATGCATATGGTTTATCTGGTGGGCAGCAACAACGTCTATGTATTGCACGCTGCTTAGCGATTGAGCCAGACGTAATTTTAATGGATGAACCAACATCAGCGTTAGATCCAATTTCAACATTAAAAGTAGAAGAACTAATTCAGGAGTTAAAGAAAGATTTTAGTATTGTTATTGTAACGCACAACATGCAACAAGCAGCACGTATTTCAGATAAAACTGCCTTCTTCTTAAGTGGAGAAGTTGTGGAATATACAGATACAAATAAATTATTTACAACACCTGCAGATAAGCGAACAGAAGACTACATTACAGGACGATTTGGTTGATATCGTTGTAAGGCTAAGAGGAAATGTCCTCTTAATAGAGGGCATTCCTCACTTTCACCTCATTTTAAATAGGGGAGTAATATTTCTCTTTTCTCAAGGCTTAATAAACGTACAAGAGGCTGTGGAGGGGATTTATATATAATGCACATAATATTGAGGGGGAAGAAGCAATGGTAAGAGAACAGTTTCAATATGATTTAAAGACGTTACAACAAAAGGTAGTTGAACTTGGTGAATTAGCAAGGGAAGCTTTATTGATTGCTATGGAAGGGCTTCACAAAAGAGATGTAGAGAAAGCATTAGAGGTCATTGATGGTGATTATCGCATGGATAATTTAGAAGAAGAAATAAATGACCTTGCACTTATGCTTATTACAAAGCAGCAGCCTGTAGCAAGTGATTTACGAAGAATTTTCATTTCAATTAAAACAGCGACAGATTTAGAACGAATTGCAGATCACGCTGTTAATATTGCGAAATCAACAATTCGTCTTGGAGAAAAAGAAGTGGTTGTTAGCTTGCAGAATCTTGATGAAATGTTTGAGATTGCTCATAAAATGTTAAATTTAGCATTAGAAGCATACGAGCAAGAAAATTTAACTTTTGCTAGACAAATTGCTGAAATGGATGATTCAGTTGATGAAATTTATGGGAAGGCGATTCGTGAATTTATTTCCTCTATCCCTGGACAACCAGAAGCGATTACACAAATTACACAACTATCCTTTGTTGCAAGATATATTGAGCGTGTAGCAGACCATGTTACCAATATTGCTGAGAATGTATTTTATTTAGTAAAAGGAAAGCATTATTTATTGAATGAGTAGGAAAAGAGTAGGTGATGAGAAATCACCTGCTTTTTTTAGTCAAAACATGACAAAAAAAGCTCGTTGTTTCCTTTAGTTTATGATGATAAGATGTATCATAATTAATGGAAAAATAAGTACATATGTGTTAATTACGTATTATTAAATATTTTGCTAAGTTAATAGTAAGCGCTTTCTTTTTTGCTAAGGTTAAAAGGTACATTTATTTATCCCGCTATTTGCGGACAGTAAAACTCCCACCTTAAAATTTGGCTGGAGCAAAGAAGTTAGGTGGGAGTCGGGCGTTTACTGCAGTTAATGAGGGATAAATGATATATATGTGGTATACGGAGTTCTTGAACATTATATAAGTGGAGGCTGAAGTATATGAAGGGGGTTATTTTAGCTGGAGGAAAGGGAAGACGCCTTAGACCATTAACATGTAATACTCCAAAACCGATGTTACCATTGTTAGAAAAGCCGGTTCTTGAATATAATATTGAATTATTACGTCAGCATGGAATTCGTGAAATTGCAATTACCGTTCAATATATGAGTACAGCTATTAAGCAGTACTTTGGTGATGGTAGTAAATGGGGAGTTAACTTGTATTATTTTGAAGACTCTCCCCCACTTGGAACCGCAGGGAGTATTAAGCAAGCGGAAAGTTTTTTAGATGAAACATTTGTTGTTATTAGTGGGGATGCACTAACTGATTTTCAATTATCAGAAGGAATTGCATTTCATGAACAGAAGAAGAGAATGGTAACGATGTTTGTGAAAGAAGTAGAAAATCCACTCTCATTTGGGTTAGTTGTAACGAATAAAGAACAAGAAATTATACGATATATAGAAAAACCGAGTTGGAATGAGGTAGTTTCTAATGTTGTGAATACAGGTATTTATATAATGGAGCCGGAAATTTTTTCTTACATACCATCCATGGGATTTTTTGATTTCAGTCATGATGTATTCCCATTATTGGCAAATAAAAATACGTTATTTGCATATTTATCAGAAGACTATTGGCTAGATATTGGTACATTTGATCAATATCGGCAAGCTCAATTCGATTTGTTGACGAAAAAATTGAAGGTGCCTATTCCATATACAGAAGTATTACCAATGGTGTGGATGGGAGAAGGCGTAACGATAGGAAAAGGGACGAAAATTCATGGTCCTTCTTTTATTGGAGAAGGAGCAATAATTGGTGCTGGTGCTGTAATTGAACCGTACTCTATTATAGGGAAAAATAGTATCGTTTCAAGTTATTCTCATCTTCAAAAAAGCATCGTTTTTGCAAACGCCCGTATCGGAAAATATTGTGAGTTGCTAGAAACAACAATTGGAGAGCATACAATGGTTGAAGATGATGTTACACTTTTTCAAAAAAGTATCGTAGCGGACCGTTGCCATATAGGGAAAAGTACAGTAATTAAGCAAAAAGGAAAACTATGGCCATATAAGGTGATAGATAGTCATTCAATAGTAGGCTCTGCTGGTGTTCAAGAGAGTGAAAAGGGGGCAGGATGGTTACAAAAAAGCCGGATTGTAGGAAGAGGCAATGTTGAGATTACCCCTCAATTTATTGTGAAAGCCGCAATGGCTTATGGTTCTCTTTTTGTAAAAGGAGAGAGTATATTAATCGGAAGTCAAGAAAATATAGAAACAACGTCCTATAAAAACTTATTCCTCCATGCTATTCATGGTATTGGGATTCATACGATGGAATGTAAAGAAATGAACGAGTCACTTTTTCAGTATGCCATTCATAATTTGAACTGTGCAGGTGGGGTTTTTATTCAAGTAGAAAGTGATAGAGGGATTGTTATAAAGATGTATGGCAGGGATGGAATGTTATCGTATAAGCAGCAAAAAATGATCGAACAACTATATATGTCTGAGTCGTTTCGTTACGTATGTGAGAAAGAAATGGGGCGAAGTAAGCAGGTTCATGTTTCTTTAAATAATTATATAGAAGCAGTATTAGAACACATTGATATAGAGAAAATACAAAAACAGAAGTTCCATCTTCTTATTAATAAGAGAAATGATATGTTACAACAGTTACTTATGCTCTTTCTGCAAAGGCTTGGGTGCACAGTTACATGGATTTATGCGGGGGAACAAAAAGATCATGTGAAAGCTTTGATGAAATCGAGTAAAGCAAATATGGCGCTTATGTTTTCTGAACAAGGAAATCAATTCGATTTATATGATAATCATAGTAATATTTACCAAGGAACTGATTTTGAAGAAGTAGATATTCCTGATTTATTATTTGAATCAGCAGGTGAAATTTACCCAATGTCTTTGAAATTGGGCGGTTGTTATCTTCTATTTTATATGCATGATGAAAAAAAGTCTTTTCAAATAAGATGGAAGCGAGATATTTTATATCGAATAGGAAAATTATTTGAGTTAATAGCACTGCAGGGAAAAACATTTCTCAGCATAATAGAGCAGTCACCTCCGCTCTATTTACTTTGTGATGAAGTTGTGTGTTCGTGGAAGGAAAAAGGGAAAGTGATGCGGAAATTATTGGCTGATATGGAAAGAAAAGAAGACGGGATATTAAAAGGAGTACAGTTCAAATATACAGAAAAAGAGTGGTCTTATATCGTTTCTGACGCAAAACAACCAAAATTTTTAGTGTATTCACATGCTAGAAACCCAGTGATAGCAAGGGAAAACATGAAAAATCTTATAGAAAAAATTAGACAATATCAAAAGGTGTAGAATTTTTATTTTAAAAGTGGTATTATGGTATAGTCTGATTTAAGTTATTAGTACTGGAGGGAAATAAGAATGCGTGTGAATATTACTCTAGCATGTACAGAATGCGGAGATCGTAACTATATCTCAAAGAAAAATAAACGTAACAACGCTGAGCGTATCGAGCTTAAAAAGTATTGCAAGCGTGACAAGAAGTCTACGTTACACCGTGAAACAAAGTAAGCAGTAGGAATATTTTCCTACTGTTTCTTTTTTTTATGCGATTCCTATGTAAAAGTGATACACTATCCTCGTAGAGTAAAGTGTCACTGTAAGGGGGAAAAGTGTGTGAAAGAAGAGAAAATACGTTTACGTAAACAAATAATAGAACGCATGAATTCTTTATCTGAAGAACAGTATACAACTTTATCGGAACAAATTGCAGTTTCGTTGTATGGGCAAAAAGAGTGGATTGAAGCTAGAACAATTGGAATCACTCTCTCGATGGAACATGAAGTGAATACATATCCTATTATCGAAAAAGCTTGGGAAGAAGGAAAGAAAATTGTTGTTCCAAAGTGTAATAAAGGGACAAGAACGATGTCTTTCCGGAAAATTAGTAATTTTGATCAATTAGAAACAGTATATATGAATTTACGTGAACCGATTCCAGCGTTTACGGAAGAAGTGAATGCGTGTGAAATTGATCTTCTTATCGTGCCAGGAGTAGCTTATACAGGGCGAGGGGAACGGATTGGATATGGTGGCGGCTACTATGATCGTTATCTCGTGCATTATAAAGGGAAAACGCTATCATTAGCTTATGATTATCAAATGGTAAAACATATTCCTGTTGAACCATTTGATAAAAATGTAGAAAAAATTATTACAGAAAAAGGAACAATGGTTATAAATGGGCTTGTATAGACAAATAAAAATTGACGAGGCTTTTTCTTCTTGATTATAATAAAATATGTGAACGTTTTCTTATTATAATTTTTTATAGTAAGTAAGCATAGAGGGTGATGAAATGATATCCATTTATGATATTCAACAATTGCTAAAGAAATTTGGTACGATTATTTACACAGGTGATCGAATTGCAGATTTACAATTAATGCAAGATGAATTGCGTGAATTAAATCAATCACAGCTAATCGATCCACAAGACTATCAAACAGCTTTATTTTTATTGAAGCAAGAAATTCAAAAAGAGATAAATAAGAATTAGATAAAGGTAGGTAAGCAACATGGAAGAGAAATGGTTAGTTGGTGTTGATCTTGGTGGTACAACGATTAAATTAGCATTTATTAATGTGTACGGTGAAATTTTACATAAGTGGGAAATCCCTACGAATACAAATGAGCAAGGAAAACATATTACACTTGATGTAGCGAAAGCTATTGATAAAAAGTTAGAAGAGTTAGGTGAATTAAAAAGCAAGTTAATTGGTGTTGGTATGGGAGCTCCTGGTCCTGTACATGTCGCATCTGGAATGATTTATGAAGCGGTTAATTTAGGTTGGAAAAATTATCCGTTAAAAGATTTACTAGAAGTAGAAACAGGATTACCTGTTGTGATAGATAATGATGCAAACTTAGCAGCGCTTGGAGAAATGTGGAAAGGTGCTGGTGAAGGAGCAAAAGATTTAATTTGCATGACACTTGGCACGGGTGTTGGTGGCGGTGTAATCGCCAATGGTGAGATTGTACACGGTGTAAGTGGTGCTGCAGGTGAGATTGGACATATTACAGTAGTTACAGAGAATGCTTTCCCATGTAATTGCGGAAAGTCTGGTTGTTTAGAGACAGTAACATCTGCAACGGGTATTGTGCGTGTTGCTATGCAAAAAATACAAGAGACTGATAAAGAGAGTATTTTACGTTCTATGTTAGCAGAAGAAGGGCGTATTACATCAAAAGATGTATTCGAAGCGCATGGACAAGGTGATGAGCTAGCAGGCGAAGTAGTAGAAAAGGTGGCTTCTTATTTAGGATTAGCTGTAGCAAACCTTTCTAGCACATTGAATCCAGAGAAAATTGTTATTGGTGGTGGCGTGTCTAAAGCTGGAGATGCGTTATTAGAACCAATTCAACGCTATTTCGAGCAATATGCTTTCTCACGTGCTGTAAAGAGCACAAAGTTAGCAATTGCGACACTTGGTAATGACGCAGGTGTTATCGGAGGAGCTTGGCTTGTAAAAAAGCACAAATACGAAGCGAAGATGATATAAGTTGTGAAATATGAGAAGAGGAAGGGGCACCCCTTCCTCTTTTTATGCAAAATCTTGATGAAGAATTCCATGTAAATGAATTAAGCTGTTGGAGGGTACCCATTATATAGAACAGTCATGATTGTAAACCATCCGAAAACGAGTACGGTTGCAATTGCAAAACCGCCCGCGAAAAAGTTCTTTTCGCGAAGTGTTCTAAGCGTAGCAAATACAGCTAACAGAGTGACTAGCGCAAAAATAATAACAAGGCCCATACAATATCCTCCTCTGTCTTCTTATTTCTTACGATGAGTTTTTGGAATATTTACTCTTTTATATTGTACATGTTTTAAAAATGAATGTCGAGATAGCATCCTTTCTTTTCCTAAGAGAAAGAAATGTTGTATCATTGAAAGTAAGTTCAATAACTGGAGGAGATTTTTATATGAAATGGACACAAATGCCTTTAGGCCCATTACAAACAAATGCTTATATTTTAACGAATGATCAAAATGAGTGTATTATTTTTGATCCTGGTCATGAAGGAGAGAAACTTGTTACATATTTACAAGAAGCGCAGTTAAAGCCCCTTGCGGTTTTATTAACGCATGCTCACTTTGATCATATTGGTGCTGTTGATGCCGTGAGAGATGCTTTTCGTATTCCGGTATACGTACATAAAGAAGAAGCGGATTGGTTAGGAGATGCAACTGTGAATGGATCGCAAATTTTTATGATGAACCGCAGTATTACAGCGAAACCAGCAGATCAAATTATTGATGCAGAAGGTACATTAACGATCGGTTCTTTTAACTTTGAAATTTTTGAGACACCAGGACATTCTCCAGGAAGTATTTCTTATTATTGTAAAGAGGCGAATGCCGTATTTTCTGGTGATGTATTATTCCAAATGAGTATTGGAAGAACAGATTTGCCTGGCGGAAGCTTTGCTGAATTAATTGGAAGTATTGAAGAGAAATTATTTGTATTACCAGATGAAACAGCAGTGCTATGTGGGCATGGTCCAGAGACAAGCATTGGATTTGAAAAAGAAAATAATCCATTTTTACAATAAGGAGTTATTATGGGGATGGAGCTCATTTTAAGAGAATGGATGGGGAAAGAAAAGGATTATTCAATTTCATACAGTACGTATATGAACCTCGTATTATATACAGAAGGACATGGATATTATATGAGAGAACGTGAAAAAATTGGAAGACAAGGAGATTTTTTTACGAGTAGTAATGTATCTTCTGTCTTTGCGAAGACTTTTGCTAAGTTTTTTATTCGGCTTGTTGAAAATGGAGAAGTTTCTTCAAATATTTGTGAGGTTGGTGGGGGAACGGGAAAGTTTGCCCATGATGTTTTACAAGAATGGAAACAATTATCTCCGGAAACCTTTAGTAGTTTAAACTATTCAATTGTTGAAGTGAGCCCTTTTCATAGAAGATTACAGCAGGAGAGTCTTTGCTCATTTGATAATGTATCGTATTATACATCGTATATTGAAATGGGAGAGTCTTTCGAAGGAATTATTTTTTCGAATGAACTATTTGATGCGTTTCCTGTTGAAGTAGTTGAGAAAAGAAATGGAATTTTGTATGAAGTACGTATCACGTATACAGAGGAAGGGGACCTTGCAGAAGTATTTAGGCCAGTAGAGAAAAAAATTGGTCGATACTTATTGAAATATAATATTCATATTGCAGAGGGGCAGCGATTTGAGGTACCTATTGCAATGGAAGAGTATATAGAAGAAATTGCGGAATGGTTCCAGCGAGGTATATGTATTACAGTTGATTATGGTTATACAAGAGAAGAATGGATGCATCCTGCACATCATGAAGGAAGTTTAAGAGGATATTATAAGCATAAGCTAATTCGTAACCCTCTTGCATATCCAGGAGAAATGGATTTAACTACCCATGTTCATTGGGATGAGTTGAAGGTGATTTTCGAGCTACAAGGGATTCATACGATATGGCATAGGAAGCAATCAGAGTTTTTGTTAGCGGCAGGGATATTAGAACATCTTACGAGTCATCAAGATACAAATCCTTTTTCTGAAACTCAAAAACGAAATCGAGCAGTTCGTTCTATGATTTTGAACGGAGGCTTAGGAAGTGCCTTTGATATTGTTATGCACACGAAAGATATGAAGAATTTACAGTTGAATCGATATTTAACAATATGAAAAAACAAGACACAGTATATTTCTGTGTCTTGTTTTTTAATACGACTTATGTAGTATTATATATTTCCTCTCATGATATATATTTATATTAAAGATATGAGATGAAAAATATAGAATACGTCCTTTTTCTCTGTCTATTAGTCCCTAACCTAATAATACACGAACGAGTTGAATAATTGTTTCGTTTTCTACTTTGTAGTAAATTTCTAATCCTTTTCTTTCACTAGAAACGATTTTAGCACTTTTTAACTTTGCTAAATGCTGTGAAATTGTAGATTGTGGCATGTTTAAGCCAGTGTACATTGTAGAAACATTGCTTGGGCCACGTTCAATTAATCCTTTTACAATACATAAGCGAACAGGATGAGCAAGCACTTTCAATAATTCTGCATTGCTTTCATATAGTTCTATTTCTTTTTGAAAGGTTTCTAACATGTTCTTTTCCACCTCCGTGTGAGCTGTTATACCATACTATACATACCAAAAAATTAAAGAAAAGAAAACAGTTGTTGCAGAAAAAAAGTCCTAAAGTAAAGAAATTGTAAGAAAAGAGACCCTGATGTAAATAAAATAGATAAATTTGTACGGTTTTGTAAAATGACACTTTTGGGTGAAAATTTTGATGCGTTTTAAAAATTGAAAGATATAGATATATTTGTAACACAATTTTATCATGATTTTCTTATTCTTTCAAATGAATATACGAAATTTTTAAAATAATATGACAAAGGAATTATAATGATATATATAGAATATAAAACAGGTTAAAAGAAGCTGATTATAATCAGCTTCCTTATGGTGATGATTAAATATTTGAGTGTAGCTGATAAATCTTAGAATGATCAAGTTATGAGTCATTTATTCTAGAGCTCATCTTTTATCAACGTTAAAAATCTGTGATTCCATATATTCTCATAAAAATCAATTGTCTCTTTTGCGGACATAAATGGATTGTTTAACGTAGAGGTTGTTTTCTGTACCATGAAATTTTCGTATCTCAGTCCGTGGGCAAATTTAATTGTAGCATCCATACAGTACTCTGTTTGGGCACCACAAAATTCAATACGATGTACAGATAATTGATCTAAAATCTCTTTTAAGTTTGTTTTATAAAATGAATTGGCATGTGTTTTACTTACAAAAAAATCTTGTTCTTGAACATCTAGATCGGTATGAATAGCCCAAAGTTCTTTTTCGGGTACTAAATCATCATCGCAATGTTGGACAAAAAGGATTGGTTTATTTGATTTTCTATATGAAGAAATTCTTTTATTTACTTTTGTAAGTAAATTTTGTAAATCAAATAAATGTTCTCCGCTATAACATACCCCATTTTGTAAATCGATAACGATTAAAATATCTGCACAAGTATCCATTATTTTTACCCCTTTTTATTTCTTAATATATCAATAAATCCATTACTTGGAAATAGATGATATACTTTTATTTTTTAATGAACTATACAAAAAGAAAAAACATTAAAATGAATATGCTAGACAGCATAAAAAGAAGATATGATAACTTAATTTCATATCTTCTTTTTTCTCTATGCATTTACAGGTTCTTCTACGTAAGAAAGAGCATTTTCAAAATCGGATATTAGATCGTTAACATTTTCAAGACCGACAGATAAGCGAAGCAATGAATTAGAAATGCCTCTTTCGTCACGTGCCTCCTGTGATAAAGCTGCATGTGACATTTTTGCGGGATAGGAAAGAATAGATTCAACAGCCCCTAGACTAACCGCAAAAACGGGTAGTTTAACTTTCGATAAAAATTGGCGGAGTGCATCTTCTGATTGTAAAGTGAAAGATAGGACAGCCCCAGCTGATGTTGCTTGAGATTGTTGAATATCATAGCCAAGATGTGATTGTAATCCAGGATAATAGACATTTTGGACTTTAGAGTGCTCTTGTAAATAATGTGCAATTTTATTGGCACCTGCAGCTGAGTGCTCAAGACGTACATGCAATGTTTTTAGGCCGCGAAGTACGAGAGAACAATCTTGAGGACCTAAAATAGCGCCAAATGCATTTTGTAAAAATCCAAGTTTTTGAGCGAGTTCAGCATCTTTTACGACTGCTAATCCGGCAGTAACATCACTATGACCAGCAATAAATTTTGTGGCGCTATGAAGAACGACATCGGCGCCAAGATCAAGCGGCTTCTGGAATAGTGGTGTCAAAAATGTATTATCAACAAATGTAAGAGCACCAATAGATTTTGCGAGTTTAGAAACCTCGCGAATATCTGTTACTTTTAAAAGTGGGTTAGATGGTGTTTCTACATAAAAGAGCTTCGTATTCGATTTGATATTTTGTTTTATTGCTTCTAAATTGGTCATATCAACAAATGTATGTGAAACACCGTAACGAGAGAGAACTTCAGTTATAATCCGGTAAGTACCTCCGTATACGTCTTCTGAAATGAGTACGTGATCGCCTTGTGAAAGCAGTAGAAAAGCAGTAGAAATCGCTGCAATGCCTGATGCAAAGGCGAACCCCTTTGTTCCGTCTTCTAATAAAGCAATGATATCTTCCAGAGCTTCACGAGTTGGATTTCCAGATCGGCTATAGTCGTATTTGCCAAAAGTATCTACATCAAACTGGTGAAATGTTGATGTGTTATAAATGGGAACGTTAACAGCTCCTGTTTGAGTATCATGTTTATACTGGTTGTGTAGTAAGAGTGTATCGATAGAATAACTCATATTCTTACACCTTCTTTTACAAGTTTAATGGCTTGCTTTAAGTCTTGAATTAAATCGTTACTATTTTCAATGCCGACGGAGAACCGAAGAAGGCGATTACATACACCGTTTGCCGTTCTGATTTCTTCAGGAATATCAGCATGCGTTTGCGTTGCTGGATAAGTCATTAAACTCTCTACACCACCAAGACTTTCAGCAAATGTGATTAAGGATAAAGATTGTAAGAATGGATTAATCCATGTTTCATCTTGAAGGCGAAACGAAATCATACCGCCTCTTCCTGGATAAAATACATCTGTCACACCGTCTTCATCATTTAAATAAGCAACAATGGCTTTCGCATTTTCTTCATGTTGTCTCATGCGAAGCGCTAAAGTTTTCATACCACGAATTAATAGCCATGAGTCAAATGGGCTTAAGACAGCACCGGAGGCATTATGATAATGAGCAATTTCTTCACAAAGTTCTTTTCCTTTTGCCACGACAAGTCCGCTTAGTACATCGTTATGCCCGCCTAAATACTTCGTTGCACTGTGAAGTACGATATCGGCACCTTCTGTTAATGGTTGCTGTATATAAGGAGTGTAGAATGTGTTATCTACAATAAGAAGTAGTCCGTGTCTTTTCGCTACACTTGCGACAGTGGCAATATCAGTAACTTGCATTAATGGATTAGTCGGCGTTTCTATGAAAATAGCCTTCGTTTCAGTTGTGATAGCTTTCTCAATTTGTTTAATAGATTGTGTATTTACGTATCTACATCGAACATTCCATTTTTTTTCATGCTCAGAAAATAATCGATAAGTGCCCCCGTATAAATCTTCAGACACAATAAGTTCGTCTCCGGAACGAAATAGTGAAAGGACGAGGAGAACAGCGGCCATTCCTGAGCTACAGGCATAACCTTGTTCGCCATATTCTAAGTCTGCGATTGCCTGTTCTAAAAGACCACGAGTTGGATTTCCAGTTCGTGAATAGTCAAAGCCGGTAGATTTACCAAGTCCTTCGTGACGATAAGCGGTTGAGAAATAAACGGGTGGATTAACAGTTCCTGTTGTAGTTTCGCTACGATTTCCGATTTGTGCTAGTTTTGTTTCGATAGTTGACATGTGAAAATTCCTCCTTTTTAAATTGAACGAGTAGTTGAATATAAAATAAAAAAAGCCTTCTAAGAAGAAGGCTTTCGGATTGAATAGAGTCTTCTTCTCATCTGTCAAATCTTTAACAGTTTGCTGGAATTAGCACCTTATTAACAAATTGTTAATGGTTGCTGAGGCGTCATAGGGCCAGTCCCTCTACCTCTCTAGATAAGAATGTTCGTATGAAATTTTTATTATGTTTTTAACTTTACAACAAAAGTTAATTGAATTGCAACTTTATTTTAAATAATTTTTATTTTCCCGCAAGTGTCATTGACTTTTATATTTGTGCATGCTAAATTTATAAAAAATTAACAAACATTGTTAAAAGGGGAACGCATTTCCTTTTAGCTACATAAATAAAATAATAAAGACAACTCTTATTGAGAGCGGTGGAGGGAAAGGCCCTGTGAAACCCGGCAACCTTCAAACGAAATGTTTGAAACGGTGCTAATACCTGCAAAACGAATGTTTTGCATAATAAGAGGAGGAATAATTATGTCCCCCTCTTCAAAGTGAAGAGGGGGTTTTTATATTGATAGAAATGAGGGAGATTCGTGAAATTACTAGATTTATTATCAAAAGGAATTGTAATAGGTGATGGTGCAGTTGGAACATTATTACATTCGCATGGTTTACAAAGTAGTTTTGAAGAATTGAATTTGTCTGATCCGGACTTAATTATATCGATTCATAAACAATATGTAGCTGCTGGAGCGGATGTTATCCAAACGAATACGTATGGGGCAAATGAAGCGAAATTACGTATGTATGGCTTAGAGAATCAAGTTGTTCAAATTAATAAAGCAGCAGTGAAGATTGCGAAAGCATCTGTTACAGAAAGAAATGCAATTTTAGGAACAATTGGTGGTATGAAACATATCGGAGCTGTTACAACAACTGATATGGAAAGGGAGTTTATGTTACTTGAGCAGGCAGGTGCTTTATTAGAAGAACAGGTTGATGGATTGCTATTAGAGACTTTCTATGATGAATTTGAATTACTTCATGCTGTTAAGGTGTTACGAAAACAAACGAATATTCCAATTGTAGCCCAATTAGCGTTACATGAGGCAGGTACGACTCAAAATGGAAATGATGTAAATGAAATATTAAAACAGCTTTTAGATTACGGTGCGAATGTTGTTGGATTGAACTGCCAACTAGGACCACTTCATATGACGGAAGCTTTTAAAATGATATCGATTCCTCAAAATGGCTACTTGTCAGCATATCCAAATGCAGGTCTCCCGAATTATGTGGAGGGACGTTACGTATATGAGGGAAGTCCGGCTTATTTCGAAGCGATGACACCGAAATTTATTGAGCAAGGTATTCGGTTATTGGGTGGTTGTTGTGGTACTACTCCAGAACATATTGAAAGTATGAAGCGTGCTACTCTAAATGTTACGCCTGTAATAGAAAAGGACACGATTCAAAGACCAAAAGTAGTTCATACACACGAGAAACGTTCGAAATCTCACGTCACTCTAGCAGAGAAAGCAAAGAAACAAACGACAGTTGTAGTGGAACTAGACCCACCGAAAACATTAGACACGCAGCGTTTTTTTGAAGGGGCAAGAGCATTGAAAAGAGCTGGGGCAGACGCTATTACTCTAGCAGATAATTCACTAGCATCGCCTCGCGTTTCTAATATGGCAATGGGTGCATTATTAACGAAGCATGATATTCCAGTATTGACTCATTTAACGTGTAGAGACCATAACGTCATTGGGCTACAATCTCATTTATTAGGTTTATCGGCGTTAGGGATGGAGGAAGTGCTAGCTTTAACTGGTGATCCAGCGCGTGTTGGCGATTTCCCAGGTGCAACTTCTGTATATGATTTGTCCTCTATTGAGTTAATTAAAATGATTAAAGAAATGAACGACGGGCGTTCCATTTTAGGGAAATCAATTGGCCCAGCAACAAGATTTTCTGTCGGCGGTGCGTTTAATCCGCATGTAAGACATTTAAAAGCAGCGGTTAAGCGAATGGAACGGAAAATAGATGCCGGAGCGGAATATTTCTTAACTCAGCCAATTTACGATATAGCGTTAATTGAGGAAGTGTATGAAGCGACAAAGCATTTGGAACAACCTATCTTTATTGGAATTATGCCTTTAGTAAGTAAGCGGAATGCAGATTTTCTTCATTTTGAGGTGCCAGGTATTACTCTTCCTGAAGAAATACGAGAGAGAATGGATGGGCACGAAACGAAAGAGTCGGCTATTGAGGAAGGGATTCGTATTTCACAAGAGTTAATCGATACGGCAATGAAATACTTTAACGGTGTTTATCTTATTACACCATTTTTAAAATATGAAATTACAGAACATCTCGTGAAATATGTAAGAGAAAAGCAAGAAGTGAAAGAGGGTATTAATTGATGAAGTGTATAGAAGAAAGATTACAAAATAGCATTCTAATATTAGATGGTGCAATGGGGACGATGATACAGCAAGAGGACTTAACTGCGGAAGATTTCGGAGGAGAAGAGTACGAAGGGTGTAATGAATATTTAGTAGAAACAAGACCAGATGTTATTTTAAAGATTCATAAAGCTTATATTGAAGCTGGAGCTGACATCATTGAAACAAATACATTTGGTGCGACGAATATCGTATTAAGTGATTATGAGTTGTCTCATTTAGATGAAGAACTAAATGAAAAGGCAGCACTATTGGCGAAGCAAGCTGTTAAAGAAAGCGGGAAGGAAGTATATGTTGCAGGTGCGATGGGGCCGACAACGAAAGCGATTAGTGTTACAGGAGGAGTTACATTTGAGGAACTGATTGAAGCCTATACAAGGCAGGCGAGAGGGTTATTGAGGGGCGGAATTGATGTATTACTTGTGGAGACGAGTCAAGATATGCGTAATGTGAAAGCTGCTTATATTGGAATTCAAGCAGCTTTTGATGAACTAAATAAAACGGTTCCTATTATGATTTCTGGAACGATTGAACCGATGGGAACGACTTTAGCGGGTCAAACGATAGAAGCCTTTTATTTATCGATAGAGCATATGAAGCCGTTATCGGTTGGATTAAACTGTGCGACTGGTCCGGAATTTATGAGGGAACATATTCGTTCATTATCTAATTTATCGGAGTGTTATATTTCTTGCTATCCAAATGCAGGTCTTCCTGATGAAGATGGACATTATCATGAATCTCCATCTTCTCTCGCGGAAAAAGTAAAGCGATTTGCCGAAGAAGGTTGGGTTAACATTATTGGTGGTTGTTGTGGTACAACACCAGAACATATAAGAGCAATGAAAGCAGCGCTAGCAACTCTTAATCCGCGTGAACATCATGAACGAGAAGGGCATGGAATTAGTGGATTAGAGGCATTGCAGTATGATGATTCTATGAGACCTTTATTTGTAGGTGAAAGAACGAATGTTATTGGATCGCGTAAATTTAAACGATTAGTAGCAGAAGGGAAATTTGAAGAGGCCGCTGAAGTGGCAAGAGCACAAGTGAAGAAAAATGCTCACATTATTGATATTTGTATGGCGGACCCTGATCGTGATGAAATAGAAGATATGGAAAATTTCTTGGCAGAAGTTACGAAAGTGTTAAAAGTACCGATTATGATTGATTCAACAGATGAAAATGTGATGGAGAGAGCTCTTACTTATATTCAAGGAAAAGCTGTTATCAACTCTATTAATTTAGAGGATGGAGAAGAGCGTTTTGAGAAAGTGACACCTCTTCTTCAAAAATACGGTGCTGCTATAGTTGTCGGAACAATTGATGAAGATGGTATGGCCGTTAGTGCAGAACGAAAGATAGAAATTGCGAAAAGAAGCTATGAATTACTTACAAAGAAGTATGGTATACGTCCGTCTGATATTATATTTGATGCGCTCGTGTTTCCTGTAGGGACAGGCGATGAAGAATATATCGGTTCAGCAGCAGCGACGATAGAAGGAATTCGTCTTATAAAAGAAGCGTTACCAGAATGTTTAACGATTTTAGGCGTGAGTAATATATCGTTTGGTTTACCACCAGCTGGACGTGAAGTATTAAATTCTGTCTTTTTATATCATGCAACGAAAGCAGGGTTAGATTACGCGATTGTTAATACGGAAAAATTAGAGCGCTATGCGTCAATTCCAGAGGAAGAAAAGCGTCTTGCGGATGCGTTATTATTTGAAACGACGAAAGAGACGTTAGAAGAATTTACAAACTTTTATCGCGTGGCGAAAAAGAAAGATGTTATTGTACAAGAAACGCTTACGCTTGATGAACGACTAGCCAACTATATTGTAGAAGGTACGAAACAAGGATTACACGAAGATTTAAGTCTCGCACTTGCAGAAGGAAGAAAACCTCTTGATATTATTAATGGTCCACTTATGACAGGAATGGATGAGGTGGGACGATTATTTAATAATAATGAGCTGATCGTTGCTGAAGTATTGCAAAGTGCTGAAAGTATGAAAGCTGCTGTAAGTTATTTAGAGCCACATATGGAATCTAGCGAAAGTGCGAAAAAAGGGAAAGTATTATTAGCGACCGTTAAAGGGGACGTACATGATATTGGGAAAAATCTTGTTGAAATTATTTTATCGAATAACGGATATGAAATTATTAATTTAGGAATTAATGTCCGATCGGATCGAATCGTTCAAGAAGTACAAGAAAAGAAACCTGATATTATTGGTCTTTCTGGCCTGTTAGTAAAGTCGGCACAACAAATGGTAACAACTGCTGAAGATCTAAAAGCGGCGAATATTGATATTCCAATTGTTGTAGGTGGCGCAGCACTAACGAGAAAGTTCACAGATAATCGTATTTCTCCATCATATAAAGGGCTCGTATGTTATGCGAGTGATGCAATGACAGGTCTTGATATTATTAATAAGCTTCAAAAAGAAGAAGAGCGTGAGAAGATGAAACAGGATAAAAAAGAACGTCATCTTCATATCGTAACAAAAGAAGAGAAAAAAGTAGAAATTCCAGCAGTAATTGAGCCATTGCCAAAATCGGCGGTTATAGTGCCGGACTCAACAAAACGAATTGTATTACGTGATATACCCGTTGCACATCTTGCTCCGTTTCTAAATAGACAAATGCTCCTTGGACATCACCTTGGATTAAAAGGAAATGTGAAGAAGCTTTTGAAAGAGGGAGACAAAAGAGCGCACGAATTAAATGATTTAATAGACGAATTATTGCGAGAAGGACAATCTTGGTTAAAACCGAAAGCCGTGTATCAATTTTTCCCAGCGCAAAGCGACGGACAAAACATTGTAATATATGACCCAGAAGATCATACGCGTATTATAGAGCGTTTCACATTCCCAAGACAAGGAAAAGCACCATATCGTACTTTAGGTGATTATTTACGCCCTATTGGAGATGAGATGGACTATGTGGCTTTCTTATCTGTTACTGTTGGGGAAGGAGTTCGGGACATTGCTGAAGAGTGGAAGGCGAAAGGTGATTATTTACGCAGTCACGCCATTCAATCGTTAGCGCTTGAATTAGCAGAAGGACTTGCTGAAAAAACACATATGCTCATTCGCGATCGTTGGGGAATTCCAGATTCACCTGAATTGACGATGGAAGAACGTTTCCGCACGAAATATAGAGGAATACGTGTGTCCTTTGGTTATCCAGCTTGTCCAGAACTAGCTGACCAAGAAAAATTGTTCCGTTTAATTCAACCAGAGGAAATAGGCATTACATTAACAGAAGGATTTATGATGGAGCCAGAAGCGTCTGTAACGGCTATGGTATTTTCTCACCCTGAGGCAAGGTATTTTAGTGTACTATAGTGTAGAAGGGGGAGACGTATGAAAAAAATAGTCTTTACAGGTGGCGGTTCGGCAGGACATGTAACACCTAATTTAGCCATTATTCCATATTTACAAGAACAGAATTGGGACATTTCTTATATTGGTTCTCATCAAGGGATTGAGAAAACGATTATAGAAAAGGAAGGCATTCCGTATTATAGTATTGCGAGCGGGAAGCTACGCCGTTATTTTGATTTGAAAAACATTAAAGATCCTTTTCTCGTAATGAAGGGTGTTATGGATGCGTATGTAAGGATTCGAAAATTAAAACCGGATGTAATTTTTTCAAAAGGCGGTTTCGTATCTGTACCAGTCGTAATTGGAGGGTGGCTAAATAGAGTACCAGTTTTATTACATGAATCTGATATGACGCCGGGACTAGCAAATAAAATTGCGCTCCGTTTCGCTTCGAAAATATTTGTTACGTTTGAAGAAGCAGCGAAACATTTACCGAAAGAAAAAGTAATATATACGGGATCTCCTGTACGTGAAGAAGTGTTAAAGGGAAATCGTGAAAAAGGTGTAGCGTTTTTAGGTTTTTCACGTAAAAAGCCAGTTATTACAATCATGGGAGGAAGTTTGGGCGCAAAGAAAATTAATGAAACGGTTCGAGAAGCGTTACTAGAACTTCTTAAAAAGTATCAAATTGTTCATCTTTGCGGAAAAGGTAATCTTGATGAAAGTTTACAAAATAAAGAAGGATATAAACAATTTGAATATGTACATGGAGAGTTACCAGATGTATTAGCGGCAACAGATTTTGTTATCTCACGTGCGGGCTCCAATGCGATTTTTGAGTTTTTAACATTACAAAAGCCAATGGTCTTAATTCCGCTATCAAAATTTGCCAGTCGTGGAGATCAAATTTTAAATGCAGAGTCCTTCGAAAAGCAAGGATATGCCTCCGTATTGTATGAAGAAGATGTAACTGTGAAATCTCTTATAAAGCATGTCGAAGAGTTGCATCAAAATAATGAGGCGTATAAAACAGCATTAAAAAAATACAATGGAAAAGAAGCGATTAAAACAATCATTCACCATATTTCAGAGGCATGATGAAACAATCATGCCTCTTTTAGTAGGCTGAAAGATTCCAAGAATTGATATTTTTATGTTACAATAACAAATGGTTAATAGGGAAATTCCAATTAATGAAGCGTGAAAATACGAATGGATTAGGAGTGACTGTGTTGGAGCTAAGTCTCTATGAAAATACTGCACTTATTATATGCTTTGTGTTGTACGTTGGTAGTGTTATTGTTTATATTTCAAGGAAATTTTCACAAGAACGAGAGCTTGAAAAATCAGAGATAACAGCTGAACTAGAAATGTTAGCTGATGAAAGTTATAAAAAACAAAAAATAAAAGAAGACCATGAAGCACCCCATCATTTAAACGCAAATAAGTTCTAAAGATGGGGATTTTTTTTGAAAAAAATCCTATTAACGCTAAAACGGAGTTTCCCCATTTATATAAGGAGTGGATATAGATGAAATTTTATATTGCTTCGGGATTTCAAAATAAGCATCTTGTACGTTTCGTATCAAGCCAGTTGAAAGAAGTAGGATGGCATCATACATATGATTGGACGAAAAATGAAAGAGCAACTAATAGAGAACAATTGCAAAAAATTGGTGAAGAAGAACAAAAAGCGATCCGAGAAGCAGATGTCTTTTTACTTATATTAGATGGCGGAAACGGAAGTCATACAGAGCTTGGAATGGCGATTGCGCTAGAGAAAAAGGTATATATGTATCATGAAGGAAACCCGCTCCAAACAACGTTTTACCATTTGCCAGAGGTTAATGTTTTTGAAGGAGATGCAGCTGAGTTTGCATCTTATGTTATAAATCATATGGAATAATAGTAATTACCTAAAGGTTATAAAAGTGATCTTTTGGGTACAGTGATGATAAGTAAAGTATATAAAGGAGTTATACATATGAAATTAGAAAATGGATGGGAAACAAGTTTTTTAGAAGTTGTACAAAACAGTGAATTTAAGAAAGATGCACTTCTTAGCCAATTGCTTTGTGAGGAGAGCGAAGAAGTAGAAGAGCTTGTTGATGATTACGGTTACGAAGAGATTATTGAACGCGAACATGATGATGAGTTAGCAGAAATTTTAGGAGAAGAACTATTTAGTGAGATGGAGCGAAACGTATTCTTAGCTTCACAGCCAGAAGAAAAACTTATTTCATTCGTAAATGGATTAGGTTTTCACGTGTTAGATTGGATCGTGCTTCTTGAAACAGAATTTGGCATTGATAGCGCAAATTTCACATCGGATGCAGTGAAAATGTTAGAAAAGCGTTTTAAACAATTCCCGTACATAGAAGATAAAACGATTTTTGATATGACTTTTGGAGAGGTAATGGATGTATTACAATCCGTTACAGGATTACAACTGAAAGAAAAAATGAAAATATAAAGAAAAAGAACGTGAGGATATCACGTTCTTTTTTTTACATAATAATAATTTTATCATCTAGCTTTGTTTGTCCAGTAAGAAGTGCATTTAAATACTCTACTTTTCGTATGCAAGCTTGTATATGTCTTTCAACCTCTTGTAACTCTGCTTGGTGATGTGTTTCAATTGGATGAATTTGTACGTTGAATTTTTCGAATTGACTACTATATGTTATTTTTGCATAGCCGCTCATAATATCGGTTTCGTTATGAAATAAGAATTGCTTCGTTTCTTCACAGAATGATACATCCTGAAAGCCATATACTTTTAATGCTTCAATTACTTTTTTAATCATGTTTGTATTCATTTTTTAACCCTCTTTACGAAGTTCTACTTTTATATTATAACATAAAAAAATGCACAGAAAGCGCTTCCAAGTGTATTTTTTTATAAACTTTACGTTTCAATCATAAAAATGAAACAAAGAAAAAATAATTGTAAAGAAGGAAGGACTCTTTTATTGTTTCGTCATATATATAGAGAAATAGTGCAATGAAAGGAAATTTTTCGAGGTGGAGATTGTATTTCCAATTTGAGCGCAGTAAAAGAGGTGAGAATCTTGAACTTTGATATTGTAGGACAAAAAGCATATATAAAAGACGGACCGTATCGGAACCGAATTGGAACTGTAAAGAAAAACGAAAAACAATTAGAATCCCACTTTGCTATTGTAATTGGAGAACAAAGTATTGATGTAGAGCTAAAGGATATCGTATTAGTTGGAGTAGACGTAGGACAATTTCATACATGGTGCGAGCAAAATGGTTATTTGTGAAAGGGACGGGCTGTGAGATAATGAAATATATTTGAGAAAAAGAGAATATGTTATTGTATTCTCTTTTTCTATGTTTAAGGAGGCGGAAATGAAATATAAAGCACAGGAGCTTACATTGGAGTTGAAAGAGAAGATTCAATGTATGGAGAATGAAATAGAGCGAATATCACTTGAACTTTTTGAAGAGTATTCACATGTATACATAGAAAAAAACATGAAATTATGTATGGAATTTGCAAGGGATAAGGAGAATCCCTTTGAAGCGGACTATTGTTCATCAGTTTCCATAGCGGTATTAGATGAAGAAGAGGAGATGATTGAATTTTATATCATTCCAATTTGGAAATGCGAAAATGTTTTTTTAGGGATGCCAATTCAATCGAGAATTTTGGGGAGTAAGAAAATAGGGGAACTTGTTGATGGATCTTACTATGAGATTGAAGAGGAGTTAAAAGAGCAACTAGAAGAATACTTGGAGTGATAACTTTCAAGATAAGATGTATAGAGATGGAACATAATAAAAAAGACGCTAACAGTATAAATTGTTAGCGTCTTTTTTTATTATGAAGCAATCTCACCAGTTTTTACATCATCTTGATTGTACGTATCTTGATCTAATTCACCAAGCCATTTACTAGAAATAAGACCAGCTGTCATAGAACCACTTACGTTAAGAGCTGTACGCCCCATATCGATTAATGGCTCAACTGAGATAACTAGAGCGACAATACCGATTGGTAAGTTCATTGTAGATAATACGATTAATGCTGCGAATGTTGCACCGCCACCAACGCCGGCAACACCGAATGAACTAATAGCAACGACAGCGATTAAAGTTAAAATAAATTGTGGTTGTAATGGATCAATTCCTACAGTTGGAGCGACCATCATAGCAAGCATTGCTGGATAAATACCTGCGCAACCGTTTTGACCGATAGATACCCCAAAGGATGCTGCGAAGTTAGCGATGCCTTCAGAAATACCAAGTTTTTCTTTTTGTGCTTCAATATTTAATGGCATTGCACCGGCGCTAGAGCGGGATGTGAATGCAAATGTTAATACAGGGAACACTTTTTTCAAATATTGAATTGGATTTAAACCAGATAGTGCGATTAATAATAAGTGAATGATAAACATTACGATAAGAGCTACGTAAGATGCTAACACGAAGTTACCAAGTTTTAAAATAGCATTTATATCGCTACCAGCAACTGTCTTTGCCATAAGGGCTAATACGCCGTATGGAGTAAGACGTAAAATTAACGTTACCATACGCATTACGATTGCATATACAGCATCAAGCATCTTTTTAAATAGCTCCGCTTGTTCTGGATGCTTTCTTTTTACACCGAGAAAGGCAATACCGATAAATGCTGCAAATATTACAACAGAAATTGTTGATGTTGGACGAGCACCTGTTAAATCAAGAAACGGATTTGTAGGCAACAGTTCTAATAATTTGTCTGGAATTGTTGTCTTTTCAATAGAAGTAAATCTTTCTTCTACTAATTTCAGACGAGCAGATTCTGCATCACCTTGTTGTAATCCTGTTGCTGATACATCAAATCCTGCGCTTGCTGCGATACCGACAGCTGCAGCAATACCTGTAGTAAGAATTAAAATGCCGATAATAAGACCACTGATTTTACCAAGGTTTTTCGTTAATTGTAATTTTGTAAATGCTGAAATAATAGATACTAAAATAAGTGGCATAACGATCATTTGAAGCAATTTCACATAACCGTTACCGATTAAACCAAACCAAGTATTTGATTCAATAATTACTGTAGAAGTAGGCTCATAAATAAATTGTAATATAAGACCAAATATAATTCCGACTCCTAAAGCGGTAAATACACGTTTATTAAAAGATACATGCTTACGTTGCATATAATATAATACGCCAACTAAAATGAGCATGACTGCAACGTTAATTCCGACAAGCAGTGTATTCATGATAATTCCCCCTAATTCCAATCTGTTATATAGAATATAAGGTAATAAAACCTATAAGTCAACTAGGAAATTACGGAATTAAAAAAAGATGGCAAATTGCGCCACCCTTTAATGTCCAGCTCCAGGGACAAGTAAAAACGTCGTGTAGTATGTAAATCCGATGAAGAAAACGGTTAAATATGCCCCGAATACGTATATATACATACGCTCTGTTAATTTTAAATAGCTTAAAAGTACGAAAAATCCTGTTTGTCCTAAAAATAGTAGTGCGGTCGAATGCATATCCCCTACGTAAAACATAACCGAGAAAATTCCAGTCCAAAAGCCGAGAACGCGAAACATGCGCTCCATGCCATCTCCCTCCTTTTCTAAAAAAGTAAAACCTCTATTCATTATAGTTTATTTTTCTAACTATTGTAAATATTCATTCATATAAAAGAAAGAAGCCAATTATAATATTGACTTCTTCTTAGTTGAAAAACTAAATTTGAACTTTATCCCGCTATTTGCCGGGCAGTAAAACTCCCACCTCAAAATTCGGCTTGAGCAAAGAAGTTAGGTGGGAGTCGGGCAGTCCGTAAACGCCCGATTGGTGCGGGCTAATAATCAGTAGGGGAAGAACAAAACCTCCACTGATTAAAGTTTCACTTTATAGTTACAAGATTTGCATCCATCTAGTAGACTATCGTTTCGAGTTAATTCTACGTTCGGGAATAGGATTTCAAAAATTCCCTTCATCATATCTCCGTGCATATTACAAATTTCAGTTGGATGATGCGCAGCAACTTCTTTAAATGGGCAATTGTGTACATCATAGAAAATTTTTGTACCATCCGTACTTATTTCAAAAGCAGGAGATAAACCAGCTGTTGAGAATGCTTCTTTTGCGATTTGCATTTTTTGTTCTACCGTCAATGCTTCTGCACTTACATTTAAGCGATGCATATGTTGTTGCATTAATTCTTTGCCGAATTGTTTCCCTGTTTCATATAGCGCTTTTTCACCAGCGCTACCTAAGCTTAGCAGTGAATTAAATGCTATCTGTGCTAATAATTGATAATCGCGAAATGGGAATTGTAACTGGATGACATCTTGAGACAAGACGTATAGTCTGCTTGGCCTGCCGCCTTTCCCAGTTTTTTTTGTTTCTGATTTTAGCATATTAACATCTTCTAATTTAGATAAATGTAAACGAGCTACGTTTGGATGAATGTCAAACTCATCTGCTATTTCTTGTACAGTTACGTAACTATGCTTTTGAGAAATATATTTATAAATGTAATAACGAGTAGGGTCAGATAACACACCTGTAATTTTTAAAGCTTGTTCCATTAGGATCTCCACCTTTATCACTTTATCCAAGATATTAACATTATAATACAGATAAACTTCTATATAGGTAATTTCAGACAATAATTCGGAAATTGTTCATAATTTCACAAACATATTTTCCCTTTTTATCTTAGTGAAAATAAAAAATTGCTAATTTTTGTTTTGCAGCTTTTCATGATATATACATGGTGAGGAGGGAAATTTGATGAATGGTATCGAGCTTTTTGCAAATATGATTATGAAAGAAGCTTGTGGGGTGCAAGCATCGGACTTACATATTGTGCCCAGGCAGAAGGATGTGGCGATTCAATTACGGATAGGAAAAGATTTAATTACGAAACGGTGTATTGAAAAGGAATTTGGAGAAAAGCTTGTTTCGCACTTTAAGTTTTTAGCATCAATGGATATAGGAGAGAGGAGAAAGCCTCAAAATGGTTCATTATATTTGCAAATTGATGGATCAGAAGTGTATTTACGCCTTTCAACACTTCCAACAGTATATCAAGAAAGTCTCGTTATTCGTCTCCATTTACAAGTATCTGCTCAGCCGTTGTCTCACCTTTCGTTATTTCCAAGTTCAGCGGAAAAATTACTCTCTTTTTTAAAGCATTCGCATGGGTTACTCGTATTTACTGGGCCGACTGGTTCTGGAAAAACAACAACAATGTATGCGTTATTAGAAGTAGCTAGAAAATGGCAAACACGTCGCATCATTACACTGGAAGATCCAGTTGAGCAAAGAAAAGACGGTTTATTACAAATTCAAATAAACGAAAAAGCTGGTATCACATATAAAACGGGATTAAAGGCTATTTTGCGTCATGATCCAGATATTATTTTAGTTGGCGAAATTCGTGATGAAGAAACAGCAAAAGTAGCTATAAGGGCCAGTTTGACGGGACATTTAGTAATGACAACCTTGCATACAAATGATGCGAAAGGAGCGATACTACGATTCATGGATTATGGTATTACAAGGCAAGAAATTGAACAATCATTATTAGCAGTAGCTGCTCAGCGGCTCGTCGAATTAAAATGTCCATTTTGCAGAGGGAAGTGTTCAACTTTATGTAAATCAATGAGGCAAGTGAGACAGGCAAGTATTTATGAACTGTTATATGGATATGAATTAAAACAAGCGATTAAAGAAGCAAGTGGAGAACATGTTACGTATCACTATGAAACGTTGGAATCATCGGTTCGAAAAGGGTATGCTTTAGGATTTTTAGAAGAAGATGTATATGTTTAAGAGAAAATGGAGTTTAAGTGATCAAGCATTATTATGGAAAAGATTAAGTGATTTATTAGAGAAAGGTTACTCACTTTTGCAGGCGTTAGAATTTTTGCAGTTGCAACTACCATTAGGGAAGAAACTACAGCTACAGCGTATGATCGAGGGATTGAAAAATGGACAAAGTTTGCACGCTTCTTTTCACCAATTAATGTTTCACCCTGAGGTGTTAAGTTATTTGTTTTATGCAGAGCGACATGGTGACATGTCTTTTGCTTTGCGACAAGGGAGTGTACTTCTTTACAAGAAGGATAAATATAGGAAAGATATGATGAAAGTAATACGATATCCTATGTTTTTATCGTTCTTTTTAATGATTATGCTTTCTGTTTTTAACCTCATTTTATTACCTCAGTTTGAAATGATGTATAGTTCTTTACATTCTACAGCACCACCACTTACGGAACAAATTTTAGTTGCAATTAAATTATTACCCTACTTCATTTATAGCATTTTTCTTATCGTTATAACAGGCTTTAGTTTATATATATTTTATTTTCGGAAACTTCCGCCTACTCAAAAGGTAAAGATTATGATCCGTATTCCCCTTATGAAAACATTTCTTATTTTAAATCATTCGCATTATTTTTCCGCTCAATTAAGTGGTTTATTACACGGTGGATTGTCAGTACACGAAGCATTAACAATAATGATGAAGCAAAAGTATCATCCGTTCTTTCAGTATGAAGCAGCCCGAATTAAGCGGCAATTAATTGCAGGAGAACCGTTACAATCTATTATTGATAAAAACGGTTATTACGAGAAAGAACTTTCTTATATCATTACGCATGGACAAGCAAACGGTAATTTAGCAAATGAGCTTGGTGATTACAGTGAGCTCATTATTGAAAAGGTAGAACAAAAAATTAAACGTATGTTATTTGTGATTCAACCTATTTTATTTACATGTCTTGGGGTTATAGTCATTCTGATGTATTTAGCGATGATTATGCCGATGTTTCAAATGATGAATTCTATTTAGGGGGCATTTACATGCAGAATGAAGAAGGTTTTACTCTTTTAGAAATGTTGTTAGTTATGGTTGTCATAACTGTATTATTACTATTAATTATTCCAAATGTAGTTAAGCAGCGATCCTCGGTGCAGGAAAAAGGGTGTGAAGCCTACGTGAAATCTGTAGAAGCACAAATACAGGCATATCAACTCGAAAATAATAAAATACCTACAATCGAGGAATTAAAAACTAAAAAATATATTGCTGTTGATGAATGTCCGAAAGGTAAACCAATCCATATTTCTGATGATGGCACGGTATCAGCAGGGAAATCGTGAAGCAAAAAGGTTTTACTCTTTTAGAGATGCTACTTGTCTTATTTGCTATTTCTGTACTGAGTGTTGTTACGCATTTTAACGTTACTTCATTACATGAAAAACAAAGAGTTGAGCAGTTTTTAAAACAGTTTTCAAATGATGTTTTGTATATGCAGCAGTTGGCAATTAAGCGTCAAAAACATTATACGTTACGCTGGTTTAAAGGGAAACAGATGTATTATATTTCGGAATCAGAGACGGATTTTTTAATTGTTAAGAGAGAATACAATAAAGATATCCAATTTGATTTGCATACCTTTCCAAATCCAATGACATATAATCCGAGCGGGAATATTAATAGAGGTGGTACGATTTTACTTTCCTATCAAGGGTATAAATATGAGATTGTATTTCAGCTTGGAAGAGGGAGATTTACGTATCGTGAAGTGTCAAAAAGGATCAGTAATGGTTGAAATGGTTGTAGCGTTAAGTTTAATAATGGTGGCGGTATCGTTATTACTCCCGCAAACATTATTAATTATGCAGGAAAGAAAAAATATAAACATGAGCTATAAAGCATTAATATTATTAAAAAAAGAAGCGGCCTTGTTTAAGTATGAGGATGGGGAAAAGCGAGAAAAAGAGCAAGTCATAAAAGGGATTGTATATTACACATATTGGAGAGGAGATGAAGTTTGTGCGGTGTGGAAAGATATGAGAGGAAAAGCGATGGAGCAATGCCTTTATGCAGAACAAAGATAAAAAGGAAGCGGGATTTACATTAATAGAAATGATTGCATGTTTGTTGCTTTTATCGATGTTCTTTTTAATTTTACCGCGTCTTCATATTATGGGGGTAGAAAATACACATTCAAAAGGATTAAATGACTGGGAGTGGGATGTGTTTTTAGGGCAAATGCAATTAGAGTTTCGTGAAGTAATAAGTGGGAGGAAGATAGAACGAGAAAATGATGGGAATATTTTGCGTTTCCAACTTCGTAATGATGATGAGGTGACGTATGAAAAAGTGAATAGTAATTTAATAAGAAAAGTAAATATGCGTGGAAGGGAAGTTATATTACAAAGGATTGAAGCGATTTCGTATAAATTAACACCTCAGTTGCTATATATACGTGTGAAAGATATAGGTGGTGAAATATATGAAGGCGTGGTTGTACGCTATAGTGAAATTGAGACAGAAACATGAGAAAACAAGATGGATTTGCAATGCCAGGAACAATTATTTTTCTTATTTTATTAATTTCTTTTTTGATGTGCGAAACGAATATGTTACTTTTGGATAAAAAATTTTATGCTGAAATAGAACAAAATTTTTTCATGGAGGAACTTATTGATCGAGCTATTTCAGATATAAAAAGAGACTTACAGCAAAAAGAAAAAGAGGATATTTTTTTGTTTCAGTATGAAAGAGGAGAAGTGAGTGGAAAGTACATCTTTGAAAATGATGTTATTATCATTTCGTTGCAATGTGTTACAAAGCAGAGAGTTTTCTATACAGTGAGCTTTCGCTATAGGAAAAGGGATAATAAAATATTTGATTGGGTAGAAGGATAGTGTGTAAAATAAGCGGGAGAGAACCACTAATTCCTATTGTGGAGTGAGTTAATTTCTTTGAGGAAAGGGATAAAACGATAGTCAAAAGTTTAAATTTTCTCAAAAAAGAGAAAGGTAGAAAGAATATGATATATTCATGCTATCCAATCATTTTTTCTAGGGAGATAAGGAAATGACAAATAACAATCAAATAGGTGAAAATAAGGAACAAACTATTTTTGATCATAAAGGAAATACGATTATGACAGAGGATAGGGAAATACAAATTATTTCAAAATTCGAAGAGCCTCTTATTGTCGTGTTAGGAAATGTATTAAGTGATGAAGAATGCGACGAATTAATTGAATTGTCTAAAAGTAAGTTAGCACGTTCAAAAGTTGGTTCATCACGTGATGTAAATGATATTCGAACGAGTCGTGGTGCATTTTTGGACGATAATGAACTTACTGAGAAGATTGAAAAACGAATTTCATCTATCATGAATGTTCCTGCGTCGCATGGAGAAGGATTACACATTTTAAATTATGAAGTGGATCAACAATATAAAGCGCACTATGATTATTTTGCGGAACATAGTAGATCAGCTGCTAATAATCGTATTAGTACGCTTGTCATATACTTAAATGATGTAGAAGAAGGCGGGGAAACATTCTTTCCGAAATTAAATCTTTCTGTGCATCCTAGAAAGGGAATGGCAGTATACTTTGAGTATTTCTATCAAGACCAATCACTAAATGAGCTTACGTTACATGGAGGGGCACCTGTTACGAAAGGTGAGAAGTGGATTGCGACGCAGTGGGTGAGAAGAGGTACTTATAAGTAAAAGTGACCAGCTTGTTTGATTGCGAGAAAATAGCGAGTATGTTACGTTTTGTTCTTCATAGTATAAGAAGAACAAAACGTTTTTTTATTAAATAAAGCAACAACTTTCGTTATAATAACAAATAATAACGGATGATTGAGAGGAACGAAAATGAAATCTATATACATAACTGGCTATATGGGAGCCGGGAAAACAACAATTGGAAAAGCGTTAAGTAAAGAACTTCATATCGATGTTGTAGATACAGATCAAAAAATCGAAGAGAAGAAAGAGAAGGCAATTCGGCATATTTTTGCAGAAGAAGGCGAAATGGCTTTTCGGGAATGTGAAAGTGAAATGTTACGTTCACTACCGGTTCAGAATGTAATTATTACAACTGGTGGAGGGATTATTGAACGAGAGGAAAATCGAAAGTGGATGAAGGAAAATGGAACTGTCATATATTTATATTGTGATCCACATGTAATTGCAGAAAGGCTTCGTGAAGATACGACACGTCCACTATTTCAGAAGAAAAATATAGATGCATTTGTAACGAAATTCGAATCACGCCGAGCTTATTATGAAGAGGCACATATTCATATCGATACGACAAGTAAGTCGGTAAAGCAAATCATGAATGAATTAAAGGAAAAGATTAATGAATAAAAAAGTGGACATACTAATCAAGTAGAGGTGATGATAATATGTCTACTAATGATTATGTACGCTTTGTGACACAGCAATTTGTGTCGTATATGGATGCTCCAAAAGAGGATCGTAAACAAAAGAAAGAACAGCGCCGTGCTGAAAAAGAGCCATTTATGAATAAGTGGTTTGGTGTGATGCCGCTTAGTGCAGCTTTGTTTTATCGAAACGTAAAAAATAAAAGAAAAAAATCAAGTTAACTCTTTCGTAATATGTGTAGCAAAATGAAAATCCCCTAGTAGTATCATACTACTAGGGGATTTTCATTTACTGTACGGATTCTTTTTCCTCCGTAACTGCATGTATTTTATTGTTTACCCATACAAATCCAATTCCAATACAAATAGAAATGCCCCACCCAACAGCGGTCATAATAGCTCTCATTTCACCATATCCATCTACACCGAAAACAGAGATGAAATAGATTTTTAAGAAACTTTTTAATATAAATTGAAGACCGAAAAATAGTGTTAAATATTGCAGTGCTGGATATATACGGCTATCTCGGTAAAGCTCACGACTTTTATCGCGGTCATGACCTTGCAACGCAGCAATGTCTGCAGCGAAATATAACATCAGTGGTTTTTTTATAAAGATTGTACATATAACGATAATACCGAGTACGATGTGATAATACGCATCGTTCCACAACATTCGTTCAGCTGATCCAGATAATAAATCTACTGTTGTATTAGAAATGAGTGTAATTAAAATAAAGAACCCTGTTATGTTAAACTGTTTTTCTTTCTTAAAGGTATACAGTGTATAAATAATCCCCGGAGCAGAGGAAATTAACATCGCGTAATAAGGATCGATATAAGGTTTTGCGAATTTCCAAATGAGGAATGGGAATACGAGATAAAAGACAAGATCTAATATAGCTTTTTTATTTTGATTCATATACAGCCTCCTTAAGTCATATATATATTTTATAATATAATTTCTGAAAATTGTATAAGGTTTAATGGGAAAAGAAAAAATAAATCACTTTTTGAGGGATTAGTAGATTGAAAAAATTGCCCCTAGCGTAGTAAGTTTTTTTAGTATATAATAAAGGAAACGCTTTCATTTTTTGTTTTGTTCACAAAATGGACGGAAAATCACATATTTACTATCGATATGTTGCTTTATAATGAAACTAATTAAATATACATGCATACAATATTGTGAAATAAATAACATAAATAATCTATATAAATGTAAACGTTACCAAAGAGAGGTGGAGACAATGAGTAAATTTTTCTTCAATCATAATCCAGCAACACTAGAGGATGGTAGGCTTGTTAAGTACGCTGAAATTATTTATGGAGAAGGTGGCCGTTCTGTATTAGAAAATTTAATGGTGAAGGCATCTATCAGATTGCGTGATCGTTATCCGAATAAATCTGACGAGCAGATCTCGAACCTCGTAAATAAAGGCATCCATGATATGTTTCAAAAATATGTGAGTGAGTAAGTAAGAGTAGCCAATGGCTGCTCTTATTTTTTTTTGTATAAGGATTGTGCCTCTAGCTGAAAATAAGGGTGTATTTTGAAAGACATAAGAAGGAGTGGAACAGATGAGTAATGGTATTGGACGTTCAAAAGAAAACCTTCCAACCGATGCAAATCATGTGAGCGCAAAGGATCGTGCGTATCAAAAACGTATGGCAAAGCAAAAACAACAAGAGCGTAATGAAGATAGAGAGTAACTCAAAATAAAGCTCCTTCTAAAGCAGAAGGAGCTTCTTTAAGATAGAAAATGATTCGCGGTAACATAAAAGAGCCCACCGTTAATAATTTGTACTGTAATGCGGGGTTCATATTGTTCTTGCAAGGCTTGTTTTTCAATTTCATAGCTTTCGGGAAGTTCATCACTTTCTTCATAAAAACGATTTAAAAGATCTAAATCGTGATTCCAGCGCACTCTTGCTTCTTTCGCCCACGTATGGTCATCTTCTGCAATTATATTCTTTAAAGCGTCCTCTATACGTTGTAAACCGCTTTGCGGTTTAATGATAGGCGAGAGTGTAAAACAAAAGTCAGGTATTTTCGGTGTAAGTTTAATGCTTGTTAATGTTTCATGAAAGTTTGCAATCATTGTGCCAGAAATGAGATGAATACCAATGGAGTGAAGGATGTCTTTTTTTCGGTCACATTGATAAGATACTTTAATATTTACACCAAGCCAAGGGTGGAGTGGGGTATGTGTTGCCCCGCTATGTTTCACGTCCTCGTATAACCGTATGTATGAGCCTAGTTCTTTTGTCGTTTCAAAGATTTGATGCAAACGTGGTGAACCGTAATGAATAAGTTCACCATCGTTTTCTTCGTTTTCTGGATTTGTAATAAGAGTAAGGCGCATCGGATTCGGAACGCCTCCTGTTTTTTCAAGATAGTGCCAATAGAAAGGACGGTTCATTAATAATTTATCCATTTCAATTGTTAACTGCACGTCTAATAAGTGAGGGGAACGTTCTAAAATTTCGCAGTTATTCGCCTCAAAAAAGTTATATAAGTAATTATGAATTTCATTTTGCTGCATATCCCTGCACCTCTGCTTCATTGCGCTTCGCAAAATCGATAATAGATGTTAAATTTTCCATTTTGATTCGAATTTCTCCTTCACTTTTTGACTGTGCGAAAATTTCTTGAATATGCGCATCGATATTTTTCATGTTGATTCTCGTTAAAATTTCATCGAGTTCACCGATTACTCGTTCAAATAAATTAATTTTTTCATACAGCAGTTTTAAAATATGCTCTTCAACAGTATGCTTGGTTGCTAAGTTATAAATATGAACATCATTTTTTTGTCCAAGACGATGAATACGCCCAATTCTTTGTTCGAGTCTCATTGGATTCCACGGTAAGTCATAATTAATCATATGGCTACAAAACTGTAAATTAATTCCTTCACCGCCGGCTTCGGTCGCGATTAACACTTGAGCATGATTTTGGAAAAGTTCCTTCATCCAATCTTTCTTTCCCCGTTTAAATCCACCACGAAATGGAACAGAGGAAATTCCATGTTGTTGTAAGAACCATTGTAAATACATTTGCGATGCTCTATATTCAGTGAAAATGACAACTTTATCGTCGATTTCTTTTATAAGCTCTAGAGCTTTATTTGCTTTTGAGTTGAAAGGAATATGATTAATTTTGTCCATTAGCACATCGATATGTGGTTCCTTTATGTAGTGCTCATTTTCTTTCTGTCTTTTTTCTACATGTTTTTTTAATGAATAGTAAACAGCTTCGCGACTACTACATGCTTCCCGTTTTAAAGTTAAAGATGAGAAAGCCGACGTGAAGGCATCTTGACCTCGCCAATTTTCAATCGCGTTATATAACGCTTGTTCTTCTTCATTAAACTCAACAAAAATTGTACGTACATGCCTTTTTGGCCAATCAATTCCAGTATTATGACGTCGATTTCGGACCATTACTTTGTTGATGAGAGCTTTTAAATCTTCATCAGATTCAGCCGAGCGATTTTTTGAAGCATAATATTCTTCAAAATTAGATTGGTTGCCTAAATGACCTGGTTTTAATAAAGAAACGAGGTTGAAGATTTCATCGATTTTATTTTGAACAGGAGTAGCGGTTAGTAATAAACAAAACTTCTTTTTTAATCGTTGTGCAAATTCATAGTTTTTTGTTTTATTATTTTTTAGTTTATGTGCTTCATCAATAATAATAAGGTCATATTCTAAGTTTAAAACGATATCGCGATGCGGCGACCGTTTCGCAGTATCAATTGATGAAACGATGACATCAGCTTGTTCCCAAGAATAACTTTTCTTTTGAGCGACCGCAGGAATAAAAAATTTTGTATTTAGTTCATATGCCCACTGAGATACGAGCGAAGCTGGAACTAGAATGAGTACCTTTTTTACAAGCCCCCGCACCATATATTCTTTTAAAATAAGACCAGCTTCGATTGTTTTACCAAGTCCAACTTCATCTGCTAAAATCGCTTTACCATTCATTTGTTCAATAACATTTTGAGCAACTTCTAATTGATGCGGAAGTGGCGTGAAATGTGATAAGTGTTTTGGTGCTTGTAATCCATCAAAAGTAGGGACGAGTAATGATTTTTCAGTTTTATAAGCTAATTGATATAAATCCCAATTTGTCCAAGGACCATCTTCATCAATTCTTTTTAAAAAATTATTTTGCCACGTTCGATCTACGGAAATATCGACATTCATTCAGACGCTCCCACCTTTTATAAACTAAAGTGATTATTAAAAAAATCTTTATTATAAGCCTTGTTATAAGGCATTATCACAATTACTAAAAGTTAAAGAATAAGCAGTGATAAAGGGATAAATCTCAAAAGTTGTATTTAATAAGAATAAGAATAAAAAATTCTAAATTATTTTTTATGCTAGAATATTGATGAAATATAGCGAATAATGTTAGGATAATGGTGTGAAATGTATGGAATCTTTCGTATTTTATCCAAGAAAGTGATTTTTTATTTACGCTTTCATAAAAAAATATAATGAGATTCCGTATATCCTATCTTTTCAGAATGAAAATGTTTAGATATGGAAAGCAACTTTTATTGATTTGTCAGAGCATAAGGGGGAAAGAGCATGATTACATTACAACGTACACCGTTATTTGATGTATACGCGAAGTATGGTGGAAAAACAATCGACTTCGGTGGTTGGGAATTACCAGTTCAATTTTCAAGCATTAAAGAAGAGCATGAAGCTGTACGTACAGCGGCAGGTTTGTTCGATGTATCTCATATGGGAGAAGTAGAGGTAAAGGGTGTAGATAGTTTAGCATTTTTACAACGTGTTGTTACAAATGACGTATCTACCTTAAAGGTAGGGGGCGCACAATATACAGCTATGTGCTATGAAAATGGTGGTACAGTAGATGATTTATTAATCTACAAACGTGGTGAAGAAGACTATTTATTAGTAATCAATGCATCAAATATCGAGAAAGATTACGAATGGTTAGCTAGCCATGTAATTGGCGATGCGACAGTAGTCAATGTTTCTAGTGAAGTTGCACAGCTTGCAATTCAAGGACCAAAAGCAGAAGGCATTTTACAAAAAGTTGTGTCAGAAGATTTGAAAGAAATTAAGTTCTTTAAATTTAAAAACGATATTCTTGTAGATGGAATTCCAGCACTTGTATCTCGTACAGGTTACACAGGTGAAGATGGATTTGAAATTTACTGTAAGAGTGAAGATGCTGCAAAGCTTTGGGAGAAACTTCTTGAAGTTGGAGCAGAAGAAGGCTTAAAAGCATGTGGTTTAGGTGCTCGTGATACACTTCGCTTCGAAGCAACATTACCACTTTATGGTCAAGAATTATCAAAAGATATTACACCGATTGAAGCAGGAATTGGCTTTGCGGTAAAACCAAATAAAGAAGCAGACTTCTTTGGAAAAGAAACGTTAAAAGAGCAAAAGGAAAACGGTGCATCTCGTAAGTTAGTCGGCATCGAAGTAATCGAACGTGGTATTCCTCGTACGCATTACCCTGTATTTATAGGAGAAGAAAAAATCGGGGAAGTAACGAGTGGTACACAATCTCCAACGTTAAAGAAAAGCATTGGTTTAGCACTAATTGATGTAAAATACGCAGCAGTTGATACAGAAGTAGAAATTGAAATTCGTAATAAACGCGTCAAAGCAGTAGTTGTTCCAACACCATTTTATAAACGTTCAAAGTAACGGGGAGAGGGGTAGATTTCATGTTGCATCGTTATCTTCCAATGACAGAAGAAGACAAAAAAGAAATGTTACAAACAATCGGCGTTCACACGATTGATGAGTTATTCTCTGATATTCCAGAGAGTGTTCGTTTTAAAGGGGATTTAAAAATTAAAGAAGCAAAATCAGAGCCAGAGCTTTTAAAAGAGTTATCTCAAATGGCTAGTAAAAATGCTAATTTAAAAGAATACGCTTCTTTCTTAGGAGCAGGCGTATACGATCATTACGCTCCAGTAATTGTTGATCATGTTATTTCTCGTTCAGAGTTTTATACAGCTTACACACCATACCAACCAGAAATTTCACAAGGGGAATTACAAGCAATCTTTGAATTCCAAACAATGATTTGTGAATTAACAGGAATGGATGTAGCGAACTCTTCTATGTACGACGGAGGTACGGCTTTAGCTGAAGCGGCAATGTTAGCGGCTGGCCATACTCGTAAAAAGAAAATTCTTGTATCTAGCGCAGTTCATCCAGAATCAAGAGCGGTACTTGAAACATATGCAAAAGGTCAACATCTTGAAGTTGTTGAAATTGATCATAAAAACGGTGTAACAGATTTAGAAGTATTACAAAGTGAAGTAGATGATACAGTTGCTTGTGTAATTGTTCAATATCCAAACTTCTTCGGACAAGTTGAAAAGTTAGCTGATATCGAAAAAATCGTTCATCAACAAAAATCATTATTTATCGTTTCTTCAAATCCATTATCATTAGGCGCATTAACACCACCAGGGAAATTTGGTGCTGATATTGTAATCGGTGATGCACAGCCATTTGGTATCCCAACGCAGTTTGGTGGACCGCACTGTGGTTACTTTGCAACAACGAAAGCATTTATGCGTAAAATTCCAGGACGTCTTGTTGGACAAACTGTAGATTCAAATGGTAAACGTGGGTTTGTATTAACGTTACAAGCACGTGAACAGCATATTCGCCGTGATAAAGCGACGTCTAACATTTGTTCAAACCAAGCATTAAATGCATTAGCAGCATCAGTTGCAATGACTGCGCTTGGAAAACAAGGTGTGAAAGAAATGGCACGTCAAAACATTTCTAAAGCACAATATGCAAAACGTCAATTCGAAGCGAAAGGCTTCACTGTAACGTTCGCTGGTCCATTCTTCAATGAGTTCGTTGTAGATTGCAAACGTCCAGTTAAAGAAGTAAATGATGCACTATTACAAAAGAATATTATCGGCGGTTACGACCTAGGCCGTGATTATAAAGAGCATGAAAATCATATGCTTGTAGCAGTAACAGAGCTTCGTACAAAAGAGGAAATTGACACACTTGTAAACGAAATGGGGGCTATCCAATGAAGAACCAAGACCAAGCACTTATTTTTGAAGTGACTAAAGAAGGACGCGTAGGATACAGCTTACCCAAATTAGATGTAGAAGAAGTGAAACTAGAAGATGTGTTTGAGAGCGATTATATTCGAGTAGAAGATGCAGAGCTACCAGAAGTATCTGAACTTGACATTATGCGCCACTATACAGCACTTTCAAACCGTAACCACGGCGTTGATTCTGGATTCTATCCACTTGGATCTTGTACGATGAAGTATAATCCGAAAATTAATGAAAACGTAGCTCGTTTCGCAGGATTTGCAAATATTCATCCACTTCAAGATGAAAAGACAGTGCAAGGTGCAATGGAATTAATGTACGACTTACAAGAGCATTTAATTGAAATTACAGGTATGGATACTGTTACATTACAGCCAGCAGCTGGTGCACACGGAGAATGGACAGGTTTAATGTTAATTCGTGCATACCATGAAGCAAATGGTGACTTTAACCGTACGAAAGTAATTGTTCCTGACTCTGCTCACGGAACGAACCCAGCATCTGCAACAGTAGCTGGTTTTGAAACAATTACAGTAAAATCAAATGAACATGGTCTTGTTGATTTAGAAGACTTAAAACGTGTTGTAAACGAAGAAACAGCAGCACTTATGTTAACAAATCCAAATACATTAGGCCTATTCGAAGAAAATATTTTAGAAATGGCAGAAATCGTCCATAACGCAGGCGGTAAATTATACTATGATGGTGCAAACTTAAATGCGGTATTAAGCCAAGCACGCCCAGGAGATATGGGATTTGACGTTGTGCATTTAAACCTTCATAAAACATTTACAGGTCCGCATGGTGGCGGTGGTCCAGGTTCTGGTCCAGTAGGTGTGAAAGCTGATTTAATTCCGTACTTACCAAAACCGATTTTGGAGAAAACGGAAAATGGCTATCACTTCAACTATGATCGTCCAGAAGCAATTGGGCGTGTGAAACCATTCTATGGTAACTTCGGAATTAACGTTCGTGCATACACATATATTCGTTCTATGGGTCCAGATGGCTTGCGTGCAGTAACTGAGTATGCTGTATTAAATGCGAACTACATGATGAGAAGATTAGCACCATTCTATGATCTTCCGTTCGATAGACATTGTAAGCATGAATTTGTATTATCAGGTCGTCGTCAAAAGAAACTTGGTGTACGTACGTTAGATATTGCAAAACGTCTGCTTGATTTCGGTTACCATCCACCAACAATTTACTTCCCATTAAATGTGGAAGAATGTATTATGATTGAGCCAACAGAAACAGAATCAAAAGAAACGTTAGATGGTTTCATTGATAAGATGATTCAAATCGCTAAAGAAGTAGAAGAAAATCCAGAAGTTGTACAAGAAGCACCGCATACTACAGTCATTAAACGTTTAGACGAAACGATGGCTGCACGTAAACCTATTTTACGTTATGAAAAGCTAGCTCCTGTACAAGTTTGATTAGAATAAAAAAGAACTCGCTATATGCGGGTTCTTTTTTTTGTGCAGGTAGGATGAAAAAAGTGTTAAAAATTATTATTTTTTGTTTCATATTGCTGTAAAGAAGCAGTTTTATAGCCGATTTTGTTGAAAAAGTCGGTTTGATAAAAGTATTTATTTTTGTTAGAATTTTATTGAAATTAAGAAGATGTGATGAGGAAAAAATTACTCATTTTTATGTATATGTGAAAAAACGAGCAATATGGGGGTGAAAGTGTGGGATATCGATGTTATAGAATGGTATACCATTTAGAAAATGGAGAAACAATTAAAGATATAAAAGAATTTTGTTACCGAGACCAAGGGAAAGTGCTAGAAAGAGTAGCTCATCGTGTAATGGACAATAGAGAAGTGACAGCGATTGATAAGCAGGGAACGATCATTTCAATAGCGTGTGAGGACATTGTAAAGGTAGAACTTGATTACATAACAGAAAGTTAGCCTTGAGTCATATCGAATTATTCGATAAAATATACTGTTGAATGGTGAAGAGAGCAGAGAGGAGTTTATCATGGGTAGTACAAGACACTTTTATATGTTTATTTTAGCTTTTGTTCTTGTTGTGGCGTTAACAATTTATTTAATTGTTGATAGCAGCTGGTACAATACAGTTCATCCGGCATTCCTTCTATTTATGTATGTAGGAATTGCGGTTGTTAGTTTCGGAATGAGAGACGAAATGTTAGATCGCTTTGAAAAGTGATACATATACGAAAGACCAACAGGAAAATGTTGGTCTTTTTTTCTTGCCAAGAATTTTAAAAGGCACCTTCTTCAATAACGACAATACGAGAGCAAAAGTTTATACAAAGAAACGCTAATAGGTACATCTTTCGGAGTATGTAATATAAAGCTGAAAACGATAACGAGAATGAGAAAGAGGAAAAATAAAAATAGGATTTGCTTATGTATAGAATTCTGCATACTATCCACTCCTTTTTTAGGTAGTATGTCCAAAAGAAAGAAGGGTATGAAAAATTTTAGGAGGGAGAATGATGAAAAAAAGAAAATGGTTATATAGAATAGGAGTCCTTTTATTTTCAATTGGTCTCATATTAGTAAATTTTTACTCAGATATACCATCGCCATTTCCTAATTTGCATAAAGGGATTGGTATGAGTGTTGTCATAGCTGGTCTGCTTTGTCTGATCGCATCAAATTTCTATAGAAAATCTGAATGAATATAAAGTGAAACTTTAATCAGTGGGGGTTTTGTCCATCCCCACTGATTATTAGCTGAACCAATCGGGCGTTTACGGGCAGTTGATCTCCCACCTAACTCCCTCGCATTCGCCGAATTTTGAGGTGGGGGTCTTACTGCCCGTTAATGCGGGATAAAAAAAGGACAGTTACTTCTTTTCAGAAGAACTGTCCTTTTTAAATAACTTATTCCATAGCTTGGCGATACTCCATATAATAACGATTGCAATGGAGGCAATAATGGACCAAACAATTGATACAATTTCAAGTGTCATGTTAGGAAGGAATGTGAGAATGGATACTACTTTATGAAACAATGATTCTATTATATGAAAACTTATCTGTAATAGAATGACGATACCAAGTGTAATCCATGCTAACATTTGTTTTCCTTTTTCTTTCCACATGACATTCACCTCACGTTAGCTTAATAGTTTTAAGCCAACAGCGCCGCATAGAATGCAGCTTAAGAAGGCAAGACGACGCCAATCCGCTGATTCGCGGAAAATAAGAATACCTAGAAGTGCACTACCGGCAGTTCCGATTCCAGTCCAAATCGCGTAAGCAGTTCCCATCGGTAATGTGTCCATCGCAAGGGATAAGAAGAAGAAGCTTACGCCGAAGTTAGCGATTAAAATAACTTTTGGTGCCCAGCCTTTCTTTTCAGTGGCTACTTTCATAAAGAGTACACCAATAATTTCACAAATACCAGCTAGAATTAAAAATACCCAAGCCATTTTATGCAGCCTCCTTCGTTTCTTTTTCTTCTGTTACTCGTTTTAAACCAATTACTCCGAAGAAGATTAAACCGATTAATAATACTTTTACAATAGAGAATGGTTCTCCGAAGATGAAAATCTCTGTAAGAACGATTCCGCCTGCGCCGATTCCTGTAAAGACTGCGTACACAGTACCGACAGGTAAATCTTTATAAGCTCTAAATAATAAGACGAAACTTACTGTAATTAATAGAGCGACACCTATCCACTCAAGTGGTGTCTCCGCGTGTTTTAGTCCAATTACCCAAAAGATTTCAATAATACCAGCTAAGATTACATAAATCCATGCCATATGTCATTTCTCCTTCCTACCAGTCGTTAGGTAAAGGGCTTAAAAACGACGCATTGCAAAGGAGCAATCCGTCAGTTTGAAAGTCCGCGCCAAAATACTTTCCAAGAGGCGTCTAAACGTGTCTCAAAACGATTTAAACCTGCGTATAGTAGTTCAACCATAAGACCGTCAAGTAAGCATAGAAAAGCTTCTAAGGCATCTTTTACTTCAATGTTATGCAGCTCATCTTGCTCGCTTGCCCTTTTAAATACAGGGAATAAAAGTTTTCCGACGTTTTCAATGTGTACATTCGCTTTATTGATAATTTGTTCGCGAAATGCATCCGGCGGAAAATAAGAAGTTCGTAACCAAAACATTGATTCTTCACTTTCACCAAATCGTTTTGCATAACCTTTTAACAGATTTACTAGTAATTCTTCAGTGGACAATTTTGAAAAATTTTCGATATCGTCTGTGAAGCTTTGCAAATCTTTTTGAAGAGCGGATTCTAAGCATGTGAAATATAACTCTTCTTTTCCTTTAAAGTGTGCGTAAATCGATGGTTTTTTAATCCCAACTTCTTGAGCAATATTTGCTAATGAAGTTCCTTCGTAGCCGTAGCGTGCGAAATGAGAAAGTGCTACAGCTTTAATGCGGTTTGCTGTCATTTTCATCCCCTACCTACCGTTCGTTAGGTTAATTATATGAGATGGAAAATATAAAGTCAATAGGTGAAGAGTTGAAAAAAGAGCGCTATAGTTAACGCTCTTTTTTAGACTGTTTCTCGCTCAATTAAATGGAATGAAAGTTCTTCTGCGTTGCCGATAATTTGTTCACTTTGAATTTGTTTATGGAATAAAGAAAAAGCATGTGAGCCCATTGTGAGACCGGGATGTTCAATAGTTGTAATTTCTAATGCTTTTGAAATTTCATGGTTATCAAATCCGAGGATAGCGAGGTCTTCGGGTATTCGAATGCCATGTTTTCGCGCCTCTGTTAATAAACCAGCTGCAACTTGATCGTTCGCTGTAAAAATAGCGGTTGGACGATTTTTCATGTTTAAAATACGATGAAGTATTTTTGCCCCGTCCTGCATCGTATAACATTGATGGAAAATCCAATCAGGGTGCACTGTTTTTCCTTCGTGACGAAGAGTATCGGCGAAAGCTTTTTTACGCTCGATTGAATTAACACTTGTTTTTCTTGCTAAACAAATGCCGATTTTTTCATGACCTTTACTGAGTAAATAGGAAGTACCAAGGCGGAATCCTTCATAATGATCTACAAAGACAGATGAAATGAGCGGATGTTTCATTTTTTCACATGAAATAATGGGGGCAAATTTTGCGAACGGTTCAATTTGTTCCCATGAACTCGTTCGAGAGCAAATAATCATCCCGTCGAATTGTTTCATTTTCATCATTTCAAGAACGCGAATTTCTTCAATACTATCGTAATTCGTTTGGCATAAATTAATATGATATCCAGCTGCTAATGCTTCGTTTCCGATTCCTTCAATAATGGTACTGAAGTATGGAACATTAATGAAAGGGAGCATAACCCCGATTGTATATGTTTTTCCCTTTATTAAATGAATAGCATTAATATTTTTTGCATAGTTCAATTCTTCAACTGCATCTAGAACACGCTTACGTTTTTCTTCTTTTACGTAAGGGTGATTATTAAGGACGCGGGAAACAGTTGCTATGGATACACCAGCAGTTTTTGCAATCTGTTTTATATTGGCCATATGTATCACCTCTTTACTTAATTATAAGGGGAAAATAATAAGAATGAAAAAATCTTGACCTGAAAAGCTTTTCACAAACTATGTTATAAACATGACTTCTGTTATTCGCGTAACCTTTTTATTTGGGCGTGAGAGTAGCGGGGTCTTTTTTGTATGTTTGCAAAGAGTTTTTGTCAAAATGTGTGAGAATAACGTGGAAAGTTTTCGGAGGAGGCGTTTCATAACGAAGCGAATATGAAGAGAGTATAAACGCTTCGGTCGTTAAGAGGGCGGTATGAAAGGGCGGAAACAAATTGAAAAAAGGAATCGTTTGTTTCGTGTTTTCTAGTGTATTACTTAGCTCATGTTCATTTCAGCAAACGATGCAAGAAGAAAAAACATTTGTGGGAACAACAGGGGGGGCTAAGGATCGTGTTACTGATCCTATCCCGCTAAAGGAGCTACCGAAATATTTTCCAGCGAAGTTCAAAGTTCCAACATTTTTACCTTATGACATTACGAGTGATGTGATGGGGGAGGTAAGGATGATGGGCAAGAAGAATGTTGTCGTAACGATTAAATATAAGCAACAAGAGAAAGGAAGGCGCGACTATATAGAATTAACAGTAGCAAACTTTTCTTACAGTTTTCCATACCTCGTAGAAGAGAATCGATTTCAAGAACAAATGAGGCTGAATAATGGAGCGCCTGCTTATTTTAAAAATAAGGATGATTACGAACGAGGAGATGAATTCGCTACGCTTATATGGCAAGAGCAGGGAATTGAATATCAGCTATTATATCGTAATGTAGACGAGAAAGATGAAGATGTAATCAAGCAAAATTTATTATACATTGCGAACAATATGGAATGAAAAAACTAGCTGAATTACACAGCTAGTTTTTTGTATGTTATTTCTTTTTAATTTTGCCTGTCCAAGATTTAAATCCACCTTGTAATTGGTAGAAATCTTTGTAGCCTTGTTTTTTTAAGTATTGTGCTGCACGACCTGTACGGAATCCGCTTTGGCAGTATAAGTAAACAGGTTGATCTTTACGAAGTTCTTTATGACGAAGGCGAACTTGTGATAACGGAATGTTACGTGCACCTAAAATATGCCCTGCGTTATATTCGTCTGCTTCGCGAATATCGATAAGCTGTGCTTTACGGTAGCCAGCGCGAAATTCTTCTTCTGTAAGAGTTTTAATTAATTTTTTCTGATAGAAATACATCCATACAGTGTAACCGATGAACGCTACGATTACGGCTAATAAAATAATCCAACTTGTTGACACGGTTCTATCGCTCCCTTTTTTCTAATCCTACTTTCAATATTATAATGCCCATATGTATTTATGCAACAGATTCATTCGCATATAAGAAGAAATTTCGTATTCTTTCACAAATTTTGTCGAATTTGGTAGACTAGAGAATGTGAAAAATAATTGGTTATATGAGGTGCAGGATGGGAAAAGAAAAATGGTGTTATATTAACTCTGGTCAATGTTCACCAGCATTTAATATGGCGTTAGATGAATGCTTATTAAATTGGCAAAGTGAAAAGAAAATGCCGCCAACAATTCGTTTTTATGAATGGGAAGTGCCGACATTAACAGTCGGGTATTTTCAGCGTGTTGAAAAAGACATTAATATGGATGTAGTTAACGAAAAAGAATATGGTTTCGTTCGTCGTCAAACAGGCGGCAGGGGTGTATTACATGATAAAGAATTAACGTACAGTGTTATTGTGTCTGAAGATCATCCAAATATGCCAAAAACAGTTACAGAAGCATATCGTGTTATTTCGCAAGGCTTATTAGATGGTTTTAAGGCATTAGGATTAGAAGCATATTATGCAGTTCCGAAAACAGAAGCGGATCGTGAAAATTTGAAAAATCCGCGTTCAGGAGTATGTTTTGATGCACCATCTTGGTATGAAATTGTAGTTGAAGGAAGAAAAATCGCAGGTAGTGCTCAAACACGTCAAAAAGGTGTTATTTTACAGCACGGTTCTATTCCGTTAGAAATAGATTTAGATGAGTTATACGATCTATTTTTATTCCCGAATGAACGTGTAAAAGAGCGTATGAAAAACATGTTTTCTTCTAAAGCGGTAGCGATTAATGAATTAACAGATCGTACATTTACGATTGAACAGTTAATTAAAGCGTTTGAAACTGGATTTGAAAAAGGATTAGATATAGAGCTTGTGCCGTATGAACTAACAGAAGAACAGCTTCATGAAGTTCAAACGTTAGCAAAAGAGAAGTATGAAAGTAATGAATGGAATTATAAAAAATAAGGAGATGGCGACCGCCATCTCCTTATTTTTATAGTAAAGTAAGTACTTTTTCTACTTTGATTCCTTTATCTTGTAAAGAACGAAGGCGATTTACAACGTCCATAATCTCTTTGTCGAATGTAACGCTAATACCTTGGCTTTGTAGCTCTTCTTTTAATCCTTCAATAGAATCATCTATGTCGATGCCAAGCTCGTAATCTTGACAAACTTCAATTGTCTTTTTCACAAGTTTAACATAATTTTCTTGTAGTTTTGTATTTGTTTCAGTCAAAGCAGGTTGCTTTGGTTTTGCAGGAGTAACCGGTGCTGTCTCTTGCTTTGTAACTGGAGTAGGTACTGTTTTTTTCATAGGTGCTGGAGTAGATAGTTCTACAGCTGCTTCAACACTTACTGGCTTCGGTGTTGGTACCGGAGTAGGTTTAGGCGCCATAGCAGGTGTTTCTACTCGCGTAACAGGTTTTGGAGCAGGTGTAACTGCTTTTGGAGCTTCTACAACTACTTCTTTTTTCGGAGTAGCTTCTGCAACTGTTTCTTCTTGCTCAGCAGCTTCTTTATTTTCTTTGCTCCACATAACGCGTTCAACTTCTAGAGAAACATTATTTTTGTTCATCGCTGTTAATGTAACTTTACCAACTTCAGCGTTCCCAGTGAAATCAACAATTTTATAAATAACACTCTTGTTCCAATCCACGTTTCCGCTCAAAAATAATTCTTCGTTACATTTCGGCGTTAAGCCCTCGATTTTAATTTCTGCGTTTACACCGTTTTCACTATATACCATAATTAGCGAAGCATTTACATCTTCGTCTGCTAACATTAGTTCACGTACCATTTTGCCGGTGCGTACTTGCGTTTTCTTCTTAACTGACATCTAATTTCTCCTCTCAAAAATTCAGTAATAATAAAAAAATCGTATAACGAAAAATAATTGCTCACGAAGATTTATGATACCGATAATAAAAGCATCACGTCAACAATTAACTTTAATTATTTTGCATTTTTCTTATTTTCTTTATGAAATTTTTCAATTTGTAAAATTAGACAGAAGAAAAAACAGCCTCTTGAGAGGCTGTTAAAAATTTGATTTTTTATATAGTAATTTATATAAAACGTAAAATAAGATAGCGATTAAGGCATTTTGCCAAAAGGTTAGATGATAAATGAGGTAAGGTTGCTTTTTGAAATAAATATTTAAGAATATAGCGGAACAAAATGGAGTAGCGAAAGCGAAACCAAATAGAATTCTTCTTTTCCAATTCATCTTCTGATCAAAGGAGTAACGCTTTAATAAATATAAAATAAACAGTATGCCTAGTATAATTAGTGAAACAGACAAAGTAGTTCCAAGGATGCTAAAAGGCGGACTTGATAATGTATTGTTTTTTTTAAAGAGAAACATAAAAAATGAAATAATTGCATCTATGCCAAACTGTATAGCAAGAAGTAAACTAATAGCAAATCCAATCAAAGAAGTTTTTTCTAGCTTTGTTTGGGTTGGTGAAGCTGATATAAGTTCATCGCAATAAGATTGTAAATCATCTCCAAAGATGTCGTAAGCATTTTTATTTTCTGTTTGTGCTTCGATAAGATGATCTAATATTTCTAGTAAAAGTTCCTCCATTTGTTGCTCGGGTACGTTAGATAATCGAAGATATACTAACATATCACCGTAAGCAGATTCGTTTTCAGGTGTTAGAAGTTCTCGTTTTCTATTGTTCAATTTAACCATATCTTGCGCATTCATCCCTATCACTCCCCTTGTAATAAATTGTTTACCGTCGTTGAAACCATTCCCCAGCTTTTTTTAAATTCTTCAAGCTGTTCTAATCCCTTATCAGTTACGTGATAATATTTTCGCTTCGGTCCAAGAGAGGAAGCCTTTAATGTACCTTCAATAAGTTTCTCTTTTTGCATGCGTAACAATAACGGATATATGCTTCCTTCGCTTACGAATGTAAAGCCATGTTTATTTAATTTTGTACTCAGTTCATATCCGTACACTTCTTCTTGTGAAATGATGTATAGAATACACCCTTCTAGTACACCTTTTAACATTTGGCTGTGCATGATTTCACCACCTTTTATCCAGGTAACTTGCGTTGCAAGGTAGCTGGTATCCAAATTATAACATTCAGTAACTTGCAACGCAAGTTACTGAAGTGGAAAACTTTAATCTGTGTTAATTTTACTTTGTTTCCCATACTAACGAGAGGAGGGAAGCATATGAAACCATTTATGCCAAAACTCGTTTACTTTGAACCGAGGGCACTCGAATATCCGCTTGGAAAAGAGCTTTATGAGAAGTTTACGAAGATGGGATTAGAAATTCGTGAAACGACATCACACAATCAAATTAGAAATTTGCCAGGCGAAAATGAATTGCAAAAGTATCGTAATGCAAAAGCGACACTAGTCGTTGGGGTGAGGAAGACATTAAAGTTTGATACATCAAAGCCGTCAGCTGAATATGCAATCCCGCTTGCAACAGGGTGTATGGGACATTGTCATTATTGTTATTTGCAAACGACACTTGGTAGTAAACCTTACGTAAGGGTGTATGTGAATCTAGATGAAATATTTGAGAAGGCAAAGCAATATATGGATGAAAGGGCCCCTGAAATAACAAGATTTGAAGCGGCGTGTACATCAGACATCGTCGGAATTGATCATTTAACACATGCATTAAAGCGGGCGATAGAGTTTATCGGAGACAGTGAACATGGACGTTTACGTTTCGTTACAAAATATTCGCACGTTGATCATTTATTAGATGCAAGGCATAATGGGAAAACGCGTTTTCGATTTAGTATTAATTCACGTTATGTGATTAAAAATTTTGAACCAGGGACATCGCCATTTGAAGAACGAATTGAGGCTGCACGTAAAGTGGCGGGGGCTAATTACCCTCTTGGTTTTATTGTTGCGCCAATTTATATGCATGAAGGGTGGGAAGAAGGGTACCGTGAATTGTTTGAACGGTTGTACAATGCGTTAAAAGATATGACGATACCAAATTTAACGTTCGAATTAATTCAACATCGCTTTACGAAACCGGCAAAAAAGGTCATTCAAGAGCGTTATCCAAATACGAAACTTGAAATGGATGAAGAGAAGCGGAAATATAAATGGGGACGATACGGTATTGGAAAATATGTATATCAAAAGGATGATGTGGAAGTATTAGAAGAAACAATACGAGGTTATATATATGAGTATTTTCCCGATGCAGAAATTCAATATTTTACATAAGGGGAATCTGTATGCGAATATGGATTCTTTTTTTGTTTTATATATTTAGGCTCGTTTCCACCTTGTCACGTTATTCTTTCTGGTGTATCATTTTATTGATTGCTTCGTACGGAATAAGCAAAATGAAATTGGATGGAGGAAACCGATGCCTACCCCTAGTATGGAAGATTATATTGAACAAATTTATTTGTTGATTGATGAAAAGGGTTATGCCCGTGTATCTGATATTGCTGAAGCGCTTAGTGTACATCCATCCTCTGTAACAAAAATGGTACAAAAATTAGACAAGGACGAATATCTAATTTATGAAAAATATAGAGGGCTTGTATTAACATCAAAAGGTAAAAAAATCGGAGAACGTCTCGTATATCGTCATGAATTGTTAGAACAGTTTATGCGCATTATCGGTGTGGATGAAAGCAAAATTTATAATGATGTAGAAGGAATTGAACATCATTTAAGTTGGGAATCAATTGACCGTATCGGTGATTTAGTACAATACTTTGAACAAGATGAAGTTCGAGTAGAAACACTTCGTGGTGTTCAAAAAGCAAATGAAGAGAAAAGTAATTAAGGGGAACGTATGGCGTTTCCTTTTTTATTTCAATCGAAAAGGACGGGAGAATAATGAAAGCGATTATTTTTGATTTTGATGGATTAATTGTGGACACAGAAACAATATGGTTTCACTCTTTTAGAGATGCTGTTCGTGAATACGGCGGCGAGTTACCTTTAGAGGAATTTGCAAAATGTATTGGAACGACAGATGAAGTGCTTTATGCATATTTAAAAGAGCAATTAAAAGAAAAGTTTAATGAGCGTACATTAAAGGAAAAAGTAACAACTTTACATAAAGAAAAAATGAAAATACCGAAAGCACGTGACGGTGTAAAAGAATATTTAGAAGAAGCGAAAGAAGTTGGATTAAAAATCGCATTAGCCTCCAGTTCATCTAGAGAGTGGGTCGTTCGTTTTTTAGAAGAGCTACAGATTAGAGAGTATTTTGAAGTGATTAAAACGAGAGAAGATGTCGTGAAGGTAAAACCAGATCCCGCTCTTTATAAAGTTGCGATAGAAGAATTAGGAGTTGAACCATCGGAAGCTGTTGTATTTGAAGATTCATTAAATGGATTGAAAGCAGCAATTGCAGCAGGATTAAAATGTGTCGTCGTACCTAATGATGTGACAAGAAATCTACAATTTGAAAACCATCACCTTCGTATCGAAAGTATGAAAGAAAAAAGTTTGAAAGAAGTACTTCAATATATAAAGTGAAACTTTAATTAATCGGGGCTTTTCTCATCCCCACTGATTATTTGCCCATACTAATTGAGATAAAAAAAGACCGTATTTCCTAAAAGGAAGCACGGTCTTTCTTTTTGTTTTTTTTACCTTCAATGACAGTTAAATGAGATTGTTTTCTTTTTCTTTTCAACGATGGAGAATTACCCTTTTTCCCCTTGTCATCAGAAGCATTTCGTTTCAAGAAAGAATTACTTAGGGGTGCTACATTTTGTTTCCCGTGTTTGCGGTTCGATTGTTTCGCTGCACGCTTATATGAGCTTTGCGAATTTGCAGAACCACTAGAGTTTGTAAACATTTTGTAGAGTAAGTAAAAGATACCGACGACAGCTAACATGATACCAATGTTTTTCAATATTCCCATTGGATCTGTAATAACAGATGAAACAAGGCCGAATATTGCTAATCCGATAATAAGCACAAATATAGCGAATGTAAACGAACGACCGTTCATAAGGGACACCTCCTAAAAACATATATTAAAATTAGTATATTAACGATGAGGAAAGGAGTTGAACACCATTTTTAAATAATTATTGTTTGTTTTCTAAACGTAATAATTCTTCAAACGATGCGATTGCAACTTCCGCTTGATCATCTGTTGGTTCTTTCGTTGTTAATAGTTGCAGCCATAATCCTGGATATCCAAGTACTCGCAAAACAGGGACATCTCGTAATCGATTGGTAAATTGTAATACTTCAAAAGAAATGCCGAGAACAACTGGAATTAATAAAATTCGGTTTACTACCCTTGCCCAAAGTGGATCTGTAGGAACTAGGAAATAAACAAACATTCCAATAATAACTGTAAATATTATAAAGCTACTGCCACAGCGATAATGGAGGCGAGTTTGCTTTTGAACATTGTCTACAGTTAGTGGAAGATTATTCTCATAAGCATTAATTACTTTATGCTCTGCACCGTGGTACTGAAACACCCTCTTAATAAGTGGGGTTAAAGAAATAAAGTATATATAGCTCAATAATAACATGAGCTTAATGACACTTTCGACAATGATTTGCCCTGTATGAGATGGGAAAATCGGTCTCGTTAGTTCAGCTAATAGTGCAGGAACTGCTGTGAAAATTACTTTACCGAATATGAACGATAAAACGCCAACTGCTGCAACTCCTAATATCATCGTTAATTTTGATTGTTCTTCTTTTTTATTTGCAATTTGTTCATCTTCTTCTGGGTGGACATCAAATCGTTCTGAAGCAAAGTTTAAATGCTTCGCTCCATTCGCACTTGCGTCCACGATAGCGGCAATACCTCGTATAAATGGAATCTTCTTTAGGATAGATAATGCTTTATTACGAACGCGTGGTAATCGATAAAATTCAATCGATTTATCTTTACGACGAACCGCTGTAACAGTATATTCTCTACCGCCAAACATAACTCCTTCTATGACTGCTTGCCCGCCATATATTTGTTTTGACTCTTCTGCCATGTTAACACCAACCTGTATTTGTTTCTCTCTTATGTAGAAAAAGAGGTAATTGTCATACTTGGTCCTGCCATTTTGAAATGAGACAATCACCGAGTTTCCTTTATTTTATCGACAAATACAAGCAGATGACAAGGGGAAATGTTACGAGAGTAGGACATTTCTTATTCTTTTTATAGACAAATTTCGCAGAATTTAAACATGCTTCAAAATAGTTTCGGGCATACTATTGAGCGGAGGTGTCAATGTGAATCAAGAACAATCAACGATAAGGAACTTTGTACAAATTGGTTTATTTGGAGGCTTGTTTTGGGGAAGTATATGGTATTTCCTTCATATATTCTCGTTTACAGAAGCTGGACCTAATTATTTCCTTTTACCGTTTGCGTTTGGAGATTGGAAAGAAGGGGTTTGGGGAAATATGCTAGGCATCGTTTGTATGGGACTTCTTTCAATTTTAGTGGCCTTGCTCTATAAAGCTCTTTTTAAAAAGTTTGAAGGCGTACTACCTGGTATACTATACGGTTTATTTTGGTGGGCATTATTATTTTTGGGAATGGGGATAATGGCACCAGTTATAAAAAGTGCACTTCATTTACCGAAAGGAACAATTGTAACAACAGCATGTATCTTTATATTATATGGTGTCTTTATTTCATACTCTGTTGCATTCGAAGCGAACAATACAAATAGAGGAGAAGGGCTCGAGAAGACAAACTATTCAAATAAGTGATTCGTATGTTAAAATGTCGTATAGACATTCTTTAATATTAAGGAGTTTTAAGAAAATGAAAAAGTTACTCCTCGTAAATGGTCCTAACCTAAATCGCCTTGGTGTCAGAGAGGTAAATGTATATGGAGAAGGAACGTTAGCGACGCTTGAAACAGATATGAAACAAGAAGCAGAGAAAATGGGAGTGGAGTTAGAATGTTTTCAATCGAATCATGAAGGAGCTATTATTGATATTATTCATGAGGCTGATGACATATATGAAGGAATCATTCTAAATCCAGGTGCATTTACGCATTATAGCTATGCGATTCGGGATGCTATCGCAAGTGTTTCGATTCCGGTTATTGAAGTACATATTTCTAACATTCACCAGCGTGAATCGTTCCGTCACGAATCTGTGACGGCGGCTGTTTGTGCAGGACAAATTGTTGGATTTGGTTTTTATGGCTATAAGCTAGCGTTATTTGCATTAATGGAGAAATTGAGGGAGGCATAAAGTAATGGGAAAGATCGAGAGATTAAGAAGTGCTTTTGATGAGGCTGGTATTGACGGTATCGTATTAACGAATGAACATAGCCGTAGATATATGGCGAATTTCACAGGAACAGCTGGTGTTGTACTAATTTCAAAAGAACGTGCTCTATTTATTACAGATTTCCGTTACGTAGAGCAAGCTAGTAAGCAAGCGGTTGGATATGAAATTGTACAGCATGCAGGATTAATTCTTGATGAAGTTGCGAAACAAGTTAAAGAACTAGGAATTCAAAAACTAGGATTTGAACAAGATACTCTTACATATAGCTCTTACGTAACGCATAATGAAGCGATCGAAGCTGAATTTATCCCAACTTCTGGGCTTGTAGAAAAGTTACGCTTGATAAAGACTGATTCAGAGATTAAGATATTAAAGGAAGCTGCACAGATTGCAGATGCTGCCTTTGAGCATATTCTATCATTCATTCGCCCGGGAGTATCTGAAATTGAAGTGTCAAATGAACTTGAATTTTTCATGAGAAAACAAGGAGCGACATCTTCTTCGTTTGATATTATCGTTGCTTCAGGTCTTCGTTCGGCATTACCGCACGGCGTGGCATCTGAAAAAGTGATAGAAAAAGGAGATTTCGTTACATTAGACTTCGGCGCTTATTACAAAGGATATTGCTCTGATATTACTCGTACGATTGCAGTCGGTGAACCGTCTGATAAATTAAAAGAAATTTATAATATCGTTTTAGAAGCACAACTACGTGGTGTGAACGGTATTAAAGCTGGTTTAACGGGCCGTGAAGCTGATGCATTAACGCGTGATTACATAACGGAAAAAGGATATGGTGAATACTTCGGACACTCTACTGGTCATGGAATCGGTCTTGAAATCCATGAAGCACCAGGTTTAGCGTTCCGTTCTGATACATTACTTGAACCAGGTATGGCTGTAACAGTAGAACCAGGTATTTATATTCCAGGTGTTGGCGGGGTACGTATTGAAGATGATATCATTGTAACAAGTGAAGGTAATGAAGTAATAACGAAATCACCAAAAGAACTTATTATTTTGTAATACACAGGAGGATTTTTTTACATGATTTCAGTAAACGATTTTCGTACAGGTTTAACAATCTCAGTGGACAATGCCCTTTGGCAAGTAATGGATTTCCAACACGTAAAGCCAGGTAAAGGTGCTGCATTCGTTCGCTCTAAACTACGTAACCTTCGCACAGGATCTGTTCAAGAGAAAACATTCCGTGCAGGTGAAAAAGTAGAAAAAGCACACATCGAAAACCGTCGTATGCAATACTTATACGCGAGTGGTGAGTCTCACGTATTTATGGATAACGGAACTTATGAGCAAATCGAACTTGGTGAAAACCAAATTGAGCGCGAATTAAAATTCCTAAAAGAAAACATGGAAGTATCTATTATGACATACCAAGATGAAGTACTTGGTGTTGAACTTCCGAATACTGTTGAATTAAAAGTGTCAGAGACAGAACCTGGTATTAAAGGTGACACAGCTTCTAACGTAACAAAACCAGCTACATTAGAAACTGGTCTTGTTGTACAAGTACCAATCTTCATTAACGAAGGCGAAATGCTTATCATCAACACTGGTGAAGGTAAATACGTTTCTCGTGCATAGTAGAAAAGCACTCGTGATTATCACGAGTGCTTTTTTTATAGAAAGTAGGGTAGATAGTAAATGGCAGTTATAACAAAACTAACTAAGACAAGTGAAAGAGTACCCGCGATATATGGAGTGAAAACGATTTGGAATGGTTTTATTTCACCAGTTTCAACACCAGTTAATGTCTTACTTACTGCGTGATCTGTAATGTTATTTCTATGGTTACTCATAATAATTAACCACGTAATTGCAAATATTGCTAAGCTGCCAAGGAAAAAACTCTCCATAAATGACCAAGAGACCATCTTTGAAAAAAGATAAATAATAGCTAATTCTACTACAATTGTTAAACTAATTTTCAATACCTTCATGTTTTCCCCCCTCATTTTGTACGTCCAGCCAATTTAAAAAATTCTTGCGTGATACGACATGTAGTGAGCAAGGTGACTTTACTTCTTTCTCAAGTGCAGCGTGTTCGCCGGGAAACTTGTTTTCCACATGCAATGAAATATAAGGTAGTTTCTCTTGCGCCTTTAAAGAGCGAATGTTAGTCGTTTTAGCACCCGCGAATACGTATGTGAGTTGTAAGTCTAGGAAAGCGACTTTGAAGATTTCTTTTTTAGCGGCCTCATTATAGCCTTTTCCCCAGTATGGATAGCCAATCCAACTACCAATATGAGATTGCTTCTTCTCATAATTAATATGTTTAAGTGTGGTGAGGCCAATTATTTCATTTTTTTCATTTACAATCATTCTGGATAAAGACTTCTTTTGGCGTTCTTCTTCTATTGCGAAAAGAAGAAACGCCTTCGTGTCTTCGATTTTTTCTACCTGTATCCCTAATGCATTTTTTACATGTGGATTGCTTGATAGCTCGAAAATCACATTTGCATAGCGAAAATCGAGTGGTAATAAAGTAACGTGCTGCATCGTCCATACTCCTTTTCTATTAAATATATCATAAAAAATAAGAATATTCAGATTCTAATAAGATCGGAATAGGAAAATTATGTTTTTACTTCTGAAATAGACAACCTCTGCATATGGTTGTACAAATATATTCTTTTTTAGAATAAGGAACTAGTAACCGTTATGGGAGAAGGTGAGAGAATGAAACAGTGGCTAGCGGCAATGGAAACATCCGTGCTTGTGATGGGATTACTTCGGTTGTTTTCAGGTAGCGCGGAAATATTCGCCGCTTTGCTTATGCTTTATGTGAATGATGCGAAGAAAGCATTGTTTATAAATGGTATGTTGGCGTTTGTTGGACCGACCGTATTAATTTTAACAATGACAATTGGCATAGCGAGTGTAGCAAGTGAAATTTCTTTCCTGAAACTCTTTTTTCTAGCGCTTGGAATTGGCTGCATTTTTATCGCGTTGTTGAAATAGTAAGTCGAGTATAGTGGGGAGAAGCTTATGAAAGAAGTATTAGAGGTATTACCGAAAACGATGAAACAGTTAGTTGAAGGTTGTAAGCAATACGATGCTCTAGAAGAAATTCGCGTTCGAATTGGAAGGCCGCTAGAGTGTATCGCACATGGAGAAGTGTTTTTTTATGACTATATCGCTACAGCGGAAGATGCACTCTACTTATTGAATAAATTAAGTCAATTTTCGATTTATACGATGGAAGAGGAATTGAAACGTGGATATGTGACACTACGAGGAGGACATAGAATTGGCCTAGCCGGAAAAGTCATTACAGAAAAAAGTGCGGTGAAAATGATTAGGGATGTCTCTTCTTTTAATATTCGTATTGCCCGTCAAAAAATAGGGATTGCTGAGCCGCTCCTGCCATATCTTTATGAATCACGATGGTTAAACACGATGGTAATTGGTCCACCGCAAACGGGGAAAACAACACTTTTAAGAGATGTAGCACGCTGTATGAGTCAAGGTGTGAGTGCTTCGAAAATTCCTTCATGTAAAGTGGGAATTGTGGATGAACGATCAGAAATTGCGGGCTGTGTGAAAGGGATCCCGCAATATGACTTTGGCACGCGAGTAGATGTATTAGATGCTTGTCCAAAAGCTGAAGGAATGATGATGATGATTCGTTCTATGAGTCCAGACATATTAATTGTAGATGAAATTGGACGTAAAGAAGATAGTGAAGCGATTATGGAGGCGGTGCATGCTGGCGTTCAGCTTTTTATAAGTGCACACGGATTTTCTTATGATGATGTTGTGAAACGTCCATCGTTACAGGCGGTGCTGGAACTTGGTGTATTTGATAGGTTTGTAGAATTGTCAAAAGCGAGAGGACCAGGAACGGTTATGCAAGTGAAAGACAGAGATGGAAAACCAGTATTACCTCATAGAAAGGCTCAAGGCGTATGGTGAAAATATTTGGTGCGGTATTAATAGTTGCGGTCAGTACCTTTTTCGGATTTTCATACGCTAAACGATACAGCGAGAGACCGCGGCAACTTAGATTATTGAAAGCGGCATTGCAATCATTAGAAGCGGAAATTATGTATGGGCACACGCCTTTATCTGAAGCGGCTGAGCGATTGGTTAAACAAATGCCGAAGCCATTAAATTGGATATTTCAAAGCTTTGCGAGGCGTCTAGAGAACGGAGAACAAACAGTTAGAGAGGCTTGGATCGATAGTTTGAAAGAGAACTGGACATTAACGGCGTTTAAACAAACCGAGTATGAAATACTGCAACAATTTGGTGAAACACTTGGACAACATGATCGTGAATCACAACAAAAACATATTCGGTTATGTATTACACATTTGGAGAGAGAAGAAGGAGAAGCAAAAGCTTTACAACTACAATACGAAAAAATGATAAAGAGTTTAGGAGTGCTAGCAGGGCTACTTATCGTAATTTTACTGCTATAGGGGGGAGAAAGGCGATGTCCATTGATGTTGGATTAATATTTCAAATCGCCGGAATCGGCATTGTTTTAGCTTTCATTCATACCGTACTAAAAGAATTAAAGCGAGAGGATATTGCAAATTGGGTTATCCTTGTCGGTTTTGTCGTTATTTTATTTCATGTTGCATTTTTAATTAATACTCTGTTCGACAAGATTAAAAGTGTCTTTCTCTTCCAGTAAAGGAGGCGGTTCGAATCGAAATTATACAAATTGTCGGATTAGGCCTCGTTGCTACGTTTTTAGCCGCTGTTTTAAATCAGCATAAATCTAGTATTACATCGTTATTTATTGTGTTCGTTGGTAGCGTAATGTTTCTTCTCTTAATCGATCAAATTCATTCTATCTTGCAAATGATTGAGAGAGTGGCGAGTGAAGCAAAGGTTAGCAACGTATATGTAGAAACATTATTGAAAATTATAGGGATTGCTTATATCGCTGAGTTTGGTGCACAAATTACAAAAGATGCTGGTCAAGGTGCAATCGCCTCGAAAATTGAATTAGCTGGAAAAATTTTGATTCTCGTTATGGCAATTCCCATTTTGACGGTTGTAATTGAAACAATTCTCGGATTTTTACCTACGGGATAAGGGGGAGTGAATGTTGAGGAAGTTCGGAGCTAAGCTGCTATTTGCTTGCTTCCTTTTCTTTTCTTTACCGATTGTTGTACAAGCTTCTCCTATAGAAACAAACGTCGTTGATCAACAATTGGATAAGCTCGGAATTGAAGATGTGAAGCAATTTTGGGACGGGCTTGTTACAAAGTACGGAGGCTATTTACCAGAGAGTCAAAAAGGAAGCTTTATGGAGTTTGTAAAGGGAGAAAAAGAGTTCTCCATAAAAGAGTGGATGATAGGTCTATTAAAATATTTATTTCACGAGCTTGTTGCAAATGGAAAGTTACTTGGAACGCTCATTATGCTTACGATTTTCAGTGCATTGTTGCAATCACTACAATCTTCTTTTTCAAAGAGTAGTGTAAGTAAAATTGCGGATGCAGTCGTATACATGGTACTTATTATTTTCGCTTTAAATAGTTTTTATGTTGTTATGACATATGCAAGAGAGACGATACAAACAATGGTAGATTTCATACTAGCATTATTACCAATTTTACTTGCACTCATTGCAACCGGTGGCGGTGTCGTGTCTGTAGCGTTTTTTCATCCAATCATCATTTTCTTAATGAACACGAGTGGTCTTCTTATGAATTATATTGTTCTACCACTTTTATTACTTGCAACTATATTAAGTATTGTAAGTACGATGAGTGATCAATATAAAGTTACGAAATTGTCCAAGCTTTTGCAAAACGTTAGTGTTGGGATTATGGGTATCTTTTTGACGGTTTTTTTAGGGGTATTATCTGTACAAGGAACCGCTTCAGCCGTTGCTGATGGCATAGCTGTGAAAACTGCTAAATTTGTAACAGGAAACTTCATTCCTGTAGTAGGAAGGATGTTTACTGAGGCAGCGGATACCGTTATTAGTGCATCTGGATTATTAAAAAACACAGTCGGGATTATCGGGCTCGTCATTCTGTGCTTAATTGTCGCTTTTCCAGCGATTCAAATATTTTGTATCGCATTTATTTATAAATTCGCAGCGGCAGTATTGCAACCAGTTGGCGGAGGCGCAATTATTCAATGTTTAGATATTATCGGACGAAGTATCATTTACGTATTTGCTTGTTTAGCTATCGTGTCGTTTATGTTCTTTTTAAGTATCACGATTATTATTGCTGCGGGGAACATTACGCTCATGATGCGATAGGAGGTGAAGAGTATGCAATTTGTTACAGAGTGGATTAGAAATATTATCGTTTTTTTACTCTTAGCGACAATGCTTCATCTTATTCTTCCGAATTCAAATTTACAAAAGTACGTTAAATTCGTTGTAAGTCTATTGTTAGTTGTATTAATTTTAACGCCTCTATTTAAGTTGTTACAAACAGATGTAAATGAAGTTATCGCAAATTTCAATGAAGAAAAGTACGTAGCAGATGGATCGGTAAAAAATTCGATAGATTCGAAGAAAAAAGAAATACAAGCTCTAACACGTGCATATAGTTTAGAAGAGATGGCTACCAAAATGAAAAAAGACGTAGGAAAAGAGTTTGAGAAAAAGTATGGTATGACAGTCTCTGAAATACAAATAGTCGCAGTGAAACATGCAGGGGAAGTAAAGTCAGCGAAAGATATTCAATCTGTTGTTGTGACGTTGAAAGAAAAAGAACGTAGTAAAAATGATGCAATTGAAACAGTAAAGCCAGTTGAAATTAATACGAAAGAACCTCCAAAAAAAATAGAAGAAACGAATGTAGAAATGAAAGGTTTCTTTTCAAGCAGGTGGCAACTAGAGGATAAACAAATCCAAGTTCAAATGGAAGGGAGGACAGGTAGAGTAAATGGACAATAAAGATAAAAATTCGAAGTTCTCATTTTTCCGCAACTTATTAAATGGGGATGAAAAAGAAAGTAATGAGAAGGGAAAAAAGGTAACACCTAAGTTTTTACTTGTCCTACTTATACTTGGGATTTTGCTTATGTTTTCTAGTAAGTTCTTTTCAGGAAAAGAAGAAGTACCTGTGTTTAAAGAACAAAAAACTCAAAACCAAGAAAAGGACGTAGCAACTTTCGGACAAAAAAATAACGATAATATGTCAAATGTAGAAAAATATGAAAAAGCGTATGAGCAAGAATTGAAAGCTTCTTTAGAAGAGATAGCGGGAGTAAAAGATGTAACGATTAAAGTAAACTTAGATTCATCTGAAGAAAAAATACTAGAGAAAAATACAGTAAAGCGTTCACAAACAACAGGTGAAACTGATAAAACAGGTGGGAAAAGAGAAGTAGAGGACGAGTCTCTTGATGAAAAAACAGTCATTATACGTGAAGGGGATAAAGAAACTCCAATTGTTTTACGAACAGAGAAACCGAAAGTACGAGGTGTTCTTGTCGTAGCAAAGGGAGTGGATAATATACAAATAAAAGCAATGGTAAAAGAGGCTGTGACGCGATTGTTAGATGTGCCAGCTCATCGCGTTTCAGTATCACCGAAAAATTGATAGGGAGGAAATAAAGTGTTAAAAAAACAAACAGTTTGGCTATTAACGATGTTAAGTTTAGTTGTTGTACTATCTGTTTATTACGTGACAACTCCTGAGAATAAAAATACTGCAGCACCAACAGTGGGTGAAAAGATGGGACAAGAAAAACAAGGTGCTGACAAAGCAGTCACAAAAGAAACAACGAAAGAAACTACAAATAAAGAAACAACAAAAGAAAATACAAGTAAGGAAACTACAAATAAAGAAACAGACAAAAAAGAGAATGCTAAAAAAGAGACAAGTAAAAAGGATGCTAACGTATCAGTTCAATCAAGCGATGAGAATTTCACAGCTTTACGTATGCAAATGGAAGATCAGCGTAGTGCAGAGAAAGAAAAATTACAAGGTGTAATGAATTCATCAAAATCTTCAGCAGAAGAAAAGAGTAAAGCGAAAGATAATCTAGATGCAATCACTACAATGGAAACGAAGCAAGAATTACTTGAAACAGTGATTAAGTCTCAAGGTGGATATAAAGACGCTCTTGTAAGAGCTGATGGAACTGACATTAGAGTGACAGTTAAAGCGGCAAAGCATTCACAAAAAGAAGCGAATAAAATTATTCAGCTTGTAAGAAGTGAAGGTGGTTCAAAAGATGTAGGTGTGAAATTTGACCCATCAGTAAAATAAATTGAAATTATAATAGGTGTTGCTGTTTCAAATGAGATAAAAGAATAATAGAAAAAGCTATCGATTTCGATAGCTTTTTTCTATTTCATCTTTGTTGTTGTATTTAGTCTTTTCAATTGGAAACGGGGAAATACGCTGTGAGTAAAAGATTAATGGTTCATGATAATGGTGATTACTTTTTCCAGATTTGACGTGGATGAAGAGGACCAATGCCCAAATCACTACGGCAGGTAAGAATAGAATGAGCCATATCATATGTCCACACCTCACTACAATAAATTTTATACACTTTGAACATACTATTCTTATATGAAGGAAGAATGAACGGCACGTAAACAAAAAAATAATATTTGGTAAAAATATGTTTTTTATCTTAGAAAAAAGAAGAGTGGTTAGGGAATTACGTGTTTACAATGTGAAGTTTTGAAAAAGTGAAAAATGTTTTTTTAGGAAGTGGTCTTGCCAATTTTGTGTGAAACTTGGTATTATTACTAGGTAATAATTTTTTAGTGGAATAATATTTTTACAGGAGTTTCGATTTATTACAAAGAAATATAAATTGGAATGTTTAAAAAATTTATCGTAAGATGGGAATAGTAAATATTTCTATTAGTAAATGAAATAAATTTTCTAATAGAATACATCGTATTTTTACAGTCAATCTAGTTTTAGTGATGAGAATCTGTAAAAACGGGACAAACAAGAGTATGGGAGTGGATTTTACATGTTTAAAATTCAAGAAGTTCGTGAATTAATTAAATTAATTGATAGCTCTAATATTGATGAATTTGAATACAAAAAAGACGGTACAACAATTAAAATGAAAAAACGTGGTAATGAAGTAGTTACTGTGCAAGCACCCGTAACGAAACAAGTCATGCAACCAGCAGCACCTGTTGAAGTAGAAACAACAGTAGCGGCAGCACAAGTAGAAGTGCCAAAACAAGAAGAGAAGACAGCTGTTCAAAATGAAAACCTACATAAAATCACATCACCGATGGTAGGAACATTTTATTCCTCTTCTTCGCCTGATACACCTCAATATGTAAGTGTTGGGGACAAAGTATCGAAAGATTCTATCGTATGTATTGTTGAAGCTATGAAATTATTTAACGAAATTGACGCAGATGTAGAGGGCGAAATTGTTGAAATTCTTGTTAATAACGGACAGCTTGTTGAGTATGGACAACCGCTATTTCTTGTAAAAGCGTAATAAGGGAGTCTTTGTGATGATAAAAAAAGTATTAATAGCCAATCGTGGGGAAATTGCTGTACGAATTGTTCGAGCTTGTAAAGAAATGGATATTGAAACAGTTGCAATTTATTCAGAAGCAGACAAAGAGTCACTTCATGTGCAAATTGCAGATGAAGCGTATTGTGTTGGACCAACGATTTCGAAAGAAAGCTATTTAAATTTGACGAACATTATTAGTGTTGCGAAATTAACAGGTTGTGATGCAATTCATCCGGGATATGGATTTTTAGCAGAGAATGCGGATTTTGCAGAATTGTGCCGTGAGTGTAACTTGATTTTTATCGGTCCAAGCCCAGAAGCTATTTCAAAGATGGGCACAAAAGACGTTGCACGTGATACAATGAAAGAAGCAGGGGTTCCGATTGTACCAGGTTCACAAGGGATTATTAAAAATACCGAAGAAGCGATCGAGCTTGCTAATCAAATTGGATATCCAGTTATTATTAAAGCGACTGCAGGTGGCGGCGGAAAAGGTATTCGTGTTGCTCGCCATGAAGAAGAGCTTGTAAAAGGAATTCAAATTACACAGCAAGAAGCTAGTACCGCTTTTGGGAACCCTGGTGTATACTTAGAAAAGTACGTTGAAGATTTCCGCCATGTTGAGATTCAAATAATGGCAGATACACATGGAAATGCCATTCATTTGGGAGAGCGTGATTGTACAATTCAGCGCCGTTTGCAAAAACTATTAGAAGAAAGTCCATCACCTGCACTTGATGAAAATATTCGTCAGCAAATGGGTGACGCAGCAGTTAAAGCAGCGGTAGCGGTTGATTATACAGGTGCTGGTACGGTTGAGTTTATTTATGAATATAAAACGAAAAGCTTTTATTTCATGGAGATGAATACGAGAATTCAAGTTGAGCATCCAGTTACAGAAATGGTAACAGGGATGGATTTAATTAAAGAACAAATTCGTGTTGCTTCTGGAGAAAAGTTATCGTTACAGCAAGAAGAAGTACAATTTAATGGCTGGGCAATTGAATGTCGAATTAATGCGGAAAACCCTGCCAAAAAATTTATGCCATCTCCAGGTAAAGTAGAAATGTACTTGCCACCAGGCGGATTTGGTATTCGCGTCGATTCAGCTGTATATCCGGGATATTCAATTCCACCTTTCTATGATTCGATGGTTGCTAAATTAATTGTTCACGGAAAAACACGTGAAGAGGCAATTGCAAAAATGAAGCGAGCACTCAGTGAGTTTGTCATTGAAGGCGTACATACAACAATCCCGTTCCATTTGCAATTGCTAGATCATCCTGATTTTGTAAAAGGTGAGTTTAACACGAAATTTTTGGAAGAGCATGAACTTGTGACGCAGTGATACATTAAAGGAGGTTTTTTTCATGGCTGAACATATGTTAGATATGGGTCAAGATACAACTCTTGGAAAAGTAGAAATTGCACCAGAAGTAATCGAAGTAATTGCAGGTATTGCAGCTGCTGAAGTAGAAGGTGTAGCGGCAATGCGTGGTAATTTTGCTACAGATGTTGTTGAGAAGTTAGGTAAGAAAAATCACGGTAAAGGTGTAAAGGTTGAGCTAGCAAACGAAGATATTATTGTTGACCTTTATGTTGTTATGTATTTTGGTGTAGCAATTCCAGTTGTTGCACAAAAAATTCAAGACAATATACGCCAGGCACTCTTTACAATGACAGGACTTGAGCCAAAAGAAGTGAATGTTCACATCGTTGGCGTAACATTCGAAACACAAAAAACAGAAATCGAACCAGTGTAAGAGTGAAAAAGGTGCCTAGTAACATAGGTGCCTTTTTTATCGTTTCATTTCTTCACAAATTAAAAACCTCTAAATTATTATACTATTTCAAAAAATAAGAAACATAAAAGAGAATGTTTCATTTTTCCAAAAAACGTACATTGTGATAAGATATGGAACTTGAAGTTAATCTTTTTATTATTTTTCAGCCTTGTACCCCGTGTGTGAAACGATAAATTGTGTTATTATCATTGTATTATAAGGTTGGAAAATCAATGAAAACTACAAGAGTAAGTGAATTGACGGCTTATAAATTATAATAATATAACAAAGCATAAGGAAAGACTTGAAGTATAAAGGAGAGTTACAATGAAACGTAGGACGGCTAGAGAAAGAGCTATGCAAGCATTATACCAAATGGATATTACAGGTGAATTAGAACCGAAAGTAGCGGTGGAAAATACGCTAGATGAAGGTGAAGAAACAAATGAGTTTCTAGAATCACTTGTTGTAGGATTTGTAGACAACAAAGAAGAGATTGACGCAGCAATTCGTCAAAATTTAAAGAAGTGGAAGCTTGAGCGTATTAGTATTGTTGATCGCAGTATTTTACGTGTAGCTGTGTATGAAATGAAATACATGGAAGAAATTCCACACAATGTAACAATTAACGAAGCGATTGAAATTGCAAAAACATTTGGGGATGAGGAATCTCGTCGTTTTATTAACGGCGTTTTATCTAATATAAAAGATACACTGTAATTTCTTTAAGGGGGAATCTTAAAATGGTAGCAGTAATCATCAAAGGAAATGAAGTTGCGGAGAAAAAACGAGCACAATTGAAAGAAGAAGTTGTGAAGTTAAAAGAGCAAGGGATTGTACCAGGATTAGCAGTTATTTTAGTTGGAGAAGACCCAGCATCGCGTTCTTATGTAAAAGGAAAAGAAAAGGGCTGTGAGCAAGTAGGAATTTATTCAGAGCTAATTGAACTTCCTGAAACGATTACTGAGGAGCGTTTGCTTGCTGAAATCGATCGCTTAAATGGAGACGACCGTATTAATGGCATATTAGTACAATTACCTTTACCAAAACATATTGAAGAAAAAGCTATCATTGAAAGAATTTCACCTGAAAAGGATGTAGATGGATTTCACCCAATCAGCGTTGGACGTATGATGACGGGACAAGATACATTCCTTCCATGTACACCGCACGGTATTGTGGAATTAGTAAAAGAAACAAATCTTGATATTTCTGGAAAACATGTTGTTGTAATCGGAAGAAGTAATATTGTTGGTAAACCGGTGGGACAACTGTTTTTAAATGAAAATGCAACTGTCACATATTGTCATTCAAAGACGCAAAATATAAAAGAATTATCGAAGTTAGCTGATATTTTAATCGTAGCTGTTGGAAGAGCGAAAATGGTAACAGCTGATTATATTAAAGAAGGTGCAGTTGTAATTGATGTTGGTGTTAACCGTTTAGAAACAGGCAAACTTTGTGGTGATGTTGATTTTGACAATGTATTAGACGTTGCAGGATACATTACACCTGTACCAAAAGGAGTCGGTCCAATGACTATTACAATGCTTCTTCACAACACTGTTGAGTCCGCAAAGCGTGCAGGTGTTGTTTGTAAATAAGTTGAATCGGCTATGAGGAGAGAGCAATGGAGAAACAATATTTAACCGTTACAGCATTAACACGCTATATTAAAACAAAAATAGAGTATGATCCGCATTTGCAGTCTGTTTGGTTAAAAGGAGAAATTTCCAACTTTAAATATCATAGTCGTGGTCATATGTATTTTACATTGAAAGATGAAAATGCAAGAATTGCAGCGGTTATGTTTGCGGGTCATAATCGTAACATTAAATTCAGACCGGAAAATGGAATGAAAGTACTTGTAAAAGGAAAGATTTCTGTTTACGAGGCGAGTGGTTCTTATCAAATTTATATTCAAGACATGCAGCCTGATGGAATTGGAAACTTGCATTTAGCTTATGAGCAGTTAAAAGTTCGTTTAGAGGAAGAGGGGTTGTTTTCTCAAGTTTATAAAAAAATAATTCCTCCGTATGCTAAAACAATAGGTGTAATCACGTCGCCAACAGGAGCAGCAATTCGTGATATTATTACAACGATTAAACGTCGTTACCCAATTGGGAATGTTATTGTGTTTCCAGTACTTGTACAAGGGGAGTCAGCAGCTCCCTCGATTGTACAAGCGATTCGTACAGCGAATGAAATGGGAGATATTGACGTTTTAATTGTTGGACGTGGTGGAGGCTCTATTGAAGAATTATGGGCCTTTAATGAGGAAGTAGTTGCAAGAGCAATTTTTACAAGTGAGATTCCGATTATTTCGGCTGTAGGCCATGAAACAGATTTTACAATCGCAGATTTTGTCGCGGATTTACGTGCACCAACACCGACTGCAGCAGCTGAGCTGGCGGTACCTAATATTATAGAGTTACAAGAAAAGGTATTACAAAGAACTCTGAGATTGCAAAGAGCAATGAGAGAGAGAGTACATAAAAAAGAAGAAAAACTGCAAGTGTTACAAAAATCTTATGCGTTCCGTTATCCAAGGCAAGTGTATGAACAAAAAGAAGAGCAGTTAGACAGGGCTCTTGAACAACTTGTTTTAGCGAAAGAGCGTTATATAGATAAAAAAGTAAATCAATTAAAGCAACTTTCATTTTATTTAGAAAAGCACCACCCATCTCAAAAAATTATACAAACGAAAACGGCAATTGAAACGTTGCAAAAGCAGTTGCAACGTGAAATGCAAACATTACTTCAAACGAAGGAGTTCGTATTTGTGAGAGCGGCTCAAAAGCTTGAGGTATTAAGCCCGCTTAAAGTAATGATGAGAGGGTATGGGCTTGTATACGATGAAGAGAAACAAGTATTAAAAAGCGTGAAAGATGTTAGCCTTGGAGATGCTGTTTCAGTTCAATTACAAGATGGAATACTAGATTGTAGCGTATCAAGCATAGAGGAGCGTGAATTGAATAATGGAAAATAAGTTAAGCTTTGAAGAAGCGATTTCGCAGCTTGAGCACCTCGTTTCTAAGCTTGAACAAGGTGATGTACCTTTAGAGGAAGCGATTTCTTATTTTAAAGAAGGCATGGAATTATCTAAGCTTTGTGATGAGAAATTGAAAGATGTACAAGAACAAATGGCAGTTATCCTTGGGGAAGATGGAGAGCTTAAACCGTTTACTGCTTTAGGAGATGAAGCATAGTGACACATATAGCTTTTGATGCTTTTTTGAAAGAGAGTAAAACTTTCGTAGAAGAAAAGCTTGTAAGCTATGCAAATGAATTACAATGTCCAAATGTGCTTCGTGAAGCGATGGCATATTCTTTGGAAGCGGGTGGGAAACGTCTCCGCCCGTTACTTTTATTTGCAACGTTACAAGCGTTTGGGAAAGAAAAAAATCTTGGAGTGGGTGCAGCTTGTGCCCTTGAAATGATTCATACATATTCGTTAATTCATGATGATTTACCTTGTATGGATGATGATGATCTAAGACGAGGAAAGCCTACAAATCATAAAGTATTTGGTGAAGCAATGGCAGTTTTAGCAGGAGATGGTTTGTTAACATATGCTTTTCAAGTCATTATGGCATATGAGCATAAAGAAATCTCTGCTGAAAAGAAAGTAAGACTTGTACTTGAGCTTGCGAAAGCAGCAGGACCTGAAGGAATGGTTGCTGGACAAGTGGCAGATATGGAAGCTGAAGGAAAACGACTTACAATTAATGAATTAGAGTACATCCATAAGCATAAAACAGGTAAACTGCTTGAGTTTGCTGTACTTGCAGGAGCGATACTTTCTGATGCTACAGAAGAGCAGGAAGAGAAGTTACTTGCATTTGCGAAATATATCGGTCTAGCTTTCCAAATTAGAGATGATATTTTGGATGTAGAAGGCATCGAAGAAGAGATTGGAAAACCGATTGGTAGTGATGTTTCTAATGAAAAGAGTACATATACGACGTTATTTACTGTAGATAGAGCAAAATCTATTTTAGAGGAAAAAATTGCAAAAGCAAAAGATTCTATTAGCTCCTTGCAATTACAAGATGAATATTTACTATCTATTTGTGATTTGATCGCAAAACGTAATAACTAATATAACAGCGTTTTCATTTGTTGAGTCATTCATCATTTTATGATATAAATGTAGGAAAAGGTTTTTCTTTTCTTGTTATTGGCAAAAATATATGTAGATTACATTGCCGTTATCACTTCGTGTTAGCGGCTATTTTTTTCATCGCGTAAAGAAATATGATGTATAATATGATAAGTGAAAAAAATGGAAGTGTTTTCTGAAAGCAGGACAAGATAAAAAGAATAGAAAGAGAATTTCTTGTGTTGTGTAAATATTTCTTATAATATTTGACATGTTGACAGATTATGAAATGAAAGTGAGTGATCCGTGTGGATCTAACGCAAATTCAAAACCCTAGTTTTTTGAAAGATATGTCTATTAGCGAACTAGAGGGATTGAGTGAGGATATTCGTAAATTTTTAATTGAAGAGCTCTCTCAAACAGGTGGACATATTGCACCTAATTTAGGTGTAGTAGAACTCACAATTGCTCTGCATAAATTATTTGATAGTCCGAAAGATAAGTTTTTATGGGATGTAGGACATCAATCCTATGTACATAAAATTTTAACAGGGCGTGCGAAAGAATTCGGCACATTAAGGCAATACCAAGGTCTATGTGGTTTCCCAAAACGCTGCGAGAGTGAGCATGATGTTTGGGAAACTGGTCATAGTTCGACGTCATTATCTGCTGCAATGGGAATGGCTCTAGCGCGTGATTTAAAGAAAACGGAAGAATACGTTATACCAATCATTGGCGATGGTGCATTAACAGGCGGAATGGCTTTAGAGGCATTAAACCATATTGGTCATGAAAAAACGGACATGATTGTTATTTTGAATGACAATGAAATGTCAATTGCACCAAACGTCGGTGCGCTTCATAATGTACTTGGTCGTTTACGTACCGCAGGGAAGTACCATTGGGTAAAAGATGAATTAGAGTATATATTGAAGAAAATCCCAGCAGTTGGCGGGAAAGTTGCTGCGACAGCAGAGAAAATAAAGGATAGTCTAAAATATTTACTAGTATCAGGCGTCTTTTTTGAAGAATTAGGCTTTACATATTTAGGTCCGGTCGATGGGCATGATTATGAAAAGTTATTCGAAACGTTGCAATATGCAAAGAAAACAAAAGGCCCAGTACTTGTTCATGTAATTACGAAAAAAGGAAAAGGTTATAAACCAGCTGAGAGTGACGTTATTGGAACTTGGCATGGAACAGGACCGTATAAAATCGAGTCAGGTGACTTCGTTAAACCGAAGGAAGTTGCACCAGCATGGAGTGCTGTTGTTAGTGATACTGTACTTAATCTAGCAAGAACGGATGAACGTATCGTTGCAATTACGCCTGCAATGCCTGTTGGATCGAAACTTGAGAAATTCCAAAAAGAATTTCCGGATCGCATGATTGATGTAGGTATTGCGGAACAGCATGCTACAACAATGGCGGCTGGTATGGCAACACAAGGGATGAAGCCATTCTTAGCAATTTATTCAACATTTTTACAAAGAGCATATGACCAAGTTGTTCATGATATTTGTCGTCAAAATTTAAATGTTTTCATTGGAATAGATCGCTCTGGATTAGTAGGAGCAGACGGTGAAACGCATCAAGGGGTATTTGACATCGCGTTTTTACGTCACTTGCCGAATATGGTGCTTATGATGCCGAAAGATGAAAATGAAGGTCAACATTTAGTTTATACGGCGATGCAATATGAAGATGGACCGATTGCTTTGCGTTATGCGCGCGGTAATGGACTTGGCGTTCATATGGATGAAGAATTAAAGGCGATTCCAATTGGTTCATGGGAAACGTTAAAAGAAGGCACACAAGCAGCAATTTTAACGTTTGGTACGACAATCCCGATGGCAATGGAAGCAGCTGAGCGTCTTGAAAAGGCTGGAGTTTCAGTCAAAGTAGTGAATGCTCGCTTTATTAAACCAATGGATGAAGCATATTTACATGAGCTTTTAGGGAAAAATATACCGATTTTAACGATTGAAGAAGCGTGTTTAATCGGAGGTTTTGGAACAGGAGTAGTTGAATTTGCATCTGAAAATGGATACCACAGTGCATTAATTGAAAGAATGGGTATTCCAGACCGTTTCATAGAGCATGGTAGTGTAACAAAATTATTAGAAGAAATTGGTTTAACGACAGATGCTGTTGTAGACCGTATTCATACAATGATTCCATCAAAACAAAAAAGGGCGTAACAAATGAGCGTAAAAAAAGAAAGAGTAGATGTACTATTAGTAGAGCGAGGACTTATAGAAACGCGCGAGAAGGCTAAACGTGCTGTTATGGCAGGGCTCGTATATGCGAATGAAATGAGACTCGATAAGCCAGGAGAGAAAATCTCACAAGATACAGAGATTACGGTGAAAGGGCAAGTTATGCCATATGTAAGCCGTGGTGGTTATAAACTTGAAAAGGCATTAGAGACATTTCAACTTGATTTACAAGATAAAGTTATGATAGATATTGGTTCATCAACTGGTGGCTTTACAGATTGTGCGCTTCAAAATGGAGCGAAGTTATCTTATGCATTAGATGTAGGCTATAATCAACTTGCGTGGAAATTGCGTCAAGATGAGCGTGTTGTTGTGATGGAACGAACGAACTTCCGTTACGTGACACCGGCAGACTTAGAGCGCGGTTTACCTCAGTTTGCAAGTATCGATGTTTCATTTATATCATTAAAGCTAATATTGCCGGTTTTAAAAACAATGCTTATGTTAAATGGTGACGTAGCTGCATTAATTAAACCGCAGTTTGAAGCTGGACGAGAACAAGTTGGGAAAAAAGGCATTGTTCGTGATAGAAAAGTACATGAAGCTGTCGTGGAAATGATTGTCGATTTTGCTCTGAAGGAAGGCTATGATGTCGAAGGTTTAACATTCTCGCCAATTACGGGCGGGGATGGTAATATTGAATTTTTAATCCATCTAAAATGGCATGGAGAGCGTGAGAATGGCGAAAACCATTCGCCGGTTTCTATTGAGCAAGTTGTTACAGAAGCACATGACGTTCTAAAACAAAAAGGGAAAGGGGAATAACATATGTTGTTCCTCTTTTTGTTGTAATTGTATAATGATTGTAAAAACAATTGTGTACAAGAAACGAATTATACGTTAACATAAATAAGTGAAGTATACCAATGTTTAAACTGTGGTAAGAGATAGTGTGAGGTGCAAATGTATGAATAAAGGTCAGCGCCATATTAAAATCAGGGAAATTATTGCGAACAAAGAAATTGAAACACAAGATGAACTAGTTGATATTTTACGTAATGAGGGATTTAATGTAACGCAAGCAACAGTATCGCGCGATATTAAAGAACTGCACTTAGTTAAGGTGCCATTACATGATGGACGCTATAAATATAGCTTACCAGCAGATCAACGATTTAACCCGTTGCAAAAATTAAAACGAAATCTAGTGGATTCATTTGTAAAATTAGACACGGCAGGACATATGCTTGTGCTAAAAACATTGCCTGGTAACGCTCATTCACTTGGGGCACTTATTGATCATTTAGAGTGGGATGAGATTATCGGAACCATTTGTGGTGATGATACTTGCTTAATTATTTGCCGTACACCTGAAGATACAGGTGTTGTCTCTGATCGTTTCTTAAATATGCTGTAACAAAAAAATCTTGTTTACTTTCCTCTGTAAAGTGGAAAGTAAACAAGATATTTTTATTGGTTAAAATATGAATTATTAAATGCAATATAATATTTTCTTTAAATAAAGTTAGAAAATAGGTGGATTGACCCGTAAAACAAATGTTTGGTACAATGGAGCGGGTTAGATGAGTAATTTATACATATAAACATACAGTATAACTATTTGAATGAAGAGTACTTAAAAAAAGCCCTTAGTAGGGGATTAGTTTATAACGAGGTGAATGGGGCATTGTTATCGGAATTATCGATCAGAAACTTTGCTATTATTGAGGCATTAAATATTTCTTTTCAAAAAGGTTTAACCGTTTTAAGTGGTGAAACAGGAGCCGGAAAATCGATTATTATTGATGCGATTAGTTTGCTTGTTGGCGGCCGTGGTTCAGCGGAGTTTGTTCGATATGGAACAGAAAAGGCTGAAATAGAGGGTTTATTTTATGTAGAAGATGATAAGCATCCGTGTATTGCAAAGGCAGAAGAATTAGATATAGAAATAGAAGACGGCATGATTATTTTGAAACGTGATATCGCTGCGAACGGAAAAAGTGTATGCCGTGTAAATGGGAAGCTTGTTACACTTAGTATATTAAAAGAGATTGGAAAAACGCTTGTTGATATACATGGACAGCATGAAACGCAAGATTTAATGAATGAAGAGCGTCATATGTTTATGCTAGATCATTTTGATGGAGATCGTATTGTTAAGCAATTAGACATATATCAGAACGTATACGGAGACTATGAAAAATTAAAAAAACAGTTGAAATCTTTAAGTGAAAATGAACAACAAATGGCTCATCGTCTAGATTTAATTCAATTCCAACATGAAGAAATTCGTAAGGCAGATTTAAAAATGGATGAAGAATATGAATTGACTGAGGAACGATTGAAAATATCCAATTTTGAAAAGATTTATAAAGCGTTAGGGGATGCGTATCGTTCGTTGAGTGGGGACAGCCAAGGGTTAGATCATGTAAGGAATGCAATGAGCCAAATGGAGAGTATTACGCATTTAGATGAGGCGTATCAAGAAAACCATGATTCAATTGCAAATAGCTATTACTTATTAGAAGAAGTTGCATATCAGCTTAGAGAAAAGTTAGATATGATGGAATATGATCCGAAACGTTTAGATGAAATTGAAACAAGGTTGAATGAAATCCGTATGTTAAAGAGAAAGTATGGAAATACTGTAGAAGAGATTTTAGCGTATGCTGATAAAATTGAACAAGAAATTTTTACAATTGAAAATAAAGACGTACATATTGAAACGACGAGAAAGCAGCTAAAGGAATTAGAAAGTGTTATTTTAAAAGAAGCAACGTTGTTAAGTGATATGCGTCATGAACTGGCAGACCATCTTACAAACGCTATTCATCAAGAATTAAAAGAATTATATATGGAAAAAACGAAATTTGAAGTGAGAATAATGAAGAGGGAAGGAAATGCAGAAGAACCTCTTGTAGAAGGAACACCGGTGAAACTTACGGCGGATGGCTATGATCACGTGGAGTTTTATATTTCAACGAACCCTGGTGAACCGTTAAAGCCGCTTTCAAAGGTTGCTTCTGGCGGAGAGTTATCTCGTATTATTTTGGCTTTAAAAAGTATTTTTTCTAAGCATCAAGGTGTTGCTTCAGTTATTTTTGATGAAGTGGATACAGGTGTGAGTGGTCGGGTTGCACAGGCTATTGCGGAAAAAATCTATCGTGTATCGGTAAACTCGCAAGTACTTTGTATTACGCACTTACCTCAGGTAGCTTCAATGGCGGACTCGCATTTATTTATTAGAAAACAAGTGGCGAATGATCGGACGATTACATCTGTTACGGTGCTAAGTACGGATGAAAAAGTAACAGAAATTGCTCGGATGATTTCTGGTGTAGAAATTACAGATTTAACGACAGAACATGCGAAAGAGTTACTTACGCAAGCACATCATTTCAAACAGACAGCAGAGGCTATCCAGTAATGGATAGCTTTTTTTCTCAAATGATGATTTCTTAATTCTTCCGGTTATAAATAAAGCACTGCAAGGAGAGATTAAAAAGTGAAGCCAAGAGGCTGAATGTGGGGTAGGAGCGAGGAGAGTGAACAAATTGAAATTAGAAAGATTTCGAAAAATAATAGGTCTTTGTCTCCTTGTTTCTTTAGTTTTTATTGGATGTTTTAAACCGCTTCGAACGTTTATTTCATCCCCGAAACAACTTGTTGTTTTTGAAGGACAACAATCAGAAATAGCATCATTACCAGTTTTTAAGGCTTCATCTACAAATCGTAATGTATTTACAGTAAGTTCAAATGAACAAGAGCTTATGGTGAATTCTCACCAAAATGGTGAAGCTGATATGGTGTTTCAACTCGCTGGTTTTCCAGTGAAAAAAGTAAATGTAAAAGTATTGAAAGATTTTAAAGTTATCCCCGGTGGACAATCGATTGGTGTGAAATTGAACACAAAAGGTGTACTTGTTGTAGGCCATCATTTAATTCAAACTGAAAAGGGTAAAGTATCTCCTGGTGAAACAGCTGGTGTACAGATTGGGGATATGATTACTGCAATTAATGGGAAAACAATTGAAAGAATGAGTGATGTAGCACCATTTATTCATAATAGTGGAGAAACAGGTGAACCGCTTAATCTTGTTTTGCTAAGAGATGGAAAATACATTCGCACTAAGTTAACACCACAAAAAGACAGCGGGGAATCGTCTTATCGTATTGGTTTATATATTCGTGACTCGGCAGCTGGAATTGGAACAATGACATTTGTTCATCCGGGTTCCATGAAATACGGGGCACTTGGTCATGTCATTTCTGATAATGATACAAAAAAACCAATTCAAGTAGAAGATGGACAAATTATGCGCTCGACCGTAACCTCTATTGAAAGAGGGAGTCACGGGAATCCAGGAGAAAAATTAGCAAGATTTTCACCGGATCGTGAAGTGATTGGTAATATTACAGTAAATAGCCCGTATGGTATTTTCGGGAAATTAAATACAAATATGACAAACGGCATAATGGATAAAGCAATGCCTATCGCATTATCCCATCAAGTAAAAGAAGGACCAGCGAAAATATTAACAGTTATTGATCAAGATAAAGTTGAGGCGTTTGATATTGAAGTTGTTAGTACGGTACCGCAAAAGTTCCCAGCTACAAAAGGTATGGTTATAAAAGTGACAGACAAACGTTTACTAGCAAAAACGGGTGGTATTGTACAAGGGATGAGTGGAAGTCCGATTGTACAAAATGGGAAAGTAATTGGTGCTGTTACACATGTATTTGTAAATGATCCAACGTCAGGATACGGTGTTCATATTGAATGGATGTTACATGAGGCTGGAATTAATATTTATGATCAAGAGAAAAAAGCGAGCTAATGCATATTAGCTCGCTTTTCTATTGAAAAATTCGTTGAAATTTTGTAAAAGCTCCGCAAGAGCTGTTTTTTGTTGTAAAATATAAGAAAAGGGTTGAACGTTTCGTTGTAATTCTATGATGGAATGTGTTGCGAAAGAAAGTAAATGGGCGATAAATATATTTTTTTGTGTTTTTATCGGAAAGTAAGAAACTTTAAAAGGGAATTTTCACACAATTGTCGAACAATTCATGTAGCCTAGAAGCTTACACATGTCGGAAGAATCGATTCGGTAAGGGAGGAAAAACTGTGGAGAAAATTAAAGTATGTCTTGTGGATGATAATAAAGAATTGGTATCAATGCTAGAGAGCTATGTTGCTGCTCAGGATGATATGGAAGTAATCGGAACTGCTTACAATGGTCAAGAATGTTTAAACTTATTGACAGACAAGCAGCCTGATGTACTCGTTTTAGACATTATTATGCCACATTTAGATGGTCTAGCTGTGCTAGAGAAAATGCGACATATTGAAAGGTTAAGACAACCTAGCGTTATTATGTTGACAGCGTTTGGACAAGAAGATGTGACGAAAAAAGCGGTTGATTTAGGTGCATCATATTTCATATTAAAACCATTTGATATGGAGAATTTAACGAGTCATATTCGTCAAGTGAGTGGTAAAGCAAATGCTACCATTAAACGTCCATTACCATCTTTCCGATCAGCAACAACGATCGATGGAAAACCGAAAAACTTAGATGCGAGTATTACAAGTATCATTCATGAAATTGGTGTACCCGCTCATATTAAAGGGTACATGTACTTACGAGAAGCAATCTCTATGGTGTACAATGATATCGAATTACTAGGATCTATTACGAAAGTATTATATCCAGATATCGCAAAGAAATATAATACAACAGCAAGTCGTGTCGAGCGCGCAATCCGTCACGCAATTGAAGTGGCTTGGAGCCGTGGGAATATTGATTCTATTTCGTCCTTATTTGGTTATACTGTATCGATGTCAAAAGCAAAACCTACGAATTCCGAGTTTATCGCAATGGTTGCGGATAAGCTAAGACTTGAACATAAGGCTTCTTAAATGTTGATATAACAGTATCTGACGCGACTTTAACGTTAGAGAACGTTGAGCAATAAATATCTTTGACCGATAAATAACACGGTCATTTGAGTGATAAACACCGTTCTTTTGGTAGTTACTAAAACTATCGAGAGGGCGGTGTTTTTTGTCTGATTTCGAATTTTAAATCGAAAAGGATTCGCTAGAAGAGCAAACTTTTTCTTTAAATAATTTTGGAGATGGAGTAACAGGTGAATTACATAAATCTGGAGACCTTCAATATGTTGGTGGAACTTAAAATTTGCAATTTGTAGAAAAAAGCTTCTCTATAGAGGCTTTTTATTTTGTTGTTCCATGCATTCATAATTTTAGTGGGTAAGTTATCCATGATATAATAGATGATAATAAAAAGCCCTGCAAAACAGGACTATATTATTCTTCGTTTTTATTTTGTTTTTCTAATTCAACTAACTTTTGGATTAAAATATGCTGTGGCATATGCATAAGTTGTTCAAGTGGAACACCTAACGCTTTTGATAGGCGGACTGCAGTGTCTGGAGAAATTTGTAATGGTCTCATAGAAGTACCTCCTTTTTCGTATAGTATAGCATAAGATTGGGGGAGTGAGGATGACTCTTATATTTGCACATCGTGGTGCAGCGGGAACGTATCCGGAAAATACAATGATTTCATTTGAAGCGGCGGAGGCTTTTGGAGCAGATGGAATTGAACTCGATGTTCAATTCACGAAAGATCGAAAAGTTGTCGTCATTCATGATGAAACGGTGGATCGGACAACAAATGGAAAAGGTGCGGTTCGAAATTATTTATATGAGGATTTATGTAAGTTGGATGCGAGTTATAAATTCGGTGACAAAGTAGGTTTTTGCAAAATACCTCTTCTAGAAGAGGTGTTAGAATGGCTCGCAAAAACGAAATTGCTACTCAATATTGAACTGAAAAATAATAAAATCCCATACAGAGGTTTAGAAGAAGAGGTTATAACACTTGTACGTAAGTTTAGTCTAGAGGATCGGATTGTGTTTTCTTCTTTTAATCACTACAGTATGAAGCGGTGTCATATGATGGCTCCTGATATTCAAACAGCTATTTTGTATCGTGAAGGTTTGCATAGCCCGTGGGCATATGCAAAAAAGATGGGTGCTACTGCAGTACATCCGAATTATCGTTATCTTCAAGATGCTATCGCTGAATTAACGATGGAAAGTGGTGTGGAGGTTCGTCCTTACACGATAAATGAAGAAACGCTTATGCGTAAATATTTTGATATGAATATATCGGCGATTATTACTGATTATCCTGAAACAGCAAGAACTTTATTACCGATAAAAAAATGAGACCTAATATAATGGTCTCATTTTTTATTTATGATATGTGAAAACTTTGTTTTATCTTCTGAAGCGTGCTTGTACTTTATTTCTCTTACGATCCCTGTGTAAGACGAAGCCGCCGAAGATATAAAACCCGAGTGCAAAGCAAAGAGCGCCGATTAAAAATTGTAACCACAATATAGGGATTGGGGAGAACAAAATCCCAAATACAGTATCTCTCATTAGTTTAATACCAAGCACGGCTAATGAAATGGGGATGAGTGCTAATAATAGAGCGAGGTAACGCTGCATAAATAACGCTCCTTTTCAGATTATTTTGTGTATTTTAATGATGTTATATGGAATGGGGGTTTGTCAAGAGGTTGCTGAACGAGTAAGATAAGAATGTGAAAAATTTTGCAGAGATACTTCGAGAGGAAGTGTAATATATGAAACAAAAAGTTTTAATTGTTGGTGCAGGTGAAGGTGGCAGTACACTGCTGAATCTGTTACAAAGTTCGAATATATTTCAAATTATAGGGATTATTGATATAAATCCGATTGCAAAAGGATTACAAATGGCTAAGGAATACGGGGTTACAATTGGAGAGAGCGTAACGTCGTTTCTTTCTATGCATATTGATGTAATGTTTGATATGACAGGTGACGATGATTTACATAAAGATTTATTAATGAAAAAGCATAAAGATACTCTTCTTATACCAGGGGATATTGCGAAAATTGTTACGAGATTAGCGCATGAGAAGGAAGGTTTGATTGGGCAGTTAGAGGAACAAACGCAACAAGGAGAATTAATTTTAAATTCTACACATGACGGTATGATTGTTATTGATCGAGAGGGAAAAGTCCGTCTGTTTAATAAAAGCGCAGAGCGTATTATCGGATATAAAAAAGAAGAAGCGGTAGGGAAATATATTTTAGAAGTTATTCCAACGAGTAAGTTGCTCCGTATTATACGTACGAAACAAATAGAAGTGAACCATGAACTGACGTTAGAAAATGACAAGAAGATCATTACAACGCGTATACCAATATTAAAAGAAGGCGGAGAGGTTCAAGGGGCATTTGCGATTTTTAAAGATATTACAGAAGTTGTAGATTTAGCGGAAGAAGTTACAGACTTAAAAGAAATTCAAACGCTACTCGAGGCGATCATTAACTCATCTGAAGAAGCGATTTCGGTTGTCGATGAGAAAGGAAGGGGGTTAGTTATAAACCCTGCATATACGAAGCTAACAGGTTTGACGGAAGAAGATATTCTCGGGCAGCCAGCTACAACTGATATTGTAGAAGGTGAAAGTATGCATATGAAAGTACTTCGGACACGCCGAGCGGTACGAGGAATACATATGAAGATTGGGCAAAAGAAGCGCGACGTAATTGTAAACGTAGCACCAGTTATTGTAGATGGAATATTGAAAGGTAGCGTCGGGGTAATTCGTGACGTATCAGAAATTCAAAAATTAACAAATGAATTAAATAGAGCAAGACAAATCATCCGAACATTAGAAGCGAAATATTCATTTGATGATATAGTCGGGAAGTCAGATGAAACAACAGCAGCTATTGAACAAGCAAAACTTGGAGCGAATACACCAGCAACGGTACTACTTAGAGGGGAATCAGGGACAGGGAAAGAGTTGTTTGCACACGCTATTCATAATGGTAGTAATCGAAAATACAATAAGTTCGTCAGAGTAAACTGTGCTGCTATTTCCGAGACGTTATTAGAAAGTGAATTATTCGGTTATGAGGAAGGTGCGTTCTCGGGAGCGAAAAGAGGCGGGAAACGAGGGTTCTTTGAAGAAGCGAACAATGGAAGTATTTTTTTAGATGAAATTGGAGAATTATCTGCAAATACGCAAGCAAAGCTCCTTCGAGTACTGCAGGAAAAAGAGATTGTGAAAGTAGGTGGAACGAAAGCGATACCTATTAATGTTCGAGTAATTGCAGCGACGCATGTGAATTTAGAAAAAGCAATTTTAGAAGGAAAGTTCCGAGAAGATTTATATTACCGCTTAAATAAAATTCCGATTCAAATCCCTTCTCTTCGTCAGCGCAAAGGAGATATACCAGCGATTGCAGAAAGGTTAATTCAAAAAATTAACCAAGATTATGGCCGGAATGTAGAAGGGCTCACCGATTCAGCTGTTTCGTATTTACAATCATATGAATGGCCAGGAAATGTTAGGGAACTTGAAAATATTCTAGGGCGAGCAATTATTTTTATGAATTATAACGAGATATACATTGATGTACATCATTTACCCCTATTACATAAAGAAGAACAAGTGGAGACGAAACAAAATAATTTATTACCTGAATTAGAGGAGAAGGCCCTTGAACACTTAGTGACAGAATTTGAGGGGAATATTATACGTGAATATTTGGAGAAATTTGAGGGGAACAAAACGAAAACTGCAAAAGCGTTAGGGATTTCAGTTCGAAACTTATATTACAAGCTAGAAAAGCACGACTGTGCAAAAAATAGCATGCAATAAATTGCGTACCGTGCAATTTATTGCATGGTATACAAAAAGCGACAAAACAAGACAGAATATTTCGTTGTTTTCCAAAGTATTGATTTTACAGCATTTTGAATGCGTTTTCATTATTGGTAAGACCACTTTTAAAAGTTGGCACGGTATTTGCTTAATGAATAGACGAGGGACGACGGAAAGGGTTGATTACAAAATATGAAGTTAGAACATTTAATTGATCAAGCGGCAGGACAGCCTAAAAAAACTGTGGCTGTAGCAGTAGCTGAAGATCATGAAGTAATTGAAGCTGTAGCGAAGGCAATTCAACTACAGCTAGCTCAATTTCGTCTATATGGAAATCAAGAAAAAATAATGGGGATGCTACAAGAGCACGGATTACAAACTTCAGAACATATTGAAGTGATTGCAGCAACGTCAAGTGCTGAGGCTGCAGAACTTTCTGTTAAAGCTGTAAGAAATGGCGAAGCAGATGTGCTTATGAAGGGGAACATCCCAACTGCAAATATTTTGAAAGCCGTATTAAATAAAGAGTGGGGACTTCGTAAGGGCAGCGTACTTTCACACGTTGCAGCGTTTGAAGTTCCAAATTACGATCATCTTATTTTTGTTACAGATGCAGCGATGAACATTGCACCTGATGTAACACAAAAAGCTGCTATTATACAAAATACTGTAGAAGTTGCCCGGGCAATAGGAATAGATTTGCCGAAGGTAGCGCCAATTGCAGCGGTAGAGGTTGTTAATCCTGCGATGCAAGCGACAATTGATGCAGCGATGTTAACTCAAATGAATCGCCGCGGACAAATTAAAAATTGTGTCGTTGATGGACCACTTGCTTTAGATAATGCAGTATCACAAATTGCAGCAGAACATAAAGGCATAGTAAGTGATGTAGCAGGTAAGGCAGACATTTTACTCGTCCCAACGATTGAAGCTGGAAATGTGCTATATAAATCACTCGTCTATTTTGCAAATGCAAAGGTAGGGGCGATGATTGCAGGCGCTAAAGCACCGATTGTTTTAACATCACGTGCTGATTCAGCAGAAACAAAAGTATATTCATTAGCATTGGCAGTTGCGACTGCTTCAAAATAAACCAAATAGGGTAAAACAATTAGGGGGAAACGACAATGACATTAGAAATCTTCGAATACTTAGAAAAATATGATTATGAGCAAGTGGTATTTTGTCAAGATAAAGAATCTGGTTTAAAAGCAATCATTGCAATCCATGATACAACACTTGGACCAGCTCTTGGTGGAACAAGAATGTGGACATATGATTCTGAAGAAGCGGCGATTGAAGATGCATTGCGTCTTGCAAAAGGGATGACATACAAAAATGCAGCAGCTGGTTTAAACTTAGGTGGTGCAAAAACAGTAATTATCGGTGATCCACGTAAAGATAAAAGCGAAGCGATGTTCCGTGCATTAGGACGCTACATTCAAGGACTAAACGGACGTTACATTACAGCTGAAGATGTTGGTACAACAGTAGATGATATGGATATTATCCACGAAGAAACTGACTTTGTAACAGGTATTTCACCTTCATTCGGTTCTTCTGGTAACCCATCTCCAGTAACTGCATACGGTGTTTACCGTGGTATGAAAGCAGCTGCAAAAGAAGCGTTCGGTACAGATAGTCTAGAAGGAAAAGTAATTTCTGTTCAAGGTGTTGGTAACGTAGCATATCACCTATGCAAACATTTACACGCTGAAGGAGCAAAATTAATCGTTACAGATATTAATAAAGAAGCTGTACAACGTGCAGTAGAAGAATTCGGTGCAACAGCGGTTGAGCCAAATGAAATTTACGGTGTTGAATGTGATATTTACGCACCATGTGCATTAGGCGCAACAGTTAATGATGAAACTATTCCACAACTTAAAGCAAAAGTAATCGCAGGTTCTGCAAATAACCAATTAAAAGAAGATCGTCACGGCGACATCATTCATGAAATGGGTATTGTATACGCACCAGACTATGTTATTAATGCAGGTGGTGTAATTAACGTAGCAGACGAGTTATATGGATACAATAGAGAACGTGCCTTAAAACGTGTTGAGTCTATTTATGACACAATTGCAAAAGTAATCGAAATTTCAAAACGCGATGGCATAGCAACTTATGTAGCAGCAGATCGTCTAGCTGAAGAGCGCATTGCAAGCTTGAAAAACACTCGTAGCACATACTTACGCAACGGTCACGACATTATTAGCCGTCGCTAATCATTCATATACAACTTTTACAAAAGGTGTGGTTACCTCTTATGAGGTTTCCACTTCCTTTTGAATTTATTAGTGGAGGTAGCAACATTGTCCTTAAATCGAATTCTTGTTATTAATCCGGGTAGTACATCCACAAAAATTGGTGTTTTTGATAATGAAAGACCCGTTTTAGAAGAAACAATTCGTCATGATGAAGAACAGATTGGAAAATATAAGCGAATTATCGATCAATATGAATTTCGAAAAGAAACGATTTTAGAAGTTTTACATTCGCATGGTATTAACATTTCAAAATTAAACGCTGTTTGTGGGCGTGGTGGATTACTTCGTCCAATCGAAGGCGGTACGTACACAGTAAACGATGCAATGTTAGAAGATTTAAAAAATGGGTTCAGCGGTCATCACGCTTCAAACCTTGGAGGCATTCTAGCTTATGAAATTGCTTCTGGATTAAATATTCCTGCATTCATTGTGGATCCTGTCGTTGTAGATGAAATGGAGCCAATTGCTCGTATAAGCGGTATTGCTGGTATGGAACGTAAAAGTATTTTCCATGCATTAAACCAAAAAGCGGTTGCTCGTAAAGTGGCTGAACAATTAAATCACAAATACGAAGATTTAAATTTATTAGTTACACATATGGGTGGCGGTATTACAGTTGGTGCCCATAAAAAAGGGAAAGTTATCGATGTTAATAACGGCTTAAACGGAGAAGGACCATTTAGTCCAGAGCGTGCTGGTACAGTACCAGTAGGACAATTAGTTGAAATGTGTTTCTCTGGTGAGTATTACCGAGACGAAATGGTTAAAAAACTTGTCGGACAAGGTGGACTTGTAAGTCTAATCGGTACAAACGATGCAATTAAAGTAGAACAAATGGTTGAAAAAGGTGATCCTGAAGCAACACTTATTTATAAAGCAATGGCATATCAAGTTGCAAAAGAGATTGGCGGAGCGAGTGCTGTACTTCACGGGAAAATCGATGCAATCGTATTAACTGGTGGACTTGCATACAGTAAAATTCTTGTCGATGAAATAAAAGAACGTGTTGACTGGATTGCAGATGTTATTGTGCATCCAGGAGAAGATGAGTTACAAGCGTTAGCAGAAGGAGCACTTCGTGTATTACGTGAAGAAGAAGCGCCGAAAGAGTATGTTGTAAGAGAAAAACAAACAGTAGCTAGGGGTTGAGATAATGGCAAGAGAATATGATTTAGTCATCGTTGGCGGCGGTACAGGTGGATATGTTGCTGCTATTCGCGCATCACAACTAGGATTAAAAACAGCACTTGTTGAAAAAGAAAATCTTGGTGGTACTTGTTTGCACAAAGGATGTATTCCTAGTAAAGCTCTTTTACGTAGTGCAGAAGTATACGCAACTGCTAAAAAAAGTGAAGAGTTCGGAGTTATTGCAAGTAATGTAGAACTGAACTTTGCAAAAGTACAAGAGCGTAAAGAGAAGATTGTAACGCAGCTCCATAAAGGCGTTCAACATTTAATGAAACAAGGTAAAATTGATGTGTTTGAAGGTATTGGCCGTATTCTTGGCCCATCTATTTTCTCTCCGATGCCAGGGACAATTTCAGTTGAACTTGCAAGTGGAGAAGAGAATGAAATGTTAATTCCAAAAAATGTACTTGTTGCAACAGGTTCTCGTCCAAATTCATTACCAGGTTTAGAATTAGACGGAGAGTACGTAATGTCTTCAGATCATGCCCTGAAAATGGAAACGCTTCCTAGCTCGATTATTATCGTTGGTGGCGGTGTAATCGGTATTGAGTGGGCATCGATGCTTGCTGACTTCGGTGTAGAAGTTACAGTGTTAGAGTATGCGAAAACTATTTTACCACTAGAAGATCAGGATGTTTCAAAAGAAATGCAACGTCTGTTCAAGAAAAAAGGTATTAAAGTGGTGACTGGTGCAAAAGTATTACCAGAAACATTGGTAAAAGATAATGGAGTAACAATTCAAGCTGAACATAACGGTGAGAATAAAGAATTTAAAGCAGAAAAAATGCTTGTATCTGTAGGAAGACAAGCCAATACGCAAAATATTGGTTTAGAGAATACGGATATCGTTGTGGAAAAAGGATACATTCAAACAAATGAGTTTTATCAAACGAAAGAATCTCATATTTACGCAATTGGAGATGTAATCGGTGGCTTACAACTTGCTCACGTTGCTTCTCATGAAGGAATTGTTGCAGTAGAACATATTGCAGGGAAAGAAGTTACACCAATTGATTACTCTATGGTATCAAAATGCGTATATAGCAGTCCAGAAGTTGCTTCTGTTGGTTTAACAGAACAAGAAGCGAAAGAAAAAGGCTATAAGTTAAAAGTAGGTAAGTTCTCATTCCGCGCAATCGGAAAAGCACTTGTATACGGAGAATCAGATGGATTTGTAAAACTTGTAGTTGATGAAGAAACAAATGACATTCTTGGTGTTCATATGATTGGACCACATGTAACAGATATGATTTCTGAAGCTGGTCTTGCAAGAGTACTTGATGCAACACCTTGGGAAGTAGCACATACAATTCATCCGCATCCATCATTATCTGAGGCGATTGGTGAAGCAGCACTAGCTGTAGATGGAAAAGCGTTACACGCATAAAAATGTGGATTTAGGAGGTTATGAAAAATGGCAGAAGTAAAAGAAAAGCGCCATGAAGAGCTTGGCTTAAGTGATGAGCAAGTATTAGAAATGTTCCGTACGATGTTACTTGCACGTAAAATCGACGAACGTATGTGGTTATTAAACCGTGCAGGTAAAATTCCATTCGTAATTTCTTGTCAAGGACAAGAGGCTGCACAAGTTGGAGCAGCGTTCGCTCTTGATAGAGAGAAAGATTATGCATTACCATACTACCGTGATATGGGTGTTGTACTAGCGTTTGGTATGACAGCTAAAGAGCTTATGTTGTCAGCTTTCGCGAAAGCTGGAGATCCAAACTCTGGTGGTCGTCAAATGCCTGGTCACTTCGGTCAAAAGAAAAATCGTATTGTTACAGGTTCATCTCCAGTAACAACACAAGTACCACACGCAGTTGGTATTGCACTAGCTGGAAAAATGGAGAAGAAAGATTTAGTAACGTTCGTTACATTTGGAGAAGGTTCTTCAAACCAAGGTGACTTCCATGAAGGGGCAAACTTTGCTGGTGTACACAAACTACCTGTTATTTTCATGTGTGAAAATAACAAATATGCAATCTCTATTCCCGTTGAAAAACAATTAGCATGTAAAAACGTATCAGATCGTGCAATTGGTTACGGTATGCCTGGATATACAATAGACGGAAACGATCCGCTTGCAGTATATAAAGCTGTAAAAGAAGCAGCAGACCGCGGCCGACGTGGTGAAGGCCCAACTTTAATTGAAACAGTATCATATCGTTTAACAGCACATTCTAGTGACGACGACGATCGTGTTTATCGTGATAAAGAAGAAGTAGAAGAAGCAAAGAAAAAAGATTCAATTATAACATTTGCAGCTTATTTAAAAGAAGCTGGCGTGTTAACTGAGGAATTTGAAAAACAAATGTTAGACGAAATTATGCATATCGTAAATGAAGCAACAGAATATGCAGAAAATGCTCCGTATGCAGCACCTGAAGATGCATTGAAGCACGTATACGCAGAATAGGGGGGAACGTTTCATGGCTGTAATGTCTTATATTGATGCTATTACATTAGCAATGCGCGAAGAAATGGAACGCGATGAGAAAGTATTCGTTTTAGGAGAAGATGTTGGTAAAAAAGGTGGCGTGTTTAAAGCGACACACGGTTTATATGATCAATTTGGTGAAGATCGTGCACTTGATGCACCGCTTGCAGAATCTGCAATTGCTGGGGTAGCAATTGGTGCGGCAATGTATGGTATGCGCCCAATCGCTGAAATGCAGTTTGCTGATTTCATCATGCCAGCAGTAAACCAAATTGTTTCTGAGGCAGCAAAAATTCGTTATCGTTCTAACAACGATTGGACTTGTCCAGTTACAATACGTGCGCCATTTGGTGGGGGTGTTCACGGTGCATTGTATCATTCACAATCTGTAGAAGCGATGTTTGCAAACCAACCAGGTTTAAAAATTGTTATTCCTTCTACACCATATGATGCAAAAGGTTTACTAAAAGCTGCAATTCGTGATGAAGATCCAGTATTATTCTTTGAACATAAACGTGCATACCGCTTAATTAAAGGTGAAGTGCCAGAAGATGACTACGTATTACCAATCGGAAAAGCAGATGTAAAACGCGAAGGTGATGATATTACCGTTATCACATACGGATTATGTGTTCACTTTGCTCTTCAAGCAGCTGAAAAGTTAGCACAAGATGGCATCTCTGCACACATTCTTGATTTACGTACTGTATATCCGTTAGATAAAGAAGCGATCATTGAAGCAGCTTCTAAAACGGGTAAAGTTCTTCTTGTAACAGAAGACAATAAAGAAGGAAGTATTATAAGTGAAGTGGCAGCAATTATTGCTGAAAATTGCCTGTTTGATTTAGATGCACCAATTGCACGTCTTGCAGGTCCAGATGTTCCAGCAATGCCATATGCACCAACAATGGAAAAATTCTTTATGGTAAATCCAGATAAAGTTGAAAAAGCAATGCGTGAACTTGCGGAATTTTAATCGGGGGGACTATACATGGCTGTAGAAAATATTACAATGCCTCAGCTCGGGGAGAGCGTTACAGAGGGCACAATTAGTAAATGGCTCGTTAATGTTGGCGATCACGTAAATAAGTATGATCCGCTTGCAGAAGTAATGACTGATAAAGTAAATGCCGAAGTACCATCTTCTTTCACGGGTATTGTGAAAGAGTTAATAGCTGGTGAAGGTGATACGTTAGCTGTAGGTGAAGTTGTTTGTGTCATTCAAGTAGAAGGCGCAGATGAAGTAGCTGCAACAGCTGTTGAGGAAAAAACGAAAGAAGAACCAAAGGCAGAAGTAACTACGCCTGAAAAAGCACCGAAAGCGAAACAACCAACTGATGGAAAACCACGTTTTTCACCAGCGGTATTAAAACTTGCGGGCGAGCATAATGTTGATTTAGATCTAGTAGAAGGTACAGGATCAAATGGACGTATTACTCGTAAAGATATTTTAAAGCTAGTGGAATCTGGAAATATTCCGCAAGCTGGTGCGAAAAAAGAGGAAGCTGTAGCAGCGGTAGTAGAAGCGCGTCCAGAAGCACCAAAAGCAGCGCCGGTAGCACAAAAAGTAGAAGCTGCGAAACCAGTTTCTGTTCCGACAATGCCTGGAGATATCGAAATTCCAGTAACAGGTGTGCGTAAAGCAATTGCAGCGAATATGTTACGTAGTAAACATGAGGCGCCACACGCTTGGATGATGATTGAAGTAGATGTGACAAACCTTGTGTCATACCGTAATACAATTAAAGGCGATTTCAAAAAGCGTGAAGGCTTTAACTTAACGTTCTTTGCTTTCTTCGTAAAAGCAGTAGCACAAGCGTTAAAAGAATATCCTCAAATCAATTCAATGTGGGCTGGCGATAAAATTGTTCAGAAGAAAGATATTAACCTTTCTATCGCTGTTGCAACAGAAGAAGAGTTATTTGTACCAGTAATTAAACAAGCGGACGAGAAGACGATTAAAGGCATCGCTCGTGAAATTACAGAACTTGCAGGAAAAGTACGCACGAAGTCGTTAAAAGCGGACGAAATGCAAGGCGGAACATTTACAATTAATAACACAGGATCATTTGGTTCCGTTCAATCTATGGGGATTATTAATTACCCACAAGCGGCTATTTTACAAGTTGAATCAATTGTAAAACGCCCAGTAATTATGGATAATGGTATGTTTGGTGCTCGTGACATGGTTAACTTATGTTTATCACTTGATCACCGTGTACTTGATGGTTTAATTTGTGGTAAATTCTTAGGACGTGTAAAAGAAATTTTAGAAAACATGTCAGAAAATAATACATCTGTATATTAATAAAAAGCTCGCTTATGCGAGCTTTTTATTATCTTATTTCTTCATCTGCATCCTACTATATGTACAAAACTTTTCCCAGTAATCTTACAATGAACGATTATGTATTAGGAATTTACGAAAATACATTGCTGATATATGGTATATAGATATAAAATAAGAAAAGAATAATTTTTTTGGCAAATCTTACTGATGAAACTGTAGTATAATATATTGTATTGTATGAAAAAGAGAGTTATTCTATATAAGTGTTTTATAGATAATGTGTAATCAGTCGTCAAAACATGAAGAATGTTGACTCCTGGTTTTTTATTTTGCTGTAACAATGTTTCAGGAGGATGTCATGAAAAGAAGTACCGAGTTTTTTAAGAGTTTAGATGTAAAATTAATTTTAATTTTGTTTGCACTATGTGTTACAAGTATAACGGCTATATATAGCAGTCAGCAAACTGGACAATATGGGGCTGAGAATTTTGCTCTGAAGCAAGGTGTTAACTACATAATTGGGATTGTAATGTTACTTCTTGTTGCAAGTGTTGATTCAGATCAGCTACAAAAACTATCTTGGCCATTGTATATTGCTACATTTGCTTCGATTATTTTGTTGAAGATATTACCAGTTTCAAGCTTTACACCTGAGATACTTGGGGCGAAAAGATGGTTTAGGTTTCCGGTAATTGGATCTATTCAACCGTCGGAGTTTTTCAAAATTGCACTGGTTATGTTAGTAGCAAATTTAGCAGTAAAGCATAATGCACAGTATGTGGTTCGAACATTTAAAACAGACCTAATATTAATAGGGAAGGTAATGTTAGTAGCTATTCCTCCTACGGCTGTTGTATATAGCCAACCGGATACAGGTATGGTGTTCTTATATGCTGCTGCCATTGCATGTATTTTATTTATGTCAGGTATTCAGAAGAAATTGATAGCGTTATGTACAGTTATTCCGGTGACCATATTATCCGCGTTAATATTTATTTACGTAAGGTATGAGGATTTCTTCTTTAATAATTTAGTTACTTTACTAAAACCTCACCAACAGTCGCGTATTGTAGGTTGGTTAAATCCATTTGAAAATGCAGATCAAGGCTATCAAACACAGCAATCGATTTTAGCTGTAGGTAGTGGAGGTATGGAAGGAAAGGGATTTGGCGAAGGGAATGTCTATATCCCGGAGAAGCATACTGACTTTATTTTCGCTACAATTGCCGAAGAAGGTGGATTTATAGTAGCGGCGTTAGTCGTGTTCTTGTTCCTATTGCTACTATATCGAACAATTATTATCGGTTATTCTGCTGATAATTTATTTGGTACATTATTATGTGCTGGATCAATAGGAATACTAACGGTTCAAATATTCCAAAATATCGGTATGATCGTTGGATTAATGCCTGTAAAAGGTATCGCATTACCTTTCTTATCATATGGGGGAAGTTCCTTATTCTCGAATATGATTATGATGGGACTCATATTATCGGTACGGAAAACGTATAAAAAATATATGTTTTCAGTTAAGTAAAAAAAGCTGGTTCGTTTTTAAACGAATCAGCTTTTTTACATATATGCTCTTAAACGTTGCAAACTAAAACAGAATAGCAGTTTGAGACGGGTAAGGAGTGCAAAGTGATGCATATGCATATTTTTGAAGGGGCACGGCATCTTTCTAATAGTGAATGGGTTGCTCGGGCTATTATAGCGTACATATTTTTAATATTAGTTGCGAAAGCGATGGGGCAAAGATCTATCGCACAACTTCGCTTTTTAGATGTTGTATTAGTGTTATTGCTTGGCGGGAATATTTCTAATGCGCTATCTGACGAAAAGGTCGGATTACTCGGTTCGATGATCACAACGTTCATACTCGTTGTACTTCACATAATAAGCTCTGTTTTAATGTTGAAATGGGATAGATGGAGACGCTTTTTAGAGCCAGCACCTATTATTCTTATACATAATGGTTCCATTGATTTTAGCAATTTAAAAAAAGCGAGAATTACGGTGGAATATTTATTTTCAGAACTTCGCATGCGAAATGTGAGCGATATTCAAACGGTTAAATTAGCATTATGGGAAGCAAGCGGTGTTGTTTCTATATTTCAGTATCCAGAATACGAAGCAGTTTCTCGGCGTGATCTTAAAGTGGCAGGAAGAAGATCTCCAGTTTCTTTTGTGCTAGTAAAGGATGGGAGGATTCAGCAAGATGTTCTTGCTTTAGTAGGAAAAACAGAAGATTGGGCGAGAGAATTTCTAGAGAAGAGTGCAGAAGTCGAATCCATTATGTTAGCTACAGTAGATGAAGCTCATAAAATAAATATTTTGTTAAAAAAATGAAAAATATACGCATTTTGTCGTTTCATACATATGATACAATAGTGTGGACAACAAAAAAGGAGGCGATTCGATTCGATGGGATATGTAGAAGAATTACGAAAAATAGTTGGTCATCGCCCTTTAATTTTAGTTGGTGCTGTTGTACTCGTTATCAATGAAAGCGGATATGTATTATTACAGCAAAGAACAGAGCCTTACGGAAAATGGGGGCTGCCTGGCGGGTTAATGGAGCTTGGTGAATCACCAGAGGAAACAGCTTACCGTGAAGTATACGAAGAGACAGGAATAGAAGTAAAGAACCTTCGATTAATCAATGTATTTTCTGGAGCGAACTATTTTACAAAATTAGCAAACGGTGATGAATTTCAATCTGTAACGACAGCTTATTATACCGATGAATATGAAGGGAACTTTGTTATGAATAAAGAAGAAGCGGTTCAGCTTAAATTCTTCCCAGTAACAGAACTACCCGACTATATTGTAGGATCGCATAAAAAAATGATTGTTGAATATATGAAAATTATGGAAAAGTAAGATACAATAGTAGAAGAAATACAAAAACACAGTTCTGGTTGGTAGTCCAGACGCATGATCTCATGTCAGTAACCTTCCCCCTCCGGGATGTCCAGTATTTCTAATATTTTTTAGGAGGGGCTGTCGATGGAGTTGACAGTATATCATGATGGTCAATTTTTTGTAGGAATTATTACATGTAAAGAAAAAGGTAAATTGTATGGTGCGAGGTATACTTTTGGAACGGAACCGTCAGACGAAGAAGTGCTTATATTTGTAAATGGTCCATTGTTAGCATATTTTCAGCACTTTGCAAGATGTGGTGTGGAAGTTAAAGAAAAACAGCGTCCAAAAAGTATAAAGCGTATCATACGACAAGCAGCAAAAGAAGTAACTGTAAAACGTTTTACAAAGGCGCAGGAGGCAATTAGTTTATCTTACGAGTTGCATAAACAAGAAAAGCGAGTGCAATCTAAAGAGAAACGAGAGGCTGAAAAGCAAAGAAGACGTTTAATAAAAGTACAAAAGGCAAAGCAAAAACATCGAGGTCATTAAGAAAAGGTGTTAGAGCAAGAGCTCTAACACCTTTTCTATGCTGAAATACAAGTAAACTTACTTGTATTCTCTAAACATTAACTGGTAAGATACAAATAGGTAGAATTAGAGGAGGGAAAAGATTGATTAACTTTAACTTTTTTATGAATGATGTTGTCCGTCAAGCACGTGAGGAGATTGTATCTGCAGGATATACAGAATTGACGACACCAGAAGCAGTTGAAGAAGCATTTAAAAGAAATGGTACAACACTTGTAATGGTAAACTCTGTATGTGGCTGTGCAGGTGGCATTGCTCGCCCTGCTGCTGCACATTCCGTACATTATGATAAACGTCCTAACCACCTTGTAACGGTATTTGCGGGGCAAGATAAAGAAGCAACAGCAAGAGCTCGTGAATATTTTGAAGGGTATCCACCTTCATCTCCATCATTTGCTTTATTGAAAGATGGAAAAATTGTAACGATGGTAGAACGTCATGAAATTGAAGGTCATGAACCAATGCAAGTAATTGCAAAACTACAATCTTACTTCGAAGACAATTGCGAAGAACTATAAGGAAGAGAAAAAGCGGTACGTTCACGAACAAGTGGACGTACCGCTTTTTTATTTAGTTTTTATAATGATTAGACATGCATAGGAATGTTATTTTATGCATGTTTTTATGCATATAAAATGAACTTAATAATGTTTTTGTGTTTATTTTTATTTTAAATGTTGCATAAAAATAAAAGTACTGATACAATACAAACAACGAATAAATATACTATTGAACTTTTAAATATACATCGTTAGGGGGAAGAAAGATGAAGAAGTTATTATCAATATCATTTGCACTTATTTTAATTGTAAGTATGTTCAGTGCTTGTAGTAATGGGGAAGAAAAGGCGAATGTCAAAAATAAAAAAGTACTCGTTATGGGGACTTCAGCAGACTATAAACCGTATGAATACGTGGAAGCTTCAAAAAGTGATGAAATTATCGGCTTTGATGTTGATATTGCCAAATATATCGGAAAAGAACTTGGATACGAAGTGAAAGTGAAAGACATGGATTTTGGTGGATTATTAGCATCTCTTAATTCAGGAAAAATTGATTTCGTTATGGCGGGTATGACGCCAACTGCAGAGCGTAAAAATAATGCTGATTTCACAGATATATATTTTGTTGCTAAAAATATGATTGTTTCAAAAAAGGGCTCTAATATTAAATCGTTAGAAGATTTAAAAGGGAAAAAAGTAGGGGTACAAACAGGGTCAATTCAAGAAGAAAAGGCAAAAGAATTTCAGAAACAAGTCGATTTCAAAGCTGAGGGACGTGACCGTATACCAGAAATCGTACAAGAAATTAAAGCTGGTCGTTTTGACGCTGCAATTATAGAAGACACGGTTGCAAAAAATTATTTGGAAAAAATGAAAGAACTACAAGGGATTGAAATTCAAGAAGCACCAGAAGAAGTAGGTGCAGCGATTGCTCTTCCAAAAAATAGTGATAAAACAGAAGAATTTAATAAAGTAATTAAGAAAATGCAAGAAAATGGAGAAATGGATAAATTAGTGAAGAAATGGTTTGGCAGCGGAAAATAAGCTGCCTTTCACTTTTCTGTGAGGGGAATGAAAAGGATGAATTTAGATTTTTCAGCAATTACGCCTTCAATACCATATATATTAAAGGGCTTAGAAGTTACATTGAAAATTGTAGCTGCATCAGCTTTAGCAGGATTTATTTTAGGGACGTTATTAGCACTTTGCAAAATTGCTAGAATACGAGCATTAAATATTGCAGCAGATATATATACTTCAATATTTCGTGGTACACCGCTAGTATTGCAATTAATGATTATTTATTTCGGTGTTCCACAAATGATTGGATATGAGATACCAGCCTTTTTAGCAGCTGTACTTGCATTTAGTTTAAATTCAGGTGCATATATGTCAGAAGTAATTCGTGCCGGCATTCAAGCGGTTGATAAAGGACAAACAGAAGCAGCTATGGCTTTAGGGATTCCTTACGGGAAAATGATGAGAAATATTATTTTTCCTCAAGCTTTAAAAAATATTTTACCAGCACTTGTAAATGAATTTGCGACTCTTACGAAAGAATCGGCTGTAGTAACTGTAATTGGTGCAACAGATTTAATGCGCCGTGCTTACATTGTAGGCGGTGAAACATTTAAATATCTTGAACCATTACTGTTTGTTGGACTTATTTATTATATATTAGTAATTATTCTTACATTAGTCGGGAAAGCCATTGAAGGGAGAATGAAGAAAAGTGATTAAAGTTGAAAACCTTCATAAGTCATTTGGAAAAAATGAAGTATTAAAAGGAATTACAACAACGATTGAAAAAGGAGAAGTTGTTGCAATTATCGGACCGTCTGGATCTGGAAAGTCAACGTTTTTACGCTGTATGAATGTACTAGAAGCACCGACAAATGGTCACATTTGGATTGGAGCGGAAGAAGTAACGAATCCGAAAACAAATATTATGCACGTTCGTGAAAATGTCGGAATGGTATTTCAACATTTTCACTTATTCCCTCATATGACTGTATTAGAAAATATTACGTATGCTCCTATCAATGTAAAAGGAGTAACGAAGCAAGTGGCTGAGAAAAAGGCTCAGGAGCTTTTGGATAAAGTAGGACTGCTTGATAAGAAAGATTCATATCCAAATCGTCTTTCAGGGGGACAAAAGCAACGTGTAGCAATAGCGAGAGCATTAGCGATGGAACCGGAAGTTATGCTATTTGATGAACCGACATCTGCGCTAGATCCAGAAATGGTGAAAGAAGTATTAGAAGTTATGAAATCATTAGTTACGACAGGAATGACGATGGCAATCGTTACGCATGAAATGGGATTTGCAAAAGAAGTAGCAGACCGCGTTCTCTTTTTAGATGGTGGAAAGCTTGTAGAAGATAGCAATCCGGAAGAGTTTTTCACAGCACCAAAAAGTGACCGTGCAAAAGAATTTTTGCAAAAAATATTGTAATATGTAAAGGTTACGTGAATAATAAGTAGAAAAGGATGACATCGCGTCATCCTTTTTTTATACTAACTTTAAATACATTTATACATATAGGAGTAATGATATGTTTAAAATTGGATACCGTACAGTGAAAACAGCGCTTGGAACGGGGGCGGCAGTTTTTATTGCTCAGTTATTAGGATTAGAATTTTATAGTTCAGCTGGTATTTTAGTCATTTTATGCGTGCAAAATACGAAACGAAAATCCGTTCAAGTATCGTTGCACCGTTTTTTAGCTTGTGTATTATCAATGGTATTTGCGTTTTGTATTTTTGAAACGATTGGTTATACACCACTTGCGATTAGCGTATTACTGCTTACCTTTATTCCGACTGCAGTTATGTGCAAAATTCAAGAAGGCATTGTCACGAGTTCGGTTATCGTTATGCATCTGTATTCATTAAAGCAAATTACATGGTCTATAGTTGGTAATGAAATTGCTATATTAACGATTGGAATTAGCGTCGCTTTATTAGTAAACATGTACATGCCAAGCAGTGAGAATAAACTGAAAGAGTATCAAGAAAAAATAGAAGAGCATTTCAGAACAATCTTGTTTGAAATGGTCGTTTATTTACGAAATCGAGATAGTAATTGGAGTGGAGCCGAATTAATTGAAACAGAAAGGATGCTGAAAGAAGCAAAAGATTTATCATTTAAAAAACTTGAGAATGAGTTTATGCGTGAAGATGACTATTATTATCGTTATTTTGATATGCGCATGCAACAATTTGAAATTTTGGAGCGCATGATACCATTAGCTGCGTCACTATCTTGGACGTATGAACAAGCCGATATGATTGCAGATGTAATTGAAAATATAGGGAACTCTATTCGTCCTGAAAGTACAGGGGTTATTTCGTTAAGGCAACTTCAAGAAATGCGAGAAGTATTTAGAGAAATGCCTTTACCCGTCTCGCGAGAAGAATTTGAAATACGTGCGAAACTTGTTCAACTTGTGTATGAAATGGAGCAATATTTACTCATTAAAAGTCGCTTTAAGGGAAAGGATAATATAAAAGAACTTATATAGAAGGTAGGAATTACATATGCCGTATCTTCTCTCTTTCATATTATGTCTTTCTTTATCACCGATCTGGCCTCTTGGTGATAATCCGCGTACCGGAGATCCTTTTATTATTGTAAATAAAGCGACGAATAAATTAGCTTATATTGACGATGGGAAAATCCAAAAGGTTTTTCCAGTAGCGACAGGCAAAACGAATGAATTAACCCCAGAAGGAACTTTTGATATTGTAATGAAGGCGAAGGATCCGTACTATATTGCAAAGGATATTCCAGGTGGGTCACCAAAAAATCCACTTGGATCAAGGTGGATGGGATTTAATGCAAGAGGAACTGATGGGAGTAAATATGGAATACATGGAACAAACCAACCTAGTTCAATTGGAAAGTATATTTCACAAGGATGTATAAGAATGAAGAAAAACGATGTGGAATATTTATTTGATCGTATTCCAATTGGAACGAAAGTATGGATTGTGAAATCTAAAAAATCATTTCAGCAATTAGCAAAAGAAAAAGGTGCCATTGCATATGAAAAAGCCGACACAAAAGTTGGCTTTTTCTTTTATTATAAGTTGTCTTGACATGTGTACATAACCATGCGTTAATGAAAATATAGAAAGATAAAGTGAAACTTTAATCAGTGGGAGGTTATTACCCACTGATTATTAGCCCACACCAATCGGGCATTTACGGGCAGTTGACCTCTCGCCTAACTGCTTTGCCCTAGCCAAATTTTGAGGTGGGAGTCTTACTGCCCGCGAATAGCGGGATAAAAATAGGTAAAGGGGTTGCTCATATGTACTTGAATCCGAAAATTTCTTATATGCAGTTTTTTGTGGGTTTTCTATTTGTTATTACATTCATATTGGCAACTTTTAATATATGTTCTTACGTTGTAGCGATTGTATTTATGGCATTACTCAATCTTACTTTTGTTATTGGGGCATTTCAGCAGAAACAATATACAAGCTTTGTAATAGCGCTTGTAATGGCTTTTTCCTTTAGTATTGTAGCAGTTGTACTATATATAAAATAAAATATTCATTAGAAGGTAGACTATCTCGACTTCGAGATGGTCTATTTTGTATGTGTAAACAGTAAAAAAAGGACGAGTGAATCGTCCTTTTTACCAAAACATACTTGCGCCAGTAAGTAGTGTTGTTACAAGCATAGAAATTAGCATTATATAAACCATAATTTTTTGAGCTTTTTTATGCATCGTTAAACCTCCTTGCAAATCAGTACAATTTCATTGTAACGAGAAATGAAATTGTGGACAAGGGGAGAGAAAGGACAAAATTCGGGAAGGGGTTGCAAAATATAACAGGAAATTTGAGCATACGTAGAGAATATGTTAAAAGGTAGATTATTAGTTTTTGTTATGCAAGTATGAAGAATGGAGATACGATGATGAAAATATACGAAACAGAGCGTTTACATTTAAGAGAAATTGATGAGTCGTATGCGGAAAAAGTTCTTCAATATTACGACAAAAATCGTGAGTTTTTAAAAGCGTGGGAAGAGTATAGACCGGAGGATTTTTTCACGCTAGATTATCAAAAGAAAAAGTTACAAAAGGATAGAAAAGAGTTCGCGGAAGGTAAGATCATCAGGCTGTGGATTTTTAAGAAGGGTGATGATACAAAAATTATTGGATGTATTTCATTTAATCTAATTGTTCGCGGAATTTATCAATCTTGTGTACTTGGTTATAAATTAGATAGGGAAGAATTGAATAAAGGTTACACAACAGAAGCGCTTAGAAAAGCAATTCAAGTTACCTTTAAAGAATTTCATTTACATCGTATAGAAGCGCCGATTATGCCACGAAATTTAGCATCTATACAAGTAGTGACGAAAATAGGATTTCAATATGAAGGTGTATCTCGAAAAATGCTAATGGTTAATGGTGTTTGGGAAGATCATATGCGCTGGGTGTTGTTAAACGAGTAATAGAAAGCAGATGGGTATCTAGATGTATGAACCATCTGTTTTTTGTCTTGTATTTCGAAACTTTTGCGAAATTCTGTTATAATTAATATTGTTACATACATAATGGTAGTGCAGGAGGCGCAGTCTTATGATTAATCAAGAACGTTTAGTAAATGAATTCATGGAGTTAGTACAAGTAGATTCTGAAACAAAATTTGAAGCAGAAATTTGCAAAGTGTTAACAGAGAAATTTACTGCTTTAGGTGTAGAAGTATTTGAGGATGACACGATGGGCGTGACTGGTCATGGTGCAGGTAACTTAATTTGTACTTTACCAGCAACAAAAGACGGTGTTGATACAATTTATTTCACTTCTCATATGGATACAGTAGTTCCTGGTAATGGAATTAAGCCTTCTATTAAAGATGGATATATCGTATCAGATGGTACTACAATTTTAGGAGCGGATGATAAAGCGGGATTAGCATCAATGTTTGAAGCAATTCGTGTTTTAAAAGAGAAAAACATCCCTCATGGTAAAATTGAATTTATTATTACAGTTGGAGAAGAATCTGGTCTTATTGGTGCAAAAGCGTTAGACCGTGAGCGTATTACAGCGAAGTATGGTTACGCATTAGATAGCGATGGAAAAGTTGGTGAAATCGTTGTTGCAGCTCCAACACAAGCGAAAGTGAATGCGATTATTCGTGGGAAAACAGCGCACGCTGGCGTAGCACCGGAAAAAGGTGTATCTGCAATTACTATCGCAGCAAAAGCAATTGCAAAGATGCCACTTGGTCGTATCGATTCTGAAACAACTGCAAATATTGGGCGTTTTGAAGGTGGCACACAAACAAATATCGTTTGCGATCATGTTCAAATTTTTGCAGAAGCTCGTTCTTTAATCAATGAGAAAATGGAAGCACAAGTTGCAAAAATGAAAGAAGCATTTGAAACAACTGCAAAAGAAATGGGTGGTCATGCAGACGTTGAAGTAAATGTTATGTACCCAGGTTTTAAGTTTGCTGATGGAGATCACGTTGTAGAAGTTGCGAAACGCGCTGCTGAAAACATTGGCCGTACACCTTCTCTTCACCAAAGTGGTGGCGGAAGTGATGCGAACGTAATCGCAGGACACGGTATTCCAACAGTTAACTTAGCAGTTGGTTATGAAGAAATTCATACAACAAATGAAAAAATTCCTGTTGAAGAATTAGCGAAAACAGCAGAATTAGTCGTAGCTATTATTGAAGAAGTAGCGAAGTAATTAACTAGAAAAAGCGTGTAAATCAATTGTGATTTACACGCTTTTTTATTTTGATTCAATTGCTTTCACAAGACGGATAAGCCAGTATAAGAAAATCCATGGGAGTACATAAGTTGTTGCGATGCTAAGTAAACGAGGAAGGAGTCCAGCCACATTAATATTGAACATCGGAAGTAGCAAATAATTGATTAAGATAATTAAAATAATAATAACGAATGTATAGTTGAGCTTACTATTTGGTTTCATAATAAGTCACTCCTTTTACAATAATATCCATCATTCGTATTAAGTATAGCAAAAATAAGGATAAAAAGAATAAGTAATTATTATATTGTACATGAATTTGATATAATAAAGGAACGGATGTTCTTTGGAGGAGATGAGTATTATGCGAGAAATGTATCCGAAAAATGGTCGTGTTATTTTACATGTAGATATGAATTGTTTTTTCGCATCTGTTGAAATTGCTCATGACCCATCATTACAAGGAAAGCCATTAGCGATTGCCGGGAATGAAAAAGAGAGAAAAGGGATTATCATAACATGTAGTTATGAAGCGAGAGCATATGGAATACGTACGACGATGCCCCTTTGGGAAGCAAAGCGATTATGCCCGCAATTAGTTGTGAGGCGTCCTAATTTTACATTATATCGCGAAGCCTCATTTCAAATGTTTCAAATTCTTTCACGTTTTACAGAAAAGATACAACCAGTTTCTATAGATGAAGGGTATTTAGATATTACAGATTGCTATGCACTAGGTTCGCCTCTTGAAATAGCAAAGATGATTCAACAAGCGTTATTAACAGAGTTACAGCTTCCGTGTAGTATTGGAATTGCTCCAAATCTTTTTCTAGCAAAGACCGCTTCAGATATGAAAAAACCACTTGGTATTACTGTGCTTCGAAAACGTGACATTCCAGAATTAATTTGGCCACTTCCAGTTGGAGCCATGCATGGAATTGGTGAGAAAACAGCTGAAAAATTAAATGATATTCATATACAGACAATCGAACAGTTGGCAAGAGGAGACGAGCATATCATTCGCGCTAAAATTGGAAAGCACGGTGTTGACTTACAAAGACGTGCAAAAGGTATGGATGATAGGGAAGTTGATCCGAGTCAAATGGGACAGCATAAAAGTGTCGGTAATTCGATGACCTTTTCAAAGGATATGGATGAAGAGAAAGAATTACTTGATATGTTAGAACGTTTATCAAAGTCAGTGAGTAAAAGGTTACAAAAGCGAACCCTTGTCAGCTATAATATACAAATTATGATTAAATACCATGATAGGCGAACAGTAACACGGAGTAAGCAATTGAAAAATGCGATTTGGGAAGAATGCGATATTTTTCAAGCTGCATCCCGTTTGTGGAAGCAACATTGGGACGGTGATTCCGTTCGTTTACTAGGTGTTACAGCTACTGAAATAGAGTGGAAGACAGAATCGGTGAAACAATTAGATTTGTTTTCATTTGAAGAGGATGCGAAAAAAGAACCGTTACTTGCTGTCATTGATCAAATTAATGATAAGTATGGAACACCGCTTTTACAGAGAGGTAGTCAACTATTGCGTAAGCAAGAGAAGTCGTTTCAACAAAAGTTAGAAAATAAGTTTATGTAGAAGGTGTCATGAAGCAGTAAATATCATGGCACCTTTCATATTTAACTCGCTTCTAAATCTAAAGAGGTCTTCCACCCAGCAGCAGTAACGCCAGATTCTAATAACATTCTACTTACTATTTTTTCAATTAAGATAGCCGCATTTGTCTTGCAATGTAATGTAGCCTGTATACAGACTTTTTGATTAGAATCTACATCTTCACTATATAACTCTTTTAAACCGAGACCTTCTGTACTTACCATATGCATAAGTAAAAAACGAATATGTGCTTCATTTTCTTCTGAACAAGTAAGAGAAAGGAAGTAGTTTGTTTGTTCAGGTGATTCTTCTTTTGATTTTTTATTCATAAAGAGAGCGATTGGGCGAAGTAGTATATTTGCTAGTAAAACGCCGGCTGCACCTAATATAGCTGCAACGAGAAAACCAGCGCCTGTAAGAGTACCGACAGCAGCTGCGCACCATAAAGTTGCTGCCGTATTTAAACCTCTAATACTAAAACCGTCACGGATAATCACACCGCCTCCTAAAAAACCAATCCCACTAACGACTTGAGCAGCAATACGTGAGGGGCTAGCATCATGATCAAGCATGACAGATAATAAAACAAATATACAGGCACCAAGTGATACGAGAGCGTTTGTCCGCAGCCCAGCCATCCGGTGTCTCCATTGTCTTTCCATTCCGATGCAAGCTCCTACAATAATTGCGATAAATAATCTTAATACAATGTCATACCATACCATCATGGTCACCTCCATACATATAAGTACGTGTTATGTTTTTTAAGAATGAGTGAGAAATACCCACTCATTCTCATTTTTACAACCAGCTATGAAATTTTTTAATATAAAGTTTTTTCAGGAATTGTGTTAAGAAAGCATAACCTAATAATATTCCTACTAACCAAGGGAAGTAGCTTAGTGGTAATGCTTGTAAACCAATTGCTGCACCAAGTGGTGAGAATGGAATATAAATTCCGATTGCCATAATACAAGCGGTTAATAAAAGAACTGGTATTGATGCTGTACTTTGAATGAACGGAATTTTCTGTGTTCTGATCATATGGACAATTAATGTTTGAGTTAGTAGCCCAACGACAAACCAACCAGATTGGAATAGTGATTGTTCTCCAGGTGTATTTGCACCGAATACATTCCACATGACAACGAATGTGATAATATCGAATATAGAGCTAATTGGACCGATGCAAATAATGAAGTTACGCAAGTTTGCAGTATCCCATTTTCTAGGCTTCTCTAAAAATTCCTTATCCATTTTATCCCATGGAATTGAAAGCTGTGAAATATCATAAAGTAAGTTTTGAATTAATAGATGAATTGCAAGCATCGGTAAGAATGGAATGAAAGCACTTGCCACTAATACACTAAATACATTTCCGAAGTTAGAGCTAGCTGTCATTTTTATATATTTTAAAATATTGCCGAAAGTAGTGCGTCCTTCTAAAATACCTGCTTCTAATATAGTTAAACTTTTTTCAAGTAGAATAATATCGGAAGATTCTTTTGCAATGTCAGTAGCAGTATCAACAGATATTCCAACATCAGCATCACGTAGTGCAACGGCATCGTTAATACCATCCCCCATATAACCTACAGTATGACCATTACCTTGCAATACACGAATGATGCGGGACTTTTGCATTGGATTTAGTTTTGCGAACACTGTTGTTTCTTCTGCCAGTTTCGCTAATGCTTTATCTGGTAAAGAATCAATTTCGTAACCGAGGACAGGCTCACCTATATTTAATCCCACTTCTTTACAAACCTTTCTTGTAACAATTTCGTTATCGCCCGTTAAGATTTTCACTTGTACGCCGTGTTTATGCAATGCTTGAATTGCAGAAGCAGCAGATGGTTTAGGCGGATCTAAAAAGCCGATATATCCAGTAAGGATCATAGCGGATTCATCTTGTACTGCATAAGCTTTATGATAAGGTTTGTTATCTTTCTTGTATGCTACAGCAATGACACGCATTCCTTCACTGTTTAAAGTTTCGCTAAGATGTTTTACATTTGCTCTCATTTCTTCAGTAAGAGGGACAATTTGCCCATCCACTTCAGTGTAATTACAAATTGATAAAATTTCTTCTACGGCACCTTTACAAACCATTGTCTGTTCACCTGAAATATCTTTCACGATAACAGACATGCGGCGACGAGCGAAATCGAATGGAATTTCATCTAGCTTTTGAAAAGTTGATGGATCAAACTTATGGTTTTCCTCTGTATGTTCAATGACAGCTTTATCTATTAGATTTTTCAATCCAGTTTGGTAGAAGCTATTTAAATACGCAAATTGTAAGACGCGATTGCATTCATTTCCATTAGGATCTAAATGACGAACAAGGACGACTTTATCTTCTGTTAAAGTTCCAGTTTTATCCGTGCAAAGGATGTTCATAGCACCTAAATTTTGAATTGAGTTTAGCTGTTTTACAATTACTTTTTGTTTGGACATGTTCACGGCACCCTTAGCCAAATTAGCAGTTACAATCATTGGTAACATTTCAGGTGTAAGACCAACTGCAACGGCAATAGCAAAGAAGAAAGCTTCTTGCCAATCTCCTTTTGTGAATCCATTAATGAGAAGGACGATGGGTGCCATAATAAGCATGAATGTGATTAAGAGCCAACTTACTTTGTTCACGCCTTTATCAAAGCTTGTTTCTGCACGTTTTCCGATAACCTTATTTGCTAAAGAGCCGAAATACGTATCCGTACTAGTTGAAACAACAACAGCTTTTGCGCTACCGCTAACAATATTTGTACCCATAAAGCAAAGGTTTTCCATATCGAGCGGATTGTAATTTTTTTTCATGTTTTTCGGTAATATATGTTTATTTTCCGTATGGTAGCAGTTTTCGTATTTTTCTACAGGAAGTGCTTCTCCGGTTAAGGAAGACTGATTAACAAATAAATCTTTAGCCGATAAAATACGCACATCAGCTGGAACGATGTCACCGGCTGAAAGTGAAATAATATCGCCAGGAACAAGTTCTTCAATTGGAATTTCTATTGTATAATTTCGATTTAAATTCGTTACGTTTTTTGTTTCATGTATAAATCCATCTATTCTAAAGACACTCGCGGTTGTTCGAACCATAGCCTTTAACTTATCTGCCGCTTTCTGAGAGCGGAATTCTTGTAGAAAGCGAATCGTTGCACTTAGCAGTACCATTACAGATACGACAATTGTTCCTTGTATGTCATCTGTGAAAAAAGAGAGTGCTCCAAGAGCTAATAAAACAAAAATAAATGGATTTTTAAATGCCAGCAGAAATTGAATGTACCACGGCAATGTTTTATTATGAGCGATTTCGTTCGGACCATATAAAGAAAGTCTACGAGACGCTTCTTGTTTAGAGAGTCCATCTTGTGTTGTTTCTAAGAGTTTTAACGCAGAGTATACATCCTGTGTTGCAACTTCCACTAATAATTCGTTATTTGCTTTCATGCTATCTTGATCGTAAGCATGCTTCGTTTCTTGTCTTTGTAAATTTAACATCGGTAGTTCCTCCTCTTTCATGAAGGAGGAAACAATCTGTTACTCGACTATTTAAAATTGGGAGGAACAGCTTCTTTCCTACCTACATGGTGAAATATTAACGTAAAACATATGGGTATCTGGGCCGAATCATCACTTGCCACTGTTCCTCACCTCCGTACAATTTAATAGTTTCTGAATATGCTATGTTTGTTTCATAGTAAGGTGCATAAAGATATAAAAAAGACCTTTACTCAAAACGAGTAAAGGTCTGAATTCGCAGTCAAAAAGAGTCAACAACAAAGACTGTTATTAAACATAGATAAAAACAGTTTTTGTGTATGACAAAACATACGCACCTCTCCCTCGTTGAGTTTTAGCACTGTATAGCATAGGTACTGAAACCAGCTACGTTAAAAAAGGCCTTCATTCCGACCTTTCCTGTTGACCCATTGGCGTCTCTCGACATTTTTGGGCAGCAGCGTTTCTCTATACAGGAGCCTCACCTAACAGAGACCATATTCAATTACAAGTTGAATATTAGCACTGTAGATTTGTAGTGTCAATATCTTTTTTTGAAAAATTAAATAGATTCATGATGGCTATATAGTAAGAAATAAGAGGAGTTTTTTTTGGGGGAATAAGGTGGGAAAATAAATACTTTAATGGATATAAATAAAAAAGCACTGTAATCAGTGCTTTTTTATTTTAGATTACGAGATTGTAGGGTTTTCAAAAATAACAATCTCTGAACTGTTTGTAGTTGAAACGCGTTGTGCGTAATATGTTAAAGCTGAAGAAATATATGTTGGTAACGAATCATTTGTATGTGTTGTTGTATATTCATGGATTAATTCTTTCAAAGTCGTCCATTCTAATTGTGCTGGGTGATCAGACACGAAAGAACTTACCCAGCGATCAAATGAAGATGAAAAATCAGTTTGTAAACGAAATGCTTCTTTCATAATAAAACGCTCCCTTAAAATGTAGTATAATCATTTTAACATAAAACACGAACGGTTGCTAAGTTTTTCGAGTATAACGTTCGTGTTATATAGTTGTCTAGATGATTGGTTATGTAAATTCAATTTGCCATTTGAAATAACATTCCGTAAGATGAAAGGTAGATTATATAAAGAGCTGGAGGAAAGAAAGTGGAATTTGTATTTTTAGGAACTGGTGCAGGTGTTCCTTCGAAAGGAAGGAATGTTTCAGCGATTGCTCTGCAATTGCTAGAAGAACGAGGACAGACTTGGTTATTTGATTGTGGCGAGGCGACGCAACATCAAATATTACATACATCAGTACGTCCACGCCGCATTGAAAAAATATTTATTACGCATTTACATGGTGATCATATTTTTGGATTGCCTGGTTTATTAGGAAGCCGTTCGTTTCAAGGAGGGACTACACCTTTAACAGTGTATGGGCCAAAAGGAATTAAACAATTTATTGAAGTGGCATTATCAGTAAGTACGACACATGTGAAATACCCACTTGAAGTTGTTGAGATAACAGAAGAAGGTACTGTGTTTGAAGATAATGAATTTTATGTGGAAACGAAAAGATTGTCACATGGTATTGAATGTTTTGGGTATCGTATTGTAGAGAAAGATATACAGGGTGCTCTTTTAGTCGATAAATTGCTGGAGATGGGTGTGAAACCCGGTCCACTCTTTAAACGTTTAAAAGATGGAGAAGTAGTTGAATTAGAAAATGGTACGATACTAAATGGAAAAGATTTTATTGGTCCGCCTCAAAAGGGAAGAATCATTACTATTTTAGGTGATACAAGATATTGTGAAGCGAGTAGAGAGCTGGCACAAGACGCTGACGTACTTGTTCATGAAGCAACTTTTGCGGCAGAAGATGAACAACAAGCGTATGATTATTTTCATTCCACATCTAAGCAAGCTGCGAGTATTGCACTTCAGGCAAATGCAAAACGATTAATATTGACTCATATTAGTTCTCGTTATCAAGGGGATACATATAAGGAATTATTGAAAGAGGCAAGAGAGCTATTTTCAAATACAGAAATAGCTATGGATTTGAAATTATTTCCAGTAGAAAGATAATAATGGTGTGAAAAAATGGTGACGAAAAGTTGCCATTTTTTTATTTCTAAAAAAAATTAAAATAAAACTGTTATCATTTTATGTCTATATTGGATGAAACAGAAAGTTTTAATGATGTGAAGATATAGGATAAAAATACATATTACCGATTATTTAGAAAAACTGTTATATAAGTCAGACGACATACGAGTGGTACAAATAGCGAAAACAAATTGTTATTCAGAACTTTTAAAATTCATTAAAAGTAAGCGTTTTATTAAAAACAAGCTATAATGAGGGCAGATTATAATTTATTGTAGGCTACATGCGTTTTAGCCATTTGTCGTAACAAGTGAAGTTGACTAAATCGTGAGAGAGCAACAGGGAAATTATAATAGGAAGGATACTACTATTATTTGTACTAAGTCTTTTTTCACGTTTTAGCTTTAAAGCATCAAAAGGTGTGAAAGCAATGGGAGTTTCACTTGTTTATGCTATCCTTGTAAGGGGTTCTGTGTTAAACTTTGGATTGCTACCAGACTTTATTGTGGATTAGCTTATATTATTTTTAAATGAAGGTAATGCTAAGTTTCTTATTTATTATGATAACTAGTATTATTTCAGGATATATTGCTTCACTGTTATGCAAAAACGATTCCATTCGTACAGCGGAACAAATTCGTGGTACGAATGGAACGGCAACCGATTCGGTAGCTTAATAGAATAGTAAAATTTTTTTCATAGAGGTTTAGGGGGAGTTATGATGAAGTATCGCTCAGTATTTGATATTATTGGTCCAGTTATGATTGGTCCATCAAGTTCACATACAGCAGGCGCAGCAAGAATGGGGCAAGTTGCTCGCCAGCTGTTTCGTCATGAACCAGAAAGAGTAAGCATTTCATTATATGGATCATTTGCAAAGACGTATCGTGGGCATGGTACAGATGTAGCGCTAATAGGTGGGATATTAGGATTTGAAACAGATGACTTACGTATTCCAGAGGCGCTAGACATAGCAAAAGAGCGCAAAATTGAAGTGGAATTCATTGAAGAAGATGCAAATGCACCTCATCCAAATACAGCGAGAATTCGTTTGTATAAAGGTGAGGAAGAAATTGAAGTTGTTGCTTGCTCAATTGGTGGCGGTAAAATTGAAGTTGTAGAATTAAATGGATTCGATCTTCAATTATCAGGCACGAGTCCAGCACTACTTATTGTAAATAACGATCGCTTTGGTGCTATTGCAGCGGTAGCTTCAATTCTTGCTAAGCATGAGATTAACATTAGTACAATGAGTGTTTCTCGTAAAGAAAAAGGAAGAAGAGCACTTATGGTCATTGAAACAGACGAATTATTAGCAGATGAAGTAATTGAAGAAATAAACGCGCAACAAAATATTTGTCAAGTAACTATTATGGAATAATTGCAGGGGGGACACACCATGTTTCGGAACGCAGCGGAACTAGTGGCGCAAGCTAAAGAACAAAATGTAAAAATCTCAGAAATTATGATTCAATGTGAAATGGAAACTAGAAGTATTTCACGTGAAGAAGTAATTGCTGGTATGGAAAAGAACTTAGTCGTGATGGAGCAAGCAGTAGAACGTGGTATTCGCGGTGTGAAATCACCAACTGGTTTAACTGGTGGAGATGCTGTAAAAGTTCAGGCGTATATGGAGAGCGGAAAAGGCTTATCTGGAGATACGATTTTGGACGCAGTGAGTAAAGCTGTTGCAACAAATGAAGTAAACGCAGCGATGGGAATTATTTGTGCAACACCAACAGCAGGGTCTGCTGGAACAGTGCCGGGTGTACTATTTGCACTAAGAGAAAAATTGCATCCTACACGTGAAGAAATGATTGAATTCTTATTTACAGCAGGAGCTTTCGGTATGGTTGTTGCGAATAACGCTTGTATTTCTGGTGCAGCGGGAGGATGTCAAGCTGAAGTTGGTTCAGCAAGTGGAATGGCGGCTGCGGCTGCAGTTGAATTGGCTGGTGGAACACAAGATCAAGCAGCTACAGCGATGGCGATTTCATTAAAGAACATGCTAGGTTTAGTATGCGATCCTGTTGCAGGACTTGTAGAAGTACCTTGTGTAAAACGTAATGCAGCAGGAGCTGCAAATGCGATGATTTCAGCTGATTTATCATTAGCTGGTGTAACGAGTACAATTCCATGTGATGAAGTAATTGAGGCAATGTTTAGAATCGGACAAACGATGCCAGTAGCACTTCGTGAAACAGCAGAAGGTGGACTTGCAGCAACACCGACAGGTCGTCGTCTGCAAGAAGAGATTTTTGGTAAGAGTAATAACTAAAAGCATATCATATGATTAAAGTAAAAACGGAGCTCAAATAAAGTTGAGCTCCGTTTTTTATTTTTCTTTTGCTATTTTTTCTAATGTTTTTCCGAGATCGTGTGATCGTTTCGTTGCTTGTGTAATACATGAGATTAATGCTTGTTGAAAATTATGCTCCTGTAACACTTCAATACCTGCTTCAGTTGTTCCCCCAGGAGAAGTAATTTCTTTTCGCAAAATAGAAGGGTGTTTTTCGCTTGCTTTTAGCATTTCAGCAGCACCAATCATCGTCTGAAGAATAAGTGATTTTGCAACATCTTCCTTTAAACCAATTTTTTTTGCTGCCCCTTCCATTGCCTCTACCACGTAATAAATATAAGCTGGTCCACTCCCGGATAATGCAGTGACAGCATGCATATCTTCTTCTTCTACAACAGAGACGAGACCAATCGTTTCAAATAACGATGTTGCAATGCGAATATGTTCTGCCGTTGTGTGCTCTGAAGGTGAGATAGCGGTAGCGGATTTTAAAATAGCCGCAGATGTATTTGGCATCGCACGGATAATCGGAACGTCTTTTTGAAGTAGGTTTCTAATTGAATGAGTAGAAACACCTGCTAATAACGAAATAATAAGCAAGTCATTATGTATGTATTCTTTAAGAGGAATCATCGCTTCTGCGACATCTTTTGGCTTCATGGCTAGAAAAAGAATATTTGCATCAGCAAGTAATTCCTTTTTATTATGTGTACCTTTGACACCGTATTTTGTATGTAACTCCTGTAATCTTGTCTCGTTAGAACGATTACTTACAGTAATATGTTCCCCTTTAACAACATTTGCGTTTAATAAACCACCAATAATCGCTTCGGCAATAGAGCCTGCACCGAGAAAGGAAATGTTTTGAATAGACATGATGTTCCTCCTTTAAATTTGGTTAGAAATGCTTGTAAATGTACATACATTCGTTTTTTTATGGAAAACACCTCTTTTTATCTGAAAATAATGACAAATTTATAGGGAAGTTGTAAACTGAAGAGGTATTCATTTTTGAACCGGAAAAAGACAGGGGGGCTAAGCATGACGGCGATTCATCGAATGGAGATTCCTGTTCCATTTGCAGTTGAGACAGTGAACGTGTTTTTAGTTGAGGGAGAAACATTAACGTTAATTGATACAGGGACAAATACAGAAGAAGCAAAGAAGGCACTAGAAAGTCAATTAGGTGCATTAGGGTATAAGATAGAAGATATTGAAACGGTAGTGATTACGCATCACCATGCGGATCATTGTGGACTTTTAAATACATTTTCTGAAAAAGCAAAGATTATTGGACATCCTTGGAATGAACCGTGGATCACGCAGAATGCCGAATTTTTAAAGCGGTATCATGAATTTTTTAAAGAGACGGCTTTGCAGTTCGGCGTTCCAGCAGCATTTTTGAATGGTGAGGCGTTATTGACGACGAGGACACTTAAATATTCTTGTAATAGGTCGTTAACGCATACTGTGAGAGAGGGAGATCGTATAGATTCGTTACCTGGATTTACAGTGATTGAAACCCCAGGTCATGCTTCCACTCATATTTCGTTATATAGAGAATCAGATGGGATATTAATTGGTGGGGATGCCCTCATTAGTCATATTTCTTCAAATCCAATATTAGAACCACCATATGAAGGGCAAACAGAAAGAGCACGTCCTTTATTGCAGTACAATCAAACGTTAAAACGTTTAAGTGAAATGGATATTTCACGCATTTTATCCGGGCATGGGGAAGATGTTCTGAATGTGAAACAACTTATTGAAACAAGATTACAAAAGCAAGAGACACGTGCTTTTAAAGTGCTGGAGCTATTAAAGGAAAAGCCAATGACAGCATTTGAAGTATGTGTAAAATTATTTCCGGTATTATATAAAGAGCAATTGCCACTTACTATCTCAGAAACTGTTGGACAATTAGACTTTTTAGCATATAATCAACAAGTGATGATTGATGAATCTTCACAACAATGGATTTATTATGCAAAGTAGGTGACAGCAATGACTGGACGTTTACAAGAAAAGGTAATCGTCATTACAGGTGCTTCTAGTGGAATTGGGGAGCAAGTTGCAATGCAGGTTGCGGAGCAAGGGGCGACGCCAGTATTAATGGCTCGAACAGAAGAGAAGCTACAAGCATTAGCAGAAAAAATTAAAGCAACTTATAATACGCCTTGCTATTACTATGTATTAGATGTAAGTGAAGAAACGAAAGTACAATCTGTTTTTTCGAAGGTATTACAAGAAGTAGGACGTATTGATATATTGGTAAACAATGCGGGATTTGGTATCTTTAAAACGTTTCAAGATGCATCAATGGATGAAGTAAAGGATATGTTTCAAGTAAATGTATTTGGATTAGTAGCTTGTACGAAAGCGGTATTACCTTATATGGTAAAAAAGAACGAAGGGCAAATTATTAACATTGCTTCATTAGCTGGAAAAATTGCAACCCCGAAGTCTAGTGCTTATGCTGCAACGAAACATGCTGTATTAGGATTTACAAATAGTTTACGCATGGAGTTATCTAATACAAATGTTTTTGTAACAGCAATTAATCCAGGACCGATAGATACGAACTTTTTTGAAATAGCCGATCAATCAGGTACATATGTAAAAAATATGGGACGTTACATGTTAAAACCAACATATGTAGCAGAACAAATCGTAAAGGTGATGCAAACGAAAAAACGTGAAGTAAACTTGCCGAAGTGGATGGGAATGGGACCAAAGCTCTATGCATTATTCCCGGGTTTATTTGAACGTGTTGCAGGCAAATCATTAAGTAAAAAATAGGAGATTTCCATATGGAAATCTCCTATTTTTTTATTTTCCAGTCACATAATCGTAAACGACATCCTCAACTGCCTCGTATAAATCAATTTTGATATTTGAATGAATTAACATTTGAATATGTTTAATTAGCATTTCCTGATCCTCTTTTGAAACAGGATTACATTGATATTGCCGAAAACTTTTTGTAATCATTTTCTCAATTAATTTTTCATTCATGTTTTCCCCCGCCTGTATGTATACATGTATTGTTTTATTGTACTTGAAGTGAAATGAAAATACTAATATACACTATCTTTGTATAAAAATTCAATTGTTTATATTGTTTTTCTAGTAAAATTAAGTTTTTAAAGTTTTAAAAATTAATAAATATTTAATTGACTCTATAATTATACAATATTATAATCATACTTAATTTAAAGAATCGATATGAGGAGGAGCTTATGAAAGTCGCAATTATTGGAGCAACTGGATATGGGGGTATTGAATTAATTAGGTTATTAGAGCAACACCCATACTTCTCAATAGCATCTCTTCACTCTTTTTCGCAAGTTGGTGAGTGTATAGCGAATGCATATCCGCATTTGCGAAATATTCTCGTTCATAAGTTGCAAGAAATTGATGTGGATGAAATAAGGAAGGTAGCAGAGGTGATGTTTTTAGCAACACCCGCAGGAGTATCGGCAGAGCTAGCGCCACAATTATTAGAAGTAGGTTTAAAAGTGATTGACCTATCTGGTGACTTTCGTATGATAGATCCTTCGTCATATGAAATGTGGTATAAGCGGCCAGCTGCAGAAGCAGAAATCCTTAGGAAAGCAGTATATGGATTAAGTGAATGGAAAAGACCTGAGATTCAAAATGCAAATTTAATTGCAAACCCTGGATGTTTTGCGACAGCTGCATTATTAGCGATAGCACCGTTAGTACGTAGCGGAATGATTGAAGCAGATTCGATTATCATTGATGCAAAATCAGGTGTATCTGGAGCGGGCAAAACTCCAACAACAATGACTCACTTTCCGGAGCTATATGATAATCTTCACATTTATAAAGTAAATCAGCACCAGCATATTCCTGAGATTGAGCAAATGCTTGTAGAGTGGAATAGTGAAATGAAGCCAATCACGTTTAGTACACATTTAATACCGATATCACGGGGGATTATGATTACACTTTATGCAAAAGTGAAAAAGGAAATGGAAATGGAAATAGAGCAACTTCAAAAGTTGTATGAAGAAACGTATCATAACTCAGCTTTCGTTCGAATTCGTTCTCAAGGAGAATTTCCGAGTCCGAAAGAAGTAAGAGGCTCAAATTATTGTGATATTGGGATGGCTTATGATGAAAGAACAGAAAGAGTTACGGTCGTTTCTGTTATAGATAATATGATGAAAGGCGCGGCTGGGCAAGCGATTCAAAATGCAAATTTATTAGCGGGACTAGAAGAAACAACGGGTTTACAGCATATGCCGCTTTATCCATAAGGAGGACGTGATGATTAAAGTAGAGTCTATTACAAAATTAGAAAATGGTTCAATTGTAACGCCGAAAGGCTTTTCGGCAATCGGTACTGCAAATGGTTTGAAAAAGGAGAAAAAGGATGTAGGTGCAATTATTTGTGAAGTGCCAGCATCATGCGCCGCTGTCTATACAACAAATCAAATACAAGCAGCCCCGCTGCAAGTAACGAAAGATAGTATAGCGGCTGAGGGGAAATTACAAGCAATTATCGTCAATAGCGGAAATGCAAATGCTTGTACTGGAATGAAAGGGTTACAAGATGCATACGAGATGCGCGCATTAGGGGCGGAACATTTTGGAGTGAAAGAAAACTATGTTGCAATAGCTTCAACAGGTGTAATTGGTGTCCCTTTACCGATGGATATAATCCGAAAGGGAGTTGGATCTCTTGTACTGACGAAGGAAGTAAGTGAAGCACATTCTTTTTCTGAAGCGATTTTAACGACGGATCTTATAACGAAAGAAACTTGCTATGAGATGATCATTGATGGAAAAGAAGTGACGATTGCTGGTGTTGCTAAAGGTTCAGGGATGATTCATCCGAATATGGCAACGATGCTTAGTTTTATTACAACAGATATCAATATAGAGCATGATGTATTGCAAATAGCATTATCACAGGTTACGAATCATACGTTTAATCAAATTACGGTGGATGGAGATACTTCTACGAATGATATGGTCATCGTTATGGCAAGTGGATTATCAGAAACGAAAACGATGAATATGGAACATAAAGACTGGGAAACTTTCGTATTCGCTTTACAGAAGGTATGTGAAGATTTAGCAAAAAAAATTGCACAAGATGGTGAAGGGGCTACGAAGTTAATAGAAGTAAATGTGCAAGGCGCTAAAACAAATGAAGAGGCAAAGAAGATTGCAAAGCAAATAATCGGTTCGAGTCTTGTAAAAACAGCAATATACGGCGAGGATCCAAATTGGGGACGAATTATTAGTAGTATTGGGCAGAGTGAAGTAACTATTAACCCAAATACAATTGATATAACTCTTCAATCTATCGACGTATTAAAAAATAGTGAGCCTCAAATGTTTTCTGAAGAGGAAATGACAAAGAAATTACAAGAACACGAAATAAAAATTGATGTGTATTTGCATTTAGGAGATGAAACAGGATCAGCTTGGGGCTGCGACTTAAGTTATGACTATGTGAAAATAAATGCTTGTTATCGTACATAAGGGGAGAGAAGATGAGCGATTATATTGTAGTTAAATGCGGCGGTAGTATGTTGAATCGATTAAATAGTGTGTTTTTTGAGTGCATAAAGAAATTGCAAAATAAGTATAAGGTTATTATTGTCCATGGCGGTGGCCCGGAAATTGATGCCAAGTTAGAAAACTCTAATATCAAGATAGAAAAGAAAAATGGATTACGAGTAACGCCAAAAGAAGTGATGGATATTGTTCAAATGGTGCTATGCGGAAGTACGAATAAAAAACTCGTAATGAATTTACAAAAACATCATTTACTTGCAGTTGGGCTTTCAGGGTGTGACGGTAAGTTACTTCAAGTTCAACCTATCTGCGAAGAGATAGGATATGTGGGAGAAGTAAGGTATGTAGAAACAGCCTTATTAAAAGGACTAATAAATATGGAGTATATTCCTGTTATTGCTCCAATAGGGGTAAATGGTAATGAAATTTATAACATAAATGCGGATACTGCTGCAGCTGGGATTGCGGCTGCGCTATCCGCAAAAGAACTCATTTTTATTACGGATGTAGATGGGATATTACATGAAGGGAATTTAGTAAAGAAAACGGATGAATTTGAAATTGCTACTTTTATAGAAAAAGGAGTTATTACAGGTGGGATGATTCCGAAAGTACAGGCGGCACTGGCATCATTAAAAATGGGAGTGCAAAAGGTAAGTATTGTGAATGGTACAAAAGATTTTACTGAGGTTACGGGAGAGTGTATCGGAACGACGGTAACGAAAGGCGTGAGTATCGTATGACGAGTCATCTTTTTCAAACGTATGGGAGAAGAAATATTGAGTTTGTAGAGGGCAATGGGGCGAAAGTTATTGATAAAAATGGTGAGCAATATTTAGATTTCACTTCTGGTATTGGAGTATGTAACTTAGGACATTGTCATCCGACTGTTATAAAGGCAGTAGAAATACAGCTCGGAAACATATGGCATATATCTAACTTATTCGTGAACTCCTTACAAGAAGAGGTTGCATCGTTATTAACAGAAGACACAGCGTTGGATTATGTGTTTTTTTGTAATAGCGGGGCGGAGGCAAATGAAGCAGCTTTAAAGCTAGCCCGTAAACATACTGGGAAATCTCTCGTCGTAACATGTCAACAATCTTTCCACGGCAGAACATTTGGAACGATGAGTGCAACAGGTCAAGATAAAGTAAAAGAAGGATTTGGTCCATTACTTCCGTCTTTTTTACATACCCCTTTTAACGATATACAAGCATTAAAAGAAGTGATGACTGAAGAAGTTGCCGCAATAATGGTGGAGGTTGTTCAAGGTGAGGGTGGGGTAATATTAGCTAATCCATCCTTTTTGAAAGAAATTGAAAAGCTATGTAATGAGTACAATGCTCTTTTTATTATAGACGAAGTACAAACGGGGATAGGGAGAACCGGAACGCTATTTGCATATGAGCAAATGGGAATACAACCTGATATCGTTACAGTTGCAAAAGCACTAGGAAATGGCATTCCAGTTGGAGCGATGATTGGCCGGAAAGAACTCGGCACATCTTTTACTGCTGGATCACACGGCTCAACTTTCGGTGGGAATTATATTGCCATGACTGCAGCGAAAGAAGTATTGCAATTAATTAAGGAACCATCGTTTTTTAAAGAAGTAAATGAAAAGGGCGAGAACGTATTAAAGAAATTGCAAGATGAATTGCAATATGTCGAATGTATTCAAGACATTCGTGGTAAGGGACTTATGATAGGAATCGAATGCAAGCATGAAGTTTCGAATTTCATAGAACAATTAGAAAAGGAGGGGCTTCTCGTATTACAAGCAGGGCCTAATGTCATAAGACTATTACCACCACTTATTGTAACGAATGAAGAGCTAGAACAAGCAGTATATATGATAAAAAAAGTAGTTTGTACAAAAAATGTATCAATTATATAAGGGGGAGATTTCATGTCAACTGTACAAGTACCGAAATTAAATACGAAAGATCTTTTAACATTAGAGGAACTGACGCAAGAAGAAATCATTTCTTTAATTGAATTCGCTATATATTTAAAGAAGAATAAGAATGAACCATTATTAGAAGGGAAAATATTAGGTCTCATTTTTGATAAGCATTCAACTCGTACCCGTGTTTCTTTTGAAGCAGGAATGGTACAGCTCGGAGGACATGGAATGTTTTTAAGTGGGAAAGAGATGCAAATCGGAAGAGGAGAGACGGTTTCAGATACTGCGAAAGTACTGTCTCATTATATTGATGGAATTATGATACGCACATTTTCACATGCGGATGTAGAAGAGCTTGCGAAAGAGTCCAGTATCCCAGTTATTAACGGTTTAACTGATGATCATCATCCTTGCCAAGCATTGGCTGATTTAATGACGATATATGAAGAAGTTCATACGTTTAAAGGGATTAAATTAGCTTACGTAGGTGATGGGAATAATGTATGTCATTCGCTATTGTTAGCGAGTGCAAAAGTAGGAATGAATATGACTGTTGCAACTCCCGTAGGGTATGAGCCGAATGAAGAAATTGTAAAAAAAGCGTTAGCGATTGCAGGTGAAACAGGGGCTGAAATTGAAATTTTGCATAACCCTGAATTAGCAGTAAGTGAAGCGGATTTTATATATACTGACGTTTGGATGAGTATGGGGCAAGAAGGAGAAGAAGAGAAATATACTTTATTCCAGCCGTTCCAAGTAAATAAAGAGCTTGTTATAAATGCGAAGCAAACGTATCGTTTCTTACACTGCTTACCTGCACATCGTGAAGAAGAAGTAACTGGAGAGATTATAGACGGACCACAGTCTATCGTTTTTGAGCAAGCTGGTAACCGATTGCACGCTCAAAAAGCGTTATTAGTGAGTTTGTTTCAAACTACTGGAAAACCTTCCTAAAAAGGAAGGTTTTTTTATATCGAAATGTCGGATGTATATTTGGTTAATCATCTCTATATCATTTATAATAACAAGAGAAAACTAAATTTGTTTTTCATATGATGTAAGGACATACTAAATAGAAAAAATATAGTTAAAGAGATGATAATTGTGAAGACAACTAAGAAGACATATTCGTTTTTTCAGCGGATGTGGAGAATATTAAAGTTTCAATATTTTAAGTTGCTTCGATCACCAGAAGGGGCAAAAAAAGTAGCATTAGGTTTTGCTATTGGATTTGGGTTAGAAATGTTAGTAATTTATACGGCATCACTCGTATATTTAATATTTTATCCAATTGTCAGGTTAGCAAAGGGGTCTTTTCCAGCCGCAGTTATTGGTAATATTATTGGGAAAATATCGTTTCTACCGGTATTTTTATTTCCGTTTGCTTATGCGTTAGGGAAAATGATTTATCCATTTCATGTGAAAAAAATACACCATGAACCATTTACGATATCGGATTTGTTTTCGAGCCATATTTTCACAATGTTAAAGAGCTTATTACAGAGTGAAGTGTATGTATTAATTGGTATGACGATAATAGGAGTTGTGTTTGGGGTAATTTCATATTTCGTTGTGCATTATTTATATGAAAAGAATCGTAAGTTACGTTTGAAGAAAAGAAAGAAACGGGTGAGAGAACCACTCGTGCAAATATAAAGAATGTCACATTCATTTTCTCCTTTGAATATGTTTAAGAAAAAGGGGGAGAGAATGAATGTATTATTATTACGTACCTCAAGTATACTCGTATCCAACATATTATTCGATACATGATATGAGGAGACAATTCGGAGTGTATCAGCAACCACAGCAAGTGCAGCAACTACAACAACCTGAGCAACAGGTTAATCAAGAGAAAAAACCATATTTAACGACATGGCCGTATTCAAATGTATACTATGGTAATTATTACGAATCATAAAGCTGCTTCTATTTAGAAGCAGCTTTATGCGTTTGTTTTCAAAATTAAATTTTGAATGGTTTTAAGAGAATGAATGAGCTTTTCACGCTCTTCCTCAGATAATGTTTGAAAATTTTCTTTTAGTTTGTCTAAAATGAATTGCTGATACTGATTTACTAGTAATTTCCCTTCAGTTGTCAGGGAAATTAAAATGACCCGTCGATCTTTTTCGCTATAATGACGCTCTATTAGTTCTTCTTGAATAAGTTTGTTTAATAGAGGGGTCATGTTAGGCCGTGAAATCGCTAGCCGCTTGCCAATTTCTGAAACTGCTAATGTACCATTTTCATGCAAAAGCAGTAACACTTGCGTATGTGATGGCGGCATATGTCTTTGAGAAGAAAACTCTCCAGGAAGCATAAATTTGCGATAAAAAAGAGGCACTAGCGAAAGAAGATGATCAACAATACGTTCCCACTCGCGTGATTCCATATAACGGCCCCCTTCCACTATCATTGTAACAAAAAAGACAAGGTATAAAAATAGAATTGTTTCATGGTAGCCTTAATATTTGTAGGATAACACTTGCTTTGTAAATGTATTGGCAATAATCGCATAACCGTTATCATTTGGGTGTACTTGGTCAAATAGTAAATCTTTTTTATCATTCGATATTAATTTGCGAATTGGTAAAACAATCGACGGTTGATGTGCTTTTGAAATAGAATAAATAGAATCATTCCAACCATCTAAAAACCTATCTGCATAACTTGCGATGGAGTCATCGAGTTGTAAAGGGTTATAGAGTTCAGAGAGAATGAGTAAAGCATTCGGATTTTGATCTCGAACGGTCTTTACAATAGTTTTTACATCCGTTTCAAAACGAGTTTTTTCTTTATTTAACATTTTAATACCATCAATAACACCTACATCACGATTTAAGCGAAATAAATTGTTTCCGCCAATATTAATAGTAATGATATTGGCTTCCCTAATTTTTTGTTGTACTTCTTCTAACTGAACTTTTTTTACGAGACGACCTGTAGTGAGACCGTTTACACCGAGATTTTCTACCGTAATTGGTTTATGAATTTGTCCTTCTAGTTGCTTAGAAGCTAATTCGGCAAATCCCCCTTGTGTAGATCCATATCCTTTGGCGAGTGAATCACCTAATACGAGATGATAAAAGGAGTCGTTCGTTTGCTTATCAATCCAACTTGGAGCAGATGTTTTTTCTGCTTTTCCTTCAGTTTTTTTTTGTTCTATTTCATCGTTCTTTTCAAAATTAGAACAAGAAATGATTAGAAGGAGGAGACAAACAATTGTTAAGATGACTTTTTTCATAAATTCATCCTCCTTGTAATTGGTAATTGTATCATATTCAGCAGTATAAGCAATGTAAGGGCATATTATATATTTATGAAAAATTCACAATAACTTTACAGAAAATTTGTAGAAGTATGTCAAAAAATATTGACGGTATGAAAGAACTTTAGATATGATAATGTCAGATAAGGTGAAACTTTAATTAGTGGGAGCTTTATTTCCTATTAATTGTTAGTCTTCATCAATCGGGCGTTTAAGGGGACTACTCGTTAGCGCAGGGTGAAATGAAAATTGTGTCTCTAATAGAAGAAAAAAGGTATGTGGTTAGAGACAGATAGGGATTCATTTCATTATTTCTGGTAATTGTATAAGGGGGATTTTTTGTGAAAAAGTCAAAAAAAATGCTAGCTGGAGCAACTCTTGCGATTGGTGTTATAGCACCGCAAGTAATGCCAACAACAGCTCATGCAGATGAGAACAATGGGGAGAGTACAGTTAACTTACGAATTCTAGAAACATCAGATATTCACGTTAACTTAATGAATTACGATTATTATCAAACGAAAACAGATAATAAAGTAGGTCTTGTGCAAACTGCAACACTTGTTAATAAAGCGCGTGAAGAAGCGAAGAACTCTGTTCTATTTGATGATGGGGATGCATTACAAGGGACACCGCTTGGAGATTACGTAGCGAATAAAATAAATGATCCGAAAAATCCTGTGGATCCTAGTTATACACATCCATTATATCGTTTAATGAATTTAATGAAGTATGACGTCATCTCTCTTGGGAATCATGAATTTAACTACGGTTTAGATTATTTAAACAAAGTGATTAGTAAAACAGAATTTCCAGTTATTAACTCGAATGTTTATACAGATGATCATGATGGTATTGAAGAGAATGACAAGCATTACTTTGAACCATATCATATTTTTGAAAAAGAAGTAGAGGATGAATCTGGCCAAAAACAAAAAGTGAAAATTGGTGTAATGGGATTTGTTCCACCGCAGGTTATGAACTGGGATAAAGCGAATTTAGAAGGAAAAGTAAAAGCGAAAGATATTGTTCAAACAGCGGAAAAGTTAGTTCCAGAAATGAAAGCAAAAGGTGCGGACGTTATCGTTGCACTAGCTCATTCAGGTGTTGATAAGAGTGGATACAATGTTGGAATGGAAAACGCATCATATTATTTAACAGGAGTTGCTGGTGTTGATGCAGTATTAATGGGACATTCACATACTGAAGTGAAGGATATATTTAATGGTGTTCCAGTTGTAATGCCTGGTGTTTTTGGTAGTAACTTAGGTATTATTGATATGCAATTGAAAAAGGTAAACGGAAAATGGGAAGTGCAAAAAGATCAGTCTAAGCCACAACTTCGTCCGATTGCTGATAGTAAAGGTAACCCATTAGTAGAATCTGATCAAAAATTAGTTAATGAAATTAAAGATGATCATCAAGCGACAATCGATTATGTAAATACAGCTGTAGGTAAAACGACAGCACCAATTAATAGTTATTTTTCATTAGTACAAGATGATCCTTCCGTACAACTTGTGACAAATGCACAAAAATGGTATGTTGAGAAATTATTTGCTGAAAATGGACAATACAGTAAATATAAAGGAATTCCAGTTTTATCTGCCGGGGCACCATTTAAAGCGGGTGGCCGAAACGGTGCTACATATTATACTGATATTCCAGCTGGAACTTTAGCGATTAAAAACGTAGCGGATTTATACGTATATCCAAATACATTATATGCTGTAAAAGTAAATGGGGCACAAGTGAAAGAATGGCTTGAAATGTCTGCAGGTCAGTTTAATCAAATTGATGCAGCGAAAACAGAAGAACAACCATTAGTAAATGTAGGCTATCCTACATATAATTTTGATATTTTAGATGGCTTAAAATACGAAATTGACGTGACACAGCCGGCGAAATATGATAAAGATGGAAAAGTTGTAAATGCAAATACGAATCGTATTGTAAATATGACATATGAAGGTAAACCAGTAGCTGATAATCAAGAGTTCATCGTTGCTACAAATAACTATCGTGGAAGTAGCCAAACGTTCCCGGGTGTAAGTAAAGGGGAAGTTGTATATCAATCACAAGATGAAACACGTCAAATCATTGTGAAGTATATGCAAGAAACACCAGTTATTGATCCAGCAGCTGATCAAAATTGGACATTTAAACCAATTGTTGCAGATAAATTAAATACAACATTTGACTCTTCACCAAATGCACAAAAGCATATAAAGAAAGATGGGAAAATATCATATGTTGGACCATCTGAAAATGAATTTGCTAAATATGCAATTGATATAACGAAGAAGAATGATGATAAGGAAACTGGTGGAGAGAATCCAACGACACCGCCAACAGGTGAAGGCAATAATGGAGGAAACCCAACGACGCCACCAACAGGTGAAGGCAATAATGGAGGAAACCCAACGACACCGCCAACAGGTGAAGGCAATAATGGAGGAAATCCAACGACGCCACCAACAGGTGAAGGTAATAATGGAGGAAACCCAACGACACCGCCAACAGGTGAAGGCAATAATGGAGGAAATCCAACGACGCCACCAACAGGTGAAGGCAATAATGGAGGAAACCCAACGACACCGCCAACAGGTGAAGATAATAATGGAAATGAACCAAAACAAGATGGAAATAATGCAGGATCTGGACAAACTACAACGGATAATCAAAACTCAAAAGAAACAACAACTGTAAGTGAAAATAAAGAAGAACGTGATTTACCGAAAACAGGTACAAGTGTTGTTTCTACAATTGGAGCAGGTTTGGCGTTTGTTGGAGCAGGATTCCTTCTGTTATTTAGAAGAAAGAAAGCAAATAGATAGAAGAGGAATATAAAAAGGATTACCAATTGAGGTAATCCTTTTTGTTATATTATGAAACTGGTACTGCTTTTTCTTTCTTCCATGAAAGGCCAAATCCAGTGAAACCAACAATAATGGTTAAGACTGGACAAGCTAAACAGAAGATTGCGAATGGAACGTAATCAAATGTCGGAACACCAAGGACGTTCGATAAGAATACGCCACTTACTCCCCATGGTACGAGAGGGTTAATAACTGTACCTGCATCTTCTAATACTCGTGATAAATTACGACGTTCTAAACCGACTTCATCGTATTTATTAGCAAATGCTTGTCCTGTTAAAACGATTGATAAGTACTGCTCACCAAGTAAGAAGTTTACACCAATTGCAGTTGAAGCAGTAGAAATAATTAAGCGTGTACTATTTTTTACAAAGCTAGAGATGATATTCATCAGCTGCGAGATAATACCCATTCCTTGTAATAATCCTCCCATACAAAGAGCTAGGAAAATAAGGGCAATCGACATCATCATACTTTGTAGACCACCGCGAGATAGTAAGCTATCAATGTCTTTTATACCAGTTTTAGAAACGTAGCCGTCTTGCATAATTTTCATTAAATCAGCTAAAGAAGTGCTAGGTTTAAAAATAAAGAGAATAATAATTCCTACCACAATTCCTGCAAGCAATGTTGGAACTGCTGGAACTTTTTTAAATGCGAATAGGAACAGTAATAAAATTGGAATAAGTGTAACGATAGAAATCGTTGCGTTTTTTTCTAATGTGCTAATAAAGTTTGTAAAGTCAACGTCTCCACTAGTGCCGCCTCCTAAAATGAAAAATGCGATAAAAGCAATAATGAAAGCTGGAACTGTTGTCCAAAGCATGTTACGAATATGCTCAAATAAATCTACACCCGTTACAGCAGGAGCTAAGTTTGTTGTATCAGATAAAGGAGACATTTTATCTCCAAAGAATGCACCAGAAATAATTGCACCAGCGATCAGAGCTGGATCGTATCCGAGAGCACTACCCATGCCCATAAAGGCAAGTCCTACAGTTGCGGCAGTTGTAAAGGCACTACCGATACTTGTTCCAACAATTGCACAAACAACAAAAACAGTTGGGACGAAAATTTTAGGAGATACAAGCTGGAAGCCGTATACCATTAAAGTTGGAATTGTTCCAGCAGCGATCCAAACACTAATTAATACGCCTACAAGTAAGAAAATAAAAATAGATGGAATACCAGCTGAAATACTACTGATCATCCCTTTTTCCATAGTAGACCAAGAGATTTTTTTCATAAATCCAAATGCTAATAAAAGAACAATACCAAATAAAATTGGGATGTGTGGTGAAACTTCTAATTTGATAACACTAAAGCCAATACAGAAAAAGATAAATAATGTTAAAAGAACAGATTCAATTTTTGAAACCATTGTTTTTCCCTCCTAAGTAATTTAAAATAGCTCTTTTTTATATAAAATTCGCCAATATTGTATATTTCCTTCTAAAATTTAGAATTTTGTGACAAATTACCGGTAATTGTTTTTCATCATAAAGTTTAAATAATCGGGATTTATCAAGCTTTGTATCTCTCCTATCTCAAATTTTTAGGATAATCGCTTAATGAAGATCGGAATAAAAAAACGCCCCTGCATATAATTATGCAGGGACGAAGAAATCGCGGTACCACCCTAGCTTGTGAAATGAATGTATCACAAAATAAAGGGTCGTATGATATGCGCTAATAAAATAAAAACGCCCCTGCAATATATGCAGGGACGAAAAATTCGCGGTACCACCCTAAATTGTGAAACAGTGTCGTTTCACCACTCTTTAGACATAACGGTCTATAACCGTCTTTTACTACTCCTCACGTTTCGTAAAAGAAGCTCCAGGGGGTAATTCATAATTCGCTCTGTACTGGTTCGCACCGACCACCAGCTCTCTGAAATCAGAAATCGAAATACTACTAAATCCTATCAACGCCGATTCATATGATGTTAGTTAAATTTTTATCATATATTCGTCTTACATGTCAATAAAAATGTTCAATATTTTTTTAGGGAAATAAAGGAGAAATGTTTTTAATACTGTAAAAACGTGCGTTATAATGAATTTGAAAGGGGAGGAAAGAGTGAAGAAAAAAATAATTCTTTTTACCACCTTACTAGTCGTTGGCGGAAGTGCTGGAATTTACACAGCTTTTGCAGCTGAATCAGAGCAGTCGAAACAAAAGCAAATACAGCAGTCAGAAGTGAAGAAAGTGAAAGAAACTGAAGAGAAAAAATCGATGGAAAAAGCAGCTGCGAAACTAGGAGTTTCTACTGATGGGAAAACAAAAGAAGAGGTTACGAAAGAAGTAGATACCGCTAGATTTGAGCAGCGCCATAATTTGTTAATTGAGCATGCTAAGCAACTTGGAATTGATACAGAAGGAAAAAAAGATGAAGAGATCATTTTAGAAATTGGAAAGATACAACATGGAAAGTAGAACAACTTATCGTATGATAAGTTGTTCTTTTTTAAGAACTATTTGATTTAAAAATAATTGACAGTCATTTATTTTTAATGTTAACTGTATTTATAAACAAGTTAACATTAGGGGTGACAATTGTGGCTGTTAATAGTAACACGAGTGAAAAATCGTCTTATACATATGAAGAATTATCGAAGAAGAATAAAGATTACGTATGGCACCCATTTACACAAATGAAAGATTATTTAGAAGAAGATCCTGTCATTATTGAACGTGGAGAGGGAAGAAAGCTATACGATGTAATTGGAAATGAATATTGGGACGGTGTTTCGTCTATTTGGTTAAATGTTCATGGACATCAAGTACCGGAACTAGATGAGGCAATTCGTGAGCAATTAAATAAAATTGCCCATTCTACTATGTTAGGACTTGCTAACGTTCCATCTATTTTATTAGCAGAAAAAATAATTGATGTTGTACCAGAAGGCTTGAAGAAAGTATTCTATTCAGACTCTGGTTCTACCGCTGTTGAAATTGCAATTAAGATGGCTTTTCAATATTGGCAGCATAAAGGAAAACCGAAAAAACAAAGATTTGTTACATTAAAAGAAGCATATCACGGTGATACGATAGGAGCTGTTTCAGTAGGAGCAATAGACTTGTTTCACCAAGTGTATAGTTCACTATTATTTGAGGCAATTAAAATGCCGTATCCATATACATATCGTTCTCCTTATGGAGATAATAAGGAACAAATTGTAAAGAAACATTTAGAAGAAATGGAAGAATTGCTGCAAGAAAAACATGAAGAAGTAGCAGCTATTATTGTGGAGCCATTAATGCAAGGTGCTGGCGGGATGATTACAATGCCAAAAGGATACTTAAAAGGGCTTCGCGATTTATGTACAAAATACAATGTATTATTTATTACAGATGAGGTAGCGACTGGATTTGGGCGTACCGGAAAAATGTTTGCATGTGAGCACGAGGGTGTGACGCCAGATATTTTAACTGCGGGAAAAGGTTTAACAGGTGGTTATTTACCGGTGGCAATTACGGTAACGACAGATGAAATTTATAATGCCTTTTTAGGGGACTATGAAGAACAAAAAACATTTTTCCATGGTCATAGTTATACAGGGAATCCGTTAGGGTGTGCCGTAGCAATTGCAAATTTAGAACTATATGAAAAAACTAATTTAATAGAAGATGTTGCGCATAAAGCAGAATATGTAGCAGCACAATTAGAAGCCCTTAATGAATATAAGCACGTAGGAGATATTCGTCAGTGTGGGCTAATGGTTGGTATTGAACTTGTGAAGAATAAGGAAATGAAAGAATCGTTTGAATGGACAGAAAGAGTCGGTGTTCAAGTGTGTAAACGCTCAAGAGAGTTAGGGATGATTTTACGTCCGCTTGGTAACACCATTGTATTTATGCCTCCTCTTGCATCTACGGTGGCTGAGATTGATGAGATGTTACGCATTTTATATAAAGCAATCTCGGATGTTACGGAGGGAGAGTAATGAGTGGTTTCTTTATAACAGCAACGGATACAGAAGTTGGCAAAACGGTAGTGACAGGAGCATTAGCAGGTATATTTCGAGAGCGTGGACATAATGTTGGTGTATATAAACCGTTGCAAAGTGGACATGTTGCATCAAATCCTGAGGGTGATGCAGCAAGATTAAAAGCGTTATCGGGTGTACCGACAAAAGAAGATAAAATTTGTCCTTATTCCATTGAAGAACCACTTGCTCCGAGACTTGCTATGAAAAGAGCTGGAAGGACAGTAACGTTAAAAAAAATTACTGACCACTATAATGAACTATTAAAAGAGTTTAATAGCCTATTTGTAGAAGGGGCTGGTGGGCTTGCCGTCCCATATACAGAAGATGCTTTAGTGATTGATTTTGCAAAAGAATTACAGCTTCCTCTTATTGTAGTAGCGCGTCCTACGCTTGGGACAGTTAATCATACTATTTTAACAATTTCTTATGCAAAAGCACATGGATTAAAAGTAGCAGGTGTAATTTTATCTGGATGTAAAGAATATGAAAAAGAAAGAGTGCAAGAAAATAAAATAATGATTGAGGAGTTAAGTGGAGTGCCAGTTTTAGGGTTATTACCATTCCTTGAAGGAGAGTTTACAAAGGAAGAATTATTAGAATCGGCAAAAGAGCATATTATGATTTCAAAATTAGAGGAGCTCATCCAAAATGGATCAAATGTGGCGCGCGCATCTTCAATCTAAAGTAGAACAATTAAAGGAGCAAGGGCAGTATCGTAATTTACATGTAACAGAGCGATCCGAAGAGACATGGCTTATTCGAAATAAGAAAAAGATGCTAAATTTAGCATCGAATAATTATTTAGGATTAGCTGGAGATGAAAGGCTGAAAGAAGCTGCTATTGCCTGTACAAGAAAATATGGAACTGGAGCGACAGCATCCCGTCTCGTTGTAGGAAATTATCCACTGTATGAAGAGGTTGAGAGAAGTATATGCGATTGGAAAGGCACTGAAAAAGCCTTAATTGTAAATAGTGGATATACCGCGAATGTTGGAGCGATTTCTTCGTTAGTTGGTCGCCGCGATATTGTTTTTAGTGACAAATTAAATCATGCAAGTATCGTTGATGGGATTATATTAAGCGGAGCAGAGCATAAAAGATATCGTCATAATGATTTGGATCATTTAGAAAAGATGTTGCAAATAGCGTCACCAGAAAAGAGAAAATTAATCGTAACAGATACGATTTTTAGTATGGATGGAGATATTGCATATTTGAGAGGCTTAGTTCAGCTTAAAGAGAAATACGGGGCAATCATTATAGTTGATGAAGCACATGCAAGTGGAATATATGGTATTGGCGGGGCTGGATTAGCTCATATAGAAAAGGATATTACTCGGAAAATTGATATACATATGGGGACGTTTAGTAAGGCTTTAGGGTGTTATGGTGCGTATTTGACAGGCGATGCAATTTATATAGAGTATTTACAAAATATGATGAGAAGCTTTATTTTTACTACAGCTTTACCACCAGGAACATTAGGGGCGATACGAAAAGCAATTGAAATTGTGAAAGAAGATAACGAAAGAAGAGAGCGACTTATAGAGAATGGTGCATATTTCAGGACGCATTTACAAGAAGCTGGTTTTGATATTGGGAGTAGCTCAACTCATATTGTACCGATTGTAGTTGGGTCAAATGAAAATACTTTACGGTTTAGTGAAAGATTACAAGAGGTAGGTATCGCAGCCATTGCAATTCGTCCGCCGACTGTTCCGGTTGGTAGTTCTCGAGTCCGTTTTGCAGTTACGTCACAAAATACAATAGCCGATTTGAAATGGGCTATTCAGCATATTATACGCATTGGTAAAGAAGAGGGGTTTTTAGTATGAAAGAGCTAAAGCTTATTTTTATTCCAGGATGGGGAATGGAAGAAGGTGTTTGGACTTTAGTTCTGCCGTATTTTAAAGGATATTCTGTTCAATGCATAGATTGGCGTAACGTGAAAGAACAAAGTGAATTTGCGGGGCGAATAATAGATGTAGCAGAGGATGAGAATGTAATTTTAGTTGGATGGTCACTAGGAGCGTTAGCAGCAGTACAAGCTTATAAAAAGATTAAGGCCCAAGGTATGGTACTAATTGGTGGTACCGCTAAATTTACCAATACAAGTGACTATACAAATGGATGGAATTCCTTGCATGTAGAACGTATGAAAAAGAATTTAACGAGAAAGAAAGAAGATACTTTAAAGCGTTTCTATGAAAACATGTTTACAAAAAGTGAGCTGAGGGAGAATACGAGTTTTGAAGAGATTGCGCTGAAGTTTAAAGGAGACTCGATTCAGTCTTTACAATTAGGCTTAGATTATTTAATAGAAACAGATATGAGAAACGAATTAACAAGTGTCAAAGTCCCTTTATTACTTCTTCATGGAGAACAGGATGTGATATGTCCATTATCCGCAGCTCATAGTATGACAGAGAATACGAATGCTACGTTAAAGGTAGTAAGCGAGGCTGGGCATGCTTTATGCGTGACGAATTTTGAATATTGCGCAAACGAAATTATTCAATTTGTAGAGGGGATACGACATGATCAACAAAACGTTACTGCAAAAACGGTTTAATGGGGCGGCTGTATCCTACGATCAATATGCAAATGTACAAAAAAAGATGGCGCATTCGTTACTTTCTATATTGAAGGGGCGATACAGTGAAACATCATCGATACGTATTTTAGAACTTGGATGCGGGACAGGATATGTAACAGAGCAATTATCAAATTTATTTCCGAAAGCGCATATTACAGCTGTGGATTTTGCCGATGAGATGATTGCAGTCGCGAAAACTAGAAATAATGTGGAAAATGTGATGTTCCGATGTGAAGATATTGAACAATTAAAATTAGAAGATTCATATGATGTCATTATTTCAAATGCTACATTTCAATGGCTTAATGATTTAAAAACGACAGTGAAAAATTTATTTAACTATTTGCCTGAAGAAGGCATATTATTATTTTCAACGTTTGGTAATACGACTTTCCAAGAATTGCATACATCTTTTCAACGCGCTAAGAAAGAAAAGGGGATACACAATTGTACTTCAATTGGACAACGATTCGTTTCGAAAGAACAGTTAGTGAATATATGCAAAAATCCATTAGGAAACGTACATGTTTCTGAAACGTGTTACATAGAAAGCTTTACAGAAGTTAGGGAGTTTCTACATTCTATTCGAAAAGTAGGGGCAACCAATAGTAATGAAGAGTCTTACTGTCAAAAACCATCACTCTTTCGTACGATGCTTCGTATATACGAAAGAGACTTCACGGGAAAAGAAGGGATAATGGCAACGTATCATGCTTTATTTACGTATATAACAAAAGAGGGGAAGAGATGAAATGAAACAAGTACAAACAAAAAGGGATTGGAAAAAACTTGCATACGACGTAGTAGAAGAAAAAATGATTACGAAAGAAGATGCAATTGCAATATTAGAAGCTGATGATACAGAAGTTTTAGAAATTATGAATGCAGCTTACATCATTCGCCATCATCATTTTGGTAAGAAAGTAAAGTTGAACATGATTATAAATACGAAATCTGGATTATGTCCTGAAGATTGCGGTTATTGTTCACAGTCTATTATTTCAGAAGCACCGATTGATAAATATGCATGGTTAACACAAGAGAAAATTGTTGAAGGAGCACACGAAGCAATTCGTCGTAAAGCAGGTACATATTGTATTGTTGCATCTGGTCGTCGTCCGACAGATAAAGAAGTAAATCACGTTATTGGAGCAGTTAAGGAAATTCGTGAAACAACAGAGTTGAAAATTTGCTGTTGTTTAGGGTTTTTAAATGAAGATCAAGCAGGGCGTTTAGCAGATGCTGGTGTGCATCGTTATAACCACAATTTAAATACGCATGAAAATAATTACCATAGCATTTGTTCAACGCATACGTATGACGATCGTGTTGATACAGTCCAAAAAGCGAAGCAAGCTGGCATTTCTCCATGCTCAGGGGCGATTTTCGGAATGGGAGAAACGATTGAACAGCGCGCTGAAATTGCATTTGAATTACAACGCTTAGATGCGGATTCTATTCCATGTAATTTCCTTGTCGCTGTAAAGGGTACGCCACTTGAAGGACAAAAAGAATTAACGCCTGTAGAATGTTTAAAAGTGCTGGCAATGATGCGTTTTGTAAACCCAACAAAAGAAATTCGTATTTCAGGTGGCCGAGAACTTAATTTACGTTCTGTACAGCCACTCGGTTTATTTGCGGCAAACTCTATTTTCGTAGGGGATTACTTAACAACAGCTGGACAAGAACCGACTGCGGACTGGGGTATGATTGAAGACTTAGGTTTTGAGATTGAAGAATGTGCGCTATAACATAGATGAAAGGCAAACTCTTTAAAGGGTTTGCTTTTTTTGTAAATAAAATGTAATAAAAGGCCATTGAGGCTTGATAGTAGTGGCTTTTGAGCGAAAAAAATAATTTTTGTGGACGAATTTTCCAAGCCCCAATTGTACATAGTAAAAATGTAATTTATATCGGGGCGGAGGATTTTACATGTACAAATACATATTAGCCATTATGACTTGTCTGATTTTAATAAAAGCGATAAGTGCTGATCCAGTTAAGGCGGCTGAAAATCCTGAACAAAAAGAAATGCAACAAAGAATTGAACAACATTTTCGAACGAAAGCTGAACATTTTGGTCTTGAAACAGAAGGAAAAGATTTAAAAGAAGTGAGGAAGGAAATTTCTATTATAGAAGAAGCGAAAAAGAGAGAAAATGTGTGGAGAACGGCACAAGCTCTTCGTATAAAAACAGAAGGAAAATCGATGGATGAATTAATAAAAGATGTACGAAAAAAGGTAAAGAAATAAAAAGAGGCCGTAGCCTCTTTTTATTATGCCCATTGTTTGGACAAGTGAGCCATTTCAATTGCAGCAACTGCCGATTCATATCCTTTATTACCAGCTTTTGTACCTGCACGTTCAATCGCTTGTTCAATTGTTTCTGTCGTTAATACACCGAAAATAACTGGAATGTCCGTTTGTAGTGATAAAGAGGCAACACCTTTTGCTACTTCATTACAAACGTAATCGTAATGTGTTGTAGCACCGCGAATTACTGTACCTAATGTAATAACAGCATCATACTTTCCGCTATTAGCCATCTTTTTAGCGATTAAAGGAATTTCGAATGCACCAGGAACCCATGCAACATCAATATCATTTTCTTCTACACCGTGACGCTTTAATCCATCTAAAGCACCACCAAGTAACTTGCTTGTAATAAATTCATTAAAACGTCCAACAACAACCCCAACTTTTAATCCAGTACCAACTAAATGACCTTCGAATACCATAATTTATCTCTCCCTTAATTATAAGTTTAGTAAATGTCCTAATTTGCTTACTTTCGTTTGCAAATACGTTTTATTTTCTGCTTTTGTTGGCATTTGCAACGGTACACGCTCGGTTACTTCTAAATCGTAACCTTGTAAGCCAGCAATTTTTCGTGGATTATTCGTTAATAATCGTAAACTTTGTAAGCCTAAATCTTTTAAAATTTGAGCGCCAATACCGTAATCACGAAGATCAGCTGGGAACCCAAGTTTTTCATTTGCTTCTACAGTATCTAACCCTTCTTCTTGTAACTTATAAGCGCGAAGCTTATTAAGAAGGCCAATGCCTCGTCCTTCTTGTCTCATATAGAGAAGAACGCCTTTTCCTTCACGCTCAATTTGAGCAAGTGCAGCATGTAGCTGTGGTCCGCAATCACAGCGGCACGAACCAAATACATCTCCTGTTAAGCATTCTGAATGAACGCGTACAAGTACAGGTTCGCCTGTTGAAATATCACCTTTTACGAGCGCGATATGTTCTTTCATATCTAATGAGTTAGAATAGCCAATTGCATGAAAAGTACCGAAATCTGTAGGTAATGTAATTTCCACTTCCCTCGTCACAAGTGTTTCGTGATGGCGGCGATAAGCAATTAAATCTTCAATTGTAATCATTTTTATATCAAATTGTTTTGCACACTCTAGTAAATCAGGTACACGTGCCATCGTCCCATCTTCATTTATAATCTCGCAAATGACGCCAGCTGGCTCAGCTCCGCAAAGTTTTGCTAAATCAACAGCGGCTTCTGTATGACCTGCGCGGCGAAGGACGCCACCTTCTTTCGCAATTAATGGAAAGATATGTCCAGGGCGGTTAAAATCAGTTCCTTTAGATGCGGGATTCAATAATTCCTGTATTGTCGTAGCACGCTCATGAGCACTAATGCCTGTTGTTGTAGAAACGTGATCGATGCTTACTGTAAAAGCAGTATGATGTGAATCTGTATTATGAGAAACCATTGGTTCTAACTGTAGACGTTCTGCGTATTTCTCCGTAATCGGTACGCAAACGAGACCACGACCGTGTGTAATCATAAAATTAATCGTTTCTGGTGTAATGTACTCTGCTAAAGCAATAAAATCGCCTTCATTTTCTCGGTTTTCATCATCACATACGATAACGACTTTTCCTTGTTTTAAATCTTCTAGAGCTTCTTCAATACGATGAAACATTGTGCTTCCCCCTTATAGAAATCCGTTTTCTTGTAAAAAGCTTTCGGTCATTGAATCTGTTCTTTTTGTGGGCTTTGAAATAAAGCGTTCAATATATTTTCCAATCATGTCACACTCAATGTTTACGATGTCCCCGGCTTTTTTTTCTCCGATTATAGACTCGCTTACTGTGTGGGGGATGAGTGAAATTGTAATTGAAGATTCGTCTATATCAAATATTGTTAAACTAGTGCCATCAATAGCAACGGATCCTTTATGCAAACAATAGCGTAGTAATTCATCAGAAATTGCTATTTTGTAATAGATGGCATTGTAATGTTGTTTTTTAGTTAAAATCGTACCGATGCCATCGATATGTCCGGTGACGAAATGTCCACCGAATCGTCCGTTTGCAGCCATTGCCCGTTCTAAATTCACTTTGGCACTTGGCTTTAGCATACGAAGTGATGTTGCTTTCATTGTTTCAGGCATTGCATCAACAGTGAATGAAGTAGTCGTAAAAGTAGTTACTGTTAAGCAAATGCCGTTAACTGCGATACTATCACCTAATTTGATATCTGATAAAATTTGATTTGCGTTAATAGTTAGCTTCATTGCTTCACCACTTTGAGTCATGCTTGATATCGTTCCTAACTCTTCTACGATTCCTGTAAACATTCTGTCACCTCGCTTTTTAAGGTTGCAACAATTTTTATATCATTACCAATTTGTTTCATCTCTTGAATTGTTAAGGAAAGTGCATCTTGTAACTTCGAAAAACCAGCTCCGCCAAATAAGGTGGGTGCATCTTTTCCACCAATTAATTTCGGGCTAATATAGGTCACAATTTCATTAAAACTATTTGTTTTTAAGAAGTTTGCATGCACCGTTTGACCACCTTCAACGAACAGAGAAAGAATTTGTTTCTCACCGAGTAGGGATAGGACATCTTGTATTTTAATTTGCTGTGTTTTCATTTGGTATACAACTATATTGTTAGATTCATAAGACGCTATTTTCTCTTTATTTACATCCTTACCGACAATAATCCATGTCGGAGCTAAGCCATCTGTTATGACATGAGAAGATGGCGGCGTTCGTAAGTGGGTATCTAAAATAACACGTATAGGATGTTTACCTCCGTTTAGAATTCTTGTTGTTAAATGTGGATTATCAGTTAAAACTGTATTCACACCGACTAAGATAGCATCATGCATATGACGATATTGGTGAACATCAGCACGTGCTTCTTCACTTGTAATCCACTGGCTTTCACCAGTTACAGTAGCTGTTTTTCCATCTAAGCTCATTGCTGTTTTTATTGTTACAAAGGGACGTTTCGTTTTCATATAGTGAAAAAAGTATCGATTTAATAAAGTTACTTCCGCCTCAAGGACACCAGTAGTTACCTCGATTCCTGCTTCTTCTAATCTCCTTTTTCCATTACCAGAAACGAGTGGATTGCAATCAAGGGTAGCAATTACAACCCGCTGGACTCCTTTTTCAATGAGTAATTCACAGCAAGGTGGTGTTTTTCCAAAATGGCTACACGGTTCAAGTGTTACATAAACGGTAGCACCTTTTGCTTTTTCACCAGCCATATGAAGTGCATGAACTTCAGCATGTTCTTCACCAGCGCGCAAGTGAGCCCCCATTCCTATGATGTTTCCATCTTTTACAACAACAGCACCAACCATAGGATTGGGACTTGTTTGGCCGGTTGTACCTTGTGCTAACTGCAAGGCAATCCTCATATATTCTTGATCTGTCATTCTCTTCACCTCTCCTGAAAAAATCAAAAAACCCCAAGGATATAAAATCCTTGGGGTTTGGGAGACGTGATTTCTAGAAATATAGTTCGAATACGAAAGTATAGGAAAGAAACCTAACGATGACTGATATTTTGGCATAAGGAAAAAAACCTAGCAAAATATCAAATTCTTTCAACGCTAGTCGTATCTTTTTATTTCAGTATAGAAACATAAGTATACAAAATAAAACATATATAAAGGTTCAAAATGAAACTTTAAAAATATGCATACTGAAATAAAAGTGTATTCGCTATATAAAATTACTAGAAAACATATCCTTCTCCCATCCAGACTATACTGTCGGCCCTAGAGTTTCACTAGATCCACCGTTTTCGAGTTGAAAACGGGTCACGGACTTAGAAGTTTGCACTTCATCACCGCCGGTTGGGAATTTCACCCGACCCCGAAGGATGTTGTTTGCTCAAATTATAGCACAAAAAAAATAAAAGGCTAGAAAAAAATATTCGAATGTGAAGAATTGTGTGAAAATATATGTAGGCTGGAATGGGGAAAAAAGTATGAGAAATGTTGTAAGGAGAAGGGATATAACGGAGTTGCTAAAAAGAAAAAACATGCACAAAAAAATGTGCATGTTACGTACAAAACTATTCTGCTTCTGGTGCTCTAACAACAGACTCGAATTTGCCTTTATGCGAAGCATCGCAATAAGGCATGTTTTTCGATAAACCACAACGACATAAAGAAAATGCTGGTTTTGCTGGGAATACATTCCCTTGTGAGTCAACTAATTCCACGTCCCCTGTAACGCGAAAAGAGCCATTATCATTTATTTTAATTTGTACTTTTGCCAACCTTATCCCTCCTTCCCAAACGCTTAATCCCATCATATAATCAGGGAGAGTACTTGACAATATAAAGTGAAACTTTAATCAGTGGGGGGGCATCCCCCACTGATTATCAGCCCGCACCAATCGGGCGTTTACGGGCAGTTAATCTCCCCCCTTACTTCTTTGCCTAAGCCGAATTTTGAGGTGGGAGTCTTACTGCCCGCAAATAGCGGGACAAAAAGAGCACTTTGTTTGAGAGAGAAGAGAGTGTTATAATAGTTTTTATAACTGACTAGAGTAAGGTGACGAAAGATGGATAAAAAATTACGAACACTACAAAATATTGCAAATGAGCGCACGTGGGCATCATTTTTGAATGATAATCATCCATATAGTTTACTTCATTGGTCAATCGCAGGTGTAGGACAAGAACCGAAAGATGTTTGGTTACTGCAAGATGAGGTGACCTTTCAAACGACGGAATTTCCGACGCTAGATGAGGCAATAAAGTGGATTTCTGAAAATATGGAACAAGTTACAGACGTTTTAGCGCAGTAAAAAAACAGGCTTATGCAAGCCTGTTTTTTGTTTCTTTTACATAGGTGTTTAAAAATTGATCGATGGCAGCTTCGTACTCTTCTTTATTTTCATTATAAGAGCAAGCGTGTGCACCATGTTCTGCAATATAAAGTTGCTTATTATTTTCTTTCGCTTCATAAAGTGATTTCGTCATATCAGATAAAATATAGTCATCATCTTTGCTGTGTATAAAAAGAACAGGATTATTAATGTTTTTTATACAATCAATTGGTGAAACTTCACGAATTGTATAGCCGTCACGAACTTTTAAAAAGGCATTTGCTAAAGGTAATAAAGGCCATTTTGGCAAATGAAATTCAACCTTTAAACGATGTTGTAACTGTCCATAAAAATCAGAGAAAGGACAATCAGCAATATAAAAATCGGCACCATCTTCTACAAGTCCCGCATATTGAAGAAGAGTTGCAGCACCCATAGATTCCCCATGAATTCCGAGTGTAATATTCGTTCCAAAACGATCTTTTAGCCAGTCAACTACTGACTTTAGATCATGTTTCTCATAATAGCCGTAGCTTGTCGTTTTACCACCAGTTTTACCATGACGGCGATGATCATAAATAAATACGTTATATCCTCTGCTTAAAAATAAGTTTGCATATTTAACAGAGTTCATTTTATTTACAGTCACACCGTGGCAAAAAATCATAAATTTATTAGAATGACCAGCTGGCATGTAATATCCATGAAGTTCATATCCGAATTGAGAAGGGATGTGAACCTCCTCTTTTTGAATCGCGTTAAAATCGTCCAAATGAAAATGTTTTCTCGTTTCGCGTTCTAAAACTTCTTCCTCTGTTTTTTTCTTCAAGTACATAACTTTATTTGTAAAGAAAATCCCGATCGCAGTTAGTGCACCTAGTATAGTAAACAATGCTGTAAAAAAACGTTTCATACTTTACCTCATCCTCCAAATACCTCTACATATGATACACTTACATTGTATCACAATGATATAAAAAGGGGAGAAATCGTCTATGGTTCATATACAAAAAATCACACCAGAAATGAAAGAAACAATTCGGAGGTTTATGTGCGAAAACTGGGGGAGTTCAATGATGGTCTCGCGAGGCAGAGCGCATCAATTAGAACAATTACCTGGTTTTATCGCACTTAAAAATGACAGAATAGTGGGAATTATAACGTGTGAAGTGCTAAAAAACATGTGTGAAATTGTATCGTTAGATAGTTTTGAGGAAGGAAATGGGATTGGAACAAAACTGGTGGATTGTGTATTGCAAATGGCAAGGGAAAATGAGTGTGAAAAAGTGTGGCTCATTACGACGAATGATAATATGAACGCACTCCGATTTTACCAAAAACGTAATTTTATAATGACGAACTTATACATGGATGCCGTAAAGGAGGCGCGAAAAATAAAGAAAGAAATTCCGTTTATTGGTTATGATAATATTGCAATTTCACATGAAATTCAGTTGGAGTATACTTTGTAAGTAAAGTGAAAGTTATGTAACAACTTTCAGAAATATAAAACAATATTCTTGACGAATGTTATATTTTGGTTTAGTTTAAAATTGTAATCTATTACCATATTAAGGGGTGACGATGTGGCAACTATACGTGATGTTGCAAAATTGGCCGGTGTTTCAGTTGCAACCGTTTCAAGAGTTATTAATGAAAAAGGATATGTCCATGAAGATACGGTAAAACAAGTAAAGCAAGCAATTGAAGAGTTACAATATAGACCGAATGCTACAGCAAAGCCTTTATTTAAGCAACCTTCAACGATGATTGCATTACTGGTAGATAATTTGCATAATCCATCATACATCACCTTGCTCCGTTTCGTTGAGGAAATAGCATATAAAGAAGGGTATCAAGTAGTAGTTTGTAATATAGAAAATAAGAATAGATACATAGATATGTTGGTGCAAAATAACATTGCAGGCGTTATAATGACGAAATCTGTTTTTCAAAGTATAGGAGAAATCTCACTGCCTTTCGCTGTGCTTGAAGAACGACAATCTCTGACTAGTTATTATGAAAGTGGGCAGAAAGCTGTTTCTTTATTAAAAGAGAAAGGCTGCCAGTTTCTTGCTTATATTGGCGAGGGAGTAGAAAGTGAAGAAATGGAAGAGCATGTGGCAGGGTTTTTAGATACTGCTTGGAAAGAAGGACTTTCTTATCGAGAGGAAATTGTACAAGGGTATACGAATCAACAGTTTCTTGAATTGTTACAAAAACATCCATACATAGATGGGGTTGTAGCTTCAAGTGATAAGATCGCTATTGAGCTAATCAGGGCGGCGAAAACGCTTAATATTCATATACCAGATAAGTTGCAAATCATTGGATTTAACGGAAGTGCAGAGGGTGAATGGATAAGCCCATCATTAACGACGATTGGAAGTTATATCGAAGAAAATGGGGAGATAGCATTTCAGCAGTTAATAGGAAGAATAAAGAAGAAACAAGTGGGACAAGAAGAATTGGAAACAGAATTTAGATGTATTGAGAGAGAAACGACAAAGTAAAAGGTGCGTTTATAAAACGCACCTTTTATAGTGTAATTGCGGCAATAAAGCCGAATATAAGTAACGGTATATTATAGTGAAGAAAAGTGGGAACACACGTATCCCATATATGGTGGTGCTGACCATCAGCATTTAAACCGGACGTTGGTCCAAGTGTACTATCAGATGCTGGAGAACCTGCATCACCTAGTGCACCAGCTGTACCGATAATTGCGATTGTTGCCATTGGACTAAATCCAAGCTGGACGCATAATGGTACGAAAATTGTTGTTAAGATTGGGATGGTTGAAAAGGAAGAACCAATTCCCATCGTAACGAGAAGTCCAATAATGAGCATAAGAAATGCAGCAAGCGGTTTATTATTTCCGATTATATGTGCACTCGTTTGCACAAGAGATTCAACATGTCCAGTTTTTCGAAGAACAGCGCCAAATCCAGCGGCAGAAATCATAACAAATCCGATAAAGGACATCATACGCATTCCGCTCGTTAAAATAGCATCGGCTTCTTTAAGAGGGAGGCTACCGCTAACTGATAAGACGATAATACCTGCTAAAGCACCGAAAATCATTGATTCGGTTGCTAATTGAACAGTTAATGTAGCGATTATTGATAATAAACCAAAAGTAATGCTTCTTTTTGTATAGGGAACGATTTCATTCTGTGTAGCATGAACTTGTTCCGTTTCATACGTACGTGGTTTTCGGTATGTAATGAAAACCGCTACACATAATCCGATAATCATACCGATTGCTGGAATAGTCATTGCTTTTGGAATAAGAGCGACATCAAATGTAAGCCCGCTTTGCGCAGCATTTGTTTGCAATACGTCATGATAAATTTTTCCGAATCCTGCTGGGACCCACATGTAAGGGGTAATTAATCCAAATGTAATAAGACATGTTACAAGCCTACGATCCACCTTCAGCTCATTTAATACTTTTAAAAGTGCTGGAATTAAGATCGGGATGAAGGCGATATGAACAGGGATAATATTTTGTGAGAAACAAGCCATTGTTAAAATGATAAATAATATGAGTATTTTAGAATAGACTTGTTTTTTCGTGTCTTGTTCGTTGCCGATCCATTTTAAAGCTGATTGGATCATTGCATCAGGAAGTCCTGTTTTTGAAAGTGAAATAGCAAATCCACCGAGCATTGCGTAGCTTAATGCGATAGGAGCACTGTTCCCAAGACCGTCTGTAAAAGTACTAATTGTTTCTGAAATACCGAGTCCACCGATAAGTCCGCCCGTTAAAGCTCCAACGATAATGGCGACAATGACTTGGACACGTAATAAACTAAGCGCTAGCATGACTGCTACTGCGATGAGTACAGCGTTCATAATAAATGTAATCTCCCTAATTTTTATTCTGTTAAGGCAAGCAAATGTTTGCAGTGACATATACTTGCGACATATTATTATAAAATGTTTTTTATGAAATGTAAAAGAGCCTGTCGTTATGCATGTTGAAAAGATAGCTCTTGTTTAATTGATTGTAAAGATTGAGCGAATAGTTCAGGCTCTTCTAAATCTGGAGAGTGTGCCGAGTTTGGAAACCAAATCATTTTTTTTATCGGAGCGTGAATAATATCGCAATATTGTTGAACGAGTGCGTAAGGAGTTTGATAATCATAGCGACCAGAACAAAAATAAACCGGAACAGATAAACTTGAAATAGACGAAAAGAAATCGATTGTTAGCATCTCTTCCCATAAAACTCCTGACTTTAAATTTCCTGCGAGAAATTTGAACCAATCTAATAGCGTATATTCAGGAGAAAAGAAACCTTTTCGTATGAAAGAAAAGGAAGATCCGTTTTGGATTGCTCCACCGAATGTGCCAAGCCACTTTCTTTGAATGATGAGACGTCGTGTATCTAAAAAGGGCGGTTTCCCTAATTTTAAAAGAGAAGCTAATGCTTTTTTATGGTCATGTTTTTTTGCAGAGCTAATTAAATGTTGATATAGTAATTCTTCGTTTTGCTTCATGTGTACGATTTGACCGATGCCGATGTATGCTTCTATATATTCAGGGCATTGACTAGCGACTTTTAGTCCGATAATACTTCCCCATGAATGACCGGCAAGAATTAATTTTTTCTTATTGAACTTTTTAAGAAGATATTGAATGACTTCTTTTGCATCTGAAACAAATTGATTAATCGTAAAATTTGTTTGGATATCTCGCCATAAAAAGGATTTACCAGCCCCGCGTTGATCCCAATTAATAACGATAAAGTGCTTTTCTAACTCTTTTTGAAAATGACGAATAAAGCCAATTTGTGCCATACCAGGCCCGCCGTGACAGCATAATAAAATAGGCTGTTCCACGTTTTGCCCGCGTATAAGGAGAGATTGTTTCCGGTCATTAATCATAACGCTTTCTATCGTAGCGATACTGTTAGGGATTAATTGCTTCTTTTCGTTATAAAACTGAGGTGTATAGCTACGAAAAAGCATATGTAAACCTCCTTTTCTTAAATGGTATGAATCGCACAGGCTCTTTCTGTTGCATATACTACTAGAAAATCATTGTATCATAACATACTGGTGTGATTTCAAGTTTAGGTAATTAAGGGAGGAGGGAGAATGTGACGATTGGAGAAATTATTGATTCTTTAAATAGACGCGAATCAATCGCTATTATAGCGAAACGTCTTGAAATGAGCCCTTATACTTTATCCAAAAAATTAAGGGTGATTGGATATGAATATGATGGGGAGCAGAAAAAGCGTGTCTTTATAGGCGATGGAGAAGAACCGCGTCATTTGCAACTCCAAGAAGCTACTGCCGCCCTTCAATATGCAAAAACGGATTATCAATTACTAATTTATGAACAATTGCAAAGTATTTATGAATTGTTAAGAAAAAGAGAAGAAGTAAGCGTGCCGATTATAAGTGGAATTTCAGAGAAAAAGAAACGAACCTTTTCTATTAATACGGAAATATTAGCGAGATTAGATGTTATATCCGAAGTTAAAGGGATTCAAAAGTCTAAAATTGTAGAAGAGGCACTACAGGAATTTTTGCAACGATATGATTTTAATGAGGTATCACATTTAGATAAATGAAGAAAAGGATACTATGTTCAAAGTAAGAACGAGTATCCTTTTTCAGGTTCATGTATATTACGAAAAAGTTAAAGGGTATGTGCGTATAATTTGTAATGAAAAGTGCTCCTTTTATAGGGAACGACATTTCCCATTTACAGCACATACAGTTATTTGAAAAATATTTAATTTAATTTTTGAATCCGTCCATCAATAATTGGCTGAATTGGCTCTTTCAATTGTTTTACATAATCGACTAACGCTTCAAAGTCGTTTGGCCCCGTTTCAGCATTTTTTCCATTTTTAAATGATACGAATCCATCACCACCCGAAGCTAGGAAAGCATTTGCAACTACGCTATACGTTTTCGTGGAAACTAATTCTTCACCATTTGTTAAACGGATATTAGTAACCTTTTCACCATTCGGTTTATTTGCATCCCAAGTATATTGAATACCTGAGATTTGGAGCATTCTCGTTGCACCTTTTTGCCATTGTTGATTTAAAATCTCGCGAATATCTTGACCTGTTAAATCTACTTTAATTAATTGATTCCCGAAAGGCTGAATACCGTATAATTCGCCCCATGTAATATCTCCAGCGTCTAAGTCATTACGAATGCCGCCAGGATTCATAAGAGCGATTTGCGCTTGCATTGTTTGTCGCTGTGCATCGGCAATTACATTTCCAAGAGTAGACTCACCAGCATCGTTTTGTTTACGGTCGATAGCTGCTGTAGATTTTCCGACAACTTCATTTACAAGCGGTGCGATTTTTTCTTTATATTGGTCTAGCTTTTGTTTTACTTGTTTATCAGGCTCTACACCTTCATGATATGTTGTAATAACTTCAGCTTTTTTCTTAACAATATCTTTTGTTTTACGATCAATTGTTACATCTACATCTGAGAAAGCCGTTCCGTAAGAGTTCGCTTGGACGATAAGTTTATTATTAACTGTACCATTTACATACGTATGACTATGTCCACCAAAAATAACATCAACTTCTGGATCTGTTTCATTTGCAATTCGAGTGAGGTCTCCATTTGTTACACCAGACTCATCAGTTGTTCCGCCGACATGCGCAAGGACTACGATAGATTTAACGCCGAGACGCTTTAATTGTTGCGCTGATTTATTAATAGCCTCTACTTCGTCAGTGATTTCTACATTTTTAAGCATAGTAGGCATAACGACATTTGGCGTATCCGTTGTAACAACTCCAATGAATCCTACAGGAACTCCGTCAACCATTTTTACAGTAAATGGTGGTAAAAATAAGCGGCCAGTTGATTTATTATAGAAGTTTGCAGCGACATAAGGGAAGTTTGCTCCTTTGAAATTCCCTGTTTTTTCATGGTAACCACCGTAAATGAGGCGTTTCATTTCATCGATACCTTCATCGAATTCATGGTTTCCGATTGTACCAACATCAAACTTTAAGTCATTTAAAAATTCAATTGTTGGTTCGTCTTGTAATAATGCGGAAACTGGTGGGCTGGCGCCGACAATATCACCGGCATGTACGAGAAGTGTATTAGGGTTTTGTTTTTTACGTTCTTTTAAATAAGTAGCTAAATAATCAGCGCCGCCAGCTTCTTTATTGTTAATTTTTTTTACAGTGTCTAGTTGTCCATGGAAATCATTAATACCAAGCATTTGTACGTCTATGTATCGGTTTTGTTCAGCAGGAGTCTGAGATGGAGGAGCGGCGAACACGCTTGAAAAAGTCATGGTGCTTAAAATAGCGACAGCAGGAATAATTTTTTTCCACATAATTAATTTCTCCTTTTTTTATAATCTGACATCATACGACATAATTTTAATAGATTACTAGGATTATATCTACAATAAAATTTAGTTTTTTCGAAAAATTAACATATTTACAAAAAAGAATAATAGAGAATCGGGGAGTAATACACCTTTTTTATTGTCGATTTCACTGTGTATCCTCTATAATGGAGAAAAAAGTAAAAGGTGAGTAGTATGAAGAAAAAGAAGCAAAGACAAATGCAAAGACACTCTCAAATGAATCAACCAGAGAAAGAATCGCTTACACTAGGTGATCAATTGAACGATTCGTTAATGCAACAATTAAAGAATAAGAAAAAAGAGTTGCAAGTGAGAGAAGAGAAAAAAGAGGTAGCAGAGCAAGAAAGAAAACGTAAAGAACAAAAAGAACGTGAAAAGAATAAATCATTTGAAGAACTGTTAAGTGAAAGTAACCTTACTTGGAAAGACTTTAAATAATAAAAAATGATCAGTGAGATGCCACTGATCATTTTTTTGACGAGTTTGTAAGAAAAGGGGAGTTAGAATGAGGAAAATTGTAGTCGTTCCGTATGAAAATCATTGGAGTGAGAAATTTCAAATGGAGGCCGAAAGATTAAAATTGGCAATGCCAGAAACGGTGAAAATCCATCATATTGGAAGTACGTCAGTGCCAGGACTGGCAGCTAAACCAATTATAGATATGATTATGGAAGTAGAAAGTATCACCAAAGTAGATCATTGGAATGAACGTTTTAAAGAGCTTGGATACATCGTAAAAGGGGAAAATGGTATTTCAGGACGTCGTTTTTTTATTCATGGAACCGAGGAAAAACGCTCGTATCACTTACACGTGTTTGAAAAAGGAAATCCTGAGATTACAAGGCATTTAGCATTTCGTGATTATATGATGGTTCATTGTGAAGAAGCAGAGGCGTATGCGACTTTAAAGAAAGAACTAGCTGAAAAATATACATATGATGGCACGTTGTATACAGAAGGAAAAAATGAGTTTGTACGTAATGTTGATGAAAAAGCGAAAGAATGGATAGAAAGTAACGTGAACGACTGAGTTCATGTTACTTTCTAAAGGGGTATAAAATTATTATGTAAACTGTACATATGTTTTGACTTTTTGGATGAATCTTGTTGAAATAAAGTTATGGTTTATAAAAATGTAACAATGAAAGGGAGAAAGACTGTGCATATTCCAACAACTACACTTCATAATGGTGTGAAAATGCCGATGATTGGTCTAGGCGTTTATAAAGCGAAAGAAGGCGACGAAGTTAAACAAGCAGTAAAAACAGCGTTAGAAGTTGGATATCGTTCGATTGATACAGCAACTGTATATGAAAATGAAAGCGGTGTCGGAGAAGCAGTTCGTGAATCTGGAATCCCGCGAGAAGACTTGTTTATTACAACAAAAGTTTGGAACGACGATCAAGGGTATGAGGAGACTCTTGAGGCGTTTGAAAAAAGTTTAAAGAAATTACAAATGGATTATGTAGATTTATATTTAATCCATTGGCCGATAAGAGGGAAGTATGTTGATACGTACCGTGCTCTAGAAAAGCTATATGAAGAAGGTAAAGTGCGTGCCATTGGTGTTTCTAATTTTCATAAACATCATTTAGAACTGTTATTACCAAATTGCAAAGTGAAGCCGATGGTAAACCAAGTGGAACTTCATCCAATGTTAGCACAATTTGAATTGCGTGATTTCTGTCAAGGTGAGCAAATTCAAATGGAAGCTTGGAGTCCTTTAATGAGGGGCGGCGAAGTATTCCAGCATCCAATTATTCAAGATATTGCTAAAAAATATGAAAAGACACCTGCACAAGTTATATTAAGGTGGGATATTCAAAGTGGGATTGTGACTATTCCTAAATCTGTTACGCCATCTCGTATTAAAGAGAACTTTACTATTTTTGATTTTTCATTAACTGAAGAAGAGATGGATCAAATTAATACGTTAAATCGTAATTTACATGTAGGAACGAATCCTGATAAATATGATACGCTATAAAAAGACGCTACCATCTGGTAGCGTCTTTTTAACGATGTAAAGCATAGGTATCACATTTAGCAATTTGCTGAAGCAGTATATATTCTTCTTTTGTTAATTCTGTTTGTTTACTAGCTTGTATATTTTCTTGCAATTGTTGAATAGAGCTTGCACCAGGTATAACAGCTGCAACAGTTTCGTTATGTAAGCAATATTGAATAGCTGTTCCTGTTAAAGAGCTTTCTCCGATTATTTCTTTTACACTCGCGAGTGTCGTATATAATTCATCGTAAGAATAAGAAAGGTAATCTTTTTCTTTTACTCTTTCTATCTTTCTTGCATTATTGTTAGTTAAAATTCCTTTTGCAAGTGGTCCACGAGCAATAATGCTAATTTGATGTTCATTTAGAAGTGGGAACCATTCTTCAGGGCGACGATTTAAAAGGCTGTATTCCATTAGTACACTAACGATATTTGAACGTTTGGCATACTCACGGATGACATTTGGACGTATAGAAGAAATACCGTAATGGCGAATGATACCTTCTTTTTTTAATTCTTCAAAGGCTTCAATTGTTTCATCTATAGGATCTTCAATCGTCCCGCCGTGAAGTTGATAAAGATCAATATAATCAGTTTGAAGTCTACGTAAACTTTCTTTCACTTCAGCCTTTATGTAATCCTTAGAAGGATCCCAAGACCAGCCGTTTTTTTCTTCTGTCCATCGATTTCCAACCTTCGTTGTAAGAACAATTTGGTCTCGTTTCCCTTTTAAGGATTTTCCAACAAATTCTTCGTTTAATCCATAATCGTATAAATCCGCTGTATCAAAAAAGTTAATTCCTAAATCGATAGCCTCATCGATAATACGCATAGCTTCAGCCTCAGATGTACCGAGAGACATACAGCCAAATCCAATTTCCGTAACATATAAATCTGAGTTTCCTAATTGACGTTTTTTCATAGGTCAACCTCCTTATCTTTATTGTACGAAAGGGAAAGGAGGTTGACAAACGTTTACTTTTTGTTTGCTGTAATCCACTCTTGCACAGTTGTATACTCTTTTCCATATTGTTTTAGCTTATGACGAATTTGCCACGCTTTGCCGACTAAAGTGACGCGATTTGGTAAAATATAAACTTTCATTTCTATCACGCTCCTTTCAATGTGGTAAAATGTATGAAGAACGATTAGGAAATAGAACAGGGAGATGAAGTAGTATGAGTAGTCTTGCAGAAAGAACAGTAAAAACTGAACCGATTTTTGATGGTAGAGTTATAAAAGTTCGTGTTGATGAAGTAGTATTACCAAATGGAGAAATGAGTAAACGTGAAATCGTAAATCACCCTGGGGCAGTTGCTATTATTGCTATTACTGATGAAGGGAAAATTGTACTTGTCGAGCAGTATCGTAAAGCTCTTGAAAAGGCAATTGTGGAAATCCCTGCTGGGAAGTTAGAACCTGGAGAAAAGCCAGAAGTAACAGCAGTTCGTGAATTAGAAGAAGAAACAGGATATGTATGTGAAAATATGGAGCTTATTACATCTTTTTATACATCACCTGGTTTTGCAGATGAGATTTTATATGTATATAAGGCGACAGGATTAAAACAAAAAGAAAATAAAGCAGCTTTAGATGAAGATGAATTTGTGGAGTTAATGGAAGTGTCATTAGAAGAAGCGATTGATCTTATGAAAGATCTTCGCATTCATGATGCGAAGACGATGTTCGCTGTGCAATATTTACAATTACAAAAATAAAACACTCGCCTTAGGCGAGTGTTTTTTAATTAATTTTTGCATATACACGTGCATCGCGTAAGCTACCATCTGGTGCTAGGAAATCATTTTCCATAGTACCTTCTAAAATAAATTCTAGACGTTCTGCTAAGTTACATGCGTTCACGTTTGTTGCATCAGTACGAATTTCAATTCTTCTAGCACCTAGCTTATCAAAAGCGAACTGAATCGCACCTTTAACAGCTTCTGTCATATAGCCTTGTTTTGTATAGGCGCTATGTAACCAGAAGTGAAGTGAAAACTTTGGAATGTCCCAGTTTTCAGGCTTAAGAGTAATAGCTCCGATGAATGTACCAGATACTTTATCGTATAAGTGAAAATCAAGTGTTTCACGAAGTAAAAACTGTCCGTGAGCTTCGCGAACAAGTTCTTCCGCACTCTCTTCTGTTTCAGCTGTAATTGGCATCCACGGTAATAAGTCTTCTAGAGAAGCTTGGATTGCTTCATATACTTCTGTACCGTCACCTGGAAACGGCTTACGTACTTGCAAGCGCTCAGTTTGAAATAATGTTGGAAAATCTAATAATAATGGTTTCAAGAGAAATCCCTCCTATTCTCTACTATTTAGTTTAGCAAAGTAGAGCGGAATTTCAATGTTAATTCGTCATACTTTTTTTCTTTCTTTCATACATTTTTAGTAAGAGTGTGAACGGAGGGAAGGAAAATGTGGCGAAAAACTTGGCAAGACCGTGTAATGTCTCACATACAGGAAAACTCTTCATTATATATATTTAATGCTGTTTTATTATTGATGGGAGTAATATTTGGAGCGATTCTTGTGAATAGTTTACAAATAAACCAAAAGCAAGATTTATCATTTTATTTACAGCGTTTTTTTGGACAAGTTTCTAAAGGAGAATTTGCTATTGCGGGCGAAATGTTTCGAGAAAGTTACTTTTCGCAATTAAAATACATCGGCTTTATTTGGATTTTGGGGATTTCGATTATTGGGTTACCACTCATTTTTATTTTACTATTTTTGAAAGGAGTAGTTGTTGGATTTACAGTAGGTTTTTTAGTAAGTCAGCACGGATGGAATGGACTATTATTAGCATTTGTATCTGTATTACCACAAAATCTAATTATAATTCCTGTATTTCTCGTTATGACAACAATTGCTGCAAGCTTTTCTTTGAGAATGATTAGGCACCAATTTATCCGGAAAATAACCGAGCCACTATTACCGTTACTAATTCGCTATACATGCTTTTTTCTAGTGATTGGAGCGGTGTTAGCTATTGCTTCTAGTATCGAAGCATATGCATCACCAGTTTTAATGAAAGAAGTCGTGGAAGCTATTAATAAACAATAAATACTTTTTGAGAATAATTATCAATTTGTTTTTATTGTTTTTCTTTTGACAGAAGCCCTTCTTCTGATATAATGGTGTAAGAGTGGCGAGGAGGGAGTAGTACCGAATGGAAGAAAGAATTGAACGAATTAAGAAGCAATTACATGCAGCGAGCTATAAATTGACACCACAACGTGAAGCAACAGTTCGTGTGCTGCTAGAGAATGAAGAAGATCATTTAAGCGCAGAAGATGTATACCTCCTTGTAAAAGAAAAGTCGCCAGAGATCGGATTAGCAACCGTCTATAGAACTTTAGAGTTATTGTCTGAGTTAAAAGTTGTCGATAAGATTAACTTCGGAGACGGTGTTTCACGCTATGACTTACGCCAAGAAGGTGCACAGCGTTTCCACCACCATTTAATCTGTACACAATGCGGTGCTGTACAAGAAATACAAGAAGATTTACTTGGTGAAGTGGAGAATAAAGTAGAACGAGACTGGAGCTTTAAGGTGAAAGATCATCGTTTAACATTCCATGGGATTTGTAAAAGTTGTCAAGAAAATGAAACGGATGAAAAATAACCTTTTCCTATTTAACTAGGAAGAGGTTTTTTATTTGAATAAGGTATAAATTGGTGAAAGCTTGGCATATGTTGTAATAACTTATATTTTGGAGGAATTTACAATGCGCCGAGCTTTAAAATTAACTTTTGATGGGATGAAAGTATTTTTATTATTTACGAGTTGTACGATTTTGTTTTATTTCGCTATACTATGGATAAATGAAGAATATGAAAGTTACCATCGTTATGAAAAGCCAAAAGAAGAGACTGTAGAAAAAGTATCAGGGAATGAGGAGCCGGCAAAGGATGCTTTCGTAAATAGAATGATGTTTTTCTATGAAAATGGGGAGTAGTGTATATTGGAAGATCAATTAAAAGATTTTATTCATTATATGATTGTTGAAAAAGGGTTAGCGAAAAATACAGTTGTATCTTATGAACGTGATTTGAAAAGCTATGTGAAGTATTTGCAAAATGTAGAACAGACGAAGACATTTCATGAAGTGACGCGTATACACATTGTTAACTTTTTGCAGTATTTAAAAGAAAACGGAAAATCTTCAAAAACATTGGCACGTCATATTGCATCGATTCGTTCGTTTCACCAATTTTTACTTCGTGAACGAGCGGTGGAGCATGACCCATCGGTACATATTGAAACGCCGCAAGGGGAACGGAAATTACCAAAAGTATTATCGATTGACGAAGTAGAAGCATTACTTCAGACTCCGAAAGCGGTGAGTGCTTTTGGGATTCGTGATAAGGCAATGTTGGAGTTATTGTATGCAACAGGACTTCGTGTTTCAGAATTAATTGCATTAAATTTAGAAGATGTACACTTGACTATGGGATTTGTCCGCTGTATAGGGAAAGGGAATAAAGAAAGAATTATTCCATTAGGAAGCTTAGCAACGGAAGCAATTCAAAGGTATATTGAAAAAGGAAGAAGAGAACTGATGGGTAAAAAAGCAGTGGATGCACTCTTTTTAAACCATCATGGTAATCGATTATCAAGACAAGGGTTTTGGAAAATTTTAAAACGATTAGCGAAAGAAGCAAATATTGAAAAAGAGCTTACACCGCATACGTTGCGTCACTCGTTTGCTACGCATTTATTAGAAAATGGGGCAGACTTACGTGCCGTGCAAGAAATGCTTGGACATGCAGATATTTCAACAACGCAAATCTATACGCATGTTTCAAAAACTAGATTAAAAGATGTATATAAACAGTTTCATCCGAGAGCATAGTTACTATGCTCTTTTTTCATAGATTAAGAAGAGCAAACCGTTTCACAGAAACTTCACAAATATTTCGTATATTGTTTTCAGCAGAAGACTGGAATATTACAATGTATTTCCTCTATACTAAAGAAAGTATGAAGGAGGAAATGATGATGAAAAAACTTATTATGACGCTATTTATCGCGATGCTAGCATTGGCTGGCTGTAATACAAACAAAGAAGAAGCGAAAAAAGAACCGAAAAAAGAACAGAAACTTGAAGCTGTAGAAGTAGCAGTTCAAACGAATCCGAAGGAAATTAAACCTGGTGAAAAAACAGAAGTACAAGCACTTGTTACACAAGGAAAAGAAAAAGTAACAGATGCTGATGATGTAAAGTTTGAAATTTGGAAAACAGGCGACGAAAAACACGAGATGTTAGATGGTAAGCATAAAGGAAAAGGTGTTTATGCGGTAGAGAAAACGTTCGAAACTGATGGAGTATATCATATTATTGCTCATACAAATGCACGTGAAATGCATGTTATGCCGGGAGTAAAAGTGGCTGTGGGAAATGCGAAAGTTGAAGATGCGAAAAAAGAAAATAGCGATCACAGTGCAGGACACGGCGATCATAAAAGTGACACAATGATTCACCTTATGGCTGGTGACATAAAAGCAAATGCTGAATCAACAATGAAAGTTCATTTAAAACAAAAAGAAGAAGCACTAACTGGTGCTGAAGTACAACTTGAAATTTGGAAAGACGGCGTTGAAAAGCATGAATTTATTCCAGCAAAAGAGGGGAATAAAGGCGAATATGAAAGTAAGCATACTTTCAAAGAGAATGGTGCTTATAAAGTGAAAGTTCATGTAAGAAAAGGCGAACTACATGAACACAAAGAAGAAACAGTAGAAGTAAAATAAAAAGCAGCTCTTTAGAGCTGCTTTTTATTTTTATATTAGGAAATATGTTATAAAATAATTAGCACTTCTTCGCAGAATGGATTACAATAGAAGTGTGAATAAAATAAGAAATTCTACGAAAATGTATTAAAAAGAAAGCGTAAACATGTTATGATATCAATATCAGATGTCTGACATCTGACTTAGAAAAAATTAGAAATTTTTTTGATTCGTTTGAAAGTAAAACGAAAAAGTTAGAGAATGATTTAAAGCAGTACTGTTTAATAATGAGGACGAAAGATAATTCCCATTGATAACAGTTTCACTTTATAGCGTTTTGAACATACTACAAGAAGTAGAACTGAACATATAGGAGGTCGCAGTTATGAATAAATATAAACGTATTTTCCTAGTCGTGATGGACTCTGTGGGAATCGGTGAGGCACCTGATGCTGAGCAGTTTGGTGATTTAGGTTCTGATACAATTGGTCATATCGCTGAACATATGAATGGATTAAACATGCCAAACATGGTGAAATTAGGTCTTGGTAATATTCGTGAAATGAAAGGGATCTCTAAAGTAGAGAAACCGCTTGGATATTATACAAAAATGCAAGAGAAGTCTACCGGTAAAGATACAATGACAGGTCACTGGGAAATTATGGGCCTTTACATTGATACACCATTCCAAGTATTCCCTGAAGGATTCCCGAAAGAATTACTTGATGAATTAGAAGAAAAAACGGGCCGTAAAATTATCGGTAATAAGCCAGCTTCTGGAACAGAAATTCTTGATGAGCTTGGTCAAGAGCAAATGGAAACAGGCTCTTTAATCGTTTACACTTCTGCTGATAGTGTATTACAAATTGCAGCACACGAAGAAGTAGTGCCACTTGATGAGTTATATAAAATTTGTAAAATTGCCCGTGAACTAACGTTAGATGAGAAGTACATGGTAGGACGTGTTATCGCTCGTCCATTCGTTGGAGAACCAGGAAAATTCACACGTACACCAAATCGTCATGACTATGCATTAAAACCATTTGGTCGCACAGTAATGAATGAATTAAAAGATAGTGACTACGATGTAATTGCTATCGGTAAAATTTCTGATATTTATGATGGCGAAGGGGTAACGGAATCACTTCGTACGAAGTCTAACATGGATGGAATGGATAAGCTTGTAGATACATTAAACATGGACTTTACAGGTCTTAGCTTCTTAAACTTAGTTGACTTTGATGCATTATTCGGTCACCGTCGTGATCCACAAGGATATGGAGAAGCTCTGCAAGAATATGATGCACGTCTTCCAGAAGTATTCGAAAAACTAAAAGAAGATGACCTATTATTAATTACAGCAGACCACGGTAATGATCCAATACATCCTGGTACTGATCATACACGTGAATATGTACCGTTATTAGCATATAGCCCAAGCATGAAAGAAGGCGGACAAGAATTAGCACTTCGTCAAACATTTGCTGATATTGGTGCAACTGTAGCAGAAAACTTCGGTGTGAAAATGCCAGAATACGGAACAAGCTTTTTAAACGAGCTAAAGAAATAGGGGGATAAACAAATGAATCGTGAACTTATTACAAAATCAGCTTCATACTTAAAAGAGAAATTTCAAGAAACACCACAAGTAGGACTAATCCTTGGATCTGGACTAGGTGTATTAGCAGATGAAATCGAAAATGCGGTAACAGTGCCTTACAGCGAAATTCCTGAATTCCCAGTATCAACTGTAGAAGGACATGCAGGTCAACTAGTATTCGGTACACTTCAAGGTGTACCTGTAGTAGCAATGCAAGGACGTTTCCATTTCTACGAAGGATATGACATGCAAAAAGTAACATTCCCAGTTCGTGTTATGAAAGAACTAGGTGTAGAAACTGTTGTTGTAACGAACGCAGCTGGTGGTGTAAATACATCATTTGAACCAGGCGATCTTATGTTAATTTCAGACCACATTAACTTCATGGGTACGAATCCATTAATTGGACCAAATGATTCTGAAATGGGTGTACGTTTCCCTGATATGTCTACATCTTATACGACAGAACTTCGCGAAATGGCGAAACAAGTTGCAGCAGACTTAAACATTAAAGTACAAGAAGGTGTATATGTTGGAATGACAGGTCCTGTATATGAAACACCTGCTGAAATTCGTATGCTTCGTACACTTGGCGGAGATGCAGTTGGTATGTCAACAGTACCGGAAGTAATTGTAGCTCGTCATGCTGGTATGAAAGTACTTGGTATTTCTTGTATTTCAAATATGGCAGCTGGTATTTTAGATCAGCCACTTCACCATGATGAAGTAATTGAAACGACAGAACGTGTTAAAGCTAACTTCTTAGCATTAGTAAAAGCAATCGTAAAACAAATGAAGGGGTGACTTCACAATGAGAATGGTGGACCTAATTGCAAAAAAACGTGATGGACAAGCATTAACGACAGAAGAAATTAACTTTATTGTTGAAGGATATACAAATGGTGATATTCCTGATTATCAAGTAAGTTCACTTGCAATGGCAATTTTCTTCCAAGATATGAATGATCAAGAACGTGCGGATTTAACGATGGCAATGGTAAATAGCGGTGATACAATTGATTTATCAGCCATTGAAGGGGTAAAAGTAGATAAGCATTCAACAGGTGGTGTTGGTGATACAACGACACTTGTATTAGGTCCACTAGTAGCTGCTTTAGGTGTACCAGTAGCGAAAATGTCTGGACGTGGTTTAGGACATACTGGTGGTACAATTGATAAATTAGAAGCAGTTCCAGGATTCCATGTGGAAATTGAAAATGATGAATTCATGCGTCTTGTAAATGAAAATAAAATTGCTGTTATCGGCCAAAGTGGAAACTTAACACCTGCTGATAAAAAGTTATATGCACTTCGTGATGTAACGGCAACAGTAAACTCAATTCCGCTTATTGCAAGCTCGATTATGAGTAAAAAAATTGCTGCTGGTGCAGATGCAATTGTTCTTGATGTAAAAACTGGAGCAGGAGCATTTATGAAAACGGATGAAGATGCAAAACGTTTAGCTGAAGCAATGGTACGAATCGGTAATAACGTTGGTCGTAATACGATGGCGGTTATTTCTGATATGAGTCAGCCGCTTGGTGAAGCAATTGGTAACGCATTAGAAGTACAAGAAGCAATTGATACATTACAAGGTAAAGGACCGAAAGATTTAGAAGAGTTATGTTTAACGCTTGGCAGTCAGATGGTGTACCTTGCTGGACAAGCTTCATCTTTAGAAGATGCGCGTGAAAAGTTAATTGAAGTAATGAACAATGGTAAAGCGCTAGAATCATTTAAAACGTTCTTATCAGCGCAAGGCGGCGATGCATCTGTTGTTGATGATCCTTCTAAATTGCCACAAGCACAATTTAAAATTGAAGTGGAAGCGAAAGAAGACGGTTACGTATCGGAAATCGTTGCAGATGAAATCGGAACAGCAGCAATGCTTTTAGGAGCAGGGCGTGCAACGAAAGAGTCTGAAATTGATTTAGCAGTTGGTCTAATGCTTCGCAAAAAAGTAGGCGATAGCGTGAAAAAAGGTGACTCTCTTGTTACAATTTACGCAAACCGCGAAAATGTTGAAGATGTAAAAGCGAAAATTTATGAGAACATGAAAATCGCTAAAGACCATGTAGATACGCCGACACTAGTGCACGGCATCGTTACTAAATAATAAAGAAGAGCCAAGGAGTATTTCTCCTTGGCTTTTTTTACTATTTTTTGTTTATAATAATAATGGGTGAAATTATGATTAGAATTTGTGCAATAACGAAAAAAAATGAAGTTTTATATGATGTTTCGCTGGAAGACACGAAAAAAGAAAACATCGTATGGTATTGGCTTGATTTATATAAGCCGACGAAAGAGGAGTATACATATATTTTACAAGATCACTTCAAGTTCCATCCCCTTGCGATTGAAGATTGTGTAGAGTATGTACAGAGACCAAAGGTAGATTTTTATGATGGATATAACTTTTTAGTTCTCCATGCATTCGGAGAAGACGGATTAGAACCGCATGAAATCGATTTATTTGTTAGTGATCGATATATAGTCTCTTTCCACTTCTCTCATAATAATGCGATTGAAAGAGTATGGAAAACGCTCGGTGAGAAAAAACGTATTAAGAAGAGCCCTTTAAATGTAGCACATACAATTATTGACCAAATTGTAGATGATTATTTCGCACCTGTTTATTACATTGAAGACCATTTAAATGCAATTGATGATAATTTAACGGGTGAGACAGCAGGAAGTGTGCTAGAAGAGGTATTTGATATTCGTGCAGATTTATCTAAACTAAGGCGTACGATTATTCCGATGCGTGATTTATTGTACCGCATTTTAAATTCAACTCGTTTTTACGGTATAAGCGATCATGAAATTTATTTTAAAGATATACATGATCATTTGCTTAAACTGACAGAGATGATTGAAGCAAGCCGTGAATTAACAGCAGATATTCGAGATAGTTACTTTTCACTGAATTCCCACCATATGAACAATATTATGAAAACATTAACTGTTTTCTCAACTATTTTCATGCCGTTAACATTTATTGCAGGGGTATACGGCATGAACTTTTCACATATGCCAGAGCTTGGCGGGAAGTATAGTTACTTTATTTGTCTATTAATTATGGCGTTAATTGGCGGGGGCATGATGGCTTGGTTTTATAAAAAAGGTTGGTTTAAGTAAAAAACACCGAGGTTCCCTCGGTGTTTTTTAACTAGCCAATAGCGTGTAATACGAACATGGCTAAGAATAAGCATGTAATGATATACATGGACGGTGCGACTTCTTTACGCTTTCCAAGAGCAACTTTCAAGATAGGATAAGCAATAAATCCGAACGCAATGCCGTCAGCGATACTATATGTGAGCGGAATCATAACGATAATTAAAAACGCTGGAAATCCTTCTGAAAAGTCGTTCAGAGGAATTTGTTGAATGCTTGTAATCATCAGGCCGCCAATAATAATTAAGATTGGTGCAATGGCACTATCAGGAATTAGTTTGACAAACGGAAGTGCAAACAGTGACGCGAAGAATAACAACCCTGTAACGATAGACGTCAGACCTGTTTTTCCACCTGCAGTAATACCCGCGGCACTCTCTACTGTTGAAACGGTAGGGCTTGTGCCAAATAGACCACATGTCATTGCTGAAATTGCATTTGCTTGGTAAGCACGTGGGAATTTACGGTCATCTTCTAATAAACCGTGCAGTAGTCCCATGTTCTCAAAAATAAGCACCATGCTTAAGGAGAATGTTGCAATCCAAAATGGTAAGGAAGAAAGTTTCCCAAATGACATAGCTCCAAACACATCGCCGTAATTAGCGAATGAAAACGAACTATTGCCCACTTGACTCGTATCAACAAGGCCAAATAGCCATGCAATACCAGTTCCAATTGCAATCGTCCATAAAAAGTTTCCACGTACATTACGCACAAATAGCACAAGTGCCACAATAAGAGTAAGTAGTGTTGCAAGAACGACAGGACTACTTAATTTCCCCATTGCAACAGCAGTATTAGGATGCGAAACGACTAAACCACCTTTTTGCAAGCCGATGAAAGCTAAAAATAACCCGATACCGACAGTGATCGCTTCCTTTAATGACTTTGGAATCGATACCGAAAGCACGCGAGCAATCGGTGTAAAAGCAGCAATTGCAAAAATAATACCGGCGATAAAAACAGCTGCTAATGCTTCTTGCCAAGCTAGACCGAGCGTGTGCACAGCAGTGTACGTGAAGAATGCATTTACACCCATACCTGGGACAAGAATAGCAGGTGCATTTGCCCAAAATGCCATAAGTAGACATCCGACAAATGAACTAAAAACAGTTGCTAAAATTCCAGCTTCAAGAGGAATGCCGGCATCTGATAAGATTGACGCATTTACAATCATAATATAAACAATTGTGAAAAATGACGTAACTCCAGCTAAAACTTCTTGTTTTGGTGATGTTTGGTGTAAGTCTAATTTAAATGTTCTTTCAAGTATTCCTTTCATGTTAAACCTTCTTTTTCATATCCCTCTCCCACCCGTGATATCTCTTATATAAGAGCTCACCGTCCTTTATTATATCAGAACATCATGTTTTTACAACAACGAAAATGATAACGTTTACTTATAAACGAAATTATTTATAAATACGTAAAAATAGCTCGTATGGTTGAAATGATTTCTAGTTCTCCAGATTGAATGGGCGGGGCTGCTTGTGCATGTAAAGTAGCATAGGATGCAACCTCCCGTGGTAATTGGGCAGATTCTTCAACGAGTGAGAGGGGAACAGGATTAATGTTTAAATTGTAGGTACTCGCAATAGCACGAGCTTTTTCTACTGCTTGGTGCAGAGCCTGAATGAGAGCTTGCTCATAATATTTATTTGGATGAGATATTCGAAAACGTAAACCTTTTGCTACGTTTGCACCATTCGTCACGGCTATATCATATACTTCCCCTGCTTTTTGTACATTTAAAACGGTAATTTCATACAAATGCTCCACACGGTAGCCTTGTAGTAAGGCTTTATCATTTACATATTCGTATTGAGGGGTAATCGTATAAGAAATAGTTTCTATATCTTTATCGGCAATACCTAGCTGTTTGAGTGCATCAAGCAATTGTTTCGATTGAACTGCATTTTCTTCTTGCGCTTGTTTTACATTTTTACTATCTGTTCGAATGCCTAGTGTTAATATGACAACATTTGGTTTGGCTTTTATAATGCCTTCTCCTTGTACAGTAATAGTAGCTTCTTTACCAGTATTTGTCGTACGGATATTATGTAAATACGGATTCATTCCACCTTGCATTTATGCTCACCATCCTTTTTTATATGTATATGTGTGAACAAAAAAGAAAATCGTATGAAAAAAGTTACATAAATGAGAATGTTAAGGGAAGAAAGCATATACAACATAGGTATTTATAGATTATAATATGTATAAATATGATAAAAAAGGGACGAGGCTAGTGAACGAAAATAGAGAAACACTGATTTTAGATTTATCTGCATCATTTCGAAAGATGATACGTTTATTACAAAATGATATTAATACACGTTTTTCAGAGCATATGCCATATAATGAATTCTCTGTATTACGTGCGTTATTTTTAAAAAGTCCACAGATGGCTTCGCAAATTGCGAGTGAAGTAAACGTAACCTCCAGTCATATTACAGCTGTAACAGATCGTCTCGTGCGAAAAGGGTTTGTTGAAAGAAAGAGATCAAATTCAGACCGTCGTATCGTATACTTAGAAATTACAGAAAACGGACGAGAAGTAACTGAAAAACTTGAAGCTGTGCGTAAAGAATATTATAAAGAGAGATTTAAAGGTTGGAGCGACCAAGAGATAGAAATGGTTTTAGAACTATTTGGCCGCGTCTTATAATAAATGAGGATAGGAAGCAAGAGCTTTCCTATCCTTTTTCTTTTGAATAAAAATATTTTGAAACTCCGATACTTTAATTAAAAAGATCGGAGGAAAGATTATGAAATATATTGCGGCACTTACCGTTTTACTTGGAAGCTTTTTCTGCTTTAATACATTCATGTACGCCGATACCCCTATTCAAGTGGTGCAAAAAGAAGTGAAGTATATTGAAAATGATAATACTGTCTTGTATTCGAAATTATGGGTTCGTTCTATGCAAAATGCAGTATTATTTCATCATAGTGATAACATTCGTAATCAGGACACATTACGTAATGTAACAAGTTCATCGCTCGTTAAAGCGAAGCACTTACCATTTAAGAAAGCATCAATGTACATTCCAAGATTATCGCAATACGTATCAAAAGCAGGGAAAGAAAACATTCAAGTGTACTACATTGCGGTGCACTATAATGTGAAAAAAGAAAATGCATATCAGCTAAATGGCATGAACTATTTTCTGCAAGTATTTATGAAAGAGCGCGGGGAATGGAAAATTGCTGAAAGTGTAGTCGCACCAACAGAGCAAATTGTGCAAAATGGTGATGGGTTTGGGATGAAAGAAGAGATGGTGTATGGAGATAGGAGAGAGAAAATAAAATAACCTCCTCTTAGTGAGGAGGTTATTTTATTTGAAATTCCAAGAGACCTTCAATCTCAATATTTTAGATAGAAGAAAATAGCTAATTATGCTTGTTCCGAACAAACCAACGTAAAAATTAAGCAACGAATGGGTCCCGCCAATTATTAAACCGCCGCTAATTCCGATACAGAAAATAGCGCAGACCATAAATATCTTTTGAAGCTTTGGATATAGTAAGAAACTACCATTCCGCTCATTGACTGAACGAACATATAAATATATACCGAGTGGTAATAAAATAATGACATGTGCAATAGGTCCAATCAATGTTTTTACCGATGGAATCTTTGTAAAGTTTGGTCCGTTATGACGCACTCCATCTGAATCGGTATAATGACTTTGTGGATCATAATTAAAGTCAATATTGAAACCTTCTGCTGGATTAGAGATACGGATGTTTTCCATCACATCATGTATATGGCCATTGTTCTCATGAAAGTCAGTGTTTGAGTGAACAGCAAAGACTCCTGAGATAAGTGATGGAAGTAAAGCTGGGAAGATTAATATAGCTGCAGTGAGAAATCCTTGCGATATAATATTCCCTGTAATTGTACCTACACATAAGGCAAGTGTATAAATAGCGATTAATACAATTAACATGTATATAAAGTAACTATGAAATGGGGAGAATACTTGATATTTATTATGAAAAGTCAACTTTTTCATAATAGCAAATAGTCCCCAGTTTAAAACGACAACAGTGGCGATATTACAGATTCCAAACAACCATTTTGTTATATAAAGGTGTGAACGTTTAAATGGCATAGACCATAACAAGTCACTAGAGTTATTTTGTCTTTCCCAGCCGATTAACGTACAGGCCAGAATGATAAGTGCACCACCTTGAAAGATGACAGGGTCCATAAGTGATAAACCAAAATTGTAATGATATACATATTCCCCTTCTTTTTGCATCTTCAGAAGGTGTTGTTGTTCAATCGATGCCAAATAGTATTTGTATGACAAATTGTAGAAGCTAACGAACCAAAACAGCCATACAACATATTTACTTTGTTGATACGTTCTTAGCCATAGTGCTTTTTGAAACATAGGATCTCTCCTTTAAAAAACTTTATAATTTGTTAGTCGTGATAATACAACATAAGTAATGATTCCAGCGAGAAACAAACCGATATAGTAGTTAAATACGAAACTAAATTGATTTATTTTATAGCCACCTAGTAATGCAAAGTAAATGGTTGTCCCCCATACCCATATTTTTAAATGTTTTTGGAAAATAAATATTTTTTGAGTGTTTTCATTTGGCGATTGTGTATATAAATATGCGCCAAGTAGCAAATTAACTATTGTATAAAAAATAGGGACAAACATCGATTTAGCTGAATAATAGTGATAAGATGCTGGATCTCTTAAAGTAGTTGAGTCCTTTTCTTTTTTACGTAATTCAGGATCATAATCGTAATAAATCGTGAAATTATATATTGGTGCAACTATATTTGTTTTTTGATTAATTTTGTAAAGTTGTTCATGTAACTTATAATTTTTAGTATCGGTAGCTTCTAAGTGATTTATCGTAAAAGTGGACACTAGTGGAATAAATGTAAGCCCCATTAGTAACCAAGGAATACAAAAAACAACCTGCGAAACAACGCTTCCAGTAAAAGTACCGATGCATAGTGCAGCTGTATATACTGCAGCATAAGAAACAATCGCATAAAGAAAGTATCGATGAAATGGACTAAATGATTGATAATCAAAATGAATAGTTGTTCTATAAATAACATACATAAGAATCCAATTTATAAGTAACGAGCTTACAATACAAAAGGAACCGAAAGCCCATTTAGATAAGAAGACATCTTTTCTTTTAAAAGGCATCGTCATAAGTAGTGTATTAGATTGGTTGCTACGTTCCCATCCTATCAATAAGCAGGCTAAAGCAATGATAAGAACAGTTAACCAAAAACTATTACCTTCCCCTGGCGAAAAGCCATAAAAATAATAATACTGTTTACCTTTTTCTTGTAACTCGTAATACTCAGCAAGTTGTCTCTGAGCACTTTTATAGTAGCCAAAAGATAACAAGTAAAGCGAACTAAAGAAGAAGAGTAACACAGCATATTTCCCGCGCTTCCAATTCCACATCCACAACGCCTTATGAAACATACTCATCCTCCTCAAGTGTCGTAACGAAGATATCTTCAAGCGACATTGTTAATTCTTCAATGAGAATTGGTTGCTCTTTATAAAACTTCTCAAGCGTTGTAGCAATATTTCCTTCGATTAAGATTGTATATACTTTTCCTGTTTGATTTAATATTTTAATATTGCTTAAGTTTTCTAGTTTTTGAGGTAATGAACGTTCGTAAGCTACTTGTATTTTTACAAATCGTGATTTTGCATCGTCTAGTGATGTAATAGAAGCTATAGTATGGCCTTTTAATATAATGATTGTATCGGCGATTTGTTCAACTTCATCTAAATGATGAGTTGAGATGAAAATAGTAATCTCTTTTTCAGCAACTTCTCCAACTAGAAATTGGAGGATTTGTCTTTTAACGATAGGATCCAATCCGTTTGTCGGTTCATCTAAAATGATATATTCTGCTTTTGCAGCAACGGCTAAAATGATTGCAAGTAGTGCTTTCATTCCTTTTGAGTAACTACGAATTCGCTTGTTTGGTAAGTTGAAACGTTCTAGCAGTTCGTAGAAATAGGATTCATCAAATGCTGTGTAAACAGCTTTATAAAACTTTACAATTTCTTTCACTGTATATCCGTTCAGTATGTTAGTAGAATCCGGAACATATACGATTTTTTGTTTCGTTTCAGGATGTTGGTGAATATTCGTATCCTCATATGTAACAGTTCCTGCATCAGGGTCTAAAATGCCGACCATCGTTCGTAATAAAGTTGTTTTCCCCGCACCGTTTCTTCCGAGTAATCCGACGATACTACCTTTTTGCAATGTGAAAGAAACATTATCTAAAATCGTTTGATTATCAATTGTTTTCTTCAAGCTTGTCACTTTCAGCATCCATAGTTCCTCCAATCTCTTTGTAGTATGAATCTATCCAATCGTGAATTTTATCTTTCGTAATCCCAAGATAAGAGGCTTCTAGTAGTAATTGATGAAATTGCTTTTCAACCATAGCGATTTTCCTTTCGTCTAATGTTGGGGTAATCGATTGGGATACAAATGTTCCTTTTCCTCGTAATGTTTCAATAATCCCTTGTCGTTCTAACTCTTGATACGCTTTACTAACTGTATTTGGATTTATAACGAGCAATGAAGCGAGCTCGCGTACAGAAGGAAGCTTATCACTTGGAGCTAGCATGTTTTTCAATACGAGTTCTTTTATATTTTGAACAATTTGTTCCCATATCGGAGTGTTGCTTCTTGGATCAAGTTGAATATGCAAGAGCAATGTCTCCTTCCTAATGAGTATTAAGTGTACTAATGTGTGTAATACACTTAATACAATATCGGCAATGAATTTATTTGTCAACTGAAATTAATAGAAAAATATGGTATTAAAAATTATAGAATTGGAAAAAATAGGTTTGATATAGAATGGAGGGTTAGTCATGAAGCGAGTTTTTGGAATACTTGTTTGTTTCATGTTATTGCTTTCTGGTACTTCAGTTAGTTTTGCACAATCTGAGAAAACGAAGCAGGAGAAAACAGAAGGAACCGCGCCGAAGTTAGCGGAACAAGCGTCGTCAGCAATCGTAATTGAGCAAGATACAGGTAAAGTTTTATTTGATAAAAATCCGAATGAAAAGTTACCACCTGCCAGTATGACGAAGATTATGACAATGCTATTAATTATGGAACAAGTTGAAAAAGGAAAACTAAAACTGACCGATAAAGTTAGAGCAAGTGAACACGCAGCTTCAATGGGTGGATCACAAATCTTTTTAGAACCTGGGGAAGAGATGACCGTAAATGAAATGCTAAAGGGCATTGCCATTGCATCTGGAAATGATGCATCTGTTGCAGTAGCGGAGCATATCGCTGGTTCAGAAGAAGGTTTTGTAAATATGATGAACAAAAAAGCGAAAGATTTAGGGTTGAAAAATACTCATTTTCAAAATCCAACAGGTCTTCCAGCAAAAGATCATTATTCCACGGCAAATGATATGGCTATAATGGCGAGAGAATTGATGAAGTATCCACTTATTCGCAAATACACAGGTAAATATGAAGACTATTTACGTGAAGATACGGATAAGAAGTTTTGGCTTGTTAATACGAATAAGTTAGTACGTTTTTATCCTGGAGTAGATGGTGTGAAAACGGGCTTTACGACAGAAGCGAAATATTGTTTAACTGCATCAGCTGAAAAGAATGGAATGCGTGTTATTTCAGTTGTTATGGGAGCACCTACATCAAAAGAACGGAACAATCAAGTGACGAAGCTTCTTGATTATGCGTTTGGACAATATATGACAAAGAAATTGTATACACGTGGTGAAAAAATTAAGACTGTACAAGTAGGAAAAGGGAAAAAAGAAAAAGTAGATTTAGTTGCGTCAGACAACGTATCTCTTCTTATGAAGAAGGGCGAAAATATGGACAAAGTAAAACAAGAAGTAATCGCTGAAAAGAAAGTGAAGGCACCGATTAAAAAAGGTGACGCGCTTGGCACACTTGTTATTAAAAAAGATAAAGATGTTTTATTAAAACAAACTATTGTAGCGAAAGAAGATGTTGCTGCAGCGAGTTGGTGGGAGTTATTTAAAAGAAGTTTTGGGATGTTTTCAACATCAAAATAGCGGCAAAAATTTTGCCGCTTTTCTGTTCGTATGTACGGGAATAATTGCTGAACGGTTTCACATTATGACGAAATAGTTCTTCTTTTGTCAGTAGGAAGGATTCTTATTTTATATCACGAAAATCTTATGTTAATGAGTAAAGTTTGAGCATAAGGAGGAAATCGTGTGAGTCTTTCCATGCATTTAGAAGTAAAACGTGACGTCTTATGTGTGAGGCTGGAGGGTGAATTAGATCATCATACTGCTGAAGAGTTGCGAACGAAAGTAACAGATATGATTGAGACACATGGTGTTCATCATATTGTTTTGAGCCTGGAGAACTTATCATTTATGGATAGTTCTGGTTTAGGTGTTATATTAGGCCGATATAAACATGTAAAGGGATTAGGTGGAGAGATGGTTGTTTGTGCAATTTCACCGCCTGTTAAACGTTTATTTGAAATGTCAGGCCTATTCAAAATTGTTCGTTTAGAAGAAAGTGAAGCGCACGCGCTCGCGACGTTGGGGGTGGCATAAATGAGAAATGAAATGAACCTTCAATTTTCAGCGTTAAGTCAGAATGAATCATTCGCTCGCGTTACAGTAGCTGCTTTTATTGCACAATTAGACCCGACGATGGAAGAATTAACAGAGATTAAAACAGTTGTGTCAGAAGCGGTTACAAATGCAATTATTCATGGGTATGAAGGAAATGCAGAAGGTGTTGTTTATATTTCAGTGATTTTGGAAGAAGCAATGGTGAAACTCACGATTCGAGATGAAGGGATTGGTATCTTTAACTTAGATGAAGCAAGACAACCCCTTTTTACAACTAAACCTGAATTAGAGCGTTCCGGAATGGGATTTACTATCATGGAAAATTTTATGGATGAAGTAGAAGTTATTTCAAACGAATCTTTCGGGACAACAATCCATTTGACAAAGTACTTATCAAATAGTAACGCTCTATGCAATTAAGGAGAATAGCCAATGGACATAGAGGTCAGAAAAGAGAAGAAGAAACCTCAGTTAAAGGACCACGAGCTAAAAGCGTTAATTCAAAAAAGTCAAGATGGAGATCAACAAGCGAGAGATACAATCGTTCAAAGTAATATGCGTCTCGTATGGTCGGTTGTGCAGCGGTTTCTTAATCGAGGATACGAACCAGACGATTTATTTCAAATTGGATGTATTGGGCTCTTAAAATCGGTAGATAAATTTGATTTATCTTTCGACGTGAAATTTTCAACATATGCAGTTCCAATGATTATTGGTGAAATACAACGATTTTTACGTGACGATGGATCAGTGAAAGTAAGCAGATCCTTAAAAGAAACAGGAAACAAAATTCGAAAGATGAGAGACGAGCTTTCGAAAGAGTTCGGAAGGGCTCCAACGATTAATGAAGTAGCGGAGGCTCTGGAACTAACACCAGAAGAAGTTGTTCTGGCACAAGAAGCGAGTCGTGCTCCTTCATCAATACATGAAACTGTGTATGAAAATGATGGAGATCCAATTACTATTTTAGATCAAATTGCAGATCAATCGGAAACGAAATGGTTTGATAAAATTGCTTTAAAAGAAGCAATTAGAGAATTGGATGAACGAGAACGTCTAATTGTGTATTTGCGCTACTATAAAGACCAAACCCAATCAGAAGTAGCGGAGCGCATAGGCATTTCACAAGTACAAGTTTCCAGACTGGAAAAGAAAATATTGAAACAGATGAAAGATCGAATAGATGAATAGCTATCTATTCGATTTTTTTTATTGTCATGAAAAGGGGAAGATTCCAACTATTGTTAAATAATTTACAGAATTTATTGATAATTTAGTTAATTTAAAATATAATCCAAGTATGAACTTGTCACAAAGGGGGAAGGAAACATGGAAACGAGGCAACAATGGGGAACGAGGGCTGGATTTATTTTCGCAGCGATCGGCTCTGCCGTTGGATTAGGAAACATATGGCGTTTTCCTTATACAGCGTATGAAAACGGAGGAGGCGCATTCTTTTTACCGTACTTATTCGCATTATTAACAACTGGTATTTCATTATTAGCATTCGAGTTTGCTCTTGGGCATCGTCATCGTGGTTCGGCACCACTTACATTCTTCCGTATTCATCCACGTGCTGAATTTATTGGATGGTGGCAAATGTGTGTAACATTTATCGTTTCAACATATTATGCAGTAATTATTGCTTGGTCTATTTCGTATACGTACTTTGCGATTACTGGAGCATGGGGGAAAGACACGGAATCATTTTTATTTAAAGAATATTTACATGTTGCAGATAAGCCAGGGCAGTTTGGAGGGCTTGTACCGGAAGTATTAATTCCATTAGCGCTCGTTTGGATTATTGTACTTGGTGTTGCATTTAAAGGCGTTAAGAAAGGAATCGAAGTTGTTAACCGCATTTTTATTCCGTTATTAGTTGTTATGTTTCTTATTATCGTTGTTCGTGCAGTGACGATGGAAGGTGCGATGCAAGGATTAGATGCATTCTTTAAACCAGATTGGAGTCGTATTTTTGATGGGAAAGTATGGCTTGCTGCTTATGGACAAATTTTCTTTAGTTTATCTTTAGCATTCGGAATTATGATTACGTATTCTAGTTATTTACCGAAAAACTCAGATACAACAAATAATGCTTTTATTACTGGATTTGCAAATTCAGGATTTGAATTATTAGCAGGTATTGGGGTCTTTGCAGCGCTTGGATTTATGGCGAATAACATGGGGGTACCGGTTGATAAAGTAGCTAGTGCTGGTGTGGGACTTGCGTTCGTAGTATTCCCGCAAATTATTAATGAACTACCGATGTCACCGTTATTTGGAGTATTATTTTTCTTATCTTTAACCGTTGCTGGAATTACATCACTCATTTCACTTGCGGAAGTATGCTTTGCTGCTGTATCTGAAAAATTCAGCTTGAGTCGTCCAAAGACGATTGGAATTATGGGAACACTTCTCGTGTTAGTTTCTCTTGTTTTTGCAACGCGTGGTGGACTTATGTTCTTAGACGTTGTTGATTATTTCGCTAACAATTTTGGGTTGATTACAATTGCACTAGCTGAAGTAGTTGTAATAGGCCTTATCTTGCGCCGTTTACCAGTTTATCAAAATCACGCAAACTTTGTATCTGATATAAAGTTAGGGACGTTTTGGAGAGTGAGTTTACTCGTTATTACCCCGCTTATGTTAGGGTATATGTTAATTGATGGCACAATCCAAAATATTAAAAAGAACTACGGAGATTATCCAACCGAGTTTGTTGTAACGTATGGTTGGTCAATTGCAGCAGCATTTCTTATAGTTGCACTAGTCATTAGTCTGAAGAAATGGAATGCACAAATACATTCAGACTCTGCCCAGCTTGAAAAAGAATGGAAGGATCGAGGTGTTTCATGATGAGCGGATCAGCGATTATGATGATGGTTATAGGTATGGTAGTCATTTGGGGAGGGCTCGCATTAAGCATTGCAAATTTATTTAAGAAAAAGGCTTAGCAGAAAAACATCTGTACCAAAACGGTACAGATGTTTTTTTATGAAAAAATTGTATTAGAAAAAATTCCAATAACCATACTACAACTACGAGGAAGAGTGAAGGGGTGAATGAAAATTGGAACAAACGATTTATATTAAAATGCGCAATCGATTAAAAGTGTCTCCTACGTATGAAGTAAAACTGAGCGATGTTGCTCAACTTGCTGGAGATTCTTTGGTAGTTGAGTCGTTACAAAATGAGATAATTTACAAAATAACAGCGCATGATAAAACACATGTTGTAATTGATGTTATGAAAGTGATTGAGATTGTTCAACAAAAAGCGGCTCACTTACAAATTAATTTACTTGGTTCTGGACAAACTCTTGTTGAAATTATATATGAAAAAAAGAAAGTGCATCCGGTTTTCTTCGGACTTGTATGGTTGTTACTCTTCATTGGAGCAGCACTTGCAATTATTTATTTTCATGAAGATGTAAGCATGCAACAAGTACACCAACGGTTATATTACATGATTACTGGAGAATTTAAGGCGCAACCACTTTTATTTCAAATTCCTTATTCATTAGGTCTTGGGTTAGGTATGGTTTTATTTTTTAATCATGTATTTCAAAAGCGAATTAATGAAGAGCCTAGTCCGTTAGAAGTTGAGATGTTTCAATATCAACAGTCGCTTGATCAATATGTAATTGTTCATGAAAACAAGGATAATATGAAACAGCTTACCGATGATTGAGTCTGGATTCGTGATTTTAATTGGTTTAGCTGGGGGGATTGCAGTAGGTAGCGGATATGTCGCGTTTTTAGCTGTACTTGGTATAATCCCTCGTTTAGCTCAATTAACGAGAAGTGGAAAGCATATTCAATATTTTGAGTGGGCAGTCATTACAGGTACTTTAACAGGGGCTTGGTGTAGTTTGAAGAATATTACATTTCAAACGTCGCAATATTGGCTCGTAATATTAGGGTTATTTTGTGGCACATTCATTGGAATGCTAGCTGCGGCGTTAACGGAAGTGTTAAACGTTTTACCTATTTTAGCGAAACGGGTAGGGGTAGAGGGGAAAATTATTATTTTACTCGTTGCTCTTGTACTTGGAAAAGTAATAGGCTCATTGTTTCACTGGATTTATTTCGTAAAGTAGGAGGCAATATATATATGGCAGGGCGAAAACTGAAAGATGATTACATAAATAAAGTGAAAGAGTACCATCCGAAACCGAACTATTTAATAAATTGTGTGAAGGCATTTCTTGTTGGGGGATTCATTTGTACCGTCGGAGAAGTATTGATGAAATTTTATATACATTACTTTCACTTTAGTGAGCAAGAGGCAGGAAACCCTACAGTTGCAACTCTCGTTTTACTATCAGCGATTTTAACAGGATGTGGTGTTTATGATAAAATCGGGCAGTTTTCTGGAGCGGGATCAGCAGTACCAGTTACTGGATTTGCGAATTCTATGGCAAGTGCTGCGATAGAACATAGGAGTGAAGGGATTGTTCTAGGAATCGCTACAAACATGTTTAAGCTCGCAGGAAGCGTCATTGTGTTTGGAGTGGTCGGTGCATACATTATCGGATTAATAAGATATACATTTCAAATTTTAATGTCTTAAAGGAGGGATAGGTATGAGATTGACCGGAAAACAAACGTGGGTATTTCAAAATGATATCTTCGTGAATGCAACTGGTACCGCTGTCGGTCCGAAAGAAGCTGAAGGCCCTCTTGGAAAGGATTTTGATATTTCATATTCAGACTTACATTGTGGAGAGGAAAACTGGGAACTTGCTGAACGAAGGTTAATGTCAGACTCGATTCAACAAGCGTTGCAAAAAGGAAATATAAAACCATCACAAATTGATTTTTTTTTAGCAGGTGATTTATTAAACCAAACAGTGACAGCAAATTATGTTGCTCGAGATTGTGGTATTCCTTTTTTAGGGATGTTCAGTGCTTGTGCGACGTCAATGGAAACTTTGGCGGTTGGATCAGCATTTATAGATGGTGGATTTGCGAATCGTGTCTTAGCGACAGTAAGTAGTCATAATGCGACGGCTGAAAGACAATTTCGTAATCCAACAGAGTACGGGGGACAAAAGCCTGGGACAGCAAACTCGACTGTTACCGGAGCAGGATCCATATTAATTAGCAATGAAGAAAGTGCAATTAAAATAACAGCAGCAACAATCGGAAAAGTACAAGATTTAGGAATTGCTAATCCTCTAGATATGGGATCGGCAATGGCGCCAGCTGCTGCTCATACAATTCAACAGCATTTTGAAGATTTAAGAAGAAGTGCCGCTGATTATGACCTTATTGTTACTGGTGATTTATCAGCTGTGGGGACACCAATTACGAAACAACTTTTACTTGAGGAAGGGTATAATCTTGGACATATATACAACGATTGTGGATTAATGATTTACAATTCAAATCAAGAAGAAGTGTTTGCAGGTGGTAGTGGTTGTGCTTGTTCAGCTGTTGTAACATACGGTCATTTATTGCGTGAAATGCAAAAAGGGAACTTACAACGAATTTTTGTCGTTGCAACTGGAGCTTTATTAAGCCCGATGATGATACAGCAGAAGGAAACGATTCCAACGATTGCGCATGGTGTTGTGTTTGAAAGAGTTAAAGGAGAGTGAATTGTGGATTTTATATATGCATTTCTTGTAGGAGGAGCTATTTGTGTCATTGGACAAGTGTTGCTAGATTTTGCAAAGTTAACACCGGCACATTTAATGGCAACTTTTGTAGTCGCCGGAGCTATTTTAGACGGATTCGGATTGTATGATAAGCTTATAAAATTTGCAGGTGCTGGGGCAACGGTCCCTATTACAAGTTTTGGACATTCACTATTGCACGGGGCAATGCATGCGGCAGAAAAACATGGATATTTAGGGATTGGAATCGGTATGTTTAGCTTAACGTCTGCGGGGATTTCAGCGGCGATATTATTTTCATTTTTTGTTGCACTTATATGTAAACCGAAAGGATAAATCAAATGAGACGAAGGGTTGTTTTGGTCACAGATGGAGATGAATATGCAAAGCGGACAATTGAGCTTTTAACAAAGGAATTTGGGGGAAGGTGTATTTCAGCATCGCAAAGTAATCCGACCAAATTGACAGGGAAGAAAGTTGTTGAGCTTATTATGCAAACGCCATATGACCCTGTATTTGTCATGTTTGATGACAGCGGATTTATAGGAGAAGGATCTGGTGAAAAGGCGTTAAAGTATGTTGCAACACATAAACAAGTTGATGTACTGGGTATTTTAGCAGTAGCGTCGAATACACATCATTGGGAATGGGCGCGTGTAGATGTAAGTGTAGATCGGAATGGGAATTTGACAGAATACGGTGTTGATAAATTTGGACTCCCAGATGGTGAAATCGGCCGGATTAGTGGGGATACGATTTATTGTTTAGATGATCTGAACGTCCCTGTCATTGTCGGGGTCGGTGATATTGGTAAGATGTGTGGAAATGATGAATGGGAGAGAGGATCACCTATTACTAGAAAAGCGATTCAATTAATTTTGGAAAGGAGTGGGTTTTATGACGAAGCCTAAAAAGGTGAATATCCCGATTTCATCTTTTTTAAGTGATAATGAAAATTACTTAAAGCAAACAGTTGGACTAGGTGTTACATACGATGTTGGTATTCGTAAATTTCAAATTTTAAATAAAGAAATCGGTGTGTTATTTGTAAATGGACTTTGTGATACGAATTATATTATCCCTATTTTAGAAGAAGCAGTGGATACAAATGAAATAAGGGATGTAGAAGAAGATACAGTAAAGCTTTTAGAAAATCGTTTAATTCATCAACAAGTAAGTAAAGTGAAAACGATGGATGATGTAATGCTTCAAGTATTATCAGGACTCATTATTATATTTGTGGAAGGTGAAACGGAAGCTTTTGCAATAGATGTTCGTAGTTATCCGGGCCGGACACCGACAGAACCAGATACAGAAAAGGTAGTACGTGGTGCAAGGGATGGCTTTGTTGAAAATATCGTTGTAAATACAGCTTTAATTCGTAGAAGGATACGCGATCCACGTCTTCGAAATGAAATGATCCGAGTAGGGGATAGGTCGCAAACGGATATTTGTATTACATATGTACAAGATGTTGCAAATCCGGATTTAGTGAAGATTATAAAACAAGAATTAAATAGCATCGAAGTAGATGGGATTACGATGGCGGATAAAACGGTAGAAGAATTTGTTGTAAGGCAAAGTTATAATCCATTCCCGCTTATTCGATATACAGAAAGGCCCGATGTAGCAGCAAATCATCTATTAGAAGGACATGTACTAGTGCTCGTTGATACGTCACCAAGTGCGATGATTACGCCAACAACATATTTTCATCATTTACAGCATGCTGAAGAATTTAGACAAAATCCAGCTGTAGGTACATTTTTACGTTGGGTACGTTTTCTAGGTGTTATATTCTCCTTATTCTTATTGCCATTTTGGTTAGTGTTTGTATTTGATCCAACGCTTTTACCGGAGAAACTCGCTTTCATTGGGCCAAATAAGATGACACATTTACCTATTTTATTACAAGTTTTGATGGCTGAAATTGGACTTGAATTTTTAAGGATGGCTGCTATTCATACACCGACACCATTGTCGTCAGCAGCAGGTTTGATTTCAGCTATATTAATTGGTCAAATTGCAATTGATGTAGGTTTATTTGTACCAGAAGTTATTTTGTATGTAGCGGTTTCTATGATTGGATCATTTGCAACTCCGAGTTATGAGCTTGGACTTGGAAATAAGGTAGGAAAATTATTTGTCATTATTTTAACCGGCATCTTTCATGAGATGGGATTTGTAATCGGAATGACGATGTTGATTTTATTTTTAGCGTCCATAAAAAGTTTACAAACACCGTATTTATGGCCGTTTTTACCATTTGATTGGGGTGCGTTAACGAAAATTTTACTCCGCCCAACTATGTCGAGTTTAAAAGTGCGTCCTAGTATTGTACGACCTCAAAATGTAAGAAGACAAAAATAAACGGGATTATGCTCCCGTTTATTTTTTTATTGAAAATTTATTTTTTTTTAACAAAAACCAAACATTTTTTGTGTACACTTAGAGTAGATATTGTGTATGAGAGGGGAAGAGGACATGATTAAATTATTTGTAAGTGATTTAGATGATACGCTCGTTTACAATGTGAATCATATGCAAAAAGAAGATGAACGTGCACTTTGTTGGTTAGCTGAAAAAGGGACAAATATTTGTTTTGCCTCTGGCCGCTTTACTCATCGAATTGATGAAGTCGTAAATAGGTTTGCATTCCCGTATTACACAACTAGTTTAAATGGAGCGATGATGTTACTACCGGATGGAAAAATATTTCATGAATCAAGTTTTGAAGATGGGATTGCCCAGGAAATATATCGATATATCCATAAAAAGGGACTAGCAGATATTGTTTGTGCAAATGAGCAACGGTATACAAAAAGAAAGAATGAACATCATCATAATTTTGAAACGTATATGGGCGTACATATTGCTGAGATAGAAGCATTAGAAGAGGAATTTGGTAAGACTGTACATCCTGCGAAATTGTTTGTTTTTGGAGAAGAAGAGACAATTGCAGCATTAGATCAAGAGTTACGAGATACATTTCAGAGCGAAGCAGAAGTTTTTATGTCTGGTAAACGCTATGTTGACATTATGCCAAGGGGAGTAAGTAAAGGGAGTGCTTTAAGGCGGCTAATGGAACATTTGCAAATTGAAGCAAATGAAGTTGCATGCATTGGAGATTCTTTCAATGATATTTCTATGTTTGAAGTAACTCCGCATTCATTTACTCTTCATCATGCTCATCCATATGTGAAGGAGAAGGCAAATCATATTGTTCGTTCGGTTGAAGAAGCTGTTATGAAATTGCCGTTACTTGTATAAAAAAGAAGCTCGTCACTGACGAGCTTCTTTTTACTTGAATAACGATTTAACAAAATCAATGATACTTGAGAAGAAATCTTTCACTTTATCTAGGAATCCTTGCCCTTCTTCAGATCCTAAAAAGGCAGAAACGTGTTCTTTTGCTTTATTTAACTGACTGCCAACTTGATTCCAATCGATATTAAGATTTTTCATTTTATCAAATAGCGCAACTAAGTTATCTAACTGTTCATCCGTTAATGTAATACCAAGTTGATCCGCAATTTTTTTAATTAATGAACGTAAATCTTCAGTCGTTTTTGGCTGTTCTTTGGCAATTTCTTCTTTAATTTTTGCAACAAGTTGAACTGCTTTTTCTTCACCGATTTTATCGCCGAGCTGGGCCGTTTGCACCATTTCTTCATTGGCTACTTTTTTTACTTCCTCAGGAATTGCTTTGTTTGATGTTGTTTCATAGGCCTTCATTAAACCTGTTAAAGCAGCAGTTCCTGAAACTTTAAATGGTGCAGTAATTTGAATCTCTGCATCCTTCACACCTGCTGTAATAAGTGCGTTTGTGTACATCGCATCTGTTATCGAATTAATATTTTTTGAGCGTACAATAAGGCCAGATCCTGGCTTTGTGTATGTAATCATAGAAGAGGAAATTGCTCTCGTACCAATTTGTGCTTTTGGAACAATTCCTTCTAGAAATTTATGTTCTTCCGCATTAGACACAGTAATGATTGTAGCATCTTTCGGTGCTTTCATTTCTTTTAACAGATCTTGTTTTTGTTGTTCAGATAAGTTTTCTCCTAGTGTAACAATTGATTCTCCCTCAATGATGTCTGCAAATGAAGCTGTTGGCATCATAAATACCGTTACAGCTAATAGCAGAGCTAGTAATTTCGTTTTCACGAAAAATCGCTCCCTTTCTCTTTCTAAAATTTTCGGGCAACACAGTTATTATAGTATATATTTTTTATTTGTCACCTAGCTTTCTCCACATTTCAAAAAAGAAGTATGTAGATTGTCGGATTCTTTTTGTTTCTAGTCATGAATGTGGTAATATAGTGCTGAGATAGTTGAAAGGAGACATATACGTATGAAAACTTTAGGATACATATTAATGGAAAATGGTGAAAAAATCGATTTAGAATTTTTCCCAGAAGAAGCACCAAAAACAGTAGAAAACTTTAAAAAATTAGCAGAGCAAGGATTTTATGATGGTGTAACATTCCACCGCGTTATTCCTGGCTTCGTAAGCCAAGGTGGAGACCCAACAGGAACAGGAGCAGGTGGTCCAGGTTACTCTATTCCATGTGAAACTGATGGAAATCCTCATAGACATCTTGTTGGCTCACTTTCTATGGCACATGCTGGCCGTAACACAGGCGGTAGCCAATTCTTTGTTGTTCATGAGCCACAACCGCATTTAGATGGCGTACACACTGTATTCGGTAAAGCAACAAGCGGTATTGAAACAGTATTAAACATGCGTCAAGGCGATGTAATGAAAGAAGTTAAAGTTTGGGAAGAATAAGTTACGAGAAAAAGAGAGCGATTTTGCTCTCTTTTTTTATTTCGTATAAACAGTAATTGGTATATATTTCGAAATATATGATGCAAATAGGACGGCTACTAACGTTAAAATATATTGTGCAGGAGAACACAATTTTAACAAAATACATAGAATGGAGTACCGATTATATGCTTCAATAAATGGATTTCTCTCAACATATTGTTTTTAATAGAACTATTTCGTTCAAAAATAATTAAAATGTGATGAGCAGGGGGATTCTCCTTTTAGTTTCTATACAGTATTGTCTCTTTTCTGAGCGGTATAATAGAAAAAAATAGCGTGGAAACATATATTTGACTTTCTTCTTAACGCTTTGTATGATTATCAAGTTGTTTCAGCCTCTTCTCACTCTGTTAAAAATATTGTAGAATGAATGTGATATGAAAAGAGTGACTGAGGGGATAAATAGTTTGTAACTTTTGTAAGAAGGGATAAGGGTTATGTTAATTCGTTTTAAAAAAAGTTATGAAAAAATTGCAATGGGGCTTCTTTCATTTATGCCAACTGAAAAAGATGTGAAAACATTACAATTGACAATGAAAGAGTATGAGGCGAAAGAGGATTGGCAATTGTATTTGTGGAAACAAAATGAAGATTTTGTTGGGATAATGGGGATTATAAAAAAAGAAGATCAGGTATTGGAAATTCAGCATTTGAGCGTGAATCCGTCTCACCGTCATATGGGTATTGGGACGAAGATGGTTCAAGAGCTTAAGAGTAAATTTCTTGAGTTTACAATTTGCGGAAATGAGCAAACAGCAAGTTTTTGCAAAAAGTGTAAAGAGCTTGAACAAAATATACATTCATGAAAGCAGGGATAAGTAGTTTATTATCTCTGCTTTCTTTTTTGTAGTTGTTCGTGTCGTTCAGAAATGACTTCTGTTCGATCACGCAATGTGTGCTTATTTATGATGTATTCACCAGGAATGACGTTCGCATCTTTCCAAGAGAGGTTTTGTTTCTTACATAACTGTATGCATTGTTTTTCTAGCGATACGTCTAATAATGGTAAAAATAACGGGGCAAAATTTTCCTTTTTGTGGATAGATTGTAATCTTTCATTTAATAAGAATGTAAGTTGTTTATGATCTATTCCGAATTGATGTAATTGCGCGCTGTTCTTTTCTAAAATTGTTATTGCGCTTTTTATCATCTTCTCTGCACCATTCCAATTGGATCGTCTATGATGGTATAAGGAAACAGCAATTTGAATGAGACCGACTAAGTAATTGTCACGTTCTCCTCTAGGCTTTAATTTCCAATACTCTTCTAGTATTTCATGACATTCAAAATAATCATAGTCTCCATGAAAATGAATTAAAAATTGCATGTACTCGGTAGGATACATTTTTTTCGCTCCTGTCTAACGGTTATATGTACAGTGTATCATAGAAATATTAACAATAAGCGACTAGGGAAATATCCCTAGTCGCTTTATTGCTTCATATTAGCAGAAGCAAGCTGCTCCTACAATGATTAGTAAAATGAACAGTACAACAAGTAATGCGAATCCACCGCTAAAACCGCAATCAACGTGACCCATAGTTTTTTGACCTCCTACATTGTTCTTACTACATTGTTATCATATGAAGCGGTGGGCATTATGACATGGGCATAGGTCTATTTTTAATTAAATTTCTTAAAAAGGTTGGATAGAACATGAGTATGCTCTATACTTATGTTGTTATAGAAAAAATGTGGTGGGATGCTTTGTGCAGTATAATTTTAAAGTAGAGGCTTTTGAAGGGCCTTTAGATCTATTGTTACACTTAATACATCGTTACGAAATTGATATATATAATATTCCTGTAGCGGAAATTACAGAGCAATATCTATCTTATGTCCATACGATGAAAGAACTACAATTAGATGTTGCCAGTGAGTATTTAGTAATGGCTGCAACGTTATTACAAATTAAAAGTAAAATGTTGCTACCGAAACAAGAAGAAGATGTACCTGATAACGGTGATGACTTTATAGACGACCCTCGTCAAGAATTGATGGAGAGGTTAATTGAATATAAGAAATATAAGCAAGTTGCTACTGAGTTAAAAGAAAGAGAACAAGAAAGAGCACAGCTATATACACGTCCGCCAATTGATTTTACATCATTTCAACAAGAAGAGGAGACGAGCTTACCTCTTGATGTTACGTTATATGATATGTTAGCGGCATTTCAAAAGCTAATGCGCCGTAAAAAAGCAAAGAACCCCGTAACGACGCGAATTACTCGTCAAGAAATACCAATTGCACAGCGAATGACTGATATACTACAGCAGTTAGAAGTAAAAGGCGGTCGTCAAAGCTTTTATGATTTGTTTGCTGATGAAGAACGTGAAATAATGGTTGTAACATTTTTAGCGGTTCTTGAACTGATGAAAAATCAACAAATCATAATTGAGCAAGAACATAATTTTGATGAAATTTTCGTATCAAGCTCTAATAAATCCGTATAGAGCCAGCATGTGAAGATGGGGTAGAAATATTTTATCTCATGTTAGGTTTTAATGTATCGTTTGGAACGAGAGAAGAAATATTGAACCGAACGCATTTACTGTGATTCGGTTTTTTTATGTGTATTTTTATAGGGAAATAGGAGGAAGGAGTTCGTAAAATGGATAGAAGAGAACAAAAAGCGATTATTGAAGGGCTTTTATTTGTTGCGGGTGACGAAGGTATTTATCCAGAACAGATAGCGAAAGTTCTTGAAATTGAAGTGGAAGAAGTAATAAACAGTATAGAGGAAATGCAGAAGGAATGTGAAGGATCGCATCGCGGTTTGCAAATTGTGCAATATGCAAAAGTATATCGTTTTGCAACAAAGAAAGAGCATGCTTCGTACTATCAAAAATTAATAGATACGCCAACAGCGGCTTCACTTTCTCAAGCAGCTCTTGAAACGTTGGCAATCGTTGCGTACCGTCAACCGATTACAAGGACAGAAATGGAAGAGATTCGAGGAGTGAAAACAGACAAGGCATTACAAACGTTAGTTTCGCACTTGCTTATAAAAGAAACGGGAAGAGCGGAAGGCCCAGGGCGTCCTATCTTATACGGAACTACGAAAGAGTTTTTGGACACGTTTGGATTAAAAACGTTAGATGATTTACCAGCCCTTTCTGAAGAAAATGAACAAATGAATGAAGCAGATTTATTCTTCGGTTCTTTACAGGAATTATCAAAATAAAAGCTTAGCATTTTGCTAAGCTTTTTTTGTATATCAATTACAGAGCGTGCCATACTAAATGAAAAAAGGAGACGAGTTATGAGAGGTGTACGGAATATTCTATTGTTGGTTTCTGTTTTATTATGTTTTTCGTTAAACAGCGCATCGGCTAAAAGATATATGATGTCTATTCATACTGCGTCTTCTATACATATGCAGCGGCAACATTTTGGTAAAATGAAAGTGAGTTTTTTAAAAGTTGGACAAGGTGATGCGACACTTATTACATTGCCAAATGGTCAAACGATGTTAATAGATGGAGGTCCTTATGAAGCGGGAGAGGTCATTATTCAAAAACTAATTGAAAAAAGAATTAATCATTTAGATGTAATTGTAAGTACTCATCCTGATATGGACCATATAGGAGGACTTATTCCAATTGTAGAGCAAATGCCAGTTTCCCTCGTATTAGATAGCGGAAAAACATATAGTTCATTTACTTATCATACGTATCGAAATAACATTAAAAAAAGGGGCATTCCTTTCATTCCAGTGAAGGAAGGACAATACATACCGCTAGATCCACATGTTTCTATACAAGTATTGAACAATGGAAAATCGAAAGATGAGAATAACGAGTCTTCAATTGTGTTAAAGATTCGTTATGGTAAAGCGGACTTTTTATTAATGGGTGATGCTGATGTACGGACGGAAAATGAAATATTAGAGCAATTTGATGTACATGCAGATGTATTAAAGGTGGGGCATCATGGCTCATATACTTCAACGAGTGAAACGTTCTTGAAAAAAGTAGATCCACAATTCGCTATTCTTTCGTACGGGAGTAGAAATCCGTATGGGCATCCACACCAAAGTGTAGTGAAACGATTAAAACAGCACGGTATAATGCTATATGGAACAAACAAACGAACAGTAGAAATAGAAACAGATGGTGAACATATTGCAATGTGGTCGAGCGGCTTGATGCCATTACTTAAGTAACTAATTATATAAGAGGTTATTTTCCCTTTTTGGAAAAAATGAATAACATATATTATAATTGAGAGAGAAACAATTAATTTCCTTTTTTGCTGAACAAAGAGGAAATTTCATTAGAATGTATAGACAACTACTCGTGTGTATATTAAGATGGAATTAGGCGAATAAGGTAATAATAACAAGTAGGTATTTCATGGGAAAGGGTCGATGAAAATGAAAACGCAAGTTGTCATCAATGCCAAAATTTATACAGGTCAAGAAGTAGTGGAAAACGGATTTATTCGTTACGCAGAAACAATTAAAGAAATTGGTTTGATGGCTCAATATGTATCACAAGAAAATGAAACTGTTTTAGATGCGGCAGGGAAGATTGTGATTCCAGGTATGATTGATGTTCATATTCATGGTGGATACGATATTGATGCGATGGATGCAAATAGCGATGGATTAGTAACTCTTGGTAAAGAAATGTTAAAAGAAGGAGTTACAACTTACTTCCCAACAACGATGACACAAGCTCCAGAAGCGATTGAAGCAGCGTTAACTGCTGCCAAGGAAGCGAAAGATAAGGGAGCACATTTCGAATATATTCACTTAGAAGGACCATATGTTTCAAAAAAACGTGCGGGTGCACAACCACTTGAACATATTGTTCCTGCAAGTATCGAGCAATTTAAACAATGGCAGGAAGCAAGCGGTAATCTAATTAAATTAGTAACATATGCGCCGGAAGAAGAAGGTGCGTTAGAGTTTGAACAGTATCTTGCTGAAACTGGCGTTGTTGGCACAATGGGACATACAGATGCGATTGATGCACAACTGAAAAATAGAAAAATTACACATGCAACACATTTATACAATCAAATGCGTGGATTACATCACCGTGAACCAGGAGTTGTTGGTCATGTGTTATTAAATCCAGATGTAATGGTTGAAGTAATTACAGATGGTATTCATATTCACCCTGATATGGTGAAATTAGCATATAAATTAAAAGGACCAAAAAAAGTAAGTGTCATTACTGATGCAATGCGTGCAAAAGGTCTTGAAGATGGATTATATGAGCTTGGCGGACAGCCAGTACATGTAAAAGATGGTAGTGCCCGATTAGAAGATGGAACGTTAGCTGGTAGTATTTTGAAAATGGATCAAGCTTTCCGAAATGTAATTGAATTTACAGGATGTTCAATCGAGGATGCAGTACTCATGACATCGGTTAACCAAGCAAAAGAGTTTGGATTAAATAATAAAGGTGCGTTAGCGGTAGGTAAAGATGCAGACTTTGTTGTTATGACTGAAGAATTACATGTATATGATACGGTGCGTTTAGGAATTCATATGAAGGAAGGGAAGTAATTAAATGAATATTCTTGTTGTAAAAACTCCAGAAGAATTAGCAGAAGCAGGTTATAAGTTAATTGAAGGGGTTGTAAAATCAAAAGAAAATCCAACATTAGGAATGGCTACAGGAAGCTCTCCATTAGGTATTTATGCAGAAATGCGAAAAAATAAACTTGATACAAGTCATGCAACCACTGTAAACTTAGATGAGTACGTAAATTTACCACATGAAGATAAAAACAGCTATCACTATTTCATGCAAGAACAGTTGTTTGATCATCTTCCATTTAAACAAACTTATGTACCAAACGGGATGGCAAGTGATTTAGAGGAAGAGTGCAAGCGTTATGAAGGCATTCTAGCAGCTAACCCAGTTGACTTACAGATTCTTGGAATCGGTGAAAACGGTCACATCGGATTTAATGAGCCAGGAACACCATTTAATTCTCCAACTAACATTGTGGAATTAACAGAATCTACACGCCAAGCAAATCTTCGCTTCTTTGAAAATGAAGAAGATGTGCCGACTCATGCGATTACAATGGGAATTGGAAGCATTATGAAAGCGAAACAAATTCTACTTGTTGCTATGGGATCTAAAAAGGCAGAAGCTATTAAAGAATTATTGCAAGGTGAATATAGTGAGGCGTGTCCTGCTACAGTTTTACAACGTCATCCGAATGTAACCGTAATCGCAGATCCAGAAGCTCTATCTTTATGCAGTGAGGCGATTGCTGATGAACATCGACAAGTATTCACCATTTCCGATCTATTATCAGATTCAAGAGTGGGTGAAACAGCTAATTGAGGACGGCGAATGGAAGCCGGGAGATAAAATTCCATCTGAGAATGAACTTTGTGATAAGTTCGAAGTGAGTCGTATGACAATCAGACAGGCAATTAATAACTTAGTGGAACAAGGGTATTTATACCGGAAGCGTGGAATTGGAACGTTCGTCCAACTTCCGAAAGTGGAGCAAAAGTTGCAAGGGATGACGGGATTCACAGAAGATATGATTTCTCGTGGTATGAAACCGAGCAGCCAGTTATTAAGTTTCCGCCTAGTTCCAGCTACTGCTAAAATAGCAGACCGGCTAAGAATACAAGAGGGAGAATCGGTTTATGAGGTGAGGCGTACTCGCTTAGCTGATGACGAACCGATTGCATTTGAGACGACATATTTGTCGCCAACTCTTGTGAAAGATATTAACGAAGAAATATTGCAACAATCTTTATATGAACATTTAGAGAAAAAACTGGGCTTTAAGCTAGTTCGCGCTACTCAGTCAATTGAGGCTTCAATTGCAACGGATAACGAAGCTGAACATCTGCATATTCCTAAAAAGGCGCCTGTACTTGTAATGCGTCAATGGTCTTATTCAGAAGGTGAGTTACCGTTAGAGTATGTGAAATGTATTTATCGTGGTGACCGTTATAAGTTTATTACGAACATCGCACGTAACAAGTAATATATTTCAGTTTGTGAAGTACAGTGAACTTTGATGTTTTCAACATGTAAAGAAATAAAAATACGACTCATCCTTATAAGGAGCGAGTCGTATTTTTATTATGAGCAATCACGTGGTTAACAGCATCCTTGACTGTATCTACTACATAGTGAGCATGCTTTTTTACTGCCTCATCTGCTTGAGACATAGCAAAACTGTGAGGAGTTAAAGAAAACATTGGAATATCATTATAAGAATCCCCTATACAAGCAACTTCCTCTGGTTGTATTTGAAATTCTTTTAATAAAATAGAAATAGCAGAACCTTTACTAATATTTGGTGGCATCACATCTAAACATTGTTCTGCTGAAATGAAAGTACTAACTTTTCCAGTGAATTTTTCGTCAATCTTTTCCTGAAGAACTTGTAAATCCTCTTTCGTTCCACCGACAGAAATTTTATTTGGATAAATGGTATCATCAATTTTTTGTAATAAATTTGGTTCTTCAATAGAAGTCATTGTTATTTGTTTTTCTAACTCATGTATAAAAGGTGTCTTCTCTTCAATGTAGTAATTATGTTCATCGCTTACATAACGGAAGTAAGGATCTTCTTTTGTCATCGCTAATAAATCAGGTAAAATACTAGAGTCGAATGTAGCGGATAGTAGTTGTTTATTATCGTTTGTATACACAAATACACCATTCACACTAATGCGGTGGAAATTTGTATTAACTGCCTTCATCAAATCTGCAATTTCATTATCAAGTCTTCCTGAAGCGAAACAAAGAATTACATTTTGTTCAGCTAAACTGCGTAGGGCCATAACATCCTGTTCGTCGATAAGACCTCCGTGTTGCATCATTGTACCATCGATATCACTTACAAACATTTTAATCATGTTGCTATCTCCTTTCTATGTACAGTTGCTCTTACATTATACGCATCATATATAAACATGTCTAAAAAATGAATTTTTATTAAATGGTAGATGTTTTACATTGACGACAAAGAAGAATATTCTGTAACATAAAAGCAGGCTATTTAAGTACGAGGGTGGTGTTATATGAGTAATTATCTAGAAATTAAAAAAGTTTTAAATAATAATGTCATCATTGCTAGCCATCCTGAACACGAGGAAGTAGTAGTGATCGGTAAAGGAATTGGATTTGGGAAAAAGGCTGAAGATGTGTTGGAGCAAGAACAAATTGAGAAAATGTTTGTTTTAAAAAATGAACGTGATCGAGAACAATACAAACTTTTAGTACCACATGTGAGTGAAAAGCTAATTGAATTGATGAATGATATTATGTTATATATTCAAGAAAAAGCGGAATCTCCATTAAATGAACATATTCATATCGCTTTAACAGATCATATTTCTTTTGCAATTAAAAGGCTGAAACAAGGACTTACAATAGATAATCCTTTTTTAGTTGAAACGAAAATGCTATATCCAGAGGAATATGAAATTGCTGAAGGCGTTGTGCAACTTTTAAATTCTCGTTTGCAAATTACATTGCCAGAAGGGGAAGTTGGCTTTATCGCACTTCACATTTACAGCTCGCTTACAAACTCTGATTTATCTTCTGTTAATCAAAATTCCCGTCTTATTGCACAACTTGTGTCTTTAATTGAGACAAGCTTACAAATTACATTAGACCAAGAAAGCATTCATTATTTACGCCTTATTCGCCATTTACAATATGCTATTGAGCGGGTGAAAAAAGGAGAAAAAGTAGAAGAAGCACAAAGTTTTGCTGATTTATTAAAGTTGGAATATCCAGTTTGTTATAATTTGGCGTGGAAACTAGTCAAAGTAATGCAGAAAGAATTGCAACTCCCTGTATATGAAGCGGAGAGTATTTATTTAACGATGCATTTACAACGATTAGTGAAAGCAGAACATGTGTAAAAAGACATATATTTTTGTCTAAAATGAAAACGTTAAAAAAAATGATTGAATCGCTTACAATAGTTATGTATAATAACTATTGCAAAGTTATACAAAATTCGACAAACACATTAAGGTAAGTAACGAAAACGTTTGCCTTAATTATAGTGAACTTATACGTAATCCTATTTTTGACACGTGTTACTGATTCGATCAGGCATGAGTGGAGAGAAGTTGGGAATGTAAGCTAAATAAAGGGACATACTACCCTTTGTATAGCTATCGTTCTATCTTTTTTTTCCTCATGCCTTTTTGGCGTTTGTCGAAAAGTATCAATATAGATAAGAGAGGAAGGGTTTCCATGTTTAAGAAGATCTTTGGTGTTCTTCAAAAAGTCGGAAAAGCGCTCATGCTTCCAGTAGCGATTTTACCGGCAGCAGGTATTTTACTTGGATTTGGTAATGCATTTCAAAATCCACAGTTAACAAATGTTATTCCTGCTTTAAAAGCAGATTGGTTCGTAATGGTTGCAAAAATTATGGAACAATCGGGTGATATTATTTTCGCTAACCTTGCATTATTATTCGCAGTTGGGGTAGCAATCGGTTTAGCTGGTGGAGACGGAGTAGCTGGTTTAGCAGCATTCGTCGGCTACTTAATTATGAACAAAACGATGAGTGTGTTCTTAGAAGTAGATAAGCTAGTGAAGGTAACAAGTTCTGGAACAGATCCAGTGAAAATTGGATTTGCAGATCCAGCATATGCAAACGTATTAGGAATTCCAACGCTACAAACAGGAGTATTTGGTGGTATTATCGTCGGGATAGTAGCTGCATATTGCTATAATAAATACTTCAACATTGAATTACCATCATACTTAGGTTTCTTTGCAGGTAAGCGTTTCGTACCGATCGCAACTGCAACATTCTCTTTAGTAGTAGGTATTATCATGTGCTTCGTTTGGCCATACATTCAAGGTGGCTTAAATACGTTCTCACATCAAATGATTGATGCAAATAGAACGTTAGCAGCATTTATATTCGGTTTAATCGAACGTTCATTAATTCCATTTGGATTACATCATATTTTCTATTCACCGTTCTGGTTCGAATTCGGTCAGTATACAAATGCAGCTGGCGAATTAATCCGCGGTGACCAAAAAATCTTTATGGCACAGTTAAAAGATGGTGTGGAATTAACAGCAGGTACATTTACAACTGGTAAGTATCCGTTCATGATGTTCGGTCTTCCAGCTGCCGCTTTAGCAATGTACCATGAAGCACGTCCAGAAAATAAAAAATTAGCAGCTGGTATTTTAGGATCTGCTGCATTAACATCTTTCTTAACAGGTATTACAGAACCACTTGAATTTTCATTCTTATTCGTAGCACCAGTATTATTCGGAATTCACGCAGTATTCGCTGGTCTATCATTTATGACAATGCAAATTTTAGGTGTTAAAATTGGTATGACATTCTCTGGTGGTTTAATCGACTTTATCTTATTCGGTGTACTACCAGGCCGTACAGCATGGTGGTGGGTAATTATTGTTGGTCTTGTACTAGCAGTTATTTACTACTTCGGATTCCGCTTTGCAATCCGTAAATGGGATTTAAAAACACCTGGTCGTGAAGTAGCAAATGCGAATGACGGTGCAGGAAAAACAGAAGCAGGTGAACTTCCACGTGAAGTATTAGTAGCACTTGGTGGTAAAGAAAACATCGCTTCTTTAGATGCTTGTATTACTCGTTTACGTGTACAAGTTAACGAACAAAAGAATGTAAATAAAGACCGCTTAAAAGAGCTTGGAGCAGCTGGTGTACTTGAAGTTGGAAATAACATTCAAGCTATTTTTGGACCGAAATCTGACACATTAAAATCACAAATTCATGATATTATGTCAGGTCGTACACCTCATGTTGAAAAAGAAGAGCCTGTAAAAGTGGAAGAAACTCCTCAACAAGTTGATGAAAATGAAACAATCGTTTCACCAATTGAAGGGAAAATCTTACCGATTACAGAAGTACCTGACCAAGTATTCTCAGGGAAAATGATGGGAGATGGATTTGCGATTGAGCCAACAGAAGGAACAGTAGTTTCTCCAGTTAATGGTGAGATTGTAAATGTATTCCCTACAAAACATGCGATTGGTATTCAGTCTGAAGGTGGAAAAGAAATTTTAATCCACTTTGGTATTGATACTGTAAAATTAAATGGTGAAGGCTTTGAAGCGCTTATAGCACAAGGTGATAAAGTGAAGCAAGGACAACCATTATTAAAAGTAGATCTTGCATTTGTAAAAGAAAATGCACCATCTATTATTACACCAATCGTCTTTACGAATTTACAACAAGGGCAACAAGTCGAATTGAAAAAAGATGGAAATGTTAAAAAGGGCGAAAACGCTATTATTGACATTCAATAGGAATTTGACGCAAAATGTTTATAATTATAATAGGCGATGTGGTTGACCGAACATCGCCTATTATATACAATAGATGATGTAGTACTCACGTCTATACAACTAAAAAAATACGTAATTTAAAGGAGATAAATTATCATGGAAAAAATCTTTAAAGTAACTAGCGATTCAGGAATTCATGCTCGTCCAGCAACTCTACTTGTAAACACTGCAAGCAAATTTGGTTCTGACATTAACTTAGAGTATAACGGAAAAAACGTTAACTTAAAATCAATCATGGGTGTTATGTCTTTAGGAATTCAACAAGGCGCGGAAATTAAGATCACTGCAAATGGTGATGATGCAGCTCAAGCACTAGCAGCTATCGAAGAAACTATGAAAAACGAAGGATTAGGAGAATAATGACTCTTAATATCCAAGGGATCGCTGCATCAAGTGGGATTGCTATTGCAAAGGCTTTCAGACTTGAGAATCCTGAATTTAACATTGAAAAGAAATCAATTACGAACGAAGCTGCTGAAATTGCACGCTTAGACGCTGCGCTTGAGAAAGCAAAATCTGAACTAGAAGCTATTAAGGACCACGCTTTTGCTGAGTTAGGTGCTGATAAAGCTGCTATCTTTGAAGCACATTTATTAGTATTAAATGATCCGGAATTAGTAAATCCAGTAAAAGATAAAGTAAATAGCGAAAAAGTAAATGCTGAATTTGCAATGGATGAAGTTGCATCAATGTTTATTTCTATGTTTGAAAACATGGATAACGAATATATGAAAGAACGTGCTGCGGATATTCGCGACGTAACAAAACGCGTTCTTGCACATTTACTAGGAATTAACTTCTCAAATCCTGGTACAATTTCTGAAGAAGTAATCATTATTGCTGAAGATTTAACACCATCTGATACAGCTCAGTTAAACCGTAAGTATGCAAAAGGTTTCACAACTGATATCGGTGGACGTACATCTCACTCTGCAATTATGGCTCGTTCTATGGAAATTCCAGCTGTTGTTGGTACGAAAGTTGTTATGGAGAAAATCCAAAACGGCGATATCGTAATCATTGACGGTTTAGATGGAGAAGTAATTGTAAATCCATCAGAAGAAACTCTTCGTTCGTTTGAAGAAAAGAAAGCGAAATTTGAAGAGCAAAAAGCTGTATGGGCAAAATTAAAAGACCAAGCTACTGTAACAAGCGATGGACATCACGTTGAGCTTGTTGCTAATATCGGAACACCAAATGATGTACAAGGTATTATCGATAATGGCGGAGAAGGCGTTGGTTTATACCGTACAGAATTCTTATACATGGGCCGTGACAATCTTCCAACAGAAGAAGAGCAGTTCGATGCGTATAAAGCAGTTCTTGAAGGTGTAAAAGAAGGTCAACCTGTCGTTGTTCGTACACTTGACATCGGTGGAGATAAAGAGCTTCCATACTTACATTTACCAAAAGAAATGAACCCATTCTTAGGATACCGTGCAATTCGCTTATGTCTTGATGAGCAAGATGTGTTCCGTACACAACTTCGTGCATTACTTCGTGCTAGCGTATACGGTAACTTAAAAATTATGTTCCCAATGATTGCAACTCTTGATGAGTTCCGTCAAGCGAAAGCGATCTTATTAGAAGAGAAAGCAAAACTTGTAGAAGCGGGTACAACTGTTTCTGATTCTATTGAAGTTGGTATGATGGTTGAAATTCCAGCTTCAGCAGTATTAGCAGATCAATTCGCAAAAGAAGTTGATTTCTTCTCTATCGGAACAAACGACTTAATCCAATACACAATGGCTGCGGACCGTATGAACGAACAAGTAGCTTACTTATACCAACCATATAACCCATCTATTTTACGTCTTGTAAAAATGGTTATCGACGCTGCTCATAAAGAGGGCAAATGGGCTGGTATGTGTGGTGAGATGGCGGGAGATTCACTTGCTATCCCATTATTATTAGGATTAGGCTTAGATGAGTTCAGTATGAGTGCAACATCTATCCTTCCTGCAAGAACACAATTAAGCAAATTGTCAAAAGCAGAAATGGAAACATTAGCAGAAAAAGCATTAACAATGTCAACTGCTGAAGAAGTTGTTGAATTAGTTAAAAGCATATAATAAAAAAAAACCTGAGTCGATTTGAAATCGGTCTCAGGTTTTTGCTATGAGAAAAGTAAATCTTATTTTCTTACTATAGAGGATAAGGAACAGAATTAGATAGCGATTGCGATAATATCAGTTGGGCATACACGTAAAATGCCAGTAAAAGTATTTTGATTGTTCTTATCGTCTTTATTGTTGTTATCTTTGTTGTTATTAGCTAAAGCAGAGAAAAGAGCAACACCGTTACAGAATCCTTCAAAAATTACATTGCGGAATGATTGATGGACTCTAATACTTAAAAGAGAAATTTCTGTTCCAACTGAAATAGTAGCAAGTACGTTACATACAGCAGGTCGTTGTGGTCTAACTTCTTCTCTCTCTCTCTCGATGATGACATTCTTTAAAGTTATCACAGCATCCAAATGATCCAAACATAATCCTCATCACCCCCTTCACACTTATAATCTATGTAAGTTCGGTAGTTGGTGACTGGACAGATAATGAAAATTTTTCTAGGGGATTTTCTCATTTTAAATGACTAGGTGGGTATTTAGTATGGAATGATGTTTAAAATAGGGGAAATATCACAAAAAAATGTAAAGACCACCGAAATGAAATAAATTAGGTAGCCTTTACACTTTTTTGCTTTTATATAAAACGATGATATATACAGGAAGAGCTAGGAGTAGTGGTGCAATGGATCGTGCAGTATGTTTTTCTGCTTCTAATTGGAACACTTCTTCTTTTGGGAATTGTAACACTGATATGTTTGCAGCATCGCCAATAAAATATAGCAGTAGTACAGTTACTATGTAACTTAAAAGTGCGATAAAGCTTCCGTATGAACTCAATGAAAATCCCTCTCTTGTTATCTATTTGTTATCATTGTATCACAATTGTAACAAAAACACACGGTTATCTTTCGGTGGTTTAACAAATTTCGACACAAAACGCCATATTTGTTTATGGGGATAGCATGAAAATTACGATTTCTCTACGTATAGATGTCGAATAATACATTGTAATATTACGGATGTGTAACAGAATATAAAAAAACGAAGGTAATGAAATTACCTTCGTTTTTTATTATTTCGCCCATTCACTCACTTGTTCTACGCTCATGCGCGGTGCAGGGTGACCTTTTAAAGTGGATTCACCAATTGTAATAAGCATAATTGGTACGTAACGAGATGAAACATTAAATTCTTCCATTAGTGCTTGTGGGTTGAATCCACCAATAGCGCAAGTATCCCAACCAGTTGCTTTAGCAGCAAGCATAAGTTGCATTGCTGCTAAAGCAGCATTTGAAAAGGCAGCATCTCGTGGGTATTGCTCACGAGTATATGCAGATTCAATGTTTTTAGCTAAGCGCTCTTTTGCTTCTTCTTTCATAAATCCTTGTTCAACAATTGGACCGTAAACAGGTTCAACATTTTTATATGCTTCTAAATCACCTAAAATAGCGACTACGGCAGAAGCATCAAGAATTTGTTGTTGGTTATAAGCAATTGGATGTAATCGTTTTTGTACGTTTTCGCCTTGGAAAACAAGGAATTTCCAGTGTTGCAAGTTCCAAGCAGAAGGTGCTTGTGCAGCGGCTTTTAAAATTTCATGTAATTCTGTAGATGAAATTTCTTTTTCAGGGTTGAATGCACGTGTAGATGTGCGTTCATATAAAACGTTAAAAAAGTCATTGTTTGTCATTATATATCCTCCAAATTACATATCAACTTAATATAAAATAAATGTAATATATTCTACTTACATTTTGTAAGTTATTGAATTTAAGAATATAATAACTTTATTTTAATTGTCAAGTTTTAAGTAACGAGATGGGGCATTCATACAAACGATACAATTCCTATAATCATACACTAAAAAAGGAGTTTCCAGAGTAGATAAGCGAAGATAACATTCTCAATTAGCTTGTTAATATGCATTCCTCACTAATCGGATTTTTTTGAGAACTATTTTTTATAAAATGATTGCGAGGAATTCAGTAGAACAAGATATATGAAGTGAGTGAAGACTAGTGATGAACATACTACATTTTTTATTAGAGAATACTGTTTTCCAAAATGTATTACAAGATCTTCAGTTGAATGTCCTTTATATAGAAGATGGATGTACACATCAACAAACGATAGAAAACGTCCATCCAAAATGTATGTTTATAGCAAATAGTTTTGAAGAAGGAGAAATGTTGTTTCATAGAACTAGACCGCATATTGTAATTATGTATGTAACAGATTTTGCTCAAATAAAATATATAAAGAATATATATAATTCACAGAGCACATTCATTATCATTTGGGATCAACAGATAAACAATGAGTTTGCAGATTTACTACTGTTAGGAATACGTAATATTGTTATAGCACCAGTAACCCCACAAGTAGTACTGGAGGAAGTGAATAAGAGTTTATATCAGCTTTCTTTAGTGCGACAAGTAAGTTTACAACAGGAATTACTTCAAACGATGTTTGATTTTCAAAATGATTTATTATTTATAGTAGAAGATGATGAGATTGTTGATTGTAATACAAATTTTTTAGAGTTTTTCGGATATGATAATTTATTTACCTATCGTGAACAACATTTAGTGTTTGCAGAACATCTTATAAGAGAGACTGGATATTATTCGACGACTCACGATGTAACATGGCTGGATGATACTTTATCAAATGGAAGAAGAATTAAGATGCACAATTATGAAGGGGAAGCTTCTACCTTTTTATTACGTGCGACACCATTACCAGAAGACTTATCGCGATTTATAGTAAAATGCACAGAGATTACAGAATTAGATGAAATCTATCAAGAGCAAGAAAGACTGGCTATGATAGATTCATTGACAGAAATATATAATCGTTTGAAATTCCAGCAAATATTGGAGACAGAGTGGGAGAATGTAATACGTAATGATAAAAAAATAGCACTTATTTTGTTTGATATAGATAACTTTAAATCAGTAAATGACACATATGGTCATGATTTTGGCGATTTAGCATTAGTACAACTTGCAAATCTTATGAAATCTAAATTTGAACATCAACATATATTTGCAAGGTGGGGAGGAGAAGAATTTATAATATTAGTGACAGATACGGTAGAAAAAGAAGCGTTTCAAGTTGCGGAATCGTTACGATTTTTCATTGAAACAAAGCAATTTTCTGGAATTTCGAAATTAACAGCGAGTTTTGGAGTTGCGTTATATGAGCAAGGAATTACTAAAGAGGAATTAATGCAAAGAGCGGATATTGCATTATATGAAGCAAAAAAAAATGGGAAAAATCAAGTATGTATATATAGAAAGGAAAAAATGTGATTTTTCGCAACAAATTGTTGCGATTTTTTTTTATTGCCTGATAATAGAATGTGGGGGACCATTCTTCACGAAGTAATTATGGAGGAACAATATGAAAAAAAAAATAATGATTATGGCTTCATTGTCTGCTGTAGTTTGCGGCGGAGTATACTATTTTCTCTATAGTCCCGATCTAAAGGAACAAGTAGTATTAACAACAAAGGTAACTCCCGCTATTGAGTCAGAGGTACAGGATAATATAGAAGAAGTACAAAAAATCGATTATGCTAGTATATCTCAAAAGTTAGATCAATATTTAGTAGGAAAGCAATTTAATGGGACAGTTTTGGTGACAGATAAAGAGCATGTTATATTGAATAAAGGATATGGATATGCTGATGTTCAAAATAAAATAGAAAATACGCCTCAAACAAAATATCGTATCGGTTCTATTACGAAAACAGTTGTTGCTACATCTGTTTTACAGCTACAAGAACAAGGGAAGTTAAATATCCAAGATAATGTAAATAAATACATTCCTTCATTTCCAGCAGATAAAAACATTACGTTATATCACTTGTTAACGCATACATCTGGTTTACCGGAAAATGGGAAAGGAAAGGTTAATGTAGCTTCACGTATCAATTTAATAAATTGGATTGGAAGTCAAAAGTTGGATTTTCCACCAGGAACAGGTTGGAAGTATACGGATTATAATTATATGGTACTTGCTTATATTATAGAAAACATAACGAAAAAGCCTTTAGGAGATTATATAAAAGAAAATATATTTACAAAGGCAGAGATGCATGAATCAGGTATGGGAAATATGGTGCCTGGAGATAAAAACTTCACGAAGGGTTATGTGAAGAAAGATCAAGAACTTGTACCAGCGCAAAAATTAGGGATGGACTGGTTATATGGCTCTGGTGAGATGTATACGACAGTAGGAGATATGAAGAAATTAGATGAAGCGATTATAAATGGAAAGCTTCTTTCTGAACAAAGTATACAAGCGATGTTTACACCTTCAGCAGAACGGAAGTATGCATTTAGTTTTTATATATATCCGGACTATTTTCATAATCATGGTGTATTATCTGGTTGGAACACTTTCAATAATTTTAATAAAGAAAAAGGGACTTTTGTTATTTTATTTTCAAATGTGAAAAATAGTATGGATGATGATTTTAATAAAGAGTTCCGAAAGATGGTAAATGATTTATTAGAACAAAGGGGATGAGAAAATGGAACGTAAAACTTTATCAATAGGTTTCATCGGTATTGGTGTAATGGGAAAAAGTATGGTACATCATTTAATGCAAGGCGGTCATAAAGTATATGTATATAATAGAACGAAAGCGAAGACAGATTTTTTAGTACAAGATGGTGCAAATTGGTGTGATACACCGAAAGAGTTAGTGAAGCAAGTAGATGTTGTAATGACTATGGTTGGATATCCACATGATGTTGAAGAAGTCTACTTTGGAAGTGAAGGCATTATAGAGAATGCAAATGAAGGCACGATAGCCATTGATTTTACGACATCTACACCAACATTGGCAAAACGTATAAATGAAGTTGGTAAAAGAAAGAATGTATTTACGTTAGATGCCCCTGTATCTGGAGGAGATGTTGGTGCTAAAGAAGCAAGGCTTGCAATTATGGTCGGTGGAGAGAAAGACATATATGATAGATGTTTACCGTTATTTGAAAAACTAGGAACAAATATTCAGTTACAAGGACCAGCTGGGAGTGGACAACATACGAAAATGTGCAATCAAATTGCAATTGCTTCTAACATGATAGGTGTATGTGAAGCGGTGGCATATGCGAAAAAGGCCGGGCTTAATGCAGATAAAGTATTAGAGAGTATTTCGACAGGCGCAGCAGGCAGCTGGTCATTAAGTAATTTAGCTCCTCGAATGTTAAAGGGAGATTTTGAACCTGGTTTTTATGTGAAGCATTTTATGAAAGATATGAAGATTGCTTTAGATGAAGCTGACAAATTACAATTACCAGTACCTGGTTTAACTTTGGCGAAGGAATTGTATGAGGAACTAATCGCAGATGGAGAAGAGAATAGCGGAACACAAGTATTATACAAAAAATACATAAAGGGGTAAATGAGATGGATCTCCAAAAATTTGACGAGATAATTGATGCTGTGCAGCAATCAACTTGTGTACAGATTAATGATAAGCAAAAAGAAGCTTTTAAACAAAAATACGATTTTGAGCCAAGTTTCGAATATGGACGAGATGAGAAAGGGCATTATGTTATCCGAACTTCAAAAAAGATGTTAGAGGAAATGGAGTTTTATTTGGCATTGAAATATGATCGAGATGGAATTGCCCTTTATATGCATGCTGAGATTGAAGGGACATGTCACGTATCCGTTAGCTATAATGAAGATGCACTTCATTTGCAAGAATTGTTTCAATTTCTAGAAGAAAATAAATAAAAAGTCCTCATTTGAGGACTTTTTATTTATTTAGGCAGGCATAATATTTAAGTTGGATAATTTATAGGTTGGAAGCGCGGCGGCATCGTTCAATTGGGAATGGAATAACTTGTGCAATGTGATTAGGACCAAACTGTTTCGCGCGAGCATGGCGTACTATATAAAATGCGCACAGGATAGCAACAGGAATAGCACCGTACAAACCGAAAAATAAAGCGCTTACACAAGATGCAACAAAACCTAAAACACCAACTTCTAATTCTTCCATAATAGCTCCTAAAATGACAGGAATAGCTCCACATGAAACTCCTAGTATAAGTGCGATAAGTAAACTCATGATTATCCCCCTCTGCTTGCAATATTCTTTTCCTTATTATTAGTTGTAGTATATCATACACAAAACAGAATTTTCAGAAAAAAATCAAAAAAGTTCAATAAATGTTCAAAAAGTGTTCCGAAATGTACTTGATAAAGTGGAAGCGTGATTTGAGGTATTTGATTTGAACAAACGAAAGGGACAAATTATTTTAGTGAATAAAAAATCAGGCTTACTTCAATGTTATGAAATAAGCCTGTTCCATAGGAGGATGTATATATGTAGAGTGAATAAAAGATTGGAAAAGGGGTTCCAATCTTTTATTCAACTAGCTACCTTAATAAATTGGAACCCAACCTTCTGTTGTAACAAAAATACGAATAGCTACAACTTGGCGATCATCTTGTAAGGTAAAATAATGTCTTGCATTTTCAGGTACAGATATAAGATCACCAGGCTCAAGTTCAACGTCAAAGAATCGACCATCTTTTCCTTCAATAGCGAAGATGCCATGACCGCTGACAATAAAGCGAACTTCATCGTCGGTATGATGGTGTTCTTTTTGGAAATTAATTAATAATTCGTCAAGGTTAGGTGTGCTATTTGAAAGTGAAATTACATCGTGTGCTTTATAACCTCGGCGCGCTGAAACATCAGCAATTTCTTTTGAAAACACAGCTAATATTTCAGCCTTGTTTTCATCTGTTAACGAATAATTTTTATTTAAATGAGTAGGAAGCTTAAAAATGTTCCATTTCTCATATAAAACGCCTTCCTCTTGTAGAAATTTAGATACTTCCACTTCATTTTCGATACGAGTATTTCCTTCATGAATACGAATTTGCGCCATTAGAAACGCCTCCTTGAATTGATAATAGTTTTATATGAAATTGGAATAAAAACTCATAAGCTTCTAATCTTTTCTTTGCATCAAAGCTATCTCGGCCCCATACGGTAATACCATGGTTACGGATTAATACTGCTCCCGAATCTCCTTGTATATGCTTTCGGAAGTTTTCTCCAAGCGTTGGGATATGAGCATCGTTTTCGATAATAGGAATGTTAATTGTTGCACCTTCTTCCCAAATATCGAGAGCTTTAATAATTTCTTGATTTTGAAGGGTGACTGCATCACTATATAAATTTGTGATGACATTATTATCAGTTGTATGAACATGAAGTACACACCCGGCATTCGTATTGTTATAAATATGTGTATGCAATATTGTTTCTGCTGAAGGGCGTAATTCAGTCTCTAATACGGGAACCCCTAGATGATCTACTAATAGAAAATCATCAGGAGTAGTTTTTGTTTTATCTTTACCACTTGCTGTAATAAGAAAAGTGAGTGGCTCATGACTAACCTTTATAGAAATATTACCACTCGTTGCTGGAAACCAATTTCGTGTTGTTAATTCTTTTTTTATCTCGCTTAAGTCATACCATTGACGAAAAAGTTGTTTCATGATTTCACCTCCAACAAATGTTTTAATTCAGTTTGAACATCATGAAATGTTTCAAACGGTATATAAGCAATATGATTTTCTTCACACTTTGTAATAAGGAAGTCGCGGGCAAATACTTTATCTGCTTGTTTTGCAGCTTGTAAATCAGTAATTGAATCTCCAATCACAATATGGAAGTCATTCGTATCACTTAATTTACGGATTAAAGATGATTTGCATAATCCGCAATGATTTTGACAATGATGATCACAAGGATGAGGCCACTTAACTGTAATGAATTCACTTGAAAAGTCTGTTTCATTACAGTAAATTTGCTCTTTTGGAATGATTCCTTGTAAGAGTGGATAGACGAAGAAATCCATTCCACCTGATATAACGTAAAAAGAAATGTTATTTTCATTTACAAATTGTATAAATTCATGAAAACCACTACGGATTTCAGCAGTTTCTATTAAAAATTGAATCATATCATCGTGTAGACTAGTAGGTATTAATTGAAATAATTGAGAAACACCTTCTTGAATAGACAGCTCTTGTGATAAAATTCTATTCTTTACTTCTTCGGCTTCTGGTGGTGCGAATTTTTCCATAATGGACATAATGTTATCATTATTTGTAATCGTGCCATCGAAATCACAAAATACTTGAATACTCATAATTTCACCCCATGAGAGGGATTTCCCCATATTTGTAGTGCACTATGTAAATTTATGTCATCTACTTCATGAAGTGGTGTATTTTGCAAAGTAGCATCAATGGCAGTACGGAAAGCTTTACCGCCGCCCTGCGCCCCACTCGGATGTCCATGTATCCCACCGCCAGCATTAATAACAACATCTTTACCGAAATCTCGTAAAATAAAGGGAACGAAACCAGGGTGAATACCAGCAGACGGAACAGAAAAACTCTTCTTGAAAAATGGATCGTCTTGAGTTAAATATTTCGAGATAGCAAGAGCGTCCTCTTTTTCTAGTGCAACACTTCCATATGGAGATGGGAATAATGAAAAGTCAGCGCCAGCATAACGTAATAGTTTTCCGAGTAATAGTGGAGAGGAAACTCCATATAACTTGGATGCTGAGTAAGCACCACTTACAGCAGGGTGTGCCATAATAGGAACTGTGATTTCATTATCTTCTGCCAGTGATTGTAGTACATCTAGTCCGTAAGCAAATACGTTAAATAATAGAATATCAGCCCCGGCTTGCACTGCGCGTTTCGCATTTTCTTTTAAATCGAAAGTTCGACCTGTTAAATTTACGGCATATAACGTTTTATGTCCGTATGTTTCATATACGGATTGTAAAACTTCTTTCCCAGATTCAATTCTTTTTGTAAGTGGTGTTAATGAGTTTTCGAATAAAATTTCATCATCTTTTACAATATCTACACCACCAATTGCTTGATCGCGTAATTGCGTTTTTAAATACCCAATATTTCGTCCAATCATTCCTTTAAAAATACTCATTAAAAGAGGACGCTCATGCACTTGTAGTAGGTTTCGAATACCATCTATCCCGAACTTTGGACCAGGAAAATGCTTTTTTAGCTCGTCTGAAAAAGTTAAGTCGATTAATTTCACTTCGCCATCAAGTGATAGCTTTCCGAATGTAGTTGTTAAAATTGCTGGTAAGTCTGGACTGAAGTTTAATAACGGATATTCAATTTTAATAATCCCGCGTTTTACTTTTTTACGTAAATACGAATTGGTATGTTCTTGTTCAGCTAATTCCTCAACATGAATGACGTTGCCTTTATGCTGTTTTAATTGTTCTTGCAATAAGTGTGGCAAATGAGTCCAAGATCCAATTGTTAAACCGAGTGCAATTTGCTCAGCTTTTTTTTCTAAGTTATGTGAATCATCATGGATTAAATATGTCGCTATAATTCCGCTCATTGTTAAAACCTCCTAGTTAAATAAAAAAACCTCTCAGCTAAGGAGAGGTTTTTTTACAACCAGCTCCTTATCTGTCAGCATAATGCTGCGAGAATTAGCACCGTGTCTACAATTGTAGATCGGTTGCCGGGTTTCGTCGGGCTCGTCCCTCCACCTGCTCTTGATAAGAAGTATTTAGAAATGTTTAAATTTTTAAGATAACTGAATTTTGTCAGATATTTTTCATGTTGTCAATGACTTTTTGAAAAAATTTAATTTATCAATTCGATTAATGGCTTCTTGCAATCTATCTTCTGTATGTAAGAGGCCAACACGGACATACCCTTCGCCATGTTCACCAAATCCAACACCAGGGGCAACTGCAACGTGTGCTTTTTCTAGTAAAATATCAGAAAATTGCTCAGATGTATAACCTTCTGGTACAGGAAGCCATGCAAAGAATGATCCTGTTGGAATGTCTACATCCCAACCAATTGAGTGACAAGCTGAAATAAGAGCGTTTCTGCGAGATTCGTAACTATTTACAAGGTCTACGACGCAAGACTGTGAACTTAATAGTGCTTCACGGGCAGCATCTTGAACTGCACCAAAAATACTAACATACATATGATCTTGTAATAAGTTAATTGTTTCAATGACACTTGCATTTCCCACAGCAAAAGCAATACGCCATCCAGCCATATTGAAAGTTTTCGATAAAGTGTAAATTTCAATACCTGTATCTTTAGCGCCGTCTGCTTGCAAGAAACTAACAGGTTTTTGACCATCGAATCCAATCGCACCGTAAGCGAAATCATGAACGACTAATATATTATGTTCATTAGCAAAATGAATAGTTTCATCAAAGAAATCTTTTGATGCAGTAGCACCAGTAGGATTGTTTGGGTAATTTAAAAACATTAACTTTGCCCGCTCAGCGATAGTGTCATCAATTTTCGTATAATCCGGTAAAAAATTATTTTCTGCAAGTAGCGGCATTGTTTCAAATTGTGCTTTTGCTAAAGCAACTCCCGATAAATAATCTGGATATCCTGGATCTGGAACGAGAATGGTATCGCCAGGGTTTGTAAAACAAATTGGTAATTCTACTAATCCAGCCTTTCCGCCAAACAAAATAGCAACTTCTGTTTTTGGATTTAATTCTACGCCGTATTCACGTTTATAGAATGTTGCCACAGCTTCTTTTAAACTTTCATGTCCACGAAATGGCGGGTATTTATGATGAATGGCCTTTTCAGCAGCGTCTTGTAAAGCTTTTACGATATGCTGTGGTGTTGGTTGATCTGGATTACCTTGTCCTAGATTAATAACATCGTGACCTGCTGCAACGACTTTGTTAACTTTTGCAACAAGTGAAGCGAAAAATTGTGTTGGCAATGATGTTACTATCTCAGAAGGTTGAAATAATTTCATACTTTCCACCTCTTTTGAAAGTTGTTACAATTCTAGTGACAAATGATATAATCTTTCCAGTATTTTGTAAAGAAAAAAATTAAGAATGGGGCTGACAAAATGAAAGTCGCATGTATTCAAATGGATATTGTCTTTGGAGATGTAGAAAAAAATATTGAGAATGCTAAAAATAAAATAAGTGAAGCAATGAAAGAAAGACCCGATGTTATTGTCTTACCAGAACTGTGGACAACAGGATATGATTTAACTAGGCTTTCTGAAATTGCAGATAGGGATGGATTAGAAACGAAAGAAAAGCTGAAAGAGTGGTCGAAACAATATGGTGTACATATTGTCGGTGGTTCTATAGCGAAGCAAACAGATCAAGGTGTTACAAATACAATGTATGTTGTAACTAATAAAGGTCAGCTAGTCAATGAATATAGTAAAGTGCATTTATTTCAGCTCATGGATGAACATAAATATTTAATCGCTGGGAATAGTACAGGCGAATTTAAGTTAGATGATATAGAGTGCGCTGGTACAATTTGTTATGACATTCGTTTTCCGGAGTGGATGCGTGTTCATACTGCTAAAGGTGCAAAAGTTTTATTTGTTGTAGCAGAATGGCCATTAGTTCGTTTAGCACATTGGCGTTTGCTATTGCAAGCAAGAGCAGTTGAAAATCAATGTTATGTTGTTGCATGTAATAGGGCAGGAAAGGATCCGAATAATGAGTTTGCGGGTCATTCTTTAATTATCGATCCTTGGGGGGAAGTTGTTGTAGAAGCGAATGAAGAAGAATCAATTTTATTTGGAGAGCTTCATTTTGAGAAAATTAAAGAAGTACGCAAAGGAATTCCAGTTTTTGCAGATCGTCGTCCAGAATTATACAAATAAAATGTTGACAAGTGATTTTTATTCTTGGTATAGTCTTCAACATAAAGTTAAAAATTCAAAAAATTATACAACTCTTATCAAGAGCAGGTGGAGGGATTTGGCCCGATGAAGCCCAGCAACCGACCGTAATACCATTGTGAAATGGGGCGTTTATTTACGCCAAAAGGCACGGTGCTAATTCCAGCAGAAAGTAAAACTTTCTGGCAGATAAGAGGGGAGAAGATAAACTTCAAACCTCTTTCTTTGTGGAAAGGGGTTTTTCTATTTTAGAAAAACCTCTGAATAAAAAGGGGGAGAAGACGATGGGATATTATTCATTAACTGAAACGACAGCTATACAATATGCGAAAGAACACGGTTACTTTGAAAAGAAAGCAAATGTAGTTTGTCATGAAATTGGAGATGGAAATTTAAATTACGTGTTCAAATTAGAGGATGGAGAAAAGACGATTATATTAAAGCAAGCACTTCCATATGCAAAAGTAGTTGGTGAGAGCTGGCCATTGTCTATAAAAAGAGCGACGATTGAAAGTAAGGCATTACAAATTTTCGCGAAGTATGTACCGGAATACGTTCCAAAAGTATACAGTCATGATGAGGAGTTGGCAGTGACAGTAATAGAAGATTTATCAAGACTAACGATTACAAGAAAAGGATTAATAGATGGAGAAGAGTATCCTCTTTTATCCCAGCACATTGGTCGCTTTCTAGCACATGTTTTATTTTATACTTCAGATTTCGGTTTACAGTCAGAAGAGAAGAGGATACTAGAGGGTACATTTGTAAACCCAGACCTTAGCAAAATTACAGAAGATTTAGTGTTTACAGATCCGTTTAGTCATTATGATACGAATGATTATGAACCAGAGTTACAACTAGCGGTTGATGAGCTGTGGAGTGATAAAACTTTAAAATTAAAAGTAGCACAGTATAAGTATAAGTTTTTGACGAGAAAAGAGGCTCTCATACACGGAGATTTACATACTGGTAGTATATTTTCATCACCTTCTGAAACGAAAGTAATTGATCCAGAGTTTGCAACGTACGGTCCCTTTGGATTTGACATCGGTCAATTTATTGCAAATTTATTATTAAATGCTTTATCAAGAGAAGAAGAGCAGAGAAATGTACTATTTTTCCATATAGAGAAGACATGGAGTTATTTTGTAGAAGCTTTTACGAGGTTATGGATTGGAGAAGGTGTAGAAGCATATACGAAAGAAAAACAATGGTTACCAATTATTTTGCAAAATATCTTTACTGATGCTGTCGGATTTGCTGGATGTGAACTTATTCGTAGAACAATCGGCTTAGCTCATGTAGCAGATTTAGATGAAATAGCAAATAAAGAAAAAAGAATTCAAGCTAAGAAGCAAGCGTTATCCTTAGGCAAAGAACTAATAAAATATGAATCCAAGAACGCTGATATTCAACTGTTCCGAACACTATTCCAACAGACAGTTTCTGGAGGGGTAAAAGTATGAGTACAATTGTTACTATTCCGAGGTCTGTCAGTTGGAAAGGGGATGCTATTGCAGTATTAAATCAAACAAAGTTGCCGCATAGCACAGAATACAAAACATTAACGACGATTGAAGAGGTATGGAAAAGTATTGTCATGCTAGAAGTACGAGGAGCGCCTGCAATTGGAATTGTAGCTGCATTTGGTTTGGCGCTTGCATCCAAAAAATATAACACTGTACATATTGAAGAATTTCAAAAGAAGTTTAATAGAGATTGTAATTATTTAGGTACGTCACGCCCGACAGCAGTCAATTTATTTTGGGCAATCGATCGTATGAGAGAATCGATTCGAGAAACTATTACAATAAAAGAAGCGCAAAAAAAATTAGAAGAAGAAGCGCTTCTCATTCAGCAAGAAGATGAAGCGGTATGCCGGAGTATTGGAGAACATGCATTAATATGTTTTAAAGACGGTGATAACATTTTAACAATTTGTAACGCTGGAAGTATTGCAACTGCTAGATATGGTACTGCATTAGCACCGTTTTATATTGGGAAAGAAAAAGGTGTAAGTTTACATGCATATGCGTGTGAAACGAGACCGGTTTTACAAGGTGGGCGTTTAACAACCTGGGAATTAAAACAGGCAAATATTGATGTAACACTTATTACAGATAATACGGCAGCGCATGCTATTCAAAAGAAAGAAATAAATGCGATTATAGTAGGAGCGGACCGAATTGTAGCAAATGGAGATACAGCAAATAAAATTGGAACAATGAATTTAGCTATATTAGCAAAGTATTTCGATATCCCGTTCTACGTTGCAGCTCCGCTATCGACATTTGATATTACGAAACAAACAGGTGCTGAAATTATTATTGAAGAAAGAGATGAAACAGAAGTTACGAAAATTTTTGGGAAACAAGTGGCACCAATTGGAACTGATGTTTATAACCCTGCATTTGACGTAACACCGAATGAATTAATTACAGGTATTATTACCGAGAAAGGTATTATACGAGGAGATTATAAACAGGAAATTGCATCATTATTTAAAAAAACAAGCTAATACATAATAGCTTGTTTTTTTATGCCTAAATGTCTTCTTTTCTCTTATTTATATAATGAAAGGAGGAGAGAAAGATGGAAGAGTGGATCAGGATGGTAGGTAATGTAGGCTTTCCAATTGTTGTAACACTATATTTACTCCATCGTATTGAAAGTAAATTAGAGGGGGTAATTGTTGCAATTGAGAAACTCCCTAAACAATTACTAAAGTAAAAAGATCCTCGGGATAAAAAATAAAGTTTGCTCTTCGTGAGCAAACTTTATTTTTTATTCCACATTAACGGGCAGTAAAACCCCCACTGATTAAAGTTTCACTTTATTGAGCAGTATAACCACCATCGATAACGACAGCTTGACCAGTTATACCTTTCGCTTTTTCACTCGCCAAAAACATAGCATAATCCGCAATTTCTTGTACTTGCAACAAGCGCTTTTGTGGTACGAGAGGATAAATAACATCTTCTAAAACATTTTCAAGTGGTACATTTCGCGTAGTTGCTAAGTCTTGTAGTTGATTTCGTACAAGAGGGGTATCAACATATCCAGGACAAAGGGCATTTACAGTAATTCCATGAGTTGCTCCCTCTAAAGCAGCCACTTTTGTTAATCCAATTACACCATGTTTCGCACTATTATAAGCAGCTTTTCCAGCAAATCCGACAAGGCCATTAATGGAAGCGACATTAATAATCCGACCATACTTTTGTTTTTTCATAATCGGAAAGGTATGCTTAATTGCGATGAAAGGAGCGATTTGCATAATTTTGATTAGCAGCTCGAACTTTTCAGTTGGAAAATCTTCAATCGGTGAAACATGTTGCATTCCTGCGTTGTTAATTAATATATCTAATGAACCGAAGTGAGTAACTGTTTGTGAAATTGCTGCTGCAATCTCTTCTTCGGATGTAACGTCACATTTTAAACCGATAGCTTGATAGCCTTCTTTTTGTAATTGTTTAGCTGCTTCTTTCGCCCGCTCTTCAAGACGATCGGTAATGACAACTTTTGCACCTTCTTTTGCAAAAGCGTTTCCCATTTCATAACCAATCCCACTTGCAGCACCTGTTAAAAAGACAACCTGATTTGTAACCATGATGAAAAACATCCCTTCGTAATAAAGTTCTCATATTGCTCTATTTAGAGAGTGGATAATAAAAATCCTGCAAAGATTTGGAAAAATATTGTTAGCTATCTTGTTTTGCAAAATAGTCTTTGCTATACTATTTTGTAAAGCAAGATACTTACGCTTATCTATCTTGTAAAACAAGATAGTGGGAGGATTTGAGTTATGTCGACAAGTCAAATGCTGAAAGGGATTTTAGAAGGGTGCTTACTTGCTATTATTTCTGAAGGTGAAATATACGGTTATGAAATGAGTGAAAGGCTAGCGAAGTATGGCTTTACAATGGCAAGTGAGGGAAGTATTTATCCGTTATTAATACGAATGCAAAAGGAAGGATTAATAACGAGTATAATGAAGGAATCTCCATCTGGCCCTAAACGGAAGTATTACACGTTAACAGAAAAGGGAGCAGATGAACTAGATGAATTTATGGGGCGCTGGGAAGCGATGCAGAGTAGTGTAGAACGTCTACTTGAAGGGAAGGGAAGAAGAAAATAATGCTATCAAGTGAAGCACGAAATTTTTTATTGGATATGAGATTATTTTTGACAGCAAAGAGTGTGAAAGAAAGCGATATTGAAAGCTTTATCGAAGACGCAGAACTTCATTTAATAGAAGGTGAGACTGATGGGAAAAGTGTAGAAGAAATTTTCGGAAGCTCACCGAAAGAATATGCAAATGAACTTGTAAAAGTGATGGAAAGAGATAGACAGGAAACGTGGAAGCAAATTGGTTTTACAGTAATGAATATCGTTTCGTTTTGGATTATTGCTTCTATCCTAATAGTGAATAACGGATTATTACAGATGTCACTTATTCAGTGCGTTGGGTATAGTTTTTCATTGATTTTAGTTGTTATGGGTCCTAATTTTTTACTTCGTAAAATGACCTTCGTAACAAGTTTTACAAAAACATGGTTTGCTATGTGGTCTTTAGTCATGATTGTACCAATGTTTCTAATAGGGGCTGTAACGATATTAGATGTGATATATCCTACCAAAATGTTTACATTCACTGGGGTGCAAAGTTATATATTAGCTGGAGGTATATTTGTCATCACAGTAGCGATAAATATATATTTTGATGGATGGTTTAAAAACTTATATTTAATTATTCCTCTTTCTATTATGTTAGTGTTTAAAACATTTACATCGGAAGACCTCGTGCCAATGTTATTTCAAATTATATGTTTATATGGAAGTTTGTTTATTTTAATTTTCCTTGAAATTATGATGAAGATGAATAGAAGGGAAGCTGTTTAATAAGGGAGGGGTTATAATGAAGGTTTCTAAAGAAGGAGAAAAGTTTTTAATTGATACGAAAGTGTATTTAATAACGAAGGGAATTAAAGAAGAAGATGTGGACGCTTTTTTAGAAGATGCAGAACTTCATTTAATAGAAGGTGAGAAAAAGGGAAAGACGGTGAGCGATATATTTGGTGATTCGCCAAAAGAGTATGCGGAAGAATTGGCGAAAGAGATGGAGAAGGATAAAAGCGGGAGTATAAAGAGTATTCTTGCGATGATAATTGGTATTGGTGGGTATTGGATATTAACTCATATCTTATTTAATAATCCGAATCAGCAATTTACACTAACGAATATGCAGTTAATTGGATATCCTATCGTCTTAATCATTACGATTATTGGAACAATTGTTGCATTTAGAATGTCTTCTTTTAAAAATAAGTTTGTAGAGTTCGGGATTATTTACGTAATAGTAATGGTTCCCATCTTATTATTAGTATTATTGATGTTTATTGATAAATGGTACGGTACACCTATTTTGCAATTGTCGACAATACAAACATATATATTAGCAGCAAGTATCTTTTTATTACTTTTCATTGGAGAAGTGTATGTTCTTGGTTGGATGGGTGTTCTGGTGCTAATTGTTCCTTTAGCGATTATGTTTATATTTAAAGACTTAGAAGAAAGAAATGTACTTTGGGGCATTGCAAAGATATTACTTATGTATGGAAGTATATATGGATTAATGAGATGGTCTTTAAAAATTGAAGAGAGAAAAAGTGTAAACGAGTAGTTCAAAAAAGTGGCTGCTCTGGATATGCAAAAAATTATTTCCAAAGAAATACTATATTTTGATTTTAAGAGAGATTACGCTTAGATGTATAGTGTATCCTTTGCAGCCGGGATTTGGTTTGTTGATTGGAATAAGTTGTTTTAAACAGTAACACGACAGTTACTGTTTTTTTCTTTGTAATAAAGAACTTTGTAAGGAGAGTTCCTTTTGTTCGTTCGTTAATAAGGAATGAATATGGACGTTTTCTGGGCGGGGAACTATAGGATACATAAGGTTTGATGGGGAAGGATGGTGCTCCGAGCCAGTTGGGGAATGAGGATCTGCATGAGTAAGTTTTCCGTGAATCCGTCTTGTAAATAAAATATGACCAATTTCGTGAGCGAGGGTGTATATATTTTTCATTGGAGCAGCTGAGTTTGTTAAAACGATGTAACCAGTAAGTTGTTGTTGTTTTGCTAAAGAGTAGGCGCAGGCAATTACTGCTGTTTCTTTGAAATAATCACTGCCAATATAACAAATATAAAGATCACATTCGGGAGCTTCATTTACACACGTTTGGAAAAAGGATGCTAATTTTTCCTGACTTTGAATGGAACTTTTATAACTAATCTCACGGTCAGAAAAACGGAAAAGCTCATTTAACACAATTACTTCTTGAATTTGAAATGTAATGGGATGCCAAATTGATTCTGCAACTGCTAAATCTTTTGCGATGCGGTCGTCAGAAATATTAGCGCCTGGAGTAATGCAAATACATATATTGACGTATGGATCCATAAGGGACACCTCAAATGAAAAAATTCTTCCTATAATATATGTGGGGAAAAGATGCTATGTATGGATAAATGCCTTGTTTATTACATGAAAATATAGACTACAAGTCGAAAAAATTTCATAGTTCTATAACGTAGTGTGGTCATCTTTTTGATATAGTAAAGGAAAGGGGGAGAATATATGTATACATTAAAAATCGTTTCAGACAGAGAAGCTCTTTATCAATTTGCGAGTTATGTAAGAGTCGTACAAGGGGTTGAAGATGTATTTGTAGAGGTGGGAGAACCTTTATATGAACATCCATTAATGAAATTTTATGTACATATTACAATTGAAGAAACATATGATCAACATAAAGCGCTACAAGAAATAGCGAGATTAGTAGAATTAGGGCGTTTTACATACGTCCATTATCGCAATGAGGAAATTGAAGAAGCTTTTGAAGCTGTAAAGTACGAAAGCTTTAAGAAATAAAGTGAAACTTTAATCAGTGGGGTGGTTCTTCATCCCCCGCTGATTATCAGCCCTCACTAATGGGGCTTTTGCGGGTAGTTTATTCCCCACCTAACTTCTTTATTTTCGCTGAATTTTGAGGTAGGGGGCTTACCGCCCGCAAATAGCAGGATAACGGTGAAGAAAGGAAGCGAAAGCTTCCTTTTTTGTTGAAAATTACATCAACATAAGGTAGAGAATTTTGTTATGATAAGGAAGGGTGAGGAAAGGAGAGTTTACATATTGGGGTATATTGAAGAGTTACGCAAAGTAGTTGGTACGAGACCACTTATTTTAGTAGGGTCAGCAATTATTATATTAAATGATAATCAAGAAGTATTGCTTCAATATCGTTCAGATACATATGATTGGGGTGTGCCTGGCGGGGCAATGGAATTGGGAGAAACGACAGAAGAAACTGCTCGTAGAGAATTATTCGAGGAGACGGGGCTAAGTGCAAAAATAATGCAATTTCTTGGGGTTCTTTCGGGAAAAGAAGTGTACTTCCAATATCCAAATGGAGATGAAATTTTTAATGTCATTCATCTGTATCAGGGTCATCATGTGAGTGGGGAAGTTAAGCTTGATCATGAAGGATTACAGCTTCAATATTTTCCGGTAGATAAGTTACCGAATTTGAATAAAACAACGGAGAAGATTTTACAAAAATTCCTATACGCATTAACAGAATAGAAGGTTAATTCCTTCTATTTTTATTATATTAAATATTTTGATTTTTTAGTATGTTTATAGTATGATAGTTGTAGATATACATCTTATGGAATTTCACCTAAAAACTGACTAGGGTACATAAGAGAGGGGCAAGTACAAAATGCATAATGTTGTTATTACAGCTGCAGTTCGTTCACCAATTGGAACTTTTGGGGGAGCGCTAAAAAATGTAACGCCAGTAGAATTAGCTGTTCCTGTACTTCAGGAAGCTGTAAAACGAGGCGGGGTAGAACCACATGAAGTTGATGAAGTAATTTTAGGTCATTGTATTCAAAGAACTGATGAAGCAAATACGGCGAGAACGGCTGCATTAGCGGCAGGATTTCCTGACACAGTTACGGGGTATACAATCCAACGCCAATGTTCTTCAGGTATGCAAGCAATTATGTCAGCTGCAATGCAAATTCAATTAGGTGTGAGTGATGTTGTTATTGCAGGTGGAGTAGAAGCGATGAGTTCGAGCCCTTATGCATTGAAACAGCACCGCTGGGGACAACGTCTACAGCACGGAGAAATTCGTGACACGGTGTGGGAAGTGCTAGAAGATCCGATTCATCATATTATGATGGGTGAAACAGCGGAAAATTTAGTTGAACAATATGAAATTACAAGAGAGGAACAAGATGAAGTTGCGCTTCGCAGTCATACATTGGCACTGCAAGCAATCGAGTCTGGATACTTTGACGATCAAATTGTTCCTATTACGATAAAAGAACGTAGAAAAGAAGTTGTATTTTCGAAAGATGAACATCCACGTGCAGATATTACAGCGGAAAAATTAGCAGGATTAAAACCAGCTTTCCGTAAAGATGGATCGGTAACGGCAGGAAATGCATCTGGTCTTAATGACGGAAGTGCGGTTTTAGTATTAATGAGTGAGGAAAAAGCGAAAGAAAAAGGGCTACAACCGTTAGCTCGAATTGTTGGATATTCAGTAGCGGGTGTAGATCCGAAAATTATGGGTATTGGACCAGCGCCAGCAATTCGCAAAGGCTTAGAAAAAGTAGATTGGTCATTAGAAGATGCAGATTTACTTGAAATTAATGAAGCTTTCGCTGCACAATACCTAGCTGTAGAGAAAGAGTTAGGATTAGACCGTGAGAAAGTGAATGTAAACGGTAGTGGTGTAGGACTTGGACATCCAATCGGTTGTACAGGAGCTCGTATTACGGTAAGTTTAATTCATGAATTAAAAAGACGTGGATTAGAGAAAGGTATTGCCTCGCTATGTGTTGGAGGCGGCATTGGAGTAGCTTTATTTATAGAAGCATTATAAAAAAGAGGCAGCGATTGCTGCCTCTTTTTTATGACTTAAATAAATGATGAAATAATCGATCGCGATTTTCAAAGAAAAGTTTCGTCGTTTGGTAATGCTCCGTTTCTTCTAAAGATGATTCGTGAATCCCCTCTTGTGTTAAAGAGTATATAGTAGATTCAGGATAAGCCATTAATATAGGGGAATGCGTGGCAATAACAAATTGTGAACCTTGTTCAGCTAGTTCGTGCATTCGAATGAGCATTGAAAGTTGTCTCATCGGGGATAAAGCTGCCTCAGGCTCATCTAAAATGTATAAACCTTGTCCTGAAAAACGATTCATAAATAATGAGAAGAATGATTCGCCGTGTGATTGTTCGTGAAGTGAAACGCCGCCGTAAGATTTTATAGCATCTATTTCATCGATATAAGAAGCAACGTTATAAAATGATTCAGCGCGAAGAAAGAAACCGTCGTTTGGTGTATTGAAACTTTTGGAAATTCGAAGATATTCATGTAAAGACGAATGTGAATCATTTGTGCTAAAGCGGAAATTTTTTGTTCCACCTTCTGCATTAAAACCTAAAGCAACTGCAATTGCTTCGAGTAATGTTGATTTACCTGTCCCGTTTTCTCCAGTAATGAAGGTTACATTTGGGTGGAAAGCTAGTGATTGTAATGATCGGATAGCGGGTAGACAGTAAGGATAGGCAGAAAAACTAGGGATATTTTCTTTTTTTAATGTGACATTTTTTAAAAAGGGTACGTCAATCAATATATAAACCTCAATTCATAACGGATTTTGATTCTGAAAAAGCAGTGAATACAAGTGTAAGACAGCTTGTTAATAAAGCCAACTACGGTATATACTTTATAATTTTTAAATGCTTCCATCGAAAAAATCCTATGTATGCACTTATTAAAGGTATTGGAATAATAAGGAGAAAGACAAATGTTAACGACATATGAACCCCTCTTTATTTTCTGAATATTTCATGTGGATTATATCATTTAAACTATCATATTCCAATGTGAAAATAAATATTGCATGGAGATTATTCATGTCGTTATGATAGTATGTATTCTATTGAAATTATGAAAAGGAGTTAAAACATGCCGTTTACATTTGCGCATCCAGCAGCTGTTCTCCCTTTTGCTAAGAAAAAATCTAGTTACATTTCAGTAACGGCTCTTATATTAGGTAGTATGGCACCTGATTTTGAATATTTTTTACATTTTAGGCCATACGGTATTATTGGCCATACATGGGCTGGTTTCTTATATTTGAATTTACCACTCATTTTTTTATTAGCATATGTATATCATTGTATTTTAAAAGGACCATTTATAACATATTTACCTAAGCCTTTTGCTAGTTACTATAAATATGTAGTAGATGAGAAGTGGGGGCTTTATACTTGGAAAGATTTTTTTGTATTTTGCTATTCTGCTTTATTCGGTATGGCGACGCATGTCGTTTGGGATGCTTTTACTCATAAGACTGGCTATTTTGTTATGAAAATGCCGCTGTTACAGCAAGAAGTATATAGTATACCGATTTATAAGTTTTTACAGCATGGGAGTACATGTTTTGGTCTACTATTACTAATATATGTACTATGGAAATATAGAAGAATGGATAGAGATACTAGTTTAACTTCGGAAAAAAGGAAATACTGGTCTTTATCTATTGGTTTGGCAGCCATTATATTTATCGTTCATGCGTTCATAGATCCCTATTTTCATATTTTCCAAATAGGGGGTATAATAGTATCTGGACTGACAAGTTCGTTTTGTGGACTTCTCATTGTTTCTATAGTTTACAAAGCAAGGGACTAATTTACCCCGCTATTTGTGGGCAGTAAGACTCCCACCTCAAAATTCGGTTGGAGCGCAGAAGTTAGGCGGGAGATTAACTGCCCGTAAAAGCCGGATTGGTTCAACTAATAATCAGTGGGGGATGGACAAAACCCCCACTGATTAAAGTTTCACTTTATATTAATGAATGATAGTGTTAGGAGAAATTAAATGATGAAAGCATGGAAAAGTATTTTTGTTTTATGTAGTTTTCTTCTTATGTTAAGTGGTTGCTTCCATCAAGAAGAAAAGAAGGCAGAACCTAAAAAGAAAGAATCTATTCCAGAAACAAAAGAGTATGGTGGGCGTGAGCTTAAAAAAGTAGGACAAAAAGTGAAAGAAAAAGGATGGGGGACATTTGAATTAGAACAGATTCATTCTGTGAATCAAACATTTGAAGTAGCCCCAATGAAAATTCATGTACAAGACGTTAAAGTTATCTCATTATCACAAATGAGCAAAGATGCAAAAAATACATTGAAAGTGTATACGGCATTAACTCCTGAAGAAGTAAAGCGTAGATTGGGAGATAAAGTGAGTCAAGAAGATGCTGAATTATATGCATCGTTAAGTGGAACAGAGATTAGCGATACGATTCGGTATGTTGAAATTACATATAAGGTAGAAAATAGTGGAGATAAGAACATGCAATTCTTCTCTATGAATGATGTTATTATTAATGATAAACAACATTTTAATGTAGCGACTCAAAACTTTTTATATGAAGAAGACACACTGGTGGGGACAAAGAGTGTATCAAGGGAAGATTATAAGCCTGGTGAGACACGAGCCGGAATTATCGGTTTAATACTTGATGATGGAAAAGAGAAGGTAAAGGATATTAAGTTTACAACAGATGATTTAGCGGTAGGAGATACTCATGAAGCTGTTAAAGAGCCACAAACTTTCAATATCTCACTTTCCAAGTAAGGTGTGTATTTAAACAAAAACAGTCAGCATAAAAATTATGCTGACTGTTTTTTTAGCTCTTTCACATATGAATCTACACTTTGAAAAGGTACTGTAATTTTAAATGCATCTTTTTGTTCGTTAAATTGTTTTTCATTATAAGGACCGAATCGTTTATTATGCTTTACATCGATAATCCAATAATGTTCACTTTTTTTATTTGTAATTGCTGCATCAGGATTATTTGGATCTGATTTTTCCTCAATTTGTTTTGTGATAATGTATTTATCGTCCCAAGCAATTTCTGTGATTTTTGCAGGAATGTATTGTGTAGCATATACAGCATCTTGCGATGGGAAAAGTTCAAATGCATCTCCAGAAGTATGTATGAGTTCATATTCGTCGTTAATTGTATAGGTTAAATGGTTTGTATTGCCTGTACAACCTGTTAATAAGAGTGCGGCAAATAGGATTATCCATCTTTTCAATATGGGAACCTCCTTTATAGTGCTGTTGTAACACATTGTACAAGAAAAGTAAGAGAAACGCTAGTTTACAATGTTTTTTAGAAGTGGTACGATGAAACGGGTAAAGAAGGATATGAAGGAGTCGACATAGAATGAAGTTAAAGATGCATCGTCCAGCGCTTGTAATGAATCGCATAGGTGCTTCCCTTATTGACATGTTTTTAATCTCGGTTATGTACGGTGCGATAGTAGCTGTTATCACCGGAAACTATAGTGCTATTTTCAATCGTTTTAATATAAGTTTTGGTGACTATAGATATGACCTTACGGTAGCTTTTATACTAATGGCTATATATTTTATTTTGTTACCCTTTATTTGGAACGGTTCTACAGTAGGTAAAAAGGTAACAAGAACAAAAATAATTTCATTAACAAGTGAAAAACTAACGTTACAAACATTAATAATACGATTTTTTGTATTGTTATTACCAAGCATATTGTTACTTGGAATTCCATTAATATGTAACGTATATATGATGTTATTCCGCAAAGATAATTGTGGTTTCCATGATTTAATTGCAAAAACGAAAGTGATGAGTCTAGTATAAGAAACATTCAGATTATACGTTATAATAGTGGAATAAGACTTTTTATTGTTTGCATATAAAAAGTCTTATTTTTTTTTAGAAATTTGATAAATGTAATTTATATAGGCTGGATATCTCCTATATAGTACTCGCCATGTTATTGAAGATGTTTAAAGAAGCGGTGGCTAATTCAAACATCCTATTTTCTGTTTGAATAGATTGAAAATTAAGTTAATGATATAATGAATATAAATAATATTGTTATATAACAAAGGGGGATTTGGAATGACCGGAGGTAGCTTAATATTTTGGGGGATTCTTATTTTTATCGGTTTAACCTTTGATCAATATAATAGTAAGAAAAAAGAAACAAAAAAGTAATCGCTTACAAGTTATGAGGTTAACTTTTCCTGCTTGCGGACTAATCTAATAAAGGAGTATACTGAATGACGGTAAGACATATAGAAGGGGTAATGAAAATGAAGCTTGCAGGAAAAGTTGCTATCGTAACTGGCGGTGGCATCGGTATTGGACGTAATACAGCTCTTTTGTTGGCTAAACAAGGCGCAAAAGTAATTGTGACGGACATTGATCAAGAAAGTGGACAAGCAACAGTGGAAGAAATTATGAATCTAGGCGGAGAGGCGCTTTTTGTATCCTATGATATGGGAAAACAAGGAGATTGGCAACGTGTTATCAGTTTTACTATGGAGGCATACAGTCGTGTTGATATGCTTTTTCAAAATGCTGGTCTATATAAAATAGATTCTATTTTTTCCCGCCGACAAGAGAACGATTCCAATGTACTTTGTATTAATGACGTTTGGATAGAGATAAAACAATTAACGTCATCTTTTATGAAACAGCAAGAAGAAGTGGTGCTCAGTGATTTACCGGTTTTTGGTGTTATTAGCACGAGAGGACAATCATTTCATACAATAGAAGCCCTAGCATAATAATGGAAAACCGCCCTCAGCATATATGTGGACGGTTTTTTTGTATGTTCTATAATAGAACTTTATTTTTTAACGAATACGTTGTTCGGTTTGACTGTCAAAGAAATGCGCTTTATTTAAATCAAATGCAAGTTTAATTTGATCTCCAGGTGAAAAAGCATGTCTTGCATCAACACGTGCTGCAAAATCTTGATTTCCAAGTTTCATATATAAGATAGATTCAGCCCCTAACAACTCTGCAACTTCAATTTTTGTTGTGAAAGTAGTAGATTGCGAAGCTTCTAAAAATAATAGTTCATCATGAATATCTTCTGGACGAATACCTAAAACAATTTCTTTATTTACATAGCCTTGTTCGCGTAATAATTTCATTTTTCCTTCAGATACTTTGATTTTTAATGAATTGTCTATAACGAAATCGGTTTCAGTTAATTTTCCGCGGAAGAAATTCATCGCGGGTGAACCGATAAAACCACCAACGAAAATATTTTCAGGTGTTTCATATACTTCTTTTGGAGTTCCAATTTGTTGGATTTTTCCATCTTTCATAACAACAAGACGTGAAGCCATTGTCATTGCTTCAGTTTGATCATGTGTTACATAAATTGTCGTTGTGCCAAGGCGGTGGTGTAATTTAGAAATTTCGGATCTCATTGCAACACGTAGTTTTGCATCTAAGTTTGACAATGGTTCATCCATTAAGAAAACTTTTGCGTCTCGAACAATTGCTCTGCCTAATGCAACACGTTGTCGTTGTCCACCTGATAACGCTTTTGGTTTTCTAGTTAAATATTGTTCAAGCCCTAAAATTTTTGCTGCGTCGTTAACGCGACGATCGATTTCATCTTTCGGTATTTTTCGAAGTTTTAATCCGAATGCCATATTATCATAAACACTCATATGCGGATAAAGAGCATAGTTTTGGAAGACCATTGCGATATCTCGATCTTTTGGAGGAACATCGTTCATTAGCTTACCATCAATTGAAAATTCTCCTTTTGAAATATCTTCAAGGCCAGCTACCATTCGTAATGTGGTAGATTTTCCGCACCCAGAAGGACCAACGAATACGATAAATTCTTTATCTTGAATGTGTAAGTTAAAATCTGTTACGGCTGTTACGTTATTATCATATATTTTATAAATATTTTCTAATTTAAGTTCTGCCATGATATTTCCCCCTAGAAATTTATGCAAACGTTTTCTTTAAGTTCATTATAAACGAATAGATTCAAAAAAGAAATAAAAACACTAGAAAAAAATAAAACGTTTTCATTTTTGCAAGAAAATATAGTAACTTTCGCTCGTTTTCTTAGAAAAAGAAGAATAAATATTGTAAGCGCTATTTTAAATTAAGATAGAATCTGTTATCATTCAGTAATGAAAACGTTTGCGCCTTAAAAAAGAAAAAATTATAGTATAGATGAAATGGGGTAGCATAATGGAAAAACAATGGTGGAAAGAAAGTGTAGTATATCAAATTTATCCTCGTAGTTTTATGGATAGTAACGGTGATGGCATAGGGGATCTTCGTGGCATTCTTTCAAAGCTAGATTACTTAAAAGAATTAGGTATTGATGTAATTTGGTTATCACCAGTCTATGAATCTCCAAATGATGATAATGGTTATGATATAAGTGATTATTGTAAAATTATGAATGAGTTCGGAACAATGGAAGATTGGGATGAACTATTACATGAAATGCATAAACGTAATATGAAGCTTATGATGGACTTAGTTGTTAATCATACTTCAGATGAACATAATTGGTTTATTGAATCACGTCAATCGAAAGATAATAAATATAGAGACTATTATATATGGCGTCCTGGAAGTGAAGGGAAAGAGCCGAATAACTGGGGAGCAGCGTTTAGTGGCTCTGCATGGCAATATGATGAAATGACAGACGAATATTATCTACATCTGTTTTCTAAAAAACAACCAGATTTAAACTGGGATAATGCAAAGGTAAGACAAGATGTTTATGGCATGATGAAGTTTTGGTTAGAAAAAGGAATTGATGGATTCCGTATGGATGTTATTAATTTTATTTCTAAAGAAGAAGGTTTACCAGCTGTTGAAACGGATGAAGAAGGATATGTTTCAGGGCATAAACATTTTATGAACGGTCCGAACATTCACAAATATTTGCATGAAATGAATGAAGAAGTATTGTCTCATTATGACATTATGACGGTTGGGGAAATGCCAGGTGTAACGACAGAAGAGGCTAAATTATATACAGGTGAAGCTAGAAAAGAACTACAAATGGTATTCCAATTTGAACATATGGATTTAGATTCTGGAGAAGGTGGGAAATGGGATGTAAAACCGTGCTCACTCCTTACTCTGAAAGAAAACTTAACAAAATGGCAAAAAGCATTAGAGCAAACAGGCTGGAATAGCCTTTATTGGAATAACCATGACCAGCCGCGTGTTGTATCACGTTTCGGGAATGATGGAGCTTATCGAAATGAATCAGCGAAAATGTTAGCGACAGTACTTCATATGATGAAGGGGACACCGTATATTTATCAAGGAGAAGAAATCGGAATGACTAACGTTCGATTTGAATCCATTGATGAATATCGAGATATTGAAACGCTAAATATGTATAAAGAAAAAGTTATAGAGCACGGTGAAAATATAGATAAAGTGATGCAATCTATTTATATAAAGGGCCGAGATAATGCTAGAACGCCAATGCAGTGGGATGATAAGAAACATGCTGGATTCACAACGGGTGAGCCTTGGATAGCGGTAAACCCTAACTACAAAGAAATTAATGTGAAACAGGCGATTCAAGACGAAGAATCAATTTTTTATTACTATAAAAAATTGATTGAATTACGTAAAAATAATGAAATAGTTGTGTATGGATCATACGATTTAATACTAGAAAATAATCCTTCAATTTTTGCATATGTAAGAACATATGGAGAAGAAAAGCTTCTGGTGATTGCAAACTTCACTGCGGATGAATGTGTATTCGAATTACCTGAGGACATTATTTATAACGAATCAGAGTTATTAATACACAATTATGACGTAGAAAATGTATCGATAGAAAATATTATATTACGACCGTATGAAGCAATGGTATTTAAATTGAAATAAGAAAAAGCCTTATGCCACCCTGGCATAAGGCTTTTTCTATTACCATTTTAAAATAGAGAATCCGTACGGTGGAAGTGTAACTTGTAATACACTTGCTTCCGCTGAAAATTCTTCGTTTGTATAAATGTTAAGTATTTTCTTCCCAGTAATATGAAGAGGGAGTGAAGCTGTAACTTCACTGTTAGTAGGATTTAAAACGAAAAAGATAGTCTCATCTTCATATGTTTTTGTATAAGAAATATAATTATGTTCATCATTTGCTTCGATAAATTGAAAAATACCGTGTCCTCCAAATGATTTATATTGTTTCCGTAATGAAATTAATGTTTGTATATGTGTGAATAAAAGAGTGTCTTGTTCTTTTTCATCCCATATCATACATTTACGACAACCAGGATCCATGCCACCATCCATACCGATTTCATCACCATAATAAATACAAGGAGAACCGATGAAAGAAAGGTGAAATACATAGAGTAACTTTAACTTATTTGTATCCCCATTACATGTTGCTAAAATTCTAGGTGTGTCATGACTGTCTAATAAATGAAATGCCGCTTCATTTACATTCATAGAGTAGGAATGTAGAGAATCTGTAATTTGTTTCATGAATTCATTCGCATGAATGGACTCGTTAGCAAAGTAAGAAAGTAGGGCGTTTGTAACAGGATAGCTCATTACAGCATCAAATTGATCCCCTTGTAGCCATGGGAGTGCATCATGCCAGATTTCTCCTAGAATATATACTTCAGGATTTAATGCTTTTATTTCACTACGGAATTCTCTCCAAAAACTGTGATCGACTTCATTTGCGACATCAAGGCGCCAACCGTCTATATGGAACTCTCTTACCCAATAACGACCTACTTCAAGTAAATATTCTTTTACATCTGGATGAGCAGTATTTAATTTAGGCATATATGGTGTAAATGCGAAAGTATCATAATTAGGAAGCGGCTCAGTTATAATTGGAAATTCATGAATATGGAACCAATCTTTATAGGCGGAATTCTCACCATGGTTCAGCACGTCTTGAAATTTATCGAAGAAGTATCCGCTATGATTAAAAACAGCGTCGAGCATTACTTTTATACCACGTTTATGACATGCTTCAACGAGTTCTTTGAAAGTTTCTTTCGTCCCAAATTGTGGGTCGATTTCCATGTAATCAATTGTGTCGTATTTATGATTCGAATGAGCTTTGAAAATAGGAGTGAAATAAATTCCAGAGATTCCAAGCTTCACAAGGTAATCAAGGTTTTGAAGAATGCCAGCGAAATCACCCCCGAAAAAATTAGTAGCAGTTGGCTCTGCACTTCCCCAAGGAAGGGTGTTTGCCGGATTTATTGCGCTATCCCCGTTAGCGAATCGTTCCGGGAAGATTTGATACCATACTGTGTTTTTAATCCAAGATGGTGCCCTGAAAACGTCTTTTGCATGAATGAATGGAAAGCAGAAAAAGTTACCGACATCGTCATTTGGAATGTTAGAAAAAAATCCTCGTTCTGTATAAATAAGAGTGTCTACGTCGTTTTTTAATTCGAATCCATATCGTAAGCGTTTAAATTTCGGTTCGATTGAAACCGACCAATAATCAAATAAATCAGTAGATCCGGTTTTTTTCATCGGTGTACTCGCTGAAATCCATTTCCCATCTTGCCATTCGTATGGATCACCGTAGATGAGGGCGGCGCTGTGAACATCATCTCTTTTTGTGTGTATTCGGATGTGAATTGTTTTTTCGTCGTAAGCGTATGCATAATTATCTTTTGGCCTATGATAGATCGCTTCTTTAAGCATATAGAAAATCCCCCTTTAATATCTCTATACATATTGTTACCTAAAACGAAATAATAAAGATTATGTTGCAAACGATTTCCTTTCACATAACTTTAATATTGCTTATAAGAGTAGTATTCATTTTATATAAAGTCAATGAATAAAGAGTATGAGAAGATTATTTTGAAAATTAATATTTGCAAAATGAATAAAAGGATGTATAATGATAGACAAATAGCGCAAACGTTTTCATAGATTATGATATTGTTTGCGCTTCTATTAAACTATCGAATGCAAACGTTTTCAATTTCTTAGGTACATAGACAATTTAGGGAGGTTTTTTGGGATGAAGAAAGCATTATCACTATTAACGATTTCAGCATTGTCAATCGGTATGTTATCTGCATGTGGACCGAAAGATTCAGGGAAAAAGGAAGCAAGTAAAGAGAAGAAAGATTATGACCTTCTCGTCTGGGAAGATGATAAAAAAGGTGTTGGTTTAGAACCAGCCGTGAAAAGCTTTGAGGAAAAATATAAAGTAAAAGTTAAAGTTGTTGAAATGCAAATGACAGATCAAGTGAAGAAGTTACGTCTTGATGGACCTGCGGGGACGGGGCCGGATGTTGTAACATTGCCACACGATCAAATTGGAAATGCAGTAACAGAAGGCTTACTTTCTGAAGTAAAAGCAGATGATGCTGTGAAGAGTAAATTTACTGACTTATCAATAGAAGCACAGACATATAACGGAAAATTATATGGTTTACCAAAAGCAATTGAAACACCAGTTTTTATTTACAATAAAAAATTAATGCAAAAAGCACCAGAAACGATGGATGAGCTGTTTAACTTCTCAAAAGACTTTACGAAGGATGGCAAGTACGGATTTTTAGCATTAGGAGATAACTTCTACTTTGCTAACGCGTTTATGGCAGGTATGGGCGGATATGTATTTGGTGAGAAAGACGGAAAGCCAAATGCAGGTGATGTTGGATTGAATAATAGTGGAGCAGTACAAGGTGCTGAATATCTTCAAAAATGGTACAAAGAAAAGTTATTCCCGAAAGGTATTATTGGTGAATCTGGTGGCCCTGCTGCTGACGGATTATTCAATGAAGGAAAAGCAGCGTCTATCATGAACGGACCGTGGGCGTTCCAAGCGATGGAAAAGAACGGAATTGATTATGGTGTTGCTCCAATGCCGAAATTACCAAATGGTCAACCGATGAAAACATTTGTTGGGGTAAAAGGATGGCATGTAACAAGCTTCTCTAAACAAAATGATTTAGCTACAAAATTCACTGAGTGGGTAACTAATGAAGAAAATGCAAAAATTCGATTTGAGAAAACAAAAGAAATTCCTCCAGTAAAATCAGTAATGGAAGATCCAATTATTAAAGATAATGAAGCTGCAAAAGCAGTTGCAACTCAATCAGAAAATGGAGTTCCAATGCCGAATATTCCGGAAATGCAAGAAGTATGGAAACCAGCTGGAGACGCTCTTCAGTTAGTTGTTACAGATAAAGAAGCACCAAAAGCAGCACTTGATAATGCAGTGAAGCAAATTAAAGGGAATATTGAGGCAAACCACAGCAATAAAAAATAAGGTGAAATTCGTGCCTCGAATATAAGAGGCACGAATTCTCTCCCTTCCAAGTAGGAAGAAAAAAGGGGGAAGGAACATGCAAACATCTATGGAGCCAGCAAAAGAGTTAAACGGTTCAAAGCATAGGAAAATGGCGACCATGTTATCAATTATTCCAGGCATTGGTCAACTATATAATAAACAATATGTTAAAGGTCTTATTTTTCTAGTATTAACAGGTTCGTTCATTGTAGCATTTGCTGATTTGTTAAATATGGGGTTATGGGGAATTGTAACACTCGGTACAGAAGTTCCACGTGACCATTCTGTCTTTCTATTAGTAGAAGGGATTTTGGCACTTATCGTCATAGTGTTTGGACTGGGGATATATGCATTTAACTTATATGATGCATACCAAAATGGAAAGAAGCGTGACATAGGAACACCATTAAACTCAGTAAAAGAGCAATATCGTAACTTATTAGATCAAGGTTTTCCATATTTAATGGTTTCACCAGGTTTTCTATTGCTTATCTTTGTTGTTGTATTTCCAATCATTTTCGTAATTTTAATTGGATTTACGAACTACGATTTATATCACTCTCCTCCAGCTAAATTAGTAGATTGGGTGGGCTTTAAAAACTTTATTGATATTTTCACATTACCAATGTGGAGAGAGACATTTTTAAGTGTATTCTCTTGGACTGTCATTTGGACATTCGTTGCAACAACACTACAAGTTGCACTTGGTATTTTTTTAGCAATTATCGTAAATCAGCCTGGGATTAAAGGGAAGGCTGTTATTCGAACAATTTTCATTTTACCGTGGGCTGTTCCAGCATTCGTGTCTATCCTTGTCTTCTCTGGTATGTTTAATGAAACATTTGGAGCAATTAATAACCAAGTATTAGCTTTATTCGGAATTGAAAAGATTGCTTGGATGACAGATCCATTTTGGGCAAAAATCGCTTTAATTATGATTCAAACGTGGCTTGGATTCCCGTTCGTCTTCGCAATGACGACAGGTATATTGCAATCGATTCCAGGAGAATTATATGAAGCGGCTACAGTAGATGGAGCTACAGCTTGGCAACAGTTCCGTAAAATTACATTGCCACTTGTTCTATATGCAACAGCACCAATATTAATTACGCAATATACGTTTAACTTTAATAACTTTAGTATCATCTATCTATTTAACGGCGGAGGTCCTGCTGTAGCTGGACAAGATGCAGGTGGAACAGATATTTTAATTTCATGGATTTATAAGTTAACGATGACTTCGGCGCAGTACGGGAAAGCCGCAGCTCTTACAATGATTTTATCGTTAATCGTTATTACAGTTGCGTTATGGCAATTTAAGAGAACAAAATCATTCCAAGAAGAGGATATGATGTAAATGAATATTAAAAGACAAAAGATGTTACGTCTCTCATTAAGTTATTTCGTTATTTTCGTAATGTGTGCCATCATTTTCTATCCATTATTATGGATTATTGGCTCATCGTTTAATCCGGGTGATAGTTTATCTGGATCAAGTATTATTCCGCAAAATGCAACGTTAGATCATTATCGTAAGTTATTAGATTTAGAGAATAGTAATTATTTACTATGGTATAAAAACACATTAAAAGTAAGTGTTTTAACGATGATTTTCTCAGTGTTAGCAATTAGTTTTACTGCTTATGCATTTTCGAGATATCGTTTTGTTGGAAGAAAGAATGGTTTATTAACATTTTTAATTCTGCAAATGATTCCGAACTTTGCAGCGTTAATCGCACTATACGTATTAGCGCAGTTAACAGGATTAATCGATACACATCTTGCATTAATTTTAATTTATGTAGGCGGAGCAATCCCTATGAATACATGGCTTATGAAAGGGTATTTTGATACGATTCCGAAAGAGTTGGATGAATCAGCTCGTATGGATGGAGCTGGACATTTCCGTATTTTTTGGCAAATCATTATGCCACTTGCAAAGCCAATCGTGGCAGTTGTAGCGTTATTCACTTTCATCGGTCCATTTACAGATTTCATTTTAGCGAGTATTATTTTGCGCACACCGGAAAATTATACTTTAGCAGTTGGACTCTATGAAATGGTAGCGAAGAAATTTGGTAATGAATTTACAACGTTTGCAGCCGGTTCGGTATTAATTGCAATCCCGATTTCGATTTTATTCTTATCACTACAAAAATACTTTATTTCTGGTTTAACAGCTGGAGGTACGAAAGGATGAGAAATGGGACATTATGTCCCATTTTTCTTTTCATCTCTCTATAAAAAAATTTATAGAGAGATGAAAAGAGATTTGACATCGCATATGAAAAGAAGTGAAATAAATAGTATATTATAGTATAGGAAAAAAGAGCTATATCCCTTACAATACATGGAGAGGGAGAATATGATAAGTTTTGCAAGATAGAATAAATAAATGAAAGTCTATGACTTACCCTATGACTTGCAACGAGTGCAAGATAAAGTGAAGCTTTAATCAGTGGGGTTGTTGTTCATCCCCACTGATTATTAGCCTTCACCAATCGGGCTTTTACGGGCAGCCCGACCCCACACCTAACTTCTTTGCTTTCGCTGAATTTTGAGGTGGGGGTCTTACTGCCCGGCAAATAGCGGGATAAAATATATGAAAATGGCAGAGACGTGAAAGGAGGGGATTTTTATGACAGTTACAATTAAAGATGTGGCGAAGAAGGCGAACGTAGCACCATCAACTGTTTCTCGTGTAATTGCTGATAATCCAAGTATAAGTGAAAAGACAAAGCGCCGTGTTCGAAAAGTAATGAGTGAATTAGGGTATCATCCAAATTTAAATGCAAGAAACCTTGCGAACCAAACGACGAAGACACTTGGTCTTGTTATGCCGAGCTCTGCAAGTAAAGCTTTTCAAAATCCGTTTTTCCCAGAAGTTATAAGAGGAATTAGTTCATTTGCACATGTAGAAGGGTACGCGCTTTATATGTCGACTGGTGAAACGGAAGATGAAATTTTTAATGGTGTTGTAAAAATGGTACAAGGGCGTCAAATCGGTGGTATTATTCTTTTATATTCAAGAGAGAACGATCGGATTATTCAATACTTGCATGACCAAAACTTCCCGTTCGTTTTAATTGGAAAACCATATGATCGAAAAGATGAAATTACATATGTAGATAATGACAATTATACGGCTGCAAGAGAAGTAGCAGAATATTTAATTTCACTAGGCCATAAACAGATCGCGTTCATTGGTGGTGGATCAGATTTACTTGTAACGAGAGATCGTTTAGCCGGTATGAGTGATGCTTTAAAACTAGCAGACATTGTATTACCGAAAGAGTATATTTTACATTTTGATTTTTCAAGGGAAAGTGGTCAACAAGCTGTTGAGGAGTTAATGGGACTGAAGCAACCACCGACGGCAATTATGGCAACGGATGATTTAATTGGACTTGGTGTATTAAGCGCACTTTCTAAAAAAGGATTCGTTGTACCGAAGGATGTTTCTATTGTAAGCTTTAATAATGCTTTATTATCAGAAATTGCGAGTCCTCCGCTTTCGACAGTTGATGTGAATATATATCAGCTAGGATATGAAGCAGCAAAAGCTTTAGTTGATAAAGTAGAGAATGCGGAGTCAACTGCAAAGTGTATCATTATTCCACATAAATTACTGAAGCGTCAAACTTGTGATCGTTATGCATGAAAAAAGCTAAGAGTTTAACTCTTAGCTTTTTGCTTTAGAAAGGCTTCTAAACGGTCACAGCCTTCTTTTAAAGTTTCGATGCTATAAGCATAGGAAAGGCGAAGGTAGCCTTCACCGTATTCCGAAAATGCTGTCCCAGGAACAACGGCTAGCCCGGCTTCTTTTACAAGATCAAGTGCAAAATTAAATGATGAAGATGTTAAATGTCCAACATATGGGAATAAATAAAATGCACCTGTTGGTTTCTCAACCGTTAAACCCATTTGAATGAGTCTATTATATACGTAATCACGGCGTTTTTTGTATTGATAGCGCATCATCTTCGGGGCATCTTTAGCAGCTGTTAAAGCTTCGATTGCAGCATATTGAGCGATTGAAGTAGCACATGTAACATTGTATTGATGAACTTTTAATATGTGTTTTGCTAAATATTCTGGAGCAAATAAAAGTCCGATACGCCAGCCGGTCATAGAATGTGATTTTGATAATCCGTTAATGACAATCGCCTTATCACGCATTTCTGGGAAATGAGCGATAGATGTGTGTTTTTCTTCATATACAAGTTCACTATAAATTTCATCAGAAAGAACGAAAATATTTTTATCTTTTAAGACAGATACAATATCTTCTAATTCTTCTTTTGATAAGGTAACACCAGTTGGATTAGAAGGATACGGTAAAACGACGCATCTTGTTCGTTCTGTAATTGCATTTTGCAATGCTTCAGCTGTTAAACGAAATCCAGTTTCACGAACATCTATAAAAATAGGAGTTGCACCACATAGTCGAATAATCGGCTCGTAACCAGGGTAAATAGGAGCAGGTAAAATTACTTCCGTTCCTGGTTCTAAAATAGTTCGGAATGCAACATCGATCGCTTCACTAGCACCGATTGTAACAATGGTTTCGTTTTCAGGTGAATAATGTAAATTGTAGTTGTCCTTTACAAAGTTACAAGCTGCCTTGCGTAATTCTAGTAAACCAGCGTTATGTGTATAGCTTGTATAATTTTCTGTAATGGCCCGTTTAGCTGCTTCTTTTACTAGAGAAGGTGTAGGGAAATCGGGTTGCCCAATTGTTAAAGAGATAAGATTATCATAGCTTTGAATCATATTAGAAAACTGGCGAATTCCAGAAATTTGGATGTCCTTCACTCTAGGATTAATGAATTGTTCCATTGTATCTCCCTTTCTTCCGTTTGAAAATTAAGTCCATTTTATCATATTTTCTATGATTACGCTTTGCATATGTTATTTAGAAAGAGAGAAAAGAAAAAAGCCGCTGAAAGCGACTTTTTAATAACCGTATTCCCAATCTATTTCATCTTCGTTCCAAAGTACGGAAGATACTTTGCCGAGATGGACAACGGATTCATTTACAGCACATGTGCAGTTATCTTCCCCTGCTTTATGTTGCAGTTCTTCGTATACTGATTTTTCAACGTTTTCTAGCACAACCAAATTTTCTTCTTTTAAAACAAGCGTAGTACCCGCCATTTTTATCTTCCTCCTACTAAAGTAATGATCACTTATTTGTAAACATAGATAGTATGGATTATATGCTGTATTTTGCGATAGTTGTCCGTCTAGTGAAGTGTTTTTTAATTTCTTTGTAATCCGTATTCATTGTATACTGCATGAAGGAAATTTGGTACAGGGTTTACAATCATTTCGGAAATCTGTAACATTTATTATTAGTTGTTAACAAATAATTAACAAATATGTTAAGAAAAATCAAAATTTTAAAACAAATCAACTTATAAAATGATATAATCATATCAAAATACATATAGGGGATGAGAGGCTATGGAGCTGATTCGTGATTTAATGATCCAAATTGCCATCATTATTTTACCACTATTTTTATATGAAGCGATTCGTTTAAATCGCTATCAAGAAATGCTTCCGAAGCCTAATCGCTACTTTATTATGTTTTTATCTAGCGTTACACTCGTTCTCTCCATGACATACTCTATTTGTTTTGGTACCATTTGTGGATACAATTTTCATCCAATCCCAATTGTTAGTGGCTTTTTATATGGTGGGATTGTTGGGCTCATCCCTGCCATTATTTTTGTTGCATATGAATGGATTGTTAAGGGGCTCAGTTGGTTACCTATCGTAGAAGTTATATTTCTTTCAATAATTCCATTGTTTTTGTCAAAGAAATGGTCTCTTTTTTCAAGAGATAAGAAGTTAATAATAGCTTTTATGATTGCATCATTTTATGTTCTTGTTTCATTAGTATTTGGGATGTTGAATGTCCTTTTAGAAACAGGTTTTACACCGTACATATCTAATCTATATAGTGGGTATATATTTGCATCACTTATCATGGTTATGACAATGGTGTTTCAAGTGTATTTGACTGAGTATTTAAACGAAAATGCATTATTACGTACAGAAATGCAAAAATCAGAAAAACTTAATATTGTAAGTGAGTTAGCTGCAAGTGTTGCACATGAAGTTCGAAATCCGCTCACTGTGGTACGTGGGTTTATTCAATTGTTAGAGAGTACGGAAGACGTAAAAAACAAAGATTATATGCGTCTCGTATTAGCTGAACTGGATCGTGCTGAACAGATTATTTCAGATTATTTAAATTTGGCAAGGCCTCAAATTGAAAAAAAAGAACATATTTGTTTATCAGCACAATTAATTGAAATGACAACGCTTATGTCATCGTTTGCGGCGATGCAGGGCGTTTATTTGCAAGTTGAGATTTCTGAGAGCCTTTATACTATCGGTGATAAAACGAAATTGAAGCAAGCTATTATGAATGTTGTTAAAAATGGTATTGAAGCAATTCAAGGAAACAAAGGGTATTTAAAAGTCACGGCTATTCAAAAAGATGAAATGATAATAATAAGAGTTAAAGATAGTGGCGTTGGGATGACAAAAGAACAGTTAGCAAGGCTTGGACAACCGTATTATTCTTTAAAAGAAAAAGGAACAGGATTAGGTCTTATGGTAACATTTAGTATTTTACAAGCGCATAATGGTACATTGGAATATAAAAGTGAAAGCGGAAAAGGAACTGAAGCTATTATTATATTGCCAGCTGTACGATATAAGGAATAAAAGTTACCGGTAGAAGGTAACTTTTTATTTTATTGTGCATTAGAAAATATACAGAAGTTTATTCATTTGTTTTTTCTTGTTTTGTTCGAATGAATAAACTTCTAAATGATTGAAAGAAGCTTTGCTCTTTTGAGGCGGCGACTAATTTTTTTGTTTCTTGAATTTCGCGAATAACTTGCATAAGTTGTGCATCACGGCTGCTGTCTTTATTGTAAATTTGATGGACAAGTTTATTCATTTTTTCTTCTTGTTTAGATTCTCGCTTATACATATGATTCATTAATAAGTCCATCTTTTCTTTCTGAAGTGCATCTGTTTGAGCGGCGTGATCAACTAGATCTTGTAACATTTTTTCTTGAGATCCTTCCTTTACATAAACTTGTTGCATAAGTTCATCTAATTTCTCGTCTTTTAAACGATTTTGTGTAATGAGAGTAGAGTTTTGATGAATAATTGCTTCATTTAATTGAGCAAGCATTTCAAGTTTTAACATGAACTCCTCAAAGTTACGCCCATCTTCTTTTTCTTTTGGTTGTATTTCTTGCTTATCTTGAATAACAGGTACAGGTGGGGCCTCTTTTTCTTTTAAAATAATAGGTATTGTTTCTGAAATATCTTCTTGTAATGTAGCAGCTCTTTCATGTATAGATTTTAATAGTTTTAAATCATCCAATTTATAAATACGAGCATCAGCTGTTTTTGAAATGATATAACCGTGTTCCTCTAAGAGTTGGCTATATTTTCGGACTATATGTTTTGGGATACCTGTTTTATTTGTAACATCTTTCGTTTTATAAATAGCTTCCATGATATTTCCTCCCCAAAAAGTATCGTATATATCATTTCAATCTTTTATGAGGACTTCCTTTGAAAAAGAATGTCGGAAGGTTATTAGTTTTCTACAGCATTAGTGAAAAGATGAGGAAAAATGAATGTTTTTGGCGGAATGGAGAGGAAGAGCTAAAATAATGTCTGAAAACATACATAGAAGAAGTTTGTTATAATAGCTGAGGAAAAGAAATTGGTAGGAACACGGAGGTACACATGAAGCAATTAAAAGGTATTATCATTTCAATTATTGCAATTCTTTCTCTTTTGGTAGCAGTATATGAAGTACTTGTGCCAGAGGAGACAAGTACTAAAAAAACAACTACGTATGATCAAATTTTAGAGTTCCCGAAAGAACGATATCCAGAGACCGGGAAACATATAGCGGATGCTATAAAAGAAGGGCATTCAGAAATGTGTACAATTGATCGTAATGGTGCAGCGGATAGAAGGAAATTATCGTTAGCGCCATATCCGACGAAGAAAGGTTATGATCGCGATGAATGGCCGATGGCGATGTGTAAGGAAGGCGGAAAAGGAGCTCATATTGAATATATAAGTCCAGCAGATAACCGCGGTGCAGGTTCTTGGGTAGGGAATAAGCTAGACAAATATCCAGATGGTACGCGTGTGAAATTTGAAGTGAAGTAGTAGTTGCATATTTCATAATGAAGGAGAAGGGAACTATGGAGTTAACAATTTCTTATTCACAATTAATGTTGATGAACTATGACGGTGAGCAGCCTTACGTAGATTGGACAGATGAAGATTTTGAAAGAGGTTATGCTAAGGCGGATGGAACTGTTATTTTTGAAGCACTCTCTGATTATACTTGTGAAGTAAAAGTAACTTGTGGAAAACATATTGAGAAAGAAGAAGTGATTAGAACGGTTGCGGTTCCTTTTACAGTTGAAAATGAATGTATCGTTGTAACGAGTATTCTTTCAAATAAATTTCAGATCCCTATTCCAAATGGTGAGTATACCGTTGTATTACAGGCAATTCCTCTTGAAGAGCCAACGGATGATGAATTATATAAAATACAATATGAATTCTTTTTTGAAAGTAAAGTATAAAAAATGGGTTATCCTTTTGGAGGATAACCCATTTTTGTTATGCGTTTGTTTTTAAAAGGGAACGAGCATCTTTTGCTGCTTGCACCATGTGTTCTAAAGCCGGAATAACTTCTTCCGCTCTTCTAGTTTTTAAACCACAGTCTGGATTAATCCAGAAATATTTAGGATCACATACTTGTAAAGATTGTTCCACGATTGCGAACATCTCATCTTTACTTGGGACACGTGGACTATGAATGTCATATACACCTAGACCAATTCCTTTTTCATATGTTGTATGTTTTAATGTATCAATAAATTCTCCATGACTTCTTGATGTTTCGATAGAAATAACATCTGCATCTAACGCACGAATGGCATCTACAATATCTTCGAAGTTACTGTAACACATATGGGTGTGAATTTGTGTTTCGTTTGCTACAGAAGATGTTGCTAAAAGGAATGATTGAACTGCCCATGTAATGTATGCATCCCAATCTTTCTCTTTTAACGGCATACCTTCACGAAGTGCGGGCTCATCGACTTGGATTACTCTTATTCCGGAAGATTCAAGTAATTCAATTTCATGACGAAGTGCTAGTGCAATTTGATATGAAACTTCTTTTCGTGAAATATCATTTCGAACGAATGACCAATTTAGAATAGTGACAGGTCCAGTGAGCATACCTTTTACTACTTTCTCTGTTAAGCTTTGTGCATATACAGTTTCTTTAATAGTCATTCCATTTATAAAGGCAACATCGCCATAAATAACAGGTGGTTTTACGCAACGAGAACCGTATGATTGTACCCATCCGTTTTTAGTAAAGGAGAAACCAGCAAGGCGCTCGCCGAAATATTCAACCATGTCAGTTCTTTCAAATTCACCATGGACAAGAACATCAAGACCAATTTCTTCTTGGTAACGAATCCATTTTTCTGTCTCTTTTTCAATAAATTGTTCATATTGTTCATTTGAAATAACACCGTTACGCCATTCTTTTCGCGTTTGACGAACTTCTGTTGTTTGCGGGAAGCTACCGATAGTTGTTGTTGGTAACAACGGTAACTGAAGTGCGACTTGTTGTAATTCATATCGTTTTTCAAATGGAAGAGGACGTGAAAAATCTTCTTCTTTTAATGCTGTTCGTGCTGCTTTAACATCTTCTCGGTTACGTGCAGCAGATGAACGAATTGTATGATGTACGTTTCGGTATGTTTCTAGCTCATTACTAAGGCTTTCTGTACCTTGAGTTAGAGCAGAATGAATAAGAACTAACTCTTCTAATTTTTGATTTGCAAATGCTAGCGCATCAAATAGCTCAGTCGATAAGTGAGTTTCTTCTGTTTTATCGATTGGTGTATGCAATAAGCTACAAGAAGGCTGAACGATGAAATCTTTCGTTTGGACTTGTTTTTGTAGCGTTGTAAATAACGTAAGAACTTCATCAAGGTCAGCTCTCCAAATGTTACGGCCATCTATACAACCGACAGCTAAAATTTTATCAGCTGGGAATCCATATTTTGAAATAGCATTTAGATTTCCTTCTTTACCATGAACGAAATCTAATCCAATACCAGATACAGGGAATGTAATGATTTCTTCATAGTTTTCTTCTACACTATCAAAATATGTTTGTAAAAGAAGAGTCGCATTTGGAACTTCTTTACGAATAGCTTCGTAAATTTCTTTTGCATGTTGAATTTCTTCTTTCGTTAAAGAAGCGAAAATCGGTTCATCAACTTGAATGATTTGTGCACCAGCTGCATGTAGTTCTGAAATTAGTTGTACGTAAGGTGCAACTAATTGGTTTAAAATCGTAGCAAATTGCTCTTGTGTATAGCCTTTCGCTAATTTTAAGAAAGTATATGGTCCTAAAATAACAGGCTTTCCATCTACTCCCAATTCTTGTTTTGCCTCTTCATATAAGCGAAGTGGACGATTATCTTTTAAAGAGATTTGTAATCCCTCTTCATATTCAGGAACGATATAATGATAGTTTGTATTAAACCATTTTGTCATTTCGGAAGCTACGTGATCTTTAGAGCCACGCGCCATTGCGAAATATACATCAAGGTAAGATGTAAACTCAGAAAAACGTGATGGAATAAATCCTAGCATATAAGCAGTATCCAAAACGTGATCATAATATGTAAAATCGCCAATTGGAATGAGTTCAATCCCTTTTTCTTGCTGTGCTTTAACGTGTTGAAGGCGAATTTCTTTCATTGTTGTTAAAAATTGTTCTTCATCGATTTTATTGGACCAAAAAGCTTCCAATGTTTTTTTCCACTCTCGTTGTAGTCCGATACGTGGATAACCTAAATTACTTGTTTGAATTGCCATTTCAAATTCCTCCCTAATTGAAAGTAAGCATTTCCGTTTACTAGGAAATACCTATAACAAAAAGTACAAAGGCATAGAAAATAAGCCTTCCTTTTTGTTTTAACACCTCATCATCATCCGTGAATCTATCAGTGTTGCTAAAACAGGCAGGTCTCCTGACTTATGCTTCATATAATTTCTTTCACCTTCCCGTTTTCACAGTGGTATAGAAAAGAAATCTCAGCATTTACAGTGGCGGGACCGTGTTGGAGTTTCACCAAGCTTCCCTTTTAAACACGAAACAAAATGTTCGTGTACCCATTTTCCTTTTGAAAGGAATTTAACAAGCGATATGATATTGAAACAAATTCTAACACAATTTTTAGAATTTTGTCTACTGTTTTAAAATAAGAAAATTCCAAAGTTTTTTATTTTTATTATTCTTATTTTTCTGACTAGTTATGAGGGGGGAATTGGATTAAACTTATAAAGAATTGTGTACTTGTACAGGGATAAGATGCTAGTTATGTTATTTAAGAACCGGTCCATATTCTGGAATAAGGAAGGGAATTGGATAGTTCATTTTGAAATAGTAAGTTATCACAAAAAAAGAACAAAATAGCTATATAAAGATGCATATACTAAGTTTATAGAAACGGGGAATTTCAATTGGAACAAAGTACACAAAATATTTATTCACCGCCAAAACATATAGTTTCAGCAGCGACAATTGTAATGAATGAACAAAAAGAAATCCTATTAATCAAGGGACCTAAAAGAGGGTGGGAAATGCCAGGTGGACAAGTTGAAGAAGGAGAGTCTTTGAAAGATGCTGCAATAAGGGAAACTAAAGAGGAAACGGGTATTGATATTGAAGTTTTAAAATTTTGTGGAGTATTTCAAAATGTGAACCATTCAATATGTAATACGTTATTTTTAGCTAGACCAGTTGGCGGTAAATTAACGACTACACCAGAAAGTTTGGAAGTAGGGTTTTATCCTATTGAACAGGCGTTAGAAATGGTGAGTTTTATGAATTTTAGACAAAGAATTGAATACAGTTTGGATGAAAATCAACAACCTTTTTATATAGAATTTTAAGAAACGAAATTCTATTATAGGACACTATTGTTGAATAAATCTTAGATTTTCAAACGATTTTATTGTTATATTTTTGAGCACAGTGAAGTATCCTATATCGAAAATTAAACAACTATATGATACCCCCGTCCTAAATTAGAACGGGGGTATGTTTATCTTAGGTTTTAAAATTAAATAACTTTATTGTCTTTTTACAGTCTCTTCTTTACAAGCTTAACCTTCATCTATATCAATTTCTGAAAGTCGCCCTGCAACTGCATCTGTAAGGAGGGTGTTTAACCATTGCAATTCAACTGTAATATGTTCAATAACGCTTTGCAAAATATATAGTTGTGCACGTGGAATTTTTCCTTTGCTACAATCATAAATAGTTTGCATTTTATGTAAATATTGAACGGTATCATTTTTCTTCTTTTCTAAAATAGGAATTAACTCTTGATCATCACCAAAATGAGCGAAAGAGAGTGCTGAATAAATTGGTTTATATATTTGATTTTTTGCTTCGAATTGTTTTAATAGTAACGTGTGAAATAACCGTTTTCCTTCTTCTGTTATATGAAAGATTGTTTTATCAGGTCTATTGGTATCTCGAACAATAGTTGTAATACTAATTGCACCTTGCTTTTCTAATTGCTCGAAGGCGTAGTAAAGTGATCCTTTTGCATATTTAATATAACAATCCATTTGTCTTTCTTTCATGATGTGCTGCACTTCATATGGATGTTTATCCCCTTCGAGTAGCAAGCCGAGAATGACTAATTTCATGCTCATGCTGTTTCAACTCCTGTATATAGAAACTTAATCCCGATTGGTGAGGGATTATAATTAGTGGAAATGGTCCTATGCTGATTAAAGTTTTACTTTATATATTATAAACGGCATACCCTTTTTCATAAAGGGTATGCCGTTTCTTTTTTCTATACTAACTTACTTGCTTTTGTTTTTGCTTCGTTTTTGGTCCGGTAAAGAGGCGTTCATTTCCCATAAGTAAAATACAAATAATACTTAATACAGCCGGGATAAGTGCCCAGAAGAATGTACTGGCAATAGATGTAGCAAGAGCTTCTTTAATACCAGTTAATATTTCAGCTGGTATTTTATCGGTAGCACCTGGTGATAATAAGAAACTTGTGTCTCCACCCTTTGGGGCTAATTTTGCTAGTTCAGGAGGGAACACAGTGTTTAGTTTATCTGTAAAAATATGATTTTGAATGGTACCGAAAATCGTTACACCAAGGGTCATACCGAGTGAACGGAAGAATGAGTTTGTTGATGTAGCAGAACCACGGTCTCTCATTTCTAATTTGTGGATAGAAGACATACTTAAAACTGAGAATGAGAAACCAACACCAAGTCCAGCGAGAACCATAAATAGCGTTACGAGTACACGTGGTGTGTCCATTGTTAAGGTGCTTAGTAAATAAATACCAAGAACGAAGAAAACACCAGACACCATCATGATGTTACGATAACTTGTTCGAGAAGCTAACTGTCCACCTGTTTGACTTCCAATTACAGAGCCGACCATCATAGGTGTTAAAATCAATCCAGCATTTGAGGCTGAACCGCCGAGAACACCTTGAACGAAGATTGGAATATAAACTGTACAGATGATAAAAGCTGCGCCATAGAAAAAGGCAACACCTTGGGTAGCTGCAAATAAAGGTTTTTTAAATAAATGGAAAGAAATGATAGGCTCAGTTGCTTTTCTTTCTACGAAGAAGAAAATAATAAGCATAATAACAACAGTTGAAAATAAACCAATAATCACATTAGAGCCCCATGCATATTCTTTACCGCCAAGTTCTAAGGCGAACATTAAGCAAACGATACTAATAACAAGTGTAATAGCGCCAGCCCAATCAATTTTTTGTTTTCTAAATTCTAGAGATTCACTGTAGTATTTAGTAATAAAGAAGAAGGAGATAAGCCCTAATGGAATATTAATATAGAAGACCCAATGCCAACTTATATAGTCCGTAATATAAGCGCCTAATAAAGGGCCAAATACGCTAGATGTTCCGAAAACGGCACCAAATAGACCTGTCATTTTACCTCGTTTTTCAGGTGGGAATATATCATACATAATTGTAAATGCGATAGGCATCAGAGCGCCACCGCCAATTCCTTGAATGGCTCTATAAATACTTAGTTGTTCAATACTTGTCGCTGTCCCGCAAAGTGCAGAACCGAATAAGAAAAGAATTAGTCCACCAATATAAAAGCGTTTCCGTCCGTACATATCAGATAGCTTACCGAAAATAGGCATACCGGCCATTGTTGCTACCATGTATGCAGACGTGACCCAAACGAACTTGTCAAATCCTCCTAAATCTCCAACAATCGTTGCCATTGCTGTTGCAACGATTGTATTATCCATTGCTGCCATTAAAATACCAAGTAGTAAACCAGCAACAACAAATTTTGTCTTGTTGGAGTCTTTTTTTAATAATTGAGATTCCAAATATAACCCTCCTTTTAATAATAAGTACACTATATTAAGTTTTGAGTGCAGCGCATAAAAAATTAATATAGTTCTTTCAAATCAATTTACACAAGTGCACTGACAAAGCCATAAAGAATATTATAGTCAAATTTGACTAAAAGGCAAACTTTTTCTTCCGTCAAAATATTCTGTTGTATGGACAGCGAAAGAGTGAGTAATACTTAATATTGGTATAAAGTCAATGAAGGAAATTGTAAAAAAATATTTCGGTAAGAATACCTTCTGTTAACAGAGGAAAAATGGTTTTTTCTTTATATTGTCGAATAGGATAAAAGGAAGAATAATAACTATATATCTTTTGTAACAAGCTTTATTAATATCGTGTAGAGAGGCAGAATAAGGTCGTATGGATGATGCATCTGAAATGGGGTGAATATTATTATGAAAATGTGGAAACGAATTTCGGATCAAGGAAGGCGTTTAATACCGCTACAACCGGTGTTATGGATTGATGGCTCAAAAAAGGAAAACGAATGTCCTAATGTAGCAGTTACATTACAAATCCGTAGTATGTATAAAGAAAAATTTTCATATGAACTGACCTATGATGTAAATGACATACTTATTATTCGAATTGAAGTTGAAAATAAAGGAATGGAAATGATTTCACGAGTTGTAGTAAGTCATATGATTCGAGATTATTTTGCATATATTCCAAACTCATTAAAGGTTGATAAGGGGATGAGTGAGTTTCTGTTCCAGCTTGTAAGGTGGCGAATCGAAAATTTATTACCGAATGAAAAGGTAGAACTAATTTGTAAAATAAAAGCAAATAAAGATAAAGCACTTAAAAACGCATTATTTCAGGCTACATATACATTTCAATATAAAGGATTATCATATGGTCCACTGCAAACAAATGAAGTTGTTGTGCGGCAATGATAAAAAGGAACCTGTATGAAAGGTTCCTTTTTTAGTGAAGGTTGTGTTTTTTGAGTACTTTTTTTTGCTCGATTCCTTTTTTTCCTACATAATTGTTTTTATAACCAAAATATAGAATGAAAAGAAAGGAAGCAACATTTACAATAGCATCAATTTGATCGTTTGTAATAAAGTTCACTCCGAAAGAATTAAATAGTAATTTTAACGCTAACAGAAAACCTGCTAGAAAACGTATAATATCTGATAGATTTTCTTTTTGAAGCATATAGGTCACCTCTTTCTAAAACGATATATAGTATATATATGAAATAGAATAGAAATGGTAGACAAGCTTAAGCGGAAATGTACACCCAATATGTACATTTTTTATTTTGTAGAAAAACATAATTGTTATAGAAGCATATATTGGTATAGAAAGGAGGGGAAATATGAAACATAAAGGAAAAATTAGTGGGTTATTACTTTGGAATACAGTGGCGGTTACAGAATGGATTGCGCTTCAGGATGTAATTACAAAACTGGATTCGCGATCATTTTATACCGTCTTTATTATTTATATATTGCAAATGTTACTCAGCTATTATTTTGGACATTGGTATGATAAAAAAGCGAGTGGTCGTATGGATAAGGAAATAGGAGGAATGGCAAGTAATGATTTTGTAGTTGATTTTTTTGAGAAAGTAGCTGCATTATCAGAACGGGATTCTCATAATATTACAGTGTACATTCTTTCTGTGAAAGAATGGAAAGTACTAAAAGAAACAGTACAAGAAAAAAATTGGAGAGTACGATTGTAAAGACAATTCGTAAAGGGGATGTCGTTACTAAGTGGGATGAAAATAAGTATGTTATTGTGGCGATTGATAACGGACATGAAAAGTCGACAATAACAAACCGATTAATGAAAAATATTGAAAGTGAAATAGAAAATGGCTTGTTAAGTATGAATCTATTATTTGGAGCTGCTAGTTATCCAGTAGAAGGAAAAACTTTTGAAGAATTGCTTAGAAAAGCACAAAATCAATTGTATAATTATAGAAACCTGCAAAGTGATGAATGAAATTTTGATTTGAAGAAGTATGATATAAAGAATTTTTTGTAACATTTTTTTGACTTTTGTTACAAGAAAAACTTTTTTTGTAACAAAAGTCTTTAAAAATATATGGAATCAGCATATAATTGTGTGTGGATGTATCAATGCATTTTGCACAATGTTTTCAGTTTAAAAGTGTAGAGGAAAACGTGCTCTACACTTTTCCTTTTTAAGAAATTAAAAGAATCTTTGTAAGAGTTGCGAGGTCATCTTCGCACTATGTAAAATGGACAAAGAGGTTATTTGGTAGAAAGTGAGAAAGGGAATGATAGACGTGAGAGGTTATAGATTATCTTTTATCAGGTGAAACATTATAGTGTTTCTTGCAGTAGGTAAGATTACAGTAAATACCTTTATGTTTTAAGACATTACATAATTTCAAATGCTAAAATTGTACAAGTAGTATAAATAATTATTGATGATCTTCGTAAAAAAGATGCGAGCGTGAAATAGATAAAGAAGTTACATGTTTTCATGGGATTTTTGGCACGATGATCGTTTACTAAATAGGAGGAAAAGATGTTGAAATATAATAAATTAGCAATTGTAACTGCATTATCACTGACTTTACTAGCCGGTTGTTTCGGACCGAAACCAGAAGAGGAATTATATGTTGCGTTTGAAAATGCTGCAAAGCAAGAAAAAACAATGTTTGAAGATGCAAAAAAACTTGAAACTTTAGAGAAAGAGGGACAAGAATTATATAACCAGATTGTTCAAGAAGGAAAAGATAATAATCAAACTGTTAAAGAAAAGCTGAATCAAGCAGTGAAAAATACAGATGAACGAGAAAAAGTGCTTACAAAAGAAAAAGAATCTTTAAATAAAGCACAAGAAGAAGTGAAATCAGCAGATAAATATGTAAAGAAAATTGAAGATAAGAAATTGAAAGATCAAGCGGATAAAGTGAAAAGCACATATGAGAAACGACATGATTCATTTAACAAGATGTATGATAGCTATAGTAAATCGTTAAAACAAGAAAAAGAATTATATACAATGTTACAAGATAAAGGTACAAAATTAAAAGATATTAGTGAAAAAGTAAAAGTAGTAAATCAATCTTATAAAGATATTGAATCAGAAAAAGACAAGTTTAATGAATTTACGAAATCTTATAATACAGAAAAAATAGCTTTTTATAAACAAGCAAATATTAAAATTAAAGAAGAGAAAAAATAAAACAGTTTGGCCTACACTTGGCCAAACTGTTTTATTTTTTTGTATAAGTACGACTATACCATGGAACTGGTTCGCTTAATTTTTTTTCTTGTTTTAATGCTTCAGGACCAATATAATCTTGCAGTGTTTTTTTTGCTATTGTTAAAGATAAGGTTGTTTTCGGATTTCGATAGGAGGATTCAAGGTGACCAAGATGCGGTAGGGTGCGAAAATCATCTTTCGTAGGAGGGATATGGAAAAAATAATCACCTAAACGTATAAGAACATCGGATTGTTGTTGACTAAAACGTGGATTTCTAGAAAAATGTAATCCTTCTTTGATAGCCTTCTTTTCAGTAATTAAGCGTTCTAAAGCAGTCTTTTTTAACCAGTATAAGTACTTAGGGTTAGTTGCAGCTTTAGCATGACGATTCACAACGAAAATAGATTGAGCTAGTCTATTAATAGAATGTTGGTTATGTAATTGAGATTGTGGTTGTGAAGGTTTCATATTGAATCTCCTTTCAATTTTTCCTTATTATAGCATAAATAAAATGGGTTTTTATTATATGCAAAAAGTAATTGTATATATTTTCAATATTAAAGCAATATTGTTACAAAAAACAACTATTTTGTATAATAGTGATAGAACATGTTTCAGAAATTTGATAATGAAAGAGTGAGAAGTTTGAAAGAAATATTAAAACAACAATATGCCATTATAGACATTGGTTCTAATACAATGCGCTTAGTTATTTATGAAAAACAAAGCGGAGGTTTTTATAAAGAGATTGAAAATACGAAAGTGGTCGCTAGGTTAAGAAATTACTTAGTAGATGGTGTATTAAGTGAAGAAGGAATAGAAGTATTGTTACAAACATTATTTCAATTTCAAGAAAGTACACGATTTCATAAGTTGCATCATGTGCTTTGTGTCGCAACGGCAACAATTAGACAGGCAGAGAATCAAGATGAAATTAAAAAACTTGTTGAAGGACAAACAGATTTTACTCTTAGAGTTTTATCAGAATATGAAGAAGCACGTTACGGTTATTTAGCAGTTATGAATTCTACTTCATTTTCAGAAGGAGTTACAGTTGATATTGGTGGGGGAAGCACAGAAGTTACATACTTCCGAAATAGAGAAAATTTAGAATATCATAGCTTTCCTTTTGGAGCACTTTCTTTAAAGCAACAATTTATTCAAGGTGATATTCCTACTACAGAAGAGTTAGAGAAAATTAAAAACTATTTATGGAATCAATTTCGAACGTTACCATGGTTAATCGATAAAAAATTACCCCTTATCGCAATTGGTGGAAGTGCGAGGAACTTGGTGAAAATCCATCAAAATTTAATTTGTTATCCTATAGCTGGATTACATTTATACAAAATGAAAGAAGAAGATATTCAACATGTAAAAGAGGAATTAAAAGAATTGTCGTTCATAGAGCTTCAAAAGTTAGAGGGGTTAGCAAAAGATCGAGCGGATACGATTATTCCAGCTATCGAAGTCTTTCATATACTGGTTAACGTTATAGAGGCACCGGCATTTGTATTGAGTAAAAAAGGATTAAGAGAAGGTGTTTTCTATGAAGAATTAACGAAAGATTTGGGGATTTCATACTATCCAAACGTAGTAGAAGAAAGTTTACATCTATTATCATTTGAATACGAAATGGATATGGAATTTGTAATTCAACTTATTAAACAAGGAACATTGATTTGTAAACAACTTGAAGGAGTAGGACTTATTTCTATGTCGGAAAAAGACTGGGAAATATTCCATCAAGCGGCGAAAGTATTTAATATTGGGAAGTACATAGATGAAGAAGCGAGCCGCTTACATACGTTTTATTTACTGGCGAATAAAACAATTGATGGTATGATGCATAAAGACCGAGTTAGATTAGCGCTTATTGCCTCATACAAATCAAAAATGTTATTTAAACAACATTTAGCTCCATTTGAAGGTTGGTTTGAGAAAAGTGAACAAAAAAAAATTCGGTTATTAGGAGCTGTTTTGCAATTTTCAGCTGCTTTAAATGTGAGACAAAGATCGCTTGTTGAAACGATATCTATAACAGAAAGTAAAGAAGGATTAACATTTAGAATTGTATGTGAGCAATCGGCGTTATCAGAAAAAGTGCAAGCTGAAAAGCAAAAAAAGCAGCTGGAAAGAGTATTGAAAACGAATATTAACTTATCATTTGAATCAAAACGTTAAGTTGTACGGATGTCTTTACAAAAAATTAACACTTTGGAATATAGTAATTTGATAAAATAAAAGTAACTAAATTATAGTGAAAAAGTTTCAAAGGGAAGTGTGAAGAGAATGGAATTGCTAAAGGGGAATTTAGTAAATTTAAATGATACAGCTTATTATAATAACCGTGAGTTGAGCTGGCTAGCTTTTAATGAACGTGTACTACAAGAAGCGCAAGATGAAAATAATCCACTTTTAGAAAGATTAAAGTTTATTAGTATTTTTAGTTCAAATTTAGATGAATTTTTTATGGTGCGCGTAGCAGGTTTGAAAGATCAAGTAAGTGCTGGATTTAATCAGCCAGAAAATAAAGCGGGTTTAACACCGAAGAAACAGTTAAATAAGATTGCGATAAAAGCTCATGAGTTAATGACTGTACAGTATGACACGTTTAAAGGCTATGTATTGCCAGCGCTTGAACTAGAGGGGATTGAGCGTCTAACATTCCATGATTTGACGAAAGAGCAGAGAGAATTTATAGAAGAATATTTTGATGAACAAATCTTTCCGGTATTAACTCCTGTAGCTATTGATGCGTATCGTCCATTTCCTATGTTATTAAATAAAAGCCTGAATTTAGCTACTATTTTATACGATGAGAAGCAGGCAGAGGAAGAAAATCGCACGAAGTTAGGAATTGTCCAAGTGCCTTCTTTGCTGGAGCGTTTCATATTTTTACCGAGTGAAGGGCAAAAACATAAATTTATTTTATTAGAAGATGTAATTAGTGGTTTTACGCATAAATTATTCACAGGATATAACGTATCACCCGTTACTCGTTTCCGTATTACACGTAATGCGGATTTAACAATCCATGAAGAAGGTGCACGCGATTTATTAAAAGTAATTGAAAAAGAATTGAAAAAGCGTAAGTGGGGAGCTGCCGTTCGTTTAGAAGTTGGTAAAGAACACATTGATGAAAGAGTGTTAGCGTTATTGTATGAAGTGTTAGAAGTAAAAGATGAAGATGTGTACATGATGGATGGACCGTTAGATTTAACATGTTTATTCTCCTTATATAAAAAACTAGCACCTTTATATGAACATCTAGTATATCCGGCTCTTATTCCCCAACCTCCTCAAGATTTAGGTGATGAGGAAGATGTATTTGAAAAAGCGATAGAACATGATATTTTATTACACCATCCCTTTGAGTCGTTTCAGCCAGTCGTTGATTTTGTCCGTGATGCGGCAGATGACTCGAATGTACTTGCAATCAAACAAACATTATATCGTGTAAGTGGAGATTCTCCGATTATTCAGGCGCTAAAGGTAGCGGCTGAAAAAGGGAAACAAGTGACGGTATTGGTTGAGTTAAAGGCGAGGTTTGATGAAGAGAATAATGTTCATTGGGCTAAAGAATTGGAACAGGCCGGATGTCACGTTATTTACGGAGTAAGTCACTTGAAAACGCATAGTAAAATTACGTTAGTTGTAAGAAGAAGAAACGGAAAGATTGAAAGGTTTGTACATCTTGGAACCGGAAATTATAATGATGCAACAGCGAAGTTATATACCGATTTTGGATATATTACATCGCGAAAAGACTTTGGTATAGATGCAACAAACTTCTTTAATTATTTGAGTGGCTATACAACGAAACCGCATTTTCATCATTTATCTGTTGCACCATTTGATATAAGAGAGCAATTTATGGATTTAATAGATGAGGAAATCCGTTACCATAGACAATATGGAAATGGATATATTATCGCTAAGATGAATTCGTTAACAGATAAACCGTTAATAAAAAAAATGTATGAAGCATCGCAAGCTGGGGTAAGGGTAGAGCTCATCGTTAGAGGGACATGTTGTTTAAGACCTGGGATTCCAAATGTAAGTGAAAATATTCGTGTGGTTAGTGTTGTGGGAAGATATTTAGAACATAGTCGTATTTATTATTTCCATCATAATGGAGATGAGAAAATATACTTATCTTCAGCTGATTTGATGACACGAAATATGGAAAAACGAGTAGAAATATCTTTCCCAATTTTAGATATTGAAATGAAAGCGAGAATAAAGGCAATCTTACAGCTTACTTTAGCTGATAATGTGAAAACACGTGAACAAAATAAAGATGGTGACTATTATTATATTATTAATAGTGGTGTAGAAGAAATTGATAGCCAAGTGAGTTTATTTAAGATGGCTTATCAAAATACAGATGCTGAATAGTGGGAATATAGTAAAAACCTCTTAGTGCAATTAAGAGGTTTTTACTTTTTTTCTCTACTCATATGTTCCTAAAATGGAAGAATGAGTAGAGAGAATAGTTTTTATTATAAGCGTGTGATGAGTCGGTTCCTTGAGAGAATAAGATTTGGAAGAATTTTTTTAAAATTAGTAATAGTATGGTTGCTGACAAGGCCCTCCGTAACAAGGAAAGGGTGCTGGTGGTGGGAAAGGCGGTGGATAAGGCGGATAAAACGGTCTAGGGCCGAAAGCTAATGCCCCACCGAGTAATCCTCCAGCAATTCCGGCTAGAAATGGAACACCGAAAAATGGAAAGAAGCGTGAGTCGCCTGCTGGGCCAATAGGTGCTGAACGAACTGGGATTGGTTGATAATATGGATACATGAACAAACCTCCTTTATTGGACTCATTTTTATCATATGGTAGACCAAGCGTGGATGAGCGAGTACAAGAAAGGATAAGTAAGAAAATAGGCGAATTGTTACGAATGTTGTAGGGTGAAGAGTGTAATTTCGGGTTTTGACATAAAGCGGAATGGGACACGTGTTCTTCCAATACCTCGATTGACATAGAGAGTCAAATCCTGAATGTTATAGAAACCTTCAATATATTGTTTTGCAAGCGACGGGGTAATAATAGCACCTAAAAAAGGAATTTGTACTTGTCCACCATGGCTATGACCAGAAAGTTGAAGGTTGATTGGATATGTAGCGATTTGTGGCGCGATATCTGGTTCGTGAACGAGAACAATTGTATAAATATTTTGTTTTGCTTGCTGTAAAGTTTCCGCTATTTTTGGTTTGCCTAGTAGTACATCATCGAGCCCGAAAATGGAAATTTCACTATTATCCAGTAAACGAATTCGCTTTTCACTATTTTGTAAAAGTTCAAATCCCGATTCACGCATGATGTGATCATAGTATTCAGTTCCATATCCGCCATGGTCGTGGTTACCATAAATGGAAAATTTACCGAAGGGTGCTTGTATATTCTTTAAAATGGATGCCACAAAAGGAGCCTCGGTATAAGTTTGATAATCATCAATGAGGTCACCAGTAAAAAGGACAATATCTGGCTTTTCAGCATTGATTTTGGAAACGATTTGAGATAAATGTTGGAGAGAGAAATAGTATCCCAGGTGTAAATCGCTAAATTGAAGAATCTTCATACCATGAAAACCTTTTGGTATGAGTTGTGATGTAAGTGTGTGTTGGGTAAAAGAAAGTAAATAGGGTTCTATATATTTAGCATAGTAATAGCCGATGCTAGCGGTGATAAATGAATATAGACAAGTGCGTATTCCAGCTTTTAAAAAATTTCTTCTTGTAATTTTTTTCATATACAGGTTACTTGAATCTCCTTTCAGTTTTTTAAAAATATATTTTGGATATTAAAAAAGTAGTATAGATTACGAAAAAATGAACGGAAAGAAACCTCTTTACGCTAAAATATCAGAAAATATTAAAAATATAAAGATTTCTGTTAAATAAAATGATAAAATGAATGTGTATTCATTTTTTGGAGGGGATGTATGTGAAAGAGAAGGTAGTTATTATAACAGGTGGATCAAGTGGAATGGGAAAAGGAATGGCGATTCGTTTTGCGAAAGAAGGGGCACGAGTTGTTATTACAGGACGTACAAAAGAAAAACTAGAAGAAACAAAGCTAGAAATTGAACAGTTTCCGGGGCAAGTATTACCTGTACAAATGGATGTACGAAATACTGATGATATCCAAAAGATGATTGAGCATATTGATGAGAAGTTTGGACGAATTGATATTTTAATAAATAATGCAGCTGGAAACTTTATTTGTCCAGCGGAGGACTTATCTGTGAATGGCTGGAATTCGGTAATTAACATTGTATTAAATGGTACATTTTATTGTAGCCAGGCTGTCGGAAAATATTGGATTGAAAAAGGTATAAAAGGAAATATCATTAACATGGTGGCAACATATGCATGGGATGCAGGGCCAGGGGTTATTCATTCAGCAGCAGCTAAAGCTGGTGTATTAGCAATGACTAAAACGCTTGCTGTTGAGTGGGGACGTAAATATGGGATACGAGTTAATGCTATCGCACCAGGACCGATTGAACGTACGGGTGGTGCCGATAAATTATGGATTTCAGAAGAAATGGCTAAGCGTACAATACAGAGTGTCCCACTTGGTAGATTGGGGACACCAGAAGAAATCGCAGGTCTAGCCTATTATTTATGTTCAGACGAAGCTGCATACATAAATGGTACTTGTATGACAATGGATGGTGGCCAGCATTTGCACCAATATCCATTTTAAAAGGGATGAAAAATGAATGATTTATTCATTTTTCTCCGGTAAAATGTGACGGAATTGTGACACGTGAGAGAAAGGTGTTTACAAAGGGGAATATATACGGTATATTTAAGACCTCTTTTTTCTTCATAGTAGAATTGCTAATTCCCCTTAGCATTTTACCCCTCTAATCCCTTCAGGAAAACTGAAGGGATTTTTTATTATTTTTCCGTAAATATCGTGTTATAATTTTTGAAAAGTAAAGGGAGGGAAGCACGTTGATAGATGCATTAGATGTAATGAGTAACTTGGATAAAGTCCTTCCTTATTATCAAGCTATTTTTAGTGCTGATGAGCATACAGTAATTGGATATGAAGTTGTAGGACGTATTCAAACAGAAGAGGGCATACAAAGTTTAGCATCTTTCTTCCATGATGATTCTATTCCGAGTGAGTTCCAACTGGAAGCAGATAATATCATAGTAGAAAAAGCGTTAAATAGGTATTTAGAAACAGATCAAAAATTATTATTATTTATACATCGGAATGCTAATGTATTAATGAATGATGAAGATGAAAGTTTACTTCAACTTTTATTGATGTATGAAAAACAAGGTTTAAATTTGAACCACATTGTTTTAGAGATTACAGAACATGAATGTAAAGAAGATATCGAGCAATTTAATCATTTGCTGATGTATTATCGTACATATGGTATTCAAATTTCGATTAATAAAGTTGGAACGGGTACAAGTAATTTAGAACGTATTAGCGTGTTAGCACCGGATATTTTAAAAGTAGATTTAACAAACCTAAGGCAAACTGCACTTTTACAATCTTATCAAGATATTTTATATTCCTTATCTTTACTTGCTAGAAGAATTGGTGCGACATTGTTATATGAAGAGATTGATGCTTTTTATCAACTACAATATGCTTGGAAAAACGGTGGTAGATATTATCAAGGTAATTATTTAAAAGAATGTTTACCGGATTTTATTGAAACGAATGTTTTAAAAGAGCGACTTGGTAATGAATGTCATCAATTTATTCTGCATGAGAAGAAGAAGTTGCAAAAAATTTATAATTTAACAGAGATGTTACGTGATCGAATTGGTGATGTTCTGTCAAAACAAAAAAAGAATGAAGATATAAATGACTGGTTATTACAATTTAGCCAAAGTGTATCACAATGTAGTTTTCGGATATTTATTTGTAATGAAGATGGTTTCCAGCAATCAGGTAATGTTATGAAAAAAGATGGGGAATGGATTGTGATGCCGGAGTATTATATGAAAAACTGGAGTTGGCGTCCGTATTTTCTCGAGAATATCATGAAAATGCGTTTTGAAAATAAGGCGCGACTTTCAGATTTATATGCCGATATTGAAACTGGTGAAATGGTACGAACATTTTCTTTCCCGATTGATGATGAAAACTTTTTATTTATAGATTTATCTTATGAATATTTATATGAAGAAGACGTTTTATTTTAATGCGCGAAGAGATTCGTGCATTTTTTTGTTTGTTTTTATCATAAATTGGTAATAGTGAAAATAATAATGAAAATGCTGTCTATCGTTGTAAAGATTTTACGAACGAAATCATCCCTGTCTTTGCATAATCATTGTTACAATGAATACTACAAAGACAAGCTCTTTTAAAAGGAAGGTGAAAAAATGAGGAAATATGGAATATGGTTTGTTCTATTTATATGTGTTGCCTTTCTAGTTGGCTATAGTGTCACAACTGTTTTAGGGAAAGAAGAAGTGAAAGTGGATCGGAAAGAAGTGTTTACAACGATACAAAAAGGTTATGAGACGCAATTTTCAATTCGAGGGAAGCAAATACCAATGAATAAGATGATAGAGACGTTATCACCATATTTTACAAATAATTTCCTTCAAGTTTTTACAGATGAAAACAGTAGAAATGAAAAACAAAGTGGTGAGTATTTACTTCCAGCAAAAGAAGCTCCGTTTTCCTTTAATTCAGAAACAAAAATGTCATATGATGAGGAACATAAAAATTTATATGTCTATGAACGGGCAAAAAGTGGACAATATCAAATTGTGACATTACAAAAGGATAATGGGAAATGGAAATTAGCAGGGTATCATGAAAGTCAGGAACTTTTGACTGAAATAAAAAGGTTACAACAATTATGAGAATAGGAATAGGTTTCTCCCTATTCCTATTCTATACCAAGTAGCTGTTGTAATTTTTCAATTTGAAAACCTGCGACAACTTCTCCGTCAATTACAACTGTTGGAGTTGAATAGGAGTCATAGTCATATAACAGACGATTGCGTGCAGCGGCGTCTTTTTTTACGTCAAATTCTTCATACGCAACGTCATTATGTTTTAAAAATTCTTTCACAATGGTACAAGGCGGACAATCAGGCTGTGTATAAACCTCAATTTTTTTCATTGTAATTCCTCCCTTTTTCTGTGTTTTATTATATTCTGTCAGTATAAAAAGAGCAATAAAGAAGGAAAAAGATATTCTTTCTTCTTTTTCCTTCGTATTTCGACAAATTTTAGTTGAGTTTCTGGCCAAGAACCTTTATCCTAGAGTGTGGAACATTTTTTCTGTTATGACGGATAGAATGAGTATAGCTGTAAAACCTATTGGTAGGAAGATCAGAGAAAGGAGAGATTTCATGTCTCTACTCCAAGGAATTTTAACTCGACTTGTTAGTCTACAAGAACAAGCTGAAAGCGGTGAAGTAGCACAACGCTATTTTGAAGTGAACGGTGAGCGCAAATGTAGCGTGAAATTTTTCGATAAAAGTGAAATGTATGAGTTAGAAGTGTATCAACAAGGTGAAAAACCTCAAGTGTATCAATTCGACAACATCGACATGGTTGCAATTGAGATTTACGACATCATTTCTTGATACATATAAAAAAGGTACTGCCATTTGGCAGTACCTTTTTTAGTTATATTAATTAATAGGCTATACATTTGTGGAAGTCGCAATCAAACAAAAGAACTTCCACAAATGTATATGTATAGGAATTTTTTATTTGTCCTACAATGGTAGTAAATAGTAATAGGAGGTGAAAAGGATGGAACGCTTACCGATTGTTATTTGTCCTAATTGTCACAGTCATGCGGAAATTAATCATGTATTAACTGCTCAGTCTAATCAAAATGTAATTTATACGTGTAGGTTTTGTCATTATGTAATCCGAAATATTGAAACGAATAAAGGGTAGTGAGTTATAATTTTTGTTTTTGTCCCATACAATGAGAATACGAAAGGTCTGTCTAATTGAAAGGACGTGACTATGTGGACGGTGAACATACATTTTATAATGTTTCTGAGAGACATTTGAATTTTGATATGGTATTTAACCGCATTTGTAGTTTCATTGAAAAGGATCCGCGAAATTTATATCGCTTATCTATTGGGACAGACTCACAAGCACATCAAAAGGATACGAGGTTTATTACAGCGATACATATTCATCGGGTTGGAAAAGGAGCATGGGGATGTTTGAATCACAAATCAGTAAAAAATAAGCCAGCAACTTTGCGAGAGAAAATATATTTAGAAACACAGTTTAGTCAAGAAATTGCCTGTCTATTTACTCCAAATCATATACAAACAATCTGGGATTTATTGCACCCATATGCTCAAGATGGAGCGGGATTCATAATGGAAATTCATTTAGATATTGGGAATGATGGTTTAACAAAAGAATTTATTTTAGATATGACGAAGAAAATTCAAGCGATGGGATTAACAGCAAAAATTAAACCGGATGCTTATGCGGCGTTTAGTTATGCGAACAGGTATACGAAATAATGTGAAATGGTTTCTATATATTCGCAGTTATTAAATACTTTTATTAAAAACTGAATATTACATCTATTAAATAAGTTGAAAATTTTATATAATGAAAGTGATGATGTGAGGGCAAGGAGAGGGACATATGGAAAAGGAATTTGTTTTAACGAGAGAAGAAGAAGATTTATTGTTGGATATTCTGTTTCAGCAAAATTATGCGAGCGAAATTTTAGCGGTGGAGCTTACAGACATTGAGAATGGTTTAAAACAGACAGATGTGACACAATATAAAAAAATCACAAGATTGTTTTACCGATTAAAAAATAAAGGGTATTAAGCGCTACCGGAATGGTAGTCTTTTTTTTATGTTGTATGCTAAAATAACTGTGTATCTTTTTTATTAGAAGAATGTCAGGACAAAATAATAATATGAAAACGCTATCATAAAATGTGAATAGGATCAGAGAATGTAAGCAGGAAAAAGGGAAAATGGGGGATGTAACATGATTAGTATTCCGAAAGATGAGTTTCAACAAATTCTTGTGAAGGATTTAATGATTTCATCAGAAAAAGTAGCACATGTCCAAATAGGGAATGGTTTAGAACATGCTTTACTCGTTCTTGTGAAATCTGGATATTCGGCGATTCCTGTTTTAGACCCTACGTATAAATTACATGGGTTGATTAGTACTGCTATGATTTTAGATGGTATTTTAGGATTAGAGCGCATTGAGTTTGAAAGACTTGAGAATATGAAAGTGGAACAAGTGATGAAGGAAGAGATTCCAGTTCTTATGTTAGAAGATTCCTTTGCAAAAGCTTTAGAAATGACAATTGATCATCCTTTTATTTGCGCTGTCAATGAAGAAGGTTACTTCGAGGGTATTTTGACACGTCGAGCTATTTTAAAATTGTTGAATAAAAAAGTGAGACAGCATAATCGATAACATAGGAAAAGTGACTTCACAGAAAAGGAGAAGTCACTTTTTTTCGTGCATATCAGTTGTGTATGTATTATATTTAAAAAGACATAAAACATAAGAAAAGTTTGAACTAACAAACGGTTCTAATGTATAAAATTGTTCAATTAAATTAAAGATGAAATGCTTATTAAAATTAGGTGTATGGAAGCTAAGGAAAGAGGGAGAAAGTTGCAAATCGATGATTTTCAAATGATGGTTGTGTTAGCTCAGGAATCAAATATGAGAAAAGCGGCGGAACGTTTATTTGTTTCCCAACCTGCGCTTAGTCAACGATTACAATCTATGGAGAAACAATGGGGAATGAAATTTTTTATTCGTTCACAAAAAGGATTGACAATTACACCTGAAGGGGAAAAAGTTGCAAATTATGCAAAAGAAATGTTACAAAAAGAAGAGGATATTAAAAGTGAACTGGCTCTTTTTAGAACGGAAACCTACGGTACGCTAAAAATAGCTGTTGCGTCAGTCATTGGTCAATATTGGCTTCCACCTGTTTTGAAAAAATTTGTGCATAAGTATCCTTCTGTGAAGATATCTCTGTTTACTGGCTGGAGTAGTGAAGTGCAAAAGCAATTTTATGAAGGAGACGTTCACGTCGCCATATTAAGAGGGACACAAGAATATAAAGGTCAGAAGCAACAATTATTTGAAGATGAATTATACTTAGTTGATAAAGAAATAAAAGATATTACAATGTTAAAAGAGACAAATAGACCTTTTATTCAATTTAAAAGTGATTCGACCTACTATGGACAAATACAAAATTGGTGGTATGGATTATTTTCCAATCCACCTAAGCGAACGATTGTAGTTGACCAAATTGAAACGTGCAAACAGCTTGTTTTAAATGGTATAGGCTATGCTCTTTTACCTTCGACTGTTTTAAAAGAAGTGCAGGAAAACATGTATAAAACACCTGTTCAATTAACGAGAGAAACATGGTTATTGACGAGTGACTCGGCAAGGCAGTTGAAGCAAGTGCAAGCATTTTTAGAAATTATAGAAGAAATTCAAATGGAAAAATAAGATTATTGTCTTGCTACTCGCCCTATCGTTTGGTAGAGTAACATTATAAATGGATTTAGGAGGCAACAAGAATGAAAATGATGGACGCTAACGAAATTATTTCGTTTATTCAAAAGAGTGAAAAGAAAACTCCTGTAAAGGTATACATAAAAGGGGATTTAAAAGAAGTAACATTCCCTGAAACAGTACAAGCATTTGTAAATAAAAAATCTGGTGTATTATTCGGAGAATGGTCTGAAATTAAGACAATTCTTGATGAAAATAGCAAGCACATTGTTGACTATGTAGTTGAGAACGATCGTCGTAATTCTGCAATTCCAATGCTTGATTTAAAAGGTATTACAGCTCGTATTGAGCCAGGCGCAATTATTCGTGACAATGTTGAAATTGGTGACAACGCTGTTATCATGATGAATGCAACAATTAATATCGGTGCTGTAATTGGCGAAGGTACTATGATCGACATGAACGCAGTGCTTGGTGGACGTGCAACAGTTGGCAAAAACTGTCACGTAGGTGCAGGTGCTGTACTTGCGGGTGTTATTGAGCCACCTTCTGCAAAACCAGTTATCGTTGAAGACGATGTTGTAATTGGTGCAAATGTAGTTGTTCTAGAAGGCGTTACAGTAGGTAAAGGTGCAGTTGTAGCAGCTGGTGCAGTTGTAACAGAAGATGTACCTCCATATACAGTTGTTGCGGGAACTCCAGCACGTGTAATTAAAGAAATTGATGAGAAGACAAAGGCAAAAACTGAAATTAAACAAGAGCTTCGTCAATTAAACCCAGAGAAATAAAAAAACAAAAAGCGTAAGAGCATGAATGTGCTCTTACGCTTTTTATAGATGGAGGTGTAAAAATGACAGTAAGTAAGTTTGTCCAAGTTCGTAGAGATTTACATAAAATTCCGGAAATCGGATTTAAAGAGTGGAAAACACAACAGTATATTTTAGATTATATAGGAACGCTTCCTAATGAATATTTGGAAGTGAAAACATGGAAAACAGGTGTAATTGTTAAAGTAAATGGGAAAAATCCAGAAAAAATAATAGGTTATCGTGCAGATATAGACGGTCTACCAATTACAGAGGAAACGGAATATGACTTCTCTTCTATCCATGAAGGAATGATGCATGCGTGTGGGCATGATTTGCATACAACAATTGGTTTAGGCCTTCTAACAGCGGCTGTAAGCGAAAGAATAGACGATGATCTTGTGTTTATATTCCAACCAGCTGAAGAAGGTCCAGGTGGTGCACTTCCTATGTTAGAAAGTGAAGAGTTAAAAGAATGGAAGCCGAATATGATTCTTGGGCTTCATATTGCGCCTGAATACTCTGTGGGAACAATTGCTACAAAAGAAGGTTTATTATTTGCGAATACATCAGAGTTATACGTTGATTTAAAAGGAAAAGGTGGACATGCTGCATATCCGCATACAGCAAATGATATGATTGTTGCAGCGAGTCATCTCGTTACACAACTACAATCAGTTATTAGTCGTAATGTGAACCCTCTTGACAGTGCGGTAATTACAATTGGGAAAATCACTGGTGGTACAGTCCAAAACATCATCGCAGAAAAGTCTCGTTTAGAAGGAACAATTCGAACGTTATCAGTGGATTCAATGAAACGTGTTAAAAGCCGAATTGAGGCAATTGTTGCGGGAATAGAAGCTGCATTTCAATGTGAAGCTGTTATTGACTACGGAGCGATGTATCATCAAGTGTATAACCATGAAGAGTTAACGAGAGAGTTTATGCAATTTACTCGTGAACAAACGAATATAGATGTAATTACATGCACGGAGGCAATGACAGGTGAAGACTTTGGTTATATGCTTCGAGAGATACCTGGATTTATGTTTTGGCTTGGAGTAAATTCAGAATATGGTTTACATCATGCGAAATTAAAACCAGACGAAGAGGCTATTGAGAAAGCGATTGTATTTTTAAATCAATATGTGAAGTGGAAGGGAAATCGAAAGTGAACTTCCGCGCTAATTGTGCAACAGTTTAGAGTGGGGACTTCTTAGTTCCGAGACGAAAATAACTTTCATATTTGTTAGTGTTAGACATTTTCATACAAATGAGTAAAGTTACATTTGGTGTTTTAATAATGAGCAGGGGGTTTTTAGCCACTGCTCATTATTAATTATTGCTAATAGAGAAGATAATTATTTAACTACCTATATATGTTTACTTTTAGTATGAAAAGTGTGTAAAATTAATGTGATACATAGAAAAAAGGGTGGGGAATTACGTGCAAATTAGCAGTGCGATTTTATGTTTCGTCTTATATGCATATGTTATTATTGCGGCGGTTTATTTTGGGATAAGTTTTTACGCCTATCGTTTAGCGAATAATAGTGAATATGAAGAAACATACAAATGGGTGAAAAGATATTTGTCACCTGTACTAGAAATTATGAATGGATTTGTTCTTTTTTTATTTATTGGATTAATTGCTTTCTCAACGAGCTTAGTAGGGAATAAGACTACATTATTTGTGCTAGGTATCATTATTTTTATGCTATTAGGAATTCGGATTGGTAATACGGTATTTTGGAATGAAAGAAAAGTAGATGGTTGGACGGGAATGCTAATTCCATGTATGTTAGCTGCAATCGTGACGAATATAGAACATGAATATTATCAATTACATTTTTGGCTTATTATTGTTTTAACAATCCTGTCTGTTTTGTATATAAGTACTGTCGTGCTAACATACATTGCAAATGAAAAAGGCGATGCAAAAGGTACACGCTTCTTTAGAGGGCGTGCATTATTATGGAGTGTGCCGACGATGGCAGTTATAGGAATTATTGCGATATTAGTAAATGGATATCAATTTACTAATTGGCAACTGTTTTTAGAAACTTGGTGGATTTTTATTGTTTCGTTTATAGCTTTTTTAGGCGCAACACATTATTTATTCCATCAACATCATTATATATTGGCATTGTTATTCGCATTTACACAATTATTATTTGCTTTTTTCGGACAAGAAACGTTATTGTTCGTTTTTGAAACATTTAGTTCATTTGGAAATATATTTGTATTCGGTATGTTAATTTTCGGTATCGCATTTTATTTACAACAGTATTTTTATATGCAAAAACAAAAATAAGAATTATATACAGGTTTTTGTAGCGAATCTAAAGTATGTTACAATAAAAGTACATAGTATTTGATGTTATTGGAGGAATTCCTGTGGGCGAAAAAGAGAAAGAATTTGCTGTTATTGGGCTTGGACGTTTTGGTGGAAGTATTTGCCGAGAACTCGCTCAATTAGGTATGGAAGTAATGGCAATTGATTCAGATGAGGATAAAATTAATGAGTTTGCAAATATAGCTTCGCATGCCGTAATTGCAGATTCTACAGATGAGATGGTATTAAAAAGTCTTGGTATTCGCAATTTTGATCATGTAGTCGTTGCTATTGGAGATAATTTAAATTCAAGTATTTTAACAACGTTAATTTTGAAAGAATTAGGTGTGAAAAATATTACTGTGAAAGCTCAAAATGACTATCATGAAAAAGTGTTAAGTAAAATAGGGGCAGATCATATTGTGCATCCAGAACGAGATATGGGAAAAAGGATTGCTAATAATATCGCATCAAGTAATGTGTTAGATTACCTAGAGCTTTCAGATGAGCATAGTATTGTAGAGATTATTGCAAATAAAAAAATTGATGGGCACTCTTTAATTGAATTAGATATTCGTGCGAAGTTTGGTTTGAACATTGTAGCAATTAAACGTGGAAAAGAAGTTATCGTATCTCCTCGAGCTACAGAAAACATTCAAGCGGGAGATATATTAATTGTAATTGGTCATGACGATGAAGTAGATCGTTTTAAGCATTTTTTAAGATAAGAGAAAAGGACAATGCCGAGGAGGCATTGTCCTTTTTCTTATATTTCCATAATGATTGGTAAAATCATTGGACGGCGTTTCGTTTTTTCGTATAGGAATGGTGCTAATGTGTCTGTAATCTCATTTTTAATTTCAGACCATTGTGTTGTTTTTCGCTCCATTACTTTTTCTAAATGTGTTGTAATTAATGTTTGAGCATCGTTGATTAAATCGCTGCTTTCACGCATATAAACGAAACCACGCGAGATGATATCAGGTCCTGCTGCAACTTTAAATTCTTTCATATCAATGCTTACAACTACAATAACAAGTCCTTCTTCAGAAAGAATGCGACGATCACGTAATACGATATTCCCGATATCTCCAATACCATTTCCATCGATATAGACAGAGCCAGATGGGATTTTCCCAGCTACGCTTGCTTCATCAGAACGTAAAGCAAGAACATCGCCATTATCCATAATGAAACAATTTTCTTCTGGAATACCACAATCATTAGCTAATTTCATATGCATACGCTGCATACGATATTCACCATGAATTGGCATGAAATATTTCGGCTTAATAAGACGTAACATTAACTTTTGTTCTTCTTGTCCACCGTGTCCACTCGTATGAATATTTGAGAGTTTACCATGGATTACATCAGCGCCAGCACGGTACAACATGTTAATTGTACGACTTACACTAATTGTATTGCCTGGGATTGGTGAAGAAGAGAAAACAACTGTATCGCCAGGGATAATTTGAATTTGACGATGTGTACCATTGGCAATACGTGAAAGTGCTGCCATCGGCTCCCCTTGACTACCTGTACATAAAATAACAACTTTATTAGCTGGTAGGCGGTTTAGCTGAGATGTGTCTATGAATGTATCCTTTGGACATCGGATATAACCAAGGTTTTGTCCGATTTCAATAGCTGCTTCCATACTTCGACCAAATACAGCTACTTTACGATTGTTTTCAACAGCGGCCTCAACAACTTGTTGTAAGCGATGGATATTTGATGCAAAGGTTGCGAAGATAATACGACCTTCTACTTTACGGAATATATCTTGAATACTATCACCAACACGACGCTCAGACATCGTAAAGTTTGGTACTTCACTGTTTGTACTATCAGATAAGAGACAAAGTACACCGTCTTTTCCGATTTCGGCCATTTTTGTTAAATCTGCTGGCTCACCGACTGGTGTGAAATCGAATTTGAAATCACCTGTATGAACGACTTGTCCTTGAGGTGTTTTCACAACAACTCCGTATGAATCTGGAATACTGTGAGTTGTACGGAAGAAGGAAACAGATGTCTTTTTAAATTTAATAACATCATCTTCTTGAATTTCATAAAGTTTCGCTTTACGAAGTAATCCGTGCTCTTCTAATTTGTTTTTTATTAGGGCAATTGCTAATTTTCCGCCGTAAATTGGAATGTTTACTTGACGTAATAGATAAGGAATTCCACCAATATGATCTTCGTGACCATGTGTAATGAATAACCCTTTAATTTTATCTTCGTTTCGCACAAAATAAGTGTAATCTGGTATTACATAATCGATCCCGAGGAGTTCGTCTTCTGGAAATTTAATTCCAGCGTCAATTATAATAATTTCATCTTGAAATTGAACAGCATATGTATTTTTACCGATTTCACCAAGACCACCGAGGGCAAAAACGGCAGCTTGATCATTTTTTAGGAATTTCATATGACTATACGATCTCCGCTAATATTAAATCAGCGTTTTGTTTTTCATATTCAAGATGAGCACCAGTAACAGACTGAACGAACTCGATATTATATGCGAACTTTTGTAATTTTTTACGAACATCCTTTTGAGACGTAGCCTCTAAATATAAAACTTTTGTATTTTCACGTACTGGGACCTCAGTTAATTTTTCTTGATAAAATACTTTAAAAATCATTGGGAAAACCTCTCCTTGTCTATGTTTTGCATTATCTGTTACTTATTATAAAGCAAACAGTCATGATTTTCATGTTTTTTCGAACGAGAATGAAGAAAAAGCCCGAAATGGGCACAATTTAAGCGATTGTCTTCTTACGGACTAAATCGTTTAAATAACGCTTGAGCTTTTTCTTCAGCTTCTTCAGCATGATTACTCCTTCCTTTCCTTATTTTAAACATGCATGTTACTAATGATAACTCCGTCTCCCGTACAAGAAAGAAGATTAGAAGTGAATAGTGAATCTTGTTCTTTTTAGTATAGTGTAAGTTATCCTGTAGTAACGATTAGTAGCCGTTAGTTATAGATATAGTATGAGGAAGAATAGAAAAGAAAATTCATCCGAACAAGTATCCACATTTTTTACTAATATTATATGCATATTTCATAAATAAGGTCAGAAAGTGAACGCTTTCTTCACAGATGTTTAATATGTTATACTTTTTTTTGAAATTTGAAAAGTGATAATCAAAATAGGAATATAGAGTGCCAGAAAGGATTTTGACAAATGAATGATAAAATTGTCTTTTTTGATATTGATGGAACATTATTAGATCATGATAAAAAAATTCCACAATCTACACGTGATGCAGTAAAAGATTTACAAGAAAAAGGTGTGCACGTAGCAATCGCGACAGGGCGTGCGCCATTTATGTTTGAAGATATTCGTAAGGAACTCAATATACATAATTATGTTAGTTTTAATGGACAGTACGTTGTATTTGAAGGTGAGACAATATTTAATAATCCGTTACACCCAGCGGCTCTGCATAAGTTTACCCAGTTTGCAAAACAAGAAGGATATCCACTTGTATATCTTGACCATCAAGAGATGAGAGCGTCAGTGGAATATCATGATTATGTAAAAGAAGGTTTTGGAAGCTTGCAATTTGATCATCCGGCATATGAACCTGATTTTTATGAGAAACGTGATATTTATCAAACGCTTCTTTTCTGTGAAGTAAATGAAGAGGAAAAGTTCATTAATCAGTATCCAGATTTTCATTTTATTCGTTGGCATGCGTATTCAATGGACATCATTCCAAATGGTGGTTCTAAGGCAAAAGGGATTGAGAAGTTCATTGAAAAATTAGGATTTAACCGTGAACAAGTGTATGCATTTGGGGATGGCTTAAACGATTTAGAAATGATTGAAGCAGTAGGCACAGGTATTGTGATGGGAAATGGTCATGAAGACTTGAAAAAACTTGCAAATCATGTGACAAACGATGTAAGTGAAGACGGTATATATCATGGATTAAAATGGGCTGGATTGTTATAAGTGAATATGGAACCCATTTCAGATAATAAAAAGGCGGAAGGTTAACTTCCGCCTTTTTATTATTATCGCTCTAGAGGTTTTGAATCATCGGGAGCCGCAAATGGATTGTCTTTATTAATATGGTCATAGAACATAACACCGTTTAAATGGTCGATTTCATGTTGGAATACAATTGCTGGTAAACCTTTTAATCGCAGTTTTACGTCTTCCCCGTTAATAGTTGTTGCCTTTACTGTAATTCTTGTGTAACGAGGGACATAACCAGGTACTTCACGGTCTACAGATAGACAGCCTTCACCGTTTTGTAAATATGTACGTTCAACAGAATGACTAATGATTTTTGGGTTAAATAATGCGTAGCTATATAACGTACCGTTCGTATCAGTTACATGAACCGCAATCATTTTCTTTGAAATACCGATTTGCGGAGCCGCTAATCCGATTCCGGGGCGTAAATTATATTTTTCAGCCATTTCAGCGTCCTGGCTATTTATTACAAATTCAATCATTTCTTTAAGGGTATTTGTATCTTTCTCGCTAGCAGGTAAGGAGACCTCTTCTGCGACATCGCGCAAAATAGGATTTCCTTCACGAATTACCTCATTCATTGTAAGCATATGTAATCTCTCCTTTCTTCTTTAGTCTACCAAAGGAGATAAAAAAAGTCATCGGCAAGTAAGGAAGAGCTATTTGGAAACAAATCTTCTATAGATAAGTTATGTATTAAAAAGAAAAGACGGCAAAGCCGTCTGTTTCTTTCCATAGTTGTTTCAATTTACATTAGCGAATGCAAGCAGCACCAACGATAATTAAAAGGATAAACAACACAACAATTAAGGCGAAGCCGCATCCAGACCCGCCACAAGAACCGCCATAACCGTAGGAAGGATATGAACAAGTTGTTGGATAGCAATATGAGTATCCGTACATGAGATGACCTCCTTTATCATTTCCCGCTATACTGCGGTTACTATAATGTATGGAGGACGGGTCAGAAATGTATAGGTATTTACCTATAAAAGGAAGAAGTGTTTGTATAATTTTATTGAGAAGAGAGAAAAACTAAAGAGAATTAAATCGTTTACATATTATTCTAAGAGAAAAAATAAGTTAAAAAGGGAATAATATAACAGTAGGCTATTGCTTACTAATACAGATGTGAAAAATAAAAACACGTTTGTGTAGAGGAAACCTGCATATTATTTATAAAAAAACGTATTCAAAGTAATTGACATCGTAATTAGAATAGTTGTAAACTAAAAAACGTGATCAAGATTGTATTAATATGTTTTTGAAAAAACATTAGTACAGATTGTTAGGTACACAAAATTATTCTCAACCGACAGACAAATTTGTTGGTTTACATTGTTGCGCTTTCAGTCTAGCCAATAGATAGTGAAAGCGTTTCAGAATATGGTTCAAGAGAGGAAGAGGTGAACGGAATGGGTACTAAAACAAAAAAGACCCTATTTAATGTTGATGAGCAAATGAAAGCTATTGCAGCTCAATTTGAAACATTACAAATTTTAAATGAAAAAGGCGAAGTTGTGAATGAAGCAGCTATGCCTGAATTATCTGATGATCAATTAAAAGAATTAATGCGCCGTATGGTGTATACTCGCGTACTAGATCAACGTTCTATTTCTTTAAACCGTCAAGGACGTTTAGGTTTCTACGCACCAACTGCTGGACAAGAGGCTTCTCAATTAGCAAGTCATTTCGCACTTGAAGCAGAAGATTTCATCTTACCAGGATATCGTGATGTGCCACAATTAGTATGGCACGGTCTACCATTATATCAAGCATTCTTATTCTCTCGTGGACATTTCATGGGTAACCAAATGCCTGAGAATGTAAATGCACTTGCTCCACAAATCATTATCGGTGCGCAAATCATCCAAACTGCTGGTGTTGCGTTAGGTATGAAATTACGTGGTAAAAAATCTGTTGCAATTACTTACACTGGTGACGGTGGTGCTTCACAAGGTGACTTCTACGAAGGTATGAACTTTGCGGGTGCATTCAAAGCTCCAGCAATCTTCGTTGTACAAAACAACCGTTATGCAATCTCTACTCCAGTAGAAAAGCAATCTGCAGCTAAAACTGTAGCACAAAAAGCAGTAGCAGCAGGTATTTACGGAATTCAAGTAGACGGTATGGATCCATTAGCTGTATACGCAGCAACTGCTTTCGCTCGTGAGCGCGCAGTAAACGGCGAAGGCCCTACTTTAATCGAGACTTTAACATTCCGTTATGGTCCACATACAATGGCTGGTGATGACCCAACTCGTTACCGTACAAAAGATATCGAAAACGAATGGGAACAAAAAGATCCAATCGTACGCTTCCGTGCATTCTTAGAAAACAAAGGCCTATGGTCTCAAGAAGTTGAAGAGAAAGTAATCGAAGAAGCAAAAGAAGATATCAAACAAGCAATTGCTAAGGCTGACCAAGCTCCAAAACAAAAAGTTACTGATTTAATGGAAATCATGTACGAAAAAATGCCTTACAACTTAGCTGAACAATATGAAATTTACAAAGAAAAGGAGTCGAAGTAAGCCATGGCTCAAATGACAATGATTCAAGCAATCACTGATGCTTTACGCGTTGAAATGAAAAATGATCCTAACGTACTTGTGTTTGGTGAAGACGTTGGTGTAAACGGCGGAGTATTCCGTGCTACTGAAGGTTTACAAGCTGAATTTGGTGAAGATCGTGTAATGGATACTCCACTTGCAGAGTCTGGTATTGGTGGACTTGCAGTTGGACTTGCACTTGAAGGTTTCCGTCCAGTTCCAGAAATCCAATTCTTCGGTTTCATTTATGAAGTAATGGATTCAGTTTCTGGTCAATTAGCTCGTATGCGTTACCGTTCTGGTGGACGTTGGACTGCTCCAGTAACAATTCGTTCTCCATTCGGTGGTGGTGTTCATACTCCTGAACTACATGCTGATAGCTTAGAAGGATTAGTGGCACAACAACCTGGTCTAAAAGTTGTTATTCCATCTACTCCATACGATGCAAAAGGTCTTTTAATCTCTGCGATTCGTGACAACGATCCAGTTATTTACTTAGAGCATATGAAATTATACCGTTCATTCCGTCAAGATGTACCAGAAGGCGATTACACAATTGATTTAGGTAAAGCTGATATCAAACGTGAAGGTACAGATGTATCTGTTATCGCTTACGGTGCTATGGTTCACGCTGCATTAAAAGCTGCTGAAGAACTTGAAAAAGAAGGTATCTCTTTAGAGGTTGTTGACTTACGTACAGTTCAACCATTAGATATCGAAACAATCATCGCTTCTGTTGAAAAAACAGGTCGCGTAGTTGTAGTTCAAGAAGCTCAAAAACAAGCTGGTATTGCAGCTAACGTTGTAGCGGAAATTAATGATCGTGCAATCTTAAACTTAGAAGCTCCAGTTGTACGTGTTGCAGCTGCTGATACAGTATTCCCATTCTCTCAAGCTGAGAGCGTATGGTTACCAAACCACAAAGATATTGTTGAAGCTGTTAACAAAGTAATGAACTTCTAATTTTTAGTTTTTCATGTGCAAAAGAAATCAGCACATGCTGGTTTCTTTTGTACATATTCCATAATAATGAAATGAATCAGGGGGCTGAATTCCGTGGCATTTGAATTTAAACTACCAGATATCGGTGAAGGTATCCACGAAGGTGAAATCGTAAAATGGTTTATTAAACCAGGCGATGAAGTAAATGAAGACGATGTACTTCTTGAAGTACAAAATGATAAAGCAGTAGTAGAAATCCCTTCTCCTGTTAAAGGTAAAGTACTTGAAGTACTTGTAGAAGAAGGAACAGTTGCAATTGTAGGAGATACATTAATTAAATTTGATGCTCCTGGATACGAAAACCTTAAATTTAAAGGTGACGATCATGATGCGGCTCCAGCAGCTGAAGAAGCAGCAGTAGAAGCTCCAGCAGCGGAAGCTACTCCAGCAGCAACTGCAGAAGTAGTAAATGAGCGCGTTATCGCTATGCCATCTGTTCGTAAATATGCTCGTGAAAAAGGTGTAGATATTCATAAAGTAGCTGGTTCTGGTAAGAACGGCCGCGTTGTGAAAACTGACATCGATGCATTTGCAAATGGTGGACAAACTGTAGCAGCAACTGAGGCTCCAGCAGCAGTAGAAGCTACTCCAGCAGCAGCGAAAGAAGAAGCACCAAAAGCACAACCAATCCCAGCTGGTGAATATCCAGAAACTCGTGAGAAAATGAGTGGTATCCGTAAAGCGATTGCAAAAGCAATGGTTAACTCTAAGCATACAGCTCCTCACGTAACATTAATGGATGAAGTAGATGTAACAGAACTTGTTGCTCACCGTAAGAAGTTCAAAGCTGTTGCAGCTGACAAAGGTATTAAATTAACTTACCTTCCATACGTTGTAAAAGCTTTAACATCTGCATTACGTGAATTCCCAATGTTGAATACTGCTTTAGACGATGCTTCTCAAGAAATCGTTCATAAACATTACTTCAACATCGGTATCGCAGCTGATACAGACAAAGGTCTATTAGTACCAGTTGTTAAAGATACAGATCGTAAATCTATCTTTACTATCTCTAACGAGATTAATGAACTTGCTGGTAAAGCACGTGACGGTCGTTTAGCTCCAGCTGAAATGAAAGGTGCTTCTTGCACAATTACAAACATTGGTTCTGCAGGTGGACAATGGTTCACTCCAGTTATCAATCACCCAGAAGTAGCAATCCTTGGTATCGGCCGTATCGCTGAGAAACCAGTTGTGAAAAACGGTGAAATCGTTGCAGCTCCAGTATTAGCATTATCTCTAAGCTTTGACCATCGTTTAATTGACGGCGCAACTGCTCAAAAAGCATTAAACCAAATTAAACGTCTATTGAATGACCCACAATTATTAGTAATGGAGGCGTAATAACAATGGTAGTAGGAGATTTCCCAATTGAATTAGATACAGTCGTTGTTGGTGCAGGTCCTGGTGGATACGTTGCGGCAATTCGTGCAGCACAATTAGGTCAAAAGGTAGCAATCATTGAAAAAGCTAACCTTGGTGGCGTATGCTTAAACGTTGGATGTATTCCTTCAAAAGCGTTAATCAATGCAGGTCACCGTTATGAGAATGCAATGCATTCTGATGACATGGGTATCACTGCAGAGAACGTAAAAGTTGACTTTACAAAAGTTCAAGAATGGAAAAACGGCGTAGTTAAGAAATTAACTGGCGGTGTTGAAGGCCTTCTTAAAGGTAACAAAGTTGAAATCATTCGCGGTGAAGCTTACTTCGTAGATGCTAACACATTACGCGTAATGACTGAAGATGCAGCACAAACTTATACGTTTAAAAATGCTGTTCTTGCAACTGGTTCTACACCAATCGAAATTCCTGGATTCAAATACTCTAAACGTGTTATCAACTCTACAGGCGCTTTAAGCTTACCTGAAATTCCTAAAAAACTTGTTGTAATCGGCGGCGGTTACATCGGTATGGAATTAGGTACTGCATATGCTAACTTCGGTACAGAAGTTACTGTAGTAGAAGCTGGCGACGAAATCTTAGCTGGTTTCGAAAAAGCAATGAGCTCTGTTGTTAAACGTGCTCTTCAAAAGAAAGGTAACGTAAATATCCATACAAAAGCTATGGCTAAAGGCGTTGAAGAAACAGAAACTGGCGTAAAAGTTAGCTTCGAAGTTAAAGGTGAAATCCAAACTGTAGAAGCAGATTACGTATTAGTAACTGTAGGTCGTCGTCCAAACACTCAAGAAATCGGTCTTGAGCAAGTTGGAGTTAAAATGACTGACCGCGGTATCATCGAAATCGATGAGCAATGCCGTACAAACGTACCAAACATCTATGCAATCGGTGATATCGTTCCTGGACCACCATTAGCTCACAAAGCTTCTTACGAAGGTAAAGTAGCTGTTGAAGCAATTAGTGGCCATGCATCAGCTATCGATTACATCGGAATTCCTGCAGTATGCTTCACTGATCCAGAATTAGCATCTGTTGGTTACACTAAGAAACAAGCTGAAGAAGCAGGAATGACAGTAGCTGTATCTAAGTTCCCATTCGCTGCAAACGGTCGTGCGTTATCATTAAACAGCACTGACGGTTTCTTACAACTTGTAACACGTAAAGAAGATGGTCTTCTTGTAGGTGCACAAGTTGCAGGTGCAGGCGCTTCTGATATTATCTCTGAGATTGGTTTAGCTATCGAAGCTGGAATGACAGCAGAAGATATCGCTCAAACAATCCATGCTCACCCAACATTAGGTGAAATCACAATGGAAGCAGCTGAAGTTGCTCTTGGAATGCCAATTCACATTGTAAAATAATTTAAGTAATGTAAATAACCCATCTCTTATTTAAAGAGATGGGTTATTTTTATTTTAATATAATGGCTTGCAAGGTCTTTATATGTACTTGTCGAATGAATATATATAATACTTTAAATGAATCGTCAGAACATACGTTAATCCAAAAGCAGTATATACTTTCATATAATATGTAATTGATTCAAACTTAATCCCATATATTAATAAAATAGAGCATGTCAAAGGAGAAGGTTCCATGAGAATATTACATGTTATATTTTATCATTTTCTATTATGGAGTGGTTTTTCCATCGTATTAACATTATCGAATGGTGATAAGTTTCATTATAAAGTAATTCTCTTTTTCGTATTTCTTTATTTGGCATATGTGATTGCATGTTTTGTATTACACGTAAGGAAACAGGCATTATTCCTTACGTGTTCAAATTGCATACTTTTTTTAATCATATTCTCTATTTTTTAAATTAACGTTTATAGAAATACATTGTTCTTCCATTAAATAATTGTAATTCTCCTTCCAATTTCTTCGCTAGAAAACGGCTAAATTCATTTGCTTTTCCTTTATCGCCAAATGTTGCTGTGGTGGGTAAAGAAATCTGTATGAAAGATTGTTCCTTTTTTATTCCAATCCCCACATAAATAGAATTATATCGGTCGTGACTCGATTGGAGCTTTAATGTTGTTGCTGATGTATCTAATATTTCATAAGGAAAAGCTGTATTTGTATAGGCGTAATTAATTTGATCACCAGTCTTGGAAGTAACGGTTTTATAGTTATGAAAAAGATGTTTGACATCCTCTATTGAAACAGATTGTTGATTGGATTTAGGTACAAGTGTGATAAAGGCGTGTTGCATACAAATTTACCCCCTTGTTTAGTAGAATAATATCATTCTACATCCTACTGAATTTTTTGACAATTAAAAGGAGTATTACTTTTTTTGTTTAATATATTATTGAGTAGGAAATGTTATTGAGAAAGGTGGAAACTGATGTTTGAAAAATTGTATGATGAGCATGAAAGTGTGAAGGTACGATTTTTAGGATTTATGACGCATGATACACGTTATGATTTTGGAGTTATTTATACAAATATGTTTTTTGGAAAGCCACTTATTGTTTGTATGCAAACAGGGAGATCTACTTTGCTTGGACGAGATGATGTGGAAAATGTTCCTTATATACAAGAAACTTTTAAGTTAGGGTCGGAAGAGGAGGCAGAGGAGCTAGCTCAGTTTTTTAAATTTCTTGTTCCGTCTACTTCTTTGCATGCGGAGTATGAAGAATAATTAACAAGAAACAGTCGTACGTATGAGATATGACTGTTTTTTTGTGTTAATATCGCATACTAATTTAATTTTAAAATATTTAATGTGTTATACTAAAAACCTATTGACGTAAAAAGTATAACATATTAAAATAAAGACAGAAAGTTAAGCGGTTACAAAAAGTTTTTGGGATTATAAACTTAGGGGGAAATGAAAAATGGGAACAATCGTATGTCAAGATTGTGAAGGTACAATTGCACACTTCGAAGATGAGAAAGTAACGGTACTTTACGGGAAATGTGGATCTTGCGGATGTGATCACACAGAGCATACAAAAGCCCAATAATTGATAGGAAATGGACAGCTAAAAGTTTTTAGGACCATAAACTTAGGGGGAAATGAAAAATGGGAACAATCGTATGCCAAGTATGTGAAGGAACAATCGGACATTTTGAAGATGAAAAAACGACAGTGCTTTACGGGAAATGTGGTACAAATTGTGAATGTGCTAATAGAGACAATGCGAAAGCTTAATTATAAATAAGTAGATTATTATTAAAACTCAGGGGGAAATGAAAAATGGGAACAATCGTATGCCAAGTATGTGAAGGAACAATCGGACATTTTGAAGATGAAAAATCAACAGTACTTTATGGGAAATGTGGATCTCATTGCGAATGTGACCAAAAGGAACACTCAAAAGCTTAATAATGAAGAAAAAACGCCTACACATGTAGGCGTTTTTTTAATAGATTGTAGTTGTATGTCCGACTGTTGCAACGATTGCATCATCTCTAATTGGAATAAATCCTATTGATGTTTGTGGTGTGCTAGGCGAACTGTAGTGGCTCATAATACGACTATCGATACGAGTAATAGTATCAGTCAAGAAAGCCGAAATAAATGCATAAGGGACTCGTCGTTCATTTAATGAGTAGATAATTTCCTCTTTTGTTTTTACACCTACGCCATGTCCGTAAAAAAAGAAATTTCCTAAATAGATTGTGTTTTCTCCTTGCCACTCGATTGTAGCTGGATTCACTTGTGGATTTTTAAAGTAAACGAGATCGCCTGGAACAAGATCGCCACCCGTTTTTGTTATGAGCTTTAAATCATGATCATAGTCCCATGTATAAAGTAAAAGGTTTGCAAATAGCCGGTTGAAAGTTTTTTCCTCATACAATGATAGTAATGCTTTGTAAAAAATAATTATCATAGCGGTTGCGCATTCAGTTCCATATAGTTTTCCGTTTTTGAAAATATCTTGGATGGCAATGGAAGGCGGTATGTTTGGAAGTAGTTTAAATCCGCCAAGTGATGTTCTTTCCCAAAACTGAGTGTTGCAAAAAGATTGTTGAAATGTACGAAACTGAAATCCACTTTGAAAAAGTTCTAGCGCGGAAGTAATAATGTTAACTCGTAAATTAAGATCAAAGCTGAGTTCATCAGCTGTTCGGAAGGAATAAACTTCTTGATTTCCTGCCATTATGGATAAAATTTGTTGTTTCTCAGCTGCAAAGGGCTCATATTCATTTGTGATATAAGGATGTACAATAGAACGGCCTATTACAATCATAATAGTATCCCCACCTATACGTTACATTCTTTAATATCGTATGAGAAAAGGAAAAAAAGGTGAAAGAAAAGCCTATCAACTGATAGGCTTGTACTCTTTAATAACACGTAATGTTTGTAACGTCATATCTTCGGGTCCTTGTACAGGTAACCCTGCTTCTAAATTTTTACGAATATACTCTAAGTTTTCTTGTGTAATAATTTCCCCCGGAGTAAAGATTGGAATCCCTGGCGGATAAACCATAACAAAATCAGCTATTATACGACCTGCTGCGTTTTCAAATGGAATGACTTCCGTCTCTGAATAAAAAGCATCTCTAGGAGAGAGTGCTAGCACAGGTATTTCTGGAATGTCTACTTGTACTTGAACACCTTTATCTACTCTATTTCTGTATGTTGTTGCTAAATCTTGTAATGCTGTGATAAGTGTATCAGTTTCACTTTCGGTATCTCCAAAAGTGATAAGACAAAGTATGTTATATAAATCAGAGAGTTCTACTTCAATGTTGTAATGTTCTCTAAGCCATACTTCAGCCTCATGGCCAGTAATACCTAAATCTTTTACAGATACAATTATCTTTGTAGGATCATAGTTAAAAGTAGCATCTGTTCCTAGCATTTCTTTTCCAGGACAATAAAGATGCTCAATAGCATTAATAGCATCACGAACATGTTCAGCTAATTGTATTGTTTGTTCTATGAGAACTTTTCCTTCTGTAGCAAGACGTTTTCTAGCAACATCAAGGGATGCTAACAAAATGTAAGAAGTTGATGTTGTCGTAAGCATGCTAATAATGGATTGGACATGCTTTACGTTCACAAGGCCTTCTTTTACATTAAGAATAGAGCTTTGGGTTAAAGACCCTCCTAATTTGTGAACACTTGTTGCTGCCATATCTGCACCTGCTTGCATAGCCGAGATTGGTAGTTCATCATGAAAATGGATATGAACACCGTGAGCCTCATCAACAAGTACAGGAATATCATAAGAATGAGCTAATTTTACAATCTGCTCTAAATCTGCAGCAAACCCAAAGTATGTTGGATTAATAACAAGTAAGCCTTTTGCATCTGAGTGCTCTTCGAGAGCTTTTTTGACAGACTGCATTGTGATCCCGTGTGAAATACCAAGCTTCGGATCAATCTCAGGATGCATGAAAATCGGTTTTGCACCTGAGAAAATAATAGCTGACATTACAGATTTATGCACGTTTCGTGGCACGAGGATTTTATCGCCAGGGCCGCAAACGCTCATCACCATTGTCATAATTGCACCACTTGTACCTTGAATAGAAAAGAAAGTATGATCTGCACCGAAAGCAGCGGCGGCTAAATCCTGAGCTTCTTTAATCATACCTTTTGGATGATGTAAATCATCGAGTGGCGCAATGTTAATTAAATCAATTGCTAATGCATTATGCCCAATAAATTCGCGAAATGTTGGATCCATGCCCTGTCCTTTTTTATGACCTGGAATATGGAATTGAACGGGATTTCGCTTACTGTGCTCAACTAAAGCGGTAAACAATGGTGTTTCGTATTGGGACAATCTATACACCCCTTCTTCTTCGTAATATTTATTAGAATTTGTTTTATATGATTTCATCTCATTCTAAAAGGAATTTAAGATGACTAACTTTTAGAACGTGACTTGTTTTCCTGCCATTCACAAAAGCTTTTTTGGGGATGGTAGTCTCACTTTACTTTCTATAAAACAAAAGCATTATATCACCAATAATTATAGATGTATAGAAAAATCTCATTTTCAAGGTGAGTATGTTTAATGGTTATATTTTAAATACCGCAAAGAGGAAGACAATTCCATTGAAATGGATAAATGGTGTATAATGCAGAGTGGCTATAGTGAAGAATAAAAGGTTCTTTTAAAGGTAGCATAATGAAAAAAGAAAGAATACTGAATGAGGTGCAAAAATGGAATATCAATATCCACTTGATTACGATTGGTCAAATGAAGAAATGGTAGCAGTTGTAAAGTTTTATGAAGCGATTGAAAAGGTATATGAAAAAGGAGTTTTGAGAGAAGACTTGATGGAATTATATCGTCGTTTTAAAGAGATTGTGCCATCGAAGGCAGCGGAGAAAAAAATTGATAAAGAATTTCAAGAAGTAAGTGGATATTCTATATATCGTGCGATTCAAAAGACAAAAGAAGTAGCGGAAAAAAAGATTGTAAAAATGTAAAAATATTTTGAAAAATAAAATACAAAGTGCTATAATGTGATAACAACTAAAAACGGACAATATAAATTGTCCGTTTTCTACTATCGATTTATCGATTAGAGATCGCATATAAAGGAAGGAGTGATTGCATCGTAGATTCAATCTTAGCAAGGAATTGTTCGTTGGTCATTGCTGAAAACTCCTCTGGTGATATATGAATACCAACTAATAATTCTGCTTTTTTCACAGTAGCTAAACGTTCAATCATCTTTTGTAAGTCTTCCGTTTCAAGCGTTTTATGTAATTTTACACCTGGTTTAGTATGGTCAATGGACCAAACGAAGTCATTTGGAATATTCGTTTTTAAATCATTTAAATGTTCTAAGAAGGCGTGAGCCGTCTCCACTTTTTGTGGACACTCATAGATTAAACCAAAGTATATGAAAGCGTGAGTACCCCATAAACCAATTTGAAAATGTGGTAACATTTTATATCCACGTTTATTTGTTGAAAAAGCAACCCAAGTATCGTTTGGTGGATTGACTTTGCGGCGTGCGTGTTTGGCTACATGGTAGAAAAAGTTTTCATCGGTTTGTTTTGATAAGTATTCTGCAAACTGTTCCCCTAAAGCTTCTAGCTTAGGATGAATATTCGTTTTAATTGCGCTCATTCGTTCTTCAAGACCATCAACAGTAAAAACTTCAAAATCAGTTGATGTGAATGTTTGTAGTGGCATGATTGTTCCTCCAACTCCTATTTTGTTTTATTTTAGCATAGCTTGTACTATTCATAAAAAAAACAGCACAAAAAAATTTTAATAAAAAAATATAATTTTGTTGCATAGATGATTTATCCAACATAGTATAGTATAAAACAAAAAATCAGAAAATTGAATCAATTCTAGTCCGAGGGCAAACGAATATTGGGAGGAGGCAAATAATATGAGACAGGTGATTAATGCGTTAAAGAGAACAGATGCTGAAAAAAGAATTCCGGTGCTACGTTTGGAGCTAGATTATGAATTAGCAACTTTATATGATGCAATGATGGAGAATGACAAACAGAAAAAAGAAGAGTGCGTAGAAAAATTAGAAGTGTTAAGACTTGAAATGATTCGTTTAGAAGCGTAATAATAGTATATGAATAAAAAATTAGTTGGTGCGAACCTTATAAAGGGTTCGTTTTTTCTGTGAACAGTATAGATCGGAGTGTTTAAACATGCACGAGATATGGAAAGATATTGATACACACGCAAAACAGTGGATTCGAGAAGCGGGAGAACGTTTAATGGGATCGCTGAAAAAAGCACTTATTATAGAAACAAAATCTAATGCAGCGGATTTAGTAACAAACATGGATCGAGAGACGGAGCGGTTTTTAATTGGGAGAATTAAAGAAACATTCCCGGCCCATAATATTTTAGGAGAAGAAGGCTATGGAGATGAAATCACTTCTTCTAATGGGGTTGTTTGGTTAATTGATCCAATTGACGGCACGATGAACTTTGTTCACCAAAAAAGAAATTTCGCAATCTCAATTGGAATTTATGAGAACGGTATCGGAAAAATTGGCCTTATTTATGATCCAGTTCATGATGAATTATATCATGGGATAAAGGGAGAAGGGGCCTTTTGTAATGATTTACCTATTCCCATGCTAGAAGAAGGAACAATAGAACAGGGAATTATAGCTCTAAATGCGATATGGCTTACTGATAATCCATTGCTGAATACGAAAAAAATGATGAGGCTTGTTAAGAAAGCAAGAGGAACGAGGTCTTATGGTTGTGCTGCGCTAGAAATGGTATATGTTGCAACGGGAAGATTAGATGCGTATGTAACACCGCGTTTATCGCCATGGGACTTTGGCGGGGGACAGATTATTGTAGAAGAAGTTGGCGGGAGAGTAACAACCTTCTCTGGAACTCCTCTTTCTATCATAGAGAAGAGCAGTGTGTTAGTTGCAAAACCAGGAGTATACGAAGAGTTATTACCATTTGTATCGCAGTAACAAAAAAAGTAAGAGGCTATAAAAGAAGCTTCTTACTTTTTAACGTTATTGCGATTTACGCATTTTTCTTTTTGTTACAAAACCGTATCCAACTGTAACAAATGTGCCGATAATGCAAATGATAACACCGATGGGACTATTTTCAGCAATCATAATACCGATACCAATTAAGAAAATAACACCGATAATTGCAGTTAATAAAAAGCGATATTGAATGTGTTCCATTTCTTCACCCTCCAATCTCATTTTACTTTCACAAAAGTAAGAATACAACTATATTTTCATTCTTGATTTTATTTTGATTGCCATAGTATCCCCTTCGCTCTTATAATAGAGAAGGATTAAAAAGACATTAGGAGTTGGACATGTTGAAAAAACGACAAGATTTACGAAATATAGCAATTATTGCCCACGTTGACCATGGTAAAACAACACTTGTTGACCAGTTATTACGTCAAGCGGGGACTTTCCGTGCAAACGAACACGTTGAAGAACGTGCAATGGATTCGAATGATCTAGAAAGAGAACGTGGTATTACAATTTTAGCAAAAAATACGGCGATTCACTATGAAGATAAACGAATTAACATTTTAGATACACCTGGTCACGCTGACTTCGGTGGAGAAGTAGAACGTATCATGAAAATGGTTGATGGTGTTCTACTTGTTGTTGATGCATATGAAGGTTGTATGCCACAAACACGATTTGTTTTAAAGAAAGCTCTTGAGCAAAACTTAACGCCAATCGTTGTTGTAAACAAAATTGACCGTGACTTCGCTCGCCCTGATGAAGTAGTTGATGAAGTAGTTGACTTATTCATCGAACTTGGTGCAAACGAAGATCAATTAGAGTTCCCAGTTGTATTTGCATCAGCAATGAACGGAACAGCAAGCTTAGATTCAAATCCAGCAAATCAAGAAGAGAATATGAAATCATTGTTTGACACAATCATTGAACATATTCCAGCACCAGTTGATAATAGCGAAGAGCCACTTCAATTCCAAGTAGCGCTTCTTGATTACAATGACTATGTTGGTCGTATCGGGGTTGGACGTATATTCCGTGGTACAATGAAAGTAGGACAACAAGTTGCATTAATGAAGGTTGACGGAAGTGTAAAACAATTCCGTGTAACTAAATTATTTGGTTATATTGGATTAAAGCGTCAAGAAATTGAAGAAGCAAAAGCTGGAGATTTAGTAGCTGTTTCAGGTATGGAAGACATTAACGTAGGTGAAACGGTATGTCCGGTTGAGCATGAAGAGGCTTTACCATTATTACGTATCGATGAGCCAACATTACAAATGACATTCCTTGTAAATAACAGCCCATTTGCAGGTCGTGAAGGTAAATTCATTACATCTCGTAAAATTGAAGAGCGTCTTCGTTCACAATTAGAAACAGATGTAAGTTTGCGTGTAGATAATACAGATTCTCCTGATGCATGGATCGTATCTGGACGCGGAGAATTACATTTATCTATCTTAATTGAAAACATGCGTCGTGAAGGTTATGAACTACAAGTATCTAAGCCTGAAGTAATTATTAAAGAAGTTGATGGCGTAAGATGTGAGCCTGTAGAGCGCGTACAAATCGATGTACCTGAAGAATACACAGGTTCTATTATGGAATCTATGGGTGCACGTAAAGGTGAAATGTTAGATATGGTGAATAACGGAAACGGTCAAGTTCGCCTTACTTTCATGGTTCCAGCACGTGGTTTAATTGGTTACACAACAGAATTCTTAACATTAACTCGTGGTTACGGTATTTTAAACCACACATTCGATTGCTACCAACCAGTACATGCTGGACAAGTTGGTGGACGTCGCCAAGGTGTTCTAGTTTCACTTGAAACAGGAAAAGCATCACAATACGGTATTATGCAAGTTGAAGATCGCGGTGTAATCTTCGTTGAACCAGGTACAGAAGTATATGCTGGTATGATTGTCGGAGAACATACACGTGAAAATGATTTAACAGTTAACGTTGTAAAAATGAAACAACAAACTAACATTCGTTCTGCGACGAAAGATCAAACTTCAACAATGAAAAAACCACGCTTAATGACTTTAGAAGAGTCATTAGAGTACTTAAACGAAGACGAGTACTGTGAAGTAACTCCAGAATCAATTCGTCTACGTAAAAAGATTCTTGATAAGAGCGAGCGCGAAAGAGCTGCTAAGAAAAAGAAATCTGTAGAAGCGTAAAATAATAAAACAGCTACCTTTGATAAAGGTAGCTGTTTTTTATTATGTATATTTTTTGGAATATTTACTCTTTTTTTGTGGACAGTATTTTTTTCGCGGGTTACTCTTGTATTAAGTACATAAAGAGTTTTTATTTTTTATGAGGAGGGGGATAAATAGTGTTAGAAAGAATGTCGTTTTTTGCGAAATTGTGTAAAGTTGACGAAAATCCAGAACTAGGGATGTGGTTACTGTATGGCATCATTATCATATTAAGTGCGCTTGTGTATAACTTGGGATTCGCAAGAAAACTGTCGATAATAAAAAATATAGTGATATACATATCATTAGCGATTGGATGTACGGTTTTAACGTTCTTTGCAGTTTTTTTACCTGTGGGGGAGGGGCTTGTTGTAGCGGCAATTGTACTTGGAATTTATAGATTACGTTTACATCAAGCGAAACAACAAAAAGCAGGGTGAAAAGGGGGAGCTTCATGCGCTCGGTACAAGATGCACTATATAATTGGTTAACAATTAAAACTGTTGCGGAAGCGCGTCCAGATGATAGCGCTGCACAAGAAACATATGTATTATTTCGAGATATGATATATGAAGAGCATAAATTACGAAATGTAGAAGTGGAAAAGAACGAGGAAATGTATTTAATTACATATGAAATTGATGGAGAAATAAGGTGTGCAAGATTTCCAGTAGAAGCAATTGATTGTTTTTTGGATCAGATGAATCGTGAACCAGAAAAATACAAATAAGTCCTTATCTATATGATTAAGGACTTATTTACGGTTTACCAATCGTCTTCTACTTTTTTATCACGATATAATCGGAAATTACCACTTGCATGGCGTTCCATAGTACGCTCTGCAATGCGTTCCGTACATTCCATGCACATATATGTATGAATAGGGCGATTACGCAGTTTTTTTGCCATAGGATTTTCGTCATCTAACACATCTTTTTTATCACAAATCATACATCTGACTCTCATTTCGTCACCTCAATACGAATTCTATCAGTATAAGTATATCATGGAAGCATAATGTTTTTGAATAATAGCAGGAAAAAATAATATTTTCGCAATTCGAAAAATAAGTTATGATAGGGATATAGAAAGATTATTTGGAGGTGGAGATATGGCGAATGTAGTAGAGCCTACATTGACAGATGATTTAGTACAATCGTTACGTAAAGAGTGTATCGTTATGGTAGCAACGACAGATTTCGAAAAACAAATTCCTAACGTAAGTGCTATTTCTTGGGTATATGCAGTGAGTGAAACTAGTATTCGATTTGCGGTAGATCAACGCTCACGTATTGTGGAAAATATACGGCGCAATATAGGGGTAGTATTGACTATATTGGCGAATGAATCCGTATTTTCCATATGTGGTGAAGGTGAAATTTTAACAGATAGAATGGAAGGGATTCCTCTAAAATTAACTGTAATAGAAGTGAATGTGCAAGAAGTTCGTGATGTTATGTTTTATGGAGCCAAACTTACTACAGAACCAGTATATGAAAAAACATATGATCTTCGAGCTGCGAAAAAGCTGGATAATCAAGTGTTGGTAGGAATGAAAGAGTTATAAATGGGATGAATAGGAAAGTCGTTCATTAACTTTTGTAATCGAGTATTGAGATTTAATGTGAAAAATAATAATTAAAAGTAATATATTGAATAGAAATGAATAAAAAATAAAGAAAAGGTTTAATTTCTATGAATTTCGATTCTACCTCGTTTATACGTTACATATAATTATAACAATGGTTCGTCCATATTTTATGGATGAAACCCTTGTTCTACAAATTTAAAAGTGGAGTCAGGGGGTAACAGGTTGGATAAAATTTATGTGTTAGATACGAATGTACTTTTGCAGGATCCTTTATCTATTTTTTCATTTGAAACAAATGAAGTAGTGATTCCAGCAGTTGTATTAGAAGAGGTTGACTCGAAAAAACGTTATATGGATGAAGTAGGACGAAATGCTCGTTATGTGTCTAAGTTAATAGATAAATTTCGCGAAATAGGAAAGCTGCATGAAAGTATTCCGTTAGAAAACGGCGGTACATTTCGTATTGAATTAAATCATCGCTCATTTGTTCAACTGCAAGATATTTTTGTAGAAAAAACAAATGATAATCGAATTTTAGCGGTAGCGAAAAACCTATCTTTAGAAGAACAAGAAAAAGAGGACGGGAAGTCTGTTATTTTAGTAAGTAAAGACGTGCTCGTAAGGGTAAAAGCTGATGCAATTGGTTTGAAGGCTGAAGATTATTTAAGTGATCGAGTAATTGAAGTGGAAAATATATATTCAGGGTTTTTAGAAGGATATATATCAAAAGAACAGTTAGACTATTTTTATGAAAAAGGTGAACTACCTTTATCTGAAATCGCAAATCATCCTTTTTATCCAAATCAGTTTGTTGTAATGAAAGATGCGCTAGGGGGCTCTAGTTCTGCACTTGGGATTGTGGATCATTTAGGTAAGAAGGTAAAGAAACTTATTTTTCACAATGAGCAAGTGTGGGGGATACGCCCACGAAACGTGCAGCAAATTATGGGATTAGAATTGTTGCTTCGGGAAGATATCCCGCTCGTAACGTTAACAGGGAAAGCCGGTACAGGAAAAACGTTACTTGCATTAGCTTCGGGGCTCATGCAAACGGAAGATTTAGGGTTATATAAAAAGCTACTTGTTGCGAGACCAATCGTTCCAGTAGGAAAAGATATCGGTTATTTACCAGGAGAAAAAGAAGAAAAATTAAGACCGTGGATGCAGCCGATCTTTGATAATCTAGAGTATTTATTTAATACGAAAAAGCCTGGAGAGCTAGATGCTATTTTAGCTGGAATGGGTTCGATTGAAGTAGAGGCGCTTACCTATATACGTGGGAGAAGTATTCCAGACCAGTTCATTATAATTGATGAGGCACAAAATTTAACGAAGCATGAAGTAAAGACGATATTAACAAGAGTAGGCGAAAAAAGTAAGATTGTATTAATGGGAGATCCTCAGCAAATTGATCACCCGTATTTAGATGAATATAATAATGGCTTAACATATGTTGTAGAGAAGTTTAAAGAGCAACGTATTAGTGGTCATGTAAAGTTTGTTAAAGGAGAGCGTTCTAATTTAGCTCAACTAGCAGCGGATTTATTATAAAAAGGAGTGGGCCTCAGCTCACTCCTTTTTTGCCTTTTAATTATACAATTTAAATGATAGTAAATTTACGGATGTTACGAATCGGATTTTGTCTATTAGATCCATCGTGGAAATATAGATGAACAGGCCCGTCTTCTCTTAATGGTTTACCTTCTTTTGAAAAACCGAGAATTGCTTGATTGGCTGTTTCTAACGGAAGTGTAATCAAATTGTCTGTAGTTTCAATTTCGACTTGAGTAGCACATTCTAAAATTTCAGCATTTTTAAGAAATGGCTGAAGTGGTATGCCAAATGTTCCGTTAATAAGCTGTTCTTTTTTATATTTCTTTACGCTTTGTTGGATTGGCGGGAAGGCAGCGCCATCACGGATTTCGCGATCCCAATGCTCTGAAGTATGTTTTAAGTATGTTTCTAATTCGGATGATTCTTCTCTAGTTTCATCAAAGTAAGTTGTCAAATCTAATTTTCGATCATCAAAAATCCAAACAGTTGGATCGATAGTGATTGGAAAACGTACTTTTCCGTTAATAAATAAAATTTCGCTCATTGTTGTTCCCCCATTTGTGTTATACTCCCACTTTTCAGTATAATAGTATTAGACACTGTTGTCACAAAAAATGTTTCTATTGCAATTTATTAAAACTATCGCTAATATTAATAGATATGAGAGAGTAGGACGGAAACGGAGGGAATCAATTTGGCGTCTGAGACAGTATCAAATCATCAGGAAAAGGCACTAGCCCTTCTACAAGCGGATGCAGAGAAGATTTTAAGACTTATTAAGGTACAAATGGACAATCTTACAATGCCGCAATGTCCATTATATGAAGAAGTTTTAGACACACAAATGTTTGGACTATCCCGCGAGGTCGATTTTGCGGTTCGCCTTGGTCTTATTGCAGAAGAACAAGGGAAAGCAATGTTAGGAGAGCTCGAACGTGAGTTGTCTGCACTTCATGAAGCATTTACAAACAAACAACAATAACGGGTTCAAATAAGGGGGCTCAAACTGAAATAGTTTGGGCTTTTTATTTGTATAATAAAGCAGGAAGAACCTATATACATATGGAATACAACAATAATTAAATTGAAACAGAAAGAGGAAATGAAATGAAAAAAGTATGGAAATCAATGGATTATTCATTATTACTTCCTCTTGTTATCTTATGTGTGTTGGGAGTTATAATGGTATATAGTTCTAGTTCCATTGTTGCGATTTCGAGGCATAACTGGCCAGCAAATTACTTTTTTAAAAAACAATTAATTGCTCTAGCTATTGGAACGATAATGTTAGCGATTATCGTTGCTATTCCTTATAAGTTGTGGAGAAAGCGAATAGCTTTGATTGCAATGGGAATAGGGAGTATTGGTCTATTATTAGCAGCCTTGATTTTCGGTAAGGACGTAAATGGTGCAAAAGGATGGATATTAGGTATACAACCAGCTGAGTTTGTGAAAATAACGGTTATTATTACGTTAGCAAACTTTTTTGCTAAGAAACAAGAAACGCAAACACCTTTTGTACAAGGGATAATTCCTCCTCTAGCTGTTGTCGGTGGATCGATGGGATTAATTTTACTTCAAAATGACTTAGGGACCGATATACTAATAGGTGGAACTGTACTGATTATGTTCTTTTGTTCAGGAGTTAATGTTAATTTAAGTATAAAGCGATTCCTCTTAACGTCTATAATATGGATTCCAGCGCTATATTTTATTGGGAATTATAAGTTAAGTCCATACCAAAAAGCTCGCTTTTCAGTTTTTCTTGATCCATTTAACGATCCTCAGAATGATGGGTTTCAATTAATAAATTCTTTTATTGGAATTGCTTCAGGAGGGCTAAATGGTCGAGGATTAGGAAACAGTGTACAAAAATATGGATACTTACCAGAACCGCAAACAGATTTTATTATGGCAATTATATCTGAAGAGCTTGGTTTTATAGGTATAGCTGTCATTTTGATCTGTTTACTACTCATTATTATTCGTTCATTTAGAATTGCACAAAAGTGTAAAGATCCGTTTGGAAGTTTAATTGCAATTGGAATTGCAAGTTTGTTTGGAGTTCAAACTTTTATTAATGTCGGTGGTATGTCTGGGTTAATACCACTTACAGGGGTACCATTACCGTTTGTAAGTTATGGTGGTAGTTCTTTATTAGCTAATCTGCTTGCAATGGGTATACTGTTAAATATTGCTAGTCATGTAAAACGACAAGAGAAACTACAGAATGAAATGAATACAGAAATAGGGCAAGGTGGACCACATCTTGTTGTTGTAAAATAAAAAGCACACTGGGATGAAGAACTCAGTGTGCTTTTTATTTCGTTCATTTTTAATGTGATATACTATTTCGTCATATCGATTAAAGGTATATCACATTAAAAATAATGTGATATACAATAAGGTTGTTAGAAAAGGAAGAGGTATGCTATACTATTTTTGTGAAACAAATTGATCAGAAAACTTATCATTTGTTGAAAAATAAGGTATGATGGATAAAAATAAAGTGAAGCTTTCTAAGTATAATATAATGTAGAAAGTGAAGAACTTCACGCTCTTTAGAGTGTGTATGTATTTTATCTCTAGAGTGGTAGGAAAATAGAGGGGGAAAATCATGACAAAGCTGCAACGTATTCAAAAAGTATTGGTAGCTAACCGTGGAGAGATAGCGATTCGTGTGTTCCGAGCATGTTCAGAACTTGGATTAAACACAGTTGCAATTTATTCGAAAGAGGATAGCGGTTCTTATCATCGCTATAAAGCCGATGAGTCCTATTTAGTTGGGGAAGGGAAAAAACCAATTGATGCTTATCTAGATATTGAAGGCATTATTGAGATTGCGAAAAGTAATCATGTAGATGCAATCCACCCTGGATATGGTTTCTTGTCAGAAAATATTCAATTCGCAAAACGTTGTGAAGAAGAAGGAATTATCTTTATCGGTCCAAAAAGTAAGCACTTAGATATGTTTGGAGATAAAGTTAAAGCAAGAACACAAGCGCAGTTAGCACAAATTCCAGTTATTCCTGGTAGTGATGGTCCAATAAATTCATTAGAAGAAGTCGCAGAATTTGCTGAAAAGTATGATTACCCGATTATTATTAAAGCATCGCTTGGCGGTGGTGGTCGCGGTATGCGTATAGTACGTGCTAGTGAAGAGTTAAGAGAATCGTATAATCGCGCGAAATCAGAAGCAAAAGCAGCCTTTGGTAATGATGAAGTATACGTTGAAAAATTCGTTGAAAAACCTAAACATATAGAAGTACAAATTTTGGCAGATGAAGAAGGTAATGTTGTTCATTTATTCGAGCGTGACTGTTCTGTGCAACGTCGCCATCAAAAAGTAGTTGAAATTGCACCAAGCGTGTCGCTTTCAGATGATTTGCGTCAACGTATTTGTGATGCTGCTGTTAAGTTAACGAAAAATGTAAACTATTTAAATGCAGGAACGGTAGAATTCCTTGTAAAAGGTGATGAGTTTTACTTCATTGAAGTAAACCCACGTGTTCAAGTTGAGCATACGATTACAGAGATGATTACAGGAGTGGATATTGTTCAATCGCAAATTTTAATAGCTGATGGACATGCATTACATAGTAAAATGGTAGGTGTTCCTAAGCAAGAGGAAGTGGTTGTGCACGGATTTGCAATCCAATCTCGTGTAACGACTGAAGACCCACTAAATAATTTCATGCCGGATACAGGGAAAATTATGGCGTACCGATCAGGCGGTGGTTTTGGTGTTCGTCTTGATACAGGTAATAGTTTCCAAGGTGCAGTTATTACACCGTACTACGATTCTTTACTTGTAAAAGTTACTACTTGGGCACTTACTTTTGAACAAGCTGCTGCAAAAATGGAACGTAACTTAAAAGAATTCCGTATTCGTGGTATTAAAACAAATATTCCATTCCTAGAGAATGTAGTAAAACATAAAAACTTCTTATCAGGAGAATATGACACTTCATTTATTGACGCGTCACCTGAACTATTCTTGTTCCCGAAACGTAAAGACCGTGGAACAAAAATGTTAAATTATATTGGTACAGTAACAGTAAATGGCTTCCCAGGAGTAGGGAAAAAAGAGAAACCAATTTTCCCAGATGCTCGTATAGCAAATGTGATACACTCAGAGCCAATCCAAAATGGAACGAAACAAATTTTGGATGAGCGTGGAGCGGATGGATTAGTAAAGTGGGTACAAGATCAAAAGCGTGTACTTTTAACTGATACAACATTCCGTGATGCACATCAGTCATTACTTGCAACTCGTGTTCGTACAAAAGATTTACATCACATTGCAGAGCCGACAGCGAGAATGTTACCAAACTTATTCTCAGCAGAAATGTGGGGCGGTGCAACGTTTGATGTTGCATATCGTTTCTTGAAAGAAGATCCATGGGAACGATTACTAGATCTTCGTGAAAAAATGCCAAACGTTTTATTCCAAATGTTACTTCGCTCTTCAAACGCAGTAGGTTACAAAAACTATCCAGATAATTTAATTCAAAAATTTGTGGAATGTTCTGCTCAAGCTGGAATTGATGTGTTCCGTATTTTTGATAGCTTAAACTGGGTAGAAGGTATGAGAGTTGCGATTGATGCTGTACGAGATACTGGTAAAATTGCAGAAGCAACAATGTGTTACACAGGAGATATTCATGACCCGTTACGTAGTAAATACGATTTAAATTATTATAAAAACTTAGCAAAAGAGTTGGAAGCATCAGGAGCTCACATTTTAGGAATTAAAGATATGGCGGGCTTACTAAAGCCAAACGCAGCATATGATTTAGTTTCAGCATTAAAAGAGACGGTGTCGATTCCAATTCATCTGCATACACACGATACGAGTGGAAATGGTATTTTAACGTATACAAAGGCGATTGAAGCAGGTGTTGATATTGTCGATGTAGCGGTGAGTTCAATGGCTGGTCAAACGTCACAACCAAGTGCGAATACACTATACTATGCGTTAGGTGGAAACGAAAGACAGCCAGATGTTAATATAGACTCATTAGAAAAACTATCTCATTATTGGGAAGATGTACGAAAATACTATGCTCCATTTGAAAGTGGTATGAATGCTCCTCACACAGAGGTGTATATGCATGAAATGCCGGGCGGACAGTATAGTAATCTTCAACAACAAGCAAAAGCAGTTGGCTTAGGAGATCGCTTTGATGAAGTTAAAGTGATGTATCGCCGTGTTAATGATATGTTTGGCGATATTGTAAAAGTAACACCATCATCTAAAGTTGTCGGTGATATGGCATTATTTATGGTTCAAAATCACCTAACAGAACAAGATATTTTAGAGCGTGGACATTCTATGGACTTCCCAGGATCTGTTGTTGAAATGTTCTCGGGAGATTTAGGACAACCATATGGTGGTTTCCCGGAAAAATTACAAGAAATAATTTTAAAAGGGAAAGAGCCATTAACAGTAAGACCAGGTGAATTATTAGAGCCAGTAGATTTCGATGCTTTACAAGAAGAGTTATTCCATAAACTTGGACGCGAAGTGACGATTTTTGATGTAGTCGCATATGCGTTGTATCCAAAAGTATTTATGGACTACGAAAAAGTTGCTGAGCTTTATGGAAACGTATCTGTGCTTGATACACCGACATTCTTCTATGGAATGAGACTAGGTGAAGAAATCGATGTGGAAATCGAACAAGGTAAAACATTGATGGTTAAACTAGTATCAATTGGAGAGCCTCAGCCAGATGGAAATCGTGTGCTTTACTTGGAATTTAACGGCCAACCACGTGAGATTGTTGTGAAAGACGAAAGTGTAAAAGCAACAGTTGCACAACGTGTGAAAGGGAATCGTGAAAATCCAAACCATATTAGTGCAACAATGCCGGGAACAGTTATTAAAGTAGTTGTAAAAGAAGGCGATGAAGTGAAAAAAGGCGATTCTATGGCAATTACAGAAGCGATGAAAATGGAAACGACAGTTCAAGCGCCATTTAATGGTAAAGTGAAAAAAGTATATGTAAATGATGGAGATGCAATTCAAACGGGAGATTTACTTATTGAATTAGATCATTAAAATAAAGAAAAAGAGCTGTGTGAAAGCAGCTCTTTTTTTATTACAAATAATACCTTGCCAATTCGGCAAGGTATTAAAGTTTTACTTTGTTTTATTTTGCTTGGAAGTCAATTCAGCTTCTTTTGCATTGACTGTACTTCTTGTACCTAACATAACTAAATAGCATAGTACAGCGAACAAGCAAGAAATGAAGAGTGAATGTAATAATGCCATTGCTAAACTAGCATTTGTAAATACGACTAAAACTCCTACTACAGCTTGAAGTGTAACAAGGATAAATGAAATGATCCATCCCCAGTATACTACACGTTGCTGCTTGTAATGGCGAATAGCGATAATCATCGCATATAGTATCCAAGCGAAAATTAACATCGCTGCAACTCTATGTCCCATTTGAACCCACTCATGTAGTTGGGTTGGCATAGGTCTATTTTTGCTACATAAAGGGAAGTCTGGACAGGCTAGGCTAGCTCGTTCGTGACGTACTAGAGCTCCTGTGTAGACAACGATATAACTGTAAATTGTTACACCGTAAATATGAAATTTCATTTTTTTGTCCATAATAAGAGAACGTGCATCGAATTTTTGATCAATTTCAAAAATAAGACACGTTAACAAGATAACAGAAGCAAATGAAATTAAGGAAATACCAAAGTGGATAGCTAATACAGCAGGCATTTGTCCCCATACAACTGCCGCCGCTCCCATTAATGCTTGGGCCACTAAAAATACGAAGGATAAAATTGCTAACGTCTTTGTTTCGCGCACATGTTTATAATATTTCCAGGACAAAATACAAAGAAGAGTAACAAGGATTCCTGCTGATCCTGATGTAAGGCGGTGACTTAGCTCAATAATAGTTTCCATTGATAAATTAGATGGAATCAATTCACCGTTACAAAGTGGCCATGATTTACCGCATCCTTGGCCTGACCCTGTTTTTGTAACTAAAGCGCCTCCTAGTAAAACTATTAGTAAATCGAGACTTGTAATGACTGCTAACCATTTAATAAAGCGTTGCAATCTCTTTCACCATCTTTCTGCTATGAAGTTATTGCGAAATATTTTCATTCCATTATGTATAGAATAAAACGTGCTACAGTCCTATGATATATAAAAAATAATAAAATAGCAAAGAAATGAAGGGTGTGGGCAATGTACGTATCGCGAAGAAAAAAATGGGGATTAACATACATATTTTAGGGGAAAATAAGGAGATTTTAAAAAGAAATAGGGAGAATACATGCTAAATATGACAAAATAGTTTATTATAGAAGATAACATCGTGTTATGATAAGGATAGAGTAGAATAAAGTTTTTTAACATTCGACACAAAAAGTTCATGTTTTCTTCACAAAATGTTCGGGAAATATGATTTAATATATTGGAGTATGGGCGTAGATTAGTAGTAGAATGGGTTAACAATATTTCTACTGTAATAATATTGCTATATAAAGCGAAATATTTCATATGAAATAAAAGCTAAGAAAGATGATAGGTTTAAGAGGGGGTTAAAGTGATGAACCATGCAACAAGTGAGCTGCATGATGAGTCAGCTGTTTCAAGTGTACCGGAAACAACTCGGTTACAAGATTTATCAGCACTCGTTAAAATGGGGATTGTAAACTCAAATACACTTACTGTATTTACAGGATTTTGGCTGGCTTTACATTTTAATGGATTAAGTGTTATGGACCATCTAGATAAGCTATTTTTCACAATCGTTGGTTCTGCATTAATTATGGCAGGGGTATGTTGTTTAAATAACTACATTGACCGAGATATCGATCCATTAATGGAAAGAACAAAAAATCGTCCAACGGTAACAGGTAAATATAAACCTGGATTTGCACTGGCATTTGGACTTGTAATTTTACTACTTGGATTTGCATTTTTATTACTTACTACACCAATGGCAGTCTTCATCTCATTTATTGGTGCCTTCACATACGTTGTTTTATATACGTTATGGACGAAGAGAAAATATACATTAAATACTGTTGTAGGTAGTATATCAGGAGCAGTTCCACCTTTAATTGGATGGGCGGCAATTGATCCGTCTTTAAATCATCCAATTGCTTGGATGTTATTTTTAATTATGTTTATTTGGCAAATCCCACATTTCCTCGCATTAGCGATGAAACGTGTTGATGAATATCGAAATGCAGGAATCCCAATGCTTCCTGTTGTACAGGGATTTGATATTACGAAACGTCAGATTATGATTTGGACAGTATGTTTATTACCACTACCATTTTATATGAGTGGGCTTGGAATAACATTCATGGTAATTGCAACATTGCTTAACATCGGATGGATCGTACTAGGGTTTTATGGCTTCCGTAAGCAAGATGACATCAAATGGTCCGTAAAAATGTTTGTTTATTCCCTGAATTACTTAACAATCTTATTTGTGTCAATGATTGTAGTTACATTCTTCTAAGACAACGACATGATTGGATTTCTTTACGTTGAGATTTACTTTACTTAACTATAAAGTACAATCTAATTCACAAAGAAAGTGGGGGTTGTTTGTATGAAGAAACAGTGGCGACTGCTTTCGTTCGTTTCACTGCTGGCTTTACTGTTAGGGGGATGCGGTAAAGCCTTTCAATCTACTTTAATTCCGCAAGGAGAAGTAGCGAAAATGCAATATGATTTGCTCTTACTAGCGAGTGCAATCATGATAGGAGTAGTACTTGTAGTTACTATTATTTTCTTATATGTAATTGTGCGTTTCCGACAAAAAAAGGGTGAGGAAGATTATATTCCAGAGCAAGTTGAAGGAAATCACAAACTAGAAATTATATGGACAGTTATTCCGATTATTCTTTTGTTAATCTTGGCTGTTCCGACGGTTACATATACATTCAAGCTTGCTGATGTAAGTGCGATGGAGAAAAAGAATATTGATAAAGATACTATCGTTGTTGATGTAACAGCGAATCTTTATTGGTGGGAATTTTCTTATAAATCAGAAAAAATAGTAACTTCTCAAGATTTAGTCATCCCCACAGGTAAGAAAGTGTATTTGAATTTGAAGGGTGCCGATATTAAACATTCGTTTTGGGTTCCATCTTTAGCTGGGAAAATGGATACAAATACAGATAATGTAAACAAAATGTGGTTAAAGGCAGATAAATCGGGCACTTATAATGGTTTTTGTACAGAATTTTGTGGCCCATCACATTCTTTAATGCAATTCAAAGTGAAAGCTCTGGATGAAAGCGAGTACAAAAAATGGCTTGCTGATATGAAGAAGATTGATGGAAAAAAAGAAGTAGCTTCTACAAAGGCGCAAGAAGGCCAAGAAATATTTAATAAAAGCTGTATTGGTTGTCATGCGGTTGGATCAAATGATAGTAGACCACCTTCTGCTCGTATCGCACCGAACCTAGCAAACTTTGCAGATCGCGATACAGTTGCTGGTATTGCCGAAAACAATGAAGAGAACTTAAAAAAATGGCTCAAAGATCCTGAAAATATGAAGCCAGGTAATAAAATGACTGGTAAATATGGCAACTTAACGGATGATCAAATTAATGCATTAAATGCATATTTACAAACGTTAAAGATTGAAAAGTAAAGAGGGATCATTTGCGAAGGGGAGGTTGAAAACGTGAGTTCTGTAGCAAAAAAACAGGGGGTGGGTGCTGTCATATGGGATTATTTAACGACAGTAGACCATAAAAAGATTGCCATTCTCTATTTAATTGCAGGTGGAGTATTTTTTATAATAGGCGGAATAGAAGCGCTATTTATTCGCCTTCAGTTAGCGATTCCTAACAATGCTTTTCTTGTTGGGGATGCTTATAATCAAGTATTAACGATGCACGGTACAACAATGATTTTCCTCGCAGCTATGCCACTCGTGTTTGCATTTATGAACGCCGCAGTACCACTTCAAATTGGAGCACGTGATGTGGCGTTCCCGTTTTTGAATTCACTCGGATTCTGGTTATTTTTCTTTGGTGGAGTATTTTTAAATTTAAGTTGGTTTTTAGGAGGAGCACCTGATGCAGGTTGGACATCGTATGCATCTTTAGCTTTAGCCTCAAAAGGGCATGGTGTTGACTTTTATGTACTCGGCTTGCAAATATCAGGTATTGGTACATTAATTGGAGGTATTAACTTCCTAGTTACAATTATTAATATGCGAGCGCCAGGAATGACCTATATGCGCATGCCGATGTTTACATGGACAACATTTGTAACATCGTCACTTATATTATTCGCATTTCCTCCATTAACTGTAGGATTAGGTCTTTTAATGCTAGATCGCTTATTTGGCACAAGTTTCTTTAATCCGGCATTGGGCGGGAATACAATTATATGGGAGCATTTATTCTGGATCTTCGGTCACCCAGAAGTATACATTCTTATACTCCCAGCTTTCGGAATATTCTCAGAAATCTTCGCCACATTTTCGAAAAAAAGATTATTTGGTTATTCATCGATGGTGTTCGCGACTGTATTAATCGGTTTTTTAGGGTTTATGGTATGGGCGCATCATATGTTTACAGTTGGTCTTGGTCCTGTCGCGAACGCTATCTTTTCAGTTGCAACAATGGCAATTGCAGTTCCGACAGGTATTAAAATATTTAACTGGCTCTTTACAATGTGGGGTGGAAGTATTAGGTTTACGACACCAATGATGTGGGCGGTAGCTTTTATTCCATCATTCGTTATGGGTGGAGTTACAGGCGTTATGCTTGCATCTGCACCAGCTGATTATCAATTTCATGATAATTATTTTGTAGTAGCACATTTTCATTATGTAATTGTCGGCGGTGTTGTATTTGGTTTACTTGCAGGTGCACATTATTATTGGCCACTTATGTTTAATAAGGTATTAAATGAAACGCTAGGAAAAATAACATTTTGGTTATTCTTTATCGGTTTCCATTTAACGTTCTTTATTCAGCATTTCCTTGGATTAATTGGTATGCCACGTCGTTATTACACATACCTAGAGGGACAAGGATTAGAAATGGGGAATATGATTAGTTCTATTGGAGCAGTATTTATGGCTCTTGGCACAATCGTTCTTTTATTCAATGTAATTAAAACGACAGTGTCAAAAGAGAAGGCTGGTCGTGACCCATGGGATGCACGTACATTAGAGTGGACAATGCCAGCACCTACACCGGAATACAATTTCAAACAATTACCATTTGTTCGCGGATTAGATCCGTTTTGGATTGAAAAACGTGAAGGTAATAAAGAGATGACAGCTGCGGAACCAGTTGGTGATATTCATATGCCAAACCCTTCGTTTTCACCGTTTATCATTTCTTTAGGTTTATTTATAGCCGCGTTTGGTGCGATGTATATGCAGGGTGGAAAAGATAAGTTTTGGTTGTTAGTAGCAATTATTGGTTTAATCATTACATTTGGCACAATGTTCCTTCGCTCAGTAGTCGATGATCATGGATATCATATTCATAAAGAAGATTTAGAGGATAAGGGGGGCAAGGCATAATGCATGTAGATGAAAAATTAACGAATGAAACATTTCCAGCAGAGCCTGAAAAAGCAACCCTTGAGGGGAAAAATAAGTTTGTCGGTTTTTGGTTATTTCTTGGAGGCGAAACGGTGTTGTTCGCTTCCTTATTCGGCACATATTTAGCGTTAAAGAACTCTACAAATGGCGGACCAACATCTCAAGAGATGTTTCAAATGCCACTCGTTTTCATCATGACGATGCTTTTGTTAACAAGTAGTTTAACGAGTGTATATGCAATGTATCATATGAAAAATTTCAACTTTAAGAAAATGCAACTTTGGTTACTTGTAACAGTGCTGCTAGGCTTAGGATTTTTGGGGTTTGAAATATATGAGTTTTATCATTATACGCATGAATTTAAGCATACTATGAGAAGTAGTGCATTTGGTTCTGCATTCTATGCTCTTGTTGGTACACACGGGCTCCACGTGTTGTTTGGATTATGTTGGATTTTGACATTAATCTTTAGAAATGCGAAGCGTGGTTTAAATTTATACAACGCACCAAAGTTTTATGTTGCATCAATTTATTGGCACTTTATTGACGTAGTTTGGGTGTTTATTTTCACTGTAGTATATTTAATGGGAATGGTGGGATAAACAATGGCGATAAGGCAAACGAATAATCCTAAAGTTGATCTTGTTTATCGGAAGAGAAAAAGTGCGGAGGAGATGAAGCATCAAGTTATTACGTTTACATTAATGATTTTTTTAACATTAGTTGCATTTGTAGCAGTTGCATATCCGAAAACTTTTAGTCCGACTTTCTCTGTACCGTTTATTTTACTATTAGCAGTGGTACAAGTAATTTTTCAATTGTATTATTTTATGCATATGAGTCATAAAGGACATGAAGCAGCAAGTTTCTTTCTTTATTCTGGTCTGTTAATAGGGTTAATTACAATTTTAGCTTTTATGACGATCGTGTGGATTTGAAAAGTGAAAAATAAGGGAGCTTGTGTTGTCACAGCTCCCTCTTCACATTATGTGAAAGGATAACCTTAAGAAGGTGGGTGTGACAATGAGTAACTTGTGGATATTTGGTTTTCAAGCTCTATGGAGTCCGATCTTTTTATTATTTATGCTTTCGATTCTTATTGGGTACTTTTTAATTATTGGACCATATAGAACGCGATTTGAAAATGCGACGAAGGTAAGTAAGAAGCAAATTTTTTATTTTACGACTGGGATTGTCCTCTTGTATTTTGTAAAGGGAGGACCTATTGATTTAATTGGTCATATTATATTTAGCGCGCATATGTTCGAAATGGCAATAATGTATATTGCAGTTCCCCCGTTATTACTGCTAGGTATACCTGTATGGTTATATCAATATATTACTTCTTTTAAGTTCGTTCAAATTGTGCTAAAGTTTTTTGCAAAACCGCTTATTGCGTTGTTCGTATTTAACGGTCTGTTTTCCTTTTATCATTTGCCAGTTGTTTTTGATACAGTAAAACAAAGTCAAATAGCGCATCCTATTTGCCTTGCTATATTGTTTTTTGCAGCAATAATGATGTGGTGGCCGATGTTGAATCCATTGCCGGAATATCAAACGTTAAGTGATATAAAGAAGCTTGGTTACATGTTTGCTAATGGTATTTTATTAACACCAGCTTGTGCATTAATAATTTTTGCGACTGCACCATTATTTGCAACATATACGGATCCGGCCGCTTGGATGAAGGCGATGGAACTTTGTGTACCAGCGGGTACTTTATCAGATTTAAATATAACCGGACCAGAATTTTTACATTGGATGCCAGTAGTACAAGACCAACAAACAGGCGGTATCATTATGAAAATTGTCCAGGAAATAGTGTACGGTACGATTATCGGCTATGTGTTCTTTAAATGGGCACGTAGAGAGCGTGAAAAGGATAAAGAGCAGTTGCAAGAGTTACCGCCTTATTTGCAGACAAAATAAAAACGAGTGCATCTTATTGATGCTCTCGTTTTTTGTTATTCAATAATCTGAAATTCTTTCAATTCTTTTTCAATATTTTGTAGGAGTTGTTCGCTTTTTTGAAGTACATTCGTTGGGAAAATCTCATCATCACCATATTCAACGCCATGAGGATAATAATGTTTTCCTAATAAGGGGGGTAATAGTTTTACTTGAGCGTGTCTACCGCCGATGTCACCCTCAACAGCAAAACCTTGTACACGTAAATAATAAACATCCTTTAAGATTTCAAATTTATAATCATATGTAATGCGTTCATAATCCCACTGTCCAGCGAGTACAAAATGGTTGTTTTCCATGATTTCAGTTAAAAGAGTTAAATCTACGACTGCATCATTAAACTTCGTATTTGTAAATTGCATAAAATACCTCCTCCTTAATGTTACGTTATTATTTTTATAATAGTATGAATAATAAGAAAGTGCAATTCATATTGAGAGAAAAGGGATAATCCAGACTTTTTTCGTGAAAATATGATATAGTGAAAAGAGTACGGTACACACAAAAAAGGAAAGAAAAGGATTTGTGTATATCTCAATTTTATGTTTTGTTCAGGAGGTATATCATTTGAAAAAAGTATTACGTATCGTAATCATTACATTTTTAATTTTAGCTGTGGATTTATACGGGAAATTACTCGTTTCGCAATATATATTAACCCCATCTCACTCTAAGCAAGAAAATAAAATTGTGAAAAAGAAAAAGCAAATAAATGAAGAAACCTCAGACACAGTTTTAAATATGATTGGTGGGGACTCTGAGAATTTATTAGCAAAGTGGGGCGAACCGTCTCGAATAGAGCCGTCTGCTTATGGATATGAATGGTGGGTGTATAATCAAGATTTAACTCAGTATGTTCAATTTGGAGTTGCTGAACGTAAAGTTGTAACGGCGTATGTTGCTGGTGAACAAGTTAAGGTGACACCTTATCATATAAATGAAAAGTATGAAGAAGTATATAAAAAGAATCCGATTTCACATGAGATTTCATTAAAAAGAGGGAAAAATAGTTATCAATTTGAGTTATCTGATACAGAAGTAATGGAACAACCACTAATACCTGTAGAAGATGGATGGGCACAATTATACTTTGATCATTTTACTCATGAGCTTGTTGGTGTTCGTTATATGGATGATGAAACTTTATTACGCCAAAGACCCTATCAGCTTGTTTATTCAGGAGAATTAATAGCGGAACAACCATTGACTCCAGAAAAAGTGAAGCAAGTAGAAAATGGAAATATGCAGCAAATTCTAGATTTAACAAATATTATTCGAAGTCGTCATGAATTACCATTGTTAACATGGGATCAACAAACGGCAGACGTTGCATTTGGCCATAGTAAAGATATGAAGGATAATAATTATTTTTCCCATGACTCGCCTACTTTTGGTACGTTAGGAGATCGCTTGCAACGTGGTCAAGTAGCTTTTCAACTTGCTGGTGAGAATATAGCGGCGCAACATAGTGATGGAATTGCAGCGGTACAAGGCTGGTTAAATAGTGAAGGTCACAGAAAAAATTTATTAAATGAGCAATTCACTGGATTAGGTGTTGGGGTATACGATAAGTTTTATACTCAAAACTTTATTCGAAAATAAAAAGGTGCATGAATCGTCTAAAAATGGGCGAACCATGCGCCTTTTTTTTCTTACAATATAGTAGATATACATGAAGAGGTGAGGATTATGCCGACAACAAAAGGGCCGTTGCATCCATCGGTTCAGCAGTTTAAAGAATTTGTAAACCATCACCCTAAAATGGTTCATGAGGTTAGAGGTGGCCAAAAAACTTGGCAGCAATTTTATGAAGAATGGTACTTACTCGGTGAAGAGGATCGAATATGGGCAGCGTATAGACCTGATGGAGCACCTACTTTTTCTTCAGTGAAAAAAAATAAAGAGAAAAAAGAAGATAGAACTGAAGAAGAAAAAACTGAAGAAGAAAAAACTGCTGATGTGATGGGACAAATGCTTTCTTTTTTTAAAAAGCTAGACGTAGAACAAATGCAGCAACATTTAGCAAATGTAACGAGTGCGATTGGTAGTGTGCAACAAGTTATACAACAATTTCAAGGAAACCGCGCGCAAGAAGAACAAAATACTTCTGAAAATAATCCATTTTTCTTTCAAAAGGATTAGGAGGAAAGAGGATGAGAGCAGATATTATGGAGTTTATAAAAGCTGATGAGGATTTAACTCGTTATATCCGGGAACAGCCGTACTGGTATCGGAAATTAACGCGTAATCCAGAAGAAAAAGAAGCCTTTGAGTTAGCTGCTATGCAGCATTTCAAAAAAACAATACCGGATAAAGTGGAAAAATTTCAAAACCAATTAGCGGTGGCTTCAATTATGATTGATATGTTTCAGTATATGAAGCAGCAAAATGTGACGTAATTGGAAGGTGAAAACTATGTCCGTCATGCAAAACTTTTGTTACAATAGAATCGGATTATTTAAAAAGGAGTTGCAGCATGACGGAAATTTGTTTAGTACGACATGGACAAACTGATTGGAATTTTCAAGAGATTATTCAAGGACGCGAAGATATTCCGCTTAACGAAGTTGGGAAAAAGCAAGCGAGTCAAAGCGCAGCTGCCTTGCAAGCGGAATCGTGGGATGTCCTTATAAGTAGCCCGTTAATTAGAGCGCAAGAAACAGCTAAGGAAATTGCTGGGGCTATTGGATTACCATCTATTTTATTAGATGAGCGATTTATGGAACGTAATTTTGGGGAAGCTTCTGGGAAACCAGTTGCGGCCGTTAGAGAGTTAATTGCAGATGGTAATGTAGAAGGAATGGAGCAGGATGAAGAAATTGTAGAGCGCTGTTTTACGGCTTTACAAGAGGTTGCAGCAGCACATGGAGATAAACGTATTATCATTGTTGCACATTCACATGCAATAAAAGCTATTTTACACGCAATTGCACCAGATGAAATTACATTTAAAACGCCGTTAAAAAACGCATGTATTAGCTATGTGAAAGAGAATAGCGGGAAATGGGATGTTCTTAAATATAATATTGCGGAGCATATTAGTGTATAAAGAGTGTAAGGGGATTGTATGAAAAGTAGTTAGAATCATATCTTTCTTTTAGGTGAGACACTTCAATTAGTAGTTCTGTTCTAAATGTGTTATGATGAATACTCGGAGGTGTCTCTCATGATTGTAGCGACGCTGGAAAGCGTATTGATTTTAGATAAGGCAGAGCAGCTTGCAAAAGCGATTATCTGTTCAGATATAGCAGAAGATTATCGTAAGTATTATAAGGATTTACAAGAAGATATAGAAGTCCAGACGCTAATTCAGCAATTTACAGCGATGAAAGAGCGATATGAAGAAGTGCAACGCTTTGGTAAATATCATCCTGATTATACTTTCGTTTCGACGAAAATGAGGGAATTAAAGCGTTCTGTAGATATGCATGATAAGGTTGCAGCCTTTAAAAGAGCAGAAACTGCTTTACAAAAGTTATTAGATGAAGTTAGTGTAGCAATTGGTTCTGAGGTATCTCCTTCCGTTAAAGTTCCAACAGGAAATCCGTTTTTTGATGCGGGTGGCTGTGGCGGTGGTTGTGGTACCGGGGGCGGTTGTGGTTGTAAAAAAACGGGGTAATTTACCCTGTTTTTTAGAATATAGAAGAAAACGTATACAGAGTTTGTCCTTTAATGTCATAAATTTCTGATTGGTTTTCATAAAATACAAGAATATAAGTTTTTAAAAGGAGAAGATGGAGAAGATTATGTTCGGGCAACGACAAAGTATGATTGTTTATTTACATTCATTGAAACATGCCAAGATTTTAAGGAAATATGGTAACATTCATTACATATCAAAACGATTGAAATATGCGGTTGTATATTGTGATATGGAACAAATTGAGCATATGATGCAAAAATTGAATAAACTTCCTTTTGTAAAAAAAGTAGAACAGTCGTATCGCCCATTTTTAAAAACGGAATTCGAAAATTCACGTCCTGATCGGGCAAAGGAATACGATTATAGCTAATAAAAAAATCCCCTGCTAAATTTAGCGGGGGATTTTTCACTTAAAATAACGTGTTACTTCATTGGAGGAATGAAATTGTTCATTCGTAAAATACCAATTAGATGATTAAAAAATAGTTCTTTTTCAGGGAAAGTTGTCGACGGTTTTACAGTAAAGGTAGTAACCTTTTTCCCTAATTGTTCTGCCATTTCTTCAAATAAAATAACACGTTTGCTTTTTTTATTTTCAAGTACAGGAATGCCTTCACGACATATGTATAATGGCTGGAAATCACCAGTAGTTGTAGGTTTTAGTATTACAACAAGTGAACACACTTTTTTTTCGTTTTTTACAGTTTCAAATTGTAACATATGTGTTATACGTTCTTTGTTTGCTTTGGCAATTTCAAGTAATTCATATAAATCAGAGTAGCCTTCTCCGAGTTCTATAAAGCGTTGAATCATATTTTTTCCTCCTCTTTCTTTTACTGTACCATCTCACTTTTTAAATGAAAAGTAGACAAAGAAAAAAACCCTGCAATGCAGGGCCCTTCTTATACTAGTATGAACTAGCAAGAAGGCAAAGGGAGAGGAGAAACCGGAGGAAGAACTTATGGGGAAACGTAAGTCTTCTCCGCGGTTGGCAACAACATCGAAGGTGATGTTGTTATATTTATTTATGTCCAATCTAAATGAAGATATACATAATGAAATTAAAATTTATGTTAGGCTTTTTATTTTTCTTTTTTTTATTTTATGATAGGATAAAAAAGGTAAAGTGAACTGATATACATAGAGGGCTGTTGCTTGCAAATAGTGAAATGAATTTGGAAGAAGTAGTGAGCAGTTATTTTAACTGAGGTTTTCAATTAGTCGAACGACAGATTAATGAAAAATGTATGAAATAGTATGAATTGGTAGCGGTTACCGAATTGAAATGAATTTGCTGTAATCGCTCTATAGATTGAAATAAAGGTAGTGACAACAGATGAGAGTAGTTTCAGGAAAATGTAAAGGGCACCCACTTAAAGCGGTACCTGGCAATACAACGCGTCCAACGACAGATAAAGTGAAAGAATCTATTTTTAATATGATAGGTCCTTATTATGATGGTGGTATCGCTCTTGATTTATTTGGTGGTAGCGGTGGTCTTGGAATTGAGGCCATAAGTAGAGGGATTGATAAAGCGATTTTTGTTGACCGAGATAGTAAGGCGATAAAAGTCATTCATCAAAATTTAGAAAGCTGTAGACTACAAGAACAAGCTGAAGTGTACCGAAATGATGCGGAACGTGCGGTAAAGGCGCTTATAAAGCGTGAAATATCATTCGATCTTATACTAATAGACCCTCCATATAAAGCTCAAAAAATTGTGTCTTTAGTTAGTGTGATGGACCAACATGGATTGTTAAATAAAGATGGAATCATTATGGCGGAGCATGGGGATGACGTGGTTTTACCTGACTCTATAGGAGAACTTGTAAAAGTACGAGCAGAAAACTATGGGATTACAGCAATTTCGATTTATAAGTATGAAGGTGAGGGGACGGAATGACAAGTATAGCTATTTCTTCAGGGAGTTTTGATCCAATTACCCTTGGACATTTGGATATTATTAAAAGGGGAGCAAAAGTATTTGATGAAGTATATGTAGTTGTTTTAAATAATTCATCAAAAAAACCATTCTTTTCGGTAGAAGAACGCTTAGAGTTAATTCGAGAGGCGACAAAGGATATTCCGAATGTAAAGGTTGATTCACATAGTGGATTATTGGTGGAATATGCAAAAATGCGTAATGCAAATGCAATATTACGTGGTTTGCGAGCGGTTTCTGATTTTGAATATGAGATGCAAATTACTTCAATGAATCGAAAATTAGATGAAAATATAGAAACCTTTTTTATTATGACAAACAATCAATATTCATTTTTAAGTTCAAGTATTGTGAAAGAAGTTGCGAGATATGGAGGAAGTGTAGTAGACCTTGTTCCTCCGATTGTAGAGCGAGCTTTAAAAGAAAAGTTTCAAACCCCGTTAAAGTGAACGGGGTTTTTCTTTATAAATACGTAAAAACAATAAGATAACATATAAATATAAACAAAATAAGGTGAAGATTGGTCCGTAGTGTATAAATGCTATCCAAATATCATTTAGTGTAAAAGAATGATTCAATAAAAATACGGGAATATCTTCTTGTGTAGGCGAGACAGAATGAACTTTTTCATAAAATGGTTCCCAAAATATAAAAGTGAAAATAGGAGCGATAATACTTTGGATAATTCGAGCTAAAAAATATGGTTTAAAACGGATATCTGTCTCCGCTAATATGCTTGCTACTTGTGCCTGAATAGAAAGACCGCTAAATGCTAAAATGAAGCTTGTTACCATCGCTTGTTGAAGAAGTGTTGTTTCATTTATTTGGCTAATCATTTGGCTTCCAAGCGTCATTTCAAAAATACCGGATAATATCGGAATATTAAATTGGGAAGTAAGTTGGAAGAATGATAAAATATGTTGCATAATAAAAGAAAGCGCTTCTGTAATTTCGAAAACAATAATCATTTTATTTAAAACAGAGAATAAAATAATAAACCCACCAATCATGAGCAGTGTTTGAATAGAAGAAACGATAGCGTCACCAAGTAGTTTTCCGATTGGCCTTTTTTCTTGCATACGTGTTTGGTGGAGAATGGAAAAAGGATTTTGAAAGGCACGTTTTTGATTCGTATGTTTTTCTTTTATGTAAGTATCGTTACTACCATAAAAGCGCATCAGTAACCCGACGGTAAAGTTACTTATATAATGTGCTGCTGCTAATACGAGCCCTAATTTCGGATTATTGAAAAAACCAATAGAAACCGCTCCGAAAATAAAAAGCGGATTAGAAGAATTTGTGAAAGATACGAGTCGTTCCGCTTCAATTTGTGTTAGTTGATTGCTCTTGCGTAGTCTAGCACTTAATTTGGCGCCAGCGGGGAATCCTGAAGCCATTCCCATTGCCCAAACAAACCCGCCTACCCCTGGAACACGAAACAATGGACGCATTAGTGGTTCTAATATAACGCCGATAAATTTTACAATACCAATACTGATTAGAAGTTCCGCAATGATGAAAAACGGTAGTAGTGAAGGGAATACAACTTCCCACCATATATTTAACCCTCGAATTGAAGCTTGCAAAGCAGCTTGGGGGTGGAGTACAAGAGAAAAGGTTAAAAACAGCATTGATATGGTAAGAAAAGCAGTTTTCCATTTTTCGTACATGTAAGAAAATCCCCCTTTGTCCCAAAAACGTTCATTTCAGTATACGTGGATATGTGGTGAATTTAGACCATAAGTATGAAAAAGGAATGAAAAAAATTAAAGGGTGAGAAAAATGAAGGAACCAAAAATCGGTTTAGCACTTGGATCCGGAGGTGCAAAAGGTTTTGCTCATATAGGGGTAATAAAAGTGTTAAGGGAAGCTGGCATCCCTATTCATATGGTAGCAGGTAGTAGTATAGGAGCATTAATTGGTACATTTTATGCAGCGAGTTGTGACGTTGAAAGGCTGTATAGATTGGCCGCTGTTTTTAAAAGGAAATATTATTTGGATTTGACAGTTCCTAAAATGGGATTTATTGCTGGAAAACGTATCAAAGATATGATTAAAATGTTTACATATAATAAAAATTTAGAAGAGTTAGATATCCCGACGGCTGTTGTGGCTACTGACATTTTGAAGGGGGAAAAAGTTGTTTTTACAAGCGGTCCGATTGCGGAGGCGGTTCGAGCTAGTATATCTGTGCCAGGGGTGTTTGTTCCAGAGAAAATAGATGGCCGCTTATTAGTGGATGGAGGGGTAATTGACCGTATTCCCGTATCAGTTGTAAAAGATTTAGGGGCTGATATTGTTATTGCTGTTGATGTATCTCCAATTAAGGTGAATGGAGAGATTACATCGATTTATGATGTAATTATGCAGAGTATTGAAATCATGCAACATGAACTTGTGATGAATCGGCAAATAGCATCAGATTTAATGATGCAGCCAGCAGTAGAACAATTTAGTTCGCGTGCTTTTACACATATTGAAGACATTATTAGGGTCGGAGAAGTGGAAGCAGAAAAACATATTTCAAACATTTATTTACTAATTGAGCAGTGGAAGGAGAAACATAATGTTTAAGCGTTTTCGGTTTATATATGCAATTTTAATAGGGGTTATATTGGCGATGCTACTTGTTTATGTGCGTTTGCCATACTTTGTGACAAAACCAGGTATGGCCGCGAAATTAGCGCCGTACGTGCAAGTTGATGGGGGAACTAAAGAGTCGGGTGATTTTATGCTTGTCACAGTCTCAATGGGGCCTGCAAATGTTGTGAATTTAATAGCCGCGCAATTTAATAAATATACACACGTTTCGAAGGCGGAAGAAATATTGCAAAAAGGTGAGAGTGATGAAGAATATCAATTTCGTCAAAATTATGCAATGAAAGATTCACAAAACGCCGCAATTTATAATGCATATAAACGTGCAAATCGTTCCGTATCTTTTGAAAATAAAGGGGTACTAGTTGCTGGTGTGGCAAAGGGAATGCCGTCAGAAGGGAAACTTAAGCTTGGAGATATTATCATAGCTGTCGACGGAAAAACATTCGAAAAGACGGAACAATTTATTGAGTATATGACAGGGAAAAAAGAGGGAGATACAGTAAATATTGAATACAAGAGAGGCGGAAAACAGTTTAAAGAAAATTTAAATGTAAAGACAATTCCTAATGGAAATGGCCGCGTTGGAATAGGTGTCTCTATCGTTACAGAAAGAGAGTTAGTGGTAGATCCGAAAGTGAAAATTGATTCCCATGAAATAGGGGGGCCATCAGCGGGTTTAATGTTTACCTTAGAAATTTATAATCAGCTCGTTGAAGAAGATTTAACAAACGGACATGAAATAGCTGGAACAGGTACAATCAATGAAAAAGGAGAAATTGGTCCCATTGGTGGTATTCAGCAAAAAGTAGTAGCTGCTAGTGATGCGGGAGCTGAAGTGTTCTTTGCGCCAAATGAAAAGGGTGCGGAGAAATCGAATTATAAAGACGCTCTTGAGGCTGCGAAAGATATTAAAACAAAGATGAAAATTGTACCGGTGGATACACTGGATGATGCGTTAATGTATTTGGAAAAAATGGGTAAGAAAAAATAAACCTCTCTGAAATAGAGAGGTTTTTCTTATAGAAATGTTGTAGTTGTTTCATTGTAACGAATTGGATGGTGTGTTACGTCTTGTTTTAGTAGTTGTGTCCGTAATGGTTCTTGTATTATGGAGAAATATACAGAATTTGCTTTTCGCTCTATATCTAAAGTAGGATGGTCAAATGTTTTTGTATGGGTAAGGATTGGAAGCTCTATTTTTTTCTTGTTTTTTGAAAGGTAAGTTTGTCCTTTTTGTGACATGCCAAGTAGACGAATATACGGTGCATGCTGTTCTATATTTGCTTTATGTATTTCTTCTTTTGTTGTATTAGTTAAAATATGTGTACAAGCTCTTTGTAATCTAGTCCATGTATAACGTTTTGTTTTTAATGCTTCCATGAATGAATAGAAAGATGAACTGTCCTGTATTTTTGATAAAATACGATGCTCTAAACCTTCTTCTATTTCATATATATGTCGTAAGTCCTCTGGAGACATCGTCATGAGTTTGTATTTAAAAAATGAAAAGTATTGTTCCCAATTATGTAATAACCCGTAGTTTTGTTTATAATTTGCTAAAAGAGAAGCGGTTGCTTTCGGGATAAAAGGCTCAATTGCTGTAAATGAACCATTCTCGCTAAAAAGTTGTTTACGAATACTCGTTGCACTTGCAATATGTTGGTCATTAAACGTTTCATCATGATAATGAGAGGCAAATCTTTTTATAGTTTGTGATTGCATAGAACTATTTTGTGAGAGAATCGCTTTTATGTATTGGAAGCCTAAAATGTTATTCGGTTGTGACATATCGATGTTTTTTTCGGATGGTAAAATGTGTAGAAAGGCTTCAGATGTTGCTTTTGCGTAACTATTTCCCTCGTTCATAAATTGTTTTACAAGACGATTAAAAGTCTCTTCTTCATTTTTTTGTACAGAAATGGTATTATAAAAATTTTCAGTTTGCCCATCTTCACTACCGAAACAAATTTCAGAAACACGAAGGGCGTTTAAAATGGAAATTGCGCCATTTGCGAATGTTTCAGCCTTTTGTGTTGCAAATGCATACGGAAGCTCTACAATAAGGTCTACGCCGTTTGTTAAGGCCATTTTAGTACGATACCATTTGGAGATGAGTGCTGGCTCACCGCGCTGCAAAAAAGGACCACTCATAACGGCGATAATAATATCAGACTGTGTTAACTTTTTTGTTTGTTGCACATGATAAGCATGACCGTTATGAAAAGGGTTATATTCAACAACAATACCACTGGCTTTTATGGTAATCTCTCCTTTCGATGTAGCATCTTTTTGGAAAACGTGATAATCTATATATTATTTCCTATGATGACTTCATTATAGTGTAAAGAAAAAACATTGACAAATATAAAATGGCTAGCTATAATTTTGTTTGTTGCCTTGAGGTGATATGATATGAAATGGTCCATCCATCAATTGAATAAATTGAGAAATAAAGGATTGACATTGAATGAAATGGTAGATGTAAGTGAGCTAAAAGAGGTCGAGAAAGATATTCGTGAAATTAATCCCGTTCATGTAACAGGAAGAGTTGATTTTGGCTCCGGTAAGTTTACGTTTCATCTACATATAACTGGAAGCATGGTTTTACCATGTTCTCGCTCTTTAGTAGATGTGACATTACCATTTGACATTAAAACAACTGAGGTGTTCCAAACTTCAGAAGAAGAATTTGAAACAGAAGCTGAAATTCATTGTTTAGAAGGAGAAGTACTTGACTTACTGCCCGTAATCAAGGAAAATATACTTTTGGAGATTCCAATGCAAATTTTCAGTGATGATGTTTCTGGTGGAGCACCGATGCAAGGTCAAGACTGGCAAGTGATTTCGGAAGAAAACAAAGAAAAGACTGTTGATCCAAGATTAGCAGGACTTGCAAAGTTTTTTGACAAATAATCGGAAGACTGGTTTAGGCCTTCATATGAAAATAACTATTTCTTTTAAGGAGGTGGGAAGAATGGCTGTACCTTTTAGAAGAACTTCTAAAACAGTAAAAAGAAAGCGTCGTACGCATTTCAAATTATCAGTACCTGGTATGGTAGAGTGCCCAAGCTGTGGTGAAGCGAAATTAGCTCACCGTGTATGTAAAGCATGCGGTACTTACAAAGGTAAAGAAGTAATCAGCAAGTAATTGCGGGGAAATAAACGTAGAAGATATCTTCTGCGTTTATTTTTTTTGTCTTATTCTTTATTTGTTGTATTCTATCTTTTCTAGTAACTGCATATGCTTAATAAAAAATGCATAGGGAGGACTAGAGAGATGGCGACAACAAGACAAGATGCTTGGACTGATGATGAAGATTTGCTTCTGGCAGAAGTAGTACTCCGGCATATTCGTGAAGGTGGGACCCAACTGTCTGCTTTTAAAGAAGTGGGGAGACATTTGTCTCGTACACCTGCAGCTTGTGGATTTAGGTGGAATTCTTACGTTAGAAAGCAGTATAAAGAACGTATTGAAGAAGCAAAGCAACTTCGTAAGGTAGAAAATTATGAAGTGAAAGAGACAAAGGTATTAGAGCCGAAATCTATTACGTTGAATGATGTTATTGATTTCTTACGAAATTATAAAGATGAAAACTCTTTAATGGTGTTGCAACAACAAATTGAATCGTTACAAACAGAGCGAGAACGTCTTCTGGAGCGATTATCAGTATATGAGGAAGAATATAGAACATTACTTGATTATATCGATCAAAAAAGAAGTGTAATGGTAGCGGAAAGAAATGGTGCTTGCTCGAATGGGAAATTAGAGAAGGTAAAGAAATAAAAAAACAGCTGTTACGCAGCTGTTTTTTTTTATTTCTTATGCAGATTCTCCATTTGTAACCGCATTCATATTTGTTTCTGGAAGCCAAATATAAAAATCGCCATCAGTTACTGATACTGGTTGGAAACTTAATTTATCCCAAAAACCAGCTGAATGGATACGTGCTATCGTTTTAATTGGGAATTTCAGTTGCTTCGCATAGTTAACAAGTATTTGTCCGAATCCTTGTTTTTGAAAAGTCGGTAACACTTCAAGTTTATAAAGTTCTAGGTAAGGTCCTGTAATTTCAAATGGTTCTCCGCCGTTCCTTTTCATGTATAGACTCATACGTGCGATTAGCGATCCTCCGTAATAAATACCGTAAAATGGAGATTCGCTATCATTTTCAATAATGTTTGCTTCTAATTCTTCCAACATGGATAGCTCTTGAGCTCCGCAACCTTTAAACTTTTTAAATTCATCTAATGTTTTATAATTGATGAGCAAGCGCTCAACTTTTGGGAATCCCATTACATCACATCCTTTTCATATCTTGTTGAATGCAGAAAAATTAAAATATTTATAATAATATTATAACTCATTTTTTAATTTTTATGAAGAAGATAGAATATTTCTTTCATTATTTTTTTGAGGATTTGCTAAACTAAGAGTAGAACTATGTATATAAGTAGTATATACATAGTGAAAGAAGAGGTTGCATTTGTTAAAAGATAATTTAATAAGCTGTAAAGGGGGAAGAGCAAGGGAACTTACATCACTTGTTTAATATAAGTTCCTTGTGTGAGGATGAAAATTGGAATTGTTGGACCAGGGGCTATTGGTCTCCTATATACATTTTATTTACAAAAAAACAATCAAGATGTTACGTTGTTTACAAGGACGGCTAAGCAGGCTGAGGAATTGAATGTAACAGGTGTAACTTGTATTAGAAATGGGGAAAGTGAAACGGTATTTCCAACTGTGTTACCGATAGAAAGTATGCGAGATGAGAAGTTGGATTATACATTTATTGCTGTAAAGCAGTATCATATAACTGACATATTACCTTTTGTGCAGGCTGAATCGTCATTAATCTTTTTGCAAAATGGAATGTCTCACCTTCACATTATGCAAAAATTAGGGAATGAACGTATAGCGGTTGGGATCGTGGAGCATGGTGCGAAAAAAGAAGGGAAACATACAGTTTATCATACTGGAATAGGTGTTACAAAGTTTGGTGTAGTGCGTGGTCAATCTAATGGTTTTGAAAAGGTGTTGAATCATTTTTATTCTCATTATTTTCCAATTCAAGTAGAAGATGATTGGAATGGGATTATGTGTAATAAATTAGTGGTGAATGTATGTATTAATCCACTGACCGCATTATTACGGGTTGAGAACGGAGAGTTAATTTCAAATCCGTTTTTTTATCAAATGATGGAGCAAGTATTTCAGGAAGTCGCATTTCTTATTAAAGAAGAGGACAAAAGAATGGTATGGAAAATGGTATGCCAAGTATGTGAAAAAACAGCTCGTAATACATCATCTATGTTAGCGGATGTAAGAGAGAATAGACAAACGGAAATTAATGCGATTGTCGGATACGTATTAGAAGAAGCGAAGGGACGACACCAATCCGTTCCGACACTTCAATTTTTGTATGATGCAATAAAAGGGATGGAATTATAAGTGTTTTTCTTTGCTTTTACGGGAAACATTGACTACAATGTGGGTTGGTGAGAGAACAGGATACGAAAGGAAGAATTATATGGAGATAAAAGAAATCTCTGTTCCACTACAAGGTGTTGTAGCGGACTATGTGAACGGTAAAAAAGAGATAGAGTCATGTTTTGACTATTTGTTAACAGAAGATGCTTTTAAACAGCGTTTACATGATTTACGTGAGAGAGAGTTTTTCCGTCAAGATTTAGTAACGCATTTATTAGAATATAATACACAATTGCAAGCGGGAGAATCTACAATTCAAAATATAAAAGCGCTTGAAGATGAAAATACATATGTAGTTATAGCTGGACAACAAGCTGGATTGTTAACTGGACCACTTTATACAGTGCATAAAGTCATTTCGATTTTACAGCTTGCAAAAGAAAAAGAAGAGAGCTTAGGGATTCGAGTTGTTCCGGTCTTTTGGATTGCTGGTGAAGATCATGATATGGATGAAATTAATCATACATTTGTAACGAAAAATAAAAAAATAAAAAAGACCATTTTTCATGATCGCCATCCGAAAAAAGCGAGTGCTTCTGAGTCAGAGCTTTCTATTGAAGACTGTAGAAAATGGATTGAAGAGATTTTTAAAACATATCCGGAAACGAACTTTACAAAGGATGTATTACAATTTGTTGAGGATGCTTTAGATAAATCGCATACATATGTAGATTTCTTTGCGCACCTTATTACAAAAATGTTCGTAAATTCTGGTTTAATTCTTGTAGATTCCCATCACCCTGCATTAAGAAAATTAGAAGTACCGTTTTTACAACAAATAATAAGTAAATATAAAGAAATTCAAGTAGGCCTTCATAATCAACAGGAAGTAATTAAGGAATTAGGATTTAAACCGATTATTGAAACGAAGGCAAATGCAGTACATATATTTATGGAAATTGATAATGAGCGAGTATTACTTGAAGAGAATCAGGGGAAGTTTATTGGGAAAGATGGAGTGCATTCATTTTCGTATGAAGAATTGATGGAAGAGATGGAAAGAAGTCCAGAACGTTTTAGTAATAATGTTGTAACGCGTCCTCTTATGCAAGAGTATGTGTTTCCTACGTTAGCGTTTATTGGTGGTCCGGGGGAGTTGGCTTATTGGAGTGAATTGCAACAAGTGTTTCATACTGTCGGTTTCCAAATGCCACCTGTCGTTCCTCGGCTTACGATTACTTATATGGAGCGAGATATAGCGACAGATTTATACGATTTAGATTTGCAAGAAATTGATCCATTTCTAAATAAAGTAGATAATTTGCGTGACAATTGGCTTTCTAATCAAATAGAGGAACCGATAGACGAACGATTTCTAGAAGCGAAAAAAGAAATAATGGATATTCATACATCATTACAACTATTCGTGAAAAAAATAGATCCAGGATTAAATGAGTTTGCAGGGAAAAATGAACTGAAAATTAATGAACAAATTGAACTGTTAGAAAAAATGTTGAAAAGAAATGTTGAGAAGAAGCATGAGGTTCAACTAAATAAATTCCGACGGGTGCAATTTGCGCTTCGTCCATTAGGAGCACCACAAGAACGTGTGTGGAATGTTTGTTATTATTTAAATCAATTCGGTCTTGATTTTGTGGACCAGGTAATGGAACAATCATTTTTGTGGGACGGAAAACATCATGTAATAAAACTATAGAATCTTGCTCTTTTGAGCAGGATTTTATTTTTATTCCGTTGAATTAACTGTGAAGTGAATTATTTCTGAATTATCTATCTTATATTGGTGTAATGAATCGCTATGTACCAGGTTTATATATATAACAAAATAGCACAAAATGTAAACGGATTAATATCTTTTTCGACAGGTTTTTGTTTAAATTCCCGCAAAAAATGATAAAATTTAGTATATAATAAAATAAAATAGCGATTTGTATAGCAGGCTACCTTGTTGGAAGTTAAATGAGTCGTTCTTTATTAGCATTTCATCCTCTAGTAGTAAATAATGTTTGTAGAGTGAGAAATGTATTTAACATAATTAATTGGAAAAAGAGTAGGTGCAGCAATGTTCAAACACGTAACAGTACTTTTGAAAGAAACAGTAGATGGCTTAGATATAAAGCCGAGTGGTACATATGTAGATTGTACACTGGGTGGAGGAGGACATAGTTCTTATTTATTATCCCAGCTAACAGATGGTGGAAAATTAATAGCATTTGATCAAGATGAAATAGCGATTCAAAATGCAAAGGAAAAATTTTCTTCTTATGGTGAACAATTTATAACAGTGAAGAGCAACTTCCGTTATTTATCTGAAAAACTACATGAATTAGGTATCACAGAAGTAGACGGGATTTTATTCGATTTAGGTGTTTCATCCCCACAATTAGATACACCAGAGCGTGGCTTTAGTTATCATCATGATGCACCGTTAGATATGCGGATGGATCAAGATGCCCCATTAACAGCATATGATGTTGTAAACAGCTGGTCATATGAACAACTCGTAAGAATTTTCTTCCAATACGGCGAAGAAAAATTTTCAAAGCAAATAGTAAGGAAAATTGAAGCGTATCGCGAGAATAAGGCTATTGAAACGACAGGAGAATTAGTAGAATTAATTAAAGAAGGTATTCCAGCTCCGGCACGTAGAACAGGTGGACATCCTGCGAAGCGAGTATTCCAGGCGATTCGTATTGCTGTAAATGATGAATTAAAAGTATTTGAAGAGGCATTGGAGTCTGCAATTGATATGGTCAAGCCTGGTGGAAGAGTTAGTGTTATAACGTTCCATTCCTTAGAAGATCGTATTTGTAAAACGACGTTTAAGCGAAATAGCACAACGCCACAATTACCACCGGGACTACCTATTATTCCGGATGAATTTAAACCGAAATTAAAGCTTATTACAAGAAAACCGATTTTACCTTCTGACATTGAATTAGAAGAAAATAATCGAGCGCGTTCTGCGAAGTTGAGAATCGCTGAAAAACGATAAAAAGGAGAGAGAGGTATGACTAATTTAGCTGTAAAGTATAAACAACAGGCGCAAGAAGAGGTAACAATTCAAACGCCGCCACAGCAGATGGTTAAGCCAAAAGTTAAAGCGAAAATTACAAGAATTGAAAAGCTATTGTATGTAACGTTTATTGGGTTTTTATTATATGCTTGTGTAGCTTTTATTGGGAATAAAGCGGGTCTTTATCAAGTGAATGTAGAAGCAGCGACAATAGAAGAACAAATTGTGAAAAAACAAAAGGAAAATCAAGAATTGCAGGCTGAAGTAGAGAAGTTAAGTCGTTATGAGCGTATCGCTGAAGTTGCAAAAAAACACGGGCTAGAAATTAATGCGAATAACGTGAAAGGCCTAAAGTAAGGCAAATAGGTGTGAAGAAAAGATGAAGAGAAATATGACCAAATTTCATACCAATAAGGGAGCAGGTTATTTTATGATATTTTTCCTCCTGCTCTTTTTGCTGTTATTAGCCCGATTTTTTTACATACAAGTAACAGGAACAGTGGACAATCATGATTTAAAGAAACTTGCTGAGCAGAAACATAGTAAAAAGGGAGTTCTCGAAGCGAATCGAGGAACCATTTATGATCAAAATGGTCATGTCCTAGCGCAAGATGCAAATTCTTATAAACTTGTAGCCGAGTTAAAAGGAGCCAACGCCGTTAAGGATAAAGAGGATACTGCAAAGAAAATTGCAGGAGTACTCGGAAAAGATGAAGATAAAATTTTAGCTACTTTAAATAAAGAAGGCAAAAGTCAAGTGGAATTTGGAACATTGGGTAAGGACTTGACGAAAGAAAAGAAAGAACAAATAGAAGCATTGAAATTGCCGGGAATATCTTTTATTACCGAAAATGCGAGAGTTTATCCAAACGGTGATTTCGCATCTTACGTCATAGGTCATGCGAAACCTGATGAAAATGGAATCTCAGTCGGTCAATTTGGCTTAGAAAAGAGTTTGGATAAATATTTAGGTGCTTCTAATGGTGAGGTAGCTTATACAGGTGACCGTAAAGGAGTATCTCTTGACGGTGGGAAAGTGAATGTAAAGGCACCTAAAAATGGAGATAATGTGTATTTAACGCTTGATCAACGTATTCAAAGTTATTTAGAAGACGCAATGAAAGAAGCGAGTAAACATTATGAACCAGAAAATTTAATAGGGATTGTTGCGGATCCGAAGACAGGGAAAATATTAGCGATGTCTAGTAAACCTAGTTATGACCCTAATGATCGTCAAATTAAATATTTCTTCAACGACGCCATTGCAAATGCGTTTGAACCGGGATCAACAATGAAGATTTTCACATTAGCGGCGGCCATTAATGAAGGTGTATACAATGGGCAAGATTTTTATCAGTCTGGTACATATCAAGTTGGTAATCGCAAAATAAAAGATCATAACGGCGGCGCTGGATGGGGTTCTATTACTTTTGATGAAGGGGTAGAGCGATCTTCAAACGTAGCGTTCGCAATTTTAGGGGATCAAAAACTTGGTGCAGAGCGTTTTCGAAAATATATTCACAGTTTTGGATTAGATGAGAAAACAAACATTGATTTATCTGGTGAAGGGTCAAATACAATTTTATTTGATCAACAAATACAACAAGTAACAACGGCATTTGGACAAGGTTCTACAGTTACACCAATTCAACTTGTACAAGCTGCAACAGCGATTGCAAATGATGGTAAAATGATGAAACCTTATACAGTTGATAAAATTGTGGATCCAATAACAGGTAAAGTACAGTTAGAGCATAAACCAGAAGAAGTAGGAAAACCTGTTACCAAAGAGACAGCCGCGCAAGTAAGACAATTACTAGAACGTGTTGTTACATCACCGAAAGGAACAGGGACTGCATATAAAATTGATGGCTATTCAGTCGGTGGTAAAACAGGTACAGCACAAATTCCTGACGGGAAAGGTGGCTATATGACAGGAAGAGAGAATTATATATTCTCATTCTTAGGTATGGCACCGATGGACGATCCACAACTTGTTGTGTATGTGGCCGTTAAACAGCCGAAATTAAAAGATGATGAAAACGGGGCTAAACCTTTAGCTGATATCTTTAAATATGTAACGAAAAATAGTTTAGAGTATTTAAAGATTAAGCCAAATGAAGTAAAGGATCCGAAGAAATATGTGAAAGAGCAACAAACTGTCGTTCCTGATGTAACAGGAAAAACGATGGATGAAGCGAAAAAAGCAATTGATAAAGCAAAACTTCGTCCAATTGTATTAGGTGAAGGGAAAGTACAGCAGCAAGTGCCAAAAGCAACTGAACAAACATTAAAAGGTGATCGAGTCTTCTTAGTAGGAGATAAGCCTACAATGCCAAATATACAGGGATGGGCACTGCGTGATGTTATGAATTTAGCAAAAACATTAAAGCTTAACTTAAAACCTTCTGGTACAGGATATGTAACGGAACAAAGTGTGGCGGAAGGAACATTGTTGCAACCTGGTACAGAACTAGGTGTAACACTCGTACCACCACTTGAGCCACAGCAAGAAGCGGAAAAGCCATAATGGTAATAGGGAAGAAGTTCTAATTAAATAAGTACAAGCATATATTGGAACAAGCTAGGCGTAAGGGAGGCTTGTTCCAATATGCGTGTATCAAATGTAACAGTTAGGAAACGACTTATTTTTATACTTATATCGGGTATACTCATTTTCACCATCATCGATATTCGTCTTGGATATGTGCAATTTTTTCTTGGAAATATGTTAACAGATCGTGCGAAGGATTCATGGAGTCGTAATATTACTTTTGAACCAGAGCGAGGGAAGATTTTAGATCGAAATGGTGTGGAGCTTGCTACGAATAAAAGTGCACCGACCGTCTTTGTTGTGCCGAGGCAAATTGAAAAACCAGCAGAGACTGCAGAGAAGTTAGCTGCAGTATTAGGTGTGGAAAAAGATGATATTTATACGCGGATTACAAAAAAAGAGTCGATTGTAAGGCTTGATAAAGGCGGAAGGAAAATATCGCATGACAAAGCGAAAGAAGTACGCGGATTAAGTTTAAAGGGTGTGTATATCGCTGAGGATTCTATCCGGTACTATCCATTCGGTAATTTTTTATCACACGTATTAGGATTTGCGGGCAGTGATAATCAAGGGCTTATGGGACTAGAGAAATATTATGATAAAGAGTTAAATGGCGATAAAGGTCATGTGCGATTTTTTGCAGATGCGAAAGGACAGAGAATGCCTAACGTTGGAGATGATTTCAAAAAACCAGAAGCCGGCTTGAATTTAGGGTTAACAATTGATGCCCGCATTACGAGGATTATGGAAAGAGAAATGAATATTGCAGAATCGACGTATAATCCCGACGGTATGATAGCAATTGCAATGAATCCGAAAAATGGTGAAATTTTAGGTATGTCAAGTCGGCCAAGTTTTGATCCAGCAGATTTTCAAAGTGTTTCTCCGGAAGTATATAACAGAAACTTACCTGTATGGAGTACGTATGAGCCAGGGTCAACATTTAAGATTATTACATTAGCTGCAGCCTTGAATGAAAATTTAGTAGACTTAGAGAAAGATACGTTTTATGATGATGGGGCAGCTGAAGTTGGTGGAGCTAGATTGCGATGTTGGAAAGCTGGAGGCCATGGTAGCCAAACGTTTTTAGAGGTAGTTCAAAACTCTTGTAACCCAGGATTTATTGAACTCGGTGATCGTCTTGGTAAAGATCGATTGTTTAAATACATTCGCAATTTTGGGTTTGGACAGAAGACCGGAATTGATTTACAAGGTGAAGGTAGCGGGATTTTATTTAATTTAGATAAAGTTGGTCCAGTCGAGCAAGCGACGACTTCATTTGGGCAAGGTGTTTCTGTTACACCGATTCAACAAGTAGCAGCTGTAGCGGCCGCTGTAAATGGTGGAACTTTGTATCAGCCATATATAGCGAAAGAATTTATTGATCCGAAGAATAATCAAGTTGTCAGCAAAAAGACACCTGTTGCGAAAAGGGAAGTTATTTCCAAGGAAACTTCAGAGAAAGTTCGTTACGCATTAGAGAATGTTGTAGCGAAAGGTTCTGGTAAAGGAGCTTATATTGATGGATATCGTGTAGGTGGAAAAACTGGAACTGCTCAAAAGGTAAAAGACGGAAAATATTTAGATAATAACTATATTGTATCATTTATCGGTTTTGCTCCAGCCGACGATCCGCAAATTGTTGTTTATGTAGCTGTGGATAACCCAAAAGGAGTCACTCAATTTGGTGGAGTTGTAGCAGCACCTATTGTTGGGAATATTCTTCGTGACGCACTTCCTGTAATGGGAGTGGAACCGAGAAAAGAGCAAGTTGAGAAAGAATATAAATGGGGCGATACACCAACTGTGGAAGTTCCGAATTTAATTGGTATGAAAAAGAAAGATTTACAAACGCAACTTGTAGACTTGAAGCTTGATATAAGTGGTGATGGTGGGAAAGTAATTAAACAATCACCAGAAGCAGGAGCTAAAGTAAAAGAGGGTTCAAAAGTTAGAATTTACTTCGGGAATTAAAGGTAACTGATTGTGTTTTATGGTACAATTGGTGGAAGTGAGTTTTTTATAAGAAAATTGCTTTATTTGAGACGATATGTGTCTCATTAATAAATAAATCTATTGATTAGACTATAGTAGCACTTACCTCCTATTTTTATATAACTAGGAGGTAACGTGTTACTTGCTAAAATAAGAGATAAATAAACAATGTAGAGAGGGTTTAGTGAAATGAAGTTGCATACACTTTTATCATGTTTGCATGATTTTCCAGTTGTTCCAAAAGAAAATCCAGAAATAACATCTATTGAAGCGGATTCACGTAAAGTGAAAGAGGGAAGCTTATTTATATGTATGAAAGGATATACGGTTGATAGCCATGACTTTGCTAAGCAAGCAGCCGCACAAGGAGCGGCTGCTATTGTTGCGGAAAGACCAATTGATGTTGACGTTCCAGTTGTACTTGTGAAAAATACTTTTCGTTCGCTAGCGGTTTTAGCTGATTATTTTTATGGCCAACCAACACACAAGTTACATTTAATCGGTATTACAGGTACAAATGGAAAGACAACAACATCGCATATTATGGATGAAATTATGCGCGCACATGGTCATAAAACAGGGCTAATTGGAACGATTAATATGAAAATCGGTGATGAAACATTTGAGGTGAAAAATACAACACCAGATGCACTAACACTTCAACAGACGTTTTCAAAAATGGTTGAACAAGGTGTGGATAGCACAGTAATGGAAGTTTCGTCTCATGCTTTAGATCTTGGCCGTGTACACGGATGTGATTATGATGTTGCAGTATTTACGAATTTAACACAAGATCATTTAGACTATCATAAAACGATGGAAGAATATAAACATGCGAAAGGGTTGCTTTTTGCACAGCTTGGCAATAGTTATCATCATAATCGTGAAAAATACGCTATATTAAACAGTGATGATCCAGTAGCAGAGGAGTATATGAGAAGTACAGCAGCTACTGTTGTAACATACGGTATAGATGTTGCAAGCGACATTATGGCACGAGATATCGTAATGACGAGTGGCGGTACAACATTTACACTTGTAACACCGTATGAAACTGTCAATGTTACGATGAAATTAATTGGTAAGTTTAATGTATACAACGTGTTAGCTGCTACAGCAGCAGGTCTTGTTTCAGGAGTGAGCTTACAAACAATTATTGGTGTAATTAAAGAGCTTGCTGGTGTTCCTGGACGTTTTGAAGTTGTTGATGGTGGACAAAATTACACAGTTATTGTTGACTATGCACATACACCTGATAGCTTAGAGAACGTACTTAAAACAGCAAAACAATTTGCAAAAGGGAATGTATATTGTATCGTTGGTTGCGGTGGTGATAGAGATAGAACGAAAAGACCGATAATGGCAAGTGTCGCAACAGAATATGCAACGCATGCAATTTATACATCAGATAATCCAAGAAGTGAAGATCCGAAGGCTATTTTAGATGATATGGTAAATGGTGCAAATGGGAATAATTACGAGGTAATTATTGATAGAAAAGAAGCGATACATTGTGCAATTGCTAAAGCAAAAGATGCTGACATAATTATTATTGCTGGTAAAGGGCATGAAACATATCAAATTATTGGTAAGGAAGTTCATCATTTTGACGATCGTGAAGTCGCTAAAGAAGCAATCACGGAGCGTTTAAACAACAAAGAGTAACAGCATGAGAGGAGGACTACATGTGCTTGAACAAGGTTTATTAGTAACGGCCGGGGTAGCATTTTTAATTTCTGTTGCCCTTTCGCCATTATTTATTCCATTTTTAAGAAAGTTAAAGTTCGGACAGAGTATTCGTGACGAAGGACCGAAGTCACACCAAAAGAAATCAGGGACACCAACGATGGGTGGTATTGTCATATATGTATCCATGATGGTAACTACGCTCATTATGGCGATTAAATTTAACAATTTAGGTGCAGAAGTATCATTATTATTATTAGTTACATTTGGATATGGATTAATCGGATTTTTAGATGACTATATAAAAGTAGTTAAGAAAAGAAATCTTGGTTTAACATCAAAACAAAAATTGATTGGTCAGCTTGTAATTGCTATTGCATTCTTTTTAATTGGAAAAGGGCAAGCATTTCACACTTATATTATGATTCCAGGAACGGATGTTGAATTCGAATTAGGCTGGGCATACTTTGTTCTTGTATTAGTTATGCTTATTGGTGGATCGAATGCGGTTAACTTAACAGATGGTTTAGATGGTTTATTATCAGGAACAGCTGCTATTGCATTCGGGGCATTTAGTATTATTGCTGTGGCTCAAGAACAATTTGGTGTAGCGATTTTCTGTATGGCAGTTGTAGGAGCTGTACTAGGCTTTTTAGTATTCAATGCGAATCCAGCGAAAGTATTTATGGGCGATACAGGATCTCTAGCTTTAGGGGGAGCAATTGCGGCTGTAGCGATTTTGTTAAAACAAGAATTGTTACTCGTTATTATTGGCGGTGTATTCGTAGCAGAAACTTTATCTGTTATTATCCAAGTTATTTCGTTCAAAACAACAGGAAAGCGTGTCTTTAAAATGAGTCCATTACATCATCATTATGAATTATGTGGTTGGTCAGAATGGCGCGTTGTTGTAACGTTTTGGTCTGTAGGATTTTTACTAGCTGTGTTAGGAATTTATATCGGGGTGTGGATGTAATTGAAAACTATAACTGAATTTGAAAATAAAAATGTTCTTGTATTAGGTATTGCTAAAAGTGGTTATGCAGCAGCTGCTTTATTAAACGAATTAGGTGCAAACGTTATTGTAAATGATGGGAAACCATTAGCGGGTAACGTGCCTGCAGCTGAATTGCAAGCGAAGGGTATGGATGTTGTTTGTGGTGGACATCCGTTAGAATTGTTGGAAAGAAACATTTCACTTATCGTAAAAAATCCAGGGATTCCATATTCTAATCCACTACTAGTGGCGGCGAAAGAAAAGCAAATTCCGATTGTCACTGAAGTTGAATTAGCATATCGTATTTCAGAAGCTCCATTTGTTGGAATTACGGGATCTAACGGTAAAACAACAACGACAATGCTTGCGTTTGAAATGTTAAAAGAAGGCAAAAAGCACCCTGTTATTGCGGGAAATATCGGAACAGTAGCTTGTGAAGTTGCACAAGCTGCAAAAGAAAATGAAGTTGTAGTTACAGAACTTTCATCATTCCAGTTGATGGGAGTAGAGACGTTCCAACCTAAAATTGCTGCATTTTTAAATTTATTTGAAGCGCATTTAGATTACCATGGAACGAAGGAAGAGTATGGTTTGGCAAAAGCGAATATTTTCAAAAACCAAACTGAAACAGATTATAGTGTAATTAATGCGGATGATGCAGATGTAATGACGTTATCGGCACAAAGTAAAGGACAAAAAGTACTATTTTCGACTACGAAAGAAATTGAAGATGGTGCATATATAAAAGAAAACGCTCTTTATTTTAAAGGCGAAAAAGTGGTTGAAGTAAGCGATATTGTTTTACCTGGTAAGCACAATTTAGAAAATATTTTAGCAGCGATGAGTATTGCGAAGCTACTAGGTGTTTCTAATGAAGCAATTACTGCTGTGTTAAAAAGTTTTACAGGTGTAAAGCATCGCTTAGAATATGTAACAACGATTAATAATCGTAAGTTTTATAATGATTCAAAAGCGACGAATATGCTAGCAACAGAAAAAGCATTGTCTGCATTTACACAACCGATTGTTTTATTAGCTGGCGGACTTGATCGCGGAAATGAATTTGACGATTTAATTCCATACTTTAAACATGTCAAAGCGATTGTAACATTTGGACAAACTGCGCCAAAATTAGTAAGAGCGGCTGAAAAAGCAGGATTAGATGTAATTGAAAGTGTCGATACTTTAGGTGAGGCAGTAGTGAAAGCTTACGCTCATTCTACGGATGGCGATGTAATTCTTCTTTCACCAGCATGTGCAAGCTGGGATCAATTTAAAACATTTGAAGAAAGAGGAGACATTTTTATACAAGCTGTGCATAAACTTATATAAAGTAAATCAAAACATCAGTAGGCTAACACCTACTGATGTTTTGTTACATAGGGCAAAGGGTTCTGCCTAAAGAGGTGGTGTTCATGGATAATGAAGAAAACGCCTGATTTTATTCTCATCATCGTTACACTTGCGTTGTTAACAATCGGAATGATTATGGTTTATAGTGCGAGTGCAGTTTGGGCCTCTTATAAAATGGGGGATTCATTCTTTTTTGCAAAAAGACAGTTGTTGTTTGCGAGTATTGGTGTAGTGGCTATGTTTTTTATAATGAAAATTGATTATTGGGTGTGGCGCACGTATTCAAAAGTAATTTTGCTAGTTTGTTTCGTTCTTCTTATTCTCGTTTTAATTCCAGGAGTGGGTCTCGTTCGCGGGGGAGCACGAAGTTGGATTGGAATCGGGGCATTTTCCATTCAACCGTCAGAGTTTATGAAATTCGCGATGATTATTTTCTTAGCAAAATTTTTAGCGGAACGACAAAAATTAATTACATCTTTTAAACGTGGATTACTACCTGCTCTAAGTTTTGTATTTCTTGCTTTTGGGATGATTATGTTACAGCCAGATCTTGGTACGGGAACGGTAATGGTTGGGACATGTATTATTATGATATTTATCTCGGGAGCAAGGGTCTTTCACTTTGCAATGTTTGGTTTGCTTGGTGCAGCGGGATTTGTAGGATTAATTGCATCAGCACCATATCGAATGAAACGCATCACATCATATTTAGATCCGTGGTCGGATCCGCTTGGAAGTGGATTTCAAATTATTCAATCGTTACTCGCAATTGGACCTGGTGGTTTATTTGGGCTTGGACTTGGACAAAGTAGACAAAAGTTTCTTTATTTACCTGAACCACAAACAGACTTTATATTTGCAATCTTATCCGAGGAATTAGGTTTTATTGGCGGTTCATTTGTGTTATTATTATTTAGTCTATTACTATGGCGCGGGATTCGTATAGCATTAGGAGCGCCAGATTTATATGGTACGTTTTTAGCAGTAGGTATTGTGGCGATGATTGCGATTCAAGTAATGATTAATGTTGGTGTTGTAACAGGACTGATGCCTGTTACGGGTATTACTTTGCCATTTTTAAGTTATGGTGGATCAAGTTTGACCTTAATGTTAATGGCAGTAGGTGTATTATTGAATATAAGTCGCCATTCTCGCTATTAAACCCTGTTTAAAAGACAGGGTTTTTCGTATGTGTGGAAAATACAATATGTATATAGAAATAAATACGATTGAATAAGAACAGGGAAGTGGAGGAATTAGTAGTGCGAGTATTAGTAAGTGGTGGGGGTACTGGAGGACATATTTATCCAGCTCTTGCTTTAATTAGAGAAATAAAAAAATTAAATCCGGAAGCAAGGTTTTTATACATTGGTACAGAGAATGGATTAGAAAGTACCATCGTACCGAAAGCGGGTATTCCGTTCCAATCTATTGTTATAAGTGGATTTAAACGGAAAATATCTCTTGATAATGTAAAAACGGTGATGCGTTTCCTAAAAGGTGTTCAAGATAGTAAACGATATATTCGTCGTTTTAATCCTGATATTGTTATCGGTACGGGTGGATATGTATGTGGGCCAGTTGTATATGCTGCGGCTAAATTAGGTATTCCGACTATTGTACATGAACAAAATAGTGTACCTGGTGTAACGAATAAATTTTTAAGTCGTTATGTCGATAAAGTTGCAGTTTGCTTTGAAGCAGCTGCAGAACATTTCCCACAGTCAAAAGTGGTTATGACAGGTAATCCACGTGCATCAGAAGTATTGGACCAAAATGGAATGAAAGGAAAACGTTCGGTAGGACTATCCCTTTCTAAAAAATCCGTGCTTATTTTTGGTGGGAGTCGTGGGGCTAGACCGCTTAACGATGCTTTTGTAGAAGCGATTGAACAATTTGGGAATAAAAGTTACGAAGTATTATATGTAACAGGCGAAGTACATTATGATAAAGTTATGGAAGCTGTGAAACAAAAAGGGAATCCGAATAATGTTATTATTAAACCTTTTATTCATAATATGCCAGAGGTACTGACTGGTGTAGATCTTGTTGTTTCAAGAGCAGGGGCTACAACGCTTGCAGAATTAACGGCATTAGGAAAGCCAAGTGTATTAATTCCGAGTCCGTATGTAACAAATAATCATCAAGAAAAAAATGCACGATCAGTTGTTGATAAAGGAGCAGCTAAAATGCTACTTGAAAAAGATTTAACATCTGAAACGCTTATTCGTGATATTGATGAAATTTTATTGGATACACAAACATTACAAAATATGAAACTGGCTGCTAAGCAACTTGGTATTCCAGATGCAGCAAATAAGCTATATGAGGTAATGAACAAGCTTATTAAAAAATAACATTAGGTGAACGCCCTGCATATTACTGTAATAAGGAGACTTAATATGGGGGAGATTGTCTATGGAACAATTAGTAAAAGAGCTTTTAGAAGCAAATGTTGGTCGCGTGTTAGCTAATGAACCGTTAGCGCGTTACACGACTATGAAAATAGGTGGACCAGCTGATATTTTAATTGTGCCAAAGCATGTTGCTGATATTGAGAAAACGCTAAAGTTAGTAAAGAAGTACAAGGCAGGGTGGACTGTAATTGGTCGTGGTTCAAATCTTCTTGTATCTGATCAAGGTATAGAAGGTGTGGTTATTCGTTTAGGAGAAGGATTAGACCACTTAGAAGTCGAAAAACATAAAGTAAGAGTTGGTGCTGGATATCCCCTTATTAAATTGTCAACTTTACTTAGTCGACAGGGATTAGCTGGCTTGGAATTTGCAAGTGGTATTCCAGGAAGTGTCGGTGGTGCAGTGTATATGAATGCAGGCGCTCATAAGTCCGATATATCGAGTGTACTAACGAAAGCTCGTATTTTGTTTGAAAATGGAACAATTAATTGGTTGACGAATACCGAAATGGAGTTTTCTTATCGTACATCTGTATTGCAAACGAAGCGCCCTGGTATTGTTTTGGAAGCTGAATTCCAATTGGAGGTAGGCGAACGCAAGGAAATTGTAAGAAGCATGCAAAAGAATAAAGATTATCGCCGTGAAACACAGCCTTGGAATCATCCTTGTGCAGGAAGTATATTTCGAAATCCAGTCCCATATTTTGCAGGAGATTTAATAGAAAAAGCAGGGCTTCGTGGTTATACAATTGGTGGGGCTCAAATTTCTGAAATGCATGGGAATTTTATTGTTAATACTGGTGTGGCCTCAGCGCAAGATGTATTAGACTTGATTGCATTGATAAAGCGTACAATTAAGGATAAATTTGGTGTTGATATGCATACCGAAGTAGAAATAATTGGAAGATAACGGTTATTCGTTCCGCTCATTATCATTTATGTTATAATAAGAAGATAAGAACGGCATGAGGAACATGCCGTTTTTTATGTTACATAGGGGGATCGTACATGAAAAATAGTAAAGTGATTAAACTACAAGATCGTGTACCAAAGCTAAAGAATCAAAAGAAAAAGAATAAAAAACCTGTTAATCATCGGTTAATTTTATACATATCGATTTTATTTTTATTAGTACTCTTTTTAATTTACTTTCGGTCTCCACTTAGTAATATAAAAAAGATAAGTGTGTTTGGAAATCATTATATGACAGATGAACAAGTTATGAAGGAATCAGGTGTGACATATGACACGAGTTATTTCCGAGTAACAGCACATAAAGCAGAAGAAAACTTAACGAAACGAAAAGAAATTAAAGCGGTAAATGTAAAAAAGCGTTTCCCAAACAAAATTGATGTTCATATAGAAGAATATTTAACCATCGGCTATATAAACAAAGATGGGAAATTACAACCGTTATTAGAAAATGGGAAAACACTAGATGTACTTCCAAATGGAAAACTTCCAGTTGCAGCACCAATTTTTGAACCGTTTAAAGAGGAAAAAATGAAGGAGTTAATTGCAGAACTAGAAAAATTAACGCCGACTATTTTAAGGTCTATTTCTGAAATTCGTTATACACCAACGAACGCAAATGAAGATCATCTTACTTTATATATGAATGAAGGATATGAAGTGAGCACTACTATTCAAAATTTCGCAAAGCGAATGGAAGCTTATCCACTTATTATAAAAACAATTGAACCTGGTAAGAAGGTATTAATTGACTTAGAAGTGGGGGCTTATACGAAGGAACTAGGTGCTGAAGAAAAGAAAGAATAGAATGATAGTTTTCACTGCGTTATTACGTATAAAATGAAACGAATGTTCTTTTATATGAATGCTAATTTGCAAGAATGCTTAATTTGATGAAAAATATGTAAAAATTATTAGATTCATACTAGGATTGGTACAAGTTTCACTTTTCTATGAGTACATCTTAGTGTAGACTTATACTTGGCGGTAATCTTTACACTTGAAATAGAATTATTTCAAGATAAGCAGTTATTCACAGTTTACTGCGATATTCTTAAATGAATGTTAAATAAAAATAAGAAAAATATAGGGTTAAAAAAGGGAAACGTATAAAGACGTTGAATATTTTTCTTATAAATAGTAAAGTTGCGATTGTTGTTCCATATATTGAGTTGTATGGTATAAATAAAGAAGGAGGTGCCAAAGAATGAACAGCAATGAAATATATGTTAGTCTTGACATCGGTACATCCAATGTTAAAGTCATCATTGGTGAAATGGTTAATGACAGCTTAAACATAATTGGTGTTGGAAATGTAAAATCAAATGGTTTAAAGAAGGGATCGATAGTCGATATAGATGAGACTGTTCGATCAATTAAAAAAGCAATTGAACAAGCTGAGCGTATGGTGGGAATCCACATTGAGCAAGTTGTAGTGGGTGTCAATGCAAACCAGGTACAGCTACTTCCTTGTCATGGAGTAGTCGCTGTTTCAAATGAAGATCGTGAAATCGGAAATGAAGATGTCTTACGCGTTCTAGATGCAGCACAAGTTGTGTCAATTGCTCCTGAACGTGAATTTATTGATGTGGTACCTCGACAGTTCATTGTAGACGGTCTTGACGAGATTAACGATCCACGCGGGATGATCGGTGTAAGATTAGAAATGGAAGGTACACTTATTACAGGCTCGAGAACTTTACTACATAACCTACTTCGTTGTGTAGAAAAAGCAGGTCTTGAAATTGTTGATATTTGTCTTCAACCTTTAGCGGCTGCAACAGTTGCAATATCTTCAGATGAAAAAAATAGAGGAGTGGCCCTTGTTGATATTGGGGGAGGCTCTACAACTTTATCTATTTTTAAAGATGGAGAGTTACAAGCAACGAGCGTATTACCATTAGGTGGAGACCATATAACGAAGGATATTGCGATTGGGTTGAAAACTTCAACTGAAAATGCAGATCAAATTAAGTTAAAATATGGACATGCTTTTTATGATACAGCATCTGAAGAAGAAATGTTTACGGTTCCTATTATGGGAAGCGATCAAACAGAACAGTATTCACAATTGGAATTATCGGATATTATCGAGGCTCGTGTAGAGGAAATTTTAATGTTTGTTCAAGATGAAGTGCACAAGTTAGGAATAAAGCAAGTTGCTTCTGGCTATGTACTAACTGGTGGAATTGCTTCTATGCCAGGTGTTCTTGATCTTGCATATGATATCTTACATGAAAATGTTCGTATAGCAACTCCCGATTATATTGGTGTGCGTGAGCCACAATATACAATGGGAGTAGGCTTAATTAAACACTCATATCAAAAAGCTAAATTACGTGGAAAAAATGTGCAGGAAAAGCAAGAGCATTTTGAACCAGTGCCAGCACCAATGCCGGTACAACAGCAACCTGCGAAACAAAAAACTCGTAATCAAAACAATAATAATCAAAATGATGACCGTATGATGTCAAAAGTAAAACGTGTATTCCGTTATTTATGGGATTAAAATTGGACACGAAAAATGAGGTTCTAGGGGGATTTCGACATGTTAGAGTTTGATACTACTCAAGATCAATTAGCAAATATAAAAGTTATCGGTGTCGGCGGCGGCGGAAACAATGCTGTAAACCGTATGATTGAACACGGTGTACAAGGTGTAGACTTTATCGCTGTGAATACTGATGCACAAGCATTAAATCTATCAAAAGCTGAAACAAAAATGCAAATTGGTGGAAAATTAACGCGTGGACTTGGTGCAGGCGCAAACCCTGAAGTAGGGAAAAAAGCGGCGGAAGAAAGTAAAGAACAGATCCAAGAAGCACTTCGTGGTGCAGATATGGTATTCGTAACTGCTGGTATGGGTGGCGGAACTGGAACTGGTGCAGCTCCAGTTGTTGCTCAAGTTGCAAAAGAATTAGGTGCGTTAACAGTTGGTGTTGTAACACGTCCATTTACATTTGAAGGACGTAAACGTGCGACGCAAGCTGCATCTGGTATTGCGGCATTTAAAGAAAATGTAGATACACTTATTGTAATTCCAAACGATCGCTTATTAGAGATTGTTGATAAAAATACGCCGATGTTAGAAGCATTCCGTGAAGCTGATAACGTATTACGCCAAGGTGTTCAAGGTATTTCTGATTTAATTGCAACACCAGGTTTAATTAACTTAGACTTTGCAGACGTAAAGACAATTATGTCTAATAGAGGTTCTGCTTTAATGGGTATTGGTTCTGGTAATGGTGAAAATCGTGCTGCTGAAGCTGCGAAGAAAGCTATTTCTAGTCCATTACTAGAAACATCTATTGATGGAGCTCAAGGTGTTATTATGAACATTACGGGCGGCGCGAACTTAAGCTTATACGAAGTACAAGAAGCAGCAGACATTGTAGCTTCAGCTTCGGATCCAGAAGTAAATATGATCTTCGGTTCTGTTATTAATGAAGGATTAAAAGATGATATTGTTGTCACTGTAATTGCAACTGGTTTTGATGATAGTGCTGCGACGCAGCCGCCAAAACCAATTATTCGTCCGACTGCGAATCACACGCAACAGCAACAACAACCAGTAGCTCAACCTTCAAAACAACGTGAAGTTAAGCGTGAAATGAAACGTGAAGAGCCGGTTGTGCATGATCGTCATACAGATTCAGATGACATCGATATTCCAGCATTCTTACGTAACCGTCGTAGACGATAAAAGAAAAGGAGCTTTCATGCTCCTTTTTTATTATTGGAATGAAAAAGATCTGCTTAGCAGGTCTTTTTTTTATTTGTAGATGAAGTTGTGAGAAAGAGGATGTAAATTTGCTTACATATAATTCAATTATTATGTATATAAGTAAGAAATTCATATTATTCTATGAAAAATACACTTTTATTTTTTACCGACAGATTATGTCTAGAAATCACAAAATAACAAAAAAACCCCTCCACCAATTGACACACTTTCCTATTGGATATGCATTATACTAGTCTCAACTTAAAAAAAGAGGTGAATTGTTTGGTTGTTTACGCCGACATTGTTTGGTTGTTAAACGCCTGCATTGATTTTCTTTTACTTTTATTAACAGCCACCGTGTTAAAAAAGAGAATCAAAAGATGGAGGCTTGTGTTAGGAGCATTTATAGGTTCAACTATTGTTATTTTCGCCTTTACTCCTTTTGCTTCTATGATGACACATCCAATTATGAAACTGTTGTACTCGTTACTTATTGTGTATACAGCATTTGGGTTTTCAACATTTAGAAATTATGCACAAACTGTTTTTACTTTTTACTTTGTCACTTTTATGGTTGGTGGAGGATTAATTGGAACTCATTTCTTTTTGCAAACGAACGAAATGGTAAATGGATTAGTTCAATCTAAATCAGTTTCTTACGGTGATCCAATTAGTTGGTTGTTTGTGATTTTTGGTTTTCCAGTAATTTATTACTTTTCTAAAAAGCGTATAGAAAGCGTAGAAGTCACAAAGATACACTATGATCAAATCGTGAAAGTGAAAATTCAATTAGTTGGAGAGGAATTGGAACTAGCAGGTCTAATTGATAGTGGGAACCAACTTTATGATCCGTTAACAAAAACACCCGTTATGATTATGCATATTTCATCATTAGAACATTGTTTGCCAGTTTGGTTAACAGAACAAATTTATTCCAAAACAGAAATTCCTCAAATACCAGAAAATGATTCCGGATGGGCAACGAAACTGCGTTTAATTCCTTTCCGAGCAGTAGGAGTAGAGAATCAATTTTTATGGGCAATTAAGCCAGATTGTGTGCAAGTTTATCATGAAGATAGTTCGATTGTTGTAAATAAAGTATTGATTGGATTAAATACACAACAATTATCTAGCAATGGAGAGTATCAATGCATTGTACATCCGAAAATGTTGATTTCGCAAAAGATGGTAATAGCTTAATTATGAGAGGCGGGATAATATGATGAAATTAAAATTTTATTTGGTATACCTTTGGTATAAAGTATTGCTGAAATTAGGAATTAAGACCGATGAAATTTATTATATTGGTGGAAGTGAAGCGTTGCCACCACCGTTAACGAAAGAAGAAGAGGAAGTTCTTTTGAATAAATTGCCAAAGGGAGATCAAGCGGCGAGGTCACTGCTTATTGAACGTAACTTACGGCTTGTTGTATATATAGCAAGAAAGTTTGAAAATACAGGGATAAATATTGAGGATTTAATTAGTATAGGAACAATTGGTCTTATAAAAGCAGTGAATACATTTAATCCAGAAAAGAAAATTAAATTAGCAACATATGCATCTCGTTGTATAGAAAATGAGATTTTAATGCATTTGCGTCGAAATAATAAAAATCGTTCGGAAGTTTCGTTTGATGAACCTCTTAACATTGATTGGGACGGAAATGAACTGTTATTATCAGATGTTTTAGGTACAGATGATGACATTATTACAAAAGATTTAGAAGCTACAGTAGATCGTCATCTTTTAATGAAAGCATTGCATCAATTAAATGATCGTGAAAAACAAATTATGGAGCTTCGGTTTGGACTCGCTGGTGGCGAAGAGAAGACACAAAAAGATGTGGCTGATATGCTTGGAATTTCACAGTCTTATATTTCTCGTTTGGAAAAAAGAATTATAAAAAGATTACGAAAAGAATTTAATAAAATGGTGTGAAGAATAGGACCAGTCGGTATTTAGACTGGTCCTATTCTTTTTTGTGCATTAGGAAATATGATGTTTGTGAAAAATGATGGAAAAACCACATGCATAAAATCCCCTTCAAAGGAAATACTTTACACTGTACAGCAACTCCCGATAGGAGGGAACACTTTGACGAGAAACAAAGTAGAAATTTGCGGTGTTGATACAGCTAAACTTCCAGTACTAAAAAATGAAGAGATGCGTAAATTATTTCGTGAAATGCAAAGTGGAGAGATAAGCGCAAGAGAGAAATTAGTGAATGGAAACTTACGTCTTGTACTGAGCGTCATCCAAAGATTTAATAACAGAGGAGAATATGTTGATGATTTATTTCAAGTTGGCTGCATTGGACTTATGAAATCCATTGATAATTTTGATTTAGGCCAAAATGTAAAATTTTCAACGTATGCTGTGCCGATGATTATTGGGGAAATACGCAGATATTTGCGTGATAACAATCCAATTCGCGTATCTCGGTCGTTACGAGATATTGCGTATAAAGCATTGCAAGTAAGAGAGAAATTGATTGCTGAAAACTCGAAAGAACCGACAGCAATGGATATTGCCAAAGTTCTTGAAGTGACACATGAAGAAATTGTTTTTGCGTTAGATGCTATTCAAGACCCAGTTTCATTGTTTGAACCGATTTATAATGATGGAGGAGATCCTATTTTTGTTATGGATCAGTTAAGTGATGAAAAACAAAAGGACGAGCAGTGGGTTGAAGAACTAGCGTTGAAAGAGGGGATGAAACGTTTAAATGATCGTGAGAAAATGATTATTCGAAAACGTTTCTTCCAAGGAAAGACACAGATGGAAGTTGCCGAAGAAATTGGGATTTCTCAGGCGCAAGTATCACGTTTGGAGAAGTCTGCTATTAAGCAAATGAATAAGACGATTCAAGGATAAGGCCCTCACCAGTTATGGTGAGGCCTTTTTTATATAATATTTTGCGCTCATAGTAAAGTAGATCGGTTCATATAATGAAAATAAAATGGATGTTCTATTAGTAGCAGTTATATACTGCTTATTCGCTTTTAAATTCGGCTGAAGTAAAGAAGTTAGGTGGAAGTCATGTTGCCCGTAAAAGTCCGATTGGCATGGGGGAATAGTCAGTAGGGATGGGCAATATCTCCACTGATTAAGGTTGCACTTTATTTGAGAGCGTACTTACAATTCATGATATAAGGGAGAGGATGAATATGATTCGAATTTCGGAGTTTCAAATGAAGGATGTTGTGAATGTTTTAGATGGAAAAAGGCTTGGAAATATTGGAGATATTGATTTTGATATAGACACAGGGAAGATTAGGGCAGTTATTATTTCCAAGCAGACACGAATGCTTGGACTCTTTGGAAAGGAAGTAGAATTTGTAATTCCTTGGGAGCAAATTATGAAGATTGGGGAAGATGTCATACTTGTGAGGGTGGATAATATTAATTCTGTAACAGAATCAATACAAACACCGACAATTTCTTAAAGAATATTACAAATTCCTCTTTTTTTTCAGTTGTCATTATGAAAAAATAAAAGTATGGTAAAATAGACAGGAAGTACCATGCTTTTTTATGTTATTTTAATTAAAAGGAGCCGCTTTGTTATGAGAGAACCATTTAAATATGTGGACGGTATACTGTATTTACAAGCGTGGAAAGAACTTGGAAACATTACTGTTGGATTTACGACAAAAGATGGTGGAGTAAGTACAGGCTCCTTTCATGCGATGAATTTAGGATTACATGTGAATGATATCGTGGAGAACGTTCATGAAAACAGACGCATTTTAGCAAATAAGTTACAAAAACCATTAGAAAACTGGATTTGCTCTGAACAAGTTCATGACCATCATGTTGAGAAAGTAGGATTGCAAGAAAAAGGGAAAGGCGTTTATTCATATGAAGACGGTATTCCAAAAACGGATGGCATTTATACGACGAACAAAGATGTTCTCTTAACATCTTGTTACGCTGATTGTGTTCCGCTCTATTTTTATGCACCATCACATGATATGATAGGACTTGCGCATGCTGGGTGGAAAGGGACTGTAACAGAGATCGCGAAAGAAATGATTCAAAAGTGGAATGCAGAAGGTGTTTCAAGTGATGAAATTCATGTCGCAATTGGGCCGGCGATCGGATCATGTTGTTATGTTGTTGATGATCGTGTATTAACAGCAGCACAGCAAGTAGTAAACGGACCTGTTCCTTATAAAGTAATTTCTGATGGTCAGTATGCAATTAATTTAAAAGAAGTTAATCGTATATTATGTGTACAAGCAGGCATAAAAGAAGAACATATTGTAATGTCATCTCTTTGTACAAGCTGTGAAGAACAATTATTTTTCTCTCATCGTCGTGATCAAGGTAAGACGGGGAGAATGTTGAGTTTCATAGGTTTTAAGGAGGAGTGAAGCAAGTGACAGTGCAAGGGAATTTAGCAGGTGTAAACGAAGCAATTAAAGAATCTTGTGCACGAGCTGGACGTTCGATGAAAGATATTAAGCTCGTTGCAGTTACAAAAACTGTAGGAATTGAAAAAACAAGCGAAGTAATTGAAGCAGGAATTATTGATTTAGGTGAAAATAGAAATGAAGGTTTCTCACAAAAATACGAGCATTTCGGTTCAAACGTGAATTGGCATTTTATTGGCTCATTGCAAACGAGAAAAGTAAAAGAAATCATTAATGAGATTGATTATTTACATTCATTAGATCGTCTCTCACTTGCAAAAGAAATTCAAAAACGTGCTGATAAGAAAGTTAAATGCTTTATTCAAGTGAAAACATCATCTGAAGAATCAAAGCAAGGATTGGCGATAGAAGAAACAATTTCTTTTATTCAAAGTTTGCAAGAATTGGATAAGATTGAAGTGGTAGGATTAATGACAATGGCTCCGTTTACAGGAGAAGAGGAAGAGATTCGTCGCTGCTTTAAGGAATTGCGCATGCTACAAACAGAGGTGCAAGAGCTAGAATTATTACATGCACCATGTAAAGAATTATCAATGGGAATGTCAAATGATTACACGATTGCAATTGAGGAAGGCGCTACATATATTCGTTTGGGAACGGTTTTAGTAGGAAAAGCGTAAGAGGAAGGAGAAAGTTATTATGAGTTGGTCAAAAGTAAAATACTTCTTTTTTGACACACCGGAAGAAAAAGAAGCAGCTCAATATAGTTATGAAAAGGAGCAAACAGACATGAAAAAACAACAAGACCCCCCTGAAAAACAAGATGTTCCGTTTGCGAAAATGCAACCGAAGCAAAATGTAGTGAGTATTGAAACAGCGAAGCAATCTTCAAAAGTTGTTTTACTAGAACCACGCACATATTCGGAAGCACAAGGCATTTCGGATCACTTAAAAGGTAGACGAGCTGTTGTAATTAATTTACAAAGAATGTCTACAGATCAAGCTGTACGTATCGTTGACTTTTTAAGTGGTACTGTATACGCTATAGACGGGGATATTCAAAAGATAGGCCCAAAAACATTTATGTGTACACCTGAAAATGTAGATATTGTTGGTGCAATTTCAGAGTTGTTCGGTGAAGAAGAAGAAACAAATATAAAGAGGTGGTAATACGCCATGGGAACAGTTTTAACAGTTTTACTTTATGCTATCGAGATTTACTCGTGGGCACTTATTATTTACATTCTCCTATCATGGTTTCCTGGTGCAAAGGAATCAACTTTTGGAGAGTTTCTTGCACGTATTTGTGAACCGTATTTAGAACCATTTCGCAGGTTTATTCCGCCGCTTGGTATGATTGACATCTCTCCAATCGTTGCGATTCTTGCGTTAAAGCTTGCTACAAATGGTTTAGTAAGTTTATTCCGCTATTTCTTATAATAAGAGGTTACTTACATGAGCATCTATGAGCATTTTAGACCTGATGAAGAGGTCTTTGTGGATAAAGTATTAGAGTGGAAACAGGAGGCTGAGTATCATCAAGTCAAGTTAACAGATTTTCTTGATCCAAGACAGCAACAAATTGTCTCTATGGTAATAGGGCAAGGAGAGGTTGCTGTACGCTTTGATGGTGCGATGCCTGAATCTGAACGAAAAAGAGCACTAATTTATCCAGACTATCTAGAATTAAATGAAGAAGAATTTCAAGTAGAAGTATTAGAAATTGACTATCCTTCCAAATTTTATACGCTAGAACACAGGCAAATATTAGGTGCATTTATGTCACTTGGTTTAACCAGAGAAAAATGTGGTGATATTTTGCTTCAAGAAAATCGTGCCCAAATTGCAGTTGCAAAAGAAGTTGCATCTTATATTGAAATGAACTTACAATCAATAGGGAAAGTGAAAGTATCTCTCACGCCTGTACAAGCAGAACAAATTTTGTGTGTAGGTGAAAAGTGGGGAGAAAAATCTGGAACAGTTTCATCACTTCGTCTAGATGTTTTGTTAGCTGAAATGCTACATATATCCAGGCAGAAAGTACAGCCTCTTATAAAAGGTGGCTTAGTAAAAGTCAATTGGAAAACAGTAGAACAAACTGCGTATGAATGTTTTCCAGGAGATGTATTCTCGGTTAGAGGATACGGAAGAAGTAAAATATTTTCTGTAGAAGGTAAAACGAAGCGCGACAAATGGAGAATTTTGTATGGTATACTAAAATGATTGGTTTTTTAGAAGGAAATCCTCCTATTTTGTCGAAGAAAAGATATAATTGAAAGAGGAAATTTAGATAACTACTTGGAGGTGGCGTTGTGCCGTTAACACCATTAGATATTCATAACAAAGAATTTGGTCGCGGATTCCGTGGCTATGATGAAGATCAAGTAAATGAGTTTCTTGATCAAATTATCAAAGATTATGAATTAGTCATTCGTGAGAAAAAAACTTTAGAAGAAAAGGTTGCGCAATTAGAAGGAAAGTTAGATCATTTTTCTAATATTGAAGATACGCTAAACAAATCTATCGTTGTTGCACAAGAAGCAGCGGAAGAAGTGAAACGTAATGCGCAAAAAGAAGCGAAATTAATCGTACGTGAAGCGGAAAAGAATGCGGATCGTATCATTAACGAAGCGCTAGTAAAATCAAGAAAAGTGGCATTTGATATTGAAGAATTAAAAAAACAAGCAAAAGTATTCCGTACTCGTTTCCGTATGCTATTAGAAACACAGCTTGAAATGTTAAACAACGATGATTGGGATAAACTAATTGAGTTAGAAGACGAAGTGGACGAGCTGTTGAAAAAAGAAGAAACAGTGTAAGCTTGACGTTTTTCCCATTATTACATATAATTTTAAACAGCATATTTATTAAGAAAAACGAAGATAGGGATAAGTACCTTTTTCATACCTTATATAGCGAACTGAGGATGGTGTAAGCTCAGGATAAGGAGATTATGGGAATATCACCCTGGAGTTCCGCGCTGAACAAATAGAGTAAGCGTAGGCGTTATATTCGCGTTAAGAATATAAAGAGGATTGTATACATGCGTATAGGATCTACTAGGGTGGTACCGCGGGAGACTTTCTCGTCCCTTTTTGGGATGAGAAAGTCTCTTTTTTATTCCGTTTTTTAGGTCTTTTCTTTTATACATGTAAGGAGGAATTGAGCATGGAGTACAAAAATACATTACTAATGCCAAAAACAGAGTTCCCAATGCGTGGGAATTTACCAAAACGTGAGCCTGCAATGCAAGAAAAGTGGGCTGAAATGAATATTTATGAAAAGGTACAAGAACATACAAAAGGTCGTCCTTTATTTGTACTACATGATGGACCTCCATATGCGAATGGTGACATTCATATGGGACATGCATTAAATAAAGTATTAAAAGACTTTATTGTTCGTTATAAATCTATGACTGGTTACTCTGCGCCATATGTTCCAGGTTGGGATACGCACGGTTTACCAATTGAACAAGCTTTAACAAATAAAGGTGTAAAGCGTAAAGAAATGACAGTTGCTGAGTTCCGTAAGTTATGTGCAGAGTATGCATATGAACAAGTAGAACGTCAACGTGAACAATTTAAGCGTCTAGGTGTACGTGCTGATTGGGATAACCCATACATTACTTTAGAGCCAGCTTATGAAGCACAACAAATTAAAGTGTTTGGTGATATGGCGAAAAAAGGTTATATCTATAAAGGGCAAAAACCAGTTTACTGGTCTCCAACGAGTGAATCAGCTTTAGCAGAAGCTGAAATTGAATACCAAGATAAAAAATCAGCATCTATTTACGTAGCATTCCCTGTAAAAGATGGAAAGAACGTATTAGAAGGTGATGAGAAATTTATTATCTGGACAACAACACCTTGGACGTTACCTGCAAACTTAGGTATTTCTGTTCACCCAGAACTTGAATACAGCATCGTAAAAGTAAATGATGAAAAATATATTATTGCTTCTGAACTATTTGAGACAGTTGCAAAAACGTTAGAGTGGGAAAATGCTGAAGTTGTGAAAACGGTAAAAGGTAGCGAACTTGAGTACACAGTTGCAAAACATCCATTCTACGATCGTGATTCATTAGTTATGCTAGGAGATCACGTAACAACAGATGCAGGTACAGGTTGTGTTCATACAGCACCAGGACACGGAGAAGATGACTTTATTGTTGGTAAAAAGTATGGATTAGAAGTACTTTGTCCAGTTGACGATAAAGGTGTATTAACAGAGGAAGCACCTGGATTTGAAGGCTTATTCTATGATAAAGCTAACAAGCCAATTACAGAAAAATTAGAAGAAGTAGGCGCGTTACTAAAACTAACATTCATTACGCATTCATACCCACATGATTGGAGAACGAAAAAACCAATTATTTTCCGTGCGACAGCACAGTGGTTTGCATCTATTGAAGCATTCCGTAAAGAGTTATTAGAAGCTGTTGCGGAAACGAAATGGGTACCAGCGTGGGGAGAAACTCGTCTTCATAATATGGTTCGTGACCGTGGTGACTGGTGTATTTCTCGTCAGCGTGCATGGGGTGTACCAATTCCTGTATTCTATGCTGAGAATGGCGATCCAATTATTACGGATGAAACAATTAACCACGTAGCAGATTTATTCCGTGAACACGGTTCTAACGTATGGTTCGAGCGTGAAGCGAAAGATCTATTACCAGAAGGCTTTACACACCCAGGTAGCCCAAATGGTGAATTCCGTAAAGAAACAGACATCATGGATGTATGGTTCGATTCAGGTTCTTCTCATCAAGCGGTATTAGAAGAGCGCGAAGACTTACAACGTCCAGCTGATTTATATTTAGAAGGATCTGACCAGTATCGTGGTTGGTTTAACTCTTCATTATCAACAGCGGTTGCTGTAACAGGTAAAGCTCCATATAAAGGCGTACTAAGCCACGGTTTCGTATTAGATGGTGAAGGACGTAAAATGAGTAAGTCGATTGGAAATATCGTCGTACCGAAGAAAATTATGGATCAATTAGGCGGAGACATTTTACGCTTATGGGTATCTTCTGTTGACTATCAATCTGATGTACGTATTTCAGATGATATTTTAAAACAAGTAGCAGAAGTGTATCGTAAAATCCGTAACACATTCCGTTTCTTATTAGGAAACTTAGATGACTTTAATCCAAGTGAAAATACAGTAGCAGTAGCTGAACTTCGTGAAGTAGATCGTTACATGTTAGTGAAGTTAAATGACTTAATTACAAAAGTAAAAGATGCATATGAAACATATGACTTTGCTGCTGTATATCATGCAATTCACAACTTCTGTACAATTGATCTAAGTTCATTCTACTTAGACTTTGCAAAAGACATTTTATACATTGAAGGTGCAAATCACGCGGATCGTCGTGCAATTCAAACTGTATTATATGATGTTCTTGTTGCATTAACGAAACTTGTAACACCAATCTTACCTCATACAGCTGATGAAGTATGGCCATATGTTCCTGGTGCAGAAGAAGAAAGCGTACAGTTAACTAATATGCCAGAAGCTACAGAAGTAGAGGGTTCAGAAGCGTTAAGAGCAAAATGGGATGCATTTATGACATTACGAGATGACGTTTTAAAAGCGTTAGAAGTAGCTCGTAATGAGAAAGTAATTGGTAAGTCATTAAATGCGAGCATTACGCTATATCCGACTGCAGAAATGAAGGCTATGTTAGAGTCTATTAGTGAAGACTTAAAGCAATTATTCATCGTTTCTGAGTATAAACTTGGTGGTACAATTGAAGAAGCGCCAACAGAAGCACCAAAGTATGAGCATACAGCTGTAGTTGTAGCACAGGCGACAGGTGAGACGTGTGAACGTTGTTGGGTTGTTTCAGAAACAATTGGTAAAGATGCAGAACATGAAACATTATGTGAGCGTTGTGCAACAGTTGTTAAAGAAAACTATGTAAAATAATAAAAAACTGACTGCGCGTAAGTGCAGTCAGTTTTTTTGTTTTTTCGTTGATAATATATTGAAATAACTTTCACTCTCTTTCCTATGAAGGAAAAATGTGTGTGAGGTAAGCATGAGAATTTCGGACACACTAATCGTACATTGCAGCTGGGAGGAATGTACACGTGAATGAAATGTATATGGAAATAAAAGAAGAATTGCAATTGATGAGAAAAGAGTTGCAAGAGAGACTAGCTAAAGAAGTCATGCACAAATATGATACAGAGTTTAGCGGGGAGCTTGGATATGAAATTAAGGAAGAGATAAAGAAAAAACTGCTATTACATGATATAAAAGAGGATTTAAAAGATGTAGAACGTGCATTGTTTAAAATGGAAATAGATATGTACGGTATTTGTGAAGAAACTGGGAGAGCAATTCCTACAAAACAAATGAAAACAATGCCGACTGCCCGTACGATTCATGAATTTTTCTATGAAAAGGTAAATGTATGAGTGCGCACAACGATATTATATTACCTTTTTTTAATTTATTTTATTCTTCTATAAAGGTTCATTGTGAAAAGGTAGCAGCTATGCTAAAATTTTGAGGTACACTGTCTTTGTGGGGGAAATGAAAATGATATATTATGTAATAGCGTTATTTGTCATTGCCATCGATCAAATATCGAAGTGGCTAATTGTAAAGAACATGGAATTGGGTACGAGCATTCCGATTATCGATAATGTATTATACATAACATCACATCGAAATAGAGGAGCTGCCTGGGGTATTTTAGAAAATAAAATGTGGTTTTTCTACATTATTACAGTCGTTTTCGTAGCATTTATCGTATTTTATATGAAAAAATATGCAAAAACGGACAAACTTCTAGGTATTTCATTAGGTCTGATTTTAGGCGGAGCAATTGGTAATTTTATTGATCGTGTATTTAGACAAGAAGTAGTGGATTTCATTCACGTGTATATTTTCTCGTACAATTATCCAGTATTCAATATAGCTGATTCAGCATTATGTATTGGAGTTGTATTAATTATTATTCAAACAGTATTAGAAGGAAAGAAAACGAAGGAGTAATTGAATGAGTGAAGTAGTACAAGTAACAGTTGCAGAAGAACAAAAAAGCGAGCGAATTGATAAATTCGTTGCAGAAATAAACAGTGAATGGTCACGTTCACAAGTACAGCAATGGATTAAAGATGCTGTTGTCACAGTAAATGGGAAATCAGTTAAAGGGAATTATAAAGTAAAAGGAAATGATGAAATTACAGTAACAATTCCTGACCCAGAAGAGTTTGATATTAAAGCGGAAGATATGAATTTAGAAATTCATTATGAAGATGCAGATGTACTCGTTGTAAATAAGCCACGTGGTATGGTTGTACATCCGGCACCAGGACATACAAGTGGTACGCTTGTAAACGGACTTATGCATCATTGTACAGACCTATCAGGTATTAATGGTGTAATGCGTCCTGGTATCGTTCATCGTATTGATAAAGATACATCTGGACTATTAATGGTTGCTAAAAATGATATGGCGCACGAATCACTTGTAAATCAACTTGTAGCAAAAACAGTAACAAGACGTTACAAAGCGATTGTGCACGGTGTTATTCCGCATGATAAGGGAACGATTGATGCACCAATTGGCCGTGATAAGAAAGAGCGTCAAAGTATGACAGTTGATGAAAATGGTAAGAATGCTGTTACGCACTTCCAAGTGTTAGAGCGCTTCAAAGACTTCACACTTGTAGAATGTCGCTTAGAAACAGGACGTACGCACCAAATTCGTGTTCATATGAAATATATTGGCTATCCACTTGCGGGAGATCCAAAGTATGGTCCGAAGAAAACATTAGATATGAATGGGCAAGCACTTCATGCAGGGATTTTAGGTTTCGATCACCCTCGTACTGGTGAATATATTGAGTTTGAAGCACCGATTCCAGAAGTGTTTGAAGAAGCACTAAATATTTTACGGAAATAGTATTGACAAATCGTAAGAAAACTGAGATACTGACAACAGTTAAATAATGATCCTTTAACACAGCCCCGTGAGGTTGAGAAGGTAACGGTTTGAAATACTTAGGGTATGCTGTACCCTTTTTTCAAAAGTCCTCTCGCACACGCTGAGAGGACTTTTTTTATACCATTACTCTCACGCAAGAAAATAAGCTTGGAGGTGTAGAGCATGCAAGAGAAAGCTGTCGTTTTAGATGACCAAATGATTCGCCGCGCTTTAACACGAATTAGTCATGAAATCGTGGAACGAAATAAAGGTGTCGATAACTGTGTTCTTGTCGGAATAAAAACACGTGGAATTTTTATTGCACAACGTTTGGCAGAACGAATTGGTCAAATTGAAGGAAAAGAGATGGAAGTAGGAGAGTTAGATATTACGTTATATCGTGATGATTTAACACTACAATCGAAACATAAAGAACCACTTGTAAAAGGTTCTGATATTCCTGTAGATATTACGAAGAAAAAAGTTATCCTTGTGGATGATGTGTTATATACAGGAAGAACAGTTCGAGCAGCAATGGATGCTCTTATGGATTTAGGTAGACCATCACAAATCCAATTGGCTGTTCTTGTTGATAGAGGTCATCGTGAATTACCAATTCGCGCTGATTATGTAGGAAAGAACATTCCAACATCTAGTGAAGAGCGTATCGAAGTTGATTTGCAAGAGACAGATCAACAAGATCGAGTAAGCATATACGATAAGTAAAGCCCTTTTAAATGTAGTCCTGTGAGGCTGCCAAAGGGTCTTGGCTTTCATATGTCAAATTTGGCATACGAAAGTGTAGGACTCTTTGTGCACAGGCACAAAGAGTTTTTTTATTGCAAAGAATTAAACTGAAGGAGGATGTAACAATGGAACAAAAGCCAGTGTTAGACGTTAATGAAGTACCGAAACCGGGAAAATGGTTATTTTTAAGTATACAACATTTGTTCGCGATGTTTGGATCAACAGTGCTTGTTCCGTTTTTAACAGGATTGAATCCGTCAGTAGCATTAATATCAAGTGGATTAGGAACGTTAGCGTTTCTTCTTATAACGAAAGGTCAAGTACCTGCCTATCTAGGATCATCATTCGCCTTTATCGCACCGATTATTACAGCAAAAACAGCAGGTGGACCGGGAGCAGCAATGCTTGGTGGTTTACTAGCGGGACTTGTGTACATCTTAATCTCACTCGGAATTAAGAAATCTGGGTCAGAGTGGATAATGAAATTACTTCCGCCAATCGTAGTTGGACCAGTCGTAATGGTAATCGGTTTAGCTTTAGCACATACAGCGGTGAACATGGCGATGAACGGTGCGGATGGTAAGTATAGCATTACACACTTTTCAGTAGCATTAGTAACATTAGCAATTACAATTATCTGCTCTATATTCGGAAGAGGATTTTTCAGCATAATACCAGTACTGCTTGGCATCATCGGCGGATATATCTTTGCTTACTTCCAAGGGCTAGTAGACTTAAAGCCGGTAGCTGAGGCAAAATGGTTTGTTGTACCAGATTTCACAGTACCGTTTGTAACATACACTCCGGAGTTCTCGTGGAAGATCGTACTTTTAATGGTACCAGTTGCACTAGTAACAATTTCAGAACATATCGGACATCAAATTGTACTTGGAAATGTTATTAAAAGAGATTTAATTGAAAAACCAGGCTTACATCGTTCGATATTCGGTGATGGTGTAGCAACATTAATCGCATCACTGATCGGTGGACCACCGAATACAACATACGGTGAAAACATCGGTGTGCTAGCAATTACGAGAGCGTATAGTGTATACTTATTCATCGGTTCAGCAGTATTCGCAATCGTGTTTGGGTTTGTCGGTAAGATTTCCGCGCTGATCCACTCCATACCAACACCAGTTATGGGTGGCGTATCAATCTTACTATTCGGTGTAATTGCATCAAGCGGATTACGCATGATGGTAGATGATAAAACAGACTTAAGCGACAAACGAAACTTAATGATTGCATCAGTAATACTAGTAATCGGCATTGGTGGAGCGGTACTTCACGTAGGAGAATCGTTCCAAGTAGAAGGAATGGCACTAGCAGCGATTGTAGGTGTACTGTTAAATCTACTGTTACCAGAAACAAAACAAATAAAACAATCTAAGCAGATTGCTTCATAAAAACAACCTTTTAAATCAGTCCTGTGAGACAGAAAAGGGTGGCTTCTTCCTTGCACCCTAGTCTCACATGACTAGGGTATTTTTATACAGATATTGTTATATAAATACAAAAGTGATAACATAAAAATCAGAAAGATGAGGGATGACGATGAACCATTTGTTAACGATGAGTGAATTATCGGAACTAGAAATTTCAGAAATCCTAAAAGACGCAGAAGATTTTGCGAATGGAAAAGAGAGCAAAACAACAGAGCAAACATTTGTAGCAAACTTGTTTTTTGAAAATAGTACGAGAACGAGATTTAGCTTCGAAGTTGCTGAGAAGAGATTAGGACTTGATGTTTTAAACTTTTCAGCAGATGCATCTAGCGTACAAAAAGGAGAAACTTTATACGACACGATAAGAACACTAGAATCAGTCGGAACAAAAGCGGTAGTCATCCGCCATGAGCAAGATCGTTACTTCGATGAGCTGAAAGATCAAGTAAACATTCCAATCTTGAATGCTGGAGATGGATGTGGAAATCATCCAACGCAATGTCTGCTCGATCTTCTAACAATTAAACAAGAGTTTGGAAGATTTGAAGGTTTGAAGATTGCAATAGTTGGAGATGTTCGACATAGCCGAGTAGCACGTTCTAATGCAGAAGCATTAACGAAACTGGGCGCGACAATTTACTTTGCAAGCCCAGAAGAGTGGAAAGATGAAGATAACACATTTGGAACATACAAATCATTAGATGAACTTGTTCCAGAAGTGGATGTAATGATGTTACTTCGTGTACAACACGAGCGTCATGATCATTATGAAACAGACATTATGAAAGAGTATCACAAGCAACATGGATTAACAGTTGAAAGAGAAAAACGTATGAAAGAAGGAAGCATTATTATGCATCCAGCTCCTGTAAACCGTGATGTTGAAATTGCAAGTGAACTTGTTGAGTGTGAGCGTTCGCGCATATTCAAACAAATGGAAAATGGAGTTTACGTAAGAATGGCTGTACTAAAACGCGCCTTACCAAATGTATTAGGAGGAATGAAACATGAATTATTTGTTTAAAAATGGTCGTTATATGAATGAAGAAGGAAACATTGTAGCAACAGATCTTCTCGTACAAGACGGTAAAATTGCGAAAGTAGCAGAAAATATTACGGCAGATAATGCTGAAGTAATCGACGTAAATGGAAAGTTAATCGCACCTGGATTAGTAGATGTACACGTACATCTTCGTGAACCAGGTGGTGAACATAAAGAGACAATTGAAACAGGAACACTTGCAGCAGCAAAAGGTGGATTCACTACAATTTGTGCAATGCCAAATACACGCCCAGTACCAGATTGCAGAGAACATATGGAAGACTTGCAAAAACGTATTAAAGAAAAAGCACATGTCAACGTACTACCATACGGAGCAATTACAGTACGCCAAGCGGGTTCTGAAATGACAGATTTCGAAACGTTAAAAGAACTTGGAGCATTTGCTTTCACTGATGACGGCGTAGGCGTACAAGATGCGAGCATGATGTTAGCTGCTATGAAGCGTGCAGCGAAATTGAATATGGCAGTAGTTGCACACTGTGAAGAGAATACACTTATTAATAAAGGTTGTGTACATGAAGGGAAGTTTTCTGAGAAACACGGACTAAACGGTATCCCATCAGTATGTGAATCTGTACATATTGCAAGGGATATACTGCTTGCTGAAGCGGCAGATTGTCACTATCACGTATGTCACGTAAGTACAAAAGGATCTGTACGTGTAATCCGTGATGCGAAACGCGCTGGAATCAAAGTAACAGCAGAAGTAACACCGCATCACTTAGTGTTATGTGAAGATGATATCCCGTCAGCTGATCCTAACTTTAAAATGAACCCACCGCTTCGTGGAAAAGAAGACCACGCAGCGTTAATTGAAGGGCTATTAGATGGAACAATCGATATGATCGCAACTGATCATGCACCGCATACAGCGGAAGAGAAAGCACAAGGAATTGAAAGAGCACCATTCGGAATTACTGGTTTTGAAACAGCATTCCCACTTCTATACACAAACCTTGTGAAAAAAGGAATTATTACATTAGAGCAGTTAATTCAATTCTTAACAGAAAAGCCAGCTGATACATTCGGCTTAGAAGCAGGTCGCCTGAAAGAAGGTAGAACAGCTGATATTACAATCATTGATTTAGAACAAGAAGAAGAGATTGATCCAACAACATTCTTATCAAAAGGAAAAAATACACCATTCGCAGGTTGGAAATGCCAAGGGTGGCCGGTAATGACAATCGTTGGTGGTAAGATCGCATGGCAAAAGGAGAGTGCATTAGTATGAAAAGACAACTTATCTTAGAAGATGGAACAGTATTAATTGGAAAAGGTTTCGGAGGAGAAATCGAAAAGTCAGGTGAGGTTGTATTTACAACAGGAATGACTGGATATCAAGAAACATTATCTGATCCATCATATTGCGGTCAAATCGTAACATTCACGTACCCATTAATCGGAAACTACGGCATCAACCGTGACGATTTTGAATCGATTCACCCATCTGTAAATGGCTTAATCGTAAACGAAATTTGTGATCACCCATCAAACTTCCGTAATGAAATTTCGTTAAATGATTACTTAAAAGAAAGAAACATCCCAGGGTTAGCAGGAATTGATACGAGAAAATTAACGAGAAAAATTCGTCAATACGGTACATTACGTGGACGTCTATGTAACATGGATGCAGATGTAGAATACATCGTGAGTCAATTAAAAGCGACAGTATTTACAGATCACGTGAAACGCGTATCAACGAAAGACCCATACCCAAGTCCAGGCCGTGGACACCGAGTTGTACTTGTAGACTTCGGAATGAAACATGGTATTTTAAGAGAATTAAATAAGCGTGATTGTGATGTAATTGTAGTACCTTACAATACAACAGCAGAAGAGATTTTACGCCTTAGCCCAGATGGAATTATGTTAAGTAACGGACCTGGAGATCCAAAAGATGTGCCAGAAGCGATTGAAATGCTAAAAGACATTATCGGTAAAGTTCCTTTATTCGGAATTTGCTTAGGACATCAATTGTTCGCACTAGCATCTGGTGCGAATACAAGTAAGTTAAAATTCGGTCACCGTGGTTTAAACCATCCAGTAAAAAACCTTACAACTGGAAAAGTAGCAATTACATCTCAAAACCATGGTTACGCAGTAGAAGAAGAATCAGTTGAAAATACAGAACTTGAAATTACACATGTCGCTTTAAATGATGGAACAGTAGAAGGTCTTCGTCATACGAAGTTCCCAGCATTTACAGTACAATATCATCCAGAAGCTTCAGCAGGACCAGAAGATGCAAATGATTTATTCGAAGATTTCTTAGAAATGATTGAAAACTTCAAGAAAGAAGGGGAAGAGTTATGCCAAAACGCCTAGACATTAACACAATTTTAGTAATCGGATCAGGACCAATTGTAATTGGGCAAGCCGCAGAGTTTGATTACTCTGGTACACAAGCTTGTCAATCTCTTAGAGAAGAAGGTTACAAAGTAATCCTTGTTAACTCTAACCCAGCAACAATTATGACAGATACTGCAACAGCAGATAAAGTATATATAGAACCGTTAACATTAGAATTCGTAAGCCGTATCATTCGTAAAGAACGTCCAGATGCAATCCTACCAACATTAGGTGGTCAAACAGGTCTAAATATGGCTGTTGAACTTGCGAAATCAGGCATACTTGAAGAGTGTGGAGTTGAAATTTTAGGAACAAAATTATCAGCAATCGAGCAAGCGGAAGATCGTGATTTATTCCGTACATTAATGCAGGAATTAAATGAACCAATTCCATCTAGTACGATTATTCATACGCTAGAAGAAGCACATGAATTTGTAAAAGAAATTGGTTATCCAGTTATTGTTCGCCCGGCATTTACAATGGGGGGAACAGGTGGCGGAATCTGTAGTAATGAAGAGGAATTAATTGAAATCGTATCAGGTGGTTTAAAACATAGTCCAGTGACACAGTGTTTATTAGAAAAGAGTATTGCTGGTTGCAAGGAAATTGAATATGAAGTAATGCGTGATTCGAATGATAACGCGATTGTAGTATGTAACATGGAAAATATCGATCCAGTTGGGGTTCACACAGGTGATTCTATCGTTGTAGCACCGAGCCAAACATTAAGTGACCGTGAGTATCAAATGTTACGAAACACTTCATTAAGAATTATTCGTGCATTAGGAATTGAAGGCGGATGTAACGTTCAGCTTGCACTTGATCCACATAGCTTCCAATACTATGTAATCGAAGTAAACCCGCGTGTAAGTCGTTCATCTGCACTAGCATCTAAAGCAACTGGATATCCAATTGCTAAATTAGCGGCAAAAATTGCAGTCGGTTTAACATTAGATGAAATTATAAACCCAGTAACACAAAAGACATACGCTTGTTTCGAGCCAGCATTAGACTATGTTGTTTCAAAAATTCCACGTTGGCCATTTGATAAGTTTGAATCAGCAAACAGAACGCTTGGTACACAAATGAAGGCAACTGGTGAAGTTATGTCAATCGGACGTAACTTAGAGCAATCATTATTAAAAGCGGTTCGTTCTTTAGAACTTGGCGTTTATCACTTAGAGTTAGAGCATTTAAAAGAGCTTGATAAAGAGACAATGAAAAAACGCATTATAAAAGCTGATGATGAGCGACTGTTTATTGTAGCAGAAGCAATCCGTCAAGGTGTAACGAAAGAAGAAATCAACGATTGGTGTGAAATGGACTTCTTCTTCTTACAAAAAGTTGAAAATATCGTAAACATGGAACGCGAAGTAAAAGCAAATGCAGGAAATATGGAAGTATTACAATCAGCGAAAGAAATGGGCTTCAGTGACCATTACATCGCCAATGCTTGGAGCAAAACAGAGCGTGAAATTTACGATATGCGTAAAGAAAGCAATATAACTCCTGTTTATAAAATGGTAGATACTTGTGCGGCAGAATTTGAATCTGCAACACCATACTACTACAGCACATATGGTGACGAGAATGAATCGGTTATAACAGATCGTAAGAGTGTTGTTGTACTAGGGTCTGGTCCAATCCGTATCGGTCAAGGTGTTGAGTTTGACTATGCAACAGTTCACTCTGTATGGGCAATTAAAGAAGCTGGATATGAGGCAATCATTGTTAATAACAATCCAGAAACAGTTTCAACAGACTTCAGTATTTCTGACAAATTATACTTTGAGCCATTAACAATCGAAGATGTAATGCACATTATCGATTTAGAAAAGCCAGAAGGTGTTATCGTCCAATTCGGTGGACAAACGGCAATTAACTTAGCTGCTAAATTAGAGGCTCACGGTGTGAAAATCTTAGGAACATCACTTGAAGATTTAGACCGTGCAGAAGATCGTGATAAGTTTGAAGCAGCTCTAACACAGCTTGGTATTCCGCAACCAGTTGGTAAAACAGCAACGACTGTAGAGCAAGCAGTAGCAATCGCTGACAAAATTGGTTACCCAGTATTAGTAAGACCATCTTACGTACTAGGTGGACGTGCGATGGAAATCGTATATCGTCAAGAAGAACTGCTGCACTACATGAAAAATGCGGTTAAAGTTCACGCAGATCACCCAGTATTAATCGACCGTTACATGGTTGGTAAAGAAATTGAAGTAGATGCAATTTCAGACGGTGAGAATGTATTCATTCCAGGTATTATGGAACATATTGAACGCGCTGGAGTTCACTCTGGTGACTCAATCGGAGTATATCCACCACAAAGCTTATCTGCAAAACTGAAAGAACAAATTATTGAACATACAATTGCACTTGGAAAAGGATTAAACATTATTGGATTACTAAACATTCAGTTTGTAGTATTCAAAGATGAAGTGTATGTAATTGAAGTAAATCCACGTGCGAGCCGTACAGTACCATTCTTAAGTAAAATTACAGGCGTACCGATGGCGAATGTTGCAACGAAAGTTATTTTAGGGCAAAACCTTGTAGAACAAGGATATGGAACTGGTTATCACCCAGAAGAGAAGGAAGTGTATGTAAAAGCACCGGTATTCTCATTTGCGAAACTACGCTCAGTTGATACAACATTAGGACCTGAAATGAAATCAACAGGGGAAGTAATGGGTAAAGACTTAACTCTTGAAAAAGCATTATACAAAGGGTTAGTTGCTTCAGGAATTAACATTCCAACGCACGGATCAGTAATCATTACTGTAGCGGATAAAGATAAAGAAGAGGCAATGGAAATTGCAAAACGTTTCCACGAAATTGGCTACAATTTATTAGCAACAGCTGGAACGGCACAAACATTAGCAGAGCAAAATATCCCAGTGCAAGTTGTAAACAAAATTGATTCTGAAGACTACAACTTACTTGATATTATCCGTCAAGGAAAAGCACAGTTTGTAATCAATACATTAACAAAAGGCAAACAACCAGCGCGTGATGGTTTCCGCATTCGCCGTGAATCAGTAGAAAATGGTGTGGCTTGCTTAACATCACTTGATACAACGAGAGCAATCTTACGAGTATTAGAATCTATGACATTCTCAGCTCATTCAATGAAAGAAATTACGCAAACGAAGCGTCACGAGGTGGTACATGCATGATGCAAAAGCAAAATATGATCGTCGTTAACCAAAAAGAAATCGCAAAAAATATTTACGAATTAGTGCTTCAAGGGGATCTTGTGCAGCAAATGAACGACCCAGGGCAGTTTGTACACATTAAGGTAGCAGAGGGCATCACGCCCCTTCTGCGCCGCCCAATTAGTATTTGTAATGTCGATCAAGATAAGAACGAATTTACAATGCTATATCGTGCGGAAGGACAAGGAACAAAAACATTAGCAAAAAGAAAACAAGGCGAACTTGTAGATGTGTTAGGACCACTTGGACATGGTTTTCCTGTAGAAGAAGCGGAAGCTGGACAAACGGCTCTATTAGTTGGAGGGGGAATTGGTGTACCACCACTATATGAATTGTCACAGCGTCTTGTAGCAAAGGGAGTACGCGTTATTCACATCTTAGGTTTCCAAACGAAAGATGTTGTCTTCTATGAAGAGAAATTCGCAGAGCTTGGTGATACGTATGTTGCAACAGTTGATGGTACGCATGGTACAGAAGGCTTTGTAACAGATGTAATTGATAGCTATGGAATTGACTTTGACATTCTATACTCATGTGGACCTTTAGCGATGCTTCGTGCATTAGAAGGACGCTATAAAGAGAGAAAAGCCTACATTTCATTAGAAGAGCGTATGGGCTGTGGTATTGGAGCATGTTTCGCATGTGTATGCCATCTGCAAGCAGATCCGAGTGGACATTCTTACAAGAAGGTGTGTAGCGACGGACCAGTATTTCCAATCGGGGAGGTTGTACTATGAACAGATTGCAAGTTGAATTACCAGGGTTATCATTAAAAAATCCAATCATCCCAGCATCTGGTTGCTTCGGATTTGGTCGTGAGTATGCACAGTTCTATGATTTAAGTGTACTTGGATCAATTATGATTAAAGCGACAACAGAACAGCCTCGTTACGGAAACCCAACACCTCGTGTTGCTGAAACACCAGGTGGAATGCTAAATGCAATCGGGCTTCAAAATCCTGGATTAGAAAAGGTAATGAATTCTGAATTACCTTTTCTCGAGCAATTTGATCTTCCGATTATTGCAAATGTTGCTGGCTCACAAGCTGAGGATTATGTAGCAGTTGCGAAGGAAATTTCAAAGGCACCTAATGTTCATGCGCTAGAATTAAATATTTCTTGTCCAAACGTAAAAACGGGTGGTATCGCTTTTGGTACAAATCCTGAAATTGCTGCTGATTTAACGAAGCGAGTAAAAGAGGTTTCTGAAGTACCGGTATATGTGAAATTGTCACCCAACGTGGCAAACATTGTGGAGATTGCAAAAGCAATTGAAAATGCGGGTGCGGACGGTTTAACGATGATTAATACATTGCTTGGTATGCGTCTAGATTTAAAAACTGCAAAACCGATTTTAGCAAACCGTACGGGCGGACTATCAGGGCCAGCGATTAAGCCAGTAGCAATTCGTATGGTACATGAAGTAAGTCAAGCGGTTAACATTCCGATTATCGGAATGGGTGGTATTGAAACTGCGGAAGATGTAATTGAATTCTTCTATGCTGGCGCAAGCGCGGTTGCAGTAGGTACAGCGAACTTCATAGACCCGTTTGTATGTCCGACAATTATTGAAGAGTTACCAGCATTACTAGATGAATTAGGATTTGATCACATTTCGGAGTGTCAAGGAAGGAGCTGGAAGCAAACATGTCACAGTCGTTAATTGTTGCACTAGATTTTCCAGGGAAACAAGATGTAGAACAATTCTTACACCACTTTGAAGGAGAAGAGTTATTTGTCAAAGTTGGTATGGAGTTATTTTACAAAGAAGGCCCTGCGATTATTACGTACTTAAAAGAAAAAGGGCATAAGATCTTCCTAGATTTAAAACTTCATGATATTCCGAATACAGTAAAAAGCGCTATGCGTAGCCTAGCTAGTCTAGAAGTTGATATGGTAAATGTTCATGCTGCTGGGGGAAGCAGTATGATGAAAGCTGCGATTGAGGGATTAGAGGAAGGTAAGCAAGAAGGAAAAGAGAGACCGATTTGTATTGCAGTTACACAACTAACAAGCACTTCGGAAGCTATGATGAAAAAAGAGATCGGCATTGAGAAAACGTTAGAAGAAGCGGTTGCTCATTATGCAAAATTAACGAAAGAAAGTGGACTTGATGGAGTTGTTTGTTCAACACTTGAAGTTCCAAAATTACGTGAAGTATGCGGAAATGAATTTGTAACAGTAACACCGGGGATTCGTCTTGCAAGCGATGATGTAAATGACCAAGTGCGCGTAGCAACACCGAAACGTGCGAGGGAACTTGGTTCAAGCTACATCGTAGTTGGACGTAGTATTACAAAAGCAGAAAATCCGCTTGAAGCGTATAAAACAGTAAAACAACAGTGGGAAGGTGTAACAGTATGAAAAAAGAAATCGCATCGCATTTATTAGAAATTGGAGCAGTATTTTTACAACCGAATGATCCATTTACTTGGTCTTCTGGTATGAAATCACCAATTTATTGTGATAATCGTTTAACTTTATCTTATCCAAAAGTACGTCAAGCGATTGCAGCTGGATTAGAAGAGTTAATTAAAGAGCACTTCCCAACTGTAGAAGTTATTGCAGGAACAGCAACTGCTGGTATTGCGCACGCTGCATGGGTAAGCGATCGTATGGATTTACCAATGTGCTACGTACGTAGTAAGGCAAAAGGTCACGGCAAAGGGAACCAAATCGAAGGAAAAGCTGAAAAGGGTCAAAAAGTAGTAGTAGTAGAAGACTTAATTTCAACTGGCGGTAGTGCAATTACATGTGTAGAAGCACTTCGCGAAGCTGGCTGTGAAGTATTAGGAATCGTATCAATCTTCACATACGAGCTAGAGTCAGGAAAAGAAAAATTAGAAGCAGCTAACGTAGCGTCATATTCTTTAAGTGATTACAGTGCATTAACTGAAGTTGCAGCAGAAAAAGGTATGATTGGACAAGCTGAAACGAAAAAATTACAAGAGTGGCGTAAAAATCCAGCGGACGAGGCTTGGGTTACAGCGTAATATGAAAAAAGACGACTGCGGGGGAACGCGGTCGTCTTTTTATATCCTTGTTAAAAATTCGCGTAAAGAACGTATTGTGGGCACATCGTATTTTAGCAGTGAGTCGTTCCGGTTTAACCAAATCCCATGCATTCCAGCTATTGTACTACTAATTGCATCTGTTTCTAATCGATCGCCAATATAATAGCAATCTTTCATTTCAAGATTCGATTGTAATCCGGCTCTGTGGAAAATTTCTGGGTCTGGTTTCGAAATACCAATTTCACTAGAAGTAAATATGTATTTGAAATATTGTAGAATGTTTAGAGCAGTTAACTTTTCGATTTGTTGTTCATAGTCGCCATTACTAATGATGCCCAATGAATATCCTCTTTGCTGTAAGGATTGTAATGTATAGAGTACATCTTCAAACACGGTCCAGTTGTTCTTATATAGTTCTATATATTGATTGAATTTGTGCTGAGATTCCCCGGGTGATAAGTTTACTCCATATGTTTTAAATAAATGATACATTCGCATCCCTTGTTGTTCTTGAAAAGATAATTCTTTGGATAAAAATTTGTTGAAATATTGTTCGGATAATTCATGCCATAGTTTCGAGGCCTCTAATTCGTTTCCTGAAAAAATATCATTATACTGTTGGAAGAAATGCGAGATACCATTTTTCTCAGCAGTCTCATAATCAAGTAAAGTTCCATCGACATCAAAGAAAATCATATTATAATCTCCTTGCTAATAACTATTTAGCGTTTTCTGCAACTTCATATCCTCTTACAAACAATAGAGTCATATAAGAAACAATAAATGAGAAGATGCTGTACATACCAACCCAAAAGAAAAATTTTGGAGTAAGGGCGATAACACCTATTATTAAAAAACTAGCAAACGTTACAATCGGCATTACGTAATACGTTTTCGTTCTACGTGTTCCAATAACAGAAACGATAAAGATAAGTAATGGACAAATTAATAAGACGAAAATCAATTCATTCATAGTTATGTCCCCTTTTCTAATGGAAGTAATCTGTTTCTCGTAAACGTTTTGAAATAAATACTCTCTTAATATAATTTCGCTAACATATACGTAATCCCTTTTGAAAGTCAGTAATACATGATGGATTTCACAATAAAAAACGTAAGCAAGAGAACAATTGCTTACGTTATAAAATAAACATCGCAACGATCGTGGTGACAATTAAGCCAATCACAACCGGTAAAAAGTTTCGGCGTGCAAGTTCAAATGGATCAACTTTACAAATGGCAGCGGCAGGAATAAGTGCCCAAGGAATTAACGTTCCTCCCCCGGTCCATATAGCTGCAATTTGTCCGAGTGCTGTTAATGTAGCTGTTCCATGACCAAGTGCTGTGCCGAAAAGATTTGCAATCGAACCAGCAAGTGATATACCTGAAAAACCTGATCCATCTAACCCTGTTATAACACCAACGATAGTTAATGTTCCTGCGGATACATATTGATTTAAAGGAACCGTTTGAGATAAGGCGATTCCTAAGTCGTTAATAATTCCGTGTGAACCTTTCGGTAAATAGTCCCCGATAATTTTTACAAAGCCGCTATCTCCTAAATAAAAGAGTGCAGCGATTGGAATAACTGGCCCGAAAATTTTAAATCCAAATTGGAGCCCCTCTATAAAATAATCGGTCGTTTTATTTAGTCCATTTCCTTTGTAGGCGATGAGAGAAATGATGATAATCATAATAACAGTCGTCCCGCCGATAAGTGCTGTTGCGTCGCTTCCTTGTAGTTTAAATTGAATCATGCAAAGAATATCGATGGCATATACGATCGGAATACAAATAGCGAGCCATTTTGTTGTCCGAGAAGATAATGAAGTGAGCGTTTTAGAAGACTCAGTTGATGGAATAGATTCTTGTATAGATAAGCCTGTATGAAATTTTTTTCGTAAGAAGAAGAATGCGACAGAAGTTGTTACAATACCCATAACGATAACGAGGGGAACACTGGCAGAAACAACGCTAGAAACAGGCAACCCAGCAGCGTCAGCGGTTAATTTTGGTGCACCTTGAATAACGAAGTCACCAGATAAGGAGATGCCGTGTCCGAATAAGTTCATAGCAATCGCAACCCCAATTGGCGGAAGGCCTACACGTACAGCGACAGGTAATAAAATTGCTCCCATTAAGGCGACAGCAGGAGAGGGCCAAAAGAAGAAAGAAATTGTCATCATCAAAAGGCCGATAATCCAGTAGGCGAGGGTAGGGGTACGAATCATCTTTGTAAATGGTGAAATCATTGTATCATTTATGCCAGTATGAACGAGTAGATTGCTCATGGATACGATAATGGAGATGATTAATATAGTTGGTAATAGTTCAGTAATGGCGTAGATGAAGCTTTGAAAAATACCGCTAATGGCAAGAGGAATAGAACTTGTTGCGGTTAATGCCAGTAAAAAGATAAAAACGATACAAATGATCGTCGTATCTTTTCTAAAAATAAAGAAGGTAATAATAGTGAGTAAACAAAGAATATAGAGAGCGTGTAAAAGCGTTAATTCAACTCCCATAACATTCACATCCTTAGGCGTTCGTGTAGTTCATTGTATGAAAGCAGTGAAAGTATGTGAGTATAGGAAAAAGAAAAAAATAAAATTTCATGTACTGTAATGGTAAGACTTAAAAATGGATGTTACAATACAATTAATCCTAAAAATGGAATTAAAGGAGGGGCTATGCACAAAAAAATTGGTTTTTGGGGATTTATTATATCTTGTAGTCTATTAATCATTTTAAATCTATTTACAAAGAATGAATGGATAAGTATTATACCTGTTCTCGGGTTTGTTTTTATACTGTTATATCGTTGGGATGACATGAAACAATATAGTAAGAAAAGTATTGGAATTATGATAGGTATCATTGTTGTTTGTTCATTTGTCGTAGGGTTTATTTTAATAGAGGGGCAAAGGCAAATGGAGAAAATGTCTATTTTTCAAGAATGGATGTCGTCTGCGAAAGGTCTTTATCTTGTAATTGTAGTCGTCATTTTTCTAGGAGTCATGATAAGAATAGGGAGTTACATATTAAAGAGCGAATAGAACGGGGGGAGTGCGAATGAGAGAAAAAATAGGGTATTATGGTGTGCTCGGTTGTTTAATATTATCAGTCATTTCAGGACAATTTCTTAAAAGTGAATGGATAGGCGTTATATTATGTATAGGAGTATTGATTTTTGCTCCCATGTATCGCTGGGATGAATGGAAAGCATATAGTCGAAAAAAGAAAATTGTTTTCAGTATCGAGTTTGTCATTATAATTGGTACGATTCCATTTTTGTTATTGAAAGGAAATGAGATAATAGATGGAATTGTAATGTTTCAAGGGTGGTTATTTATTGCAAAATTGCTATATTTAATATGCATTTTAATGTTGGTAGCGGTAGTCACTAAAACAGTAAACGAAAAGCTATTCGTTAATGAATAAAAGAAAATGCCACCTTATTCGGTGGCATTTTCTCATTTTACTGCATGAGCTTTTTGCATCTTTTTAATTAAACGAATTTGTCCACGATGATTGATTTCATCTTCAAATACGTGAAACCATTTAAAGTAGTTATTTGCTGGTTTGTCATACCAAAATTCTGTCGTTTTAAATAACCATTCATCAGGTAACGTTTGAAAAGTTTCGATTGTTTTGGAACGTACTTCTTGTAATGTATGCATGTAAAATTCTATAGCGTTTCCTTTTATTTTCTCACGTCCAAGATCACCTAACTCAATACCAGGTAACCAACGTTCTAATTCAGCTTCCGTTGGTTCACGGTCTTCAAAAGTATGAATCTGGTAGTAAAATTCAACAGCGGCCATAGGGTACAATAACATACCAATTGAATTTGCTTCATCATCATATAAATAATCAAGTTCTTCAATTGTTAAGCCTTCGACAGCCTGCATTGTTGTATAGCGAGCGTAATTCATCATGGAAACAAGTTTTGAAAATTCAACTTGTAAACCATCTATTTTATCAATTACAAAATTCAATTTAAATGCCCCCTCTTTAAATGAATACCCCAGAGAAGGAATTTTATGTGCAATGAAAAAATCCTGTTAAAAACTTTAAACTATTAACAAGGAATAACAATTAGCTCTTTATTTGATTTTGTAATAACTTCATATCCGTCTTTTGTAATGACGATATCATCTTCAATTCTACAACCGCCCCAGTTTGGTATATAAATACCTGGTTCAACTGTAACAACCATACCTTCTTCTAAAGTAGCCTTACTTTCTTGGGATAGGCGAAGCGGTTCATGTATTTCTAACCCAAGACCATGACCAGTAGAGTGACCGAAATATTGACCGTATCCATGTTCTGTAATGTAATCTCTCGTTATATCATCGATACTTTTCGCAGTTTCTCCAGGCTTAATCGCTTCAGTCCCACGTTTTAACGCTTCTCGTACAACATTGTATATCTTTTTGAATTCTTCTGATGGTTCCCCTATTGCTACAGTACGTGTAATATCGGAACAATATCCGTCGTAAAGTGCACCGAAATCTAATGTAACGATGTCGCCTCGTTCGATTATTTTATTTGATGCAACTCCATGAGGAAGTGAAGAACGAACGCCAGAAGCTACAATAATTTGAAATGATGAGGATGTAGCACCTTTTTTTCGCATGAAAAATTCTAACTCATCTCGTACATCATGTTCACTTATTCCCGGTTTTAGAAACTTAAGGATGTGGTGAAATGCGTCGTCAGCAATATTAGCCGCAATTTTCATTGTTTCTATTTCAGGTGTGTCTTTAATAATACGAATATCTTCGATAATTTCACACACTTGCACCATTTCCGCATGTATGTATTTTTGTAAGTTTTTATATTGTTGTAATGTCATGTTATTTTCTTCAATTCCAAGTTTTTGAATGTTTAATTTCGATACTTGATTTGCAACTTCTTTCTCTAAATTTCCTTTATGCATAACAATTTCAGCGTCTTTTATTTGTGATTTCGCTTGATCTACGTAGCGAAAATCAGTTATAAAAACCGCTTTATCCGCAGAGATTAAGACGACGCCAGCGCTGCCTGTAAAGCCTGTTGCATATTGACGATTTTCTTTTTTTGTAATAAGTAATCCGTCAATTTCATATTTTTGTAGTTGATTTTGGATTTTATTAATTCTTAAAGTCATGTTAATTTCCCCCTTTTCACAGTATTGAATAAAGCAAATAGCGTGCCAAAATGTATATTTGAAGAAAAGATAGTAGGAACTACATGTGTTTTAGGGGAGATAAAAAATTAGCCCGCTATTTGTGGGAGGCGGTTTGTTCATAAAGTCAAGATTACTTCAATAATCAGTGGGGGGATGAAAAGATATTGATTGAAGGTGCACTTTATATACATATTGTAAAAAAATTTATACAGATGTGAAATGACACTGTCAATTTTTTTGACAATATTGAAGGGAAGAAAGATGTTATGAATTAGTGAATGGATATATGAACTGAATTGAAACCATATAAAAAATGCGTCGCTTGCAAGCAACGCATTTTTTAATATTTATGCTTTTAATTTCATTACAGTATCAGCATCCGGTGTTACATATACAGTTTGCTGATTGTCATATGTAACAAAGCCAAGTTTTGCACCACTCGGTTTTTTCACATGACGTATTTTCGTGAAATCAACAGGTACAGAGCTAGACTCTTTTGCTTTACTGTAATAAGCGGCGATTTTTGCAGCCTCTAGTAAAGTTTCTTCAGCGGGTTCCAAAGAACGAATGACAACATGAGAGCCAGGTATGTCTTTCGTATGTAACCAAATTTCATCACGACGGGCAAATTTCGTTGTTAAATAATCATTTTGTTTATTGTTTTTGCCGACGAAAATTTCTGTTCCATCACTAGCTAAATATTTGTCCAATACCGGTTTAGTTGGTTTCTTCTTAGCATTTTTTGCTTTGCGATTGCGCATATAACCTTCTTCGGCTAATTCCTCGCGAATTTCTTCGATGTCTTTTGAAGAAGCAGCTTCCATTTGTTGAAGTAAGCTATCAAAATAAAGAATTTCTTCATTTGTTTTTTCGATTTGTTCTTCTACAACAACAACTGAATTTTTTGCTTTTTGATATTTTTGGAAATAGCGTTGTGCATTGTCGGATGGTGTTTTTAAAGGATCTAATGTGATTTTTACAGTCCCACCATTTTCGTCGTAATAGTTAACGACTTCAATATCTTTGTCACCTTTTTTCAAAGCATACATATTGGCTGTAAGTAGCTCTCCAAAAAGTTGATATTTATCTGCTTTCCCGGCATCTTGTAATGTTTTTTCTAGTTTAATGAGTTTTTTCTCATTTTTATTTTTTTCGTTTTGCATAAAGCGCTCTAAATCATGCGCCTGTTGTTTTACACGATCGCGCTCTGCTTTACCGAAGAAGAAGCGATCTAACAATTCGCTTACTGATGAGAATGTTTTTTCTTTTCCTTGTAAGTGCGTAAGAGGGAAAAGATAAAAGAATTCTTTCCCGTTTGCAGTACTCATTGTTGGTGAATATGTATGAGTTAGTAATGGCTTTTGTATGGAGAAAAATGCTTCAGATAATGCTTTTTCATTTACCAAACCTGCTTTTTTCACTACTTCTTTTGCGAATAACGGTGATATTCCCGTAAAGGTGCCGACAAGCTGTTTATCCATGTTTCCAGATAGAAAGTCTAGCGGTCTAATAAATTCATCATCTGTTTCAATCTGAAGCGGGTTAATTTTATGTTGTGCTGGTGGTGCAATATATTCAGCTCCAGCGTATACGGTTCGATGTCGGTTTACTGCTAAAGAAACGTGTTTTAAGCTATCTAAAATATTGTTTGTTTTTGTGTCTACTAAAATGATGTTACTATGTCGTCCCATGATTTCAATTACTAATGTCTTTAGCGATTCATCACCAATTTCATTTCTGCTGCGAACTGTAATTTGAATAATGCGCTCTAAATCAATTTGTTCAATCTTTTCAATGAAACCACCTTCTAAATGCTTGCGGAGAAGCATACAAAACATTGGTGGAAGTGCGGGTGAATCGTAATTTTGGTTTGTTAAGTGTAAACGTGCATATGTCGGATGAGCGGAGAGAATCAGTTTTTGATTCTTTCCGTTTGCGCGAATATGTAATAAAATCTCGTATTTTGAAGGTTGATATATTTTGGAAATTCTTCCCGTGTAAAGAGAATTTGCAATTTCATGTGTAATCGCTCTTGTAAATAATCCATCGAATGCCATAAATGAACACTCCTTTCTAACTAAAAGTTAATTATAGCATTTTTTTGGACGAGGCTGAATAAGCTTTCATTAGAGTATGTCTGGAATCAGGAGGTCGATGGCAGGATGAATTGGTATGAAATGCGAGCACATGAAGTGGAGGAAAGAACGAATACGAATGTGGAGGTAGGTCTTACAGAGCAAGAAGCAGAGGGGCGATTAAGGAAATTTGGTACAAATGAATTGCAAGAAGCAAAGCGGCCTTCTGCACTTATGGTGTTTTTAGCGCAATTTAAAGATTTTATGGTACTTGTTTTATTTGGTGCAACAATTATTTCAGCTTTTTTAGGAGAATATATCGATTCAATTGCAATTGTTGCAATCGTTATTATCAATGGTATCCTTGGTTTCTTCCAAGAAAGGAAAGCTGAAAAATCGTTGGAAGCTTTAAAAGAGTTGGCAGCTCCTCAAGTTACGGTGCTAAGAAATGGGAAGTGGGTAAAAGCGCCGTCTAAAGCGCTTGTATTAGGTGATATTATTAAGTTTTCTAGTGGTGATCGTATTGGCGCGGATGTTCGTCTTGTGGAATCTTCAAGTTTATATATCGAAGAGTCTGCTCTTACAGGGGAGTCAGTACCGGTACAAAAGAAGGTAGAAGCATTACAAGGCCAAGATGTTTCAATTGGTGATCAAAAAAACATGGCATTTATGGGGACGATGATAACGAGAGGTGCTGGAACAGGGGTAGTCATAGCGACTGGAATGAATACAGCTATGGGCCAAATTGCAAATATGTTGCAAAATGCTGAGCAAATGGAAACACCATTACAAAGAAGGTTAGAACAGCTAGGGAAAATTTTAATTATTGTCGCTCTTATTTTGACAGCTCTTGTAGTATTAGCTGGTGTATATCAGGGGAATGAAGTGTATCACATGTTTTTGGCTGGGGTTTCGCTCGCAGTTGCGGCTATTCCGGAAGGATTACCAGCTATCGTTACAGTTGCGCTATCACTTGGTGTACAGCGCATGATTAAAAAGAGAGCAATTGTGCGAAAGTTGCCAGCTGTAGAAACGTTAGGGTGTGCTTCTGTTATTTGCTCAGATAAAACAGGAACAATGACACAAAACAAAATGATGGTAACACATATGTGGTCAGGCGGAGAATTGTGGAAAGTAACAGGTCAAGGCTATGAGCCAACGGGTTCGTTTATGAAAGGTGAAGAAGTAATTGACCCTTCTAAGACGAAATCACTGTATCAACTACTCACATTTGGCTGTTTATGTAATAATGCGAATGTTATTCAAAAGAAAAAGACGTATGTGTTAGATGGAGATCCAACAGAGGGAGCTCTCGTAGCTGCTGCAATGAAGGCGGGAATATCACGTGAAGCTCTTAAAGGGAAATTTGAAGTCATTCGTGAATTTCCTTTTGATTCAACTAGAAAAATGATGAGCGTTATCGTTCGTGATCGTGAAGGGAAAAAATTTGTTATTACAAAAGGAGCACCAGATGTTCTATTGCAAATGAGCCAAACGATTTTATGGGGGAATAAACAGCAGCCTTTAAGTGAAATGTATCGAAAAGAAGTGCAGGCAGCGATTCATAGTCTAGGAAGTCAAGCTTTACGAACGATTGCGGTGGCATTTAAACCGTTAAAAGCTACAGATTCAATTGAGCATGAAAGAGAAGTAGAGCAGGATTTTATGCTTGTTGGAATACAAGGAATGATAGATCCGCCAAGACCAGAAGTGGCGCAAGCGGTGAAGGAGTGTAAGGAAGCTGGTATTAGAACGGTAATGATTACGGGAGATCATAAAGTGACAGCAATGGCAATTGCGGAACAGTTAGGGGTTTTACCAGCTGGTGGACGCGTTGTTGAAGGTGTAGAACTTGCGAATATGGATGTAGAGGCATTAGAAGATATTGTAGAAGATACGTATGTATTCGCTCGAGTGTCTCCTGAGCATAAATTGAAAATCGTTAAGGCGCTGCAAAATAAGGGGCATATAGTAGCTATGACAGGTGATGGAGTGAACGATGCTCCAGCTATTAAAACAGCTGATATAGGGATTGCGATGGGAATTACAGGGACAGATGTTGCAAAAGAAGCTTCTTCACTTGTTTTGTTAGATGATAACTTCGCTACGATTAAATCGGCGATTAAAGAAGGTAGAAACATATATGAAAATATTCGGAAGTTTATTCGATATTTGCTAGCATCTAACGTTGGTGAAATTTTAGTTATGTTATTTGCGATGTTACTTGCACTGCCATTGCCGATGGTTCCAATTCAAATTTTATGGGTGAACTTAGTTACTGACGGTTTACCAGCGATGGCATTAGGTTTGGATAAGCCTGAAGGAGATGTCATGAAGAGAACACCACGCCATCCGAAAGAAGGGGTGTTCGCTAGAGGGCTTGCGTGGAAAATTATAAGTCGTGGTTTTCTAATCGGAGCAGTGACGTTAGTAGCGTTTATTATTGCATTTAACCAGCATCCAAATGAATTAAAGTATGCACAAACGGTAGCTTTTGCAACATTAGTACTTGCTCAGCTTATTCATGTATTTGATTGTCGTAGTGAACATTCTATATTTCATCGTAACCCGTTTGGAAATATATATTTAGTAGGGGCGGTTATTATTTCTTTACTGTTAATGCTTGTAGTTATATATTATCCACCATTACAGCCGATTTTTAGCACAATGCCGATACAAGCACGAGATTGGTTGTTAATTGGAGGATTATCATCTATTCCGACTTTCTTATTAGTAGGATCTTTATTAACAAGAACGAAGGATAAAAAGAAAAAGCCACTGTTATATAAGAAGGGACTAAACTTGAAATAGTCAATGATATGAAAATATGATATAATTTACAGAAGGTAGTAGAGCCTTGTCTCTATTACCTTTTTCATTGAGTTATTTCATGGCTTGGATGTGATAAAGATGATTTGTAGTATGACAGGATTTGGAAGGTCGAAAGTAGAAAATGATACTTTTCAAATAACAGTAGAAATGAAGTCGGTGAACCATCGCTTTTTAGAAATGAGTATTCGACTTCCGAAGCAAATGATGGTGTTTGAAGACAGAATTCGTAAAATAATTGCAGAACAAGTTCGCCGTGGACGTATTGAAGTGTCTATTAGTATAACAGGTGAAGGGCTTGTTGAAAGAAAATTAAGTGTGAATTGGGAGCTTCTCAAGCAGTACCAATCCATTATGGAAGATATAAAAGGGAAATTTCAATTACAAGATTCTATTACAATCGGGCAACTAATGGGAATGCCAGAAGTAACGGCAATTGAAGAAATAGAAAATGTAAATGAACAATTTGAAAACAGTTTATATGAGGCTGTTCGCCAAGCTGCTCATATGTTAAAAACGATGAGAGATGGCGAAGGAGAACGATTACATAAAGATATAGCGTATCGTTTGCAAGAGATTCACAATTGTGTAAATGCAATTATTCCACATGCACCAATTGTTACACAAAAATATCGTGAACGATTAGAAAATCGCTTAAAAGAATTACATAATCAAGATTTAGATGAACAAAGATTGCTAACAGAAGTCGCAATGTTTGCAGAGCGTTGTGATATTCACGAGGAGTTAGTTCGTTTACAAAGTCATTTAGATCAATTTCGTGAAACACTGCAGATTGAAGAGCCTGTTGGAAGGAAAATGGACTTCATCGTGCAAGAGCTGCATAGAGAAATTAATACGATTGGTTCTAAGGCAAATGACTTAACAATTTCAAAATATGTTGTAGAAATGAAAAATAACCTTGAAAAAATTCGTGAACAAGTACAAAATATTGAGTAGCTTTCAAAAAATATATAAAGTTATACGTGGTGGAGAAATCGGATAGACTTACTAGGAGGCGCAAACTATGGCCATGCGGTTTTTAAATATTGGATACGGAAATATTGTATCTGCTCATCGAATTATTGCTATTGTAAGTCCGGAGTCAGCTCCTATTAAACGAACAGTACAGGAAGCACGTGAACATAATGCTTTGCTTGATGCTACGTATGGGAGAAAAACAAGGGCGGTTATTGTTATGGATGATGGGCATGTAGTATTAAGTCCAATTCAGCCAGAGACGATTGCACATCGTTTGAATAATAAAGAAGATTTAAGTGAGGAAGGGTAGGTTTTACATATTTATGAGAAGTAGAAGAGGATTGCTCATCGTTCTTTCAGGACCTTCTGGGGTTGGAAAAGGAACGGTTCGAAAAGAGCTATTTAGCCATGAGGATACACGTTTTCAGTATTCTATTTCAGTAACGACGCGTAAACCGCGTGAAGGTGAAGTAGATGGTGTGGATTATTTCTTTAAAGAGAGAGAAGAATTTGAGGAAATGATTCGTAATGAAAAGTTACTTGAATGGGCTGAGTTTGTTGGTAATTATTACGGAACACCAATTGATTATGTTGAAAAAACATTACAAGAAGGAAAAGACGTGTTCCTAGAAATTGAAGTACAAGGAGCAATTCAAGTTAAGAAAGCCTTCCCTGAAGGTGTATTTATTTTCTTAGCACCTCCAAGTTTATCTGAACTAAAGAACCGAATTGTCGGTCGTGGTACAGAAACTGAAGATGTTATTGAAAATCGTTTAACTGTAGCGAAAGAAGAAATCGAAATGATGGACGCTTATGACTATGTTGTAGAAAACGATCAAGTTGAATTAGCTTGCGACAGAATTAAAGCAATTGTGGTTGGCGAACATTGCCGCCGCGAAAGAGTAGCAAAATATTATAAAGAAATGACGGAGGGTCTATAATTATGTTAAATCCATCAATTGATTCATTATTAACAAAAATCGATTCTAAATATACGCTTGTAACAGTAGCTGCGAAGCGTGCGCGTGAAATGCAACTTGCGAACAATTGTGTTATTGAGCAACCTGTTTCTCATAAATGTGTAGGTAAATCATTAGAAGAAATCGATGCAGAAGTATTAAAATATGTACCAAGTGAAGACAAAATCATCGATTAAGACATTCTTTTCGACAAATTAAAACATAGACTTTATAATTTTCTATGTAACGGTAACAACCTATTTACAAGTAGGTTGTTATTTTTTTACGATAGGGAAGAAATAATCGTAACAAGGTGGAACAACATATTGGTACTGACGAGCTGAAAATTCTATTTCAGTAGAATAAGTTTGAAAAAGAAAGAGGACGAGTCATATGCTAAAAGGGAAAAAGATACTTCTATGTGTAACAGGAGGCATTGCAGTTTTTAAGGCAGCTGCGTTAACGAGTAAATTGACACAAGCGGGTGCTACTGTAAAAGTAATGATGAGTGAATCGGCAATGAAGTTTGTTACACCTCTTACATTTCAAGCGCTTTCTCGCCACGATGTATATACGGATACGTTTGATGAAAAAGACTCAGCGGTTATCGCTCACATTGATTTAGCGGATTGGGCAGATGTTGTACTTGTGGCACCTGCTACAGCGAATTGCATTGGGAAGTTAGCGAATGGTATTGCGGATGATATGATAACGACTACGTTGTTGGCTACTACAGCTCCAGTTTGGATTGCGCCTGCTATGAATGTGCATATGTATGAAAATAAAATTGTTCAAAAAAATATGATGACGTTAAAAGCGTTAGGATATACATTTATTGAGCCTGGCGAAGGCTTTTTAGCATGCGGTTATGTAGCTAAGGGAAGACTGGAAGAACCTGAGGTGATTATTGGAAGGTTAGAAGAGGTTTTCTCAGAACAAAAACCATTGCAAGGAAAGCGAATATTAATAACGGCTGGCCCGACACGTGAAAAGATTGACCCAGTCCGTTTTATGACGAATTTTTCTTCTGGAAAGATGGGGTATGCGATTGCAGAAGTTGCAGCAAGCTTAGGTGCTGATGTCATACTTGTGTCAGGACCGACAGCATTAAATCCGCCATTACATGTAACAACAAGACAAGTAGAATCTGCACAAGATATGTTAGAGGCAGTTCTTCAACATTATCAGAATGTAGATGTTGTTATCAAGACAGCGGCAGTTGCAGATTATCGCCCAAAATATGTTCACGATAATAAAATGAAAAAGCAAAATGGCGATGCTGTTATTGAATTGGAAAGAACAGTAGATATTTTAAGAACATTAGGTGAGAAAAAAGAGCGACAGTTACTTATTGGATTTGCAGCTGAAACGACGAATATAGAAGAATATGCGACGAAAAAATTACGCGAGAAAAATGCAAATATGATTGTTGCGAACGATGTGAAGGCGCAAGGAGCTGGCTTTGGTACAGATACGAATATTGTAACAATGTATAGAAAAGATGGAGAGATTATTGAGTTACCACTTTTAACAAAGAAAGAAGTGGCTCGTGAAATATTAAAGCAAATCGAAATGATGTTAGAAGATGATTGTGTATGAAGTTTGCAAGTGTAATTGTTGATGTACCAGCACGTCAAACAGATCGGCCGTTTGATTATATCATCCCTAAAAAATGGGAAGATATCGTGCAAACAGGAATGCGTGTAGTAGTTCCATTCGGTCCAAGAAAATTGCAAGGCTTTATTATTGGCATAAAGGACTCGGCTGAGGTAGAAAGTAAAAAATTAAAGGCACTCCATGAAATATTAGATGTTACTCCGGTTTTAAATGAGGAATTATTAAGGCTTGGATATTGGCTTACAAGTGAAACGTTATGTTATATGATTTCAGCTTTTCAAGTGATGCTTCCGACAGCGATAAAAGCGACGTATAAAAAACGGATACAACTTCGTAAACAAGAAGAAGTAGCACCTGAACTACTGTTTTTATTTCAAAACAAAGAGGCGATAGATTGGGAAGCGATTGAGACGCAGCCGCATCTATACCGCACTATTCAACAAGAAATTAAAAATGGCACGATTGAAGTTGTTTATCAGGTAAAGGATAAAGTGCAAAAGAAAAAACAAAGAGTAGTACAGCCGGAGTTGCCAGAAGATAAATTAGAATTAGCGGCATTTGAACTGAAAAGTAAAAAACAACAAGATGTACTCTATTATTTTGTGGAAAATTATAAAAGTGTACCGTTGAAAGTGATAACAGAAGAGTTGCAAATAACAGATGCTCCAATAAAAGCACTTGTTAAAAAGGGACTAATCTCAGAAAAGTATGTGGAAGTATATCGGAATCCATATGACGATGATGATTTTGAACAAACGAAACCATTTCCGCTTACTGAGGAGCAAAAGCAAGTTATTACACCGATCTTATCATCAATTGCAAATGAAACTTATAATCCATTTTTACTATATGGTGTTACAGGAAGTGGGAAGACAGAAGTATATTTACAATCTATAGCAGCGGTGTTGAAAAAGGGAAAAGAAGCTATTGTACTTGTTCCGGAAATCGCGTTAACGCCTCAGATGGTAGATCGTTTCAAAGGTAGGTTCGGTTCGCAAGTTGCGGTTCTTCATAGTGCGCTTTCAGTTGGTGAAAAATATGATGAATGGCGAAAGATTTTAAGAAAAGAAGTGAAAGTTGTAGTTGGTGCACGTTCAGCTATTTTTGCTCCTTTTGAAAATTTAGGAATTATCATTATAGATGAAGAGCATGAATCGAGTTATAAGCAAGAAGATAATCCGAGATATCATGCAAGAGATGTAGCGGTGTGGAGAGGGCAATATCATAAGTGCCCAATCGTTCTTGGAAGTGCAACCCCAACACTTGAATCATTTGCTAGAGCAAAAAAGGGTGTCTATGAGTTGCTGACGATGGAGAAACGTATGAATGAACAAGCTTTGCCGACCGTAGAAATTGTAGATATGCGTGAAGAACTTCGTGATGGAAATCGCTCAATGTTTTCAAAGGCACTACATGAGAAAATAGCAGATCGATTAGAAAAGAAAGAACAAATGGTTCTCTTTTTAAATAGAAGGGGACATTCTACGTTTGTGATGTGCCGTGATTGTGGATATGTCGTACAATGTCCGCATTGTGATATTTCGTTGACATACCACAAAATGAATCATCGTTTAAAATGTCATTATTGTAGCCATGAGGAAAGTATGCCAACAGAGTGTCCGGCTTGTAATAGTACATACATTCGTTTTTTTGGTACTGGTACACAAAAGGTAGAAGAAGAAATCACAAAACTATTTCCACAGGCGCGAGTCATTCGAATGGACGTAGATACAACAAGCCGTAAAGGAATGCATGAAAAATTACTAAAGGCATTTGGGGAAGAGAAAGCAGATATATTACTGGGAACACAAATGATTGCAAAAGGACTTGATTTTCCGAAAGTGACGCTTGTAGGTGTATTAACGGCAGATACGATGCTGCACTTACCTGATTTCCGAGCGAGTGAAAAGACCTATCAGCTATTGACGCAAGTGAGTGGACGTGCTGGAAGGCATGAATTGCCAGGGGAAGTTGTAATTCAAACGTATACACCGGAACATTACAGTGTAGAATTAGCAAAGAATCAGCAATATGATGTGTTTTTTGAACATGAAATGCAAATGAGACGAACAAGACAATATCCGCCGTATTATTACGTTGTGCTTGTAACCGTATCTCATCCAGAATTATTAAAGGCAGTCCAAGTGACGGAAAAAATTGTCGGTCATTTACGAACGCATTGCTCACAGCAAACAATGGTATTAGGCCCAGTTGCTTCAGCGATTCCAAGGATAAAAGATAGATATCGTTACCAATGCATGATAAAATACAAACGGGAACCAAACTTAAAGAACGTGCTCAAAATGGTAAATGAACATTATCAAGCAGAAATGCAAAAAGAGCTACAAATCTCAATTGATTTTAATCCAACAATGTTAATGTAGCGGAGGGAAATATGGCAGTTTTAGAAATTGTAAAGCATCCAAATGAAGTATTAGAAACACCATGCGAAAGAGTAATTAACTTTGATAAAAAGTTAGTGAAATTGTTAAAAGATATGCATGAAACAATGTTAATTGCAGATGGCGTTGGTTTAGCTGCACCACAAGTAGGTGTGAGCTTACAAGTTGCTGTTGTTGATATCGGTGATGATACGGGTAAAATAGAATTAATAAATCCGGTTATTTTAGAAAAACGTGGTGAACAAGTAGGTCCCGAAGGCTGCTTAAGCTTTCCGGGACTTTATGGTGAAGTGGAGCGTGCAGATTACATTAAAGTGCGTGCGCAAAATCGTCGTGGGAAAATATTCTTATTAGAAGCAAAAGACTTCTTAGCGCGTGCGATTCAGCATGAAATCGATCATTTACATGGTGTTTTATTTACATCTAAAGTGACGAGATATTATGAAGAAAACGAATTAGAATAGGTGTTAAAAGGAGCGGTTTTTGAATGATAAAAGTAGTATTTATGGGAACACCGGACTTTTCTGTACCGGTGCTTCGTCGTCTTATCGAGGATGGATATGACGTAGTGGGTGTTGTAACACAACCGGATCGTCCAGTAGGTAGAAAAAAGGTTTTAACGCCTACTCCAGTTAAAGTTGAAGCAGAGAAACATGGTATTCCGGTGCTACAGCCACTGAAAATTCGTGAACAAGACGAATATGAAAAAGTATTAGCACTAGAGGCAGATTTAATTGTAACAGCTGCGTTCGGTCAGATTGTACCAAACGAAATTTTAGAAGCACCAAAGTACGGATGTATTAATGTCCATGCATCATTACTTCCAGAGCTTCGCGGTGGTGCACCGATTCATTATGCGATTATGGAAGGAAAAGCGAAAACAGGCATTACAATTATGTATATGGTAGAAAAATTAGATGCTGGTGATATCTTAACGCAAGTAGAAGTGGAAATTGACGAGCGTGAAACGACGGGCTCGTTATTCGATAAGTTAAGTGAAGCAGGTGCACATCTTCTATCTAAAACAGTACCTTTATTAATCCAAGGTAAGCTAGAACCAATTAAACAAAATGAAGATGAAGTAACGTTCGCATATAATATAAAACGTGAGCAAGAGAAAATTGATTGGACAAAAACAGGTGAAGAAGTATACAATCACATTCGCGGATTGAATCCATGGCCAGTTGCTTATACAACTTTAGCAGGACAAGTTGTAAAAGTATGGTGGGGAGAGAAAGTTTCTATGGCAGAGAAAGCTGAACCAGGTACAATAGTCGCTCATGAAGAAGATGGATTTGTTGTTGCAACAGGTAATGAGACAGGTGTTAAAATTACTGAATTACAACCGTCTGGTAAAAAGCGCATGAGTTGTTCACAGTTTTTACGTGGAACAAAACCTGAAATTGGCACGAAGTTAGGAGAAAATGAATGAGACAAAATGTTCGTGAGTTAGCTCTTGATGGTTTAATTCAAGTAGAAAAAAGTGGCGCATATAGCAACTTACTTTTAAATAACCTGATTGAAAAAAGTGCAATTGATAGAAAAGATATAGGCTTATTAACTGAAATTGTATATGGAACAATTCAACGTCGTGACACATTAGACTACTATTTACAACCATTTTTAAAAAAGAAGGTTGAGGCTTGGGTAAGAGTGTTGCTTCGCCTATCTTTATATCAAATGCTATATTTAGACCGAGTTCCAGAAAGAGCGGCTATTCATGAAGCTGTTGAGATTGCGAAACGTCGTGGGCATAAAGGGATTTCAGGCATGGTGAACGGAGTATTACGTTCAATTCAGCGAGAAGGTGTACCGTCGTTAGAAGAAATCAAGGATCCGGTAGAACGTCTTGCGATTACAACGAGTCATCCAGCTTGGCTTGTACAAGACTGGGTATCTGAATACGGTTTAGAGACAGCAGGGAAAATGTGTGAAGTAAATATGTTACCACCTGTACCGACAGCACGTGTGAATGTTGATAAAGTTACGGTGGAAGAAGCGATTGGGCTATTAGCAAACGAGGGTATAGAAGCGAAACGTGGCGATTTGTCAGATGATGCAATTCAAATTGAAAGAGGGAATGTAGCGCATACAGAAGCGTTTAAAAAAGGATTTCTCTCTATTCAAGATGAAAGCTCTATGCTGGTGGCACGTGCTTTAGAACCAAATGAGGGCGATGCAGTCCTTGATAGTTGTGCTGCCCCAGGCGGGAAAACAACGCATATTGCAGAGCGATTAAAGGGAACTGGTAAGGTAATGTCCCTTGATTTACATGCACATAAAGTGCGTTTAATTAGACAACAAGCAGATCGACTTGGTCTAGAAAATGTAGAAACAAAGGCATTAGATGCTAGAAAAGTTCAAGAGCATTTTGAAAATGAAACCTTTGATAAAATATTAGTAGATGCGCCATGTTCAGGATTCGGTGTTATAAGACGTAAACCTGATATTAAGTTAGGGAAAGATAAGGGCGATAGTGAACGATTATCAACGATTCAATTTGCGATATTAGACAAAATAGCACCATTATTAAAACAAGGTGGTCGCCTTGTTTATAGTACGTGTACAATTGAAAAAATAGAAAATGAACAAGTAATAGAACGTTTTTTACAAGAGCATCCTGAATTTGAGTGGGATACTACGATAAAAGAACGTATGCCAGAAAAATTAAGTCCGTACATTGATGAAGGTCAAGTACAAATTTTACCGCATTATTTTGCAACAGATGGCTTTTATATTGCTTGTTTAAGAAAGAAGGTGTAGCATCATGGAAACAACTGTAAAAAAACAAAAGAAAAATCTAGAAACAAAGAAACCGTCAATTTACTCTTTACAACTTCATGAAATGCAAGATTGGTTAAAGGAACAAGGGGAACCTAAATTCCGTGCAGGGCAAATTTTTGATTGGTTATATAAAAAACGTGTAAAAAATTATGAGGATATGTCAAACCTTTCTAAAGGATTGCGCGATAAATTGTCGAATTCCTTTGATATTACTACTTTAAATACATTAGTAAAACAAACGTCTTCGGATGGAACAATTAAATTCTTATTCCAGTTATACGATGGATACTCTATTGAAACGGTATTAATGCGACATGAATATGGAAATTCGATCTGTGTAACAACACAGGTTGGTTGCCGAATTGGCTGTACGTTCTGTGCTTCTACACTTGGTGGGCTAAAACGAAACCTAGAAGCTGGAGAAATTGTAGCGCAAGTAGTAGAAGTTCAGCGTGCGCTTGATGAAACAGAAGAGCGTGTAAGTTCTCTTGTTGTTATGGGAATTGGAGAGCCGTTTGATAATTATGACAACTTAATGTCATTCTTACGCATTGTAAATCATGAAAAAGGAATTCATATTGGCGCAAGGCATATGACAGTTTCAACAAGTGGAATTGTTCCAAAAATTTATAAGTTCGCTGAAGAAGATATGCAAATCAATTTTGCGATTTCATTGCATTCTGCAAATACAGAGTTACGTTCAAAATTAATGCCGATTAACCGTGCTTATAAGCTACCAGATTTAATGGAAGCTGTTAAATACTATGTAAATAGAACAGGGCGTCGTATTACGTTTGAATATGGCTTATTTGGAGGGGAAAATGACCAAGTTGAGCAAGCGGAAGAACTTGCTGCGCTCTTAAAAGGTGTAAAATGTCATGTAAACTTAATTCCGGTAAACTACGTGCCAGAACGTGATTATGTACGTACGCCACGAGAGCAAATTTTCTTATTTGAAAAGACGCTAAAAGATCGTGGAGTGAATGTAACAATTCGCCGTGAACAAGGTCATGATATTGATGCAGCCTGCGGTCAGTTGCGTGCAAAGGAGCGCAAAGAAGAGACGAGGTGACGAGATGAAAGCCGTGTTTCTATCGGATAAAGGGAAAGTTCGTCAACATAATGAAGATAGTGCAGGAGTTTTTCACAATTTAGATGGAAATATTTTAGCGGTAGTAGCAGATGGAATGGGAGGTCATCGAGCTGGCGATGTAGCTAGTTCGATGGCTATTCAATTATTCCATGATTATTGGAAGCAAACGCATAATATGAATGAGCCTAAAAAAGTAGAAAAGTGGTTACATACTAACGTTGGAATTATTAATGAGCGTATATATGCTTACTCTAAGCAGCATGTTGAATGTAATGGCATGGGAACAACGGTTATCGTAGCGATTTGTACACCTAGTTTTGTAACAATAGGTCATATAGGAGATAGTCGTTGTTATATGGTATCAGAGGGAGAAATGTCGCTTATAACGGAAGATCACTCACTTGTAAATGAACTTGTTAGGCACGGTGAAATTTCAAAAGAAGATGCAGAATATCACCCGAAAAAGAATGTTCTATTAAGAGCGTTAGGTACAGAAGAAACAGTTGGATTAGATGTTAAAACATTAGTTCTAGAAGAAGATGATCAATTGCTTCTTTGCTCTGATGGATTGTCTAACAAAGTCCCTATGGCTGATATGCAACAAATTTTACAATTGAATGAACAGCTCGAGGCGAAGGGAGAGCATTTCATTCAATTAGCAAATGATCGTGGTGGAGAAGATAATATCACCCTCGTTATTATTGATTATGCGGATTCGGCAAACGAAAGTAGGTGAAGTGCAACGTGCTGATTGGAAAACGCTTAAATGACCGTTATAAGCTGCTGAAAATGATTGGCGGTGGAGGAATGGCCAATGTATATTTAGCTCATGATGAAATACTTGGCCGAGATGTAGCGGTAAAAATATTAAGACTCGACTATTCAAATAATGAAGAGTTTATTAAACGTTTCCATCGAGAAGCGCAATCTGTTACAACGTTGTCGCATCCAAATATTGTGAATATGTATGATGTTGGGGAAGAGGATGGTATATATTATCTTGTAATGGAATATGTACCTGGACGAACATTGAAGCAATACATAATTGATCGAGGGATGTTACCGATAGGAGAAGCTCTTGATATAATGGAGCAGTTAACGTCCGCCATGGCACACGCCCATCATTTTGAGATTGTGCATCGTGATATAAAGCCGCACAATATTTTGATTCGAGATGATGGAGTGATAAAAGTCACAGACTTTGGAATTGCGACAGCTACAAGTGCAACAACAATTACACATACAAATTCGGTGCTCGGTTCTGTACATTATTTATCACCAGAACAAGCACGTGGTGGTATAGCGAATAAACAATCAGATATTTATTCACTTGGGATTGTTATGTTTGAATTGTTAACAGGAAGACAACCGTTTTCGGGTGAATCTGCTGTTGCAATAGCTTTAAAACATCTACAAAATGAAATACCATCTCCAAAAAGATGGAATGAAAATATTCCACAAAGTGTTGAAAATATTATATTAAAGGCAACTGCGAAAGATCCGTTCCATCGATATCAATCTGCTAACGCGATGAAACGGGATATTGAAACAGCGCTATATCCAGAAAGAATAAATGAACAACCATTTTACATACCAGAAGATATGGAAGCAACGAAAGCGATTCCAATCATTCAACAAGAACAATTATTCCAAAATGTGAGTGATGAAACAATTGTGCTAAAAGGAAGTAAAGTGGATGAACAAGCAAGAAAAGAAGAGACCGAATCAGGTAAGAAGAAAAAGCGCAGTAACAAATGGCTGAAGGTTTTAATTACAACATTTTTACTTTTAGCGATAGGGATAACATTAGCGCTTACTGTTATTCCAGGCTTCTTTATTCCGAAAGATGTGAAGGTTCCTGATGTGGCTGGTATGAAGTATACGACAGCTGTAAATACATTAGTTGAAAAAGGCTTTGAAGTTACAGAACCTAACATTGTATATACAGATAATGTTGAAGTGGGAAAAGTGATAAAAACAGATCCAATAGCCGGAAGAGTAGTGAAAGAAAGCTCTAAAATCACTATCTATCAATCAGGTGGAAAAAAGAAAAGTAAAATGAGTGACTTCACAGGAAAAGATTTCGAGAGTATAAGAGCTGAGTTAGAAGAAAAATATAAACAGGTTACCATTAATTTTATTGAAAATGATAAGCCGAAAGGTGAAATCGTAGAGCAAATACCAACGCCTGATCAAATGGTAGTAGAGGCAGAACAAGAACTGAAGATTTGGGTAAGTAAAGGGCCTTATCAAATTAGGCCAGGTGATTTTTCAGGATGGACTGAAAATAGTGTAAAAGGTTACTTAAATGAAAGAAAGCTTGTTTCTGATATAAAAAGGGAGTATTCAGATACTGTTGAAAAGGGACTTGTTATTTCTCAATTTCCAAAACCTGGGACACCTTTAAAAGAAGGAGATAAAGTAACGATTGTTATCTCTGATGGTCCGAAGCCCAAAGTGACGAAAACAGTAAAAGTGGATAATATTTCTATCCCATATGAAGCTTCTGCAATAGGTGAGAAAAAACCGCAAACAATAGAAATTTATAAAGAAGATATGCAGCAAAAAATGGATAGACCAGTTGAAACGAGAACGATTACTGAGTCAGCGACTATTTCTTTAGAATTTGTAATTCAAGAAGGTTCAAAGGGACATTATAAAATTGTTCGAGATGGAGTAACGATTATAGAAAAAGAAGTACCATATCCAGCTCAATAATAATGGATTCCATTCTTGTTTAATAGAGGATGGAATTTGTCCTGCTATCTGTTGGTAGTAAGACTCCCGCCTCAAAATTCGGCTGTAAAGCAAAGAAGGTAGACAGGAATTGACTGCCCGTAAAAGCCCGATTGGTGAGGGCTTTTACTAATCAGAGGGGATCGATAAAACCCCAATGATCAAAGTTTCACTTTATTACTCTTGCCTGTTATCTGTCTATATAATGGATGGTATAGCAGGCAAAAATATATGATTCAAAAGCTATAAAGGTGATATGATTGTGAATAATATTTTGAATGTGATGGTAGTTTAAATATATTAACTGGGTGTATATTTAGTTAGTTTTTAAATAATTGTTTAAAGAACTCTAGTCAATTCATTATTAATTACAGTTTCACTTTATACAAAATAAAGGAGAATTATATGCCAGAAGGAAAAATTGTAAAAGCTCTAAGTGGGTTTTATTATGTGCAGCATGAAGAAGGAATTACACAATGTCGCGGGCGTGGTGTATTTAGAAAGAATAAAATTACGCCACTTGTAGGAGACCAAGTCGTTTTTCAAGCAGATAATCCGAGTGAAGGATATGTGTTAGAAGTATTTGATCGAAAAAACGAACTTGTTAGACCTCCTATTGCTAATGTTGATCAAGCGATTCTCGTTTTCTCTGCAGTAGAACCAGATTTTAATCCCGGACTGTTAGATCGATTTTTAGTACAAATTGAATATCATAATATTAAGCCGATTATTTGTATTAGTAAGATGGATTTAGTGAATGAAAAAATGAAGGAAACTGTTGAAGCTTTTGCAAATGATTATCGTGAAATGGGTTATGATGTATTGTTTACTTCTATAAATACATCGGAAAGTATCGATATTTTGAAACCATTCTTAGAGGGCTGTGTTTCTGTCGTTGCAGGACAATCTGGTGTTGGAAAATCTTCAATGTTAAACGTTTTACGTCCAGATTTAGAATTGAAAACAAATGATATTTCTTCACATTTAGGGCGCGGGAAACATACGACAAGACACGTGGAATTAATTACAGTTGGGAGCGGACTTGTTGCGGATACACCTGGTTTTAGTTCGCTTGATTTCATAGATATAGAGGTAGAAGATCTTACATATTGTTTTCCAGAGTTGAAAGAAGCGAGCCAATACTGTAAATTTAGAGGGTGTACACATCTTTCTGAGCCGAAATGTGCGGTGAAAGTTGCGGTTGAAGAAGGAAAGATAACCGAGTATCGTTATAAGAATTACAAACAATTCGTAGAAGAAATTAGAGAGAGAAAGCCGAGGTATTAGTCATGATTAAAATTGCGCCATCGATTTTATCAGCAGATTTTTCAAAATTAGGGGAAGAAATTAAAGATGTAGAAAAAGGTGGAGCTGATTACATTCACGTCGATGTAATGGATGGACATTTCGTACCAAATATTACGATTGGACCATTAATTGTAGAAGCTATCCGTCCGATTACATCATTACCATTAGATGTACATTTAATGATTGAAAATCCTGATAACTATATCCCGACTTTCGCAAAAGCGGGAGCGGATATTATTACTGTTCATGTAGAGGCGTGTCCTCATCTACATCGTACAATTCAGTTAATTAAATCTCATGGCATTAAAGCAGGGGTTGTATTGAATCCGCATACGCCAGTTTCGGTGATTGAACATGTATTAGAAGATATAGATATGGTATTACTAATGACAGTAAATCCTGGATTTGGTGGACAGAAGTTTATTCATTCTGTATTACCGAAGATTAAAGAAGTTGCAGAAATGGTTAAAGAGCGAAATCTAGAAGTAGAAATTGAAGTTGATGGTGGTGTAAACGCTGAAACGGCAAGACTTTGTGTTGAAGCAGGAGCGAATGTTCTTGTAGCGGGATCAGCAGTATACAATCAAAAAGACCGCGGTGAAGCAATTCGTATAATTCGTGGATAAAGAATGAATGGCCTTTATTCTAGTGAAGCATCTAGTTAATTAAGACTTCACTATTTTATACAGGATAGAGCGAAAAATAAGGAGAAAGGCAATCTACCGAATGGCAGATTGCCTTTTTACAATAGAAAGGGAAGAAAAAATGATTGTTCATATTTTGGCAGGAGGACCTGTAGAATACTGCGCAGATTTTTCTCGATATGAAAATGAAGAAGTAGTGTGGGCGGCGGTTGATAGGGGAGTGTACCGTTTGTTAAAAAGTGGAATCACTCCAGCCGTTGCATTTGGAGATTACGATTCGGTTACTGAGGATGAGTTAGCATGGATGAGGCAGCAAACAAATGAGTTACATATTGTTCCGCGAGAAAAAGATCAAACAGATTTAGAAATTGCAATTAGCTGGGCTTTAGAACAAAAACCGAAATTCATTCGTATTTTTGGCGCGACTGGTGGAAGGCTTGATCATGGTTTGGCAAATATACAAATGCTTTTAAAAGGTTTAGCGGCAGAGATAGAAATGTGTATTGTAGACAATAAAAATGAAATAACAGTAAAAAAAGTTGGTAAACATATAATTGAAGAAAATGAAAACTTTCCTTATGTATCCTTTGTACCGGTTACTGAAATAGTTGAAGGTATTACATTACGTGGATTTAAGTACTCTCTTACTAACAAAACAATAGAGTGGGGATCGACACTTTGTATTAGTAATGAACTCATTGTGGAAAAAGGTAATTTTTCATTTACTTCTGGCATATTAATGATGATAAGAAGCACTGATTGAAGAAACAATTTTGCTCCTTGCATCATATAGTAAACAAGTGGAGTAATGGGGATTAGGAGGGAAACCATGAGATTTTATACAATTAAGTTACCTAAATTTCTTGGTGGAATTGTACGTGCGATGTTAAATACCTTCAAAAAAGACTAAAAAAAGCACCTATTACCGGTGCTTTTTCCATTGGTATAATAAAAAAAGAGCCTAGCGGCTCTTTTTTTTATTATTAAACACGTTCGATTTTGCCAGATTTTAATGCTCTAGCAGAAACGTAAACACGTTGAACTTTTCCGTCGATGCGTACGCGAACTTTTTGAAGGTTAGCGCCCCATTTACGTTTTGTAGCGTTCATTGCGTGAGAACGAGAGTTACCAGAACGAGCTTTTCTTCCAGTGATAGCACAAACACGAGCCATTTATATTTCCCTCCCTTGATACCTTACCATGCGTAATTTTTCAATGTTAGCCTTTTTTGCGATGCTAAAAACACTACTATAATTTAACACAACTAAAAAGAGAATGCAACACCGTAGAAAAAAGAAATCAAGAAAAATTACTTGACACCATATATCAATGAAGAAAAGCTGAAATCAAGAAAAATTGCTTGACATATTATAGTGGTACATGTTGTATAATAACAATGGACTATTTTGCTCATCATAGAAAAGTGTAGTATAAACATAAAATATGAGAGTGAAAAGAAAGAACGATGGAATTTTCTTTAAAAAGATTATATGATAGTAACTAAAGTAGTCTAGCTCACTTTCACCATTTATGAAGGGGGAAACGAGATGTCAATTGAAATTAAAACGAAGTACGGTCAAATTGATATTAGTACAGATGTAATTGCAACAATTGCTGGAGGTGCCGCAGTAGATTGCTACGGTATCGTAGGTATGGCATCAAAAAATCAGTTAAAAGATGGATTAACAGACATTTTACGAAAAGAAAACTTCACTAGAGGTGTTATTGTTCGTAAAGATGAAGATGAAGTACATATTGATATGTATATTATTGTGAGCTATGGTACGAAAATTTCAGAAGTAGCACATAACGTGCAGACTAAAGTGAAATATACATTAGATCAAACTGTAGGACTAGCAGTAGATTCTGTAAACATCTACGTACAAGGAGTTAAAGTAATAAACTTGTAATGTGCATTAAGGAGGAAAATCTGTGTCAATTCAAAAAATTGATGGAAAACGTTTATCACAAATGATCATTCAAGGAGCAAATAATTTAACAAATAATGTTCAGCTTGTTGATGCATTAAACGTATTTCCAGTTCCAGATGGCGATACCGGTACAAACATGAACTTATCAATGACTTCAGGCGCACGTGAAGTGAAAGAAAACCCTTCACAGCATGCTGGTAAAGTCGGCGTAAGTTTAGCCAAAGGATTATTAATGGGAGCTCGTGGTAACTCTGGGGTTATTTTATCTCAGTTATTCCGTGGTTTTTCTAAATCCATTGAACAAAAAGAAGAATTAACAACAGTTGATTTTGCTGCAGCTTTAGAAGCTGGAGTAGAGGCAGCATATAAAGCGGTTATGAAACCAATTGAAGGAACGATTTTAACGGTTGCAAGAGAAACGGGTAAATATGCAGTGACAGTTGCGAAAAAACAGCGCGACTTTGTTTTGTTTATGGAAGACGTTGTAAAAGAAGCGAATGCATCGTTAAATCGTACGCCAGATTTATTACCTGTATTAAAACAAGTTGGCGTTGTAGATAGCGGTGGTAAAGGTCTAGTTGTTGTATATGAAGGATTTTTAGCTGACTTAAAAGGAGAAACTATTTCTTCTAATGTGCAGACGCAACCATCTATGAATGACATGGTACGCGCAGAACATCACCGTAGTGTACAAAGCCAATTGAGTACAGAAGATATTAAGTATGGATATTGTACGGAATTCATGGTGAAATTAGAGCCTGAAAAAATGAAGGAACATAATTTCTCTGAACAAAAATTCCGTGAAGATATTAGTGTGTACGGAGATTCACTACTTGTTGTATCAGATGATGAGGTTGTTAAGGTTCATATTCATGCGGAACATCCTGGAGATCCTATGAACTATGGACAACGCTACGGTAGTCTAATTAAGATCAAAGTAGAAAATATGCGTGAACAGCATACGGCTTTATTAGATGAACCTGCTATGGAGCCTGAACAAACGAATCAACCAAAAGAGAAACAACCGTATGGTATTGTGACTGTAGCTATGGGATCTGGTATTAAAACTTTATTTGAGAGCATTGGCGCAACGAAAGTTATCGAAGGTGGCCAAACGATGAATCCAAGTACGGAGGATATCGTGAAGGCGATTGAAGAGGCGAATGCTGAAAAAATCATCATTTTACCAAATAACGGGAATATCATAATGGCAGCAGAACAAGCAGCTTCAGTAGTAGATCAAGAAGTGATTGTTGTTCGTTCGAAAACAGTTCCTCAAGGTATGGCTGCAATGTTAGCATTTAATCCAGTTGGAACGTTAGAAGAGAATAAAGAAAACATGAACGAAGCTTTATCTCATGTGAAAACAGGTCAAATTACGTATGCTGTTCGTGATACGGAAATTGACGGTGTGGCAATTCAAAAAGATGATTTCATGTGTATTGCAGATGGAAAAATCGTATCAACAAACGCTGAAAAAGTAGGAGCTGCGAAGCAATTACTAGAAGCACTAATTGATGAGGATTCTGAAATCGTAACGATTCTACAAGGTGAAGATGCAACAGACGAAGAAGTGGCTGAATTAGTTGCGTTTGTTGAAGAGAACTTTGAAGATGCAGAAGTAGAAGTACATGCAGGGAACCAACCGGTGTATTCTTTCATCTTCTCTGTAGAATAAGAAAAGATTCGTTTTAAAAATAAATGGATTACTTACTTGCTAATGGATGAAAAGTAGTGATATGAAATTTATTACTAGTTTTTATTCAAAAGGCTAGCATATTGATGATAGAAAAGAGCCTTGCTGCTAATAGTGAGGCTCTTTTCTTACGTGTTGTATATCTTTGTTTTGTCCCTCTATTTGTGGGTAGTAAAATTTCCACCCCTAAATTCGGCTGGAGCAAAGAAGTTAGGTGGGAGATTAACTGCCCGTAAAAGCCCGATTGGTGAGGGCTAATAATCAGTGGGGGATGAACAACCCCCCACTGATTATAGTTTCACTTTATATAGAGGGATTAGAGTAGTTTCTCTTAGAATGCCTATGATAGAATATATAGGGTGAAAGAGAGCGATTATAGATGTCGATGATGTTAATGGAGAATCTATAGAATGAATCGAAGAAAATAATGTGACGGAGCGTGAGAATCTTGAATGAAGTTGTACAAGTTCCTGTTACGGATGTAAAGGGAATCGGAGGAGAAACATCTGAGTTATTACACGAGATGGGAATTTATACAGTTTCTCATCTATTAGAATATTTTCCGTACCGTTATGAAGACTATGCGATGAAAGATCTTGCTGAAGTGAAGCATGATGAGCGTGTGACGGTTGAAGGGAAAGTACATAGCGCTCCTTTACTTCAATATTATGGAAAGAAAAAGTCGCGTCTTACAGTTCGTGTTCTTGTCGGGCGTTATTTAATTACAGCCGTATGTTTTAATAGACCATATTATAAACAAAAGTTAAAGCTAGATGAGACGGTAACGATTACTGGTAAATGGGATCAGCATCGCCAAACGATCGCTGTATCAGAACTTCACTTTGGACCGGTTGTGCGTCAACAAGAAGTAGAGCCAGTGTATTCAGTGAAAGGGAAGTTGACAGTAAAGCAGATGCGCCGTTTTATTGCCCAGGCTTTAAAGGAATATGGAGACTCTATAATTGAAGTGTTACCTGACGGTTTGTTAAGTAGGTATAAATTATTACCACGTTATGAAGCGCTCAGGGCGTTACATTTTCCAGTGGGACAGGAAGACTTAAAGCAAGCGCGGCGCCGTTTTGTATATGAGGAGTTTTTCTTGTTCCAGTTGAAAATGCAAACATTACGGAAAATGGAAAGGGAAAATTCAAAGGGCACGAAAAAAGAAATTTCGTCAGTAGAATTGCAAGAGTTTACTGATGCACTTCCGTTTCCGTTAACTGGCGCACAAAGCCGGGTTGTAGATGAAATAATGAAAGATATGACATCTCCCTATCGCATGAATCGATTATTGCAAGGGGATGTAGGCTCTGGGAAAACAGTTGTTGCTGCGATTGCCCTTTATGGAGCGAAATTAGCTCATTATCAAGGTGCTATGATGGTTCCTACGGAAATTTTAGCTGAACAGCATTATCAGTCGCTCGCTGAGACGTTTTCACATTTCGGTATGAAGGTTGAACTGCTAACAAGTTCTGTTAAAGGTGCGAGACGTCGAGAAATTTTGGCGAGATTAGAGCAAGGGGAAGTAGATATCCTTGTTGGGACGCACGCTTTAATTCAAGATGAAGTTATATTTCATAGGTTAGGTCTCGTTATTACTGATGAACAGCATCGATTTGGTGTAGCGCAGCGCCGGGTTTTACGTGAGAAAGGTGAAAGTCCAGATGTGTTGTTTATGACGGCGACCCCAATCCCGCGTACGTTAGCTATCACTGCATTTGGAGAGATGGACGTTTCTATTATCGATGAAATGCCAGCTGGTAGAAAGGTGATCGAAACGTACTGGGCAAAACATGATATGTTAGATCGTGTTCTCGGTTTTGTGGAGAAAGAGATAAAAAAAGGAAGACAGGCATATGTTATTTGTCCTCTAATTGAAGAGTCTGAGAAGCTTGATGTACAAAATGCTATCGACTTACATAGTATGCTGACTCATCATTATCAAGGGAAATGTCAAGTTGGATTAATGCATGGGAGACTATCATCTCAAGAAAAAGAAGAGATAATGGGACAGTTTAGTGAAAATAAAGTGCAAATTCTTGTATCGACAACAGTTGTTGAAGTAGGTGTGAATGTACCGAATGCGACTGTTATGGTTATTTATGACGCGGAGCGTTTCGGTTTATCGCAGCTTCATCAGCTCAGGGGGCGCGTTGGGCGTGGTAGTGAACAATCATATTGTTTATTAATTGCGGACCCGAAATCAGAAACGGGAAAAGAAAGAATGCGCATTATGACTGAAACAAATGATGGATTTGTATTGTCAGAAAAAGATTTAGAGTTACGAGGTCCTGGAGATTTCTTTGGAAGTAAGCAAAGTGGTCTGCCAGAGTTTAAGGTTGCTGATATGGTACATGATTATCGAGCGTTAGAAACAGCGAGACAAGATGCGGCGATACTAGTTGATTCAGAAGCGTTTTGGCACAATGATCAGTATGCTTCGTTGCGTGCTTATCTTGACGGAACAGGTGTGTTCCAGGGAGAGAAGCTCGACTAAGAGTAGTCTGCAAAAGTTTTTGTTGCATTCTACTTTTAATGATTATATACTACTGTTAGTACCTAGTCATAAAAATGGATGGTGCGGTATGAAAAAAAGAAGAAGTAAAAAAGAAAGACAAGAATTATTACAACAAACAATAGAAACGAATCCTTTTATAACGGATGAAGATTTAGCGGAAAAATTTCAAGTGAGCATACAAACTGTTCGTCTTGATCGTATGGAATTATCTATTCCTGAATTAAGAGAACGAATTAAGCATGTGGCTACAAAACAACATGAAGAAGATGTGAAATCTTTACCGTTAGAAGAGGTTGTCGGAGAAATTATCGATATAGAATTAGATAGACATGCGATTTCTATCTTTGAAGTAAAGGTAGAACATGTATTTAAAAGAAATCAAATTGCTCGTGGGCATCATTTGTTTGCACAAGCAAACTCACTAGCTGTTGCGGTTATTGATGAAGAATTAGCTTTAACTGCAAAGTCTACCATTCGATACATTCGTCCTGTAAAATTAGGAGAGCGTGTTGTTGCAAAAGCACGTGTTGAAGATGTAGAGAATGATAAAGGACGGACGGTTGTCAAAGTGCGTAGCTTTGTTGGAGAAGAACTTGTTTTCACAGGCACTTTTGAAATGTATCGATCTAGTAATTATAGTGAGGAAGGTAACAACTTATGAAAATCGCAATAGATGCAATGGGCGGCGATCATGCTCCAAAGGCTGTAGTATTAGGAGCAATGAAAGCTATTAAGGAATACCCAGATTTACATATTACGTTAGTAGGGAAAGAAGAGGAAATTCGTCAATACTTAACGAGTGAAGAGCGAATTACTATACTTCATACAGACGAAAAAATCGAATCGACAGATGAACCAGTAAGAGCGGTTCGCCGAAAAAAACAAGCTTCAATGGTACTGGCAGCAGAGCAAGTAAAGAACGGCGTAGCGGATGCTTGTATATCAGCAGGAAGTACAGGAGCTTTAATGGCAGCTGGATTATTTGTTGTTGGTCGTATGGAAGGAATTGAACGACCAGCTTTATCACCTACAATGCCAACTGTTGATGGAGAAGGTTTTGTGATGTTAGATGTTGGAGCAAACGTTGATGCAAAACCAATCCATTTATATCAATATGCAGTAATGGGCTCTGTTTATGCAGAGAAGGTAAGAGGAATTAAAAATCCTCGCGTTGGACTTTTAAACGTTGGAACAGAGGATGGCAAAGGAAACGAGCTTTCAAAACAAGTCTTTGCTATGCTCAAGGATGCACCAATTAATTTTGTTGGAAACGTTGAATCAAGAGATTTATTGCAAGGTGTAGCAGATGTTGTTGTATGTGATGGTTTTACAGGTAACGTAGCTCTAAAATCATTAGAAGGAACAGCACTTGCATTATTCTCTATGTTAAAAGAGCAATTAATGAGTTCGTTTACGAGCAAATTAGCAGCAGCGGTATTAAAACCAAAACTTATGGTATTAAAAGATAAAATGGATTATTCGGAGTATGGAGGAGCGGCATTGTTTGGGTTAAAAGCTCCTGTCATTAAGGCTCACGGTTCTTCAAATGACCAATCGATATTTAGTGCGATTCGTCAAACAAGAGAAATGGTAGCGAAAGAAGTAATTCCTACAATTTCAAATGTAATGGAGAAAGAGCCGCTTCAATAAGAGGAGGATTTGAAATGGGAAAACTAGCATTTCTTTTTCCGGGCCAAGGTTCACAGGCAGTTGGAATGGGTAGACAGTTAGCGGAGAATAATAACGAGGTTGCGAAAGTGTTTGCAAAAGCGGATGAGGTGCTGCAAGATTCACTTTCAGAAGTGATTTTTGAAGGGCCACAGGAAAAACTAACATTAACGACAAATGCACAACCTGCTTTATTAACAACGAGTTTTGCAATTTTAACAGCTTTGAAGGAGTATGATATTATACCGGATTTTGTCGCGGGACATAGTTTAGGTGAATATAGCGCTCTTGTAGCAGCAGGTGCATTAACTTTTGAAGATGCTGTATATGCTGTAAGGAAACGCGGGGAATATATGGAAGAAGCGGTTCCGGGCGGGGAAGGTGCAATGGCAGCTATTTTAGGTGCTGATCCGGAAATGCTGAAACAAGTTACAGAAGAAGTAACAAGTGAAGGATATGCGGTGCAAATTGCTAATATGAATAGCACGAAGCAAATTGTTATTTCTGGAACAAATCAAGGAGTAGAACTTGCTTCTCAAAGAGCGAAAGAAAATGGTGCTAAAAGAGCAATTCCTCTTAAAGTAAGCGGACCATTTCATTCCTCACTTATGAAGCCAGCTGCTGAGAGATTCCAAAGTGTTTTAAATGAAATTACAATTCAAGACACGAATATTCCTGTTATTGCAAATGTTACAGCGGACGTTATTACACGTGGTACAGATATTAAAGAAAAGCTGATTGAACAGCTCTATTCGCCTGTATTATGGTATCCATCCATTGAGTATATGGTGAATCAAGGGGTAGATACATTTATTGAAATCGGCCCTGGAAAAGTACTTGCTGGTCTTATGAAGTCGATTGACTCTTCTGTGAAAGCATATGCGATATATGACGAAGAGACATTAAAAGATACCATTTCAAATTTGAGAGGAGAAAACTGATGTTAAAAGGGAAAGTAGCATTAGTAACTGGCGCTTCACGTGGAATTGGTCGTGCGATTGCGATTGATTTAGCAAAACAAGGGGCAAATGTTGTAGTAAATTATGCTGGTAATGAGCAAAAGGCGAATGAAGTAGTCGATGAAATAAAGAAATTAGGTTCAGATGCTATTGCAGTAAGAGCAGATGTTGCAAATGCTGAAGATGTTACGAGTATGGTGAAACAAACTGTAGATACGTTTGGACAAGTAGATATTCTTGTAAACAACGCTGGTGTAACAAAAGATAATTTATTAATGCGTATGAAAGAGGAAGAATGGGATACAGTTATTAATACAAACTTAAAAGGTGTTTTCTTATGTACGAAGGCAGTATCTCGTTATATGATGCGTCAACGTCATGGACGTATTATTAATATCGCTTCTGTTGTCGGAGTAACAGGAAACCCAGGACAAGCAAACTATGTTGCTGCTAAAGCTGGTGTAATTGGATTAACAAAAACATCAGCAAAAGAATTAGCGAGCCGAAATATTACTGTAAATGCAATTGCTCCAGGCTTTATTGCGACTGATATGACGGATGTATTAGATGAAAATATAAAAGCCGAAATGTTAAAATTAATTCCTGCAGCTCAGTTTGGTGAAGCGCAAGATATCGCAAATACTGTAACGTTTTTTGCTGCTGATCAAAGCAAATATATTACAGGACAAACGTTAAATGTTGATGGCGGAATGGTAATGTAATAAAAGAATCGATTTCACCTAGTTTTTTTGGACAATATTTTATATAATATTTGAGGGGAGGTGAATGGAATGGCAGATGTTTTAGAGCGTGTAACAAAAATCATCGTTGATCGTTTAGGTGTAGAAGAAACTGAAGTAGTACCGGCTGCTAGCTTTAAAGAAGATTTAGGCGCAGACTCCCTAGATGTAGTAGAACTTGTAATGCAATTGGAAGACGAATTCGAAATGGAAATTTCTGATGAAGATGCTGAAAAGATTGCTACTGTTGGCGATGCTGTGACTTACATAGAGAGTCATCTATAATGCTTAAGTGAAGTCCCGTTTTTTAGCGGGGCTTCTCGGCTTATATCTGGAGGGACCTATGCCGTACCGAAAACATAGAGAAAAAAAATACGAAATAAAATATCGTGAAGCGTTTAAAGTATTTCAAGAAGAGATAGGTATTACGTTTTCAGATGAAAAATTATTGATTCAAGCATTTACGCATTCATCGTATGTGAATGAGCATCGAAAAAAACCGCATGAGGACAATGAGCGTCTTGAATTTCTTGGTGATGCTGTATTGGAACTCACTGTATCACAGTATCTGTTTCAAAAATATCCGACAATGAGCGAAGGAGAGTTAACAAAACTACGTGCAGCTATTGTATGTGAACCATCTCTTGTTCGTTTTGCAAACGAATTGTCATTTGGTAGCCTTGTTTTATTAGGGAAAGGTGAGGAAATGACGGGTGGACGTGAACGACCAGCTTTATTAGCGGATGTCTTTGAAGCGTTTATTGGTGCCCTTTATCTTGATCAAGGGCTTGAAACAGTTTGGGGATTCTTAAAAGAAGTTGTATATCCGAAAATTAATGAAGGTGCTTTTTCTCATGTGATGGATTATAAGAGTCAATTGCAAGAATTGATTCAGCGTGATGGTAGTGGGAACATTGAGTATCAAATTTTGCAAGAAAAAGGACCGGCCCATAACCGAGAATTTGTGTCACGTGTAACTTTAAATAATGAGGCATTAGGTCTTGGGAGTGGTAAGTCAAAAAAAGAGGCAGAGCAACAAGCTGCTGCAGAAGCATTGAAAAAATTAAAAGAACAATTATGAGGAATCCCCCTTTGAATGAGGGGGATTCCTTATGCATAGAATGAAACTTTCCTTTTGTTTATAAATAAAAGGAGTGGGAAATCCGTATAGTAGCTTGTTTTCGTACAGACAATGTTTACAACAACGGAGAATAGGAGGAAGGCCTTTCGTGTTTTTAAAAAGATTAGAAATAGCAGGATTTAAATCTTTTGCTGAGCGTGTATCTGTCGATTTTGTTCCAGGTGTAACTTCTGTAGTAGGACCTAACGGGAGCGGGAAAAGTAATATTACTGATGCGATTCGCTGGGTACTTGGTGAACAATCTGCAAAGTCATTACGTGGTGCAAAAATGGAGGATATTATTTTTGCAGGTAGTGATACGAGAAGAGCGGTTAATATTGCTGAAGTAACATTAACTTTAAATAATGAAGACCAACGATTACCGATTGAATATAACGAGGTGTGTGTAACACGTCGTGTATCTCGTTCGGGTGATAGTGATTTTTATATTAATAAACAATCTTGTAGACTGAAAGATATTATTGATTTATTTATGGACTCTGGTATGGGAAGAGAAGCTTTTTCAATTATTAGCCAGGGGAAAGTCGAAGAGATTTTAAGTAGTAAATCGGAAGAACGTCGAGGGGTATTTGAGGAAGCTGCGGGTGTGCTGAAATACAAACTTCGTAAAAAGAAAGCCGAAGGGAAATTAGCAGAAACACAAGAAAACTTAAATCGTGTGCAAGATATTATACATGAATTGAGTAGTCAAGTAGAGCCGCTAGAAAGACAAGCTTCTATAGCGAAAGATTTTCTTGAGAAAAAAGAAGAATTAGAAAAAGTAGAAGCGGCGCTTATTGTACATGAAATTGAAGAATTACATGAAAAGTGGGAAGCGCTTCGAAATCAATTTGGGCATAATAAAGATGAAGAAGTTAAAATGTCGACGAATTTACAAAAAAGTGAAGAAGAGCTTGAGGAATTACGCGGACAATTACAAGCGGTTGATGAATCTGTAAACTCTTTACAAGAAGTTCTTCTTCTTTCTAGTAAAGAGCTAGAAAAGCTAGAAGGGCAGCGTGAGTTGTTAAAGGAAAGAAAGCAAAATGCGACGACGCATTGTGCGCAGCTTGAAAAGCTAATTGTTGAATTGGTAGAGAAAGCTAAAAGTTATGATGGCGAAATTGAAACAAGTACCGAAGCGTTAATGCAATTTGTGAATCAAGTAAAAGAGTTGGAGAAGAAATTGCATGATAATGAGCAACTACTTGCAACTTTTGCCGTGAATCTAGAGGAACAGATTGAGAATTTAAAAGGTGATTATATTGAACTTTTAAATCAACAAGCAAGTCTTCGTAATGAATTATCTATGATTGAAGAACAATCTAAACAGCAAAATTCTAAAAATGAACGCCTTGATGAAGAAAATGAAAAATATGTACAGATGCGTATGGAAATTACAGCGAAAAAAGCGAAACTTGTAGAAAGTTATGAGCAAGTGAAGGAGAAAGTAGCTGGCATTATTTCTAACATACAGAAGACAGAAACGGCACTTGGGAAATGTAAGTCTCAGTATAGTGAAAATGAAACGAAACTGTATCAAGCGTATCAATTTGTGCAACAGGCGCGTTCTCGAAAAGAAATGCTAGAAGAAATGCAAGAGGACTATTCTGGTTTCTATCAAGGGGTACGTGAAGTATTAAAGGCTAGAGAAAATAGATTGCAAGGTATCGAGGGAGCTGTTGCAGAACTTCTGACTGTGCCGAAAGAATATGAAATTGCAATGGAAATCGCCCTTGGGGCAGCGATGCAACATATCGTAGTACAAACAGAAGAACATGCTCGTAATGCAATTGCATTTTTAAAGCAAAATAAACATGGTCGTGCAACGTTTTTACCTCAAGCTGTTATTAAAAGTAGATCGTTATCATTTGAACAATTACGTATTGTGAATCAACATCCAGCGTTTGTTGGTGTGGCGGCAGAACTTGTGCAGTACAACAATAAATATGAGAATGTAGTTTCAAGCCTATTAGGTACTGTTATTGTTGCGAAAGATTTACGCGGTGCAAATGAATTAGCGAAACAATTACAATATCGCTATCGTATTGTAACGCTTGAAGGTGACGTAGTGAATCCTGGTGGTTCTATGACTGGTGGAGCTGTAAAACAGGCGAAATCTTCTTTATTAGGGCGCCAGCGTGAACTTGAAGAATGGACTAAAAAGCTAGCTGATATGGAAGAAAAAACAACGAAGCTAGAAAACTTTGTTAAAGCAGTAAAGCAAGAGATTCAAGAAAAAGAAGTACAAATACGTGAACTACGCCAAGGCGTAGAAACTGAGCGTTTAGATGAACAGAAATTAAGAGAAGAAATTAATCGATTAGAATTAGAAGAACATCGAATTAATGATCGTTTATCTATATACGATTTAGAGATAGAAGGATTTTTACAAGATCAAGTGAAAATGCAAGGGCGTAAAGGAGAGTTAGAAAAGATTTTAGCAACTCTTCAAGCGGAGATTTCGGAATTAGATGGCAAAATCGTCGCATTAACGAAACAAAAAAGTGAGCAACATTCTTCAAAAGAAAAAGTTCAAAAGGAAATGACTGAGCTAAAAGTACAAGCAGCTGAACAACAACAACGTTTATCTAATCAAAAAGAAAAAGTTGAACGATTAACGAAGGAAAAAGAAGAGACTGATACGACACTTGTAAAAACGAAAGAAGATTTAGCGTTCTTAAAACAAGAGATGACGTCTAATTCAAGTGGCGAAGACCAAATTACGAATATGATAGAGAAGAAAGCGTATGATCGTAATCAAACTTCGGATTTAATTCGTTCGCGTCGTGAACAACGCGTATCATTGCAAGAGAGAGTGGAGCATTTAGAACGCGGTGTGAAAGAAACAATAGGTAAACATAAATATATTCTTGAGATGTTGAAAGATCAAGAAGTGAAAATTAACCGACTTGATGTAGAGTTGGAAAATAGATTGCAACATTTACGTGAAACTTATACTATTTCATTTGAAGCAGCAAAACTGAAGTATACAATGACGATGCCTGCAGAAGATGCGCGTAAAAAGGTGAAATTAATTAAACTATCCATTGAAGAGTTAGGCGCAGTAAACTTAGGGGCAATTGATGAATACGAACGTGTAGCAGAACGTCATACATTCTTACTAGAGCAAAGAGATGACCTGGAAGAAGCGAAATCGACGTTACATCAACTTATTACGGAAATGGATGAAGAGATGAAAAAACGCTTTTCTACTACATTCGAAGGAATTCGAACGGAGTTTCAATCTGTATTCTCTGAATTATTCGGAGGCGGAAGAGCGGATTTAGTAATGACAAATCCAGAAGATTTATTAAATACTGGTATTGATATTGTGGCGCAACCGCCAGGGAAGAAACTACAAAACTTAGGTTTACTTTCAGGTGGAGAGCGTGCTTTGACGGCAATTGCGCTCTTATTTGGTATTTTAAAAGTACGCCCAGTCCCATTCTGTGTGCTAGATGAAGTAGAAGCGGCTCTTGATGAGGCTAATGTTGCTCGTTTTGCGCAGTATTTAAAGAAATTTAGTGATGAAACGCAGTTTATTGTAATTACACACCGAAAAGGTACAATGGAAGAGTCTGATGTATTGTACGGTGTAACAATGCAAGAATCAGGGGTATCTAAGCTTGTTTCTGTTCGTTTAGGTGATGGTGAAGAACTTGTAGCAAGTAAATAGGAAGGATGGGAAGTATGAGCTTTTTTAAAAAATTAAAAGAAAAGATTTCAAAACAAACGGATACAGTAACAGAGAAGTTTAAACAAGGATTGGAAAAAACAAGGAATTCATTTGCTGATAAAGTAAATGATTTAGTGTATCGTTACCGTAAAATAGACGAAGACTTCTTTGAGGAATTAGAAGAAATATTAATTAGTGCAGATGTTGGAGTTTCGACAGTGATGGAATTAATTGATCAGTTGAAAGAAGAAGTGCAACGTCGTAACATTCAAGATCCAAAAGAAGTACAGGCTGTGATTTCTGAGAAGTTAGTGGGAATTTACAAAGGTGATAGCGACTTTAGTAATGAAGTTAATATACAAGAGGATCAATTAACAGTTGTTTTATTTGTTGGTGTTAATGGTGTAGGAAAAACGACGACAATTGGTAAGCTTGCACATAAATTTAAATCGGAAGGTAAGTCTGTCCTATTGGCGGCAGGAGATACATTCCGTGCTGGGGCGATTGAACAATTAGAAGTATGGGGCGATCGTGTTGGTGTAGAAGTAATTAAACAAGGATCAGGGTCTGACCCAGCGGCTGTTATGTACGATGCTGTACAGGCAGCGAAGGCTCGTAAAGTGGATGTGTTGCTATGTGATACAGCAGGACGCCTGCAAAACAAAGTCAACTTAATGAAAGAGTTAGAGAAAGTGAAGCGTGTAATTGAGCGTGAAGTACCAGGAGCTCCTCATGAAGTATTACTTGTTATTGATGCAACAACAGGACAAAATGGTTTAAGTCAAGCGAAAACATTCCGCGAGGCAACAAATGTGACTGGTATTGTTTTAACGAAGTTAGACGGAACTGCTAAAGGTGGTATCGTATTAGCAATTCGTAACGAAATGGATGTACCGGTGAAATTTGTTGGACTAGGAGAGCAAATGGATGACTTGCAGCAATTTGATCCAGAACAATATGTGTATGGCTTATTCGCGAACTTGGTAGAAACTGAAGAAGTGTAAGTGAAAGAAGCGGTATTTCCGCTTCTTTTTCTATAAAAAATATGTGATGTTAAGAAAAAAACTTGACACTCTTTTATACTCCATGTAAACTAATTCATGTAAAGGGAAATCACTTAACAAAGGATGATCCAACATGCTCGAAAAAACAACGAGAATGAACTATTTATTTGATTTTTATCAATCGTTGTTAACGCAAAAACAAAGAAGTTATATGTCGCTTTATTATCTAGATGATTTATCTCTTGGTGAAATTGCGGAAGAATTTGATGTAAGCCGCCAAGCCGTGTATGATAACATTAAACGGACTGAAGCGATGCTTGAAGAATATGAAGATAAATTAGTATTACTTCAAAAGTTTCAAGAGCGACAGCGACTTGTTGCAAAGCTAAAACAGCTAATCAGCGAAGAAGAGCATGTGAATGAAGAAATGAAACAAGTTGTTGAAGCTATCGAAAAATTAGATTAGGAGGGCGGCAATATGGCATTTGAAGGATTAGCCGACCGACTTCAACAGACAATGCAAAAAATCCGCGGCAAAGGAAAAGTTTCTGAAGCCGATGTGAAAGAAATGATGAGAGAAGTTCGTCTAGCTCTTTTAGAAGCAGATGTTAACTTTAAAGTAGTAAAAGATTTTATAAAGCGTGTGTCTGAGCGTGCTGTCGGACAAGATGTAATGAAAAGTTTGACACCTGGACAACAAGTAATTAAAATCGTACAGGAAGAACTTACAGAACTTATGGGCGGAGAGCAAAGCAAAATTGCTGTTGCTAATAAGCCACCGACTGTTATTATGATGGTTGGTCTGCAAGGTGCGGGTAAAACAACGACAACAGGTAAGCTTGCGAATTTACTTCGTAAAAAGTATAATCGTAAACCGATGCTTGTTGCAGCAGATATTTACCGTCCAGCAGCGATTAAACAGCTTGAAACATTAGGGAAGCAATTGGACATGCCTGTTTTCTCTTTAGGAGATAAAGTAAGTCCAGTTGAAATTGCGAAACAAGCGATTGCAAAAGCAAAAGAAGATCATCACGATTATGTTTTAATTGATACAGCGGGTCGCCTGCATATTGATGAAGAACTAATGGATGAATTAGCGAAAGTTAAAGAAGTTGCGAAACCGGATGAAATTTTCCTTGTTGTCGATGCGATGACAGGACAAGACGCGGTAAATGTAGCACAAAGTTTCCATGAGCAGTTAGGTTTAACAGGTGTTGTATTAACGAAATTAGATGGTGATACGCGCGGTGGTGCGGCATTATCTATTAAGGCTGTAACAAACACACCAATTAAATTTGCTGGTATGGGCGAAAAACTAGATGCGATTGAAGCGTTCCATCCAGAACGTATGGCATCCCGTATTTTAGGGATGGGCGACGTCTTAACATTAATTGAAAAAGCGCAAGCTACAGTTGATGAAGAGAAAGCAAAAGAACTTGAGCAAAAAATGCGTACGCTTTCGTTTACGCTTGACGATTTCCTAGAACAACTTGGACAAGTGCGTCAACTTGGACCGCTTGACGAATTGTTAGGAATGCTTCCTGGTGCAAATAAAATTAAAGGGCTGAAAAATGCACAAGTTGATGAAAAACAAATTGGGCATATTGAGGCAATTATTCGTTCTATGACTAAATTAGAGCGAGAACAACCGGAAATAATCAATGCTAGTCGTAAAAAACGCATTGCCAAAGGTAGCGGTACAACCGTACAAGAAATTAATCGTCTAATCAAGCAATTTGATGATATGAAAAAAATGATGAAGACGATGACTGGAATGCAAAAAGGTAAGAAAAAAGGACTAGGTGGATTGAAGTTTCCATTCATGTAAGGAAAAAAGATGGCTCTGTTAAGAAAAAATACTTTACAAAGCAATAGTCTTTTTGCTAATATAATTATCTGTGTGAAATAAATTCGGAGGTGCTTTATAAATGGCAGTTAAAATTCGTTTAAAACGTATGGGAGCTAAAAAAACTCCTTTCTATCGTGTAGTTGTTGCAGATTCTTGTTCTCCTCGTGACGGACGTTTCATTGAGGAAATCGGTACTTACAATCCGGTTGCTCAACCAGCTGAAGTTAAGATCAACGAAGAAGCAGCATTAAAATGGTTAGGAAACGGTGCTAAACCATCTGATACAGTTCGTAACCTATTCTCTAACCAAGGTATCATGGAGAAATTCCACTTATCTAAACAAGGTAAGTAATTGAGGCAATGACTATGAAGAAGTTAGTCGAGACGATTGTCAAGCCTCTTGTCGATCATCCTGAAGATGTAAAAGTTACACAGGAACTTTGCAACGGAGAGATAAAGTATCGATTAACTGTACATCCTGAGGATGTTGGAAAAGTCATTGGAAAGCAAGGGAAGGTTGCGAAAGCAATTCGAATGCTCTTGTATTCAGTGGGACATCATAATGATGAAAAAGTAACACTGGAAATTCAATAAACGTAAAAAGGGCGAGGAGTTAATTCCTCTCCCTTTTTTAACATTTAAAGAGAAGTTGCATGTTCCATATATGAAATGGAGATGCTTAATTTATATAGAAACCAGGGGTGACATACTATTTATGACAAAATGGTTTAACGTAGGGAAAATTGTAAATACTCATGGCGTAAGAGGAGAAATTCGTGTAATTTCTCGTACTGATTTTCCGGAAGAGCGATATAAAGTAGGAAACACGTTATACATATGTAATGAGAAAGGTACAGACTATCTTCCAGTGAAGGTAAATTCTCATCGTCAACATAAGACATTTGATTTATTAACATTGGAAGGCTACAACAATGTAGATGAAGTAGAGAAGTTGAAAGGTTCTTTAATAAAAGTACCAGAAGAGCAGTTAGGCGAACTAGCTGAAGGTGAATACTATTATCATGAAATTATTGGTTGCAGTGTTGTAACGGAAGAAGGAGAAGCGTTAGGAACGATCAAAGAGATCCTATCTCCTGGTGCGAATGATGTATGGGTGATTAAGCGTCCAAAAGGTCAAGATCTTTTAATTCCTTATATCGATGACGTTGTACTACAAGTTAACATTGAGAATAAATTAGTAACCATTCATGTAATGGAAGGGTTGCTATAATGAAAATTGACATTTTAACATTGTTTCCAGATATGTTTACGGGTGTGTTTGGGTCTTCAATTTTAAAGAAAGCACAAGAAAAAGAAGCGGTAGAGCTTCGTGTTGTCAATTTCCGTGATTATACAACTAGTAAGCATAATAGTGTAGATGATTATCCGTATGGTGGGGGAGCTGGGATGGTATTAACTCCTCAGCCTATCTTTGATGCGGTGGAAGAGTTAACGAAGGAAACAGACCGTAAACCGAGAATCGTCTTAATGTGTCCACAAGGAGAGTGTTTTACGCAGAGGAAGGCAGAAGAGCTTGCTGAAGAAGAGCATGTTATTTTTGTATGTGGCCATTATGAAGGGTACGATGAACGAATTCGTGAACATCTTGTAACAGATGAGATTTCTATTGGTGATTACGTATTGACCGGTGGAGAATTAGCCTCAATGGTGATTACTGATAGTGTTGTACGTCTCCTGCCAGGAGTGCTAGGGAATCAAACGTCACAAGTGGAAGACTCTTTTAGCACAGGCTTGTTAGAACATCCACATTATACACGTCCTGCTGATTTTCGTGGTATGAAGGTACCGGATGTATTAATGTCAGGAAATCATAAAAACATTGATGAATGGCGCCATAAAGAATCCTTGCGTCGCACGTATACGCGTAGACCAGATTTACTAGAAGAGCGAGAATTATCTAAGCAGGAAGAGAAATGGCTGGAGCAAATTAAAAAAGACCAATAAGGGCTTGATATATTTTCTATTGCAACAGTCCTAGCAATATGCTATTATAACATTTGTGCTACTGAAATCAGTAGCCGTATTAACGATGTTCCGCTGTAATTTATTAAGACTTTATAAGAGCATCTGTTTAAAGGAGAGAATTTAATATGCAACAATTAATCGCAGAAATTACAAAAGGCCAATTAAAAACTGACCTTCCTTCATTCCGTCCTGGAGACACTTTACGTGTACACGTAAAAGTAGTTGAGGGAACTCGTGAAAGAATTCAGCTTTTCGAAGGTGTTGTAATCAAACGTCGTGGTGGCGGAATCAGTGAAACATTCACAGTTCGTAAGATTTCTTACGGCGTAGGTGTTGAGCGTACATTCCCAGTTCACACGCCAAGAATCGCGAACATCGAAGTACTTCGCCGTGGTAAAGTACGTCGTGCTAAGTTATACTACTTACGTAACCTTCGCGGTAAAAAAGCACGTATTAAAGAAATTCGATAAGACATGTATGGGAGCTTGTAAATGCACAAGCTCCCTTTTTCCAATCTATATAAAATTTTGATATAATACGAGCAGCTTACATAATTGTGGAGGGGAAATGCATGAAGAAAGAAAAGAGTTCACTTTGGGAATGGATCAAAGCAATTTTGATTGCTATTGTATTAGCGGGCGTTATTAGACAGTTTTTCTTTGCGCCAATTCTCGTAGATGGTGTATCGATGTCACCAACTTTACATGACCGTGATCGAATGATTGTTAATAAAATAGGTTATCACATAGGTGATCCGAAGCGCTTTGATATTATTGTATTTCGAGCGACGGAAGAAAAAGATTATATTAAGCGTATTATCGGCTTACCAGGCGATGAAATCGAATATCGTAATGATACGCTATACGTTAATGGAAAAGCTTATGAGGAGCCGTATTTAGACAAACAGAAAAAACAAATTTCTGACGGACCGCTTACATATGATTTTACTCTTGAAGAAATGACTGGAAAGAAAACTGTCCCAGAAGGTCAATTATTTGTTTTAGGTGATAATCGCCGTTTTAGTAAAGATAGCCGGACAATTGGTACCATTTCAGTGGACCAAGTAATTGGTAATGCAAATATGTTATATTGGCCGTTAAAAGACGCACGTATTGTGAAATAACAGAAAAAGAAGGTGGCAACATGGCAATTCAATGGTTCCCAGGACATATGGCAAAGGCTAGACGCCAAGTAACAGAAAAATTAAAGTTAATCGATGTTGTAATTGAGCTTGTAGATGCTCGATTACCTTTATCTTCTCGAAATCCGATGATTGATGAAATTATTACACATAAACCGAGACTGGTTGTTTTAAATAAGGCAGATATGGCAGACGATCGTTTAACGAAACAATGGATCGCGTATTTTAAAGAAAAGGGCCATAAGGCAATTTCAATTAACGCGCAAGCTGGACAAGGTATGAAAGAAATTGCAGCAGCTTGTAAAATACTTGTTAAAGAAAAATTTGATAAAATGGTTGCTAAAGGTATTAGACCGAGAGCGATTCGTGCTTTAATTGTAGGTATTCCAAATGTTGGTAAATCTACTTTGATTAATAAATTAGCGAAGAAGAATATCGCAAAAACAGGAGATCGTCCTGGAGTAACTACGGCTCAGCAGTGGATTAAAGTTGGAAAAGAAATGGAGTTACTTGATACACCGGGTATTTTGTGGCCTAAATTTGAAGATCAATTAGTTGGTTTACGTCTAGCTACGACTGGTGCAATTAAAGACTCTATTTTAAATCTACAAGATGTAGCTGTTTATGCATTACGTTTTATGGAGAAACATTATCCAGAACGATTAAAAGAGCGATATAATTTAAATGACATTCCAGAAGATATTGTGGAGTTATTTGATGCAATCGGAAAAAACAGAGGTTGCCTAATGGGCGGCGGCATGATTGACTATGATAAAACATCTGAACTTGTACTTCGTGAGCTTCGTGGTGGTAAACTTGGAAAAATGACGTTTGAAACACCAGAAGAGTATGCAGAGCAGGTAGAAGATGTGGAAAAAGTAGAAGAAGTATAAGACGTGCGTATGTGCGTCTTTTCTTTTTGGATACGTTTAAAAAGGAGTGTAGATAGATGCAAAAAATGACTATACAAGAAGCCGAATGTTTGCTACAAGAAATTATAAATGAAGAAGATGAGCGTTTTCAAATGTTAGTGAAAGACGAGAGAAAAGGTGTTCAAAAATTAATTTTGAAGTGGTATAAACAAAAAGAGTTAGCACACAAGGAAAAAGAAAAATTTCTAGAAATGTCTAAGTATGAACATGCTTTGCGTGAAAAAGGAATCATGTACATTGCTGGCATTGATGAAGTGGGACGAGGACCGTTAGCTGGACCTGTTGTGACGGCTGCTGTTGTCCTTCCAGAAGAGTTTTATGTTCCAGGGTTAAATGACTCGAAAAAGTTGAGTGAAGCGAAACGAGAGCGTTTTTATGATGAAATTAAAGAGCATGCAATTGCAATTGGAGTTGGAATTGTATCACCACAAATTATTGATGAAATCAATATTTATCAAGCAACGAAGCAAGCGATGTTAGATGCAGTTGCCAATTTATCATGTACACCAGAATATTTATTAATCGATGCGATGAAGTTGCCTACATCAATTCCGCAAACATCAATCATTAAAGGTGATGCGAAAAGTATATCTATTTCAGCTGCATCTATTATTGCGAAAGTGACAAGAGATCGTATGATGAAAGAGTTAGGTAAAAAGTATCCTGCATATGGATTTGAACAACATATGGGATATGGGACGAAACAGCATTTAGAAGCGATTGAATCACATGGAGTGTTAGAGGAACATCGGAAATCATTTGCGCCAATTAAAGGTATGATTTAAAAATAAGCTGTGAATATACAGCTTATTTTTTTATTTTGGTATATGAACATTATTATTTTCGAAAAAGAATAAAGCGATTTCAGTTTTCTGACACTTTATTGTAGACAGCGTGCCAATCATCTTATACAATGGCAATGTAATGTTTTTTAAACATTAAAAAACTTTTCGAGTAAAACAGGAAAACAGGGGAGGATGGGACCATGAATATCCATGAGTACCAAGGTAAGGCAGTCCTTAGAAGCTATGGGGTTAGCGTTCCGAACGGGAAGGTTGCATTTACAGTAGAAGAAGCTGTAGAAGCAGCTAAAGAATTAGGAACGGAAGTATGTGTAGTTAAAGCGCAAATTCACGCTGGTGGACGCGGCAAAGCTGGCGGAGTAAAAGTTGCGAAAAATTTAGAAGAAGTTCGTACATATGCAGAAAGCATTTTAGGAACTACACTTGTGACGCATCAAACAGGTCCTGAAGGTAAGGAAGTAAAACGCTTACTTATCGAAGAAGGTTGCGATATTAAAAAAGAATATTATGTAGGTCTTGTGTTAGATCGTGCAACTTCTCAAGTTGTTTTAATGGCATCTGAAGAAGGTGGAACAGAAATTGAAGAAGTAGCAGAAAAAACACCTGAAAAAATCTTTAAAGAATATATTGATCCAGCAGTAGGTTTACAAGGTTTCCAAGCACGTCGAATCGCGTTTAACATCAATATTCCAAAAGAGCTTGTAGGACAAGCTGTGAAGTTTATGATGGGCTTATATAGTGCGTTTATCGAAAAAGATTGCTCTATCGCTGAGATTAATCCACTTGTTACAACAGGTGACGGTAAAGTTATGGCTTTAGATGCGAAATTAAACTTCGATTCTAATGCGTTATATCGCCATAAAGACATTTTAGAACTTCGTGATCTTGATGAAGAAGATTCAAAAGAAATTGAAGCTTCTAAATATGACTTAAACTACATTCCTTTAGATGGAAATATCGGTTGTATGGTTAATGGTGCAGGTTTAGCAATGGCTACAATGGATATCATTAAACATTACCATGGTGATCCAGCTAACTTCTTAGATGTTGGTGGCGGCGCGACAGCTGAAAAAGTTACAGAAGCATTCAAAATTATCCTTTCTGACAAAAATGTAAAAGGTATCTTCGTTAACATTTTTGGTGGCATTATGAAGTGTGATGTTATTGCAGAAGGTGTTATTGAAGCAACGAAGCAAGTGGGTCTTGAGTTACCTTTAGTTGTACGTCTTGAAGGTACAAACGTAGAGTTAGGTAAGAAGATTTTAAATGAGTCTGGCTTAAATATTGTTGCAGCAGAATCTATGGCAGACGGTGCACAAAAAATTGTTTCACTAGTGGGCTAATAGAAAGCGGGGGAGAAAAATGAGCGTATTAGTTAATAAAGATACAAAAGTTATTGTTCAAGGTATTACAGGTTCTCAAGGATTATTCCACACAAAACAAATGATTGAATATGGTACGAAAATTGTCGGTGGTGTAACGCCAGGTAAAGGTGGCACTGATATTGAAGGTGTACCAGTATTTGATACTGTAGAAGATGCAGTGAAAGCAACAGGCGCAAATGCTTCAGTTGTATACGTTCCACCCGCTTTTGCGGCTGATGCTATTATGGAAGCAGTTGATGCAAAGATTGATTTAGTAGTATGTATTACTGAAGGAATCCCTGTATTAGATATGGTAAATGTAAAGAGATACATGGCAGGTAAACATACACGTTTACTTGGACCAAACTGTCCTGGTGTCATTACACCTGATGAATGTAAAATTGGTATTATGCCAGGATACATTCATAAAAAAGGTCATGTGGGTATCGTATCTCGCTCTGGTACATTAACGTATGAAGCTGTACATCAGTTAACACAAGAAGGCATTGGCCAATCTACTGCTGTAGGTATCGGTGGGGACCCTGTTAACGGTACAGACTTTATTGATGCGCTAAAAGCATTTAATGAAGATGAAGAAACACATGCTGTAATTATGATTGGTGAAATCGGCGGTACGGCAGAAGAAGAAGCAGCTGAGTGGGTAAAAGCTAATATGACAAAACCGGTTGTCGGCTTCATTGGTGGCCAAACTGCGCCTGAAGGTAAACGTATGGGCCATGCCGGTGCAATCATTTCTGGCGGTAAAGGAACTGCTGCGGAAAAGATTAAAACAATGGAAGCTTGTGGTATTAAAGTAGCTGAAACGCCAGCTGTTATGGGTGAAACATTAATCTCTGTTTTAAAAGAAAAGGGATTATTTGAAACTTGTAAAAACTATTAATCTTTTTGAAAGACACCTTCTTGTTTGAGGGTGTCTTTTTATACTTTTTCTGTTTACATAATAAAAATTATGGGTAAGGAGAATTGGGATGAAAAGAGAACGATTATTGCACCTACATTACATGTTGGCGGATCATTGGAAAGCGATGGAGAGGATACTATATGTTGATCCAGAATTGAATGGGATGTACACTTTTAGTGCAAAGCAATTTGAATATTACGCTGGAATATCCTCGAAAAAATCTTCAGAACTAGTAAATTTTCTTCAGAATGCAAGTCTCCCGCAATATATCTCCTATTTAGAAAAAAATCGAATGTTTTATATGACTATATGGGATGAGGATTATCCAAAATTATTGCGAGAAATACAAGATCCTCCTTTTATTTTATATGGAAAGGGGGAGAGGGCTGTTCTTAGTAAAGTAAATAAATTAGCGATTGTTGGGACGAGAGATCCGTCTTTATACGGAAAGAAGAGTATGGAATTTATTTTACACCCTTTACTTGAAAAGGAATGGCTTATTGTTAGTGGGTTTGCAAGAGGAATAGATACAATTGCTCACGAAGTTACAGTAAGTCAACGTTGCCCGACTATTGCAATCTTAGGACATGGATTATCTTATATGTATCCGAAAGAGAATAGACGTTTATATGACACGTGCAAAGACTATATATTGCTATTGACAGAGTATCCTCCGCATTATGCACCGAAAAAATGGTATTTTCCAAAAAGAAATCGAATTATTAGTGGAATAAGTAAAGGGGTTTTAGTTGTAGAAGCAAAATCGAGAAGTGGATCACTTATTACTGCAGACCTTGCATTAGAGCAAAATAGAGAGGTATTTGCCCTTCCTGGACCAATATTTATAGATAGTGCATCAGGAACGAATTATCTTATTCAACAAGGTGCAAAATTAGTACGAAATGCAGAGGATATCCTGGAGGAAATTATAAATTAACCTTATATTTTTATGTTTTTATTAAACAATTATTGACAAATGGTAGATTGTCACTGTATGGTATATTCATTCTTGATTGACAAAAACAAGAGAAATCAATAAGATTAATGAAGACTTGAATCCACCTCTTAAGGAGGCACTAGCATGTCAGATTACCTCGTAATCGTGGAGTCGCCTTCTAAGGCGAAGACCATTGAGAAATATTTAGGGAAAAAATACAAAGTCGTTGCGTCCATGGGACATGTTCGCGATTTACCTAAAAGCCAAATGGGGATAGAAGTAAAGAATAACTTCACCCCGAAGTATATTACCATTCGTGGTAAAGGTCCCGTTTTAAAAGATTTAAAATCAGCGGCAAAAAAAGCAAAGAAAGTCTATCTCGCGGCCGATCCAGACCGCGAAGGGGAAGCAATTGCTTGGCATTTAGCGAATACGTTAAATGTGGACGTTGAATCAGATTGCCGAGTGGTATTTAATGAGATTACAAAAGATGCAATAAAAGAATCATTTAAACATCCTCGGGCAATTAATATGGATTTAGTAGATGCGCAACAAGCAAGGCGTATACTCGATCGTCTTGTTGGTTACAATATTAGTCCTTTATTATGGAAGAAAGTAAAAAAAGGATTAAGTGCAGGACGCGTACAATCTGTAGCAGTTCGTTTAATTATCGAACGTGAAAAAGAAATTCAAAACTTTGAACCTGAAGAATTCTGGACAATTAAAACAGAATTTGTGAAAGGTAAAGACACATTTGAAGCAAGCTTTTACGGTGTAGATGGTGAAAAAGTTCAATTAACGAACGAAGAACAAGTGAACGAAATAATCGAAAAGATGAAAGATAATGCGTTTTCGGTTGAAAATGTAACGCGAAAAGAGCGAAAGCGTAATCCGGCATTACCGTTTACAACATCTTCCTTGCAACAAGAAGCTGCACGTAAATTAAATATGCGAGCAAAGAAAACAATGATGCTTGCGCAGCAATTGTATGAAGGGATAGATCTTGGAAAGCAAGGGACTGTAGGTCTTATTACGTATATGAGAACCGATTCAACAAGGATCTCAGAAACAGCTCAAACAGAGGCTCGTACTTATATTACAGAGTCGTTCGGTGCGGAATACATAGGGACAGAGAAGAAGAAAGAAACGAAAAAGTCGAATGCACAAGATGCGCATGAGGCGATTCGTCCTACTTCGGTAATGAGAAAGCCAGAGGAACTAAAAAGTTTCTTAGGTCGTGATCAACTACGTTTGTATAAACTGATTTGGGAGCGATTTGTTGCAAGTCAAATGGCATCTGCTATAATGGATACTGTTACAGCGAAACTCATTAATAACAATGTTCAGTTCCGTGCAAGTGGATCGGTTGTAAAGTTTCCAGGATTTATGAAAGTGTATGTAGAGTCGAAAGATGATGGTGCGGAAGAAAAAGATAAAATGTTGCCACCTTTAGAAGTAGGGGAAACTGTATTTTCAAAAGATATAGAACCGAAGCAACATTTCACACAACCTCCGCCGCGTTATACAGAGGCTCGTCTAGTAAGAACACTTGAGGAACTTGGAATTGGGAGACCTTCTACATATGTACCGACACTTGAAACGATTCAAAAACGTGGATACGTTGGTTTAGATAATAAACGCTTCGTTCCGACTGAACTTGGTGGAATAGTAATCGAACTTATTTTAGAGTTTTTCCCGGAAATTATTAACATTGAATTTACTGCCAATATGGAGCAAAGCCTTGATGAAGTAGAAGAAGGAAATGCGAATTGGGTGAAAATTGTTGATGATTTCTACGTAGAATTTGAACCGCGCTTAGAGAAAGCGGAAAAAGAAATGCGTGAAGTGGAAATTAAAGATGAACCAGCTGGGGAAGACTGTGAATTATGTGAGCACCCAATGGTCTTTAAAATGGGTAAATACGGGAAGTTTATGGCATGTTCGAATTTCCCTGATTGTCGTAATACAAAGCCGATTGTGAAAGAAATCGGTGTTACTTGTCCGAAGTGTGATAAAGGACAGATTATTGAACGTCGAAGTAATAAAAAGAAACGTCTTTTCTATGGGTGCGGTACGTATCCAGAGTGTGACTTTGTATCTTGGGATAAGCCAATTGGCCGTAAATGTCCGAAGTGCGAAGGTATGCTTGTAGAGAAGAAGTTGAAAAAAGGCGTGCAAGTACAATGTATTTCGTGTGATTATGAAGAAGAACAACAAATGTGAGCGTAACTGCTCACATTTTTTTCGGGAAGAAAAGGAAAGGTGATATATATGACAACACAAGTAGTAAACGTCATTGGCGCAGGTCTTGCAGGAAGCGAAGCAGCTTATCAAATTGCAAAACGTGGTGTCCAAGTAAGATTATATGAAATGAGACCAGTAAGGCAAACGCCAGCTCATCACACAGATAAATTTGCAGAGCTAGTATGCAGTAACTCGCTTCGCGCAAACACATTAACAAATGCTGTTGGTGTTATTAAAGAAGAGATGCGCCTAATGGATTCTGTTATTATTCGTGCAGCTGATGAGTGCTCTGTACCAGCAGGAGGAGCTTTAGCTGTAGATCGTCATGAATTTGCGGCAAAGGTAACTGAGTATGTGAAAAATCATCCAAACGTAACTGTGATGAATGAAGAAATCACTGAAATTCCAGAAGGACCTACTGTTATCGCGACAGGTCCACTTACGTCTCCTGATCTTGCTGCACAATTAAAAGAATTAACAGGTGAAGATTATTTTTATTTCTATGATGCTGCAGCACCAATTGTTGAGAAAGACAGCATTGATATGAATAAAGTATATTTAAAATCTCGTTATGATAAAGGTGAAGCTGCATATTTAAACTGTCCAATGACAGAAGAAGAGTTTGATCGCTTTTATGAAGCATTAATTGCTGCTGAGACAGTGCCTTTAAAAGAATTTGAAAAAGAAATTTTCTTTGAAGGTTGTATGCCAGTAGAAGTTATGGCAAGTAGAGGAAGACAGACGTTAGTATTTGGACCGATGAAACCTGTTGGATTAGAAGATCCGAAAACAGGAAAAACACCATATGCAGTTGTTCAGCTACGTCAAGATGATGCGGCAGGAACGTTATACAATATTGTAGGCTTCCAAACACATTTAAAGTGGGGGCCACAAAAAGAAGTATTGCAGCTAATTCCAGGACTAGAAAACGCAGAAATTGTACGTTATGGTGTAATGCATCGTAATACGTTTATTAATTCGCCTAACTTACTTCGTCCAACATATCAATATAAACAACGCGATGATTTATTCTTCGCCGGTCAAATGACTGGAGTAGAGGGATATGTTGAATCGGCAGCGTCAGGATTACTGGCAGGTATTAACGCTGCTCGACTTGTAAAAGGTGAAGAGCCAGTTGTACTACCATCTGTAACTGCAATGGGAAGTATGGCAAATTATATTACAGCGACTAATGCGAAAAACTTCCAACCAATGAATGCAAACTTCGGGCTATTTGCACCGTTAGAGAAGAAAATTAAAAAGAAACAAGAGCGAAATGAAGCGTATGCTACACGCGCTTTAGAAATGATTCAAAATTTTGTAAATATTTAGTTAAATTTCTTGCAAAGGCTACTAAGTTGTGATACGATTTAGTAGCCTTTATTGAGGTGAGTTATGTGAATGTGAAGAAATTGTTACAATTATTCGTAGGATATTTACAAATTGAAAGAAATTATTCAAAATATACAATTGCAAGTTATCAAAATGATTTAGAACATTTTGTGCAATTTATGGAGCGAGAAGGCATATCCTCTTTTTTAGATGTTACATACGCGGATGTTCGTTTATACTTAACGACGTTGCACGATGAAAAGTTAGCCCGTAAATCTGTCGCAAGAAAAGTATCAAGTTTACGAAGTTTATATCGTTTTTTGATGCGAGAAGGTTATCAAAAAGATAATCCGTTTGCACTTGCGTCACTCCCCAAAAAAGAATTGTCAATCCCAAAGTTTTTATATGCTGAAGAGTTAGAGGAATTATTTGAAGTTTCTGACGCGGAAACACCATTAGGTCAAAGGAATCAAGCATTATTAGAGTTGATGTATGCGACTGGTATCCGTGTGAGTGAATGTGTCAATTTACAACTTACCGATATTGACTTTGCGGTGGGAACAGTTTTAGTAATGGGAAAAGGAAAAAAACAAAGGTATATTCCGTTCGGAAGCTATGCGCAAGATTCTTTAGTTACTTATATAGAGAATGGGAGAAAACAGTTAGTTAATAAGACTGATGAAGACTCTCATATGGTATTTTTAAATGCGAAAGGTACGCCGCTAACAAGTCGTGGAGTTCGTTATGTTTTAAACGAACTCATTAAAAAGGCTTCGCTGACAATGCGGATAAGTCCCCATATGTTAAGGCATACATTTGCTACACATATGTTAGATGAAGGGGCGGATTTACGTACTGTCCAGGAGCTATTAGGCCATGAGAATTTGTCGACGACACAAATTTATACGCATGTCTCTAAAGAAAGATTGCGTTCTGTTTACATGAAGCATCACCCGCGGGCATAAATTGCTTTTAAAGCTATAAAAACATATAAAGGAGTTTTTTCTATGGGAAATTTCCACGCTACAACGATATTTGCAGTTCATCATAATGGAGAATGTGCAATGGCTGGAGATGGTCAGGTGACAATGGGAAATGCAGTTGTAATGAAACATACAGCTCGTAAAGTCCGTAAACTTTTCCAAGGGAAAGTTTTAGCTGGTTTTGCAGGTTCAGTTGCGGACGCATTTACTCTTTTTGAAATGTTTGAAGGGAAATTAGAAGAGTATAACGGGAACTTACAGCGAGCTGCAGTTGAAATGGCGAAACAATGGCGTGGGGATAAAATGCTGCGTCAGTTAGAAGCGATGCTCATTGTCATGGACAAAACAACTATGCTCCTTGTTTCGGGTACAGGAGAAGTAATTGAACCCGATGATGGTATTTTAGCAATTGGATCTGGTGGAAATTATGCACTTTCTGCAGGTCGTGCTTTAAAACAATATGCAAGTGAACATTTAACTGCGAAGCAGATTGCGAAAGCGAGTTTAGAAATTGCAGGCGATATTTGTGTTTATACGAACCACAACATAATTGTTGAAGAATTGTAGAATCGTAAGGGAGGCATTTTATATGCATTTACATTTTACTCCGCGCCAAATTGTGGAAAAATTAGATCAATACATCATCGGTCAAAAAGATGCAAAGAAAGCGGTTGCTGTAGCTCTGAGAAATCGATATCGTCGCAGTAAACTAGCTGAAAATTTACGTGATGAAATTGCACCTAAAAATATTTTAATGATTGGACCGACAGGTGTTGGTAAAACAGAGGTAGCACGACGAATGGCGAAACTCGTTGGAGCACCTTTTATTAAGGTTGAAGCTACGAAATTCACAGAAGTTGGATATGTAGGTAGAGATGTAGAGTCGATGGTACGTGACCTTGTAGAAACGTCAGTACGCATCGTAAAAGAAGAAATGGTAGTTAAAGTTCAAGATAAAGCAGAAGAGCAAGCGAACCAACGTCTTGTTGAAATTTTAGTGCCGAGTCCGGAGAAGCAATCTGGATTTAAAAACCCATTAGAAATGCTTTTTGGCGGTACTCAAAATTCGAATCAAACATCTGATACACAAGAAGATGTTGAAATCGAAAAGAAACGCCAAGACGTGGAAAGAAAGCTTGCTGCGGGACTTCTTGAAGATGAAATTGTATCGATTGAAGTGACTGAACAACAGTCTTCCATGTTTGATATGTTACAAGGAACTGGCATGGAACAAATGGGAATGAATTTCCAAGATGCATTAGGAAGTTTTATGCCGAAAAAAACGAAAAAACGTAAACTTTCTGTAAAAGAAGCAAGAAAACTCTTGACAAATGAGGAAGCACAGCGCTTAATTGATATGGATGAAGTTACACAAGAGGCTGTTTATCGTGCTGAACAGCTCGGGATTATTTTTATTGATGAAATTGACAAAATTGCTGGTAAGCAGTCGAATAGCGTAGATGTATCACGCGAAGGTGTGCAACGTGACATTTTACCAATTGTAGAAGGATCGAATGTTGCGACAAAATACGGATCAGTAAAAACGGATTATATTTTATTCGTTGCAGCTGGAGCGTTTCATATGTCTAAACCGTCGGATTTAATTCCGGAATTGCAAGGGAGATTTCCGATTCGAGTAGAATTAACAAAATTATCGACAGATGATTTTGTTAAAATATTAATCGAGCCTGACAATGCGTTAATTAAACAATATATGGCTTTATTAGCGACTGAAGGTATAGAAATTGAATTTTCAGACGAAGCTATTCGTAAGATTGCTGAGATTGCTTATCAAGTTAATCAGGATACAGATAATATTGGAGCAAGAAGACTTCATACGATTATGGAGAAGCTCCTTGAAGATTTATCGTTTGAAGCATCTGAAATTACGTTAGAGAAAATAACGATAACACCTCAATACGTTGAGGAGAAATTAGCAACGATTGCTAAAAATAAAGATGTGAGCCAGTTTATTTTGTAATTGTGTCATCAGGTGACTCGCCCTAGTTTCCAAGTGATGAAAAAATATGTGAGTAATATGTAGGAGGAACTTTTGAAATGGAATTATTAGCAAAAACAAGAAAATTAAATGCGTTATTACAGAGCGCAGCAGGAAAGCCTGTAAACTTTAGAGAAATGTCTGACACAATGTGTGAAGTAATCGAAGCGAACGTATTCGTAGTAAGCCGTCGTGGTAAATTACTAGGTTATGCAATTCACCAACAAATTGAGAATGAGCGTATGAAACAAATGCTTGCAGAGCGTCAATTCCCGGAAGAATACACACAAAGCTTATTCAACATTACAGAAACATCTTCTAACTTAGATGTAAACAGTGCTTACACAGCATTCCCAGTAGAAAATAGAGAATTATTCGGTCAAGGTTTAACTACAATCGTACCAATCGTTGGTGGCGGTGAGCGTCTAGGTACGTTAGTATTAGCTCGTCTTGGTCAAGAGTTCTTAGACGATGATTTAATCCTTGCTGAATACAGTTCAACTGTAGTAGGTATGGAAATCTTACGTGAAAAAGCAGAAGAAATCGAAGAGGAAGCACGTAGTAAAGCTGTTGTTCAAATGGCGATTAGCTCATTATCTTACAGTGAGTTAGAAGCAATCGAGCATATCTTCGAAGAATTAAATGGAACAGAAGGTTTACTTGTTGCAAGTAAAATTGCTGATCGCGTAGGAATTACTCGTTCTGTAATCGTAAATGCACTACGTAAATTAGAAAGTGCTGGTGTTATTGAGTCTCGTTCTTTAGGTATGAAAGGAACATACATTAAAGTACTAAACGACAAGTTTCTACAGGAACTTGCTAAATTAAAAACAAACTAATTTATATAAAAACTCTCCTCAGTTGAGGAGAGTTTTTTGTTTTTTAAGAGAATGATTTTGCTTACGTAAGGCGTCATGACAGCGTTCATTAGAAAACTATTAATTAGCCTTCACCTCCTTGCTTAAAGGAAGTGAAGGTTGGAAATACTAGAATTTGAGCGTGAAAAAAAGAAAGTTTTACATTGTTCGCATTTTCGACTTGATTGTAATATTTCAGTATGATATAGTAAGCAGTGGTGTCAGTACAAAGTACACACGTTTACTGATTTAAGTGTTGGTGCTACGTTTGTAGTTTCGCTTAGAGATGAAGTAAACGGAGGATATCAAAAACCATTTAGGAGGAACTAAATTATGTCAGTAATTTCTATGAAGCAATTGCTTGAAGCTGGTGTTCATTTCGGACATCAAACTCGTCGTTGGAACCCAAAAATGAAGCGTTACATTTTCACAGAGCGTAACGGTATCTACATCATCGACTTACAAAAAACTGTGAAAAAAGTTGAGGAAGCTTACAGAACGATGCGCGACATCGCTGCTGAAGGTGGAGACATTTTATTCGTAGGTACTAAAAAACAAGCACAAGAAGCTATTAAAGAAGAAGCAACTCGTGCTGGTATGTACTTCGTTAACCAACGTTGGTTAGGTGGAACTTTAACAAACTTCCAAACAATCCAAAAGCGTATCAAGCGCCTTAAAGACATCGAAAGAATGCAAGAAGATGGTACTTTCGAAGTACTTCCTAAGAAAGAAGTTGTTCAACTTAAAAAAGAGTTAGAGCGTCTTGAGAAATTCTTAGGCGGTATTAAAGATATGAAAGGTCTTCCAAGTGCATTATTCGTAGTAGACCCTCGTAAAGAGCGTATTGCAGTTGCTGAAGCACGCAAATTACACATTCCAATCATCGGTATCGTTGATACAAACTGTGATCCAGACGAAATCGATCACGTTATCCCAGCAAACGATGATGCAATTCGTGCTGTAAAACTTCTTACATCTAAAATGGCAGACGCGATCCTTGAAGCAAAACAAGGTGAAGAAACTGTTACTGCGTAACAAATTTGGAAAGGTGATAAGGGGTTCGGCCTTTTATCACCTTTTTTAAGGTATAAAAACCTTTTTAAAAGGTATAAATACATATTTTAGGAGGATGAAAAACATGGCAATCACTGCACAAATGGTAAAAGAACTTCGTGAAAAAACAGGCGCAGGTATGATGGACTGCAAAAAGGCTTTAACTGAAACTAACGGCGACATGGAGAAAGCAATTGACTTCTTACGTGAAAAAGGTATTGCGAAAGCTGCTAAAAAAGCAGACCGCATCGCTGCTGAAGGTTTAACTTTCATCGAAACAAACGGTAACGACGGTTTAATCTTAGAATTAAACTCTGAAACTGATTTCGTTGCGAAAAACGAAGGTTTCCAAGCTTTAATTAAAGAATTAGCTGCTCACTTATTAACTAACAAACCAGCTAACGTTGAAGAAGCTATGGCTCAAACAATTGAAGGCGGTAAAACAGTAGAAGAGCACATCAATGAAGCAATCGCTAAAATTGGTGAAAAACTTACACTTCGTCGTTTCGAAATCGTATCAAAAACTGATGCTGATGCATTCGGCGCTTACCTACACATGGGTGGACGTATTGGTGTATTAACAGTTCTTGAAGGTTCTACTGACGAAGCAGCTGCTAAAGATGTAGCAATGCACATTGCAGCAGTTAACCCTAAATACATTGACCGTGATGCTGTAACAGCTGAAGAAGTTGAGCATGAGCGTCAAGTATTAACACAACAAGCTTTAAACGAAGGCAAGCCTGAAAAAATCGTTGCAAAAATGGTTGAAGGCCGTCTTGGCAAATTCTTCGAAGAAATTTGCTTACTTGACCAAGCATTCGTTAAAAATCCTGATATGAAAGTTCGTCAATTCGTTGAGTCTAAAGGCGGAACATTAAAAGGATTCGTTCGCTACGCTGTTGGTGAAGGTATCGAAAAACGCGAAGACAACTTTGCTGAAGAAGTAATGAACCAAGTAAAAGGTAACAACTAATACAGATTAGGGAACACATTGTGTTCCCTTTTTTAAAATAAAGATGTAAGCAATTGGAGGTTCATTATGAGTAAACCGAAATATAATCGTGTCGTTTTAAAGCTGAGCGGAGAAGCTTTAGCTGGCGAGCAAGGATTTGGAATTAACCCAACTGTTATTAAGTCAGTTGCGGAACAAGTGAAAGAAATTGCAGAACTTGATGTAGAGGTTGCTGTTGTTGTTGGTGGCGGTAACATTTGGCGTGGGAAAATTGGAAGCGAAATGGGTATGGATCGTGCAGGAGCAGATTACATGGGCATGTTAGCAACAGTTATGAATTCACTAGCTCTTCAAGATAGTTTAGAGAATATTGGAATTCAAACTCGCGTTCAAACTTCAATTGAAATGCGTCAAGTGGCAGAGCCTTACATTCGACGTAAAGCAATTCGTCACTTAGAGAAAAAACGTGTTGTTATCTTTGCCGCAGGTACTGGTAACCCATACTTCTCTACAGATACGACAGCAGCATTACGTGCAGCGGAAATCGAAGCGGACGTTATTTTAATGGCAAAAAATAATGTGGATGGCGTATATAGTGCAGATCCATCTATTGATCCAACTGCTACAAAGTACGAAACACTTACTTACTTAGATGTATTAAAAGAAGGTTTAGGTGTAATGGATTCTACAGCTTCTTCTTTATGTATGGACAATGATATTCCATTAATTGTATTCTCAGTTATGGAAAAAGGTAACATTAAACGTGCCGTTTTAGGCGAAAATATTGGAACAGTTGTAAGGGGGAAATAAATATGGGACAACAAGTATTGAAGTCTTCAAATGAAAAAATGGAAAAAGCAGTTGCTGCTTATTCTCGTGAATTAGCAACAGTTCGCGCTGGTCGTGCAAGCTCGTCTGTATTAGATAAGGTACAAGTTGATTACTACGGTGCACCAACACCAGTTGTGCAATTAGCGAACATTACAGTTCCAGAAGCACGTTTGCTTGTAATTCAACCCTATGATAAAACTTCTATCGGTGATATTGAAAAAGCAATCTTAAAAGCAGATTTAGGATTAAACCCTTCTAATGACGGAACTGTAATTCGTATTGCATTCCCTGCATTAACAGAAGAGCGTCGTCGTGATCTTGTAAAAGTTGTGAAAAAATATGCTGAAGAAGCAAAAGTTGCGGTTCGTAACGTACGTCGTGACGGTAACGATGATCTTAAGAAGCTTGAAAAAGCTGGCGATATTACGGAAGATGATTTAAGAGGATATACTGAAGATATCCAAAAAGAAACAGATAAATATATTGCAAAAGTTGACGAAATCGCAAAAAACAAAGAAAAAGAAATCATGGAAGTGTAATAGCGATAACTTCGCAAATATGACCCTCTTCTTAAGGGGGTCTTTTTACACTTTTAGGCATACGTCTGCTTGCTGGAGGGTATGAATGATGTTTAAAAACTTTCCTTTTTTTAAAAGTAAAAAGGACGCATCGTTTGATCATCTCGTTGAAGAAGTGAAAAAAGGATATATACCAGAACATATTGCCATCATTATGGATGGCAATGGAAGATGGGCAAAGAGGAGAGCTATGCCTCGTATTGCGGGACATCATGAAGGCATGCAAGTTGTAAAGAAAATTACAAAATTTGCAAGTAAGCTTAATGTGAAAGTGTTAACTCTTTATGCTTTTTCAACTGAGAACTGGAAAAGACCGAAAAAGGAAGTTGACTATTTAATGAGGCTTCCAGAAGAATTTCTAGGTACATTTTTACCAGAATTGATTGAAGAAAACGTACAAGTCCGAGTAATAGGGCAAAAAGATCGTCTTCCTACGCATACACGCAGAGCGATGGAAAAAGCCATGGAAGATACGCAAGAGAATACGGGATTAATTCTTAATTTCGCGTTAAACTATGGAAGTCGAGATGAAATCGTTTCTGCTGTGCAACATATGATGAAAGATAGTGAGGAAGGAAAAATTCGTGCTGAAGAGATAAGTGAAGAAATGATTTCTTCCTACTTAATGACGAGTTCTTTACCTGATCCAGAGTTGTTAATTCGTACAAGCGGAGAGCTACGTATTAGTAATTTTATGTTATGGCAAATTGCATATTCAGAATTTTGGTTTACGGATGTGTATTGGCCAGACTTTACGGAAGAACATTTGCTTAATGCGATTACAGACTTTCAACATAGAGGGCGCAGATTCGGAGGCGTGTAGAAAGAGAGGGTTTGGTAGTGAAACAGAGAATTATTACTGGAGTGGTTGCTGCCGCGCTATTCATTCCCATCGTAATTTACGGTGGCGTGCCTTTTACGGTTTTAGTGTATGCACTTGCTTCTATAGGTTTATATGAATTAATTCGTATGAACAAGCTTACGCTTATTTCGGTACCAACAGTTTTAGCTGCGGTATTATTATGGGTTATTTTAGTTCCAAGTAGTGCATCAGAACTGTTTAGGTGGATTGGATTAGGTAAATTAGAAATTACGTTTGTGATTGTTTTATTACTTTTATCATATACAGTCCTTTCTAAGAATACATTTACTTTTGATAATGCTTCATTTTTACTTATGGCAACGACATATGTTGCAATGGGATTCTTATATTTAAATGAAACGAGAATATTAGGAATTAAATATGTGTTTTGCGCATTATTTGTTATATGGGCTACTGATTCAGGCGCATATTTCGTAGGAAAAGCATTAGGAAAAAGAAAGTTGTGGCCAGAAATTAGTCCAAATAAAACAATTGAAGGTTCATTAGGCGGTATTGTTTGTGGAGTTATTGTTGCACTTGTTTACAATATGTTCTTCCCAGTTGAAGCAAATGTAGGGATTTTAATTGTGCTGACGATTATCATTTCTATTTTTGGACAAATTGGTGATTTAGTACAGTCTGCATTTAAACGTCACTATGGCGTAAAAGATTCAGGTACAATTTTACCTGGACATGGTGGTATATTAGATCGAACAGATAGTTGGTTATTTGTGTTACCAATTCTCTACTTCTTATTACAATACAATTAATAAATGAACGAGGGGTTGGAGTCATGAAAAATATTAGTTTATTAGGTGCAAGCGGATCAATTGGTACACAAACTTTAGATGTGTTACGCTCGCACCCAGACCAATTCCGTCTCGTTGCTTTTTCTGTAGGGAAAAATATTGACTACGCAGTAAAAGTAATTCAAGAATTTTCTCCGCAAATTGTTTCTGTGCAAAGAGCAGAAGATGTTATAAAATTACAAGCTGTTTCTGGTAATACAAAAATTGTATATGGTAGTGAAGGTCTTTTAGAAGTAGCATTACATCCAGATGCGGAGATTTTAGTAAATGCCGTTGTAGGTAGCGTAGGGTTGTTACCAACACTTCGTGCAATTGAGGCGAAAAAAACAATTGGAATTGCAAATAAAGAAACGTTAGTAACTGCAGGGCATCTAGTAATGGAAGCGGCACGAAAACATAATGTTTCGTTACTTCCAGTAGATAGTGAACATTCAGCTATTTTTCAATGCTTGAATGGTGAAAATGAAAAAAGAATTTCTCGACTCATTATAACGGCTTCTGGCGGAAGTTTCCGTGATAAAACGAGAGATGAATTGCATCATGTGACCGTAGAAGATGCGCTTCGACATCCAAACTGGTCAATGGGTTCGAAAATTACAATTGATTCTGCTACAATGATGAATAAGGGACTAGAAGTAATTGAAGCACATTGGCTTTTTGGTATCCCTTATGAGCAAATTGATGTTGTTTTACATAAAGAAAGTATTATTCATTCTATGGTTGAATTTGAAGATCGTAGTGTAATGGCACAGCTTGGCTCACCTGATATGCGAGTACCAATTCAATACGCGCTTACATATCCTGATAGATTACCTCTTTCAGACACAAAACAGTTAAACTTATGGGAAATGGGAACATTGCATTTTGAAAAAATGAACCAAGAACGTTTCCGTTGTCTACGTTTTGCGTATGAAGCTGGGAAAACAGGTGGAAGTATGCCAGCTGTAATGAACGCTGCAAATGAAGTAGCTGTTGAAGCTTTTTTACAAAAGAGAATTGGTTTCTTAACAGTGGAAGACCTCATTGAAAAAGCAATGAACCATCACAATGTCATTGCACGTCCGAGCTTAGAGGAAATTCTGGAAATTGATGCAGCCACAAGACGGTTTGTGATGGAACAAATTTAGCAAAGGTGGTTATGGAATTGAATACAGCGATTGCCTTTATATTAATTTTCGGTGCACTCGTATTTTTCCATGAGCTAGGGCATCTATATTTCGCAAAAAGAGCGGGTATTTTATGCCGCGAGTTTGCGATTGGTTTTGGTCCAAAAATATTCTCATTTGAAAAGAATGAAACGGTGTATACGATTCGATTACTGCCCCTTGGTGGCTATGTAAGAATGGCTGGCGAGGATGCGGACACAGTTGAGTTAAAGCCAGGGAAAAAGGTTGGCCTTGTGCTAAATGAAAAAGACGAAGCTGTGAAATTAGTTTTTGATGGATATGAAAAATATCCAAATGTTCGTGTTATTGAAGTCGAACAAGCTGATTTGGAGCATAATCTTACAATTTCGGGATATGAAGAGTACGAGGAAGAGCTGCAAACATTCCGAGTGAATGAAAAAGCTCGTATCATATCTGCGGGAGAAGAAATCCAAATCGCTCCGTTTAACAGACAGTTTGGCTCTAAAAAATTGGGTCAACGCGCGTTAACAATTTTTGCAGGTCCTGCAATGAACTTTATTCTAGCATTTGTTATTTTTGTGATTCTTGGATTTGTACAAGGGGTTCCCGTTGATAAACCAATGGTCGGAAAAGTAATGGATAATAGTGCAGCACAGCAAGCTGGATTAAAAGAAAATGATACAATTCAAGCTATTGATGGGAAAAACACAAGTACATGGAAAGATGTTGTTAACATTGTACGTGAAAACCCGAATAAAGAAATTACGTTACAAGTAAAGCGTGATAGTGAACAGATTAATGTGAAAGTAACGCCAACGGTTGATAAAGAAGGAAAAGAAGAAGTTGGTAGAATTGGTGTTTACTCTCCTGTAGAGAAAACAGTGATGGGTTCTATTAAATCAGGTTTTGAACAAACGTACGAATGGACGAAACTAATTTTTGATTCTCTTGTGAAATTAGTAACTGGTCAATTTTCTATTAATGAGTTGTCAGGTCCAGTAGGAATTTATAATCTAACAGATCAAGTTGTAGATTATGGATTTACGCGTGTACTAAGTTTAGCGGCAGTTTTAAGTATTAACCTTGGTTTATTTAATTTATTACCAGTTCCAGCTTTAGACGGTGGACGTTTGTTCTTCTTCTTAATTGAGGCATTAAGAGGGAAACCGATTGATCGTCAAAAAGAAGGAATGGTTCACTTTATTGGATTTGCATTATTAATGTTGCTTATGTTAGTTGTAACATGGAATGACATCCGTAAGTTTTTCTTGTAAAATAAGAAGAAGTTTATAATGAAATAGAGCTCGTACAATAAAATCCCTCACCTAACTCGAGGTGAGGGGTTTTGTTGCGTGTAAGAGTAAAATGAAGAGGTGCGAATAAATGAAACAAAGTATGGTATTCAGTCCTACATTACGTGAAGTTCCAGCTGATGCTGAAATTAAAAGTCATCAATTATTACTTCGCGCAGGGTTTATGCGTCAAAATGCTTCTGGTATTTATAGTTTTCTACCATTTGGTTTAAAAGTATTACACAAAGTAGAACGTATTGTTCGTGAAGAAATGGAGCGTGCAGGAGCTGTAGAATTATTAATGCCGGCTATGCAAGCTGCGGAATTATGGCAAGAGTCAGGGCGTTGGTATTCTTACGGATCTGAATTAATGCGTATGAAAGATCGTAACGCTCGTGAATTTGCATTAGGAGCTACACACGAAGAAGTAATTACTGATCTTGTACGTGATGAAGTGAAATCATATAAAAAATTACCGTTAACATTATACCAAATCCAAACAAAGTTCCGTGACGAACAAAGACCTCGTTTTGGTCTATTACGTGGAAGAGAGTTTCTAATGAAAGATGCATATTCTTTCCATGCTACGCAAGAGAGCTTAGATGAAGTGTATGATCGCTTATACAATGCATACTCTAACATTTTTGCTCGTTGTGGCTTGAACTTCCGTGCTGTTATTGCTGACTCGGGAGCAATGGGTGGAAAAGATACACATGAATTTATGGTATTATCTGATGTAGGTGAAGATACAATTGCGTATTCTGATACATCTAATTATGCGGCAAATATTGAAATGGCTCCTGTTGTTGCTACGTATACGAAAAGTGATGATGCTGAACAAGCACTTGAAAAGGTAGCAACTCCGGATCAAAAGGCTATTGAAGAAGTATCTGCATTCTTAAATATTGCAGCGGAAAAATGCATTAAATCTATGGTGTTTAAAGTAGATGAGAAACTAGTAGTTGTACTTGTTCGTGGCGATCATGAAGTCAATGATGTAAAAGTGAAGAATCTATACGGAGCTTCAGTCGTTGAGCTTGCTTCGCATGAAGAAGTAAAAGAGTTATTAAACTGTGAAGTTGGTTCTTTAGGACCGATTGGTGTAACAGGTGATATCGAAATTATTGCTGACCATGCTGTAGCAACAATTGTCAACGGATGTTCAGGAGCGAACGAAGAAGGATTCCATTATGTAAATGTAAATCCAGAACGTGACTTTAAAGTAAGTCAATATACAGATTTACGCTTCATTCAAGAAGGAGACCAATCTCCAGACGGAAACGGAACAATTCTTTTCGCACGCGGAATTGAAGTAGGTCACGTATTCAAATTAGGAACTCGTTATAGCGAAGCAATGAATGCAACATTCCTAGATGAAAACGGGAAAACACAACCACTTATTATGGGTTGTTACGGTATCGGTGTATCTCGTACAGTGGCAGCAATTGCAGAGCAGTTTAATGATGAGAGCGGTTTAGTTTGGCCTAAAGCTGTCGCACCGTTCCATGTGCATGTAATTCCAGTAAACATGAAATCTGATGCACAACGTGAAATGGGTGAAAACATCTACAACTCATTACAAGATCAAGGATACGAAGTATTACTAGATGATCGTGCAGAACGTGCAGGTGTTAAATTTGCTGATGCAGATTTATTCGGCCTTCCAGTTCGTGTTACAGTTGGTAAAAAAGCGGATGAAGGTATTGTAGAAGTGAAAGTACGTGCTACAGGTGAGTCTGTAGAAGTGAAAGTAGAAGAACTTCAAACATATATTGCTAATATTTTAAAATAAGAAGAGGTACCTCGTTATGAGGTACCTTCTCTTTCTTTGTAAACGTATTTCGTAAAAGAAGAAGGGAGAAATCTTTCTTTGTAGTACGATTCAATTTATAATAGCAAATGGAAGGAGAGTGCATATGTCATTAACAAATGAACAACAAGAGCGATTTCAAATTTTGCTCCAGCAGTTGCAAATACCAGACGACCTTATAAATCAATATTTACAAGGCGGTGGTATTGAAAGGCTCGTTATTGATAAAGCGAATAAAAGTTGGCATTTTGATTTACAAGTGCCACGTATTTTGCCTACAGAATTATATGAATTGCTAGAAACAAAGCTTAAGCAATCATTTTCTCATATTGCAAGAACAACATTTGCATTAGAAACAGAGAATAAACAATTTACAGAAGAAGAAGTGAGGGCGTATTGGCCGCTTTGTACGGAACGAATTACATTTTCACCTATGTTCGCATACTTAAAGAAGCAGCTTCCACAGGTGAATGGAGTGAAGTTGCTAATAAATGTGAATAATGAGCTGGAGTCTACTGCTTTAAAGAAAAACGTTGCGAAACCAGTAGGGGATCAATACGAAGTTTTTGGATTCCCGCGTTTCCAGTTAGACACACATATACAGCAAAATACAGAAGAAATGCAAAAGTTTCGTGAGCAAACGCAGCAAGAAGACCGCGAGCGTGTTATACAAGCTATGGAAGAAATGGCGAAGAAGCAAGCTGAAGAAAGCAGCGTTGTGTATGAAGGACCGATTACACTCGGGTATCTTATTAAGCCAGATGAAGAGATTACACCGATGCGAGAAATTCAAGATGAAGAAAGAAGAAAAACGGTTCAAGGATATGTCTTCCATGTAGAAACAAAAGAGCTTCGTAGTGGACGTACGTTATTAACTTTAAAAATAACGGATTATACGGATTCTATTATGATCAAAATGTTCTCGCGTGACAAAGAAGATATTCCAATGCTGCAATCCTTGAAAAAAGGAATGTGGGTGAAAGCGCGTGGTTCTGTTCAAAACGATACATTCGTTCGAGATTTAGTAATGATTGCAAATGATATTAATGAAATAACAGGGCCGTCTCGTAAAGATAAAGCGCCAGAAGGCGAAAAGCGTGTAGAACTTCATCTTCACACTCCGATGAGCCAAATGGATGCTGTTACTCCTGTTTCTAGGCTTGTTGCCCAAGCAGGTAAATGGGGACATGAAGCTATTGCGGTTACAGACCATGCTGTGGCTCAGTCGTTCCCGGAGGCATATTCTGCGGGGAAAAAGGCTGGAGTTAAAGTTATATACGGTGTAGAAGCGAATTTAGTTAATGATGGTGTACCGATAGCGTATAACGAAGCGCATCGTTTACTTGCAGAGGAAACGTATGTTGTTTTCGACGTTGAGACGACAGGTTTATCAGCTGTATACGATACAGTCATTGAGTTGGCTGCCGTAAAAGTAAAGGGTGGCGAAATCATTGATCGCTTTGAATCTTTCGCAAATCCACATCAACCATTATCAGCGACGATTATTGAATTAACAGGTATTACAGATGATATGTTAACCGATGCACCAGAAGTGGACGAAGTGTTTAAAAAGTTTGAGGAATGGATGGGCGATCATACACTTGTTGCCCATAACGCGAGCTTTGATATGGGCTTTATTAACGTAGGTTTTAAAAAGGCTGGACTAGAAAAAACGAATAACCCAGTTATTGATACGTTAGAACTTGCACGATTCCTATTCCCAGAGATGAAAAATCATCGATTAAATACGATGTGTAAAAAACTTGATATTGAATTAACGCAACATCACCGTGCGATTTATGATACAGAAGCGACGGGATATTTACTTGTGAAAATGTTGAAAGACGTAATTGAAAAGGGATTTGAATATCATGATCAATTAAATGATAGCATGGGACAAGGGGATGCGTATAAGCGTGGCCGTCCAAGTCATATGACATTACTTGCCACATCGGATGTGGGGTTAAAAAATCTCTATAAACTTGTTTCCTATTCGCATCTAAATTACTTTTACCGTGTACCACGTGTGCCGAGGTCACTATTAAAAAAATACCGTGAAGGAATTTTAGTAGGAACGGCTTGTGATAAAGGTGAAGTGTTCGAGGCAATGATGCAAAAGGCACCTGAAGAGGTAGAAGAAATTGCCCAGTTCTATGACTACATTGAAGTAATGCCTCCAGAGGTGTTACGTCATTTAGTAGAACGTGAACTTGTTCGAGATGAAGGTCAATTAAAAACAATTATTTCTAACTTAGTAAAACTAGGTGAGACGTTAGATAAACCAGTTGTTGCTACAGGAAACGTGCATTATTTAGACCCTGAGGATGCAATGTATCGTAAAATTTTAGTCAGTTCGCAGGGCGGAGCCAATCCGTTAAATCGACATTCATTACCGCCAGTACATTTCCGTACAACTGATGAAATGTTAGAATGTTTTTCATTCTTAGGTGAAGACAAAGCGAAAGAAGTTGTTGTAACAAATACACAAAAGGTTGCGTCATTAATTGGTGATGTGCATCCAGTAAAAGACGATCTATACACACCGAAAATTGAAGGTGCTGATGATGAAACGCGTGATATGAGTTATAAAATGGCGCGTAGCATTTATGGTGAAGAGCTACCGGAAATTGTAGAAGCACGTTTAGAAAAAGAATTAAAAAGTATTATTGGGCATGGATTCGCCGTAATTTATTTAATTTCACATAAGCTTGTGAAAAAATCGTTAGTAGACGGATATTTAGTAGGTTCGCGTGGATCGGTAGGATCATCATTTGTTGCAACGATGATGGAAATTACAGAAGTAAACCCATTACCACCACACTATGTATGTCCGAAGTGTAAGCAATCAGAATTCTTTAATGATGGTTCTGTAGGTTCTGGTTTTGACTTACCGGATAAAGAATGTCCTGCTTGTAATATTCCATATGTAAAAGATGGACATGACATTCCGTTCGAAACGTTCCTTGGATTTAAAGGAGATAAGGTACCCGATATCGATTTGAACTTCTCCGGGGAATACCAACCACGTGCCCATAACTATACGAAAGTACTGTTCGGTGAAGATTATGTATATCGTGCAGGAACGATTGGTACAGTTGCGGAAAAAACTGCTTATGGTTATGTAAAAGGTTATGCAAATGATCATAACTTAACGATTCGAAATGCAGAGATAGATCGGTTAGTTGCAGGTTGTACAGGGGTAAAACGTACAACCGGACAGCATCCAGGTGGTATTATCGTTGTGCCAGATTACATGGATATTTTTGATTTTTCACCAATTCAGTTCCCGGCAGATTCAATAGGTGCTGAGTGGAGAACGACACACTTTGATTTCCACTCGATTCATGATAATTTATTGAAACTTGATATACTAGGACACGATGATCCGACCGTTATTCGTATGTTACAAGATTTAAGTGGTATTGATCCGAAAACAATCCCAACGGACGATCCAGAAGTAATGAAAATTTTCTCTGGGCCAGAATCGTTAGGCGTAACGGAGGAACAAATTAACTGTAAAACAGGTACACTTGGTATACCAGAGTTTGGTACGAAATTCGTAAGGCAGATGTTAGAAGAGACGAAACCTACGACATTCTCTGAGTTAGTCCAAATTTCTGGATTATCACATGGTACGGACGTATGGCTTGGTAATGCAAACGAGTTAATTTATAACGGTACATGTACGCTGAGTGAAGTTATTGGTTGTCGTGATGACATCATGGTATATTTAATCTATCAAGGTTTAGATCCATCGTTAGCCTTCAAAATCATGGAGTCGGTTCGTAAAGGTAAGGGTGTACCGGAAGAATGGGAAGAGGATATGAAAAATAATAATGTACCAGGTTGGTATATTGATTCATGTAAGAAGATTAAATACATGTTCCCTAAAGCCCATGCGGCTGCTTACGTACTTATGGCTGTACGTATCGCGTACTTTAAAGTGCATTTTGCACTTTTATTCTATGCGGCATATTTTACAGTTCGTGCAGATGATTTTGATGTAGAAGCGATGGCGAAAGGTTCAGCATCCATACGCGTAAAAATTGACGAAATTGCTCAAAAAGGATTGGATGCAGCGCCGAAAGAGAAGAGTTTATTAACTGTACTAGAAATGACACTTGAAATGTGTGAGCGTGGATACTCATTCCAAAAGGTTGATTTATACCGCTCGCATGCAACAGAATTTATTATTGATGGAGACTCATTAATTCCTCCATTTAATGCAGTGCCTGGTCTTGGTACAAACGCAGCTTTAAGTATTGTAGAAGCACGTAAAAATGGAGACTTCCTATCAAAAGAAGACTTACAGCAGCGCAGTAAGGTTTCAAAAACAATTATTGAGTATTTAGATAGTCAAGGTTGTCTAGGAGATTTACCGGATCAAAACCAATTATCACTGTTCTAACAGGTAGGAAAAGTCTTTGCAAATCAATATTTGCTATGGTATACTATAAACCGAGATAACCATGTCATGTATATTTTGTGAAAAAGAGAGTGGGGAAACCCACTCTTTCGTGTTACTATCTACATTTTATTTATGTGGATAGTAAAGATATTTCTGTCGTATATACATATTTTGTTACAAGTTTTACTTCTTAAATTTGGTAATACTAAGACAGATATTCCCTGCTTAACGGCAGGGGCTTTTGTTAGCTAACGAGAAAGAATAAGATAGACCGTCTTAATGAACGGGATCTTTTCTTGTAAATGGTACATGGCGGCAGGAAGGAGGCTGTTTATGGATAAGAAAGTCACAGAAGTTGTAGAAGCATTTGCGCAGCCGATCGTTGAAGAGTTAAATCTTGAACTTGTAGATGTAGAGTATGTGCAAGAAGGACAAGACTGGTTCTTACGCGTATTCATCGATTCTGAAAAGGGAGTCGACATTGAAGAATGCGGTGCGGTAAGTGAACGTTTAAGCGAAGCTTTAGATAAAGAGGACCCAATTCCTCATCTTTACTTTTTGGATGTATCATCTCCTGGAGCGGAACGCCCATTAAAGAAAGAGAAAGACTTCCAGCAAGCGGTAGGGAAACAAGTGGCAATTAAAACATATGAGCCGATTGATGGTGAAAAGATGTTTGAAGGAAAGCTACTTTCCTACGACGGTATTACAATTACACTACTATTAACAATTAAAACACGTAAAAAAGAAATCCAAATTCCAATGGATAAAGTTGCCAATGCGCGACTTGCTGTTACGTTTTAGTAAGAAGGGGGATCTTCATGAGCACTGAGTTGTTAGATGCTTTGCTCGTTTTAGAGTCAGAAAAAGGTATTAGCAAAGATATTATTATTGATGCAATTGAAGCAGCATTAATCTCTGCTTATAAACGCAATTTTAACCAAGCACAAAACGTTCGTGTGAGCTTTAACCCAGAAGTGGGAACAATTCAAGTTTTAGCACGTAAAGACGTTGTCGATAATGTGTTTGATCCACGTCTTGAAATCTCTGTAGAAGAGGCAAGACAAATTAATCCAAACTACCAAGATGGCGACGTACTAGAAATTGAAGTAACGCCAAAAGATTTTGGTCGTATTGCAGCACAAACTGCAAAACAAGTTGTAACACAACGAGTTCGTGAGGCGGAACGTGGTGTTATTTATTCAGAATTTAGTGATCGTGAAGAAGACATTATGGTTGGTATTGTACAGCGCCAAGATGCTCGTTTCATCTATGTAAGCTTAGGGAAAGTAGAAGCTTTATTACCTGTAAGTGAGCAAATGCCAAATGAGCAATATAAACCACATGATCGTATTCGCGTATTTATTACAAAAGTAGAAAAAACAACGAAAGGACCACAAATTTACGTATCACGTACACATCCTGGTCTTTTAAAACGTTTATTCGAAATGGAAGTTCCAGAAATTTATGATGGAACTGTAGAAATTCGCTCTGTAGCGCGTGAAGCAGGCGATCGTTCGAAAATTTCTGTGTATGCAGAGAATATCGATGTTGATCCAGTAGGTTCTTGTGTAGGACCGAAAGGACAACGTGTACAACGCATTGTAGATGAACTAAAAGGCGAAAAAATTGACATCGTTCGCTGGTCAAATGATCCAGTTGAATATGTTGCAAATGCTTTAAGTCCATCACAAGTTGTTAAAGTACTTGTAGATGAAGAAGAAAAAGCAACAACTGTTGTTGTTCCAGACCACCAGCTTTCATTAGCAATTGGTAAGCGTGGACAAAATGCACGTCTTGCAGCTAAATTAACAGGCTGGAAAATTGATATTAAAAGTGAGTCTGATGCGAAACAACTTGGTATTGTAACAGATGAAGATAGCGTAATCGCATTCGGATTCGATTCAGTTGAAGACGAAATCGAATAGAGGTGATGAGTATGAGCAATCGAAAAGTTCCGTTACGAAAATGTATTGCGACGCAAGAGATGAAATCAAAACGAGAGCTCGTTCGCATTGTTCGTTCCAAAGAGGGCGAAGTGTCTATTGATTTATCAGGAAAAAAATCAGGACGAGGTGCATATTTGTCAAAAGATAAAGAATGCATTATTCAAGCCCAAAAGAAAAATATTTTGGAACATCATCTAAAAGCGAAAATCGACAGTTCTCTGTACGAAGAGCTTCTTGAGCTTGTTGAGAAGGAGTCGAAGTAAGTGTCCGATTGGAAATCGTTTTTAGGACTAGCAAACCGCGCTCGAAAAATTATTTCGGGTGAAGAACTCGTTTTAAAAGAAGTACGAAGTGGCAAAGCAAAGCTAGTATTGCTTTCTGAAGATGCGTCAGCGAACACTACAAAACGTATCATTGATAAAACCACGTACTACAACATACCAATGAGAAAAGTCGAAAATCGACAACAATTAGGGCATGCGATTGGGAGAGACGAGCGAGTCGTTGTAGCTGTGTTAGATGAAGGCTTTGCGAAAAAGCTACGTAGCATGCTCGATACAAATTACCGGGGGTGAAGGTATGAGTAAAATTCGAGTACATGAATATGCAAAAAAAAATAATATCTCAAGTAAAGATCTTATGACAAAACTAAAAGAGATGAATATCGAGGTTTCGAATCATATGACAATGTTAGAAGACGAAGTAGTAAACAAATTAGATAATCAATATAACACTGGGGCAGAAAAACCTTCTGTTGCAGATGAGTTTGAAGTAGAAGAGAAAGTTGTTCGCAGTAAAAAGAACAGCAATAAGAAGAAGAAAAAAGGCAAAGGAAATGAAGACAAACGTCAAGAAAACTTTGCTGGAAGACAACAAACACAAATAGTAGAAACACCAGATAAAATTACTTTCTCTGGAAGCCTTACAGTAGGTGAACTTGCTAAAAAGTTAAGCAAAGAGCCATCTGAAATTATTAAAAAGCTCTTCATGATAGGAATTATGGCAACAATTAACCAAGACTTAGATAAAGATACAATTGAGTTAATTGCTACTGATTACGGTATTGAAGTAGAAGAAGAAGTAGTTGTAAGTGAAACTGAATTTGAAACATTCATCGATGAGCAAGATGATGAAGAAAACTTAAAAGAGCGTCCAGCTGTTGTTACAATTATGGGACACGTTGACCATGGTAAAACAACTTTACTTGACTCTATCCGTAATTCAAAAGTAACTGCTGGCGAAGCGGGTGGAATTACTCAACATATTGGTGCATACCAAGTTGAAGTAAATGATAAGAAAATTACATTCTTAGATACGCCTGGTCACGCAGCATTTACAACGATGCGTGCTCGTGGTGCGCAAGTAACGGATATTACAATTCTTGTTGTTGCAGCTGATGACGGTGTTATGCCACAAACAGTTGAAGCAATTAGCCATGCGAAAGCAGCTGGAGTACCAATTATTGTTGCTGTGAATAAAATGGATAAACCAGCGGCAAATCCTGATCGTGTAATGCAAGAATTAACAGAATATGAATTAGTTCCAGAAGCTTGGGGCGGAGACACAATTTTCGTACCAATTTCTGCGATTCAAGGCGAGGGAATTGACAACTTGCTAGAAATGATTCTTCTTGTGAGTGAAGTAGAAGAATATAAAGCAAATCCAAATCGCTATGCAACTGGTACTGTAATTGAAGCGCAGCTTGATAAAGGTAAAGGAACTATCGCGACATTACTTGTTCAAAACGGTACACTTCGAGTTGGAGATCCAATTGTTGTTGGAACATCATTCGGTCGTGTTCGTGCGATGGTAAGTGATATTGGTCGTCGTGTAAAAGTTGCTGGTCCATCAACTCCTGTTGAAATTACAGGTTTAAATGAAGTACCACAAGCCGGAGATCGTTTCATGGCATTCGCTGATGAGAAGAAAGCTCGTCAAATCGGTGAATCACGTGCACAAGAAGCGTTACTTGCTCAACGTGGTGAGAAATCTAAATTAAGCCTTGAAGATTTATTCCAACAAATCCAAGAGGGCGATGTAAAAGAAATTAACTTAATTGTGAAAGCAGACGTACAAGGTTCTGTAGAAGCAATGGCAGCATCACTTCGTAAAATTGATGTTGAAGGCGTAAAAGTAAAAATTATCCATACGGGCGTAGGTGCGATTACAGAATCTGATGTTATTTTAGCTTCTGCATCTAATGCAATTATAATTGGATTTAACGTACGCCCTGATGTGAATGCGAAGCGTACAGCTGAATTAGAGAACGTTGATGTTCGTTTACACCGTATTATCTATAAAGTAATCGAAGAAATCGAATCAGCAATGCAAGGTATGCTGGATCCAGAATTCGAAGAAAAAGTAATCGGTCAAGCGGAAGTACGTCAAACGTTCAAAGTAACAAAAGTTGGAACAATCGCAGGTTGTTACGTAATCGACGGTAAAATTACACGTGATAGTGGCGTTCGTATTATCCGTGATGGCGTAGTAGTTTTCGAAGGACAACTTGATACGTTAAAACGTTTCAAAGACGACGTAAAAGAAGTTGCACAAAACTATGAGTGTGGTATTACAATTGAGAGATATAATGATCTTAAAGAAGGGGACATCATTGAAGCGTACATTATGGAAGAAGTGAAGCGATGATTATCGCTTCACTCTCATTCGAGTGTATGATTTACGATGTGCATTCTTTAAAAGAGAAACGAGCAATTTTGCAAAGGGTGCTAACTCGTGTGAAGCAGCGTTATAACGTAGCTGTTTCAGAAGTAGGGCATCAAGATGTATGGCAACGTACAGAAATTGCAATTGTTTCCGTATCCTCAAATCGTGTTATCTGTGAAAAAGAAATGAATCGTGTACTTGAGTACATCGATTCATTTCCTGAAATTGAACGTACGATAACACAATTGGAATGGTACTGAATGAGGTGAAGAATTATGAAATTACGTGCAAACCGTGTAGGCGAGCAAATGAAAAAAGAATTAGGCGACATAATCAGTCGTAAAATTAAAGATCCACGTGTCGGATTTGTTACAGTAACAGATGTACAAGTGAGTGGAGATTTACAAATTGCTACAGTATATATTTCTGTTTTAGGTGATGAAGAACAGAAAGAAAGTACATTAAAAGGTTTAGCGAAGGCAAAAGGCTTCATTCGTTCAGAAATTGGCCAACGTATTCGTCTTCGTAAAACACCGGAAATTTCCTTTGAATTTGATGAGTCTATCGGATATGGTCATCGAATTGATACACTTTTACATGAAATTAATAAAGAAGGTAAACGTGAAGAATAATGGATAGACATATGTCTATCCATTTTTTCAATGCAAAATAAGTTTTGGATATTTATTATGAAAGAATTATGATGAGGTGAACATATATGGAAGGTGTAGTATTATTACATAAGCCAAAAGGCATGACGTCACATGATTGTGTATTTAAATTAAGAAAGATTTTACGTGAGAAACGAATTGGTCATACGGGAACATTAGATCCAGATGTAACGGGTGTATTACCGATTTGTGTTGGTAAAGCAACGAAAATTGCACAATTTTTAACAAGTGAGACGAAAACGTATGAAGGTGAAGTAACATTAGGATTTTCTACGACGACTGAAGATGCTTCGGGTGAAGTTGTAGAAACGAAAAATGTGGATCGTGTTATTACACGAAAAGAAGTAGAAAATGTTCTTGCAAAGTTAACAGGAACAATTGAACAAATGCCACCGATGTTTTCAGCTGTAAAAGTAAACGGGAAAAAACTATACGAATATGCTAGAGCAGGTCAAGAGGTTGAACGTCCAGTTCGTACAATTACAATTCACGAATTTGTATTACTTGATGAACGTGAAGTTTTTGAAGGGGAAAACATTTCATTCCGTTTCCGTGTAACGTGTAGTAAAGGTACATATGTAAGAACGCTAGCAGTAATGATTGGTGAAAAACTTGGTTTTCCATCACACATGTCCCATCTTGTAAGAACGGCATCTGGTGAATTTTTACTAGAAGATTGCATATCATTTGAAGAAATTGAAGAAAACGTGCAAAATGGAACAGTAGAGTCTATCTTCATTTCAATCGATGAAGCGTTAAGTAAGTTTCCAAAAATGGTTGTAGATGAAAAGCAAGCAGAAAAAATAAAAAATGGTATGTTCTTAAAGAATGAATTAGAAATAACAGCACCATTTATTACAGTATTTGATAAAAATGATTGTTGCTTAGCGATTTATGAGCATCATCCAAAACACCCTGGTATGCTAAAGCCAATGAAAGTACTTGTGAATAATCAAGAACTAAAGCTATAATGAATTATCGGAAGGATTATTACAGAAAAAGGTGAATTCAAGCGTGAAACTTATTCATTTAACTCATCCACATGAACAAAATAAATTAGAATTACCACCTACTGTAATGGCATTAGGATTTTTTGATGGCATTCATTTAGGACATCAATGTGTGATTCGAACTGCGAAGCAAATAGCGGATGAACGGGGATATAAAAGTGCAGTTATGACATTTTATCCTCACCCATCTGTTGTTTTAGGAAAAAAGGAAGCGCATGTGGAGTATATTACACCAATGCGTGATAAAGAAAAAATAGTCGAAAGTTTAGGAATCGATATATTATATGTTATTAAATTTGATGAATCATTTGCAGGATTATTACCACAACAATTTGTAGATGATTATATTATTGATTTAAACGTAAAGCATGTAGTAGCAGGCTTTGATTATTCATATGGACGTTTAGGGAAAGGGAAGATGGAGACTTTACCATTTCATGCAAGAGGGGAGTTTACACAGACCGTGATCGAAAAAGTTGAATATCAAGAAGAAAAAGTAAGTTCTACTTCATTACGAAAGTTAATTCGAAATGGAGAAATGGAGCAGATTCCATCTATTTTAGGGAGAGCTTATACGGTAGAAGGAACAGTTGTGCACGGTGATAAGCGTGGACGCCAAATTGGCTTTCCAACTGCAAATGTAGGTTTAAGTGATGAATATCTACTCCCACCTGTAGGTGTATATGCAGTGAGATTAAAAGTTCACGATGAATGGCACGATGGCGTATGTAATATTGGATATAAACCAACTTTTAAAGAGAATGAGCGCCAATTATCTATTGAAGTACATCTATTTGAATTTAATAAAGATATATACGATCAAAGTGTCACGGTGGAGTGGCATATGCGTATAAGAGAAGAAAAAAAGTTTAATGGTATTGATGAGTTAGTTGCACAAATTGCGAAAGATAAGAAAATCGCCCAAGAATATTTTTCAAGCGCAAAGAATATACTTGCTTTTTCAAATGAAAAGTAGTATTCTATGTTATGTACTTTATGACAACCATTGCTTGGCATTGCGACTCACCGACGCTTGCTAGGTAATTGGGGGTTTAATTATTAGGAGGTGAAATAGGATGGCTTTAACACAAGAGCGTAAAAATGAAATCATTGCACAATTTAGAACTCATGAGACTGATACTGGTTCTCCAGAGGTTCAAATTGCTGTCCTAACGGAGCAAATTAACACTCTAAACGAGCACTTACGTACTCACAAGAAGGATCATCATTCACGTCGTGGTCTATTAAAGATGGTTGGTAAACGTCGTAACTTACTTACTTACCTTCGTAATAGCGATATCACACGTTACCGTGAATTAATCACAAAGCTTGGCTTACGTCGATAGTCAGAGAAGCGGGAATATTCCCGCTTTTTTGTTAGGTAAAAATATATCTTCTACTCTTTATAGCTTATTAAATTTTCGGCAATACTAGAGGAAAGAATATTGTGATATACTATCCATTTACATAGAAGAATTGAATATTTTAAATTGAGAGGGGTACTTAAATGAGTCAGGAAAAGCAAGTCTTCTCGATAGATTTAGCTGGTCGTCAGCTAACAATTGAAACAAGTCAGCTTGCAAAACAAGCGAACGGAGCAGTATTAGTAAGATATGGCGACACAGCAGTTCTATCTACAGCAACTGCATCAAAAGAGCCAAAAAATGTAGATTTCTTCCCGCTTACAGTAAACTATGAAGAGCGTTTATATGCAGTCGGAAAAATTCCAGGCGGCTTTATTAAGCGTGAAGGCCGTCCAAGTGAAAAAGCAATTTTGGCAAGTCGTTTAATCGACCGTCCAATTCGTCCACTTTTCGCAGATGGTTTCCGTAACGAAGTACAAGTTGTCAGCATTGTAATGAGTGTTGATCAAGATTGTTCTTCTGAAATGGCAGCTATGTTTGGTTCTTCATTAGCGTTATCGATTTCAGATATTCCATTTGAAGGCCCAATCGCTGGTGCAACAGTTGGTCGTATTAATGGCGAGTTCGTTATTAATCCAACAGTAGAACAGCAAGAACAAAGTGATATTCACCTAGTTGTAGCTGGTACGAAAGATGCAATTAACATGGTTGAAGCAGGAGCAGATCAAGTACCTGAAGAAACAATGTTAGAAGCAATTATGTTTGGTCATGACGAAATTAAACGTCTAATTGCATTCCAAGAAGAGATTGTACAAGCTGTAGGTAAAGAGAAATTAGCAGTAAAACTTTATGAAGTTGATGCTGATCTTAATCAAGCTGTACGTGAAATGGCTGAGAAAGATATGCATTCAGCGATTCAAGTACATGAAAAGCATGCACGTGAAAATGCAATTAACGAAGTGAAAAAGCGTGTAATTGAACATTACGAAGCGCAGGAAGCTGACGCTGACACATTAGGACAAGTAAATGAGATTTTATATAAAATTGTAAAAGAAGAAGTACGTCGTCTTATTACAGTTGAAAAAATCCGCCCAGATGGCCGTAAAGGTGACGAAATCCGTCCATTAGCATCAGAGGTTGGCATTTTATCTCGTACACACGGTTCTGGTCTGTTCACACGTGGACAAACACAAGCATTAAGTATTTGTACATTAGGTGCATTAGGCGATGTACAAATTTTAGATGGTCTTGGTGTAGAAGAATCAAAACGCTTTATGCACCATTACAATTTCCCATCATTTAGTGTTGGTGAAACAAGACCGATGCGTGGACCAGGTCGTCGTGAAATTGGTCACGGTGCACTAGGAGAACGTGCTCTTGAGCCTGTAATTCCATCTGAAAAAGATTTCCCATATACAGTACGTCTTGTATCTGAAGTTTTAGAATCAAATGGTTCTACTTCACAAGCAAGTATTTGTGGTAGTACTTTAGCAATGATGGATGCGGGTGTTCCACTGAAAGCTCCAGTTGCTGGTATTGCAATGGGTCTAGTTAAATCTGGTGAGCATTACACAATTTTATCTGATATTCAAGGTATGGAAGATCATTTAGGTGATATGGACTTTAAAGTAGCAGGTACAGCAAAAGGTGTAACTGCACTGCAAATGGACATTAAAATCGATGGTCTATCTCGTGAAATTTTAGAAGAGGCATTACAACAAGCGAAAGTTGGTCGTGTGCACATTCTAAATCATATGTTATCTGTTATTGCAGAGCCACGTACTGAATTATCAGCGTATGCTCCAAAGATTATTACAATGACAATTAACCCAGATAAAATCCGTGACGTTATTGGACCGAGCGGTAAACAAATTAATAAAATTATTGAAGAAACTGGCGTTAAAATTGACATCGAGCAAGATGGTACAGTATTCATTTCTTCAATAAATCAAGAAATGAATGACAAAGCTAAGAAAATTATCGAAGATATCGTTCGTGAAGTACAAGTAGGTGAAATCTACGAAGGAAAAGTGAAACGTGTTGAGAAATTCGGTGCTTTCGTTGAATTATTCAGCGGTAAAGATGGATTAGTCCACATTTCTGAACTGGCACTTGAGCGTGTAGGTAAAGTAGAAGACGTTGTGAAAATCGGTGATGTAATTACAGTTAAAGTTATCGAGATTGACAAGCAAGGTCGTGTGAACTTATCTAGAAAAGTATTGCTAAAAGAAGAGCAAGAAAAAGAAGCTGCGAAAGAAGAAAATAAACAAGAGCAGCAATAAGTAAAAGCCAGTTAAACTGGCTTTTTTTGTTATGTAAAAAACATGATTTGCATATATTTTTATGTCAGTATAGGTATAGTTTTCATCATAACGCTCAAATTAACAAAGATAAGAAGAAAATGGTTTTCTTTTTATATAGTTAATGGGAGGGTTTATATGAAAGTTCGTATATTTGCATACATATTAATATTTTCTTTATATGTTGGTTTAGGCTCTTATTCCGTTTTTGCTCAAGATAGTTTGTATGAAGAAATTCAAAAACATGCAAAACAGTATGAGGTTGTCCCGCAAAATGCGGTGATTGATAAGATTTGGAAAGCGACACCAGGATATAATGGAAGACAAGTGGATGTAGAAGCATCCTACAATAATATGAAGACGCTCAAGAAGTTTGATCAACAACAACTTAAATTCAAGGAAGTATCACCGAGTGTCCATCTAAAAGATTTACCACCAGCTCCCATTTATCGAGGGCACCCAAATAAAAAAATGGTGGGATTAACAATTAATGTGGCATGGGGCAATGAGTATTTGCCTCGTATATTAGAGATATTGAAAAAACATGATGTGAAGGCGACTTTCTTTTTAGAAGGACGTTGGGTGAAAGAAAATTTGAGGTTTGCAAAAATGATTGTAGATGCGAATCAAGAAGTAGGAAATCATTCTTACACACACCCGAATATGAAAACGTTATCTTCGGAGGAAATACGAGAGCAATTGCAAAAAACGAATCAAATGATAGAAGTAGCTACGAATCAAAAGGTGAGATGGTTTGCTCCTCCAAGTGGAAGTTTTCGGGATGAGGTAGTAAAGATAGCAGATGATTTTCAAATGGGTACGATTATGTGGACGGTAGATACAATTGATTGGAAGCGACCAGAACCAGGCGTACTATTGCAGAGAGTAATGCGGAAAATACATCCAGGTGCTATCGTGCTGATGCATCCTACTTCATCTACAACTGAAGCATTAGAAACTATGATTAAAAATTTGAAGGAACAAGGATATAAAGTGGGGAATATAACAGAATTACTGGATGAAAAACGTGTAGATTAAATACATTTGCATGACATTCATCCTTAAACTTGTTATCATTAAATAATAGCAATTATTTAGAGAAACTGGCATTAGGAGGAAAGTTTTTGATTAAAAAATATACGTGTAAAAATGGTGTAAGAATTGTTATGGAGAATATTCCAACTGTACGCTCAGTTGCGATTGGTATATGGATCCATGCAGGTTCAAGAAATGAAAATGAAAAAAACAATGGGGTTTCGCACTTTTTAGAGCACATGTTCTTTAAAGGGACAGAAACACGTAGCGCGCGAGAAATTGCAGAATCATTTGATAGCATTGGCGGACAAGTAAATGCTTTTACTTCAAAAGAATATACATGTTACTATGCAAAGGTGTTAGATGAGCACGCTAAATACGCGTTAGACGTTTTAGCAGATATGTTCTTTAATTCAACATTTGATGAGGAAGAACTGAAAAAAGAGAAGAATGTTGTATGTGAAGAAATAAAAATGTACGAAGATGCGCCAGATGATATTGTGCATGATATGTTAACGAAAGCGACATATGAAACGCATCCGCTTGGATATCCTATTTTAGGAACAGAAGAAACACTTGAAACATTTACAGGTGATACGTTACGTCAATATATAAAAGATCATTACACACCTGAAAATGTAGTTGTATCAATTGCAGGTAATATTGATGAATCATTTTTACAAATTGTAGAGCAATATTTCGGTAATTACGAAGGTACAACAAATCGTGAACAAGTACATAGCCCAATTTTCCATTTCAATAAAGTAGCACGTAAGAAGGAAACAGAACAAGCTCATTTATGTTTAGGATATAAAGGCTTGCAAATGGGACACGAAGATATTTATAACTTAATTGTATTAAATAATGTTTTAGGCGGTAGTATGAGTAGCCGTTTATTCCAAGAAGTACGTGAGCAACGTGGATTGGCGTACTCAGTATTCTCTTATCACTCTTCTTATGAAGATACAGGGATGTTAACGCTTTACGGTGGAACAGGTAGCCAACAATTAGATACACTGTATGAAACAATGCAAGAGACGTTAAATACGTTGAAAAATACAGGTATTACAGAAAAAGAGCTTGTTAATAGTAAAGAACAATTAAAAGGAAACTTAATGTTAAGTTTAGAAAGTACGAATAGTCGTATGAGCCGTAACGGTAAAAACGAACTACTTCTTCGTAAACATCGTTCTCTTGATGAGATTATTGAAAGTGTAAACACTGTAACAAAACAAAATGTAGACGAATTAATTCGTAACATGTTTACAGATGAATTCTCTGCAGCACTTATTAGTCCGGATGGAAAACTACCAAAAGGAATGAAACTTTAATTGGTGTTGTGATTCATTTGTTTTCAGAAATAACCGTATCTCTTTTAAAGGAGATATGGTTATTTTTTTTATATATGCAGAATAGGTACTTATTATAGGAAGGCTTTGATAAAAAAGATAAGGGGGAGATTTCATGCGTTTAAGTGAATTAAGTGGTAAAGAGATTGTGGATTTAGAAAGAGCGGAAAGAATGGGAGTTTTAGGACACGCAGATTTAGAAATTAATGAACGAGATGGACGAATACAAGCTCTTATTATACCTGCTGGGAAGTGGGGAGGTTTTAAAAGAGAACAGCAAGAAGTGAGGGTCGAATGGAACCAAATTAAGAAAGTGGGACATGATATGATACTTTGTGATTTTACAAACCATTCAAAATCAGAGTGAAAGATGACCATTTTGGTTGTCTTTTTTTTATCTTTATATAAAGAAGATAAATCATGTGTGCTTTTTGTTTTTCAATCACCTCAAACTCGTACATTACATATGATGTGGAGGAAAAAGAAAAAGTAGGCATTTTTCTTATAAATGAAAGAAAAAGAAGGTGAATTAGGGAATGTTGACTGAGATGCATATCGCTGTCATAGGAGGAGATGCACGGCAGCTAGAAGTAATTCGCAAGTTAGTTGAACTAGATGCGAAACTTTCATTAATAGGGTTTGAACAGCTAGATCATGGCTTCACTGGGGCAGCAAAAGAAAGTATACAGGATTTAAATTTCGCTGCTTTAGATGCCATTATTTTGCCAGTTGCAGGGACGAATGCCAAAGGAGAAGTAGATACTATTTTTTCAAATGAAAAAGTTTCTATAACGCAAGAGCAAATTGAAAAGACACCAGAACACTTTACTATATATTCAGGTATCGGAACACCTTATTTGGAGAATCTTGTATCTACTACGAATCGAAAACTTGTAAAATTATTTGATCGTGATGATGTTGCAATTTATAACTCTATTCCGACTGTAGAAGGTACACTAATGATGGTTATTCAACATACTGATTATACAATTCATGGATCGAATGTAATGGTTTTAGGGTTTGGTAGAACTGGTATGAGTGTAGCAAGAGCCTTTCAATCATTAGGAGCACATGTCAAAGTAGGAGCGAGACGATCGGAACATATTGCTCGTATTACAGAAATGATGTTTTCTCCTTTTCATATGCAAGACATAGAAAAAGAAGTAGGTAATATCGATATTGTGATTAACACAATTCCGCATCTCGTTGTGACAGCGAATGTTATTTCAAAAATGCCAGCTCATACGTTAGTAATTGATTTAGCTTCTAAACCAGGCGGTACCGACTTTAGATATGCGGAAAAAAGAGGAGTCAAGGCGTTGTTAGCACCTGGTTTGCCGGGTATTGTTGCTCCGAAAACAGCCGGACAAATTTTAGCGAACGTTCTTTCTCAGTTACTAGCAGAAGGTGCAATAGCAAGAAAGGAGAATGGGGAATGAATTTAAAAGGGAAAAGAATAGGATTTGGTTTTACAGGTTCACATTGTACGTATGAGGAAGTGATGCCTCATTTAGAAAAATTAATTGCTGAGGGAGCAGAAGTACGTCCCGTTGTTTCTTACACTGTTCAATCAACAAATACTAGATTTGGAGAAGGAGAAGAGTGGATTAAAAAGATTGAAGAAATAACAGGTTTTAAGGCAATTAATTCAATTGTTGGCGCAGAACCACTAGGACCTAAAATTCCACTAGACTGCATGGTGATTGCACCACTAACAGGAAATTCTATGAGTAAATTTGCAAATGCAATGACAGACTCTCCAGTACTAATGGCAGCAAAAGCGACGCTAAGAAATGGAAAGCCTGTTGTGTTAGCTGTTTCGACGAATGATGCTTTAGGGCTTAATGGGGTGAACCTAATTACACCAACAAGGTAACGACAAAACGTGAGCGCTATGGAAGGAAGCATAACTTTGTATAAAATGCAGGTTTATGCTTCTTTCTATCTTTAACTAACGCATGAGTACATTAAGGAAAATTAGTCTACAAATAAACAATACAACCTTTTTCTTCTAACGCCCTTAGCCAACCAGGTATTCTTAAATCATGATTCCATCTTAAATCTAAACGTTCTAATCCGTCCATTTCCATTAATGAATCTGGTAATTCCCTCAATTTATTACTTCTTAAATCTAATTCTAATAAATTTTCTAGTTTTCCTATTTCATTTGGCAATGTAGTCAATTGATTATTTCTCAGGTTCAGACGTCGTAATTTCTTACATTCTTTGAGTGAATTAGGAATTTGTTTTAAATTATTATCTTCCATATCCAACACTCTTAATAATGCTAAATCCCCAAAAACTTCCGGTAAAGTACTAAATTGATTATTTTTCAGGTGAAGTTCTTTAATATTGGTTAACATGCTAAAACTCTCAGGTATCTTATTAAGTTGGTTATTCATTAAGCGTAATTCTAGCAGGTTAGTTAAGTTACCAAGTTCTTTTGGTAATTCCTTCAATTTATTATCACTCAGATTTAAATATTTTAATTTTTCAAGGTTCCTAATTTCTGATGGAACTGTTTCAAGTTTATTATTGTGAAGATATAAATAATCCTCTAGATTTACAAGGTATTCTATTTCTGATGGAACTGTTTCAATCTGGTTGTGCCCTAAGTCCATCATTTTAAGTTCTTTTAAATTTTTTATACTAGCAGGAATTTCCCCAATCTCATTAGCGGAAATATTTAGTACCTCTAGATTCTTCATTTTATAGATCTCTTTTGGGATTTTTGTGAAATTATTATCGAAAAGATTTATATTTGTAATTTCATTTAGAGATATGTTTAGGCGTGGCAAGTCAGTTAATTCAGCATGTGGTAAGTTGATTTCCATTTAATTCTCCTCCTATTAATTCGACGATTCATCAAAATAGCTTTAATTAGCCTATTACTAAATATATCCCACCTACATCAAAAATACATTGTTTTTCTCTTATCTGTGAGGGAAAATAAACCCTTTCATAACTTCATTTCAAAGCATCACCTTTTTGTTATGTAAAGTTATAAGTTATTGGTATGCAACTTTATGGGTTAAGTCATAAATGCTTATATGTCGCCATCTTGAGGGAGCTTAGGGTAAAGCACAAGTTCGAAATCATCGAGTCTTTGCCACTTTTCCTTTTTATAAACAGCCTTTTCTAAAACCGACTTTAGGAGGCTGTTTTTCTTTTTGGGATCATCTGTTTTAAAGTACAGATCAAGAACATGCTCTACTTGAGGTATTGTATCTTTCTTCACTTTTTCTTTCTTAATTTCTGTTTTAATTTCTTTCTTTAGGTTTTCCATCGTGGAAGTAATTTCAGTAATACGATCAGAAACTACATTGGAGCGTTCTAAAAATATATCGACTGTGTAAACGCCACGTTCTAATAAATCATGTAAATTATTTTTTTGTTTCTGGACATCCACTAATTCTTTTTCAAGCTTGCGTAATGCAGCTTCATTCATTTGAATAACTTGTGTTTCTTTTAATTTGTCATCTTGCTTATATTTTTCAAAATCAGCTTTATAATTGATGTACCATTCTTTTAAGGCCTCGAGTAAACGCTTCTCGATTAATTCAGTATAGCTTGATTTGTTTTCACAGCCCCGGTGTTTACAATCCATAGTTTCTTTTCGGTTCTTTGGATAACGTTGGACCATACTGTAACCACATTTAGCGCATTTAATAATACCAGCCAATGGATTCTTTATCCCGTTCGTATTGTATGGAATGTGATACCTTGAGTTTAATTTTTCTTGCACTTGCTCAAACAAGCATTCGGGTATGATAGGTTCATGTTTTCCATCAGCAATAATCCAATCTGATTTATTTTGTCTTGCACAGCTACGTTTCACAGCATCAGGACGTTTTACTTCTTTTCGTTTTTGCCACGTTATTTTTCCTATGTATACATTGTTCTTTAATATATCCAAGATGCTATAAGGGTTCCATTCATTACCTAACTTACTTTTGTAGCCAAGTTCATTTAACTTGTTTCTGATTGCGCTAGCGCCCATATCGTCGTTTGCATACCAATCAAATATCATTCTTACGACAGAAGCTTCTTCTGAGTTAATCGTTAACGTACGCTCTCGCTTATTTAAACGGTGGATATCATAACCATAAGGCGCATGGGTACCAAGGTAATTACCAGCCTCCACGCTTGCTATACGGCCGCGTTGCATACGACGCGTAATAATCTTTAATTCTTTACGTGCCATAAATGCTTCAAATTCGCTATATTCTTCATCCCACTCATCATTAAGGTCATAAGTCTTCCTAGGCGTCATAATCTTCGTATTCGAGCGTTTAAACGTCTCTAAAATGATTCCTTGCTCTTTCATACCACCACGCCCTAAACGGTCCATATCCATACAAAGAACAGCATCATATTTGTTATCTTCAATTTCTTCAAGCAGCGCTAACATCTCAGGACGTTTCACTAAGCTCTCACCGGAAACGATTTCCTCACGGACAGATAAAACATTTAAGTTCATTTCCTTGGCAATTTTCAGCAGGGTAGTGCGGTGCTTTGCTAAAGTTTCGCCTTCGCCACGCGCTTCAGCTTCGAGATCGGCACGAGATTTTCTTAGGTAGATTGCAGTTTTCATAGTGGAAGAACCTCCTTTGTATTATTTATTATATAAAAAATTATACGATTAAATATATATTTTTCACGTTTAAAATAAAACGTATGTTCGTTTTATTTGTAGAAATAAAAGGCGTGAGGATATCAGCCTTTTATTATTGAGTATATTAGTGATATTGGATAAGGATAGATTCTCTAAGACAAAAATTATTGAACAGTAACAAATTTCTTAAAGAATGCCTTACGTTTTGTCTTATCATACACGTATGGATCGTTAAACTTCTTGACCCAAGACTTGTCTTCAACTTTTAAATCTTCAATTTTAAATCCAAGATATGAATTCAAAGAATTTCTATCCAAGCTAGTGTTATATGTTTTCCCATCGAATGGAAGAGTCATTTTTACCGTATTTAAATCTGGAAACTGTCTTAGTAATCTAGCTGGTTCACTTACAAACATTTTCTCAATATCATCTCCAGTTGAGAAATATTGTTTATAAAGTTCTTCTGTGACGTTGCTATCGGGTTTTGCAGATTTATAAGATTGATAGGAATCATGGAACACAATTTCAGCTTCATTATTATTAAGCTTCATATCTTTAATAAAATTTCCGCCTCTGATGTTTTGGGCATAGGAGGCAAATTCTTTTTGTTTTTCTTCAGCTTTTTTTTGTTCCTCAGCTAATTTCTTTTCTTCAGCCTTTTGTTTATCCTCAGCTTCTTTTTGCTCTTTAGCCTTTTGTTTCTCTTCGGCTTTCAGCTTTTCTTCAGCTTCTTTTTGCTCTTTAGCTTTTTGTTTCTCTTCGGCTTTCAGCTTTTCTTCAGCTTCTTTTTGCTCTTTAGCTTTTTGTTTCTCTTCGGCTTTTAGCTTTTCTTCAGCTTCTTTTTGTTCTTTAGCTTTTTGTTTCTCTTCGGCTTTCAGCTTTTCTTCAGCTTCTTTTTGCTCTTTAGCTTTTTGTTTCTCTTCGGCTTTTAGCTTTTCTTCAGCTTCTTTTTGTTCTTTATCTTTTTGTTTTTCTTCGGCCTTTAGCTTTTCTTCAGCTTTTTGTTTAGCGAGAATTTCTTGTTTTTCTTGTGGTGTCATGTTCATGTTAACTACAATTAATGAAATGATAGATAAAACAAAAGCTATACCTGTAAGCTTAAAGTATTTCTTAGTGGTTGGTTTCTTTTTTAAACGAAACACTAATGATGTAATTAGTAAAATGAACGTGGCTATCATTGCTATTGCAAATAGAAATGAGAAAAATATTTTCATCTATGTAACTCCTAACTTATAAAGTTGTATTTTAAATTCATATTAATAGGTTTTTAAACGAGCAAAATTTTCTGGAATCCCATAGATTTCAGCTACTTCTTGAATTGATAGATTAGTATCTTGATATTCAGAAATCATTTCATCAGGTAATAAGAGCTCGACTGCAAATGTATTTGCTTCAATCTCTAACCTATCTACAGAATACAGAGTTTTATTTCTTAAAAATGGAGTATTTGCTTTTGGGTGTAATAGGGCATGTCCAAGTTCATGAGCACACACAAAACGTTGAGTAGTTTCGTCGATTTGATTATTAATATGAATGAATTTGAAGCGTTTGTATGTGTTGTAAAAACCAAGAGTATTCCCAAGGTCTTCAAACAACACTATAATATTTTTTCGTCTAGCAATTTCAAATGGATTTGTTGTTTCATGTTTTTCTGCGATTTTGAGTGCGTATTCTTTAATTTCCATTTCTCGCTCCGTTCAATCTTTTTTATACTTGTTTGGAGTGAATTTTTGTTTTGCTAATTGTTTTGCCATGCGCATTGAGTTCTCCAGAGAAATACGAATCATTTCTTTTGTATGTTCGTCTATTGGCTCTCCGTCAAACATTAACGCTTCATCACTGTTTTCTAATTGTTCTAGAGTTTTTTCCAAGTCACGAGCGATATCACGAGTATCTTTTTTTGTTAAATCAGGAAGTGTATTGGATACTCTCGATTCATTTTCTCGTCCTAATAAATAATCTGTTGTTACTCCTAAAACATTTGCTAAATCTTTTAGCATTTCGTTTGAGGGAGTGCTATGACCATTCTCATAGTTACTAATGGTGCCTTTAGTTGTATTTACTTTATTGGCTAATTCTTGTTGAGTGAGTTTACGTGTTTTACGTGTTTCTTTTAATCTTTGCTTCAACATTTTTAGCGCCTCCCGTTAATAAAAAGTACAAATATATTGTACATTATATAGATGGAACATCAAACTTTGTACAAGAAAATTGTACAAATGTATTGACGTACAAGAATCTTATACTTATAATAAAAGTACAAATAACTTATACAAGGAGCGAGACAGTGAACAAAAATATCAAGTTAATTAGATCCAGGAAAAAAAGTAAGTTAACGCAACAAGATCTTGCAGGTAGAATGCAAGTTACAAAATCTACAATAAGTAATTGGGAAAATGGTTATAGTAATCCAAATCTTGAAAAAGCTATAAGGTTGGCTGCTATTCTTAGGTGTGATGTAAAAGATTTAATTTGATGTATATAAGTACAAGAATCTTATACTTTTTTAACTGGGAAGTAGGTGAGGAAATGCCATCAACTAACATGGCAGTACCAACAGATCCTTCGCATAAACATATAAAAAGCACTTCAAGAGGTGACACCATGAGCCAACAAGAAGAATATGCAGCGACTTATGAATTTGGAAAAACGAAAGTCCATGTTGTGGCTCCTGAGCCGAAAGCGCAAAAGGATATTGATAAACTCCTTCAAGCATATTACAAGGCTGGTTGGGCCATCATCAAAGAAATGCAAGTGAAAGAAAACATTGAGGAGTAGTTCCTCTCTTTTTACATGAATAATAGACAAGTTACGTATGTACTAAATTCATTATAACCATTTGAAAACTAAATATGGAGGCGAACAGATATGGGAACAAGCATATACTGCAATTCAGCAATAGGGGAATTATTACAGAATGCTAGAGAATGTTGTGATAATGTTCAGCTGAAAACGAAGAAAGGACTATCTAAGTACCTTGGCATTACACATGAACGCTTAACTCGTATTGAATCTGGACTTTCTAAACCAGAATTTGAGCTTGCGATGGATTGGTGTCATGCAACAGGAGCAAAGTTGAATCAACAAGCGATTAAACATATTTATGGTGTTGGATTACCGCCTACAGATCCACGTTTAACTCAAGATGTAAATCTACAATTGATGAACTACATTAAACAAGCTGAAGAGGGGATTGTGGCAGCAAAGGAAATCATGAACTTACAAGTTGCAACAAGGTCATGGAAGCTTGATGAAAAAAAGAAACATGAATACGCAGTTCATGCAAAAGAAATCTTCGATACAATCCAAGCTACTCAATGTGTAGTACAAGCTCTTGAGCAGGTTCATTTTGGCATTATGGAACAAATACAAAGAAGTTGGTTGCAAAAGGCTATGGCGGAGAACGTTATTATTCAATCGGTGGATAGCTTAATGACTTTAACAAAGATGCTGTAAAGGAGGAAGAAAAATGACAGTAGATTATAAGAAACCAAGTTTAAGAGAATATAAGGAACTAATACGCTATGATGCAAAACTAACTGGTGAAATTAAAATAGCAAAAACACTTGGTGAGGATTCAAAGTCAGTTGAGTTAAAGCAAGAGAAAAAGTTAGTGGGGATTCGAATCAAAATTATCGAAGCATCATTCATTTTAAAACATAAATGGGCAAAAGAAAAAGCTACCGCCTAGACAACAGTAGCTCTAACAAAAATTTGATAAAGCAATTATAACATTTTATTCATTATTTGGACAAGCCACTGTGCTTGTCGTTATGACCAGAAAGGGATTATGTTCCTCCCTTACCCCTACAAAACTCCTTTCTGGTTGTAACGATGCGTACAGCATCAACTCAAATAGAAAGGAGATGTAATTCATGACATATAAAAACGATCGTCTTCATGATCTAGTTCTTCCAGGAGACTTTTCATTCGCAAATAAACTTCATAACTGTATGGTTGCATGTATTCATAACATGTTTAATGCAGAATCAACTGAAGAATCAAATTGCTGGGAAGAAGAACTGGAGCGATGTATGAGGGAATTTAAAATGCTTCGTGATACAAAAGAGGAACATGAGGCATCGATGAGTTATCGTGTAGTGATTAAAGATTTAAGAGCAAGAGGAGTTAACGCTTCATTGGTAACACGTAGAAAATAAAAAAGTCTATCACTTGGCAGAGTGATAGATAAATGGTCTTGCAAAAGATCTTAGGATTAATTATATCAAATTAGCATTCGTATAACAACGGGGTGTATTGCATGCCTTTAGACAAGTCATTACATAGAGTGTTGCTGAATCCTAAAGTGTTTCAACGAGCAACATCAACGCAACACCTAATTTATTTAGTAAACCAATATCTCAAAACGGGATACAAGAATTATCGCTTATTACGTGTAGAGGACGGATTTGCGATATGTAAACAGGAGGATGAATAATATGGCAGTTTATAGACCAGTACACGTTTCATTTTGGCAGGATTCATTTGTTTTAGATCTTACACCGGAGGAGAAGTATTTCTACTTATATTTGATGACAAACAGTAAGACGTCTCAATCAGGAATCTATGAACTTCCACTTCGTATCATTGAAACTGATACAGGATATAACCGCGAAACTGTTATGAAGTTATTAGAACGTTTTGCTGAGTATGGAAAAATTAATTACAACCAAAAAACAAAAGAGTTGTTCTTAATCAACTGGTTGAAATTCAATCCGATTAAAAATGTAAACATTGAAAAGTGTGTTTTAAAAGAGATTCAATCTGTGAAGGACCAAGATTTTTTAGCTGATTTCTATGAAACATGTTTGCAATTAGAACGTGAACAAGATTTCAAAATCCCTCGTATCAAGGAGTATTTATCAGTCCGTTTGGAGGGACTTATAAGGGGCTTCCAAGACCCTAGCAAGGAAGAAGAAAAAGAAAAAGAAGAAGAAAAAGAACAACAACAAGAAGAACGCGCAGGCGCGGAAGAAGTTGTTGAGGTTAATCCAATTTCTTTTTACGAGCAGAACTTCGGATTCATTACACCTTTTATCGCAGATGGTATTCACGCTTGGATAGATGATTTAAATGCGGAGCTAGTTGTAAAAGCTATGGAGATTGCTTTAGAGAAAAATACGAGAAACATGTCTTACGTAAATACGATTTTACGAGATTGGCATCTTAAAGGTTTTAAAACGATAGTAGATGTTGAAGTAGCTGATAAAGCATTTCGTACTCAACGATTAGCAAAGGCACAACAACCGACGCAAGCTCCTTATCAACAGAAAGGCTTATCAGAATCTACTAAGAACGTAATACAGCAGCAACAATCATGGGAGAAAAACATTCCAACGGATGAAGAACTGGCAGCACTTAATCAACAAAATGGGTGGATGGTTCAATGAGTAACGATATGATTCGTAACGCAGAAGCTGAACAAAGTGTTTTAGGTAGCATTATTCAAGAAGGCGATTTAATTAAAGATTGCCAGCTAAAGGAAAAACAGTTTTCTTTACCAACACACCAAGTGATTTTTAAAGCGATGAGAGAGTTAGAGGATGCTGAGGTTCCAATAGACCTTGTCGCTCTCATGGGGAAATTCGATGAGAGCTTTATGAATCAGATTGGCGGAATTGAATTCTTTGTAAACCTGACAGAAGTTGTAACAACAACTAAAAACTTCTCGTATCATGAAGGTTTAGTGATTGAAGCTTGGAAGATGCGACATGCTCAAGAGGTTGCTGGTAACTTATATAATCGTCTTCAGGATGAAAGAGATATTAGTGCTATTAGTACATCAATTGATGAATTAAGCGCCATTGAGGAAACGGGTTATTCAGATGAATTTAATCTAAAGGAAACCCTAGTTGATCTGTATAAGAATATGCAAATTGATGTAGGAGATTTAACCGGTATACCAACTGGTTATGACGACTTAAACAGAATGACCGCGGGATTGCAAGAAGGCGATTTAATTATTATTGGTGCCCGTCCTTCGATGGGGAAAACAGCATTTGTATTAAACGTTGCTTTCCATGCAGCGAGCGCTCATGCAGCAACGGGAGTCTTTTCGCTAGAGATGGGAGAAGAGCAGTTACTTAAGCGTATGATCTCAAGTACTGGAAATATAGATGCTACGAAATTAAAGAATCCTAAAAAGCTATGTAATTTAAAGGATTGGGAAAAGATTAGTCAGGCCATGGGCTTGATAAATGATTTACCACTAGAAATATACGATAAAGCCAATGTAACAATGCAAGAAATTTACGCAAAGACTAGGAAACTAAAGCGTAAATACCCAGACAAAAAAGTGCTAGTCGCAATTGATTACTTGCAGCTTATTGTAGGTGACCCAAAGCACAAAGGAAATCGCATGCAAGAGATTGGTGAGATTAGTCGCAAGCTAAAACTTATGGCAAGAGAGCTAAACGTATGTGTGGTTGCATTATCGCAGTTAAGTCGTGCTGTTGAAAGTAGACAAGATAAAAGGCCGTTACTCTCAGACCTACGTGAAAATGGTCAAATTGAGCAAGATGCGGACTTGATTGCATTCTTATATCGTGAAGATTATTACAACCGTGAAACAGAGAATAAAAACATAACAGAAATCATTTTAGCGAAACAGAGAAATGGCCCAGTTGGTGTAGTTGAACTAGCATTTATTAAAGAATTTAGTAAGTTTGTAAATTTAGAGCGTAAGTTCAATCGTCAACAGGAGGCTTAATCATGTTGTTACGTCAAGAAGTAGAGCGTAGAAAACTAGCAATCATTCGTAAATTATTGGGATTAGGATTAGCTGAAATTAACGGACAAACATTAGATCAACTAACGTTAACGCAGCTTGAAGGAATCTTAATTGCAAGCTTGCAGGTATTGGAGGGAAAGAACAATGCCAAAGCAATTAACAATTTTTGACGTGGAACCAGTTGTATCATTTGATCTTAAGAAAGCTCATATTCACCGTTTGAATTCAAAATTACGGTATGCAGATGTGGTTGTACAAATACCACGTCATGCCAAAGCGATTGATGAATTAAAACCAACGACAGCGCCTGATGAACGTTATGAGTTATTTGAAGATTACACAATTGGAATTTGGCGTTATAAGCGAGCGGAGGATAAACAATTTGTATGGGAAGAAGCAGAAGAAACGTGTAAGCGAGCAAGGGATAGCAAAGAGCCGATTCCAATACGGCTCCATTTGTCACTTGAACAATCATTTGTTCCAGAAAATGTTGTGCAATATCTATAGACAAATAAAAAAAAGCTGAGATCACTCTCAACTTACTTCGACAAAGTAATTATAACATATGGGAGTGATCTTGGTGGGAATCCGGAAAGAAAATCTTGTAGAAATGACAGCTGAAATAGATTTGAAAATAAACGGAATATATGTTATTAAAAATGGTCAAATCCAACTAATAGAACCACCTCAAGGTGGATTTGGTGAACAATCATTTGTATATCAAAGTGGAAAAGTAATTCGTATGGAAGAACGAAAAACACAGTTACTTTAATCAAATTTGAATTTTATAAAAATTAATTGAGGATAATCCTTATAAATAAAAGCTCCACTCTCAAAAGGGTGAGAGTGGAGCCTGTGGATGAAATTACTGAGTTCTTGGGATGGTGAACATCAGCACATAAATAATATCATGAGTATTCAGAAAAAACATTGAGTAAATGTTTCCGATTTTTCAAATTATAGTTAATTGGTTTTCAATAAAAAAAAGCGTTATTTGGGAGGAAGTGAGATTAATGATAATAGCAGCTGTAATGGTCTTGTCCTTTGTATGGTGGTTTAGTCTCATAGCATTCTCTGTCTATGCAACTATATTTTGTTGTGTAGACAGTACAAAAGGTAATTTGTACGGAACATTATTTGGTGGATCTGCCTTAGGGCTATCATCGTTTGCAATATATTAACTGATTACAAGTGTGTAAATGAAAACAAAATCCTTATTTGAAAACAAGAATCCCTAGAGTTAGGGCTCTAGGGATTCTTGTTTTGGTATATCTCACACGGTTTTATAAAAAGGATTGAACATACTGAAGATAACAAATGAATGTTTCATAAATGTATCGAAAAAGTGAACAAAATTGCTATTGCAGAAGTAGCAGAAATGAAGTTTCTAATAGTTAAGTACGTAAATGGTGTTATTTCCAGTGGATAAAATGTGCGTGGGGCACCTAATCATTATTTTATCGGAGGAAAAGAATATGTTATGAACTTGGGTGAATGAAAAAATGAATATTTTACTTTAAGCGAAGTTAATGAAATATATTTTGGGGGTTATATCAATGCTTGTTATCTCGATGGACACTTTAACTTTATAAAAGTCCTAGAGGAAAAACACAACTATGAGGAATGGCTAGCTATAAAAGTGAACAAAATCGTTATTTGATAGGATAAATAATGATGAAAACCGTGTTTGTAAATTAATTTTTAACATTTAATACAATTTATCATCTAATAAATATTAGAGGGAAGGAGGTATTGATGTGGACCGATTTAGAAGAATGTCTGATACTCAAAGGTTTATAGATCCTGTAACTATAGGGCCGACTCTTCCGCCACTCCCGGCCATTATTTTTCCAACGGGTCCAACCGGAGTAACGGGCCCAACCGGAGTAACGGGCCCAACCGGAGTAACGGGCCCAACCGGAGTAACGGGCCCAACCGGAGTAACGGGCCCAACCGGAGTAACGGGCCCAACCGGAGTAACGGGCCCAACCGGAGTAACGGGCCCAACCGGAGTAACGGGCCCAACTGGAATAACGGGTCCAACCGGAGTAACGGGCCCAACCGGAGTAACGGGCCCAACTGGAATAACGGGCCCAACCGGAGTAACGGGCCCAACCGGAGTAACGGGCCCAACTGGAATAACGGGTCCAGCCGGAGTAACGGGCCCAACTGGAATAACGGGTCCAACCGGAGTAACGGGCCCAACCGGAGTAACGGGTCCAACTGGAGTAATACAAACGACAAATGTATTGTATTTTACTTTTTCAGACGGGCAAAAACTCGTCTATACAAATGCTGATGGCTTACCTCAATATGGAACAACACAGATATTGTCACCAAGTGATGTTTCCTATATTAATTTATTTGTAAACGGAATTCTTCAGCCACTATCTTCGTACCAGGTTGTAACAGGGCAGTTAACTTTGTTAGCCCCTGAAGCTCCAGTGCAGGGAGCTTCAATTATTTTGCAATTCATTACTATTAGTTAAAAAAAGGACAGATTTCTTTATTAAGAAATCTGTCCAAAAGTAAAAGATGTGAATTAAGTTACGATAAATTCAACGGTAATAGGGATTCCTGGATCCAATGTGTCTCCTCCTGGAATTGTGATTGCACCAGCCGCGCCAGTAGTAACACTAGAGCTTCCGCCTGGTTGGAGTACACCATTCACGTAGAAGTTGTAATACGTAAAAACTGGAAATGCTGTAGCAGCCACACCAGCATCATTTAGACAAGCTGTAGCAGCAACCGCAAACGCAGCACCTGTCCCTGTTCCTGCGCCTAGTGTGGATGTAAATCTTCTAGAAGCTATAAATGGAGGTACGATAGCCATTTGGTATTCACCTCCTTCTCAATTTTATTAGGACTAAATTATGAGAAAACTTGTCCTATATTGTATTCTATGACGTACTTAAATACTAGAAACGGCTTATGTACTAGTATTTAAATGCAATTATTAATTTCGATGTATATAGATTTTTTGATATCGAATAAAAACGCTATTTGATAACTTAGTTATGTAGATGAAAAATAGTGCACAAAGTTTTTTGTGCACCACTATATCAAAAACTATGACTTGTCAGGTTAGTATATGTTCATTTTACACAATGGTGAACAAATTGAAGTGGAACTTAAATTTAAAAAGAGCACTTAAATAAGTGCTCTTAGGACCAAAACTCTTAATGTAAAAGAATACGTGATATAATATGGGATTTCTTTAATAATGTGAGTCATTTGAATAAAGAGAAGTTGTACAGTAAAAAAAGAGCACTATACACAAGTGCCCTTCGATAAGGAGGTAACTCTCTGAGCTAAACGTCTTTCGATATTAAGGTATGTTTAATGGGTAAGAAATAAAACCAAAAGTGTAGTGGAATAAAAAAGGACAAGAAGTGTCACCTGTTCATGGGCTAGGCGATAGAATGCCTTTTTAGCTGGTATATAAGCATTATATGTAATGAAAATCAGAATATACAAGAAAGAGCAGCTAGCAAAAGCTAACTGCTTAGCCCCATGGAAGAGAGAGGGGCTCTTTATTAGGTCTAAGGCTGAAATAAGGGTTTTAGATGTTAAGATCTAAGACCTAAGACCTAAATATAGTATGGATTTCACTTCAGAAATTATGCATATAAATTATGTTCCTACAAAAATGGTTAAAAAACAAAGCAGCTAGCTCAATTAGCTAACTACTTGTTTTACAAAAGAAATTAGGCCATACAAGTAATGATATGTAACTTGAAGTTACAGCTATAGTATAAACGTAATTGGAAATGTTATGCGGGAACGAAAGGGAACTTAATAAAAATTTCATTTTGTAGAAAATCTTCGCACAAAAAAGAGTACCGTATACAAGTGCTCTTTGTAGGGAGGGCCCTATGAGTGAAAAGTTTCCATATCCATAATATATGCTTGCCCTATCAAATGGTGACAAGCTAATTAAAATAAAAGAGCAGCTAGCAAAAGCTAACTGCTCGGCTCCAGAGGAATTGGAGAATGGGTTGTCTACAGTATTGCCGGAATATTTAGTTTTATTCAGGGGAGGAAGAGGGAAATGAACAATTCTAGACTGTCCCAACTTGGTTTTGGTCTGCAATATCAGAATCATATGTGTTTGTTGCACTAACACCGCTAAAGGTATTGGCAACAAAAGCAACATTTGATGAACCCGAACCATTATAAGCTTTTGTATTTTCCTTTGGAGAAACGTTATAAAAATCACCTAAGTTGAAAGAGCCGTTACTATTTTGTACAACCATATTTCCAACAACAGAGGGCATTGTTTTCACCTACTTTCTTAGAAAGTATTTAAATTAGCATATGGTTTATGAGTCTAGATGTGCATCTGGATCTGAAAATTTAAAAATGAAGGTTGTTAGAAAACCTAATAAAATAATCCTTTTCTAATAAGAAAGTTACTAAAATATGAGAAAATGATATAATAATACCAATTACACATTTAGTCCTACTGGAAGAACCAGCGGACATCAAACTATAAAGAGCATTAGTGATATTGCTCTATAGTTTGGTGTCTGCTTTTTTGTATTTTATTAACAAAATAGACAAGGAGCGTTTATATATGACTCAATTAACTTTCTTATCTAAAATTGATCGTGCAGCAACACAAGGGAAATTAGAAAGCCTTCTTGAAGAAGTACGTATTTACAAACAGTTCGGAATGGTTCGAGAAGAAATGAAAGTCACTCCTTCATATGAAGTGAGATATCATGGCCCTACAAATACAGTAGGAAACCCATTAGAAGATGTAGCTTTAGAAAATATAAAGCGTAGTGAACGTGAGCAATACCTTGAAAATATGTCATTCCGCATTGATCAATTTTTAAGTCGTTTGGGTAATGGACGTGCAGGAAGAATTCAGAGGGATATCATTAAAAAGCGTTATTTAGAAGAAGAAGACGTATGTGATTATATGATTTATAACGAGATTGGAATGGCTGAACGTACTTATCGTCGTTGGAAGTCCAGAGCATTTTATAATTTAGCTTTTGCTCTTAGATTAGAAGCGTATGAAATAGAAAAGCAAAATGGAGGGGAGGATCTATGAACTTTGTTCAACCTATTCGTGATCCGGAGCAAATACAGCAGATTAAAGAATATCTGAAGGAAAACAATGAACGTAATTATATTTTGTTTGTAATGGGTATTAATACAGGTTTACGGATTAGTGATATTTTAAAGTTAAGAGTTGGTGATTTAAAAGGAAGTCATATTTCAATGAGAGAAAAGAAGACAGGCAAACAGAAACGTATTCAATTGACTCCAGCATTAAAAAGAGAACTACGTTGGTACATTGAAGAAAGAGATGACAATGAGTATTTAATTAAGAGTCGTGAAGGAAAGAATAAACCGATTGGACGCAGCATGGCATATAAGATACTTAGAAGTACAGCAGCAGAGTTTGGATTGGATGAGATAGGTACACATACATTACGTAAGACATTTGGATATCACATGTATATGCAGACGAAGAATATTGCCTTACTTATGGAGATATTTAATCATTCATCTGAAAGGGTTACGTTAAGATACATAGGTGTCAATCAAGATGCGATGGATAAAGCTATGATTAAATTTAAAATATAGCAACATCCTTTTTATTTTTTTATTTTTATAATTACCCATTTTTTATGTGTTGTGTAACTCAAAAAGGGAAGGCTTATGAAGCTATGAATATCAAGGGCTCTAGCGAAAGGGTCAGTTACACAAAATATAAGATATGGGTAAGTGATGGATTAAGTTAATTGAAATGTATTTATTCTTTATAAGTATAAATTTTTGGTAACGGTACATTCTATGAGAGGTAATTACTATATTTGGGTAAGGTGTTCCTTATGAGTTATAAGAACTTATTTTCTTTAATCAAGAACATGATTGGGAAAATTTTTTCTATAGTAAGTATTGTTGCTAAAAGTCTAATTTCTTTAAGGAGGAATATTTTTATGGGTATTTTAAGTGGAAATCCACAAAATGAACCAATGCACTACGGAGAAGTCTTTGGGATTTGGAGTTATCTTGCAGCGGCACAAGGCGCAATTGCTGGATATCAAGTTCTTATTAACCACACAGGAGACGAGGATTTAAAGAAATTTTTAGAAAACCTTGTAGAGAATGATATCCAATCAGAAGTTGAAGAATTAAAAAATATATTAAAATTGAATGGTGTTGCATTACCACCAGCACCTCCAGAAAGACCAGTTGCATCTATTGAAACGATTCCTCCTGGAGCTCGCATTAATGATGCAGAAATTGCTGCAAAAGTTTCTATGGATCTTGCTGCTGGGTTAGTAGCATGTAGCCAAGCTATGGGTCAATCTCTTCGAGAAGATGTAGGAATGATGTTTGGTCAATTTCATATGAAAAAAGCACAAGCTGGAGCTATATTACTTCGTCTGAATAAGAAAAAAGGTTGGATTATTCCGCCTCCATTACATGTTCTACAATCAGATCAAGCATAATGCCTAAATAAAAATCCAATTTATTCTTTATGGCTGTTGCAGTGGGGTTGTCTAGGAAAATAAAGATTATTAGCGAATTGAAATAAGTGGCGGAGTCGTGACCGCTTTTTGGCAGTAAATGTGCCGGTTGTTTTGGAATGAACGTGATATATTTGTATTGTGAGAAGTGGCGGAAAACATTTTTTCACGTTCCTTTATAATTCAAATGGATCGTTAGGCTATGGGTGATGGTTGAGGATTGAATGAGATGTTGTTTCTTGTTTTCAATTCCAAAGTCAAAATCTGTTGTGTAAACGGAGAAGGGCTTTTGCTCTTCTTCCAGTTACTTAATATTGCTGGGACAGATAAACGCAAACAACATTAGGTGGTTGGAAGAAGAATAAAACTTCATTTACCGTATTTTTAGTAATAACATACGATTTTGACGAAAGGACAACTGATATAAGGTTGTTCTTTTTATAATTTATTCCTGTATAGAAATGTTGTAATATAATTTTGGAAGTAATTTCTAATAAGGGAGTGGATGGTATGAGTATTAAGGACAAACTAGATTTAATAAATAAACAAGATGATGTATTTGAAACCGCAGGAGATTTATTAAAGAATGGTCATGAATTAGTTGATACACTTTCTGAATATAGTCCTTATGTACGTTTAGCAAATAACTGGATGAATAAAAGAAGAGAGAAAAAGTGTAAAGAATTTCTTCAAGGATTAGGGATGAAGGTTCTCTCTCGAGAAGAACTTACTTCTGATGATTTGCAAAAACTAAATGAGTTATTAAATAAAAATGTAAATAGACTTTTAGTTTTAGATATTCTAGAAGAAGCAACAAAAACTGTATCAGATACTTCCTCGAAGCTATTAGGAATTATAGCTGGGCAAGTAATGAAAGAGGAAAGACAATTTAATTATAATGATTGGATTCTTATTAATGGTCTAAAAAACATGAATAATTGGGATATTGATAGCTTTAAGAAAATATATTCACATTTTGAGGCTTATCCCCAAAAAACGAGGGTAAATACTAAGCGTTTACTGCTAATTATATCTGAAGAAGAATATGAACAATTGATAAATAATTCATCACAAGTAGAAGCACGTTTGATAGAAGAAGAGAAAAGGGTTATGAAAAGTGAGGAATATAAAACACTTAGGTCTTCTTTAATGCGAATAAATAGTTTTCAAATTTTAACTTTAGGCCCTGTTACATTTGATAATGATAGTGTTAATTTTGAAAGAAATCCGGCTGGAGATGAATTATATAAATTAATTAAAGAAATTGAATAAATAATTTGTTAAAGCATCCATTCGGGTGCTTTTTATTTTGGTTAAGGAGTGAGATAAATGAAACTAACTAAACAAGAACAAGCGGTTGCAATTGGTACATTCATTTCAATGTTAGGACAGGACCTTATAAATGAGCGTATTGATAAACAGAAATTAGAAAGTGCAATTCCAATCTTTAACGAGTTAGAAGATAACACAACACCAAAGCAAAAGAGAGAAGCGATGATTAGTTTGCTTGGTAAGGCAATGGATGAATTCATTAATAGTAAGGAGTGAGACAGATGCAATTAACTAAACTTGAGAAAGCAATTGCTCTTGGAACAATCCTTAATTCTATTGATGAAGATAAGCTTGAAGATTGTGTGGAGTTAGAATCATTACGGCCAGTAGTGAAAGTTCTAAATAAATTACATAAGAGAACAAAACCTGAAGAAAAGAAAGAAGCCATAACGAATTTAATTAGTAAGTTGATGGATGATCTATTAAACGATAAGGAGTGAAGGTAAATGGAACTAACTAAACTAGAGGTAGCAATTGCTCTTAGTGCATTCATTCAAGGGTTAGATGAGGAAGAACTTGATAAAGGTAATGATTTATTAAAACAAATAGATAATGAATTAGATAACATAGTCAGTAACTCAACATTAAATCAAATGAAGGAAGCTGGTAAAAGTGTTGTAAGTAAATTCATTCATAAGATATTAGAAGATGAAGAACAGTGAAGCAATACAAAACCAAACAACAGAAGCGTAAGTTCTATGATAGTGGTGAGTGGAAGAGTATACGAGAACAAGTAAAGAAGCGTGACAACTATGAGTGTCAGGAGTGTAAGCGCAACGGTCGAGTACAAACAGACACCAATGAATACAGTGAGAGTGCCAAGCGTAAGAAGATACAGTTAGTTGTCCATCATATCAAAGAGCTTGAAGATTATCCTGAACTTGCATTAGAAATAGATAATCTCGAAACAATCTGTGTGGATTGCCATAATAAAGAACACGGTAGAACATTCAAAAAGAAAATCAATAAATGGGAAAATGATGAAAAGTGGTAAAAATGATTCGATAATGATACCCCCCTTAAATTATTTCATCAAAAATTGCTCTAAGGGGCACCGGAGGAGGGGGTCGATTTTTCAAATTTATAACCAAATTCGCGCGTTATATCAAATTGGGAAATGATGTAAATCAGAAGGGAGGGATATTGTGGCTAGAGTGAAGCGTGAAACAATGAGAAAAAGGATTGAAAAGGATCTAACAAACCAATTGAAAGAAAAGAAGATTGTAGGAAATCATTATACTGACTTAATTCAAGACTATTTATCGTTGTGGGATTTAAAGTGTATTCTTGTTGATGATATTGAAGAAACAGGAATAAAAGTATCTGGCATGCATGGTCCGAAATCCAATCCTTCTATTAACGATTTACATAAAACAAATGATCGAATGATAAAGATTTTAGATGCACTTGGATTAGAAGCATCGGCAGAAGAAAAGAAAGTTCCTTCAAAACCTGTGCGCTCTATTAAAGATTTAACATGATTCAAAATAAATATGTCACTGAATATATTGAAATGTATCGCGCAGGGAAAATTAAGCTGAATAAAGAGCGCATAATGCTAATTGAGTACCTGGAGACATACATCTTAATACGCGATGATTTGTATTTTGATAATGAAATGCATGAGGACTATATAAAATTCACTGAGAAATGGTACTTTGAATTGCAAGAATTCCAAAAGTTCCTAACAGCATTTGTTTTTCTTTTCTATAAAGAAGATGATTCTGTTTTTTACGAGCAATTTTTAATTATGATGGCTCGTGGTGGTGGTAAAAACGGTTTAATTTCATCATTATGCCATTTCTTTATTAGTCCGTTGCATGGAATAAATCGATACAATGTTTCAATTGTGGCGAACAACGAGAAGCAGGCTAAAGTTTCTTTTCGTGAAGTCTATGATGCTATTAAAGGAAAAGAAATACTAGAGGATATGTTTTATCGAACCAAGGTAGAGATACTGAGTAACGATACTCAAAGCATTATGCAATATCATACATCTAATGCTGGTTCTAAGGATGGACTTCGTGACGGTTGTGTTATTTACGATGAAATACATCGATATGAAAACTTTGATGTAGTAAATGTGTTCTCTAGTGGACTTGGAAAAGTACCAAATGCTAGAGAATTTTTTATTGGTACAGATGGCTTTGTCCGCGACGGATTTCTGGATAAAACAAAAGAGCGAGCGATGAATATTCTAAAGGGAAAAGATTTAGAAGATCCATTATTTCCTTTTATTTGCAAAATAGATAATCCAGAAGAAATTGATAATCCTGATGTATGGGAAAAAGCGAATCCGATGTTTAGCGAGCCGAGAAGTTCTTATGCTAAACAATTATTTAAAAAGGTATTAACTCAATATAAACAATTAGAAAATAATCCTTCAAACCGTGAAGAATTCATCACAAAACGTATGAATTATCCTGAAACAGATTTAACAAAGTCTGTAGCTTCATGGGAAGAAATCATGCGTACTGGTTTTGAAGAAGATGGGGAAACGCTCAGAGAGGTTCCAGATTTAAAACATAAAGTAGCTGTAGGCGGACTCGACTTCGCCAGCATTAAAGACTTTGCTGCGGTTGGTCTATTATTTAAACATGGTGAAGATTATATATGGAAAGGTCATTCATTTGTACGTAAGGGATTTTTGGACAAGGTGAAATTAAAAGCACCTATATATGAATGGGCTGAAAATGGCTTACTAACTATTGTGGATGAACCAGTTATTAATATCTCTCACATTGTAGATTGGTTTGTAAAAATGCGTGAGTTATACGGTGTTAATACGATTGTAGCCGATACATTCCGTCTTGATCTTGTTAAAACGGCACTTGAAGCTGAAGGATTTATATTGTTGTATATCCGTAATCCAAAGGCAATACATTCTCTTTTAGCACCAAGAGTTGAAACGTTATTTGCAAACAATCGTATTATTTTTGGGGATAATCCATTAATGCGTTGGTACACCAATAACGTCTACGTCCACATCAAAAAAGACGGCAACAAAGAATACCTGAAAAAAGATGAATTTAAGCGAAAAACAGATGGATTCCAAGCTTTTATACATGCGTTATGGCAAGCGGATAATATTCTTGTGGATGAATTCGACTTTATGCTAGATGGTATTAAATTCTAATAAAGGGGGTGATAATCATTGGATGGTTAGGTTCAGTATTTAAAAGAAATAAAGAACTAGAATTCATGTTGGATCTGGACATAATTACTGATACAGCAAACAGGCTTCATATGAAACGTTTAGCAATTGATACATGTGTCTCATTTTTAGGAAGGACGATTAGTCAATCTGAATTTAGAGTAAGAAATGGTAAAGTATTTAAGAAGGATGAGCTTTATTATCGATTAAATGTAAGACCAAACAAGAATATGACCGCAAGTACCTTTTGGGAAAGGTTTGTTCGCAAACTTATTTATGATAATGAGTGTTTAGTCATACAAGCAGATGATGGTGATTTACTTATTGCAGATGGATTCCAACATAATGAGTATGCTGTGTTTGAAGATACCTTTACTGATGTAAGGGTAAAAGATTATACGTTTAAGAGAAGTTTTAAGCAAAGCGAAGTTATTCATTTGAAGTATCGGAATGATAAATTATCTCCACTTATTGATGGATTGTTTGCAGATTACGGTGATTTATTTGGTAGGATACTAAATTCACAGAAACGTAAAAATCAAGTTCGTGGCACGGTTGATATGGATATGATTGGTGCTAAAACTGAGGAACAAATAGCAAAGTTACAAGAGTTTATAGACAACATGTATAAGTCAATTGGTTCGAAAGATATAGCTATTGTTCCACAGCAAAAAGGTATTAATTATAACGAGATATACAATGGTGTTGCAAATGGTCCAAGTGTGGAAGAAATCAATAAAGTAACAAATGGTTTCTTGAATCAAGTAGCTATGGCAATTGGTATTCCTATAGCTCTGATATATGGAGAAATGGCTGATGTAGAAAAGCAAACGAAAAATTATATGCTTTTCACAGTACGGCCATTATTAAAAAAGCTATCTGATGAAGCGAACGTTAAATTCTTTGAAATGAGTGAATATCTTTTAGGACGAAAAATTGAGGTTAAGGCTGTTTCCTATCAAAGTATATTTGATCTTGCGACAAGTATTGATAAACTTATTTCTTCAAGTGCATTTACAGGAAATGAAATTCGTTCAGAAGTAGATTATGAGGAGTCGGATGATCCAAATCTAAATATCCATCATATTACGAAGAACTATACAAAATTAAATGAATCTGAAGGGGGTGAGAAATGATGGAGCATGTGAATATGAATAAGCTTTTGAACTTAAAACGAGATATTCGTTTTGAAGCTAAAGGTGAAAATGAATACAAATTAACTGTTTATGGGTCAATTGGTGGATGGTTTAGTGAAAATAATGCTGAAGCAGTAAGAAGAAAAATTCAAGATGTTAAAGCAGAAAAAATTCACGTTCATATTAATTCTGGTGGAGGTTCCGCTTTTGATGGTGTAGCAATTTGTAATCAATTAAAGCAGCATAGTGCAGAAATTATAGTTCATATTGATGGTTGGGCAGCTAGTGCCGCGTCTGTAATTGCAATGGCAGGTGATAAAATCATTATGCCTAGTAATACTATGATGATGATTCATCAAGCAAGTACCTTTGAATATGGAAATGCAGATTTATTTGAAAAAACAGCACGAGATTTACGAAAGATTGATTCAGCTTTAGCGGCATCTTATAAGAAACGTTTTGTTGGAACAGATGAAGAATTAAGGCAACTATTAAAAGATGAAACATGGCTAACAGCAGAGGAAGCAGTTGCTCTTGGTTTAGCTGATGAAATTGCTGATGAAATTGAAATTGATGATACGCAAGAAGAGGAAGAAGTGGAAGTTGTAGAAAATTTCAAAGAAGATTTAGTTGCTAAGTATACGAAACAACCAAATAATCAAAATCCAAAAGAGCCTATTCAAGAACCTGTTAATAAACAGAATTTGAGTACGCTCTTTTTAAATTTAGGAGGAAAATAAAATATGGTTATTAAATTTAATAATTTTGAAGAGAAGAAACTAGCTTTTGCGAAAGCGACACAGGAAGGTACACCAGAAGAACAAACAGCAGCATTAAATTCTATGATTGAAGCACTTGCTACAGATGTTCGTTCGGATATCTTGAATCAAGTCAATGAATCTATTGTAGATCGTTCTATTATGCAGTCTCGAGGTTCTAACGTATTAACAAGTGAGGAAATGAAATTCTTCAATGTAGTAGTTCAAGATGGTGGATTTAAAGATACTGAAACATTACCTAAGACAACACAAGAACGAATTTTTGATGATTTAGTTCAAGGTCATCCGTTGTTAGCACATATCGGATTAGAAAACTTAGGTGCTGTGACAGAATTTATCTATGGAGATCCAGAAGGTGCGGCTGTATGGGGACCATTATTCGGTGATATTAAAGGACAACTAAATGCCACATTCCGAAAAGAGTCTATCTCTCAACTTAAATTAACGGCATTTATCCCATTGGCGAATGACATGCTTAAACTTGGTCCAGTGTGGGTGGAACGCTATGTTCGTACAATGATTTCAGAAGCTATGTCTGTTGGTTTAGAACGTGGATTCGTAATTGGTACAGGTAAAGATGAACCTATTGGATTGTTAAAAGATCCAAGTGGAAGTGTTGTCGGAGGAGTATATCCAGATAAAAAAACAGCAGGGACTTTAACATTTGAACCAGGTCGAAAAACAATCAATGAATTAAAAGGAGTTGTTAAATTACTGGCTAAAAAGCTAAGTCCTGATGGTAAAACTGATGCAGACAGACCAAAAAATATTGCTGGGAAAGTAGTTATGGTAACAAATCCGTTTGATACTTTTGATATCCAAGCAAATGCAACAATTCAAAATGCAGCTGGAGTGTATGTGACAAGCTTACCGTTCAATCCAACTCCTACAGAATCAGTGTTTGTACCTCAAGGTAAGGTGCTGTTTTTTGTTAAAGGAGAGTATATTGCAGCGATGGGTGGAACTGAACCAATTAAAAAGTATGAAGAAACATTAGCTTTAGAAGATGCAACACTTTATATTGCTAAACAATATGCTACGGGTAAGCCGAAGGACAAATATACTTCACAAGTTTACACATTAAGCCTTGAGGAAACACCACCAGCAACTAAATAAGGAATGATGTAAATGGAAACAGTAATTTCAAATGAAATATTACAGCAATTCAAAGATAGGATGCGATTAGGTGATGATGAAGACGATAACCTGAGACGTATCCTTTTTGCATCCAATGAAGCTTTAATAAAAGTGTGTGGATCGTATGACATAAACAAAGATGAGACGTTCAAAGAACTAGTTTTTGAGCGTTCTCGTTATGTTTATAATGATGCGCTTGAGTATTTTACTAAGAATTTTTTAACCGAAATTAATAGTTTTGGCATTGCAAAAGCTTTAGAAGAAATCAAACTGGACGGTGAATAAGATGCGTCCTTTTCAATACAAAAAGCCACTGAATACAGGTGATTGTAGAAATCGAATTATCATTGAACAACCTGTAGTAATAAAAGATGAATTGAATCAGCCAATTGAAACAGATTGGCAAGAAGTTAAAAAAGCCTGGTCGATGATAAAAACGGTAAAAGGTTCCGAGTATATTGAAGCTTCAGCTTCACAGGCTACTCGGATTTATCGGTTTGTTATCCCTTATACATCGGGAATTACAGAAGAAATGCGGATCAAAATGAAGAATCGTATCTTTGATATTATCGAACCACCAATGAATGATGATGAAATGTATCAAACATTGACCATTATCGCAAAGGAGCATACTTAATATGAATGATTTTGCGAGTGAGATTGCTAGAGAATTACAAAGGTATGCGAATGTCGTGGAAGAAAACTTAGAAAATGAAATCGAAGAAATAGGGGATATTGCTGTAGATAAATTAAAGCAAAATAGTCCTAAAAAAACAGGTACTTATCGTAAAAGGTGGCGTAAGAAGAAAGAAGGTAAAGGTGTTGTTCTTCATAATACAAAAGGACAATTAACACACCTTTTAGAAAATGGACATGCAAAAGTTAGTGGTGGACGTGTTCCGGCACAAGTGCATATTCGTCCAGTTGAAGAGTTTGTAATTGATGAATTGCCAAGACGCATCGAAAGGGCGGTTCAACAATGACATTAGGTGAAATAACAAAAATCCTTGAAGCTACAGGTTATCCTGTAGCTTATTCGCATTTCACAGCAACACCAGGTAACCAAGTACCAAAACCGCCATATATTTGTTTTCTTGTGGACGGTTCAGCGAATTTAATGGCTGATAACAAGGTTTATCACAAGATTAATGATTTAAATATAGAGCTTTACACAACTAAGAAAGATTTAGTTGCAGAAGCCAAACTTGAAAAGGTCCTGGGCGATCATGAGATTCCTTATGACTCGCCATTGGAAGGGGTTATTGAATCTGAAAAAATGTATCAAAAATTATATGAAACGAGGTTGATATAAATGAACAAAGTTACTTTCGGTTTAAAAAATGTTCATTATGCATTATTAGATGTAACAAATGGTACGGCTAAATTTGGAGTTCCAATTCCAATGCCAGGTGGAGTTGAATTAACCTTTGAACCTAAGGGTGAGTTAACGGAATTTTATGCGGACGATATGGTTTACTATTCAGCAGACAATAACCAAGGTTATGATGGCACGTTGGGAATTGCTAATATTCCAGAACAATTTGCAATTGACGTGTTAGGAGAGCAATTAGATGAAACAGACGGTGTGTTAAACGAAGTTGCAAATGCAAAGAGAAAACCATTTGCACTGTTATTTGAATTTGATGGGGATGAAAAAGCAGTTCGACACATTATGTATAACTGTTCAGCGAGTCGACCAACCATTGCATCTAAAACAAAAACAACTTCAGCTGAACCAAATACAAATGAACTAAAGTTTGTTTCAAGTCCAATTGTTTTAGTACCAGGTGGAAAACGACTGGTTAAAACAAAAACAACTTCTAAAACTACTCAAGCAATTTATGACGGCTGGTACAACGCGGCATATATGAAAAAAGGAGCTTAATATAGATGGAAAAGACAATTGTTATAGATGGACAAAAAGTTAAATTAAAAGCTACAGCGGCAACAGTTAAACGATACAAAGCGCAATTCAGACGTAATTTATTTGCAGATCTGATGGCGTTAGGAGCAATTAATGCTTTAACTTCACCAGATGGTTCACAACAACCTATTGATGTGTCTAATTTAGATTTAAGTAACGTGGATTTTGAGCTTATTTATGATTTGACGTGGTTATACGCTAAAACGGCTGATCAAAGTATTCCTGATCCTATGACGTGGCTGGATGAATTTGAAGAATTCCCGATTGAAGAAATTATGCCAGAAGTCATGGAATTAGTTCAGGTTACTATGGGAGCAAAAAAAAAATAAAGAAAAATAATGGAGAGCAAGGGACATTCAGTGCTGAAGAATTAACCACTGATTTGTTCCTTGCTCTTTGTTATAAAGCGAAATTAACACGTTGGGATTTAGAAGATATGACCGTTGGTGATTGTTTTGATTATATTGCTGAATTCGCTGAAATGGAGAATCCAGACAAAGACAAAACACGTAAAGCGGGTCAAAAAGACTTCGATTCATTCTAAGAAAGGGGTGAGAAAATGGCAGGAAGAATTAAAGGGATTACGATTGAAATTGGTGGAGAAACTACTGGTCTTCAAAATGCTTTAAAAGATGTAAATAAACGAAGTAATGATTTAACAAAAGAACTTAAAGACGTTGAACGGTTGTTAAAGTTTGATCCTGGTAATGTGGAAGCATTAGCTCAAAAACAACAGTTACTTACACAACAGATTGAAAATACCACGCAAAAGCTAGATAAATTAAAAGCAGCAGAACAACAAGTTCAAGCACAATTTCAAAACGGTAAAATTTCTGAAGAACAATATCGTGCGTTCAGGCGTGAGATTGAATTTACAGAAGGGTCTCTTAATGGTCTGAAAAATAAGCTTGGAAACATGAAAGCCGAGCAGGAAAGTGTAGCTAGTTCCACAAGACAATTAGAAACGTTATTCAGAGCTACAGGGAAAAGCGTTGATGATTTTGCAGGAGCGTTAGGAAATCGTCTTGTGAATGCAATTAGAAACGGAACGGCTACAAGTAAGCAGTTAGAGCAAGCAATTGGAATTATCGGAAAAGAAGCATTAGGCGCAGGGACAGATATTGATAAATTACAACGTGCGCTAAGATCTGTGGATGCTGGTAATTCGATACGACAGGTACAAAATGAATTAAGGGATTTACAACAAGAAGCTGGGAGAACAGAGAAAAAGTTTGAAGGGCTAAAAATAGGATTAGAAAATGTTATTGGTGGATTAGCAGCTGGTGGCGGAATTGCGACAGCTATTGAAAAAGCTATGGATATGTCAAAGCTACAAACGAAAATTGATATAGCTTTTGATGTTCCAGATTCATCAAAAAAATCCGTAGAGGATGCAATAAGAGGTATTTCGGCTTATGGATTAGATGCGGAAGAATCGCTTGCTGGTGTGCGTAGACAATGGGCTTTAAATAAAGATGTAAGTGATGAAGCAAATGCAGCAATCGTAAAGGGAGCAGTAGCAATTGCACAGTCCTATGAAGGTATAGATTTTACTGAGTTAATTCAAGAAACAAATGAAATCGGCAGTGAACTAGGTATTTCACAAGAAGGTGCTCTTGGTATGGCTGATGCCTTATTGAAAATGGGTTTTCCACCAGAACAGTTAGATATTATCGCTGAATATGGTGGACAGCTTACAAGAGCAGGTTATACAGCTGAAGAAGTACAAGCTATTATGGCAGCTGGGGTTGAAACAGGTACTTGGAATATCGATAATTTATTGGATAAAGTATTGTCCCTATGAGTGGTGACATTCATAGAAAACTCCTTTAAAACGGTGGAACTCTCTGTCATAGAGACAATACCGTGCCAAGCATTTAATAAATCAAAGATGTTATTTACTTTGTATATTTAGACAGACATCCTTTTACAGATGATTTAATTATTTTAAATTGATGAGTCATTTTTACTGTTGATACTACTTTTAATTATTCAATAATCCTCTCTATTGCTGTAAGATATTGTATTAGGAGTGAGGGTATGGATAGAAGATTTTATATTTATGAATGGATAAGGATTGATACTAACGAGCCTTTTTATGTAGGAAAAGGTAGTGGTAATCGAGCGTATCAAATTGATAAAAGTAGAAATAGGTATTTTAAAAATATTTTAAACAAAACTGAGGTAGCTGTAGCTATCATATCTAATAATTTAACCGAAAAAGAGGCTTATGATGCTGAAGTTTGGTTTATTTATGAATATAAGCATGTTTTAAACTACAAACTTGTTAATTTAGATGATGGAGGACTTGGTGCGGTAGAAGGAAAGTTTAACCACATGTACGGTCGGAAAGGATCGTTACATCCGAATTATGGCGTGGTTGTGTCAGAAGAAACCCGCAGAAAGCAAAGTCTAGCTCGTTCTGGAAAAAGAAATGGAATGTACGGAAAACGTGGGGATTCAAGTCCGATATACGGACGTAAGAAAACTGAACAAGAGCGTTTAAATATAAGCCAAGCGTTAAAAGGAAAAAAGAAATCAGAAGAACACAAAAGAAACTTAAAAATAGCTAGAGAAAAAATAGACGTAGGTGGAGCTAATAACCCGAATTACGGAAACGGTCAAGCTATTGCAGGAGGTAAAAATCCCGCCGCTGTAAAAGTTAAAGTTACTGATAATCTAGGTAATGTTACAATCTATGAAACGAAAGAAATAACAAGTAAGCAGTTTAAAATAAGTTTATATTTATTAACAAAGTTATTAGGTAAGAAAATTTCTGTAGAAGATGATTTTAATAGGCAAAAAAGTAAATATCGTCATTTAGAAGGGTACAAATTTGATTTGTTAGATGAAGGTGTAACGACTAGTCGAGAGACGTACACTATAAGCGAATGATAGTGGAAATGGGGAGCATCTAGGATCTGTTTTTGCTTAGATGATGATATAGTCTGGTCTTACTGGCGACAGTGAGCGGTCCTTTGGGGACGGGTAAAGTGTTGCGTACTTTACTGAACATAACGGGTTTAAAAGAAGGACGTATCAAAGCGGCTGAGTTTGGTCAAGGTGTCGATAAAGCGATGAAAGAAGCCCTTGAAGGCACGCAAATTTCGGCAGAACAAGTTGAAAAGTGGGGGCAAGCTGTAGCTAATGGTGGTAAAGAAGGTTCAGCGGCTATGACTGAAATTGCCCAGGCTTTATCTGAGGTTGATGATGAAACCAAACGTAATGAATTAGGTGTTAAATTTTTTGGTACGATGTACGAAGATCAAGGGCAAAACATCATTAATACTTTGCTAGGTGCGAAAGATAAAACAGTCGATTTTGGAAAGCAACAAGACAAATTAAATGATTCTATTAAGAAAATGGATGCAAATCCAGCAGTTAAATTCCAAAAGGCAATGCAAGATTTACAAGTAGCCCTCAAGCCAGTTCTTAGTGTTATAGCTGATGTCGTTGCTAAAATAGCTGATTGGATTTCTAACAATCCCAAATTAGCAGCTACGTTGGCAGCTATTGCAGTAGCTATTGGAGTAATCGCAGGAGCGTTTATGGCTTTAGCGCCGATAGTTGTCGTCATATCAGGGATAGGAGCAGCGATGATGGGATGGATAGCCCTTTTTGCTGTTATTGTAGCCGCGGTAGTTGCTTTAGGTGTTGCCATTTATAAAAACTGGGATTCTATAAAACAGTGGACAATAGATACTTTTAATTTTATAGGTGATTATTTATCAAATTTGTGGAGTGGAATAGTCGAGACATCATCAGCTTGGCTATCTTCTCTTGTAGAATCAGTGTCTAGTTGGTGGTCTTCTCTAGTAGAATCTACGACAATGTGGCTATCATCACTTGTTGAATCGGCATCGACTTGGTGGTCTTCACTTGTCGAAACAGCATCAACTTATTGGTCTTCTTTAGTAGAGACGGCATCTTCATGGCTATCTTCTTTAGTAGACACAGCAACAGGGTGGTTTTCTTCTTTAGTTGATACAGCTGTAAGTTGGCTCTCTTCCTTAGTAGAAACAGCATCGATTTGGTGGTCATCCTTGGTTGAAACAGCATCTCAATTCTTTATGCAATTGTTCCAAAAATGGCAAGAAATTTGGAATTCTATACTTACATTCTTAGATCCAATTATTTCATTAATTTCAACGGTCCTACAAGCTGGATGGTTATTAATACAAGCAGGTGCACAAATTGCTTGGGCGGCTATATCTCAATATATTATTCAACCGATTCAAGAAGCGTATGATTGGGTAAGTCAACAGATTGGCGAATTGGTTTCATGGCTTGGCACACAATGGGAAATTGCAAAGGCGGCCGCGCAAATTGGATGGGGTTTATTGAAACAATATATTATTCAACCTGTTCAAGATACGTGGAATTTAGTCAAAGAAAAATTTGGTGATTTGGTTAACTGGTTGAGCCAACAATGGGAGTTAGTAAAGTTAGCAACACAAATTGCTTGGTCTTTATGCAAGCAGTATATTATCCAACCAGTCCAGGAAACTTGGATTTTAGTGAAAGAAAAATTTTCTGATTTGGTTTCTTGGCTAAGTTCACAGTGGGAATTAGCAAAATCTTATACACTAGCAGGTTGGAATTTAATAAAACAGTATGTTATTCAACCGGTTCAGGAATTGTGGAATACAACGAAACAAAAACTAGCAGATTTAGCTAACTGGATATTAGGAAATTGGGAATCTATAAAATCCTATACACTTTTAGCCTGGAATTTAGTGAAGCAATACGTAATTAATCCAGTAACTGAAACGTATAATCAAGCCAAACAAAAATTCACTGATTTATATAATTCAGCGCGCGAGAAATTTGATTCCGTGAAGAGTGCCGCACAAGAAAAATTTGAAGCGGCAAAAAGATTTATTATGGATCCAATAAGAGATGCAGTTGATGGGGTAAAGGGGTTCATTGATAAAATCAAAGGATTCTTTGATAATTTGAAATTGAAAATTCCTAAACCTGAAATGCCTAAAATGCCGCACTTTAGTTTAGAAACTAGTACAAAAAATGTACTGGGTAAAGACGTTACTTATCCATCAGGAATTAATGTTGATTGGCGCGCTAAAGGTGGTATTTTCACTAAACCGACTATCTTTGGAATGAATGGTGGAAACTTACAAGGTGCAGGAGAAGCTGGAAAAGAAGCGGTTTTACCATTGAATAAAAAAACACTTGGAGATATTGGTGCGGGAATAGTAGCAGCCATGCCACAACAACAATTTGCTATGTCGGGAGAAATCAATCAACTATTGGGTGACATGAGCCGTATGATGGCTAGCTCTATGAGCCAGTTATCAGGATTAAAGTCTGTTATGAGTGGTGTGTATGGAAGTATGTCAAATAGCAGACAAGCTATGGCAAATAGCGTATCAAATCAAGTGATTAATTATTCGTCTGGATCATCTGGTGGTGGAGCCATTCCAATGCTTGGTGGTGATTTAGTTGTTGAAGTTCCTGTTGTTTTAGAGGGACGAGATGTGGCGCGTGGGACTTATCGATATACGAAAGAGTATCAAGATAGAGAAACAGCAAGAAACTCAGCCTTTTAGGTTAGGGTTTCTTTTATTTTATATAGAAATGAGGTGGAAAAATGAGTTCTTTTACATTTAATAACGAACGGAAAAAATACATCCAAATAGAAAAAGGATGGAGTCCACCAACATGGGCACCTCTGAAACGCAATTTCTTAAAAACGCCTGGATATCCAGGCGCAAGATTATTAGGAATGGAAACAGATCCTCGTCCACTTCCTGTCCCTGTGGGAATTATCGTTCCAGATGGAAAAGATTTAGAAACATTAAAAGAAGAAATAGCAGCTTGGTTAATTACAGAAGAAGCAGTTGAGCTAGTATTTGATGCAACTCCTGATAGAACATATTTAGCTATTATTGATGAAGATTTTAATCCTGAGGATTTCGTTACGTTAGGTAAAGGTACTTTGAAGTTTATTTGTCCGATGCCTTATAAATTAGGACCTACTCGAACAGTAGATTTTCAATCAGGTGCACGTGGGTTAACGGCAAATGTTCAAAACAAAGGAACAGTTCACTCTAATCCTATTATTGAGATTGACATTACGAAACCAAACACTTTTTTAGATGTATGGTTCGGTGGAATATCTTTAAATAATCGAGATTATTTTCGTATCGGTATGCCACTAAAAACTGTGGAAAAGCCTGTAGAAAAGAATCAGCGTATAGTATGGGATGAAATGGCTACTACAGTCGGATGGAGTAAAGTCAGTGCAATGGAAGATGGTGAGCCAGTTGGCGAAATGAAATCAGATAAATATCAATTTTATTGTTCTGATTTCGGTACTGGAACAGGTAAAGGATGGCATGGTGCAGCTGTTAAAAAGAGTATACCTGGTGGTCCATTACAAGATTTTATTATGCAAGCCTACGTTACTTGTAAGAGTAAGAAAATCAATGAAATGGGACGAGTTGAGATAGCAATACTCGATGAAAATAGTAAGGTACTTTCAAAAATTGCTATGAATGATCTCTATTGGCAAGCTGAACAAAATTTTGGAACGATGGTTATCGGATACGATAACAAACCAGGGAAAACAGGGCTGATTTATGAGAGCGGTGATTATCCAAATACATGGAATCAATATTTCGGTCGATTGTGGATAGCTAGAACAGGAAACGTATGGGAAGCGTATATTTCAAAATTTCTTCCTGGGACAGAAAAAGATGATTCAGAACGTTTCGCACGGTGGACTGATGAAAATAACTATCACATGGAAAAAGCAGCTCAAATACAGATTAGCATCATGCAATGGCAGGATGTACCGCCAGTAGAAGCGATGTCAGTTAGTGATTTGAAGTTTTGGAAAGTGAATTTAAATACGAAAAACACACCGCCTTATATAGTAGATGTTGGCGATAAAGTTGTAATTGATACAGAAAATAGTCATGTAACGATTGAAGGGAAGGATGCGATTAATATTAAAGACATTTTCAGTAATTTTCCTGTCATTAATAAAGGTACTAATATACTAGAAATCATGCCTTCTGATATCGGAACAGCCAGGGTTAAATATAGGGAGCGGTTTAGATGAGAACACCAAGTGGAGTCTTACATATTATTGATTTTAAAACTAGTCAAATCGTTTCAGCTATACAGCCAAAAGATTACTGGGATGATAAACGGCATTGGGAAATCAAGAATAATATCGATACTTTGGAGTTTAAAGTATTTGATAACACGAAATATGCAGCCACACTTATGCAACAAAACTTAGTATTAAAAGAAGTAAGGGATGGGCGTATTGTTCCGTATGTAATCACTGAAGTAGAGAAAGATCCTAACGATAGATCCGTAATTACTTATGCATCAGGTGCATGGATTAATCTTGCTAAAGATGACTATATTCGTCCACAGAAAATTGAAGGTAAGACAGTAAATGAATTTATGGACATTGCTCTTGTAGGTGTAAAATGGCAGCGTGGTAAAACAGAGTATGCTGGTTTTCGTTCTATGACTATTGATGAATTTATAGATCCGTTGAGTTTCTTAAAAAAGATTGCTTCCCTATTTGAATTAGAAATTATATACCGTGTTGAAGTGGTCGGTTCTCAAATCGTAGGTTGGTATGTAGACATGGTGAAAAAAAGAGGGAGAGAAACAGGTAAGGAAGTCTCGTTAGGTAAAGATTTAGTTGGAATTAAACGTATTGAAAACTCACAAAACATTTGTACAGCTTTAATTGGCTTTATCAAAAAAGAAGGTGGAGAAGTTCTCACTATCGCAGATATAAACAAAGGTATGCCATATATTGTGGATAGCGATGCTTTTCAACGCTGGAATGAAAAAGGTAAACATAAATTTGGATTTTACACTCCAGAAACAGAAGAAGATATAACACCAGAACGATTGTTGACTCTTATGAAAGCAGAGTTAGCAAAACGTGTGAATACTTCTGTTTCTTATGATGTTCAAGCACAAAGTATAGGGCGTGTATTTGGACTAGCTCATGAGTTAATCAATGAGGGAGATTCAATTCGAATTAAAGATACTGGATTCACGCCTAAGCTTTATTTAGAAGCGAGAACAATTGCTGGTGATGAATCACATAAAAATCCATTGCAAGATAAATATGTGTATGGTGATTACCGTGAGATTACAGATCCAAATGAAGAACTACGAAAGATTTACAATCGCATTCTTAGTTCCTTAGGAAATAAACAAGAAATGATAGATCAGCTAGATAAATTAGTTAAAGAAGCTAACGAAACCGCTGGTAATGCACAAAAAGAATCAGAAGCAGCCAAAACACTTGCTGAAAAGGTTCAAGAGAATCTTAAAAATAATACCGTTGAAATTATAGAAGCTAAGAATCCGCCGACAACAGGATTAAAGCCCTATAAAACACTTTGGCGTGATATTAGCAATGGAAAGCCTGGTATTTTAAAAATATGGACAGGTACAGCTTGGGAATCTGTTGTACCAGATGTAGAGTCTGTCAAAAAAGAAACATTAGAGCAGGTTAATAAAGATATTGAGTCCACAAAAAAAGAGTTAAATCAAAAAGTTCAAACTGTGGAAAATAAAGCTCAAGAAATAGCTGGACAAATAGTTGATGTTCAAAAGCAAGTTAATGACAAAGTGGATCAAACATGGATTAATACTCAGCTAAAAGATAAGGCTGATAAATCAGGTGTTTATACGAGAGATTACATCGATAATAACACTGTTGGTAAACAAGTCTATGAAACTGATAAACAAGGGAATGTACAGAAATTCAAGGATATAAATACATCTATTGGTCAAACGAATGAAGCTCTTACACAGAAAGCCGAGAAGTCAGAGTTAACGAAAACGAATGAGGGTCTATCACAGCTTGAAAAGAAAACGAATGAAGTAATACAAACCGCTGATGGTACGAAACAAGTACTTACTGATTTAAAAACAAAAGTTGATAATACGGAAATTGGTGTTCGAAATCTATTACTAGAAACGGCTACTAAATCGCATTTAGTGAAGACTGGGGAAAACAAGCAATCTACTTATTTTGATGTAGCCAAAGATGCAGTTACTTTAATGCAGGGTAAGAATATTGCTATGAGTTTCCTATTTACAGGTAAAGTTACGGCATGGGGTGTAACGAATAAATGGGTTGGTATCGAAGTGAAGATTACTTTCACAGACGATACATTTCAGTATCCAAGTTGTCGCATAGAAAACCGCCTAACACCAGGTAAACAGTATAACAAGGAAAGGTTCACAGCGAGTGCTGTAGTAATAGATAAGCCTATTAAAGGGATTTCAGCTTACGCTTTAGCACGTGATTTCACTGGGGATACGTTAATTGAAAAGGCTAAATTAGAAATTGGCACAGTACCGACAGCATGGACACCAGCACCAGAAGATCAGGTATCAACAACTGAATTCACGAAAAAAACAGTAGAAATTGAGACTACTATTAAAGGGATCAATACTTCTGTATCAAATATACAAAACGAACAGGGAAAGCTTACCGAACGAGTTACTACATCAGAACAAACCGCTGATGGATTTAAAACTTCTATTGAATCATTAACGAAAAAAGATGGGGAAATTAGCGGGAAATTAAATACAGTCGAGCAAACTGTGGAAGGTACAAAAAAGACAATTTCAGATGTGCAGCAAACAGCAAATGATCTCAAGAAAACAACAACTGAAATTACAGAGCAAGCAGGTAAAATCAATGAAAAGTTAACTAGTGTAGAAACGAAAGTTAATAATGATAAGGTTGGGGGACGTAACCTTGCATTAGATTCAAATGTAAAATATGAGAAAACAGATTATTTAATCAATCAATATTCTCTAACTGAAAATTTCGCTACAGGTGAGGAATATACCTTTGTAATTAAAGGAAGTGTCCTTCAAGGTCAAAAATTTGGGATTTGGCAGAATGGTGGGTCTAGCAATGTTGGATATGCAACAAGTGTTTACGCTAATGGAATAACTTATGTAACCTTCAAAGCTGTTGCGGCTACAAGTGGGAATGAACGAAAGTTAAGTTTATATAACTCTCCAAGTAATACTACAAAAGCTACTGTAGAGTGGGTTGCTCTATATAAAGGGAATAAGCCGCAGGATTGGACGCCAGCCCCAGAAAACCAAGTTGCAAATGATGAATTTACGAAGAAAACAAATGAAATTACAAAAAGTGTGGATGGTATCAAAGAAACAATAACAATAGTAGAAAATAACCAAAATGGATTTGATAAACGTGTTTTAGAAGTTGAAAAAACAGCAAGCGGTTTATCCTCCACAGTTGGGAATTTAAATAATATAGTAGATGCGCAAGGTAAAAAGCTTACTGAAGCAAATTCTAAAATTGAACAACAGGCAACAGCAATCAATGCAAAAGTTGAATTGAAACAAGTAGAGGATTATGTTGCTGGTTTTAAGATTCCTGATTTGAAGAATACAGTTAATAAAAATAAAGAAGATCTATTAGCAGAACTAGCGAACAAGCTTGCAACTGAGCAATTTAATCAGAAGATGACTATGATCGACAACCGTTTTAGTGTTAATGAGAAAGGTATCGATTTAGCAGCAAAAAAGACAGAAGTATATACAAGAACGCAAGCAGATGGAGAATTTGCTAAAGATTCCTATGTAAGAACTATGGAATCACGCCTTGAGCTAACAGAAAAAGGCGTTAGTATATCTGTAAAGGAAAACGGTGTAATCGCAGCATTCAATATGAGTAAAGAGAATATAACATTGAATGCGAACAAGATTAACTTAGTAGGTTTTATTACAGCGAATCATATTAAAGGGCAAGTTTTAGAAGGAGTGACTTTAAAGACTACAGGAGATTCCGAACAAAGATATATACAAATTAATAAACAAAACATACGTCTATATGATAAAAATGAAATACGTGGATTTTTAGGGTTTTATGATAGATCAACAGACGGAGGACTCCAACCAACTTTTATTTTAGGGCGAGACAGTGCGCAAGGGTCAATGAACGGTTCATTTGCACTTACACAAGTAACCCCAAGGATAAATGGAGTAGAGAATTTTGACACATCATATGCAACTCTAGGTATGGTTGCATACTATAATCCTACTACAAATGAATTTTCTAGAAGCTCACAAATTTCATTCTATCGTGATGGCGGGCATATGAATATAAGTGCTGATGGAAGGCTTAATTTACAGTCTAAAAATGATGTTTATATAGGGACAGAAGGTCTTGCTGGAACTTATGGTGGTCGTGTGTATGTAGGTGCGGCTAGTTACGCATGGGTAAAGGCTAACAAAGAAGTATATATCGAATCTGGTAATGGTAACTGGATTTTTTCAAAAACCAACAAACCAAGTGAGCAAAATGCACCTGTTATAAAAGACGATGATATGAATGCTGATTTTAGGCTTGCTTATGTTCTAATGAGGTCCTCTCACGCCTCTGGTTATCAAGGCAGTCTTCAAATTAAAAGTGTTAACGGTAATGAATTTAGGGATTTAGAAGCTCGTTATATTAAGGCTGTATCCTTACAACAGACATCTACAAGAAAAATTAAAACAGCCATTAAGGATATTGAAATTGATTCACTTGATAAGTTTATGGGACTTAAAGTGCAACAGTATCACTTTAAATCCGATATGGATAGATTGTATGAGATGAGAGAGAACAGAAAAGAAGGAGATCCATTACCTACTGTTAAAGATATCCCTCTACAATATGGGTTTATAGCAGAGGATTCTGATGATGTATTTACTACAGTAGAAAAGGAAGCTATTAATCTATATCCTGTAGTTTCTCTTGCAATCGATGCAACGCAAAAAATATATATTGAACTTAAAGCAGAGAATAAACAACTCAAAGAGCGAGTAGCAACACTTGAAAATGACGTATCAGAAATGAAAGCATTACTTCAAAAATTAATTAGTTAAAACCAAGGGAGCAGCAAACGCTGGTCTTTTTTATTTTGCATAGAGGAGTGATTTTATGACATTCAAAACACGAGAACTTACTGTAGATTTAGTAAATGAGATATCTACAAAGGAAATACGTTTCTCACAAGGTGATAGAAATTCCGCTAAATTAGTATTAAACATAACAAATGAAGGACAGGAATTAGATTTGAGTCAGGCAAAAGCGGTTCGAATCACTTTTAAAAAGCCAGATGGTACAACAGTGTTTCAGGAAGATTTGCAACCGATTAACGCGACGAAAGGTAAATATCAAATTATCTTAAAAACACAAACTCTAGCAGCGGCAGGAAATGTGTATGGGCAAGTTCGAATTTTTGAAAAGGACCAGGAGTTAGATGCAGAACCGTTTGGATTTACTGTTAAACAATCATATTCAGGTAATGGTGCCGTTGAATCTACAAATGAATTTACAATTATCCAAAAAGCGATTGAAGCAGGGGAGAAACTTAAAGGAGTAGATATTGACGGTATCATCGCAGCAGGGGCAAAAGCTGATGCAGCAGTTAAAAAAGCTGGGGATACGATGACAGGCGATCTAAACATGAACGTTGATAGAAACGTTACTTTTAAAGGCAGTAATGATAATGAATTTAAAATACGTGCTCAAGCAGGAAACAATAAGTTAATTATGCAGAAATTACACCCTACAGAAGGAAATAAATTCGTATGGGAGTATCAAGCATCGACTGATACATTTACATTGAATTCGACTACTAACCTTGTGAAGAAATCGGAAAACTATTCAGAGTTCACACAACCTGATGGACGAGCTATTACGATAACAGGTCAAGACTTGAATACTATAATCAAAGCTGGACAGTACTCTGGGCAGAACATGTTGAACACGCCAGACGGTGCAGCGGCTTCATCTAAGTTCTTCTATATTGAAGTGGTTAAACACACATCCTCTGACTACGCTAAACAGACGGCTACTACACTTGCTGTTGCAACACCTATGGTTTGGGTAAGGCTATGGAATAAAGGTGTGTGGGGAGAATGGATTCAACAACTAGATATTAACGGCGGTACTGTAGCTAATAACTTTATTTATGGTACAGGCGGTAAAGGTTTAATATGGCGATATGGAGAATTCATGGACACGGGCATCATGTCTACAGCAGACGGCAAGCAGTTGTACATGAAAGATTGGAAGAGAGATAAAGTTCTTTGGAGTAATGACGACAACGGTTTCAATGTCAACGCTGCGAACCTTGTTAAGAAGTCTGGGGAGGTCATGACAGGAGATTTACAACTTGATAGACCGACAGGGGCATCTTACCGTGAATTAAAATGGACTACAGGTGGTGACATAGACGTTGTACTAGGTCAAGACGTAGGCGGCAACTGGAGAGCCTACCATTCTGGTGCAGGTAATTCGATTTTCTCCTATGATAAAACTGCAAAATCTTTCAATATCCTTGCGCCAAACACTAACGTAGTGACGAAAACGAAAGACGGGAAAGTAACTTTAACATTAACGGCAGACGCTACAGCAGGAAGCGCAACCCCTCAATTAGCTACACGGAAAGGGAATGTGGTAACAGTTAATTTAGACGTAGTTAGAAATGCAGGAGCTACAGGTCTTATTGTTACAACTCTACCTGCTGATATGTGCCCAACAGAATCTTATGCATTCGACGCAATCGCCGTTGATGGAACGCCATCACGAGTAATGGTTCGATACAATGGAGAAATATATGTTGACGCCCCAGGGAAGAGATTTAGAATATTAACTACTTTCGTAGTGAATTAAAGGAGGCTATTTCATGGCTAAATATTACGGCTATTGTTACGATGATAAAGGGAAATTTACGGAAATCATTCCGTTAGATGAGAAACCGATTTACGAAAGAAAAGAATTCATCCGAGAAGAACAGAAAGAAATTGTTACAGAAGAGAAGTTATGTGAGCTTCACCAATCTATTGAGGATGGTACGTATAAACCTGACGTGCCGCTCCCCGATCCGGGTGAAGATCCAGAAGAGGCAATGGAATTTCTTCCAGAGGAACCGATCGACAAACACGAATGTCCTGATTGTGTTATACGCAGTGTTGAGTATGTACCTGTTAAAGTGCCATATAAGGAAGATGTTATTGTAGGTTACGAGCCAGATATCCCAGAAAATTGTACTTTAGAAGTTTGCCCCTGGTTAGCTTACGATCCAATATTCACGGGGGTAAAATGGGTTAAAACAGTTGAGCCCAAGCCTGAAGAACCGCAACCAGAGGAACCATCGGAATTAGAAAAACTTAAAAAGCAGATGGAATTAATGCAGAAGGCAATGGATGAAATGATTATTGCAGGTATTCAATAAAAAAGGAGTGGACCCAAAATGGCAGAATACATGGCACAACGAGTTATCGATGAAGTTTTTACCTATACATTTATCATTGTAAAGATGAAGACGTACAAAGAAAGAATCGATAAATACCTAACTGACAATGGAAGAGCGGATTTAATTACGGATAGCGCACAATAGTGGGCTTTTTATTTTTAATAAAATACGGCTTGTATTAACAGAAGTGGTTATCGTAAATTCGAATAATTAGATTAAAGATCATTGTTATGATAGAATATTCGTATTATTTTATTCTTATTTTTAATATGCGTTAGGAGGAGAAATGTTTGGGGATTTTCTATCATGCATCCAATACGGAATTAAAAAAAGGTGAACTGTTGACTATTAATTATGGTAAAGCAATACAGCATCCTGATTTTTATAGGGGAAGCGAACATAATTACGCTCAACATTTAAGAGAGATGATTTTTGAAGAAGTAAGAAAAGTTAGCTTTCCTTCGGCACCTTCTCGATTAGAATCAAAATATCTAGTAAAAGATTTAAAAGCGGCATTAGCATATCGAAAGAAGTTCAACATAAATCATGTTTATGAAGTGGAAATAGAAGAACCTGGTCGTATTATAACTGCTGATATGACATGGATTGATTTTAGCACAGGGAAGCATTATGAAGATTTGAAAACGTTAGCGCGTAACTATTTTAGTGAAAAAAGAAGTGAAAATTATTTTTTTGAAACATTATATGATGGTCCAGTTCGTGTAAAAAATAAAGTGAAGCTGTAAATAGATTCAATTCATAGATCAAGAGGAGCGATTTCGCTTCTCTTTTTATTTTGAGGAGATGATTAGTGTGAAACGAATAGTAGACCAAGCGATTTATGAAAAGTATGTTAGCCAGAAAAATAAAAGTCTAGTCAAGGATTTTCTTATTGAAAAGAAAGCACAAGGAAAAGCGGCAAGCACTTTACAGCAATACAATTGGGATTTACGAATTATTTTGTTTCTAGTACATGAACACTTCGAAAATAAAAATCTTATTGATTTAACACGTAAAGACATTCGAAACTTATCTATTATTTTTCAAGAAATGGGAATGTCTAATGCGCGTGTAAATGGATTGATGAGTGCTTTACGTTCAGCACTTGAATTTTGCGCAGACGATGATGACTATAATTATGAATTCAATGTAGGTTCAAGGGTACGTGGTTTACCTAAGAATCCAATTAGAGAAATTACATTTATAACTGAAGAACAAATTGAATGGTTAATCGATGAGTTAATAGCAGAAGAAAGATATATGTTAGCTACGTATTTAGCACTTTCATACTACAGTGCAGCTAGAAAAAATGAAGTTTACCAAGTTCAAAAAGAAGGACTGACAGAACAATATTATACAAATGTGGTCCGAGGGAAGCGTGGTAAGAAGTTTAGATTATATTACAATCCACGAGTGCAGAAATGTATTCGTTTATATATAGATCAACTAGGTAAAGATACTATTCCAGATTTATTTGTAAGAGTTTATAAGAATGGTGGGCGAAAACTTTTAAATAAAAGCGTATTTAATTATTGGTGCAAGATATTTGCTAAGATGCTGCGTGAAAAAGAAGGTAAAGAGTTTAAAATAAATCCGCACTGTTTCCGTCATAGCAGATTAGATAATTTAAAAGTGCAAGGTGTACCACTAGAGAAGCTAAAGTCGTTGGCTAACCACTCGGATATTTCTACAACTGAATCTTACTTGAAAGATAGAAGTGAAGAAGATATTGCAGAGATATTTGGAATGGATCCAAGTTATTTTGCAGCATAAAAGGAGTGAAGTTATGACAATTGAAATTGGAGTACTTATAGCAATCGCATCAGCATTAATCGGGTATTTTTCTTACTCGCTAAATCGCTCAAAAGAAATTAAGTCAGACGGTCAACAAGGGGCAGAGATGAAAGCGAAATTAGAATACATCAGTAAAGGTGTTGATGATATTCGTATAGACCAAAAGGCGAGTGAAAGGCAGATGGTTTCGTTTGGCGAGCGTATTACAAGGGTCGAAGAAAGCTCTAAACAAGCGCATAAGCGCATTGATAATGTAGAAAAGGAGATAAATTAACTATGAATCAATCAAAAGAGAATATAAAAAAACGATTCCGCAACTGGAAAACATGGGTTGCGGTTTTTTCTTTGCTTGGATTTTTGTTTACAAAGTTTGGTGTACCAGAGGCGAAAAGCTTCTTAGATGAATTAGCACCTTATTTATTAACTGTTGGTATCGCACTTGGCATTTGGTCTGATCATGATGTAAATAGTGAAGGGGATGATAAATAATGGGTTATATTGTAGATATTTCTAAATGGAATGGTAATATTAATTGGGATGTAGCAGCGTCACAGCTGGATTTAGTGATTGCTAGGGTGCAAGATGGTACGAACGCAGTAGATCATATGTATCAAGGATATGTAAGAGAAATGAAAAAACGTAGCGTTCCATTTGGTAACTATGCATTCTGTCGTTTCGTTTCTGAGAATGATGCACGTGTAGAAGCTCGTGACTTCTGGAATCGTGGTGATAAAGGTGCTTTATTTTGGGTTGCTGATGTGGAAGTAAAAACAATGGGGGATATGAGAGCTGGCACGCAGGCATTCATTGATGAATTACGCAGACTTGGTGCTAAAAAGGTTGGATTATATGTTGGCCACCACACATACAAAGAATTCCAAGCAGATAAAATAAACGCTGACTTTGTATGGATTCCTCGTTATGGCGGGAATAGACCAGCTTATCCATGCGATATTTGGCAATACACTGAAACAGGGAATGTAGCTGGTATTGGTAAATGTGATTTGAATGAATTGATTGGGAGCAAATCTTTATCTTGGTTTACAGAAGAAAAACAACCCGAACAACCTGTTTCTAATGGCGGATATCAATATATTAAATCTGGTGAATTCGGTACTAACTTAATTGAAGAAGCTATCCAAGCGATGAACGAAAGAGGAACAAAGGGGAAAGTGGTTGTTAATCCATTAACAGGTCTTGCTCATATTGAAACAGAGGTTTTACCTAATCCAGAATTAGACAAGATTACCTGGTGGATGGATACTAGACCTGGTGGTAAATGGTGGTATGAATATATTAAAGTGAATTAATCATTTTTTTAACAAAAGAATAGTTTTATGAACAAAAATTATTATCTGGTTCTATATGTAGATAATTATATATTGATTTCCATCTTTATAAATGTTAGTGTAAATATACACCGTTTCTTATTTATCTATGAGTACTGTCTGTAGAACGAATAGAATAATTTGAAAAAAGTCCCCTTTTGCACTTATATGCAGAAGGGGATTTTAATTTTTATGAGATTTAAAATTTACTTTTAGATAATGCTTTAAGTACTGGCTTTACAATTAAACCTACTAAACGAAAAGTTTTAAATATAGAGCGTACAACCTTCATGAAGATGCCCCCTAAAAGAAATTATATATTAAGTATGTATTATTTCTTTTCTTTAATTTCACATTTAGCTTCAATGAAGAATATGATATACATGCTTTGAAATGAAAATAAATTTACAGCTTGTGAAATAAACATATAATAGAAGAAAAAAGAAATATTTATATTGTCATCACCCTGTTGGCGTCAACCTCATGCGCCTAATGGCTACAAAAAACATCTACTTCGTCCCATTCGGCCAAGATGCACCAGAGAAAAAACCGAACTCAATGGTAGCTCGTATGGAGTTACTTGAAGATACAGTATTAGAAGCACTGCAAGGGAAACAATTGCAACCTGTTGTTGTAGAAAAATTCAGATATATGAATTAAAAAACGAAAAAAAACGGACAATTTTTGATGAAACCATCATTCTTACTGTAGAATATGATAAAATTAACGTTATTAAGATTGGGAGGGGCATTTTTAGCTCCTTCTAATTCTAAGTTATAGAAGGATTGGTATCTAGAAAGGGGCATAGTGATGGAAAAGCAAAAAACTTTTCATGTCGCTGTAGTTGGAGCAACCGGCGCAGTTGGTGAACAAATGTTAAATACTTTAGAGAAACGAGAATTTCCAATTGGGAAGTTAACGTTACTTTCATCTAAACGATCTGCAGGTAAGAAACTTGTATTTAAAGGCGAAGAATTTACAGTTCAAGAGGCAACTCCTGAAAGTTTTGAAGGAGTAGATATTGCACTATTTAGTGCAGGTGGATCTGTATCGAAACAATTAGCGCCAGAAGCAGCAAAGCGCGGTGCAATTGTTGTTGATAATACAAGCGCATTCCGTATGACAGAAAACGTGCCACTTGTTGTACCTGAAGTAAATGAAAATGACTTAAAAGAGCATAATGGTATCATTGCAAATCCAAATTGTTCTACAATTCAAATGGTAGTAGCTCTTGAGCCAGTTCGTCAGCAATATGGTTTAAAACGAGTAATCGTTTCCACATACCAAGCTGTATCAGGTGCTGGTGCAGCAGCTATTGAAGAACTTCATGAACAATCACAAGCAATCTTAAATGGAGAAGAAGTTAAAGCGAATGTTTTACCTGTATCAGGTGATGAGAAGCATTTCCAAATCGCTTTTAATGCTATTCCACAGATTGATAAATTCCAAGATAATGGATTTACATTTGAAGAAATGAAAATGATTAATGAAACGAAAAAAATTATGCATATGCCAGAACTAGAAGTAGCTGCGACATGTGTACGTTTACCAGTTGTATCAGGTCATTCGGAATCTGTGTACATTGAAGTGGAAAAAGAAGGCGTTACAGTAGAAGAATTAAAGAACTTACTTGCAAATGCAGAAGGGATTGTACTGCAAGATAATCCAGCAGAACAATTATACCCAATGCCAGCTACTGCAGTAGGTAAAAACGAAGTATTCGTTGGAAGAATCCGTAAAGATTTAAATAACGATAAAGGATTCCACCTTTGGGTCGTATCTGATAACTTATTAAAAGGCGCTGCATGGAATTCGGTTCAAATTGCAGAGCGCTTAGTAAAATTACAATTAGTGTAAACGGCTAAGAGAAGGTGCAAAATATGAAAATAATTGTTCAAAAATTTGGTGGCACATCAGTACGTGATGAAAATGGACGTAAGCATGCGCTTCATCATATAAAAAAATCGTTAGATGCGGGTTATAAAGTAGTTACTGTCGTATCTGCTATGGGCCGTAAAGGTGAACCATATGCAACTGATACTTTGTTAAGTCTTGTAAATAAAGAGGAATCTAACATTTCTAATCGTGAGCAAGATTTATTATTATCATGCGGAGAATTAATCTCAGCAATCGTCTTCTCTAATATGTTAAATGAGAACGGTATAAAAGCAGCAGCGTTAAATGGTGCACAAGCTGGTTTTGTAACAAATGATGATTTTACGAATGCTAAGATTATTGAAATGAATTGTGATCGCGTACATGAAGAGTTAAAAAATGTAGATGTAATCGTCGTTACAGGATTCCAAGGACAAACGAAAAAAGGTGATACGACAACACTTGGACGCGGAGGTAGCGATACTTCAGCTTCAGCGTTAGGTGTTGCGCTTCATGCTGAATATATCGATATCTTCACAGATGTAGAAGGTGTTATGACTGCGGATCCTCGTATTGTGAAAGATGCACGCCATCTTCAAACTGTAACGTACAATGAAATTTGTAACATGGCATATCAAGGTGCAAAAGTCGTTCATCCACGTGCAGTTGAAATTGCGATGCATGCAAAAGTGCCGCTTCGTGTACGTTCTACGTATTCTGATAGTGAAGGTACGCTTATTTCAGCATCTGACGGTGCTACAAAAGGCCGTGATGTAGAAGAACGGCCTGTTACAGGTATCGCTCACGTATCAAATGTGACGCAAATCAAAGTGCTTGCAAAAGAAACGGCATATGATTTGCAACAGCATGTGTTTAAAGAAATGGCGAATGAAGGAATAAGTGTCGATTTAATTAACATTTCACCTACTGGAGTAGCTTATACGGTGAGTGATAATGTATCAAGTCGTGCAGTTGAATTATTAAATAATCTTGGATATGAGCCAATTGTGACAGAGCATTGTGCAAAAGTATCTATTGTAGGAGCTGGAATGGCAGGATACCCAGGGGTTACTGCGAAAATCGTTACAGCTTTAGCGGAAAAAGGTATTCAAATTCTGCAATCAGCAGATAGTCATACGACAATTTGGGTTCTTGTAAAAGAAACCGATTTAGTGGAGGCTGTAAATGCATTACATAGTGCGTTTGAGCTTTCAAAAGAAAAGCAACTGGAACAATAAGGAGTGAGACCATGATAGATTTTGGGACAATTGCAACCGCGATGGTAACACCGTTTGATATAAACGGGAATATCGATTTTGCAAAGACAACGAAATTGGTAAATTATTTAATTGATAACGGTACAACAGCAATCGTGGTAGGAGGAACGACAGGTGAATCTCCTACATTAACTTCAGAAGAAAAAGTAGCGTTATATCGCCATGTCGTATCTGTTGTCGATAAAAGGGTGCCCGTAATCGCTGGAACAGGTAGCAATAATACGCATGCTTCTGTTGAGCTAACAAAAAAGGCGACTGAAGTTGGTGTTGATGCAGTAATGCTAGTGGCACCGTATTATAACAAACCGAGCCAAGAAGGGATGTATCAGCACTTTAAAACAATTGCTGAAAGCACTCCGCTTCCGGTTATGCTATATAACGTTCCAGGACGATCTATTGTACAAATCTCCGTTGATACAGTTGTTCGTTTATCAGAAATAGAAAACATTGTTGCGATTAAAGATGCAGGCGGCGATGTGCTAACAATGACAGAAATCATTGAAAAAACAGCGGACGACTTTGCAGTATACAGCGGTGATGATGGTTTAACGTTACCAGCTATGGCAATTGGAGCAAAAGGTATTGTTTCTGTAGCATCTCATGTTATCGGCAATGAAATGCAAGAAATGATTGCTGCATTCCAAGCTGGAGAGTTCAAAAAAGCGCAGAAATTACATCAATTACTAGTAAGAGTAACAGATGCACTATTTATGGCGCCAAGCCCAACACCAGTAAAAACAGCAATGCAAATGGTTGGATTAGATGTAGGTTCGGTACGTTTACCACTTCTTCCATTAACAGAAGAAGAAAGAGTAACGTTACAATCTGTAATGCAATCTATTCCTCGTTAATAAAAATGACCTAGTGTGAAACTAGGTCATTTTTATTTTTTAAATTATGTGAAGTAAATTCACCTAGAGTTAATAGGTTGTAGGGGAAGCAGAAATAACATTTAATTTGTTATAAACTGATTGCAGAGTTAATATATTATGAAACATTTTAGTGCATAGAGTTTAATATTCATGCAAAGAAATCGCATGAATATTTTTCCATTAGACTCTTATGGAGTAGGAAAAATAATAAAGATGATATGAATTTCGCCCTCGTAATTTATAACCTCATTTTAGTGTCTTCTCTTGTCTTTCGCATAATTTAACTTGTGTTCTATTTCTTGTATCAGGTATAATATGGCTAAGTAGCTTAGTACGGGTATGCTTAGCAAAATTGGAAAAAATTATGATTTAATGAAATTTTCATATCATATCGAATAAGATATTTGATTTATATAATGAAAGAGAGGTGAAACCTGGTTTAAAAAATAAACAAGAACATGATATCGCATAACGGTAAGGACATTCGTCTTGGACGGTGAATATATGGTGGTTGCAGAGTTTCCCCTGGTGTCTCTGCAATTTTGGTGAAATCAGTGTTTGCAAGATTTTTAAACCAGGCAACAACATGAAGAGAAAAGAGAATGAGTCTGTTAAAGTATTTGCTCTTGGTGGAGTAGGTGAAATCGGAAAAAACATGTACTGTGTTGAAATTGATTCTGAAATCTTTATTGTAGATGCAGGATTGATGTTCCCGGGAGATGAAATGTTTGGAATTGATATTGTTATTCCTGACATTACATATTTAGTAGAAAATCAAGAGCGAGTAAAAGGATTATTCATTACTCACGGTCATGAGGATCATATTGGTGGAATTGTTTATGTACTTCGCAAATTATCTATTCCAGTATACGCGACGAAATTAACGGTAGGGCTTATACAAGAAAAGCTTGGCGAAGCGGGGATGTTAGGCCGTGTAGACTTAAAAACAATTGACTCGAATTCAACTATAGAGTTTAATTCAACAACTGTGTCATTCTTTGGAACGACACATAGTATTCCGGATTCTGTTGGTGTTTGTTTCCATACATCAAAAGGTGCTGTAGTGTATACAGGAGACTTTAAATTTGATCAAACTCCAATTGGAAATAATGGAGCAGATCTTGGGAAAATGGCGCAAATCGGAAACGAAGGCGTGCTTTGCTTACTATCTGATAGTACAAACGCTGAACGTCCTGGTTATACAGGTTCAGAAAAAGAAGTTGGTATAGAGATTTCAAAAGTGTTCTATAGTGCAGAAGGTCGTATTATTGTTGCTTCATTTGCATCGAATGTACATCGTATCCAACAAGTATTTGATGCAGCTGGTGAAACAGGACGAAAAGTAGCGGTAGTAGGACGCAGTATGGTAAAAGTGGTAGACATTGCAAGACGTCTTGGTTATTTAGAGGTTCCAGAAGGTATGATTATTTCATTACAAGAAGTGGACAATTTCCCAGAGAAAAAGGTAGCTATTTTAACAACAGGTAGTCAAGGTGAGCCAATGGCAGCCCTTTCTAGAATGGCGAAGCAAGCTCATAAACAAATTTCAATTCGTAAAGGTGATACGGTTATTATTGCAGCTTCTCCTATTCCAGGGAATGAAATATCTGTATCGAAAATTATTGATTTGTTATTTAGAGCTGGAGCTGAAGTTATTTATTACGGTGAAAGAAAAGTTCACGTTTCAGGTCATGGTAGCCAAGAAGAATTAAAACTGATGTTGAATTTAATGAAGCCGAAATATTTTGTACCCGTACATGGTGAGTTCCGTATGCAAAAAGCACATGCATATTTAGCGGAAGATGTAGGTATTGCGAGAGAAAATATCTTTATTGTAGAAAAAGGCGATGTAATTGCTTTTGGCGATGAAGAAGCAAACTTAGTTGGTAAAGTGCAAGCTGGCAATGTTTTAATTGATGGATTAGGTGTTGGCGACGTTGGTAATATTGTTCTTCGAGATAGAAAGATGTTATCTCAAGATGGAATTTTAGTTGTTGTTGTGACACTTGGTAAAGATGAAAAGAAAATCATCTCTGGTCCAGAAATTATTTCACGCGGTTTCGTATATGTACGTGAATCAGAAGCATTGATCGAACGTTCTACAGATATTGTACGTATGATTGTTGAACAATCTATTAAAGAATATTCAATTGAATGGTCTATGTTAAAACAAAATATTCGTGAATTATTAGGGCAGTTCTTGTACGAAGAAACGAAGAGAAAGCCAATGATTTTACCGATTATTATGGAAGTATAAAAAAGATCACCTTTACAGGTGATCTTTTTCTTTTTTAACCCTATCGAATGAAATTTATAACTTAAGAAATAATAGTTATATACGAGTGAAAGGGGATACGATATGACAGAACGTGATCGTTATACAAATGAAGAAAAAGAAGCTGAGCCGAAAGAAATTCCGAAAGAAGCTTCTATAGTGGAGAAAATTCAACAACTTGGACAGACGAATGTACCGCAAATGAATGAATCGCGTATTCATTGTTTAACAATTGTTGGGCAGGTGGAAGGTCATATTCAGTTGCCGCCACAAAATAAAACAACAAAATATGAGCACATCATTCCGCAAATTGTCGCGATCGAACAAAATCCGAAAATTGAAGGCTTACTTTTAATATTAAATACAGTTGGAGGTGACGTTGAAGCTGGGTTAGCAATTTCTGAAATGGTGGCTTCGATTTCAAAACCAACTGTCTCTCTTGTTTTAGGAGGAGGGCATTCAATTGGTGTACCGATTGCGGTCTCAACTGATTATTCATTTATTGCCGAAACAGCGACGATGACAATTCATCCGATTCGTTTAACAGGTCTTGTTATAGGTGTGCCGCAAACATTTGAGTATTTGGATAAAATGCAAGAAAGAGTCATTCGATTTGTGACAAAGCATTCGAAAGTAACGGAAGATCGTTTTAAAGAGCTTATGTTTGCAAAAGGGAATTTGACGCGAGATATTGGGACGAATGTAATAGGTGGAGATGCAGTGAAGTATGGTCTTATAGATGATGTCGGTGGTATTGGTAGCGCGCTGCGGAAGTTAAACGAATTAATTGATACGCGTGGGGACAATCAGACAGAAGGGACAATGCTACAATGATTTTATATACAATTATGCCAGAGCAACTTGTATATCCGGCCGATTATTCACAATGCGAAAGTCAAAAAGTTGTGAATGTAAATGGCGTGGAATTAATGGTTTCTGAGGAGGATAATCAATGTTACTCGATTGTACGTGTGTTAAGTACGAATCCGTCTCACTACCTAGAGTTTGAGCCTGGACAGAAAATTACCTTTTAGCAAAAAGAAGGATTTTGTTTAGAAGCTATGGTATAATATAAAAAACAAGACGGTTGAGCAGCCATGAGTAGGCTGCTTTCTTCTGTTTATTTAACATTTTACAAGAAGTGTAAAAATAGAAGATATAAAGACCAGAAAAATAGAGAGAAAGACATATAAGTAGAGCTTTTTTAGGAAGTTGTACTTAATTTTTAGAACACGAGGTGAAGAAATGGCAAAACAAAAGCAAAGAGGGACGAAGGCAAAAGCAAGGCGTACGATAAAGCCAACTTTGTATTATGAAATCGTCGGGTTGACTCTTTTTGCACTTTCAATTATTACGATTTTACAGCTAGGTGTAGTAGGGAAATCGTTTGTGTTATTTTTTCGCTTCTTCTTTGGTGAGTGGTACATAATTGGTGTGTTAGGTGTAATAGCTTTATCTGTTGCGTTTGTTATAAAGCGTGGATGGCCAAACCTTTTAAATAAACGGCTAATAGGTGTTTATTTAATTGTATTAGCAATATTAATGTTTAGTCATATTACATTATTTAATCTTCTTACGAAAGATGGAGCTGTGCAAAATACTTCTGTAATTGTTAGTACAAAAGATTACTTCTTCCTTGAAATGAAAAAGGGCCCAGATAGTGTTCATTTAGGTGGTGGTATGTTCGGTGCGCTTATGTTCGCAACGTGTTATTTCTTATTTGACGAAGTAGGAGCATATATCATTGGAATTATTTTAGTTATACTCGGAATACTGTGTATAACAAATAAGCATATTGGAGAAGTACTTGCTCCTGTAGGGCGAATTCTTAGAAGTCAATTCGAAGTAATGCAAGGGGATTATAAAGATTGGAGATCTAAAAGGGTCGCTGAGCAAACTGAAAAGACAAAAACAACAAGAAGTAAGAGGCGTGAACGAGTTGCCGAACAAGAAGAGGCTATTGAGCCAGTAGAAGAGATAGAAATCGGACCGCCAATTATTTCAAATTTTACTGAGAATTATCCAGTAAGTGAAGAGACGGAAAAGCGGATAGAAGAAAATGAAAATGATTTAATCACTCCTCCGTTTATTGAAGAGACAGTTCCGGCTACACCAGAAGAGCACCCTCAAAAGAAACGAGGAGAAAAAATCGTTGAATCTCTAGAAGGTGAAACGAAAGCGCCTCCTATGCAATTTTCTAATGTGGAAAATAAAGATTATAAGCTTCCTTCGCTTGATATATTAAAGTTTCCAAAAAATAAGCAAGTTACAAATGAAAATGCGGAAATTTATGAAAATGCTCGTAAATTGGAACGTACATTCCAAAGTTTTGGTGTGAAAGCGAAAGTAACAAAAGTACATAGAGGTCCCGCAGTTACGAAGTATGAAGTGTATCCTGATATGGGAGTAAAAGTAAGCAAAATTGTTAGTTTAAGTGATGATTTAGCGCTTGCTTTAGCAGCGAAAGACATTCGTATTGAAGCACCTATTCCCGGGAAATCAGCTGTTGGGATTGAGGTTCCGAATTCAGAAGTTTCTATGGTAACGCTTAGAGAAGTTCTTGATTCAAAGGCGAATAACCATCCAGAAGAGAAGTTATTAATCGGTCTTGGACGTGATATTACAGGAGAGGCTGTATTGGCACGTTTAAATAAAATGCCCCATTTATTAGTAGCTGGTGCGACTGGTAGCGGAAAGAGTGTATGTATTAATGGAATTATTGTAAGTATTTTAATGCGTGCGAAACCGCATGAAGTAAAATTAATGATGATTGATCCGAAAATGGTAGAGTTAAATGTATATAACGGTGTTCCGCATTTATTAACGCCAGTTGTAACTGATCCGAAAAAAGCGTCACAGGCTTTGAAGAAAGTTGTGAGTGAAATGGAGCGTCGTTATGAATTATTCGCGCATAGCGGTACGCGTAACATTGAAGGGTATAACGATCATATTAAAGAGCATAATAGCCAATCGGAAGCGAAACAACCTGAATTACCATATATTGTAGTAATTGTGGACGAGTTAGCTGATTTAATGATGGTTGCTTCTTCTGATGTAGAAGATGCGATTATGCGTTTAGCTCAAATGGCACGTGCTGCTGGTATTCATTTAATTATTGCGACTCAGCGTCCGTCAGTTGATGTAATTACAGGTGTTATTAAAGCGAATATTCCATCGCGTATTGCATTTGCTGTATCTTCCCAAACAGACTCTCGAACGATTCTTGACGGTGGTGGTGCAGAGAAGCTGCTGGGGCGTGGAGATATGTTGTTCATACCAATTGGTGCATCGAAACCTGTTCGTGTACAAGGAGCATTTTTATCAGATGATGAAGTTGAGAGAGTCGTAGAATATGTTGTTGCGCAACAAAAAGCGCAATATCAAGAGGATATGATTCCGCAAGATGTTCCTGAAACAAAGCAGGAAGTAGAAGATGAATTATACGATGAAGCGATTCAACTTGTAGTAGAAATGCAAACAGCATCTGTGTCTATGTTACAACGTAGATTTAGAGTAGGATATACGCGAGCGGCTCGTTTAATCGATGCTATGGAAATGAATGGTGTAGTAGGTCCTTATGAAGGTAGTAAACCGAGGGAAGTACTCATTAAAGATGTGCAAGAAAAAAGTTCTTGAAAAAAAGCCTAATTGTTTTTACGATTAGGCTTTTTTATATGCTATTTTTGTTATATACTATAGTCAATATAAAAGAAAGGGCTTACATAACCGGGTGCTCTTTAGAATACGAATGCTTATTGTTTTGGTTTTCGAAACGTTCGATATTTAATGTAGAAAAATGTTGAATTCTGTTGACACATATGGGAGCAAGTGGTAAGATTACTTCGAAAAGAATCACTGCCTCATATAATCTTGGAGATAAGGTCCATAAGTTTCTACCTGGCAACCATGAATTGCTAGACTATGGGGGAAAAGTGTGTAACAAAGGATGTAAAGTATCTTTGTGCCGAACTTTTTCTCGATATGAGGAATGTTTATGGTGCAAAGTTTTTTTTATGGAATAAAGAGTGAAAATTTCATCTTGAAAAATTATTAATATTTGTTCGATAATTACACTTATTTTTAGTATTTAGTAATTATGCTGTGTTGTAAGTTGAAAAAAGAGAAAAGAAGTCTTACATCAGAGGTCGAATAATTGAAATGCGGGGGAGTCTTATGTCAGTAAAATCCGATAGTCGTCACCTATATTTACGGGTGATTGATCACATCAAAGGAAAAATTAAAGATGGGGCTTATAAAGAAAAGCAAAAGTTACCTTCAGAGTTTGATCTAGCGAAAGAGCTTGGTGTAAGTAGGGCAACTTTAAGGGAAGCACTGCGTATTTTAGAAGAAGAAAATGTTGTCATTCGTAGACATGGTGTAGGGACGTTTGTAAATGCGAAGCCGTTATTTTCTTCTGGAATAGAGCAACTTTCTAGTATTACAGATATGATTTCTAGTGTGGGGAAAACACCAGGAACAATCTTTTTATCATCATCTACAACAACTTTAACAGAAGAAGAAAAAGAGAAGTTTAATTGTGAAGATGGCTTTAGTGCAGTAATGATCGAGCGTGTTCGTACAGCGGATGGGGAACCAGTTGTATATTGCATTGATAAACTGGCAAAAGAGATATTACCAGATTTATCGGGATACAATGAGGAATCGCTGCTTACAGTAATACATAATAATACGCACAAGCGAATCACATACGCAGTTGCTCACATTGAGCCGATAGGTTATCATCCGAAAATTTCACCGATTTTAGAATGTGAACCTGAAACGGCACTGCTAGTTTTAAAACAAATGCACTATGATCAAAATGATGAGCCAATCTTATATTCTATTAATTACTTTAGAGCTGATAAATTTAGCTTCCACGTATTAAGAAAACGTATGTAGGGAAGTTCCTTTTTAGGGAGGTGACAGCAAGAAGTAAGGGACAGCAGCGTATGAATCATTAGACAAAACATTTCAGGAGGGGTTTCTAGTATGAAGAAAAAAACAGGTCTTTTATTATCGTTAACATTAGCAGCAAGTACAGTGTTAGGTGCATGTGGTAACTCGGATAAAGCGGATAGTGACAAAAAAGGGGATAAAGAGTTTAAGGTTGGTATGGTTACAGATGTTGGGGGCGTTGATGACAAATCATTCAACCAATCAGCTTGGGAAGGTTTAACGAAATTTGGTAAAGACAACAATTTAAAGAAAAATGAAGGATACCGTTATCTTCAATCAAGTAAAGATGCAGACTATATCCCGAATTTAACGAAATTTGCGAAAGATAATTATAACACAACATTTGGTATTGGTTACTTAATGGAAAAATCAATTACAAAAGTAGCTGAACAGTATCCGAAAGAACAGTTTGCGATTGTAGATACAGTTGTGGATAAGCCAAACGTAACAAGTATTACATTTAAAGACCATGAAGGTTCATTCTTAGTTGGGGCTGTAGCAGCAATGACAACAAAATCAAATAAAGTAGGTTTTGTTGGTGGTGTGAAGAGTCCATTAATTACAAAATTCGAATCAGGTTTTAAAGCTGGTGCAAAAGCAGTAAATCCAAATATCGAAATTGTATCGCAATATGCTGATGCGTTTGATAAGCCAGAAAAAGGATCTGTATTAGCTTCAGCAATGTACGGTCAAGGTGTTGACGTAATTTATCACGCTTCAGGTGCAACTGGTAACGGTGTATTCACAGAAGCGAAAAACCGCAAGAAAAAAGGTGAAGACGTTTGGGTAATCGGTGTTGACCGTGACCAAAACCAAGAAGGTATGCCTGAAAATGTAACTTTAACTTCGATGGTAAAACGTGTTGATATTGCAGTTGCAAAAGTGGCACAAGAAGCGAAAGATGGTAAGTTAAAAGGCGGTAAAGTAGAAGAGTTTGGCTTAAAAGATGAAGGTGTCGGTATTGCGAAAACAACTGACAATGTGAAAAAAGTAAACCCAGAAATTTTAACAAAAGTAGAAGAATTTGAGAAGAAAATTACTGCTGGTGAAATTAAAGTACCTGCGACAGATGAGGAATATAAAGCATACGAAGCTTCTCTAAAGAAATAATGATAGAGAAATAGCAAAGGTTAGTTCTTAGAACTAACCTTTGTATATATAAAATTACTTTTAATAGAGTGTAATTGGGGAGTGTTCCCTGCTAGAAGGAGGAACAAAATGGAATACGTAATTGAGATGAACAATATTACAAAAGTATTCCCAGGCATTGTGGCGAATGATGATATTACGCTGCAAGTAAAACAGGGAGAAATACATGCTTTACTTGGAGAAAATGGTGCAGGGAAATCAACGCTAATGAATGTACTGTTCGGTTTGTATCAACCAGAACAGGGAGAGATTAAAATTAAAGGGAAACCTGTAAAAATTACAAATCCGAACATAGCAAATGACCTTGGAATTGGGATGGTCCATCAGCATTTTATGCTTGTTCATAATTTTACAGTTACAGAGAATATTATTCTAGGAAATGAGCCGAAGAGAAAAGGGAAAATCGCTGTTGAAGAGGCTGCAAAAGAAATTAAACAATTATCTGAACAGTACGGTTTAGCTGTTGATCCATATGCAAAGATTGAAGATATTTCGGTTGGGATGCAGCAAAGGGTTGAAATATTAAAGACACTTTATCGTGGTGCGGAGATTTTAATATTTGATGAACCTACTGCGGTGTTAACCCCTCAAGAAATTAATGAATTGATTCAAATTATGAAAAAACTTGTACAAGAAGGGAAATCTATCGTTCTTATTACACATAAGTTGAAAGAAATTATGGAAGTTTGCGATCGTTGTACAATTATTCGTAAAGGTAAAGGGATTGGTACAGTTGACGTTGCGAAAATGGATGAACATAAACTTGCAGAATTAATGGTCGGACGTCAAGTGAATTTTAAAACAGAAAAAATAGTGGCCAAACCGAAAGAAGAGGTTCTGTCTGTTGCGAATCTTGTCGTTCATGATGCACGCCAATTACCTGCTGTAAAAGGCCTTGACTTAACTGTTCGTGCAGGAGAAATTGTTGGGATTGCAGGGATTGATGGAAATGGACAAAGTGAATTAATAGAGGCGATTACTGGTTTACGAAAAGTTGAGTCAGGTTCTATTGCAATTAAAGGAAAAGAAATAACGAATTGGCCTGTTCGAAGAATTACAGAGGAAGGAATTGGTCATATTCCAGAAGACCGTCATAAACACGGGCTAGTGCTTGATTTTTCTGTTAAAGACAATATAGTTTTGCAAACGTACTATAAAAATCCATTTTCAAAGAAGGGGATTTTAAACTTTAGTAAAATCACAGAGAAAGCAAAGGCGCTTATTGAACAGTTTGATGTACGTACGCCTAGCGAACAAACATTAGCGCGTGCTCTATCAGGTGGAAATCAGCAGAAGGCTATCATTGCACGTGAAGTAGATCGTAATCCAGATTTATTAATTGCAGCGCAACCAACACGTGGTTTAGATGTAGGTGCGATTGAATTTATTCATAAGAAGTTAATCGAGCAGAGAGATAATGGGAAAGCGGTATTACTTCTATCGTTAGAACTGGATGAAATTTTAAATGTTAGCGATCGAGTTGCTGTTATATATGAAGGGAAAATTGTAGCGATTGTCGATGCAAAAGAAACAAATGAACAACAGCTTGGTTTGTTGATGGCTGGCGGAACGGAGAAAGAGAAGGTGAATACAAATGGCTAAAAAATTTTTAACGGAGCGAACAATTAATATTTTAGTTCCCGTATTATCCGTTATTTTTGGTTTAATTGTTGGTGCCATTGTAATGTTAGTTAGTGGATATGATCCAATTGTTGGGTATGCAGCGCTTTGGGAAGGAATGGTTGGGAATCCGCAAGCGATTGGTGAAACGTTACGTACGATGATTCCGCTTGTGTTAGCAGGACTTTCCGTGGCATTTGCATTTCGTACCGGTCTTTTTAACATTGGGGTAGAAGGACAATTATTAGTTGGGTGGCTTGCCGCTGTTTGGTTTGGTTACGCAGTATCGCTACCGGCATTTTTGCATATTCCATTATCTATTTTAGTAGCCGCGATTGCTGGTGGTTTATGGGGTTTTATACCTGGATATTTAAAAGGAAAGCTTAAAGTAAATGAAGTAATTGTAACAATTATGATGAACTACATTGCGCTTTATGTTACGTATGACCTTATTAAACGTTTTATACATGAAGGTAACGAGAAATCTTATGATGTACAGGCGAGTGCTTCATTAGCTTCTGATTGGCTATCTTCATTGACAGATGGATCTCGTTTGCACTGGGGAATTGTTGTAGCTATTATAATTGCTATTGTAATGTGGTTCTTGTTAGATAGAACTACGTTAGGATATGAGTTGAAATCGGTTGGTTTTAACCAAAATGCATCGCAATATGCAGGGATGAAAGTCTCTCGTAATGTTGTATTATCAATGACAATTGCTGGTGCTTTTGCTGGAATTGGTGGGGCAATGGAAGGTCTAGGAACATTCCAAAGTATGACAGCAATGACGTCGTTTACTGGTATTGGATTCGATGGGATTGCGGTAGCTCTTCTTGGAGGAAATAATCCGTTTGGTATATTATTATCGGCTTTACTGTTCGGTGGTTTGAAAAGTGCAGCCCCGCAAATGAATTTTGAAGCAGATGTACCTTCTGAGTTAATTAATGTTATTATCGCATGCATTATTTTCTTTGTTGCTTGCAGTTATGTTTTACGCTGGGCACTTACACGCATGAGCAAGGAGGGGAAATAAATGAGCTTTATTGATATTTTAGCCATTCTTGTGACTGGTACGTTATATACGGCAGCGCCACTTATTTTTACGGCGTTAGGTGGGGTGTTCAGTGAACGTTCTGGAGTTGTAAATATAGCGTTAGAAGGTTTAATGTTATTTGGTGCATTTACTGGTATCGTTACAACGTTATTAATGGGTGATACGTGGGGAGCGATGACTCCTTGGATTGCACTATTATTTGCAGCAATTGGTAGTGGGTTATTTGCACTTCTTCACGCAGTAGCATCTATTACATTCCGTGCGGATCAAGTAGTAAGTGGAGTAGCGATTAACTTTTTGGCTCTCGGTTTAACTGTATTTGCGATTAAGAAAATCTTTGGTAAAGGACAAACTGATTTTATTCAATACCGTATTGAAAAAATTGATGTTCCAGGACTTTCAGATATTCCGGTAATCGGGAAAATCTTTTTCTCAAATGTACCGTTAACATCATATATTGCTATTATTTTAGCTTTTGTTGTCTGGTACATTATTTATAAAACGCCGTTCGGTCTTCGTCTTCGTGCAGTTGGTGAACATCCAATGGCAGCAGATACGATGGGGATTAATGTATATAAAATGCGCTATATTGCAGTTTGTATATCTGGAATGTTTGCAGGAGTGGGTGGTGCGGTCTTTGCAATGTCGATTTCTGGTAACTTCTCAGGTGCTACAATTACTGGACAAGGTTTCTTAGCATTAGCAGCTATGATTTTCGGTAAGTGGAATCCACTAGGCGCCCTTGGAGCAGCTCTATTCTTCGGATTTGCTCAATCACTTGGGATAACAGGTGGTACAATTCCTGTATTAAAAGAAATTCCAAGTGTATTCTTAACGATATTACCGTATGTATTTACAATATTAGCACTTGTTGGTTTTGTGGGCCGATCTGAAGCTCCGAAAGCATTAGGAACGCCTTATGAAAAAGGAAAACGATGAGTATTTAGAAAGTATAAGAAAAGCTCGCACATTAGTGCGGGCTTTTTTACATAGAATATATTTAATACGGAAATTTACTATGTTCCTTACATATTAAAGTTTTTAGAAAGACTCAAATGTAAGCATAATAAGGAAGAAAAGTTGATTTTTTATTTCTAAAAACTGTATATTGAAGAGGAATATTCCTACATACGTAAAGGAGGGCTATTAATGAAACTAATGGAACAGCAACTACATGAATTAGGTGGCTTGCGAGTACATATTATTCCGACTGATAAATATAAAACAAATACCTTTGTATTTCGTTTTAAAGCACCTTTAAATGAGGAGACGGTGACAGAGCGTGCCCTATTGCCATACGTATTGCAAAGTGCGACAGAAAAACTGCCTTCTGTAATTCGTCTTCGTCAATATTTAGAAGAATTATATGGATCTTCTTTAGCGGTAGATGTAAGTAAAAAAGGGGAAGACCATATCATCTCTATTTATGTAGATATCGCAAATGAAGTATATTTACATGATGCACCACCGTTATTTGAAAAAGCGCTTTCTATGTTATCAGATATTGTTTTACATCCAGCAACAGAGGGGAATAGTTTCCTACCTTCTATCGTAGAAAGTGAAAAAAGAGCGCTCTTGCAGCGAATTGAAGCTACTTATGATGATAAAATGCGCTATGCAAACGAGCGTTTAATCGAAGAAATGTGCAAAGTAGAACCGTATCGATTAAGTGCAAATGGAAAAAAAGAGAGTGTTGCTTCTATTACAAATGAAAGTCTATATCAATATTATCAAAAAGTGTTAGCAGAAGATGAAATGGATCTATATATTATTGGTGATATTTCAGAAAGTGCAGTTGACCTTGTAAGTAAGTATTTTTCTATTTCAGCGCGTCCTGTGAGAGAAAGAAATGTACTCCTTCATAAGCGAAATAATGAAGAAAAAGAAGTTGTTGAAAAACAAGAATTAAAACAAAGCAAATTACACATCGGTTATCGTACGTTTGTCACATATAAAGATGAAGATTATTTCGCACTGCAATTGTTCAATGGGTTATTTGGAGGCTTTTCTCATTCGAAGCTATTCGTAAATGTGCGTGAAAAAAATAGTTTAGCGTACTATGCAGCATCACGCTTTGAAAGCCATAAAGGCTTGTTGTTTGTTATGTCAGGAATCGAAGCGAAAAATTATGAAAAAGCAGTTGAAATTATAAAAGAACAAATGCTAGCGATGCAAAATGGTGATTTTTCTGAAGAAGAGATGCATCAAACAAAAAGTGTCATTCAAAATCAAGTATTAGAGGCAATTGATACACCGCGTGGATTTGTGGAAATGCTATATCATGGCGTTATTTCAGATCGTACACGTCCAGTTGAAGAATGGCTTACGGGTATAGAAAGTGTGACGAAAGAAGAGATTGTGAAAGTTGCTAAAAATATTGAACTAGATACAATTTACTTTTTACATGGAACGGAGGGAGAATAGATGGAGAAAATTGTGTATGAGCAATTAAAAGAGACACTATATTATGAAAAACTTCCGAATGGTTTAGATGTATACATTTTACCGAAACAAGGATTTAATAAAACATTTGCGACATTTACGACGAAGTACGGTTCTGTTGATAATACGTTTGTCCCACTTGGAAAAGAAGAAATGACTCGTGTGCCAGATGGGATTGCTCATTTTCTTGAGCATAAATTGTTCGAAAAGGAGGACCATGACGCATTTCAATTGTTTAGTAAACAAGGTGCTTCAGCAAATGCTTTTACATCCTTTACGAGAACTGCTTACCTTTTTTCTTGTACATCAAATGTAGAGCGAAATTTAAATACGTTGTTAAATTTTGTTCAAGAACCGTATTTCTCAGAAAAAACGGTTGAAAAAGAAAAAGGTATTATCGGCCAAGAAATTCAAATGTACCAAGATAATCCAGATTGGCGTTTATATTTTGGATTAATCGATAGCTTGTTTGTGAAACATCCAATTAAAATTGATATTGCAGGGACGATTGAGTCTATTAGTAAAATTACAAAAGACCTATTGTATGAGTGTTATGAGACTTTTTACCATCCAAGCAATATGTTATTGTTTGTTGTTGGAGCGATTGATCCTGAAAAAACAATGGATTTAGTTCGTGAAAATCAAGAGAAAAAAGATTACGAAAACCAACCGGAAATCGTTCGTTCTTTTGAAGAGGAACCAGAAGAAGTAAATGAAAAGAAAAAGATTATTTTAATGCCTGTTCAAACTCCAAAATGTTTAGTCGGTATTAAAGCAACGAATTTACAAGAAAAAGGGAAAGCCCTTTTAAAACAAGAAATTGCGCTTACGTTACTTTTAGATTATTTATTTGGAAAAAGTTCTGTTCATTACGAAGCTTTATATAATGAAGGGCTTATTGATGATTCGTTCTCATATGACTATACGGAAGAGAATAACTTCGGTTTTGCAATGGTTGGCGGTGATACGAAGCAACCTGATGAATTGGAAGAGCGTTTGAAAGGTATTTTATTAAACACAAATTATGATCAATTAGATGAGGCAGCATTAGAACGAGTAAAGAAAAAGAAAATTGGTGGTTTTTTACGATCGTTGAATTCACCGGAATATATTGCAAATCAATTTACACGATATGCGTTTAATGAATCTAGCTTGTTTGATGCATTGACTGTATTAGAAGGTCTAACTGTTCAAGATTTACAAGAAGTAGCAAAATTATTATTATCAGAAGAAAAAATGAGTGTTTGTCAAGTTTTACCGAAAAAATAAAAGGTTTCATAATAATACCCTCATCTTATCATTGATAAATTATAAGATGAGGGTATTATTTAGTTGTATGAAAAATGAGCTTGTAGAGATAAGAGAGGGAAATTATGAAAAAATATGCATTAGTAACTGGAGGGAGCGGAGGAATCGGCTCTGCTATTTCAAAACAATTAATTCAGGATGGATATACAGTATATGTTCATTACAATAACAGTGAAGAGAAGGTAAATGAGTTACAGAAGGAATGGGCTGAAGTGATTCCTGTTCAAGCAAATTTAGCTTCTAGTGATGGAGCAGAGCAGTTGTGGGGACAAATTAAACATCCCATTGATGTTATCGTATACGCAGCTGGGAAGAGTATCTTTGGGCTAGTAACAGATGTAACAAACGATGAATTGGATTATATGGTGGAACTTCAAGTGAAGAGCATCTATAAACTACTATCAATGGCACTTCCGCCAATGATTCAGCGAAAAAGCGGTAACATTGTACTTATTTCGTCTATATGGGGACAAATTGGCGCATCATGTGAAGTGCTTTACTCAATGGTAAAAGGTGCGCAAAATTCTTATGTAAAAGCTTTAGCAAAAGAAGTTTCATTAAGTGGATTACGTGTTAATGCAGTATCACCAGGAGCAATTGAAACGGAAATGCTAAGTGTATTTTCAGAAGAGGATAAGAATGAAATTGCTGAAGAGATTCCATTAGGTAGATTGGGATTACCAGAAGAGGTAGCAAAAACGGTATCATTCCTCGTATCACCAGGAGCATCTTACATAACTGGACAAATTATTGGAGTGAATGGCGGTTGGCATTGTTAAAAATTTCTTACATAAAAAATAAAAAAATGTACAAATTAAGCATGATTCTATTACTAAGTAGTGAGGTGCTTAAACATGTCAGTGTTAGATAATTTTGATCAGTGGAAGAGCTTTTTAGGAGAACGTTTAGAACAAGCGGGAGGAAAAGGGCTTGATGGTGGTGCCGTATCAGATATGGCATTTCGTGTTGGTGATTATTTAGCAAATGAAGTAGAAGCGCGCAACGATCAAGAAAAATTATTGTCTGAGCTTTGGAAAGTTGCTGATGAACAAGAGCAACATACAATCGCAAATTTAATGGTGAAGTTTGTACAACATAAGTAAAAGTAGAGAGGAGAAACTCCTCTCTACTTTTTTTGTATAATAATTAAGAGGGATAGATTATACATTTAGCTTCCCTATTAAGGTGAAATCATATAATATAGTACGTAGGTGTAAAGTAAGCGTGGGGGAGTGATCTTGGATGATTGAATGGTATTTTGAATATGAAATACATAAAAACCGACCTGGCTTACTTGGTGACGTTTCTTCGTTAATCGGTATGCTTGGCATCAATATTGTCACAATTAATGGTGTAGATAATGCACGACGTGGACTTCTACTTATGTGTGATAATCAAGAGCAAATCTCTAGACTTGAATCAATTCTAAATACGATGGATAATATAACGGTAACGAAATATCGTCCGCCAAAGCTTAGAGATAAGCTAGCAGTTAGACATGGTAGGTACATACAACGAGATGCAGATGATAAGAAGACATTTCGATTTGTACGTGATGAATTAGGCTTACTTGTAGACTTTATGGCGGAGATAATGAAAAAAGAAGGTCATAAGCTAATTGGGATACGAGGAATGCCTCGTGTCGGAAAAACAGAATCCATTGTTGCCGCAAGTGTTTGTGCAAATAAGAGATGGCTATTCGTATCATCGACTCTTATTAAGCAAACTGTTCGTAGCCAATTGATTGAAGATGAGTATAGCGACGATAATATTTTCATACTAGATGGAATTGTATCAACAAAGCGTGCAAATGAAAGACATTGGCAGCTTGTTCGTGAAATCATGAGGTTGCCTGCAACGAAAGTTGTGGAACATCCAGATGTATTTGTGAGTCAGTCGGAATACACATTGGATGATTTTGATTATATTATCGAATTGCGTAACGATTATGATGAAGAAATTCAATATAATTTAGTAGATGAAATTGAGCAAGGTACGCAAAATAATTTCTCTATGTTTGACTTTTAAAGAAATATTGAGGTGTTAGTAGTGACGGAATTAGGACAAAAGCTGACAGAAGCAAGAGAAGCGAAAGGCTTGTCTATTGATCAGCTGCATGAAATTACAAAAATTCAAAAACGCCATTTAGTAGCGATTGAAGAAGGCAATTATGATGTATTGCCAGGGGCTTTTTATGCGCGTGCATTCATTAAACAACACGCAGATGCGGTTGGGTTAAATGGAGAGGAACTGCTTGTAGAATATCAGAGTACGATACCACAATCTGAAAAACACGATGTTCCACAAGTATCAACTGGACAGAAAACACAAGAAACAATGCAAAAATCTTCATCATGGCCAATTGCAGATCATATGCCAAAAATTTTGATTGCGTTATTAGTAATTGCATTTGGAGTGGTAGTCTGGTTTGTTATTCAAGCGTTAACTGGAAAAGATGATAGGCACGTTCCAAATGCTCAAAGTGAGAAAATTGAAGTTCAAAAAGCAAAAAATTCTCCGCTAGATACGAAGAAAGATGAAGAGAAAGCGGAAGAACCAAAAAAAGAAGAACCAAAAAAAGAAGAGCCAAAGAAAGAGGAACAACCAGCACAACCAACTGGACAGCAAGAGATAAAAGTAGTTGGAACAACTGGTAAGGTATCTACTTTGGAAATTCATAATAATAAAACATTAGAACTGGAAATATCGGGTAAAGGTGCGAGTTATGTAGATGTTAAAGATGATGCGGGTAACGAAATTCTAAACACTACAGTACAAGGTGGTCAAACAGAAAAACGTGATTTATCAACAGTAAAAGAAGTGCGACTTAATATCGGAAGTGCACCGAATGTTGAAATTAAACTGAATGGCCAAGTGGTTGCTTTCCCATTGGATCCAGAAAAAGAATATCACCAAAGATTGGTGATAAAAAACCAAGGGATAGGGCAACCTGCACAATAACAGTCATCGCTTCGATGACTTTTTTCAATGAACAAATGTTTTTGATATGATGGAGGAATAGCTGTGAATTTACCAAATAAAATTACAATATCTAGAATCTTCTTAATTCCAATTTTTATGGTAATTATGTTAGCGCCCTTTGAGTGGGGCTCATTAATAATTGGTGATGTAGAGTTACCAATTCAACATTTAGTAGGGGCACTTATCTTTATTATTGCTTCGGCTACAGATTGGATTGATGGACATTATGCAAGAAAGTATAATCTTGTAACGAATTTAGGGAAATTCCTTGACCCGTTAGCGGATAAATTACTTGTTTCGGCAGCACTTATCACATTGGTAGAAATGCAATATGTACCTGCTTGGATCGTTATTGTAATTATAAGCCGTGAGTTTGCAGTAACAGGTTTACGCCTTGTACTTGCTGGGACAGGGGAAGTAGTGGCAGCAAATCAGTTAGGGAAAATTAAGACATGGACACAAATTATTGCGATTGCAGCGTATTTATTACACGATGTACCTTTAAATTTAATCCATATCCCAGTTGCTGATATTTTCATATGGATTGCATTAATCTTTACTGTTATTTCAGGATGGGATTATTTCTGGAAAAATAGGGCTGCTTTTGTAAACTCAAAATAGAAGTTTTATGGGGGAATTGGGATGAATGCTGAGATTATTGCGGTTGGAACTGAATTGTTACTTGGACAAATTGCAAATACAAATGCCCAGTTTTTATCTGAAAAGTTAGCTTCAATTGGAATAAATGTGTACTATCATACTGTTGTGGGTGATAATAACAAGCGATTACAAAAGGCAATTGAATTGGCTGAAGAGCGCGCTGATATGCTTATTTTTACGGGCGGATTAGGGCCGACAAAAGACGATTTGACGAAAGAAACAATAGCGTCTAGCTTAGGTGAAGAGCTTGTGTATGATGAAACAGCATTAACATCTATAAGCGATTATTTTAAGCGTACAGGCCGTGAATTTACGGAAAATAATAAAAAGCAGGCGCTCGTTCTAAGTGGATCGACTGTGTTTGCGAATGATCACGGTATGGCGCCTGGCATGGGGTTAAATAAAAACGGAAAAGTTTATATTTTATTACCAGGGCCACCAAAAGAAATGAAGCCGATGTATGTAAGTTACGTAGAGCCTTTTTTACGTAACTTTACAACAGGGGAAAATATTTATTCTCGCGTTCTTCGCTTTTTCGGTATTGGGGAATCTCAATTAGAGGTAAAAGTTCAAGATTTAATTGATGGACAAACGAACCCGACCATTGCACCACTCGCAAATGATGGAGAAGTGACATTACGTTTAACTGCAAAACATCATGATGCGAATGAGGCGGAGAAACTAATTCAACATGTGGAAAATTTGATTTTAGAAAGAGTAGGAGAATTTTTCTATGGATATGACCAAGATTTTCTTCATTACAAGGCAATAGAGTTATTGAAGGAAAAAGGGTTAACTTTAGCATGTGCAGAAAGTTTAACAGGCGGTCTCTTTGGAAATCAAGTAACAGAAAATGCGGGTGTTTCGTCTGTGTTTAAAGGCGGTGTCGTTTGTTATCAAAATGAAGTAAAGCAACAAATTTTACATGTACCTGAAGAAGTGTTACGTACTGACGGCGCGGTTAGTAAACAATGTGCTCGTTATCTTGCTGAAAATGTAAAGGAACTGTTAAAAGCAGATATCGGAATTAGTTTTACTGGGGTGGCAGGACCTGATGCTTCAGAGTATAAAGAACCAGGAACAGTATTTGTTGGATTGGCGATTAAGGATGAACCGACTGAAGTCTTCCCTCTTAATTTAAGTGGAAGTCGTCAACAAATTAGAGAGCGCTCTACAAAATATGGGTTTTATCATTTATACAAAAAACTAGAAGAGATATAAGTTTCTTCTGGTTTTTTTTGTGGGAAAATCTAGTTTGATTCGATATAAAATAAAAAAATCGAATAAATGTTCGATTTTTGTTGGCAAATTGAATTGAAAATAGGTATAATAAGATTAGCAGTTCAGTTAAGGAGGAGTTATGAATGAGTGATCGTCAAGCGGCATTAGATATGGCGTTAAAACAAATAGAGAAGCAATTCGGTAAAGGTTCAATTATGAAATTAGGAGAACAAGCGGAGCGTAGAATTTCTACAATTTCAAGTGGTTCTTTAGCACTAGATGTGGCACTAGGGGTAGGCGGATACCCACGTGGCCGTATTATTGAAATTTACGGACCTGAAAGTTCAGGTAAAACAACAGTTTCATTACATGCAATCGCGGAAGTACAGCGACAAGGTGGACAAGCAGCATTTATCGATGCGGAGCATGCGATGGATCCTGTTTATGCACAAAAATTAGGTGTTAACATCGATGAATTACTATTATCACAGCCTGATACAGGGGAGCAAGGACTAGAAATCGCAGAAGCACTTGTACGAAGTGGCGCGGTTGATATTATCGTAATTGACTCTGTAGCAGCTCTTGTACCGAAAGCTGAGATCGAAGGGGACATGGGTGACTCTCACGTTGGTTTACAAGCACGTTTAATGTCACAAGCACTTCGTAAACTTTCAGGTGCAATCAACAAATCAAAAACAATCGCAATCTTTATCAACCAAATTCGTGAAAAAGTTGGGGTTATGTTCGGAAACCCAGAAACAACTCCAGGTGGTCGTGCGTTGAAATTCTATTCAACTGTCCGTCTTGAAGTGCGTCGTGCTGAGCAGTTAAAACAAGGTAACGACATCGTTGGTAATAAAACGAAAGTAAAAGTAGTTAAAAATAAAGTAGCACCACCATTCCGTGTTGCTGAAGTTGATATTATGTACGGAGAAGGTATTTCAAGAGAAGGTGAAATCTTAGATATGGCTTCTGAACTTGATATCGTGCAAAAGAGTGGTGCTTGGTACTCTTATAATGAAGATCGCTTAGGACAAGGTCGTGAGAATTCGAAGCAATTCTTAAAAGAGAATACGGATTTAAGAGAGGAAATTGCCTTCTTTGTTCGTGAACATCATGGAATTGGTGAAGACTCTGGTGTTGAAGACACGGAAGATTCAACCCTTTAAGATTAAAAATAAAAGACACGGAATCGTGTCTTTTATTTTTAAATTCGCTATGAAAGCGTTGTATATAGTTGGAGATAAAATATTTATTCTATCCAAAAGGCTATGTATAAAGAGGAATATTCATATATTTTACGTGAAGACAATGGGATTTACTAAGGTTTTCCAGGATAATATGCTACCTACTTTTCGAATTCAGATAAGATTCAGGGCTGAAGGTAAAGAAAGTAAAAGTAGACAACGCTTGACAATGAAAATTGCGATAGATACAATGAGAATGTATATTTTTTCTTATATACGATATACTCTTCTCAAGAAGAGAAGTAATATTCGGAGTAAGACTTAAATCTTGCCGAAATAATAATATGACATTTTAATTGTGAAATGAAGAAAGTCCCTTAAAAAAGCGGGACGACGGTCTTTGCTGTACGTTGCTATTCAATGTACATGCCGACAGTCTTTTTTCATTCATAGCAAGGGGAGGTGAAATCATGAGTAGTACAGTTTGGATACTCATCTCCATTTTGCTTGCAACAACAGTCGGTGCAGTTGTTGGCTTTTTTGTTCGAAAGTCTATTGCTGAAGCGAAGATTAATGGTGCAACTAATGAAGCGAAACGTATTCTAGACGAAGCGAATCGTGAGGCAGAAGCACTTAAGAAAGAAGCGCTTTTAGAAGCAAAGGATGAAATTCATACACTTCGTACAGAAGCTGAATTAGAAATTCGTGACCGTAGAAGCGAATTACAAAAACAAGAAAATCGTTTAATGCAAAGAGAAGAGAACCTTGATCGTAAAGACGAAACGCTCGATAAGCGCGAGCAACAGTTGGAAAAGAAAGAGGATTCTCTTGTAGCGAAACAACAACAGATTGAAGAGTTGGAAAGCAAAGTGGGAGAGTTAGTTCAAAAGCAACAAACAGAATTAGAGCGCATTTCCAATCTGACACGCGAACAAGCGAAAGCAATTATTCTTGGTAAAGTAGAAAGTGAAGTTTCTCATGAAATTGCCGTTATGGTAAAAGAAAGTGAAGTTCGTGCGAAAGAAGAAGCGGATAAGAAAGCAAAAGAGATTTTATCTCTTGCAATGCAAAGATGTGCAGCTGATCATGTTGCTGAAACAACCGTTTCGGTTGTAAATCTTCCAAACGACGAAATGAAAGGACGTATTATCGGACGTGAAGGTCGTAATATTCGTACGCTAGAAACGTTAACAGGTATTGACCTTATTATCGATGATACGCCAGAAGCGGTAATTCTATCTGGATTTGACCCGATTCGTCGTGAAACAGCTCGTATCGCTCTTGATAAACTAGTACAGGACGGACGTATTCACCCAGCGCGTATTGAAGAGATGGTCGAAAAATCAAGACGTGAAGTGGACGAGTATATTCGTGAAGTCGGAGAGCAAACAACGTTTGAAGTGGGTGTTCATGGCTTACATCCAGATTTAATTAAGATTTTAGGTCGTTTAAAATACCGTACAAGTTACGGACAAAACGTCTTAAAACACTCTATGGAAGTTGCATATTTAACTGGACTTATGGCAGCGGAGCTTGGTGAGGATGAAAAACTAGCAAGACGTGCTGGTCTATTACATGATATCGGAAAAGCAATTGATCATGAAGTAGAAGGTAGCCACGTTGAAATTGGTGTTGAACTCGCAACGAAATATAAAGAGCACCCTGTTGTAATAAACAGTATCGCATCTCACCATGGTGACACAGAACCAACTTCTATCATTGCAGTTCTAGTTGCAGCAGCAGATGCATTATCAGCTGCAAGACCGGGAGCTCGTAGTGAAACACTTGAGAACTACATTCGTCGTCTTGAAAAGTTAGAAGAAATTTCAGAGTCTTATGAAGGCGTAGAAAAATCTTTCGCAATTCAAGCAGGACGTGAAGTTCGTATTCTGGTAAAACCGGATACAATTGATGATTTAGAAGCTCATCGTTTAGCTCGTGATATTCGAAAACGTATTGAAAATGAACTGGATTATCCAGGACATATTAAAGTTACTGTTATTCGTGAAACACGTGCAGTGGAATACGCAAAATAAAGTGGTGAAATACCACTTTATTTTTTTGTGTTGGAATTGGGTAAAATAAAGAAAATTATTTATGAGAAGTATGCAAGTGAAAGAAACTTATAATAGGTAAAATTTTAATATTATAAGGAAATTGCTTGTTAGAGTAAGGCAATAAAAAATGTAGTACATAGAAAGGGTAAGACATATGAGAATATTATTTGTTGGGGATGTAGTAGGATCTCCTGGTAGAGACATGATTCAACAGTACGTACCGGCATTAAAGAAAAAATATACACCTACAGTAACAATCATTAATGGAGAAAATGCTGCGGGTGGACGTGGAATTACGGAAAAAATATATCGAAACTTTTTGGAGTGCGGGGCACAGGCAGTTACGCTTGGAAACCATGCTTGGGATAATCGTGAAGTATTTGAATTTATTGATGATGCTAAATATCTTGCAAGACCAGCTAACTTCCCAGAAGGAACGCCAGGAAAAGGTCTTATCTTTGTGAACTGTAACGGAACAGAAGTTGCGGTAATTAACTTACAAGGACGTACTTTCCTTCCTCCAATTGATTGTCCATTCCGTAAAGTGGATGAATTAATCAATATTGCAAAAAAACGTACGAATATTATCTTTGTTGATTTTCATGCTGAAACAACAAGTGAGAAGCAGGCGTTAGGTTGGTACGTAGATGGTCGTGCTACAGCTGTAGTAGGTACACATACACACGTTCCTACAGCTGATAATCGTATTTTACCAAGCGGAACAGCTTATATTACAGATGTTGGTATGACAGGACCGTATGATGGTATTTTAGGTATGGATCGCGAAGCGGTATTGAAGAAGTTTTTAACGAACTTACCAGTACGTTTTGAAGTAACGAATGGCAGAACGCAATTAAGTGCAGTTTTAATCGATGTGGATCCAAATACAGGGAAAGCGAAGAAAATTGAACGCATTTTAATTAATGATGATCAGCCGTTTTTTGAGTAATTTTTAACGAAAAATTAGAGAAGTCATTATATTTTAATTTTTTAGAAAAATTACAGAAATTTAGCAGGAATACGTGCCATTCCTCGTGAATATAAGTTAAAGTGAAATAATTGCTATTACTTTTTATAAAAACGAGGAGGAAACGCGGAATGGAAATATTAAAAGTTAAAGCAACGTCGGTCCCTAATTCTGTAGCTGGTGCACTTGCAGGTGTTATTCGCGAACGCGGAACAGCAGAAATTCAAGCTATTGGTGCAGGTGCATTGAACCAAGCGGTAAAGGCAGTAGCAATTGCAAGAGGATTTGTAGCGCCTAGTGGCTTGGATCTGATTTGTATCCCAGCGTTTACAGATATTATGATTGATGGCGAAGAGCGTACAGCAATAAAATTAATTGTAGAACCTCGTTAAGTTGAAACAACCTGTTTGCATGTATGCAAACAGGTTGTTTTTATAGTGGAGGAATGAATATGAAAATTTTTGATGCTCATTGCGATGTACTCTTTCAGTTATGGAGTGCAAAGGGAAAAAAAGACTTTCAAAACGATTCACAATTACATATTACATTTGAACAATTAAAGAAAAGAAAAGGAAGTATACAATGCTTTGCGATATATGTACCAGAAACAGTAGCGTATGAAAAGCGCTTTGAAGTTGCACTGCAAATGATAGATATTTTTCATAGTGAAATTCTATCGCTACCAGGAATGAAGTTTATTCAGACAAAAAACGATATTAACATGCTAAAACAGGACGAGACTGGAGCGTTATTAACATTAGAAGGATGCGAAGCGATTGGAAAAGAAGCGATGAGATTACGTTTGTTTTATCGCTTAGGTGTACGTTCCTTTGGATTAACATGGAACTATGCTAATTTATTAGCTGATGGGGCGCTAGAGACACGTGGTGCAGGCTTAACTACATTTGGTAGACAAGTTGTACAAGAACTTAATATGTTAGATTTATGGACCGATGTGTCTCATTTAAATGAAAGAAGCTTTTGGGATGTTATAGAAATAGCTAAAAACCCAATTGCATCTCACTCAAACTGTTATCAACTTTGTGGGCATCCACGCAATTTAACCGATGAACAAATAAGAGCTCTCATAAAGAAAAATAGCATTATTGGTATTACATTCGTACCGCAGTTTTTAACGAATGAAAGACAAGCGAATATAGCAGATATATTAAGACATGTGGAATATATTTGTTCATTAGGTGGAGAAAAAAATATAGGATTCGGTTCGGATTTTGATGGGATTTTAGAAACTGTTGTAGGTGTAGAAGCATACAGGGATTATGAAAATATAATTAATCACCTGTGTAAAAAGTATAGTGAATCAACTGTAGATCGATTTTTGTATAAAAATTTTGTTGACTGTGTAACGTTCTAAAGATTGCGTTTTAAAAATTCAGAAAAATTAAAATAAATTCACTTGAATTTATTGATTTTTTTAAGACCTAATACTAGAATGGAAAACGAAATAGCTTTATACTAAAGATTCAGGGAAATCAGAAGAGGCATAATTTGCGTCCATTGTAGTTTATTTGTATAAAAAATGCTAAACTAATACTGTAAAAAAATACACTACAATGAATGCAGCCAAAAGGGGTGTAGGAGATGATTAGTCAACTTTCATGGAAAGTTGGAGGCCAACAAGGTGAAGGAATTGAAAGTACAGGGGAAATCTTCTGTATTGCATTAAACCGATTAGGATATTACCTATACGGTTACCGCCACTTCTCATCACGTATTAAAGGCGGCCATACAAATAATAAAATTCGTGTAAGTACAACAGAAGTACGCGCGATCTCAGATGATTTAGATATTTTAATTGCTTTTGATCAAGAAACAATTGATTTTAACTTCCACGAACTACGTCCGGGTGGAATTGTAGTTGCGGATGCGAAATTTAATCCAACAATACCTGATAATACAGATGTAAATCTATATGTGATACCGTTTACAGATATTGCTTCAGAGTTAGGCACATCATTAATGAAAAACATGGTTGCTGTTGGGGCATCTAGTGCGGTATTAGGATTAGACGAAACAGCGTATTTAGATGTTGTTGAAGAAATCTTTGGTCGTAAAGGAGAGCAAGTCGTTCAAAAGAATATGGAAGCCATTAAACGCGGCTCTCAATATATGAAAGAATTGCTTGGTGAAAAAGTAAACATGATGCAGCTTGAAAAAGCTGACGGTAAGAAACGCATGTTTATGATTGGAAACGACGCAATCGCATTTGGTGCAGTAGCTGGTGGTGCTCGCTTTATGTCTGCATATCCAATCACACCTGCATCTGAAATTATGGAATACTTAATTAAAAAGTTACCGAAAGTCGGCGGGACAGTAATCCAAACTGAGGATGAAATCGCAGCTTGTACAATGGCAATCGGCGCAAACTACGCTGGTGTTCGTACATTAACAGCATCTGCTGGTCCTGGTCTTTCTTTAATGATGGAAGCAATAGGTTTAGCAGGTATTACTGAAACACCGCTAGTTATCATTGATACACAACGTGGTGGTCCAAGTACGGGCTTACCAACAAAACAAGAGCAGTCTGACTTAATGGCTATGATTTACGGAACGCATGGTGAAATTCCAAAAATCGTAATGGCGCCAAGCACAGTTGAAGAAGCTTTCTATGATATTGTAGAAGCATTTAACTTAGCAGAAGAATATCAAGTGCCTGTTATCTTCTTAACAGATCTACAGCTTTCTTTAGGAAAGCAAACAGTAGAACCACTTAAGTTAGATAAAGTTGAAATTCGTCGCGGTAAGCTTGATTTAGAAGTAGAATTACCAGAACGTGAAAATAAAGCATACTTCAAGCGTTATGAAGTAACAGAAGATGGAATTTCACCACGTGTTTTACCTGGTATGAAAAATGGTATTCACCATGTTACAGGTGTAGAACATGATGAAACGGGTAAACCATCTGAATCAGCGTTAAATCGTAAAGAACAAATGGACAAACGTTTCCGTAAAATGGCGAACTTGCAGTTTAATACCCCTATTTACAAAAATGCTAAGCATGATGAAGCAGACGTATTGTTAGTTGGCTTTAACTCAACTCGTGGTGCGATCGAAGAGGCAATGCAGCGTTTGGAACAAGAAGGAATGAAAGTAAACCATGCCCATGTACGTTTAATTCATCCGTTCCCAACAGCTGAAATCGATCCACTTGTGAAAAAAGCGAAGCGTGTTGTAGTAGTAGAAAATAATGCAACTGGTCAGCTTGCTAACATTATGAAAATGAATCTTGGTAATGGTGAGAAAATTTCTAGTCTTTTAAAATATGACGGAAATCCATTCTTACCGAAAGAGATTTACAACGAATGCAAAAAAGGGGTTGTATTAAATGGCAACATTTAAGGACTTTCGTAACAGTGTAAAACCAAACTGGTGCCCAGGTTGCGGAGACTTCTCAGTGCAGGCTGCGATTCAACGTGCGGCAGCTAACGTTGGTTTAAATCCAGATGAGCTAGCTGTTATTTCTGGTATCGGCTGTTCAGGTCGTATTTCAGGCTACATTAATTCGTATGGTTTGCATAGTATTCACGGGCGTGCTCTTCCGATTGCACAAGGTGTGAAAATGGCAAATCGTGATTTAACAGTTATTGCATCCGGTGGTGACGGTGATGGTTTTGCGATTGGTATGGGACATACAATCCATTCTATTCGTCGTAACATTGACATTACGTACATTGTAATGGATAACCAAATTTACGGATTAACAAAAGGTCAAACTTCACCACGAAGTGAAGCTGGATTTAAAACGAAAAGTACACCACAAGGTTCAATTGAACCATCACTAAATGTTATGGAAATGGCTTTAACAGCTGGTGCGACATTTGTGGCGCAAAGCTTTTCAAGTGATTTGAAAGAACTAACACAAATTATTGAAGCTGGCATTAATCATAAAGGATTTTCATTAATTAACGTATTTAGTCCATGTGTTACTTACAATAAAGTAAATACTTATGATTGGTTTAAAGAGAATTTAACGAAACTAAGTACAGTAGAGGGATATGATCCATCTAATCGCATGATGGCTATGCAAACATTAATGGAAAAGAACGGGTTAGTAACAGGTTTAATTTATCAAAATACAAAGCAACCTTCTTACCAAGAACTTGTAAATGGCTATAGCGAGAAGCCTTTAGTGCAAGCTGATTTAAATATGGATCAGAAAATGTTTGATGAACTTGTTGCTGAATTTATGTAATATAAGAAGAGGAGGTTGCCATGTGGCAACCTTTTTTCATGAGAAAAATATAAGGCAGTCTTATTTACTTAGAAAATTCAGAATGGTAAAATAATATATAAATCGTTGTATGAAAATGGTGAGTTCATTGTATATGAAATGTAAGATCCAAACAGAGCCTCTTTCTTGTTAAAATTGGCGAAACGCTTCATACTATGGTAATGTTTATAAGGATAAAGCAATATGCTTTTGGGTAGGACAAAAAGAAATGTTAAAAGGGAATGTCTATTTGTGTGTGGGGAAGACTTCATTCTTATGAATGATTAGATTGATTACTCAAGTTTCAAAGGACAAGTTATCTCTCAAGCTATCTAACCATTTTTGAGGTGAGTCAAAGCGCATTAAAATGGACTATAGAATGTGTATAGTTAAGGGTGAAAGGAGATTACCGATGAACGAGCAACAACGATTAGCAAGTCAACAAGCAAATTCCTCTATGAAAAAAGAAGAGAAAGATTATAGTAAATACTTTGAAAGTGTATACCAACCACCTTCCTTAAAAGACGCGAAAAAACGAGGGAAAGAAGAAGTTAAAATTGAACGGGATTTTGGCTTACCTGAAGAGTTTCGCAATTTTGGTACAGGAAGAAAGTTCTATATTCGTACATATGGTTGTCAAATGAATGAACATGATACCGAAGTAATGGCGGGGATTTTTACCGCACTTGGATATGAGCCAACCTTTTCAACTGAAGATGCAGATGTAGTGTTATTAAATACTTGTGCCATTCGTGAAAATGCTGAAAATAAAGTGTTCGGTGAACTAGGTCATTTAAAGTCATTAAAACGAAGAAATCCGGACCTTTTAATTGGTGTATGTGGTTGTATGTCGCAAGAAGAATCCGTTGTAAATAAAATTATGCAAAAAAATCAGCATGTAGATATGGTGTTTGGAACGCATAATATTCATAGATTACCGTACATTCTAAAGGATGCAATGTTTTCGAAGGAGACGGTAGTTGAAGTTTGGTCAAAAGAAGGGGATGTAATTGAAAACCTTCCGAAAGTACGCCGTGGCGATATTAAAGCTTGGGTAAATATTATGTATGGCTGTGATAAGTTCTGTACATATTGTATTGTGCCGTATACACGTGGAAAAGAGCGAAGCAGACGTCCAGAAGACATTATCCAAGAAATCCGCCATTTAGCTGCGAATGGTTATAAAGAAATTACGTTACTTGGACAGAACGTAAATGCATATGGTAAAGACTTTGAAGATTTTGAATACGGACTTGGCGATTTAATGGACGAACTCCGTAAAGTTGATATTGCCCGTATTCGTTTTACAACGAGCCATCCACGCGATTTCGATGATCACTTAATTGAAGTGCTTGGAAAAGGTGGAAACTTAGTAGAACATATTCACTTACCAGTTCAATCTGGAAGCACAGAGATGTTGAAAATTATGGCGCGTAAATATTCACGTGAGCATTATTTAGAGCTTGTAAGAAAAATTAAAGAAGCAATTCCAAACGCGGTATTAACGACTGATATTATCGTCGGTTTCCCAAATGAAACTGATGAGCAATTTGAAGAAACGATGTCGTTATATCGTGAAGTAGGATTTGATACTGCCTTTACCTTTATTTATTCTCCGCGCGAAGGTACACCAGCTGCGAAGATGAAAGATAATGTACCGATGGAAGTGAAGAAAGAACGTCTTCAACGCTTAAATACATTAGTAAATAAATTGGCAGTTGAAAAGAATGATCGTTATAAAGGTCAAATTGTAGAAGTGTTAGTTGATGGGGAAAGTAAAAATAACGCGGAAGTACTTGCAGGTTATACTCGTACGAATAAACTTGTAAACTTCGTTGCGCCAAAATCTTTAATTGGTCAGCTAGTGAAAGTAAAAGTAACGGATGCGAAAACTTGGTCTCTTAACGGAGAATTAGTTGAAGAGCCGATTGAGGTGGAATGATAGATGAAAGTATATACGAAAGATGAAATTGTTGAGCAAGCGAAAGAATTAGCAAAAATGATTTCTGAAACAGAAGAAGTTGATTTCTTTAAGAAAGCAGAGGCGCAAATTCATAAAAATGAAAATGTAAAGCGCGCAATTGATGAAATTAAAGCACTGCAAAAGCAAGCAGTAAACTTGCAGCATTACGGGAAATGGGAAGCTTTGAAAAAAGTAGAAGCTGAAATTGATGCATTGCAAGATAAGTTGGATAGTATCCCAGTTGTACAAGAATTTAAATCTTCACAAACATATGTAAATGACTTACTACAGCTAGTTGCCAGTACGATTTCTAACAACGTAACAGATGAAATATTAATTTCAACTAATGGTGATGTATTGAAGGGTGAAACGGGCGCAGAGGTAGAAAGTAAAAAAGGAAATTGTGGTTGTTAAAGAGATGTCGAATTGACATCTCTTTTTTTAGTAGGTTAAACGTAAGTTCTTCTCGAAAAAAGAATGACACATTCCGCTATTGTCACGCATATGATTAAGTGAATAGTGATTGAGGAGGGTTACGAATGTCCGAATTTAGAGAGATTATTACAAAAGCAGTGGTTGGAAAAGGACGTAAGTATACAAAGTCAACGCATACATGTGAATCGAATAATGAGCCAACAAGTATTTTAGGGTGCTGGGTAATTAACCACTCGTACGAAGCAAGAAAGAATGGAAAGCATGTGGAAATTGAAGGTTTCTATGATGTGAACACTTGGTATTCGTTTGATGGTAATACAAAGACAGAAGTTGTAACAGAACGTGTGAACTACACTGATGAAGTGAGTATTGGGTATCGTGATAAAAACTTTTCTGGTGATGATTTAGAAATTATTGCTCGTGTCATTCAGCCACCAAATTGTTTAGAAGCTCTTGTATCACCAAATGGTAATAAAATCGTTGTGACTGTAGAACGTGAATTTGTAACAGAAGTAGTTGGCGAAACGAAAATTTGTGTAAGTGTAAATCCTGAAGGGTGTGTAGAATCAGACGAAGATTTCCAAATCGATGATGATGAGTTTGAAGAATTAGATCCGAACTTTATCGTTGATGCAGAAGAAGAGTAATAGAAAGCTAGGGAGAAGTTCTTCCTAGCTTTTTACTTTACATAAGTAGTGCTTGAATGACCATGATTCCTTATGAAATGTGCTATAATGAAGAAAGACTCCTGAAATAGGAGATATGGATGTCCGTGAAGTGTGACATATATGAATATAGATTATTATGTAAGAATTATGGAGGATAAGTATGACGCAATATACGCCTATGATACAGCAATATTTAAAGGTTAAGGCAGACTATCAAGATGCCTTTTTATTTTTCCGATTAGGTGATTTTTATGAAATGTTCTTTGAAGATGCGGTTAAAGCAGCTCATGAACTTGAAATTACATTAACGAGCCGAGATGGTGGTAGTAGTGATCGTATACCGATGTGCGGTGTACCACATCATGCAGCTAAAAATTATATTGAGCAACTTGTTGAAAAAGGATATAAAGTAGCTGTTTGTGAGCAAGTGGAAGATCCAAAAACAGCTAAAGGTGTAGTGCGCCGTGAAGTCGTACAACTCATTACGCCAGGAACGATGATGGAAGGGCGTACGATTGATGAGAAAGAAAATAACTTCTTAGCAGCATTAACACATTTTGAAGATGGATCGTATGCTTTAGCTTGTAATGATTTAACGACTGGACAAAATACAGTAACGTTGTTAACAGGTTCAGTAGAAGATATTTTATTAGAAGTGTATGCAACTGGTTCAAAAGAAATTGTTGTAGATTCTACATTTTCGAAAGATGAATTAAATAAATTAACTGCAACATTAAAAATGACGATTTCGTATGAAGATGCAACAACGATTCCAGAGGGATTAGAACATCTTGTGAAAAACGTTTCACAAGCAAAGTTAATTAAAGCAGTTGGACGCTTATTTAACTATGTGATAAGAACGCAAAAACGTTCGTTAGACCATTTGCAACCAGTGGAAATTTATTATACAAACCAGTTTATGAAAATTGATGTGCATTCAAAGCGAAATCTAGAGCTGACAGAAACACTTCGAACGAAAGAAAAAACAGGATCATTACTATGGCTATTAGATAAAACGAAAACAGCTATGGGCGGTCGCATGTTAAAACAGTGGATGGAACGTCCACTGATCCAAAAAGAAAAAGTAGAAGAGCGTTTAGAAATGGTTGAAACATTTGTAAATGATTACTTCTTACGTGAAGATTTAAAAGAAAAATTAAAAGAAGTATATGATTTAGAACGTTTAGCAGGGAAAGTTGCATTTGGTAATGTGAATGCACGGGACTTATTACAGTTAAGACGATCTTTACTTCAAGTACCAGCTATTTTAGAAGCGATTAGTTTGTTAGATAATGCTTATGCAGCAAGGTTAATTCAAGGTGCGGATCCATGTGAGAGCTTAACTGAATTACTAGGAAGAAGTATTCAAGAAAACCCACCGCTTTCTATTAAAGATGGAGATATTATTAAAGACGGTTATAATGACAAGCTTGATCAATATCGATACGTTAGTAAAAATGGAAAAACGTGGATCGCTGAGCTTGAAAAACGAGAGCGTGATATTACAGGAGTTAAATCATTAAAAATCGGGTACAACCGTATTTTCGGTTATTACATTGAAGTAACGAAAGCGAACCTTGCAGCATTACCAGAAGGCCGCTATGAGCGTAAACAAACACTTGCTAATGCTGAACGTTTCATAACAGATGAGCTGAAAGAAAAAGAAACGTTAATCTTAGAAGCAGAAGAAAAAATTGTACAACTAGAATACGATTTATTTACAGCGCTTCGTGAAGAAGTAAAAGTATTTATTCCGAAATTACAGCATTTAGCGAAAGTAATTAGTGAATTAGACGTACTGCAAAGTTTCGCGACAGTTAGTGAAGAAGAACAGTTTGTAAAACCTGTTTTAACAACTAAGCGCGAAATCTTTATTAAAGATGGTCGTCATCCTGTCGTTGAAAAAGTATTGAACGGGAAATTGTATGTACCGAATGATTGTATTATGCCGGAGAAGATGGATGTCTTTTTAATTACAGGACCGAACATGTCTGGTAAAAGTACGTATATGAGACAATTAGCGCTTGTAACTGTTATGTCGCAAATCGGTTGTTTCGTACCAGCAACAGAAGCGGTATTACCTGTATTCGATCAAATCTTTACGAGAATTGGTGCAGCGGATGATTTAATCTCAGGTCAAAGTACATTTATGGTTGAAATGTTAGAAGCGAAAAATGCAATTGCAAATGCATCAGAAAGAAGTTTAATTTTATTCGATGAAATTGGACGCGGTACATCTACGTATGATGGTATGGCACTTGCACAAGCAATCATTGAACATATTCATGACCAAATTGGTGCGAAAACATTATTCTCTACACATTATCATGAATTAACGGTGTTAGAAGAAAGTTTAGACCAACTAAAAAATGTACATGTTTCAGCAATTGAAGAGAATGGAAAAGTAGTTTTCCTTCATAAAATTCAAGATGGAGCGGCTGATAAAAGTTACGGAATTCACGTTGCTCAACTTGCTGAGCTTCCAGATAGCTTAATCGCTCGCGCGAAAGAAGTGTTAGCACAACTAGAAGGACAGGAAGAAATTATTATTCCAAAGCGCACAGAAGTGAAAGTGCAAGAAGTTATTCCAGAACCTGTAGTTGTAAAAGAAGCGCCAGTAGAAATACAAGAGAAGAAAGTAGAGACTGAAGAAGAATCACAACTATCATTTTTTGGTGGAGAACAGTCTTCGAAAAAACAAGACAAGCTAGTTTTAGATGTAAAAGAAACAGCAGTACTTGCGCAAATTAAAAAAATTGATTTACTTGATATGACACCTTTAGAAGCGATGAATGAACTGTATCGCTTGCAGAAAAAGTTAAAGAAAGGATGAGTAAGTAGATGGGGAAAATTCGCAAACTCGATGACCAACTCTCTAACTTAATTGCGGCAGGGGAAGTAGTAGAACGCCCTGCCTCAGTCGTAAAAGAACTTGTGGAAAATTCTATCGATGCGAATAGTACATCTATTGAAATCCACTTAGAAGAGGCTGGTTTATCGAAAATTCGCATCATTGATAACGGTGATGGTATTGCCGAAGAAGATTGTATCGTCGCTTTTGAGCGACATGCGACGAGTAAAATTAAAGATGAAAACGATCTGTTTCGCATAAGAACACTTGGTTTCCGCGGTGAGGCGTTGCCGAGTATTGCCTCAGTTAGTGAATTAGAATTAATCAGTAGCACAGGTGATGCACCTGGTACACACCTTATCATTAAAGGTGGAGACATTATAAAGCAAGAGAAAACAGCGAGCCGAAAAGGAACAGATATTACAGTACAAAACTTATTCTTTAATACACCAGCGCGTCTTAAATATATGAAAACCATTCATACAGAGCTAGGGAATATTACAGATATCGTGTATCGTATTGCAATGTCACATCCAGAAGTATCGTTAAAACTGTTTCATAATGAAAAGAAATTGCTTCATACGTCAGGAAACGGTGATGTAAGACAAGTACTTGCATCGATTTATAGCATTCAAGTTGCGAAGAAGCTTATTCCAATTGAAGCCGAATCTTTAGACTTTACAATTAAAGGTTATGTAACATTACCAGAAGTAACGAGAGCGTCACGTAACTATATGTCAACGATTGTAAATGGCCGTTACGTTCGAAATTTCGTATTGATGAAAGCTATTCAGCAAGGATACCATACATTACTGCCAGTTGGACGATATCCAATAGGCTTCTTATCGATTGAAATGGATCCAATGCTTGTTGACGTTAACGTACATCCAGCGAAATTAGAAGTTCGTTTTAGTAAAGAACAAGAATTGCTAAAGCTTATCGAAGAAACGTTGCAAGCAGCATTTAAAAAAATACAGCTCATTCCAGATGCAGGTGTAACAACGAAGAAAAAAGAAAAAGATGAAAGTGTGCAAGGACAGTTCCAATTTGAGCATGCGAAGCCGAAAGAGCCATCTATGCCGGACATCATTTTACCGACGGGCATGGATGAAAAACGAGAAGAACCACTGGCAGTAAAACAGCCAGCACAACTGTGGCAACCGCCGAAGCAAGAATGGCAACCACCACAGTCGCTCGTAAGAGAAGAACAAAGCTGGCAGCCATCCTCTAAGCCGGTAATAGAAAAAACGGTTCGAGAGGAAAAGGAATGGACTAGCAACAATGATGATTTTGAATTAGAGGAATTGGAAGAAGAAGTTCACGAAATAAAAGAGATTGAAATGAACGGTAATGATTTACCACCGCTTTATCCAATTGGACAAATGCACGGAACATATATTTTTGCTCAAAATGATAATGGGTTATATATGATTGATCAGCACGCAGCGCAGGAACGTATCAATTATGAATATTTCCGTGATAAAGTAGGAAGAGTAGCGCAAGAAGTACAAGAACTACTTGTACCGTACCGTATTGACTTATCTCTTACTGAATTTTTACGTGTCGAAGAGCAGTTAGAAGAATTAAAAAAAGTTGGACTATTTTTAGAACAGTTTGGCCATCAATCCTTTATCGTCCGCTCGCACCCAACGTGGTTCCCGAAAGGACAAGAAACAGAAATCATTGATGAAATGATGGAGCAAGTTGTAAAACTGAAAAAAGTAGATATAAAAAAACTACGCGAAGAAGCAGCGATTATGATGAGCTGTAAAGCTTCAATTAAAGCAAATCAATATTTAACGAACGATCAAATATTTGCTTTACTTGAAGAACTACGTACAACAACAAATCCATACACATGCCCGCACGGAAGACCAATTCTTGTGCATCATTCTACTTATGAGTTGGAGAAGATGTTTAAGAGGGTTATGTAGGGTTAATGTCCAAAGAGAAAAAGTTCGTTCCCAGTTATTTGAAACGGTTTGAAAGTGCCTAGTATTATTTATATGTGTTGAAAGAAAATAAATATGTAATAGCAATGTTCTTTACAGTTATTTTAATAAAATATTGAGAGAAATAAAAAGGAGCGATAGTAACAAATCGCTCCTTTTTAATATAATTCTTTTGCAACTATATTTTAAAAATTCATTTATAAACTAGAGATAACCTATTTGTAATTTATATGTGTTTTTTTATTTTTTTGTAAGGAAAGGGTTTTTAATTTACAGATTTATCAGAATTATGTAAAGTGTAGATAAAACCATAAAATGGGGTGTTCTTTATGTGTACTAGTTTGACATTACAGACAAAAAATGGTCAGCATCTTTTTGCAAGAACGATGGATTTCACATTAGATTTGAATCAAGAAGTAATAATCATTCCTCGACATTACCAGTGGAATAATATAACTGGTGAAATCATTAATACGAAACATGCTACGGTCGGAATGGGGATTAATCATCAAGGAAGGATCATTATGGCGGACGGAGTAAATGAAGCAGGTATGACATGTGCAACACTCTATTTTCCAGGATTCGCTACTTATAGTCAAAGCATAGATGACAACAAAACGAATTTAGCTCCATTTGATTTTGTGACTTGGAGTCTGACACAATTCAATTCTGTCAAAGAGTTAAAGAAATCTGTAGATAGCCTTGCCTTTTTGGATATACCATTACCGGATTTAGGACTTACGCCACCACTACATTGGATTTTAGCGGATAAATGGGGAGATTGCATCGTACTGGAGCCGACAAATGAAGGATTAAAAATGTATGACAACCCACTAGGAGTGATGACGAATAGTCCGGAGTTTAATTGGCATTTGCAAAATTTAAGACAATATATTGGCCTTAAATCGCAGCCATTCGCGCCAACTGAGTGGAGTAACTTACCATTAAGTGCTTTTGGTCAAGGTTCAGGCTCAATGGGACTTCCAGGGGATTTCACCCCGCCATCAAGGTTTGTGCGGGCAGCATATGGCAAACAAAACATTCAAGGTATAGATAGTGAAGAAGAGGGAGTATCGGCCCTATTTCATATCTTATCAAATTGCGAGGTTCCTAAAGGTGGAGTAATAACAGAAGAAGGTGCATTAGATAATACCATTTATACAAGCGTAATGTGTATGGAGTCTGGAACATATTATTATCATACCTACGATTGTAGACAAATTATAGCCATTCATTTATTCCATGAAAATTTAGATACAGATGAGATTAAAGCCTATCCATTCCAACGGAAACAAAAAATATTTTATGAAAACTAAGTAGCTTTGAAACAACGTTTAGTAAATTTTTAAATATATATAATAGAGCAATAATGCCTATATCATTCTTGGGTGCTTCTTTAACTTTGTGATTCATCAATCTACTCCTTTCTTCAATGACTCCAACGAGTAAAATTTTGCTGGTAGGAACATTGGCTAAGGATTAGTGGAAGTGGACTTTATTTCCTAATGTATTCGAATAGTATTATCCTGAATAGCTCTGAAGACGCTAAGAAACTTATTTTTTCATTAAACTAGCTTTTATTTCTTCTAGAAGTGCCATTAAAGTGCTATTATGCAAAGCAAACATGAGCGGACTCTATTTATAAATAGCAAAGAACAAAAAAGGTATGGAAAATATCCATACCTTATATTAATAATTCAAGTTCGTCCATTATCTATGTATAAAAAAGCGCCGTATATCAGCACTTTTTAAAGGTACGTAAATTGTATAATAAGGATTTCTACATTATTAAACACATAACTATGCATGGCCAAATATTGATTCTTATTTGGTTAATTGTTATAAGGATCTATACGATTATTTATTTTTATTATTATTAATTTTTTCAGTATATAAAACCTGCTCTTTATAATGCTTTTTAATTGGGAAGTTATGTGTACCTGTGCCGTTCTTGAATTTTTTTTCAATGGGGTTCTTTAGAGGGACTGTTGTAGTTTCAGTAAATTCATATGGGTAATTTATTTTAGATTTATCTTCAAACATGAAAATGCCTCCTTTTTAGGATTTCCTAAATTCTTTACTATAACATGATATGCATATAGAGTTTTTTTGGACTAGTTATTTATATAGGTTAGAACAATTTAATTACATAACTACTGAAATATTTTTAAGGAAAACAATTGGAGAAATATATTGTAATGATAGCTGTGCATTATTATTGTTGTTTAAGTTATCGTGGTGTGTTCGAAATTCTGTGGGGACGTAGCATATTGGTCTATCTAATAACCATTATGTGATGAGTTCTTTTATTTATCAGTGAAACAAACAATGCATATATATTCGTTATAGATTGTTTTTATAATGTGACTTATATGGGATTTTCCTGATAATATAATGTGGAATATTATATTGTTATTAGGTTATTAGGAACATTTAATGTTGTTTCACAACTGAAAGCGAATTGAAAAAGAAATGAAACTTTTCTCATAAAAATTCAATCTTACTTGAAAAATGAAAGGAAAATGAAATTTTCCAAAAGAAATTCTTTGTTAAGATAAAAAGCATACATAAAAAAAGTATTGACATATCTTAAAAATGTGATTTCAAGATATAGTGGGGGAAAAGATGAGAATAGAAAAACAATTAATAAAAAAGATGTATTATGAAACATTCCTAATGGAAAACGAAACACATCCACCTCTTCAAGTACTAGGAGAAGCTTATGTAAACGAAGAAAAAAATGAGATTTCTGATGGATCTTATATTCGTTTTGCACAAGGTGAATTTTATTATCACCATCAAGATTTTGAAGCAGCTATTTTTAAATGGGAGAAAGTTAGTAATGAATTAGCGCCATGGGCACAAAAAAATATTGCGGATGCTTACTTCGAACTTAACCAATTATCAGTTGCTGAAAATGTGTATACTTCCATTACTACTGATAACAAAATACTTATGACCGAAATTGTACTGCAATTACTGTCTCTTTACATCGAGCAAAATAATTTTGATTCAGCTTTCGCTGTTATAAAAGAAGCGGTTTCTTTAAATCCCGATTATCCAAACGTCACAACAATTGCACGTTCCTTTTATGAAGAACAGCAAGATTTTGATAGTGCAGTAGAGCTGGCTGTGAACGAGTTAATTCGAACAGAATCTTATCCATGGTTTGAGGTTCTAAAAGAATATATCAATAAAGGATTTACTAAAAATATTTCACCAGATTATTTTTATAAAGTATTAGTAACATTAAATAATGTAGATCAAGTACAATTTACGCAAATAGTTTCATCACTTTGGCGCAGCTATAAAGATGAACAAAATTACTTATTATGGCTTAACACAATAAATGAATTTTTTATACATATCGAAATACATTCGTCCGATATATGGGACAAAATTTCTTCACTTTACGAAGAAACATACTTTGAATTAATTCAAGGTCAATATATGCTTAGACAATTACACGATATCATTCCAAATCTGTTAACAAATTGGTTAAAAGTAGTCAATCCCTCTCATGCTGTATTTCCATCTGCAGCAGTATTGGCATGGGATGAGATTTTTCCTTCTAAAATAGATTCAGCGGATATAAAAGACGCGGAAAACCTACTGTCATATTCTATTAATCATGTGAATGGCTTAGAGTATAGTTTACATCTTTTTGAATCTATTACAGACTGGGCACAAGAACATGATTTAGAAATGGGTCACCGATTTAGCTGGTTAGTTGGCGAGCTTGCAGATTTAAGAACAAATCGCCTATTAGTAACTGGAACTTCAGGAAACGGAAAAGCGTCGTTTATTAACTCTATTTTAGGAGAAAATATATTAGAAAACTCAATCTCAAATGTGGTTGTTTTTAAAAATGACGCTTATACAGAAATTAACGCTATAACAGATTCGGAAATTACAACAACTGAGAATTTCTCTGATTTCCATAACATGATGGCAGTGCACCGTCAAACATATAGAGATAGAGCATGTGTTGAATTTAAATTACCATGCAGATTTTTAAGTAAAAACAAACTTACATTCGTTGTTACACCTAGCTTTAATAGGAACAATGATGCAAGAGATGAGGTATTTGAATATTTAAATTCCGTAGATGAATTATTATTCGTATTGAATGCGGATTCACCTTTTACTGACAAAGAACGTGACATTCTATTAAGTATTCAAGAACATACACCAAATCTACAAGTTCATTTCTTATTAAATAAAATCGATAACATTTACAATGAAGCAGAAGCAAAAAGAGTTATACAAGATACGCAAGTGAGAATAAATACATATTTCCCTAATGCAAGAGTTTTCCCTTATTCTTCGTTATATACAAATAGTAAACAATTAAACGATTTAACTGAGTTTATTCATTTTAACTTTAACTATAAAAATATCGATGCAGAACGTAATGAAAAGCTATTGTTTTTCATTCGAAAAACAATTACATATCTTTTGGATAAACGCGTCGAGAAGGAAAATAATCTAGTGGATTCTATTAATTGGAATGAAGATACGTTAGTTAAACTTAATGGTTGTATTAATAACCTTACTGCTTTTGAGAAGGAAAAAATTCATTTAATTACAGAATCATATCGTACGATGAAAAATGAAATTACTAATGATCTTACAGAACATATTCCGAAACTATTGCAGAGTTGTTCCGATTTAATTAGTGAAGAAAGCGATTTTGGTCACATTGATATTGCACTAAACACAGCGATGAATGAAAGAGTGCAACAATATCTAGAACAAACTGTATTACCTAATCTTGCTCGCTCTATGCAAAATTGGATTGCAACTTCTAATAACGAACTCCTTCAAAGTCAATTGTACTTAGAAGAAACCAGTGAAGGGCTTAATTCTTTATTTGGAGAAAATCGAATACAGTTAGAATGTGACTTTAAAGTAATTGATGACTGGCGTAGAGATACTGATAGAATGACAACTAGAATACAAATGGAAGAGGTAAATATTTTACGTCGATTTACACCAGCGCAATTTTTACTGAAAAGTGCCGGTAAATTATTTGGAGTTCTTCCTAAAAATAAAGCTATGCTATATAACAAATACAAACAGTATTTAGAAAATGAAGATTATACCGATGTAACGGCTTCTATTATGAAGAAGTTTTTCTTGCAATTTGAGCTGTTTGAAAATACACAAGAGCGGGATATTAATATGTTCTTTAGAAATCCATTTGGCGCGTTGGAACAAGCTGTAAAAAACACTCATTTAGAAATAAAAGAAAAACAAGATAAACTGCATAAAATGAAATCAACCCCTGAAGTTTACCATGATCCTATAAAGCTCTTTGAATTGAGATTACGTCAATGTGAAGTAATTTTAAATATAGGTGATGATAATACCTATACAGATGTAACTTTAGAAACAAGCGTAGAATAAAAGTAAAATATATCAGTTTTTTTATATGAAATTGCACCATGTGTTATAAGAAAGTAAAAAGGGAGCAGCTTTTAATAAGTTGCTCCCTTCGCATATATAGATTATTTTTCAGTTTCTTTAATTTTAGTTTTTACTTCTCCAGTTTTAATTTTATTACTTTCTGAGAAACGTAATAAATCGCCTTCAATAATTTTGTCAGACATTCGTAATTCATTTTGTGCACGGTTAATGAGTGCTTGTGCTTCTTTTTTTGGTAAATCTACAATTTCACCTGTTATGCGGTCATAGAAAGTGTTGTTTGTGTATGCATACTTGTCTGTAATAAAGCTACCATCACGTAAAACAACAAAACCGGTATATTCATCTGAAAACATATCATGACCAAAACGGATATCGTTCGTACTATCAATCCCTAATAAATTTAGAATAGTAGGTTTCATATCGATTTGTCCCGTAGGCTTTGAAATCGTTTGACCTTCTGTTTGGCCAGGCATATGAATATATAAAGGTGTACGTTGTAAATTTAAAGTATCAAATTCTGTTATTTGATCTTTTTCTAAAAACTGTGCCATTGCGCGATTATGTTTTTCAGAAATGCCATAATGATCACCATACAAAACAATAATAGAATCATCATATATTCCCTCGGCTTTTAAACGCTCAATAAATTTTTTAATTGATTCGTCTAGGTAACGTGCTGTTACGATATAACGATCAAACACGCCATTACCAGAGTTATATGGTTCAATGAATTTTGTATCTTCATCATACGTAAATGGATAATGGTTCGTTAAAGTAAGGAAACGAGCGTAAAATGGTTGATCAACAGTTTTTAATATATCTACTGATTGATCAAAGTATTCGATATCTTTTAAGCCCCAATTTAAATTTGTTTCTGGCGTAATTTTGTAATCAAGTTCATTATAGTAACGATCATAACCGAGAGCAGAGTACATGATATTACGATTCCAAAATGTTGCGTTATTCGCATGGAATACAGAAGTAAAATAGCCTTGCTGACGTAAAATTTCTGGAGTCGCAGTATAATCATTGTTACCGTGCGTGAAGAATACAGCTCCTCGATTTAATGGATACAACGATGTATCTATTAGAAATTCAGAATCTGATGTTTTTCCTTGCCCAGTTTGGTGGAAAAAGTTATCAAAGTAATAGCTTTCATTTATGAATTCATTCAAGAACGGTGTAACTTCTTGACCATTGACGGATGCACCTATTAAAAAGGTTTGCAAGGATTCAAGAGTAACGACAATTACGTTTTTTCCTTTCGCTGCACCAAACATATTAGGATTTGGTTCACTTTGGTTTGCTTTTACGTAGTTTTCAGTTTCTTGTAATTTACTACTATCTGCAAGTGCCTTTTGGGATCCTGCTTTTACTTGTAGTGTTAAATCATATACTTGATGAGTGTATAGTCCTAAATTTTTCACAAGCATTACGCGGTCGAAGGATCTCGTTAATAATTCAGGTCGTTCTTTTTCTGCAAGATGTAGATTCGCAAAAAATACACCAATCGTTAAAAGAAAATATAATAAGCGTGCAGAATGAGTTACACGTGCTGTTTTAAAGACTATTGCTTTCTTTTTTAATAAAATAAAGAAGAAAATAATGTCTACGAATGCGAGTATAATTTTGTAGTTCAATATTTCTATAATACTGCCGCCTAATTGGCCAAAGTTTGATGTTTGTCCAAGTACTGGCAACGTAACGAAATCATTATAAAAATCATAGAACATTACATTCCCAACAAGTACGATTGTTAATAAGAAATTAATACATAGCGCTATATAATTTCTCTTTTCACCGGTTGCAAATAATGCTAATCCAACAAATGCTAACGATGCAGCGAGAGGGCTAATAAACAAAATAAATTCTTGTGTAGAAGACTCAATTTTTAAATCAAAACTGAATCGCGTAATAAGATATGTTTTTAACCATACTGCTAAAGCAATTATTATAACAAAGCTTATATTTTGCATTTGTAAATTTATTTTATTCTTCATTTTTACACCTTCTTTATAGAGTTTATTTAACTGAGGTTATATATTATATTTTTATAACTATTAGAGTGTGGTGAACTATTTAGACTATATTTTTCTAAAGGTAATAATTTGAAGTATTCATATACATACAATGGAGAATTTTAAAGCGAAGTAACATAAATCTAATTTTTTTAGAAACGGAGCAGAAAAAGTCATAGTTGTAGTAAAAAATACTTATAGACATCCTAACATATTAAACCCTACGGCGATGTTACAAAATATCGAACAAATAAAAGTGAAAATGAATAGAGACTTGTAAAACTATTGACATTCAATTTGTTAGAATTGAATGTCAATAGTTTTACATACATGGTTATATTAAATATGTATCTTGTAAAATCCCGATTCTTTGTAGGTTAATCAGTAGCGAGGGAAGGATTTCATTCATGCTATTACTACATAAGTAAAGTACTGATGAAGCTCAAAATATTTGATTGGTATTTAAATTATAGCGATTAAATGTCAGACAAGTGTTTTCCGACATACAGACCGCTTGCGGCTGCTTGAGATAATGAATGAGTGACGCCTGAACAATCTCCAATTAAAAATAGCCCATTCATACTTGTTTCAAAATAGTTATTGATTTTTATTGTAGGAGCGTAGAACTTGCCATCAATTCCATATAATAAAGTATCTTGATCGATAGGCTCTTGTATAAATTGTTCTAAACGTAATAAAAATTTTTTGAGTCCTTCAATATATAATGGAGGAATTTCTTTATTCAAATCTCCATAATCTCCGTGTAGTGTAGGCTGTATACGATTATGTTTCATGTTGTTCTCCGCTGTAGGTTGTTTCTTTATTAAGTCCTCTAAACGCTGTATAACAATCCGATCTCGTCCTTGGTTAATGTTTTTAATAATTGAACTTGCGTATACATTTGCTTCTTTGAGAGTTGGAAAATAGCGCGGGATAAATAAAGTGAAATTTAAGTTAGAAGTGCCAGTTTCTTGCTCTCGGAAATTTTGACCGTCAGGCATAATCAAGCCGTCTTCGTACTTTCGAATAATGCGTCCTTTTGGATTCATACAGTAAGTAGTAGCCGTGAAAAGTTCATGCTCATAAGAAAGTTTCGTCTCAAATGTATCTTTTAATATAGTACGTAATTGGTGTTCTTTCATCTCTACTCTAATACCTAAATCTACACGAGTTTGCTCTTGAGAAATATTTAGAGAAGTGCACATTTCTTTTAACCAATCCGCCCCGGAACGTCCTGTTGCAAATACGATTTGCTTAGATTGAACTATTCCTTGATTTGTATCTATTTTAAAATGATTTTTCTGTTTCATGATATGCTCTACATCTATATGAAATCGGATATTTATTTTCGTAAGTAAAAATTCGTAGAGCTGCTGAAAAATGTTACTTGAAAGTGTAGTGCCAAGATGCCTTACTTCTGTTGTCAGCATTTGTAAACCACATGTCTCAGCTCTCTTAGTGAGATTTAGATTTTCTGTAGAATATTTTGAAACCGAACTTCCGCCAAACTGACATAGAATTTCATCTACTTCAGCCATGAGTTGTATAAAAGCTTTTTTACCTACTTTTTGCTCGAGTTCGCCTCCAAATCCATTTGTATAATTAAATTTCCCTTCAGACTTTCCTAAACCACCAAATCCGAAATATTTATCACATGTGTTACAGTTACACGTTTTCCCTTGGTCTAAAGGACAATTCCGATGTTCTAGCGGTTTACCTTTATCAAGAATTAAAATGTTTTTGTTACTTTTAGCTAATGCATAAGCCATAAAAATGCTACTCACTCCAGCTCCGATAATTGTAACGTCATACATATTTTTCCACCTGCTAACGAATAGTTTATTTGCTATTTTCCTAGTGTATAACAAATTATGAAAGGTAGGAAATAGAAATAGCATTAAGCTCTGTATACAGTTATTTCATTGAAGGATTGTGACTAAATATTGGTTTTGCCGATAAAGTTATTAATTGTGAAAAAATAAATAACGAAAATGCACAGCTTTTAGAACTAAATAAATCTGAGAAAAGAAAAGCAACTTATACGAAACGATCAGTTACTTTTTATTGTCAAAGTGGATGAGCAAAAAAACACAAAAGTGGTGGGTCCGTTTTTTACAAACTTCTATTATGATAAGAGAAGAAAGGTAGTATGTTATTCATGTTTTAAAATAGACTGGCCTTAGAGAGGTGAAAGACAATGAGTTTTGCGATTTCACTAGTTGTTATTATTGTAGTTGTATCACTATTTGGGACCGTACTAGTCGCAAGAAATGTAGAAGAGAATTACGGTAAGTCTACAAAGAGGAATGTAAAAAACTTATCTGCTATCTATATCATTCTTCTTTTAGGGCTTCTTGTGGGAGTTACTTGGTATGCGGTCGTTATTTTATAGAGTGTGTATATGATGAAGGAGTTAATGCATTGATGAAAAATGAGCGCCATGTTTTAGTTGTTTTCCCGCATCCAGATGATGAGTCGTATTGTGTGACTGACACGATTTTGGCTTATACGGAGCAGAAAGTCCCTCTTACCTTGAATTAGTTGATTACGATCAAAGACCATACCTCTATAACATTACATGTCCTGTATTAATAATACGAGGAGAGAATGATTATTTTGTTCCGGAAAAGTATGTGAGAGAATTTGAAAAACACCTGAGAAACGTGACGTTCGTTGAGTTGAAAAATAGTGGGCATTTGCCTTATTTAGAACAGCTTACTAATTTTAATGTGACGGTTGAGGTGTTTTTAAACCATGCGTTTGATTAATACCATTTTTACAGTGAATACTGTTATTAATGAATTCAGGACACTAGCTTGGAGAGGAGGGAACTAAATGGAATGGAAACTGAATCGTGCAGATAAGATACCAGTGTATAAACAAATTGCTGATTACATTGAAAGAGGCATTTCTACCGGTGAATTCCCTTCTGATAGAAAATTACCTTCCGAGCGTATGTTAGCACAGAAGTTACAGGTGAACCGGAGTACGGTAGTAGCTGCTTATGAGGAATTAAAATCACTCGGGGTAGTAGAACGACAAAAAGGAAGCGGCACTCGGGTGAATACAGACATATGGGGTGTGTCACATAAACGAATACCGAACTGGGGGAGGTATGTTGAGGATGGATCGTTCTTACCTAATGTACCACTTGTTCAACAAATTCGAACGGAAACACAAAAAGATGACTTAATTAATTTAGCGAGTGGTGAATTATCACCAGAATTAATTCCAAGTGATAGATTCCGAACGATTTTGTCGGAGAAAACATTTATGGAAAACCTCGGTTATGACCATCCACTTGGAAATGAAATGCTGAGAAAAACAATTGCAGCACATGTTCAGCAATATAAACAAATTGAAGCAGGTTCAAGTTCTATACTTATTACATCTGGAGCACAACAGGCGCTGAATCTTATCGTTCAATGTTTATTAAAGCCTGGTGATGCGATTGCAATTGAGGATCCGTCGTATTGTTTCTCACTTCCGATGTTTAAATCCGCTGGTTTAAAAATATTCCATTTACCTGTTGATCAGCATGGAATGAATCCGGATGATTTAATTGATTTGCACAAAAAGCATCGTATTCGTATGGTGTTTTTGAATCCGGATTATCAAAATCCAACTGGCACTGTGCTTTCAGTAGCGAGACGTAAAAAAATTCTAGAACTGTCTTCTGAATACGGTATACCGATTGTTGAAGATGATCCGTATAGTTTGACTTCTTTTAATGGAGAAGTGAATCCCACATTAAAATCAATGGATCAAAATGGGAATGTTCTTTATGTAAGTTCATTATCAAAAATTGTTGCATCAGGATTACGTATTGGTTGGGTAATTGGTCCTACACGCGTAATAGAACGTTTAGCAGATGCGAAGCAACAAGTTGATTTTGGTCATAGTGTATTTACACAGTGGGTAGCAAATCAATTTTTAGAATCAGAAGATTTTCATGCACATATTACAATGCTTCGTGGACAATTGAAACAAAGAAGAGATGAGTTAATTAAAAAGATTGAAGAATTATTAGGGGACCGAGTTGAATTTTTCGTTCCGGAGGGCGGAATACATTTATGGTGCAAAGTGCAAGGAACGTTTGATGAATATCATTTGTTAGGTGAATCGATACGAAATGGTGTAGCATTCGTTCCAGGAAGTGTTTTAGGTTCTAAAAGTGAATATATTCGTTTTACTTTTGGGAGAGTAGACGTAGAACAAATTCAACTGGGAATTACGAGGTTTGCAGAAACGTTAAATGAGATTTCGTAATAGTGATGCTCGATATTGAAATGAGGGAAAAAAATGAAGTACGTGACGCTTTTACTTCAAGTAGGCGTGCTATATGTATTTAGCTTAGCTGGTACGTGGATTCAGGGAGTATTCCATCTATCAATGCCAGGAAGTTTAATTGGGATGTTAATGCTGTTCTTGCTCCTCTCCACTCGTATTTTACCGTTAAACTGGTTTGAGATAGGTGCAGAAAAGTTAATAATATTTTTACCATTATTTCTAATTCCTTCGACAACTGGGTTAATGGAATACGGGTCTTTTCTTTTAAGTAAGGGGAGTATTATATTTCTTTTAGTTGTTGCAAGTACGATAGTAACATTGATTATTTCAGGTTATGTAAGTCAATTATTAATAACATCTAAAAAATAAAATTGACAAGGTGCGCTATTCAAATGGTCTTAATTTTTATTACTGTAGTGATTTATTTATTGGCGACAAAGCTATATAAAAAATTTACGTTTCCATTTACTTTACCGGTGTTAACAGTTACGACGATTATGATTTGTATATTTCTTACCTTCGGGATCTCGCATCAAGATTATAAGGAAAATGGGGGAGATATTCTTTCAAGCTTCTTGAGCCCTGCGATTGTAGCATTAGCAATACCGCTATTTAAGGAACGAAAAATACTTATGAAAAACTTCTTATCAATACTTGTTGGGGTAGTAATCGGTATAGTAGCTTTAATAAGTTTGAATGTAGTGATTGGGGAAATGTTGAATATAGATAAGGAACTTATATTAACAACTATCCCGCAATTAGCGACGATGCCTATTGCAATTTCATTAGCCGAGCAAATTGGTGGTATCCCATCTATGACAGCTAGTTTTGTAGTTGTTGCAGGAATAACAGGTGCTATTATAGGACCGACAGTACTTAAGCTTTTCCGTATAACAAGTACAATTGGAAAAGGAGTAGGGATGGGCTGTGCATCACATATCATTGGTGTGAGTCGTTTAGTGAAAGAAGGAGAGAAAGAGGCAACTATCGGTTCGGTAACGATGATTGTAACAGGGATACTTATTAGTATATTAGTACCTTATGGAATTAAATTTTTATTTTAAAAATTAATGAATCGTAATAAGGAGTATAACACTACTCGTTTTAGAACGTAATGGAGATGATGAAAGTGACAACGTGGTTTATAGTTACATTATTTATTTTTGGTGCTCTTAAAGTATTAGTTTCTAGTATGCCAACTTCTGTTGTAGAATCAATTATTAGTAGATTCGAATTACATCAAAAACTTGATGAGGAAAATACTACTATAACAGTAGATGGGGAAAGTATAGAAGGAGAAATGAAACTTCAAGTTATCCATGAATTTAATGAGGCTTTATTTTTAGATAAACATTATTTTCCGCCACAAGGGAATGGTACACCGATAGTCATGGAGACGAAGAAAGGAAAAAGAGAGATTAGATTTTCTATATATAGCTACGAGGAACACGTTGATGTAATAAAGCAATATAAAAAGAAAGTAGTTGCATATCGTTTGCGATCAAAAAGCCTTCAAAGTCGTTCAGTAGCAGTAACTGAAGATTATGCTTAAGGAGAGACCGTTATAAAAACGGTCTCTTTATTTTTAGCATCCAATTATAAAATGTCCAAATAAGAGAAAAGAAAATGATATATCCAAACAAAGAATAACTATGCTGCCAATTCATATTATGTACAAATAAACCTAATCTCTCAGCAACTTGTTCAAAAATACTAGCACAAATACCTATTGAAAAAATAAATAGAGTTCTAGAAACTGTAGATAATTTTTTTGAAATTTGTATAAAAGAGGCTGTTAAAATCGGCAGTACAAACAACGTAAAAGCTATGTTAACTGAAAATATGGATGAGAAGGGCCTAACTGGAAAGGAATATAGTTGTTTATTAACAAAGAAAGCATCTAAACAAGTTCCAATAATAGCAGAGAAAAAAACTGTAATTATTAAAGCTAGAAAGTCATTCTTCCTCTCGGAGGAGGACATTTTTCTTTGCGAGAATGGCAAGTTCAATTTTCTCGAGTGTTTTGCAATAGTCTTCTGTAATTTGTCCACTTATCTTTTCCTCCTTATCAACTAAGTAATTTACAACTTGCCAATCAGTAAACCAATCTTTACTTTCATCTTCTTCATGTTTCATATCGCGCCATGCATAGATGAGTGCAGGGCTGTATATACGATATGCGCCACTACGCAACTGGCATTTCTTTATTCGGCGTTTATAAAACTCACGGGAAAAAGATTCATTTACACTTGAAAATAAATGAGGCCAGTAATCTTTTCTTGATCCTGTATGCGGATGATTTTGGGCCCAGCTTATTATTTGAGATAAAACATGTGTATCCCGAAATAATAATGAATACAACCTTTTTCCGATTAAGATTCGTTCATGTAAGGAAGTAAAATGTTTCATTGTATCACCAAATAGTAATACTTTTTGTTTCTTATCGTTTTCGTAGAATGGGAAAAGGATATGATTAAACTGAAAGAAATCAAAGAGCTTAAATCCAATACTATTTAGTACAGTCTTTTGAAAGTGAGCATTTTGAATAACTCTTTTTTCTAAGTAGTTTTGTTCATTAATAATAGTTGCAATCGCTAATGTTTTTTTGTTACCTGTTTTCCAAAAATCGTTCCACATCGTTTCCATAAATGTAGAAACATTTAGGTGAGGGAGAAGGTGAAATAGCCTTTGAGATCTTTTTACACTTTGTTCATATAGCAAAAATTGAGGATATACATCTTGGAAAATAAGCCAATTTCCTCTTTCTAAGAAAGAAAAAAATGTAATTTGATCTTTCTCAGATAAAATTCTCGTATATAAATCTCCCTTTAAATCGGTCATATTCCAACCACCGTTACGTGATACCATATGCCCAAGTAGTGCCCAATGTATTTCTGGATATTGAATGTAAAATTGGTAGTATGCACGTGTTCTTGTTACATTATTTTTATTTAGTTGTTTTGTTTGTGCTTTTATGTTGTCGATGATGAGTTGCTCTTCTTTCGTTAATTTATACATGGTTCCAGAATGAATGAGTTTGCATTTTTGTTTTAACTCGTTTTTTACATCAAATAGGGAGAGAGGAAGTGCTTTGGAAGCTTCATTATATGTATTATTTGAGTTGCTTTGGTACATTCCATTACCTCCCTTTTCATGAATTTAAACATGATATTGGTTATGAATCATTCTATTTATTTTATTACGAGTATATGAAATAAATGAGCGGTGTTTTTTTACAAGTAATATAGTTATCGAGCAAACAGTATGAAAAAATCTTACTGTTAAGAGGTGAAATGAAAAACAGAAACTATGTTTAATAGTTTCTGTTTTTTTATTTTGTCAATTTAATGTAACAAACGACGATTATGATTTGAATCAATTGAAAATAATTCAATCGCGTTAATAAGTACAATTTTTATTGAAATGTATGGTAGGAGGAAAAGGAATGCTTAATAAAATAATTTTAATTACTGGTGGCACAGGTTCGTGGGGACATGAACTTATAAAACAACTATTAGAAAGATCGCCGAAAGAAATTAGGGTTTTTTCAAGGAATGAAACGGTTCAGTTTGAAATGCAGCAACAGTTTATAAATGACAATAGATTAAAATTTATTATTGGAGATATTCGTGATAAAGACCAACTAGTCTATGCTTGCCAAGGTGTACATTATGTATTCCATCTTGCAGCTTTAAAACATGTTCCAGTATGTGAGTATTATCCCTATGAAGCTATAAAAACAAATATACATGGTACGCAAAATATAATTGAAGCATCAATCCAGAAGCAAGTTGAGAAAGTTATATATGTTTCAACTGATAAAGCGGCCGACCCATCAAATACGTATGGGATGACAAAAGCAATTGGTGAAAAGTTAATGATTCATGCGAATGTGCAAACGAAGAAAACAAAATTCATTTGTGTTCGTGGTGGAAATGTTTTAGGGACGAATGGAAGTGTGGTACCGCTCTTTAAAAAGCAAATTAAAAAGTCTTCACAGGTAGGGATTACTGATGAAAATATGACTAGATTCTTCTTAACAATTGAAGATGCTGTTGGATTGTTATTTAAAGCAGCATCTGAAGGAAGAGGAGGGGAAATCTTTGTTATGAAAATGCCAGCATGTAAAATAACGGATTTAGCAACAGTATTGATTGAAGATTCAAAAAAAGAAAACGTGAAGATAAAAGAAGTAGGGATAAGACCTGGTGAAAAATTAAGTGAAATGCTTTTATCTGAGGTAGAGAGTAAAACAAGTATTAGTTTTGATCAAAATTATTTTGTGGTACTACCGACTATTCCTATAGAAGGACTTCAAGAATATTATGCTAGTTATCCGCTTGTGGATGTGAAGAGTTTTAGTTCTCAACAAGACTTACTTGCAAAACATGAGGTGAAACAAATGTTAGAAAAAGGAGGCTTTTTACGATGAAAAAAAATGCGAGCCTTTTAATAACTGGTGCAAATGGCTTCACAGGGCGCCATGCTTGCCAATATTTTTTAGACAAGGGCTTTCATGTAATTCCTATGTTTCAAAATCGTTCACATAGAGAAAAATGCAGGAATGGAATTACTTGTAATTTAACTAATAAGGGCGAAGTAATGAGGGTAATTAAACAAATAAAGCCAGACTATGTATTGCATTTAGCAGGAAGAAATTCGGTCATAGAGTCTTGGACAGCTGCTCTTGAATACATGGAGATTAATGTGATAGGGACGTTATATTTATTAGAAGCAATTAAGCAAGAAGCCCCCCATTGTAGAACATTAGTTATAGGATCTGCATTGCAAGCAGATAGTATGAACACCATAAAATTTTCAAATCCATATAGTTTAAGTAAAACTATGCAAGTAATCGTCGCAGAGGCTTGGGGTGGGTTAATGGATTCAAATATTATCATTGCAAAGCCCTCGAACTTAATTGGTCCAGGAGTATCGAATGGCATTTGTTCTATTCTGGCAAAAAAAATGATAGATATAGAGTCGGGTAAAAGTGAACCAATTATTGAAGTAAACAGTTTGAAAGATAGTAGGGACTTTCTAGATGTACGTGATGCAGTTAAAGCGTATCATGTGTTATTACGTGATGGTATAAATGGAAAAGAATATAATATTGGATCAGGAGTAAAACGATCTTTATTAGATGTACTAGAACAATATAAAGGATTAACACAGCTGAACTTTACTATAAAAGAAACAGATAATTTTGAGAGTGACTCAAATAAAAGTTTAGTGTTAGAGGATATAAAAAAGTTAGGTTGGGTCCCAAAAATCCAATTTCATCAATCATTGAAAGATGTACTTGAGTATGCGAAGCACAGTGACATCTGCATTTAATAAAAAAGGGTGTAAGAAGTATATGAATGGTTATGAAGCAATAGATAATCAAAGTACGTTATTTCTTTCGATTGTTGATACGCTGGATTGGAAAGATGAAGAAGCGCATGTGTTACACCTCTATGAGGCAATAAATCAATATCGAGCGTATGTGGAAGAAAAAAAGGTTGATCGAACAAAGCCAGCACTAGAGATTAGAACTAGGCATGTGATTCAAGTTTTTGCTCAGTATAAGTGTAGTGAGTATGGAAATGATTTTTATGAACTCATCAAAGATCTTTTACAAGATATAGGACTTGAGTTAAAGATTAATATAAAGCTAGATTTTTAATGATAAAGGTGGATATAAGTTATGAATAAAAAGATTCTCTTTACTGGGGGCGGTACAGCCGGACACGTAATGATTAATATGGTATTGATTCCTAAATTTATGGAAAAAGGATGGGGAGTTGAGTATATTGGATCTCAAAATGGAATTGAAAAATTATTAGTTCAAAATGTTAAATACAATAGTATTTCAACGGGGAAGCTTAGGAGATATTGGGATTGGGAGAACTTTAAAGATCCTTTTAAAATTATACACGGTTGTTTACAAAGTTATAAATTAATTAAGAAAATGAAGCCTGACGTTATCTTTTCAGCAGGAGGATTTGTTTCAGTTCCTGTAGTTATAGGGGCATGGTTAAATCGTGTACCTATAATAATACGTGAACCAGATAGTACGTTAGGGTTGGCAAATAAAATAGCATTACCTTTTTCTAAAAAACTATGCACAACATTTCCTCAAACAGGGGGTAATGTAAGTACTGAGAAGAAGGTTTATGTAGGGCCAATTGTAAGGGGAGAAATTGAGAGAGGTAACGTATTACGAGGAAGAAGCTATTGTAAATTTCAGCAAGATAAACCGGTATTGTTAATAATGGGTGGGAGTCAAGGTGCTAAGTGGATAAATGATATGGTAAGGAAAAGTTTAGATACATTATTATTAAATTTTAATATTGTTCATATGTGTGGTAAAGGGAAGGTGGATTTATCTATTGGCATGGAAGGTTATATGCAATTTGAATATATAGGGGAAGAGTTGCCGCATATACTAAATATGGCAAGTGTTGTAGTTTCCAGAGCGGGTTCTACCGCTATTTCTGAATTGTTATTTTTGAAGAAACCGATGTTGCTTATTCCGTTAACTAATGCTTCCAGTAGAGGGGATCAAGTTTTAAATGCTGACTATTTTTCTAGGCAAGGGTATGCGGAAGTTTTACTTCAAGATAGAGTAAACACTAGTACATTTATACATGCAGTAAATAAGTTGTATACAAATAAGGAGAGATATATTCAAAACATGAATGGATATAAGAAAACAAATGATGAGGGGATTCATCAATTAATAGATATAATAAATGAAGTGGTGAAGTAATAGAAATTTAAATAGAAAAACAAAAGGAAAGAAGGTATCTTCTTTCCTTTTTACTATAGTTGTTCAAATTCATTATTACTTATACCGATTAGCTATGTACTATTGGTGAATACCGATTTCTAATAGCTCAGTAAATGCATTAGTATGAATAGGTTTACTGTAATAATAACCTTGAATAAACTGACATTTATTTTTTTGAAGGAAATTCACGTGTTCTTTCGTTTCTACACCTTCAGCAATGACAGACATTCCTAATGTATTTGCTAATGTGATAATCGTTTTAATGATTTCCATTCCATCTTCACACGTTTCAGACATTGTAATAAATTCTCTCGGGATTTTTAACGTATCGATTGGATATAAAGGTAAGTAGGCTAGGGAAGAATAGCCTGTACCAAAGTCGTCGATTGAAATGTGAATCCCTAAACTTTTTAGTGTACGCAGTTTTATCAATGTTTCTCTCTCATCCATCATTGCAATTCGTTCTGTTAATTCAAGATCGAGAGAACTTGCTGATAAACCTGTATTTGCTAAAGTAGAAGAAATAGACTTTACAAAATCTTCTTGCTCAAATTCTTTAGCAGATAAATTTACACCTATTTTTAAATGCGAATATCCGAGTGCGTGCCAACGTTTCATTTGCTCACAAGCCTGCTGTAATGTCCATTTTCCTATTGGAATAATTTGTAGTGTTTCTTCTGCAATCGGAATAAACTCGTATGGAGAAATAACACCTAATTCAGGATGATTCCACCTGATTAAAGCTTCTGCACCGATAATTTTATTAGATTCACTATCAACTTGAGGTTGATACAAAAGGAACAATTCTTCATTTTGTATTGCGTCTGGTAAATCTTTTTCTAATCGTAATCGTCTTTCGATTTTTTTTGCGATTACATCGTCATAAATAGAGACAGAGTTAAGCTCTTTCGCCTTTGCATCATACATTGCAACATTAGCGTTTTTCAGAAGTGTAGCGGTATCGATTCCGGAATATGGATAAATAGCGATGCCGATACTCAGTGATAAAGTTAATTTATGCTCATGTATGACAAACGGTTTTTTCATACATTCAAATAATCGGTTGCATAACTTGAATAAGCAATCATGGTCCGTATAGTTTTCGATTAAAATTGTAAATTCATCGCCACCGATTCTTGACAGATGAGTATGTGATGGAAGACATGATTGGAAACGTTTTGCTACTTCTTCTAATATGTAATCACCTGACGAATGTCCAAGTGTATCGTTAATTACTTTAAAGCGATCTAAATCTAAATATAATAATGCAAACTCACTTTGTATTGTTTGAGCATTCTTTATAACTTTTCTTAATTTCTTATGGAAAAAGGATCGGTTCCCAATTTTCGTTACAGTATCGTGGAATGCTAAATATTTTATTTCTTCTTGTTGTTTTTTTAATGCGGTAATATCTTTTACCATAATATAGCTTCCTGAAATTTGTCCGTCTATCATAATAGGAACGATGGTAACGTATAAGGAATAAGTAAAGCCATCTTTATATTGAGAACTAAGTTGTAAAGATGCTGATTTTTGTTGTTTAACTTTTTCTAATGCAGATGCTAGTTTATGTTTATCTGCATCTAAAATAATCGAAAAACATGTTTCACCGAGTAACTCGTTCGTTGGTGCTTCGAGTAATACACTTCCTGCATTATTCGCATTTAAGAATATTCCATTTAAATCAATCGTAAAAATAGGATCAGGGTGATACTCATATAAAGATTTGAATTTTTGTTGTTTTTGAGATAAAGCATCTGATTTTTGGACTAAATCAGAAGTCCGTAAAGTAATTTTTTCTTCTAATTGAGTATTAAATACTTGTAAACGTTTTGTTAGGCTGTTGTTTTGCATATGTGCAATAGAATGCCGAATAAGTACGAAAACAAAAGCGATACAATTTCCTGTAATGAGAGTTGAAGACGATGTTTGTTCTTTTAATGTAAACCCGATTAGTATTGTAACAGCAAGATAAGGAAATACGACTAAGATTTTTTTTCCTAATATAGGGTTTATAATAAAATGGTTTGTATTGCTATTATGATCGTTTGAAATAGAACCAGCAATGGCAATTAATAATATTGGTATTCTATATAATAGACGTAATAATGCTATCGTGTCATACGATAAATAAGTATGTAAGTAAAAATAAATATAGTTAAAAGTTGCAGAACTTATTAATACAAAAATAAAGATATAAATTTTCCATTTTGAATTAAAAGTTGTTGGGCGGAAAAAGAGAATAACGCCTAGTAGTAGAAAAAGTAAGTCTGCAATTGGATATAGAAATGAAAGTACCATGTCTCCCATTGAGAGAGAGAATATATTTAAATCTGGTTGGTTAAATAAATACCATTCTAATGTGAGAATGGAAGTGAGTACTATACATATATCGCATATAAAGAAAGCTTTTTCCCACTTATTGCATTTGTTTAAGATTTTATAGCAGAAAGCAATAAGAAATAAGAATAGAAAAAGCATATAAAATACGTCAGAAATAGAAAATTGATGTATTGGAAATTGGAAAAATTCATTTTGATATATATATATTATTTTCCCTAATAAAAAGCTGCCAATTGCGAGTGTAATACATAACCAAAAAGGATTGGAGCGGACTTTTTTAGAGTATATAGAATAAATTAATGATATAAATGTAATGGCTTCTACGATGAGTGAAGAGAAGCGTACGTTGAAGCCGGAAAAATGAGCATGGAACAAAAAGAAATATATAAAACAATAACTGGAATAACATATTAAAGTTGTTGTTAATATACATAATTGCAAATTTTTATTTATTTTCAATATGATCACCTTCTTAAAGTATGTGCGTTATTCATAATATCCATACATAAGGATATTACTTAAGGATTGTATCAGATTTCTACAGAAAAAGCATGTTTATAAAGAAAGAATTGAGTAGTATAATACTTCTGGGAATTTTCGGGAAATAATATGATCAATACTTATTAGTTTGGATAAAATTTGTATATTTAGTCATTCTGTAAATTGTAATGACTTTTTAAGAGTTTGCAAGTGAAAATGCAAAAATACATATAAAATGATGTTTTGTTGCTATTAGAGAATATTAAGTAAGACATTAGTATGTAACTATTCTCATACCAATGAGGGATTTCAGAAATGTGTTGAGTATATACAATAATATGTAATAATACATTAAGTTTTTAGTGTGGGAGGAAGAGCATGAAAAAGTGGATAAGGTTTAGGATAGCACGTCCAACAGACAAGTTTGAAGAGGTTATTGCATTCTATGAAGAAGGATTAGGCTTAAAACGTATAGGTGAGTTTAATGACCATGACGGCTATGATGGAGTCATGTTTGGTCTACCGGATGAAGAATATCATTTAGAATTTACAAGACATATAGATGGAAGCCCATGTCCAGCCCCAACAAAAGATAATTTACTTATATTTTATATAAAAGAATATAATGAAGTAGAAAAAGTGAGTAAAAGGCTACATGCAATGGGATACGATGAAGTAGAACCGGAAAATCCATATTGGAAAGAAAAGGGGATTACTATAGAGGACCCAGATGGTTGGAGAATTGTGTTGATGCAAATAGAAGAATAGGATGTAATGAAGCTAGAGAAGAGAAGTTTCGAATTTTGATAGGATAAAAGAAAATATAAAAAAGCTTACTTGGAAGAGATACACTCATAGGGAAGCTTTTTGGTATTTGTAATCTGAAAATTAAGATTTGAAATTAACTTCTGAAAAGATATAAAATGAGAACGTGTATTCTTTTGAGTTTGAGAGGGTTGTTTTTAAAGGTAAATATCAAAATAGGGAGGTTTTTTTATGATATGCCGGATTAGGGATGCAGAAGTATACTATGAAATCATTGGAGAAGGAAAGCCAGTACTTATCATACATGGGTGTTCTCCTGACCATAGATTAATGAAGAGATGTATGGAAACAGTGTTTCAGAAGTCTAAAGGATATCAACGAATTTATATTGATTTACCTGGAATGGGAAAATCGAATGCCCCAGATTGGATAAATAGTTCAGATTATATATTAGAACTGTTAACTGCATTTATTGAGAAAATCATCCCAACAAAAGATTTTTTACTAGTAGGAGAGTCTTACGGGGGATATTTAGCTAGCGGGATACTTTCAAAGATGTTTGAGAGAGTTAATGGATTATTGTTAGTATGTCCTGTTGTTGTAGCGCAACGAGAAAAAAGGATTCTCCCGGATAAACGGGTAATTGTAAAGGATGAAGAATTTTTAAACACACTTACTTCAACCGAAAGGGAAGAATTTTGTGAGTTAGCAGTGGTTGCGAATGAGTATACATATAAGCGTTTCAAAGAAGAAATTAAGCCAGGGCTAGATATTGCTAATGATGGGTTTATTGAAAGATTACAAAAGAATTACTCTCTTACTTTGGACTTCCAGCATAAAAAATATGAGAAACCCGTTCTTTTATTAGCTGGAAGACAAGATATATCGGTAGGTTATCAAGATATTGTAGGAATCATTGAAGATTATCCAAGAGCGACATTAGCGGTATTAGATATCGCGGGACATAATTTGCAAATTGAACAGCCTGAATTATTTGAGAGTTTAGTTTCGGAGTGGGTTAGACGAACTGCTCAGCAAAGTTCATAAAAAAAGAATAAATTAATATTTTGATTGTATTCAAGTTTTGATATGGAAAAGATTAAAGTAATTAACTTATAAATATTTTTAAGGAGGAATTATGAATACATATATCTATATGGTTAGGCATGGTGAATCGCCAAAATTAGAAGGAAATGAAAGAACACGTGGATTAACTGAGAAGGGAATTTTAGATGCTCAAAGAGTAACTGAGATATTAGAAACAGAGGGAATTAATACTTTCATTTCAAGTCCGTATAAGAGGGCTATGTTAACGATAGAAGAATCAGCGAATTTCCATGAAAAAGAAATATTAGTATATGAAAATCTTAAAGAGTGTAAGTTTTTAAATGAAGATAAAATTATATCGGATAAGGAAGTGTACCCACTTGTAAAGGAGATGTTTTTTAATTCAAAATATGCACTGACGGATGGAGAGTCATATGCGGATTGTCAGAGAAGGGTAGTGAGAGTGTTAAAAGAAATATTAATGAATTTTCAAGGACATAAAATTGTAATTGGTACACATGGGCTTGTAATGACACTAATGATGAACTATTTTGATAATCAATATGGACTTGATTTTTTAATGAATACATCCAAACCGGATATATATAAGCTAGAATTTAAAGAAGAGCAATTAATGAATGTAGAGAGATTATGGAAAGGAGAATGAAATGGGGTATATGGAGTGTGTTTTAAAAATTACTTTTAAAACACACTCTTTTGTATTAAGCTGAGTTTTAAATAGTTTCACTAATATGTTCTTTGTTTTTGTTATTTAAAGTATGTAAGAGTTTTTGAAATACCTTAAATGAATGCTGGAATATTGGACTTTGAATAAAAGTGTATAGAAAAGTTACGATAAAAACAGGACCTCCTAGCATGTATCCAATGACTAGTACAAAGCATTCTACAATGATTCGAGCACGGCTAATAGATAACCCAGTTTTGTCAGAAATGGTAAGCATGAATCCATCACGGGGTCCAGCACCAATGCCAGCCGCAACGTACATGCCGCCCCCAATTCCTGTAATTGCAATACCAGAAAATAAAATGAGTAAGTTTATCCATAAATAATCACTAGCGTTTGGAAGGATTTTTGATTGTAAGAAAAAATCCATAATAGGACCGATAAGTAGTGCATTTAAAAATGTGCCCACGTTTATATATTTTCGATCTACTAGTAAAGAGATAAGAACGAGACATAATCCACATATGACACTCCAAGTACCAATTGTCCACCCAAATCGTTGGTAGAGAGCCATATTTAAAACTTCCCAAGGGTGTAAACCGAGGAATTTAACTTTGACTGCAAGAGCATTTCCAAGTCCAAAGAAAATTAATCCTAGGAAAAAAAGAAAATAGCGAAAGAGAGTTAGCCTCATCTTTAAAACCTCCCAATATATAATGATGTATATTACATGTTTGAATTTAAATGTACAAATATTATGTCTTTTTATGATTTATTAAAAATGTAAATGGATATATATATTTACAGTCAAAAAAGTTAAAATATTTCGTTTTAAGGATTATAATAGAGAGAGAACTATAAAAGGAGTGAACGAATTTGAAACAAGAACTTATTGAAAGATTTACGAGATATGTAAAGATTGATACACAATCAAATGAAGAAAGTCATACAGTGCCTACAACACCAGGGCAAATTGAGTTTGGTAAGTTATTAGTGGAAGAGTTAAAAGAGATTGGGTTATCAGAAGTGACGATGGATGATAATGGTTACGTAATGGCAACACTGCCTGCTAATACAGATAAGGATGTTCCTGTAATAGGATTTTTAGCTCATTTAGACACAGCAACAGATTTTACAGGGAAAAACGTAAAACCACAAATTTATGAAAATTTTGATGGTAATGCGATTACGTTAAATGAAGAATTAAATGTTGTGTTAACACCTGAACAGTTCCCGGAATTACCATCATATAAAGGACATACAATTATTACAACTGATGGTACAACACTTCTTGGAGCGGATGATAAAGCTGGTCTTACAGAAATAATGGTCGCAATGAATTATTTAATACATAATCCGCAAATTAAGCATGGAAAAATAAGAGTAGCATTCACACCAGATGAAGAGATTGGTCGTGGGCCAGCTCATTTTGATGTAGAAGCGTTTGGTGCATCGTTTGCTTATACGATGGACGGAGGTCCATTAGGTGGTTTAGAATATGAGAGTTTTAACGCTGCAAGCGCTAAATTAACTTTTAAAGGGACAAATACACATCCTGGAACAGCGAAAAACAAAATGCGTAACGCAAGTAAACTTGCTATGGAATTCGATAGACAGTTGCCGGTAGAAGAGGCGCCAGAATATACAGAGGGATATGAAGGCTTTTATCATTTACTTTCTTTAAATGGTGACGTCGAGCAAAGTAAAGCTTACTATATTATTCGAGATTTTGATCGTAATCATTTTGAAGCGCGTAAAAATAACATTAAAGATATTGTGAAAAACATGCAAGAGAAGTACGGTGAAGATGCGATTGTTTTAGAGATGAATGATCAGTACTATAACATGCTTGAAAAAATTGAACCAGTGCGAGAAATTGTTGATATTGCTTATGAAGCGATGAAAAGTTTAAATATCGAACCGAACATCCATCCAATTCGTGGTGGAACAGATGGATCACAATTATCGTATATGGGATTACCAACGCCAAATATTTTCACTGGTGGTGAAAACTATCACGGTAAATTTGAGTATGTTTCGGTAGATACTATGGAAAAAGCTGTTCAAGTTATTGTAGAAATTGCAAGACGATTTGAAGAACAAGCTTAAAAAAGAACCAAGTAGTGCGGAGTTGCTACTTGGTTCTTTTAGTATAGTACTCGCCATAAGTAAAAAGTCGCATAAGACTCCCAATTTTTCCAGTTTACCGCAAAATCTTTTATTTCATTTTTAGTTGGTTTACTTTCGGAACCTGTTATACATTTAATTGCATTATGCAAACCGACATCGTCAATTGGAAAAGCGGAAGGGAATCGTAAACAACGCATTAAAACATAGTTGGCAGTCCACGGTCCTATACCATGTATAGCAGTTAATTGTTTTTCAGCGATTTTTACATTTTGTAGTTGCAGTAAAGATTCTTTTGACAGTTTTCCTTCTGTAATAAGCTTTGCAACACCGATTAAATATTCACATTTTCTAGTCGTCATTTTTAATTTTTTTAGATCCTCTACATGTAAATTTGCAATTGTTTCAGGAGAAGGGAATACCCAATGTTTTCTATCGTCCCATTCTACATAACTTCCAAATGTCTCGACTAATCTTCTTTTTAGCGTATAAGCATATGTGAGATTAATTTGCTGACCGATAATTCCCCAGGAAAGTGCTTCAAATAAATCAGGAATACCTAAAGTTCGAAGTCCATAATATTGTTCAATTGGTCCTTGAAGGAGTACATCATGTTTAGCTAACGTGTAAAAGGGAGCTAAATCAGTAGTTAAATCAAACCACTCTTTTACATAGTTAGCTACAGCTTCACGTATCGATTCTTCAGTTATATATGACTCTCCTAAAAAACGTACTTGAATATTACCATCCATATTCATACTAATTTCAACTAAAGGATTTACATCGTGAACAGGGACAACTTTATAAATTTTGTTATCTTCAATGTGAAACATACATTCATTGTTAGAGCGGGATAGATAGCGAAAATTTTCTTGGAAACTAAATTCTGTTGGAACTGTTAAAGTCAATGCGCTAGTATATTTTGCTGTCATATGAATTCTACCTGCGACTTTTCTAATGTAAGCAACTCTTTCTTCATTTCTAAGCCACCTCTAAAGCCGGTTAGTTTACCATTCTTACCAATAACACGATGGCAAGGAATTGTAATAAGGAGGGGGTTAGCAGCAATAGCAGTAGCAACGGCACGTATAGCCGTAGGTTTTTGCATTCTTTCGGCAATTTCTGAATAAGAATATGTTTTCCCGTAAGGAATTTCACGTACCGTATTCCAAACAGATAATTGAAAATCAGTTCCGTAAGCATCGATAGGGAATGTAAAAGTTTCTCGTTTACTTTCTAAATACTCGATAACTTCTTTCGTATATGATTGTAGATAATCTGGATTACAGGCCAATATATGTTGTGGCAATTTTTTTCTAGCCCATATATTTAGTTCTTCAAAGTTTTCATCTTGTGATCCAATGAAACATAGTCCATTTTCAGTTGCAGCAATATGAAACTGCCAATTCTTATGTGTAAGTAGCGTCCAATAAATAAATTTATTTTTGTAGGAATTCATTCTTGTATCCTTCTTTCATTTCGTTCTTTTTTCGATATTCAGTAGGAGTTAATCCGGTTTTCTTTTTAAATAAAGTTGCAAAATATTCGGGGTTTTCTATCCCGACAGCGGTACTAATCTCTTTAATGGATTGATTTGTTTGTAATAGCTGTTCTGCCGCTTTAACAATCCTGAATTGTAGTATATATTCTATTGGACTTATTCCTGTCGTTTTTTTGAAAGTGCGTTGTAAATGAAATGGGCTACCATGGCACATTTCTGCAAGTATATCGAGAGTTAATAATTCATCGAAGTGCTTTTCGATATAATCTTTAATTTGTTCTACCCACTCTTCATTAGGTAAAGTGATCCCATTTGGCTTACAACGTTTGCACGGGCGAAAGTTTTCACTTAATGCTTGCTCTGCATGATGAAAAATTCGTACATTGTTTCTATTTGGTATCCTTGATTTGCATGACGGCCTGCAAAAGATTCCGGTTGATTTCACAGCATAAAAGAATTTGCTATCATAGGAAGAATCATTATGAATAATCGCTTGCCAATGCTCATTTGTTAACGTAACTCCTTCATTGTGCAAAGAACATCACCTCTGAAATTAGTATAACCTGAATAAAGTGCGTATGTATGTATTCACAAATGTAAGAGCAAGATTACAAAGATGAAAATATGATTGTTTTTCTATTTTGTGATAGCATGAAATTTGAAAGTGAACATCAAGAGGAGGACTATAGGTGAAGTTAATTTCGTGGAATGTAAATGGTTTGCGAGCAGTTATCGCAAAAGGTGGATTTTTAGAATATCTTGAGGAATCAAATGCTGATATATTTTGTTTACAAGAGATTAAATTACAAGATGGGCAAATTGATTTAAATCTAGAGGGATACTATACATACTGGAATTATGCTGTAAAAAAAGGCTATTCTGGAACGGCTATATTTACGAAAAAAGAACCAATTGCTGTTACATACGGTTTAGGAATTGAAGAGCATGATCAAGAAGGGCGACTTATTACTTTAGAATTCGAAGATTTTTACATGATAACTTTATATACACCAAACTCAAAACGAGGATTAGAGCGTTTAGATTACAGAATGAAATGGGAAGATGATTTCAGGGCATATATCAAAAGATTAGATGAGAAGAAACCAGTCATTTTTTGCGGTGATTTAAACGTCGCTCATAAAGAAATCGATTTAAAAAATCCAAAAAGTAATCGTAAAAATCCTGGATTCTCTGATGAGGAACGAGAGAAGTTTACATGTATTTTAGAAGAAGGATTTATTGATACGTATCGTCATCTTTATCCTGATCAGGAAGGTGCATATTCGTGGTGGTCGTATCGAATGGGAGCCAGAGCAAAAAATATTGGATGGCGTTTAGATTATTTTGTTGTCTCGGAAAGAATAGAAGGTCAAATAACAGATGCAAAAATTAACAGTGAAATAATGGGATCAGACCATTGTCCAGTTGAATTACATATAAATTTCTAAAAAAAGAAGTATCTCGCTAATAATAGGCGGATACTTCTTTTTAATTCAGTTTGTTAAAATTTTTCAAATCATTCTTGAAATAATCTGATTTTAAATATATACTTAATAACGATAATCATTATCATTGATAACAATTATCGATGGATGAGGGTTGTAAAGAATTTAATACTAGGGGAAGTGAACGAGAATGGCTCTCCATTTTATGTAGATTTATTAATGATGTGAAATATATATGAGAAATATGTTTCATGTAATTAAGTTTCATAGTTAAAATAATATATTTAAAGCTTTCGAGAGGAGATATATAAAGATGAATAAGAAATTATTTACATTAGGGATGGTTACAGTTTTAAGTGTAGGTTTAGCAGCATGTAATAGTGCAGACAAAACTTCTGGGGAACAAAAGCAACAAACAAAAGCAACAGAAACGAAAAAAGATGAAAAACGAAAAATTACATATTTAGGTAAAGAATATACAGTGCCAGCAAAAGTAGATAAAATTGCGACAGCTAGTTTAGAGTCAATGGAAGATGCAGCAGTACTTGGAATTAAACCAGTAGGTGCCATTACTGTTGGTGGTAAATTGCCAAAATATCTTGAAAAAGATTTAGAAGGTGCAAAATCTGTTGGTGAGAAAATGGAACCGAATTTTGAAACATTACTTCAATTAAAACCAGACGTTATTACATCAAGTACGAAATTCCCAGCAGAAACAGCTGAGAAGTTTACGAAAGTAGCTCCGACGTTCCCAGTATCACACGTTTCAACAAATTGGGAAGATAACTTAAAGTTAATGGGGGAACTAACTGGTAAGAAGGACAAAGCAGAAAAAATTATTAAAGATTACAATGCAGACGCTGAAAAAGCAAAAGCGAAACTGGGAGATAAGTTAAAAGATAAAAAAGTACTTGTCATTAGACTAAGAGCAAACGACCTATTTTTATACCCAGAAGGAGTATACTTTAATCCTGTAATTTATAAAGATCTTGGACTAACTGTGCCAGAACAACTAAAAACTGTAAAAGCACAAGAGAAGATTTCTTTAGAAAAACTTGCTGAAGTTAATCCGGATTATATCTTCTTACAATACGAGGCAAGCGAAAATAATAAACCAAAAGTGCTAGAAGACATTGAAAGTAATCCAATTTGGCAAAGTATGAATGCAGCGAAAGAAAAGAAAGTATTTGTAAACGTTGTAGATCCAATGGCACAAGGTGGTACTGCTTGGAGTAAAACAGCATTCTTAAAAGAAGCAGTGAAAAATTTATCAAAATAATACAATAAGTAAGGTGCGTTGAATGATATGCAGAAAACGAATGCGGTACCAGTAACTATTTTATGTATAGCACCCATAGTGATTGTATTTACAGTTATACTTTCTATTTTATATGGTGCAAAAAGCATTGATGCTGAAACAGTGTGGAATGCATTATTTCATTTCAATTCAAGCGATGTAAATCATAATATTATTATTACTTCACGTTTGCCAAGGGTAGTTGCAGCTCTTTTAGTCGGAGCATTTCTAGCCATATCAGGAGCACTTATGCAGGGGATGACAAGAAACTATCTTGCATCCCCTTCTATTATGGGTGTGACCGATGGTGCAGCTTTTGTTATTACACTTAGTATGATTTTTCTTCCGGGAATGTCATCGATCGGTATGGTCTTATGTTCAATGATTGGATCTGCACTAGGAGCCGGTATAGTGTTTGGTTTTGGCTCACTACTTCAAAATGGCTTATCCCCTGTTAGATTAGCAATAATTGGAACAGTTATTGGAACATTTTTAAGCAGTGTATCAGCCGCGATGGCTTCGTATTTCCAAATTTCTCAAAATGTTAGTTTTTGGTTTAATGCAAAGTTAGATCAAGTGGATCCTAATATAATTAAAATCACGATACCTTTTGGGATAATTGGGATAGTTTTAGCACTGTTAATATCAAAATCTATTACCATTCTTTCGTTAGGAGAAGAAGTTTCTATTAATCTAGGACAGCGTACAAAACTAGTTAAAGCAATGGCAATTTTATCAGTAATTTTTTTAACAGGAACGGCAGTTGCTTTAGTTGGGAAAATTGGTTTTGTAGGTTTAATTATTCCGCATATTACTCGCTTCTTAATCGGGGTAGATTATAAGTGGATTTTGCCATGCGCAGGCGTTATTGGTGGAGTTTTCTTAGCATTATGCGATGTATTAAGTAGATTTGTAAACTATCCATTTGAAACACCAATTGGAGTTGTTACATCTTTAATTGGAATTCCTTTCTTCCTTTATTTAATCCGTACAAGAGGAGGAGAGAGACATGCCTAAAAGTTCAAGTCAACGTTTTGGAATGACGATGGGGATTATTATATTTTTAATTTTTGGTGCAATTTATATTAGTTTAACGAATGGTACGTTTGATATTACGATTACAGATGTATTTAAAACACTTTTTAGAATTGATCCAGTACCAGAGCATGATTTAGTTATTTTTGATTTTCGTCTTCCACGCATTGTAATTGCTGGATTAGTAGGATTAGGTTTAGGCGTTGCGGGTGCCGTTATCCAAGGAATTACGAGAAATGGATTGGCGGATCCAGGTATTTTAGGAGTAAATGCTGGGGCAGGAACAGCAATCGTCATTTTCATGTTTTTCTTTCAAGGACAATTAAAGAGTACAGATTGGATTTCTATTATGATGATGCCGATGTTTGGTTTAGTCGGTGGATTAGGTGCAGCCATCATAATTTATCTGTTTTCTTGGAAAAACGGTAAGTTAGACTCGCAGCGTCTTTTATTAACAGGGATTGCAATTGGTTCAGGGTTTGGAGCATTCTCTATGTATTTATCACTTAAAATGAAGTCAACTGATTTTGAGATGGCTGCGGTTTGGGTGTCTGGAAGTATATATAGTGCAAACTGGAAATATATTGTTGCTATGTTACCGTGGCTTATCATTTTAATTCCGCTTATACAAAAGAAAGCTTATTTATTAGATTTATTTCAATTGGAAGAAACGAGTATTACAAGTTTAGGTGTTGCAGTAGAACGAGAGAAATCCATTTTACTATTAAGTAGTATCGGACTTGTGAGTGCATGTGTTGCTGTTTCAGGAAGTATTGGTTTCATTGGACTAATGGCACCGCATATAGCGAAAAGACTTGTCGGTATTCAGCATAAGTATATCATTCCTACGTGCGGAGTAATCGGAATGTTCCTTGTAATTGCATCAGACTTTATTGCAAAAACAGTTTTCACACCTGTAGAGTTACCAGTTGGAATCGTTATTTCTATTGTCGGTGTACCGTATTTCTTATATTTACTTTATAAGGCGAAGGCGTAAGAGGAGGAGTAAAAGTGAGTATTTTAAGTGCAAAGAATTTAGAAACGAGCTATGAAAAGCTTACAGTGTTTCGCGATTTAAATGTGGAAATACAAGAAGGAAAAGTAACGACAATTATAGGGCCAAACGGGTGTGGTAAATCGACATTGTTAAAAACAATGGGACGAATTTTAAAGCAAAAAAGCGGTAAAGTGTATTTGCAAGGGCAAGATTTAAATACAATTCCAACGAAAGAAATTGCCAAGCTGTTAGCTTTACTCCCGCAAACTCCAATTGCACCAGGAGAACTTAAAGTAGAAGAATTAATTTCTTATGGACGCTATCCACATCGAAATAACGTAAATAAGTTAACTTCAAAAGATAAAGAGATGATTGATTGGGCATTAGATATAACGAAAACATCTGCTTTTCGAACGAGGCAAATAGCAAATCTATCAGGTGGTCAACGACAAAAGGTATGGCTAGCGATGGCTTTAGCGCAAGAGACAGAAGTGTTACTACTAGATGAACCGACGACATATCTTGATATGTCTCATCAATTAGATGTACTGCAAATTGTGGAGAAGTTAAATAAAGAACATAATTGTACAGTTGTTATGGTACTGCATGATATTAACCATGCAGCAAGGTTTTCAGATGAAATTATTGCAATGAAAGAAGGGGAAATTGTTACAACTGGTAGCCCAGAAGAGATAATTACAAATGAAGTATTAAAAGAAGTATTTCATATTGATGCACGAGTCATGATTGATCCATATAATGGGGCCCCTGTTTGTTTCGGTTATGATAGCGTTGTATCTCAGGATGAAAAAGTAGAAATATATGTAACAAGTTAAAAAAGGGGGATATAGGGTGAATACTACTATCGAAAAACAGCAGATTATTACATCTAATACAGAGCAGTGGAAAATGTATTCAAAATTAGAAGGTAAGGAATATCAAATCCATATTTCAAAGCCGAAGCAACCAGCACCAGATTCAGGATATCCGGTCATATATGTATTAGATGGCAATGCCTTTTTTCAAACGTTTCATGAAGCGGTTAAAATACAATCGGTTAGAGCGGAAAAAACAGGTGTTTCATCAGCCGTTATAGTTGGTATTGGTTATCCAATTGAAGGGGCATTTTCAGGAGAAGAAAGATGTTATGATTTTACACCTTCTATAATTTCAAAAGATGCTCCTTTAAAACCGGATGGCAAACCGTGGCCTAAAACAGGAGGAGCACATAATTTCTTTACTTTTATTGAAGAAGAATTGAAACCACAAATTGAAAATGTTTTTGAAATCGATAAAGAAAAACAAACGTTATTTGGGCATTCTTTAGGTGGTCTATTTGCATTACATATACTATTTACAAATGTAAATGCTTTTCAAAATTATTTTATTAGCAGCCCGTCTATTTGGTGGAATAATCAATCCGTACTTGAAAAAGAAGAGAATCTTGTAAATGAATTAAATGAAGCGAAGGTTGAAACGGGAGTATTCCTTACAGTGGGATCATTGGAGCGAGAGCATATGGTTGTAGATGCAAATGCATTATCAGAGCGTCTTCTTCAATTCAAATATGAGAAGTTTAGGTTTAAGTTTTATGAAGCTGAAGGGGAGAATCATGCATCGGTTGTGCCAACGTCTTTAAGTAAAGGATTGAGATTTATTAGTCAAGTGTAGAAGGCGTATACTGATGCAAGTATTGAAAAGGTTTATCTACAGTTGTTTATGACCGAATTTTTAGAAGATGATTTTAATAAACTCAAATGTTTATCTGAACAATCGCATCTTATTGCGGAGGTATATAGCCTGACAACACGTGAGAAGCAAGTAATAAGTAGGAGTCTTCCGGGTATGTTAGCTAGATAATTTTGTATTTCTATATACACCGTACAGGATCATTTAAAATCTATTTTCGAAAAAGTTGGGGTGCATAGTAGAAATGAACTTGTGTGGGAAGTTTTTTCAAAGTTTTGTTTTGATATAGATAAATCGAAATAGAACAAGTCCCGAAAAATCACATTAAATCAGGTAAATGAGTTGTAAAATAGGACTGAAAAAAGGTTATGGATGAAACATTCCATAACCTTTTTTATAAGTAGAATTGTCCTTTTTGAAAGTTTTGTTTCAACTTTTCGTCTAAAGAGACAAAAAGTTGTCACATTTCCGTCACAATTAGCATAAACATAAAATAGACGAAATGAACTTATCCCATAAAAGCTCGACTGATTCAATTAATGATTAGTAGGGCTGAAATAAACACCGATTAAAAGTTCACTTTATTCTCAAGGAGGTAGATCGTATGAAAGCAATTCTTGTTATTGCCGGGCTTATTTGGGTTTTATCACATGGCATTCCAATTTATGAAGGAGAACAAATTCGCAGTGCTTTGAATAAAAAATTTAATGAATATCATATCATTGATCGGCAAGATAATGTTGTGACAGTTCGTGTAAATGACTGTTTTCATACGGTAACCGTTGAAGGAACTTCAGTAGTGAATGATACAAAAGTATGTGATCAGCAATAATATATATAGGAAGAAAAAAGTCTCGATTTATATGTGTGAAAATTGAGACTTTTATATTTGAGGATGAATAATAAGCGGGGATGGACAATCCCTGCTTATTATTGTTTTTTGAAAAAAGGAAAGGGTATCATAATAATTGAGTCTGAGAAGCTAATAATTTGTTAAGAATAATCATAAAGCGGAAATATACTCATATGGGGTATCATACATAGATGTTTGATGCTATAATTGGTATACTCGTAAAAGTAATTGTTTTATTGGATGAAGAAAAACTTTGAGAAGGTGATAATATGGATCATAAAGAGCATGAAGCAACTACACATAGATCGGAAAAAGAAAAAGAACAAATTATAAATAGATTAAAGAGAATTGAAGGACAAGTCCGTGGTATTCAAAATATGATTGAAAATGATCGTTATTGCGTTGATATTTTAGTGCAAATTTCAGCCATTAATGCAGCGATGAAAAAAGTAGGAATGGGTGTCTTGAAAAATCATACTAGTCATTGTGTTTCAGGAGCTATTAAAGATGGGAATGGTGACGAAGCAATCGAAGAATTAATGACGGTATTTGAACGTTTTTCAAAAGCGTAAAAACAAGCTAGTATATAACTGGCTTGTTTTTTTGTTTGTTTATTTATCCTTATATAGGGTTTAGGTGTATTGTTGTGAATAAGTGTGTGTAAAATAAACTTTTAGAAAATAATTGAAAAATCATGATATAAAACTATTGATTACCTTAGGGGGGTATGGTAAAATGTAGTTGTAATTAACAAACAATGAAGAAACAAGAGGAGGATTTTAAATGGAACAGTTAACATTACAAGTTGAAGGTATGTCTTGTGGACATTGTGTAAATGCTATCGAAAGCAGTGTGAAAGAACTAAACGGTGTTGACCAAGTGAAAGTTCAATTAGCAGAAGGAACTGTTGAAGTTACTATCGACTCATCGGTTGTAACATTAAAAGATATCGTTGCTGTAATTGAAGATCAAGGATACGATGTTCAATAGTTATTTTTAGATATGGAAATAAATCGTACTTTATAGGAAGTACGATTTATTTTGCTAATAATTATACCTCATAAGGGTATATAGAGGTGAGAGACATGAATGAACAAAAAGAGGCCAATCTTCAAATATCAGGAATGACATGTGCGGCATGTGCAAATAGAATTGAAAAAGGTCTAAAAAAAGTAGAAGGTGTTCATGATGCAAATGTAAATTTTGCACTTGAAAAAACCAAAATAATGTATGATCCCCAAAAAACAAATCCGCAACAATTTAAGGAAAAAGTTGAATCGTTAGGATATGGAATTGTAAGTGATAAAGCTGAATTTACTGTTTCAGGAATGACATGCGCAGCATGTGCCAATAGAGTAGAAAAGCGTTTAAATAAGTTAGAAGGTGTGAATGGAGCGACAGTAAATTTCGCTTTGGAATCGGCTACAGTAGATTTTAATCCTGATGAAATTAATGTAAATGAAATGAAGAGTGCAATTACGAAATTAGGATATAAATTGGAAGTGAAATCAGATGAGCAAGATGGATCAACTGATCATCGCTTACAAGAAATTAAGCGACAAAAGAAGAAGTTTATCATTTCGTTTATTTTATCATTCCCGTTACTGTGGGCAATGGTAAGTCACTTCTCATTTACATCGTTTATTTATTTACCTGATATGCTTATGAACCCTTGGGTGCAGCTAGCTCTTGCAACGCCAGTTCAATTTATCATTGGTGGACAGTTTTATGTTGGGGCTTATAAAGCGTTACGTAATAAAAGTGCTAACATGGATGTTCTTGTGGCACTTGGAACATCGGCCGCTTATTTCTATAGTGTATATTTAAGCATTCAATCTATCGGTTCTTCGGAACATATGACAGATTTATATTTTGAAACGAGCGCAGTACTTATTACATTAATTATTTTAGGGAAATTATTTGAAGCAAAAGCAAAGGGACGTTCATCAGAAGCAATTAAAAAGTTGATGGGTTTACAAGCAAAGGCAGCTACAGTTGTGCGAGATGGAACAGAAATGAAAATTTTAATCGAAGAAGTAGTAGCCGGTGATATCGTTTATGTAAAGCCTGGTGAAAAAATTCCGGTAGATGGTGAGATTGTAGAAGGAAAATCAGCAATTGATGAATCGATGTTAACGGGTGAAAGTATTCCAGTTGATAAAACAATTGGGGATGTAGTAATCGGTTCTACAATGAATAAAAATGGATTTTTAAAAGTGAAAGCAACTAAGGTAGGAAGAGATACTGCATTAGCTCAAATTATTAAAGTAGTAGAAGAGGCTCAAGGTTCAAAAGCTCCTATTCAAAGGGTAGCGGATCAAATTTCAGGTATTTTCGTACCTGTAGTAGTTGTGATTGCTATTATCACATTTGCAGTGTGGATGATATTTGTTACACCAGGTGATTTTGGCGGAGCACTTGAGAAAATGATAGCAGTACTTGTTATCGCATGTCCATGTGCATTAGGTCTTGCGACACCTACATCTATTATGGCTGGATCAGGAAGATCGGCTGAGTATGGTATTTTATTTAAAGGCGGGGAGCATTTAGAAGCAACGCATCGATTAGATACAGTTATTCTAGATAAAACAGGTACTGTGACAAATGGGAAGCCGGTGTTAACAGATGTAATTGTAGTAGATGGATTCTATGAAGAAGAAATACTACGTTTAGTAGGTGCGGCAGAAAAAAATTCTGAACACCCACTTGCAGAAGCGATTGTAGAAGGAATTAAAGAAAAGAAAATTGATATCCCAAGTTCAGAAGCGTTTGAAGCGATTCCTGGATTCGGTATCGAATCAGTCGTGGAAGGGAAACAATTATTAATTGGTACACGCCGATTAATGAAGAAATTCAATATTGATATTGAAGAAGTTTCTAAATCAATGGAAGAGTTAGAACGAGAAGGAAAAACAGCAATGCTTATAGCGATAGATAAGGAATATGCTGGAATTGTTGCTGTTGCAGATACTGTAAAGGATACTTCAAAAGCAGCAATTGCAAGACTTAAGAAAATGGGTCTAGATGTTGTTATGATTACAGGAGATAATACACAAACTGCTCAAGCTATTGCTAAGCAAGTTGGTATTGATCACGTAATTGCAGAAGTATTACCAGAAGGAAAAGCAGAGGAAGTGAAAAAACTTCAGGCTAGTGGTAAGAAAGTGGCTATGGTTGGGGATGGAATTAATGATGCTCCTGCTCTTGCTACAGCAGACATCGGAATGGCCATCGGAACAGGAACAGATGTAGCAATGGAAGCAGCGGATATTACGTTAATACGTGGTGATTTAAATAGTATTGCTGATGCAATCTTTATGAGTAAAATGACGATTAGAAATATTAAGCAAAATCTATTCTGGGCGTTAGCTTATAACGGTCTAGGAATTCCAATTGCGGCGCTGGGTTTCTTAGCTCCTTGGGTTGCAGGTGCAGCGATGGCGTTTAGCTCTGTATCTGTCGTATTAAATGCGTTAAGATTACAAAGAGTTAAATTGAAATCTTAAAAAGCTCATTAAATAATGGCATATGATTATTACAAAAACAATACTTATTCAAAGTATTGTTTTTGTTCGTATAGAAAATAAAAAGATATAATAAAGCAAAAATATTGAATTGTAGATAGTAGAAAAACTAAGTGTTATTTTGATAAGGAGATTTACATATGTTGAAGGATATTATAATTAGAATATTCCAGAAAGAGGATTTAGAGCAAGTATTACAGTTGTTCTATGAAACAGTTCATACGGTTAATGTAAAAGATTATAACGTGTTACAGCTACAGGCATGGGCACCAGATCGACTAGATAGAGAAAGATGGTTAGAGTCTTTAGAAAAGAATGTTTGTTATGTTGCCGATTATAAAGGAGTAATAGTGGGATTTGGGGATTATAATGATGAGCATTACGTAGATCGCTTATTTACACATAAAGATTATCAAGGAAAAGGCATAGCTTCATATATAATACAGAAGTTAGAAAAAGAAGCAGTGAAATTGCATCATAGGGAGATATATACTGAGGCGAGTATTACAGCAAAACCTTTCTTTGAAAGAAACGGTTATATTTGCTTAAAGGAACAAAAAAAGCAGCATAATGGTCAAATTTTTATTAATTATGTAATGAAAAAAATAGCCTTCTCATAAACGAGAAGGCTATTTTTTCATTATTTTACAGCTTCTTTAAGTTCTTTACCAGCTTTGAAAGCAGGTACTTTAGAAGCTGCGATTTGCATTTCTTCACCAGTTTGTGGGTTACGGCCTGTACGAGCAGCTCTTTCACGAACTTCAAATGTACCGAATCCGATAAGTTGTACTTTTTCACCAGCAGCTAAAGTGTTAGTGATTGATTCTACTACAGTTTGTACAACTACAGTAGCTTCTTTTTGAGAAATCTCAGCATTTTGTGCTACGTTTTTAATTAATTCTGTTTTATTCATGTTTTTCACCTCATATGTAAATAATGCTATTTAAGTTGTTATTATAACGTATAAAACATTCGAGAACAAGTGTACGTACATATATTCGCAAAAAAAATGAAATTTGTAATATTTTTTAGGGCCACTTTATAGATATTCAATTTAAGCGGATACAGATTTTTTCTTTAATGCAGTTTTCTCTTTATTGGAAGGTAGTTTTTTATTATAAGATATGAAATAAGGTAATGCTACAAATAGCATACCCCCTACTAAGTTTCCGAAGAAAACAAAAATGAAGTTTGGAAAATATTCAACCCAAGTTAAATGACCAGAAAAAATTGCAGCTGGGATGACAAACATATTGGCTACAACGTGTTGAAATCCAATCGCGACAAAAGTCATAACAGGGAACCAAATACCGACAATCTTTCCGATAAATTCTTTACTTCCCATACTGAGCCAAACAGCTAAACAAACGAGCCAATTACACCCGATTGCAGAAATGAAGGCTTGCAGTGGTGTATCTTGTAGTTTAGCTTGTGCAATAGAAACAGTTTTTGCTAAAAAAGCTCCCTCCGTTAAGCCGACGATATGACCAAAAAAATAAGCGACGAATATAGCACCTATGAAGTTGCTAAACGTAACAATAACTAAATTTCGTATGAAGTGAAATAAGTCGATTTTTTTGTGAAGCCATGCCATTGAAACGGTCATCATGTTGCCAGTTACTAATTCACCGCCTGCAAGGATAACGAGTATAAGACCGATAGGGAATACGGCAGCACCTAGAAAACTAGTAAATGATCCCCAAGATTTTGGCATTGTTCCGATAACATGGATATCAAGTAAATATCCTAATGCTATGAAAGCACCACCAAAAAAACCGAGAATTAGCATAGGGAGCAATGATAAATGAGCTTTTTTTCTTCCGGAATTAGCAGCAAGTTCCGTAATTTCTTCTGGTGTAAATACAGACATGAATAACCTCTCCTTAATAGAATGATGGAATGAATAGAAGAAACATTTTAAAGAATCTATGTATTATAAAAATATGTTATGACTTCTGTATAAATTTGTCAAAGGGAGTGGGGATAAAATTGGATATAACGAACATTGTTCATGTTGTCACATTAATGTAACAATAAGGTTTTAAAGTGATTTTAGAGGTGAAAACATGAATACGCATCATGTAAAAAAAGAACGGAAAAAATCAGTTGTAAAGATATTTATTATTAGTTTCATAAGTATATTAATGATACCAGTAAGTTTGTATTTCTATGCGACAGAAATAGAAAGAAGACTAGTAACAGTTACGTGGAATGAAATAGAAGCTCCTACAATTCCTAAAGAGTTTAATAATAAAAAAATATTGCAGTTCTCAGATGTACATTTAGGGCCAGAATTTACACTGAAACAACTAGAAAATTTGGTGGAGAAGATGAATGCGTTACATCCAGATGTAGTAGTTTTTACAGGGGATTTAATTGATAAGTTTGGATCATATAAAGCCGAAAGAGAAGAGGCGAAAGGTATTTTACAGAAAATACATGCACCCTTAGGAAAATATGCAGTGTTTGGGAATCATGATAGGGGCGGTGGAGGTAGTTTATTTTATAAAAAATATATGGAGGAAGCTGGTTTCTCTGTGTTAGTCAATGAAGTGCAGAAAATTAAAGCGGAAAACGGCAAATATATTACAATATCAGGTTTGGATGATTTTTTATTAGGGAAGCCGCAAATAGACTCGACTTTAAAACATATAAGGCAACAAGATTTCAATATGCTCTTAGTACATGAGCCGGATGTTGTAGACAAAGTAGCACGTTACCCAGTTGATTTTCAAATGTCAGGCCATAGTCACGGAGGACAAGTTCAAATTCCTTTTATAGGTCCATTAATTACTACAAAACTAGCTGAGAGTCATGTGGAAGGTATGTATGAAGTAGAAGGGAAGAATAAGCTGTTACATTTATACGTAAATCGTGGTATTGGGACAACCCGAATGCCTGTTAGATTTTGGAGTGTACCTGAACTTTCAGTATTTGTATTGAAGCAAAATAGTAACTAGACTATTACTAGAATAGTAGGAGGACTTTCAGAGAAAGTTCTCTTTTTTCATTGATTAAACACAGAATATTATGTAAATTTTATTTGAAGTATTAAAAAAGAAAGGGGCGTTTCTATGATAGAAACATGGCATAAAGAATTGGAAAGTTTATATAACCAAATGGTTTTGTGGCGAAGAGATTTTCATCAATACCCAGAGCTATCGTTTCAAGAAATAGAAACACCGAAAAAAATAGCTAGAATTTTAAAAAGTTTTCATATTGATGTGAAAACAGATGTCGGGGGAAGAGGGGTAATCGGCGTAATTGAAGGAGGAAGACCTGGGAAGACGATCGCGTTGCGCGCTGATTTTGATGCACTACCTATTCAAGATGAAAAGAAAGTTTCATATAAATCAAAGGTTCCTGGCGTAATGCACGCTTGTGGCCATGATGGCCATACAGCAACCCTTTTAGGAGTTGCAAAAGTATTAAGCGATAACAGAGACCAACTTTCAGGAAAAATAGTCCTTATTCATCAACATGCAGAAGAGAAAGAGCCTGGCGGAGCAATTGCTATGATTGAGGATGGTTGTTTAGAGGAAGTAGATGTTGTTTTTGGCACACATTTGTCTTCTCAAATGCCTGTAGGAATTGTTGGTGCGAAAGCGGGAGCAATGATGGCGGCAGCTGATACTTTTGAAGTGAAGATTCAAGGACGAGGCGGTCACGGAGGTATGCCGCATCATACTGTAGATGCCATTATCATTGCAACACAAGTTATTAATCAGTTGCAACTTTTAGTGAGTAGAAAAGTTGATCCACTTCAATCAGCAGTTTTAACAGTTGGTACATTCCATGCTGGTCAAGCAGATAATATTATTGCGGATACTGCTATATTTACAGGGACAATTCGGACGATGGATCCTGAAGTGAGAGAATTTATGGAGAAGGAATTTAAAAGAGTTGTTGAGGGGATTTGTCAATCTCTTCATGCGGAAGTTAATATTCAATATAAACGCGGCTATCCGATATTAATAAATCATTTAGATGAAACGAGTCATTTTATGGAGATTGCGAAACGAGATCTTGGAAGAGAAAGGGTCATTGAAATACCACCGATTATGGGGGGAGAAGATTTTGCATACTACTTAGAACATGTTCCAGGAGCATTTTTCTTCACAGGTGCGGGTAATGAAGAAATAGGAGCAACATATCCACATCATCATCCTCAATTCGATTTTGATGAACGTGCGATGTTGGTTGGTGGGAAATTACTTTTAAGTCTTGTAAGTAGTTATTTAAGAAATAAAAATAAAAATGGTTCGGTTTTGAATCCTAAAGGTGAGGATAAAGAATTCGTTCAATTCTAATTTCTTGTTTTCGAAGAAAGGTATATCCAATCATTGCTAGAAAAGATTCATATATAAGTAAAGAAAAGAGTAATTACTATTGTCATAGTGAATATAAACTTTTTTCTTGACTTTTTATACGAAGGAGAGCAGAATGATAAAAAAGGAAGGGGGGGATGATGATGGAAGAGTACGTATTAGAGCTGTATAACCTGTTATATACGACAGAATGGCAAGATATTGTTTCGTTTCTTGGGATATTATTTTGCATGAAAATTGTAATTGTATATATGGAAGAGCAAGGTATGTTCTATTCCTTCTCATCCCCGTCCGATTTGCAACATGAGCCGTTGCAAAACTATGCCAATGTAAATTACGAACAATTTCCTTTTGTTATTTTCTTTATGATTCGATTTATAACAGCGATTGTGAAGAAGAAGGAAAGTGACGATGAAGAGTGCCACTCAACTTGTAATATAGCAACTGCTTTATAGGCTAAATACAAGGAGGAGATTTATATGTGGTTTCGATTTCTTATGATTGGTTTCTTTTCATTAACAGCAATTTCTTTAATGGGATATCAAGTGTCTGAAATTTTTCAAGCATATAGCAATACGTTTTTCAACAAAAACTAATTACATTGCTATTTAAATAATAAAGCGATAAAATCCTTCTTAAGAAGTTTTATTAAGAAGGATTTTTTTCTTTGCTCTGTCTTACTGTGTCAAACTATTGTCACATTTACACTGTGAATAATATGTTAAAATAGTGAGGTTACGTATACATATTTGAAGGAAGAGGAGTGACCATTTTGGTGGATCAATCAACTAATCAGAAAAGCTATGCTCCTATTGTGATAACGCTTTCTGTAATTGTAAATGCGATTATTTTATTTTTGTTCTTTGGACCTGTTGGCTATGAAGGAGAAGTACATTTTGATGTAACAATCTTACCAATGTTAAATGCAATTTTTAATAGCTTTACGTTCGTATTCTTATTAGCAGCGTTATTCTCTATTATTAAAAAGAATGTAAAAATGCATCGTGGCTTCATCCTGGCAGCATTTACAACGACTTTACTATTTTGTGTGTCGTATTTATCGTACCATTACTTAGCGCCAGCAACACATTTTGGCGGAGAAGGATTTATTAAATATGTGTATTTCATCATTTTAATTACACATATTATCCTTGCAGCAATTATTGTACCACTTGCATTGTTCGCACTTGTATTTGGTTTTACAAACCAATTAACACGTCACCGTAAAATTGTACGTTGGACGATGCCAATTTGGTTATATGTAAGTTTATCTGGTGTTATTGTTTACTTAATGATATCACCTTATTATCAATAAAAAGTCTCAGCCTTTAGGCTGGGATTTTTTTTGTAAAGCAAATATTTTTGTGATATGAAAAAAATATGGTATATAAAAGTATAGTTGCTTTTCATATAGAAGGGATGGTAAAGGGATATGCAAAATTTTGTATTTCGTAATCCAACAAAACTTATTTTTGGTAAAGGACAATTAGAGCAGTTAAAAATTGAAATTCCACAGTTCGGTAAAAAAGTTCTTCTCGTATATGGAGGAGGAAGTATTAAAAGAAACGGTATTTATGATAATGTAATTTCTATCTTAAAGGATATAAATGCAGAAGTGTTTGAGTTGACAGGTGTTGAACCGAATCCTCGTGTATCAACTGTAAAGAAAGGGATTCAAATTTGTAAAGATAATGGAGTCGACTTTATTTTAGCTGTTGGTGGAGGAAGTGTAATCGACTGTACGAAAGCAATTGCCGCTGGTAGTAAGTACGATGGAGATGTATGGGACATTGTAACGAAAAAAGTATTTGCTAGCGAGGCGTTACCATTTGGTACTGTACTTACACTTGCGGCGACAGGCTCTGAAATGAATGCAGGATCTGTAATTACAAACTGGGAAACGAATGAAAAATATGGCTGGGGTAGCCCAGTTACTTTCCCGCAGTTTTCAATCTTAGATCCAGTTCATACTGCATCTGTACCGAAAGATCAAACAATTTACGGTATGGTAGATATTATGTCACACGTATTAGAACAATATTTCCATCATGGAACAAATACAGAACTACAAGATCGTTATTGTGAATCTGTTTTAAGAACAGTAATTGAAACAGCTCCTAAGCTTTTAAGTGATCTAGAAAATTATGAGCATAGGGAAACAATTTTATATTGCGGCACGATGGCGTTAAACGGCATTTTAGCGATGGGAGTAAAAGGAGACTGGGCAACCCATAATATTGAGCATGCGGTTTCTGCTGTTCATGATATACCGCATGGAGGTGGCCTTGCGATTTTATTCCCGAACTGGATGAAGCATGTTGTAGATGAGAATGTAAGCTGCTTTAAACAGTTCGCTATTCGTGTATTCGATGTAGAAACAGATGGGAAGACAGATAAAGAGGTTGCATTAGAAGGAATTGAGGCGTTACGTCAATTTTGGACTTCGATTGAAGCGCCAGTAACATTAGCTGATTACGCTATTGGAGAAAATGAAATTGATTTAATGGCGGATAAAGCGATGGCTTATGGGGAATTTGGTAACTTTAAAAAACTAAATAAAGATGATGTTCTAGATATATATAAAGCTTCTCTATAAAGTGGATCGAAAGAAGAAACCTATTTGATTATTGTATCAAATAGGTTTCTTTTTGGCTATTTATAATTGTTTTTGGTTGTTTGTGATTATTAATGAGTGTTTTTGGTTGATTTTTGTGATCGTTTTCATTATACTGTAATCAAAGAAGAGGTGAATAAAATGTTAACTCCTGAACGTCATCAAATGATATTGCAACTTGTAAAAGAGCAGAAGGTTGTTAAATTACAACAATTAGTGGAAAGAACAGAAAGCTCTGAATCAACAATTCGTCGTGATTTAGCACAATTGGAAAAACAAAGGTTATTAAAAAGAGTTCATGGTGGTGCGGCTGTTTTAACAGGAAAAGGGCAAGAGCCAACGATGGTTGAAAAATCATCCAAAAACATTCATATAAAACAACAAATTGCTAACTATGCGGCTAGCGTTGTTGAACAAGGTGATTGCATTTATTTAGATGCGGGAAGTACAACATTTGAAATGATTCCATTTTTAATAAACAAAGATGTTACTGTCGTTACGAATGGACTTATGCATATTGAAGCATTAGTTGAAAATAATATTCGTGCATATTTACTAGGCGGGATGATGAAAAGTAGGACGAAAGCTTTAATTGGTGCTATGGCACAGGAAAGTATGCAGAAGTACCGTTTTGATAAATGTTTTTTAGGAGCGAATGGTGTACATGAACAGCTTGGTTTTACAACGCCAGATCCAGAAGAGGCACTTTTAAAACAAATGGCATTAACATTAGCGAACGAAGGATATTTCTTAATTGATGAAAGTAAGTTTTCAGAAGTTGCGTTTGCGAAAATTGCAAATGTTGAAGAGGCAAATATTATTACAAACCATTTAGAAATTGATTTAGAAAAATATAAAAGACAAACCAATGTAATTGAGGCTGATAAACAATGATCTATACAGTTACTTTAAACCCATCTATTGATTATGTAGTACAAGTTAATTCCTTCGATTTAGGCGCAGTAAATCGAACAGAGAAAGATATGAAGTTTCCTGGGGGGAAAGGGATTAATGTTTCTCGCGTTCTTCATCGTTTAGGTGTTGAAAATGTAGCGCTTGGATTTACTGGTGGATTTACCGGTCAATTTATTAAAGATGTATTACAGGCGGAAGGTGTAACAACAAACTTCGTCCAAGTAGACGGAGATTCCCGAATTAATGTGAAAATAAAAGGGCAAGAAGAAACAGAATTAAATGGGCAAGGTCCTAATGTGACAAATGAGCAATTTGAACAATTAATGAAACAAATTGAAAGTATGAAGCAGGGAGATTGCATTGTACTAGCTGGAAGTATACCTGCGTCTATCTCAAGTACCTTTTATGAATCAATCGCAGCGTTTGGAGTAGAAAAAGGCATTCGCGTAGTAGTAGATGCAAGTGGAAGTGCCTTGCAACATGTAATTAAAAATAAGCCATTTTTAATAAAGCCTAATCATCATGAACTTGGTGAGTTATTCGGAGTAGAGATTTCAACAGTAGAAGATATTTTACCGTATGGAAGAAAATTAATCGAACAAGGTGTAGAGCACGTTATCGTATCAATGGCCGGAGATGGAGCTTTATTATTTACGGCAGAAGGTATATATGAAGCAACTGTTCCAAAAGGTGTTGTAATTAATTCGGTTGGGGCCGGGGATTCTCTCGTTGCAGGATTTGTAGGTAAATATGAACAGACAAAAGATATTGAAAAGGCATTTCAATATGGCGTTGCAACAGGGAGTGCAACAGCATTTTCAGCTGATTTATGTGAAAAAGAAAAAGTAGAAGGATTATTGTCGCAAGTAATTGTAGCTAAGCGATAGGGGGAACCAACATATGAAAATTACAGAACTATTAAAAAGGGATACAGTCATTATGAATTTGACAGCTTCAAATAAAGAAGCTGTCATAGATGAATTAGTTGAGAAGTTAAGCGGGGCAAATCGTTTAAATAGTAAAGCTGAATTTAAAGAAGCTATTTTAAAGCGGGAATCACAAAGTACAACTGGAATTGGTGAAGGTATTGCTATACCTCATGCGAAGACGAAAGCTGTTAAGCAACCAGCGATTTGTTTTGGTAGAAGTGTAAGCGGTATCAACTATGAATCGCTGGACGGACAGTCTGCACATTTATTCTTTATGATTGCTGCGAGTGAAGGGGCGAATAATACGCATTTAGAAACGTTGTCTCGTCTTTCTACATTATTAATGGATGAAGGGTTTCGCAAGCAATTATTAGAAGCAAAGGATGAAGAGGAACTTCTTCGTTTATTTGATGAAAAAGAGAATGAAAAAGAAGAAGAAGAGGTTGAAGTTGCAAAACCAGAAGGAAATGAACCGTACGTATTAGCAGTTACGGCTTGCCCAACTGGAATCGCTCACACGTATATGGCTGCAGATAGCTTGAAAGCAAAAGCAGCAGAGCTAGGAATCGCAATTAAAGTTGAAACGAATGGATCAACAGGTATAAAAAACGGTTTAACAAGAGAGGACATTGAACGTGCAACGGCTATTATCGTTGCGGCAGATAAACAAGTAGAAATGAACCGTTTTGCTGGGAAGCATGTCATTCAAGTGCCAGTCGCTGATGGGATTAGAAAAACGGAAGCGCTTCTTAATCGAGCTGTAAAACAAGACGCGCCTATCTTTAAAGGAATAAAGGAAGATGGGAAGACAGAAAGCGCAGAGAAAGAAAAAGGGTTAGGAATTTATAAGCACTTAATGAACGGTGTAAGTAATATGCTTCCATTCGTTGTTGGTGGCGGAATTTTAATTGCGCTAGCGTTTTGGGTTGGTGGTATTAAGGCAGAAGGTCCTTTCGCTGAATTGCTAATGTCTATTGGAGGCGGAAAAACAGGTGCGTTTTTATTCCTAGTACCAATCTTAGCTGGATTTATTGCGAGTTCTATTGCTGATCGACCTGGTTTTATGCCTGGTGTCGTAGGTGGGTTTTTAGCGGCACATGCGAATGCTGGATTTTTAGGTGGATTAATTGCTGGTTTCTTAGCTGGATATGTTGTTTTAGGATTGAAAAGATTATTTTCAGGATTACCAGCACAGTTAGAAGGGATTAAACCTGTTTTGTTATATCCAGTCTTTGGATTGTTAATTACAGGAGTTGTAATGCAAAAAGTAGTAATTCCGCCTGTAGTAGCATTGAATGAAATGTTAACAGGATGGTTAAATGGTTTGAACGGTACAAATGCTATATTACTAGGTCTTATTTTAGGTGGTATGATGGCAATTGATATGGGTGGTCCAATTAATAAAGCTGCATTTACATTTGGTATTGCTGCAATAGAAGCGCAGAACTTTGGAGTGCACTCTGCTGTTATGGCTGGTGGTATGGTACCGCCACTTGCAATTGCATTCGCAACTACATTCTTTAAATCGAAGTTTACTGAAGCGGAACGTAAATCAGGTTTAACAAATTATATTATGGGCGCATCGTTTATTACAGAAGGTGCAATTCCATTTGCAGCTGCAGATCCGATTCGAGTAATTGTAAGTTGTGTTGTTGGTTCAAGTATTGCAGGTGCGTTATCGATGTTATTCCAAATTACGTTACCAGCACCACATGGTGGGTTGTTTGTTATAGCATTAGTAAATAAACCGTTGCTATATATTTTCTCTATATTAATTGGAACGATTGTTTCAGCGGTTATGATAGGTGTTTGGAAAAAGAAAGTTAAATAAATGATAAAAGGGACAGCTAATAGGAGTTGTTCCTTTTTTATTACAAAAAAGTAGGTTAATAGTTGGAGAATGATGAATTTTGGTAAAAGATGTAATGAAACGTGATTTTTTTGTAACAAAACAGTAATACTGTAATTTTTTCTGGAAAAAATTCTCATGCTTCTATGTGGAAAATATATGAAAACTATTGGGGATTCTATTGGAAATGCACTTTATGAATATGGAAATTTATGTTACAGCTCATTAATGGTGTATTACGAATGCTTTGTAATTGTGTGATTTCTAAAAACCCCCAAAATCTGTTGCTATAATGAAAATACGAAAACAAAGCAAATGGAGGCTATTCATGAAAAAATTATTAGGTATAGCAACAGCAGCAGTTTTTGGTCTTGGGATTTTTGCAGGTTCTGCGAAAGCGGAAACGATTGTAACAACGGACGTATTAAATGTTAGAGAAAACCCAACTGTCGAGTCAAAGCTTGTAGGTAAAATGTTAAGTGGAAATAAATTAGATGTTATAAATACAGAAAACGGATGGACAAAAATTAAATTAAATGGTAAAGAAGCATTTGTAAGTGCTGAATTTACAAAAAGTACTTATTATGTAGCGGCGAACGTATTAAATGTTCGTGCTGGAGCGAATACTGACTCTGAAATTATTGGTAAACTAAATAAAGATGATGTGATTGAAACGACAAATCAAGTTCAAAATGAATGGTTACAATTCGAATATAATGGGAAAACAGCATATGCTCACGTTCCATTTTTAACAGGAACGGCACCTGTGATTGAAACGAAAGAAGTGGTAACTCAAGAAGAAGCACCGGCTAGAGTGAAAACATCGGTTAAAAATAATACGACAGTTAAGAGTAAAGAAGCTGTTAAGAGTGTAGATTCAAGTAAACCTGTAGAAAAAACAAAGCCAACTGCGAAACCAGTTGCGAAATCTACTGAAACTAGTGAACCTGCTGGTGGGCGTGAAATAACAGTAGAAGCGACAGCGTATACAGCGAATCCAGGTGAGAATGGTACGTATGGTGGACGTGTGTTAACTGCGATGGGGCATGATTTAACAGCGAATCCAAATATGAAAGTTATTGCTGTGGATCCAAAAGTAATCCCTCTTGGATCAAAAGTGTGGGTGGAAGGATATGGAGAAGCGATTGCTGGAGATACTGGTGGCGCGATCAAAGGAAACCGTATTGATGTTTTAGTTGGTTCAGATAGCAATGCTGATAGTTGGGGTCGTAAATCCGTTAAAGTGAAAGTTATAAAATAATTTATCTTTATTAATGTAAAAAAGCGGTTGCTTGAAAATATGTAAGCAACCGCTTTTTATCATTTTGTAATAACAATATCGCCTCAAAAAATGGTTATTGAAATGGATAAATTGTTTTACCTGTAATAATTTTATATGCGCTGCAAAATTGAGTTTGCATATACTCTGTATGTGTGTTTTCCGAATGTAACGTTGTTTCTTGAAGAGTAGAATGAAAAGAACGTAGTAAACAATTTAAGGCGAAGTACAATTCGTCTTGTGAACAATTTTGTTCTTTTGTAGCTGTAGCCAAAATGAGGTCATTTGTTAGTGTTGAAAAATTGATAGTGGATTGTTTCATAGTCAACCCATCCTCTCCGAGCGATTTTTATCATGTATATGCAGAATTGGACAAACTATGTTCTTTTTTATTTATAATTTCATTTACCGGAATGAAAGAACTTGCAATCATGTCGTTAAAATTGGTAAGATTGGGTATAATCAATAGATGGAGTACATTACATAAAGAGAGTTGAATGATATGGGAGAAGTGCAACGTGAAAAAGTTGCTGTCATAATTGGACCCACTGCTGTTGGGAAGACGAAGTTAAGTATCGATCTTGCAAAAGCGTTGAACGGTGAAATTATAAGTGGCGATTCCATGCAGATCTATCGCACGATGGATATTGGAACTGCAAAGGTAACAACAGAAGAGATGGATGGAATTCCACATTATATGGTCGATATAAAAGATCCGGAAGAATCATTTTCTGTTGCGGAATTTCAAGAACGTGTTCGTAAACATATTCGAGAAATTACAAAGCGTGGTAAATTACCAATTATAGTTGGTGGAACCGGTCTTTATATACAATCTGTTTTATTCGATTATCAGTTTACAGATGATGCTGGTGATGCTACATACCGAGAACAAATGGAAAAGTTAGCTTTAGAACGTGGTGTGGAATATGTACATGGAAAATTGCAAGAAGTAGATCCAGAAAGCGCGGAGCGTATTCATGCAAATAACGTGCGACGTGTCATTCGTGCGTTAGAAATTTTCCATACGACGGGCGAAAAAATGAGTGATCAACTTGAAAAACAAGAAAACGAGTTATTATATGATGTTTCATTAATTGGCTTGACAATGGATCGAGAAATGCTATACGATCGCATTAACTTGCGAGTGGATTTAATGATGGAACAAGGTTTATTAGAGGAAGTAGAAGGGCTGTATAGTAGAGGGATGCGAGATTGTCAATCTATTCAAGCGATTGGGTATAAGGAGATATATGGTTATTTTGAGAATCGTGTCTCTTTAGAAGAAGCGGTGGCACAATTAAAGACGAATTCACGCCGTTATGCCAAACGTCAATTAACATGGTTCCGCAATAAAATGGATGTCACATGGTTTGATGTTACAGATGGTGAAAAAACGTCAGAAATTTTACGATACATAGAAGGAAAGTTACAACTAAAGTCGAATAATATTAAGTAGAGAAAAAGAGGAGGATTCGACATGAAGCAATCAATCAATATTCAAGATCAATTTTTAAATCAACTCCGTAAAGAGAATACGTTCGTTACGCTGTACTTATTAAATGGTTTCCAGCTTCGTGGATTAATTAAAGGGTTTGATAATTTTACAGTCCTACTGGAGACAGAAGGTAAGCAACAGCTTATTTATAAACATGCAATTTCTACATTTGTACCACAAAAAAATGTTTCGATTGAACTAGAGTAGTAATGAATTATTGTACATAGCAAAAAAAGAGCGAATTTCTCGCTCTTTTTTTTATTTGCCATAAACAATAAGTGGTGAAATTTAAGCGATTCTAAATACAGTAAGTCGGATGTTAGTGTTGCCTGTTTGGGGGATTGTAATTTCGCTTAAGGTAGATTGGACAGAAATATTTGCGCCAGCTGCTAACGTTTCAATTGTAGTAAATGAAAGCGAATCGCCTATTAAATTTGAAGAGAAGTTGTCAGTTGCCACTGCTCCGTTTATTGAAATTCCTACTCCAAGCGGAGCGCATCCCGGTGCGGTTGTAGAGATGGATACGCTAATTACATAAATACCAGCGTTGATAACAGTCACTGTATTTGTGCCGTTAAAGATAATATTGTTTACGTTAATTGCAGTACTAAAAATAAAGTTATTAAATTGGATTACTGTTTGTTGGATGTTGTTTGTTACAACGATTGTCGCTACTGGGAAGCTAGGTCCAGTAGGTCCGGTAACTCCTATACCAGTAGCACCCGTTGGTCCTTGAACACCTTGAGGTCCAGTAGTACCTGTGTTACCTTGAACACCTTGAGGTCCAGTAGCGCCAGTATTACCTTGAGGCCCTTGAGATCCAGTGGCACCTGTGTTACCTCTAGGTCCGGTAGCGCCCGTGTTACCTTGAACACCTTGAGGTCCAGTAGCGCCCGTGTTACCTTGAACACCTTGAGGTCCAGTAGCGCCAGTATTACCTTGAGGCCCTTGAGATCCAGTAGCACCAGTGGCACCTGTGTTACCTCTAGGTCCAGTAGCACCCGTGTTACCTTGAACACCTTGAGATCCAGTAGCACCAGTGGCACCTGTGTTACCTCTAGGTCCAGTAGTACCTGTGTTACCTTGAACACCTTGAGATCCAGTGGCACCAGTAGCACCCGTGTTACCTTGAACACCTTGAGGTCCAGTAGGTCCAGGAGGCCCACCAGAAGGTCCAGTAGGTCCGGTAACTCCTATACCAGTAGCACCCGTTGGTCCTTGAACACCTTGAGGTCCAGTAGTACCTGTGTTACCTTGAACACCTTGAGGTCCAGTAGCGCCAGTATTACCTTGAGGCCCTTGAGATCCGGTAGCACCCGTGTTACCTTGAACACCTTGAGGTCCAGTAGCGCCAGTATTACCTTGAGGCCCTTGAGGTCCGGTAGCACCAGTAGCACCTGTGTTACCTCTAGGTCCGGTAGCACCCGTGTTACCTTGAACACCTTGAGATCCAGTGGCACCAGTAGCACCCGTGTTACCTTGAACACCTTGAGGTCCAGTAGCACCCGTGTTACCTTGAACACCCTGGGGTCCAGTGGCACCAGTAGCGCCCGTGTTACCTTGAATACCTTGAGGTCCGGTAGCGCCAGTATTACCTTGAGGCCCTTGAGATCCGGTAGCACCCGTGTTACCTTGAACACCCTGAGGTCCAGTGGCACCAGTGGCACCAGTAGCGCCCGTGTTACCTTGAATACCTTGAGGTCCGGTAGCGCCAGTATTACCTTGAGGTCCTTGAGATCCAGTGGCACCTGTGTTACCTCTAGGTCCGGCAGCACCAGTAGCGCCCGTGTTACCTCTAGGTCCGGCAGCACCAGTAGCGCCCGTGTTACCTCTAGGTCCGGTAGCACCCGTGTTACCTTGAACACCTTGAGGTCCGGTAGCGCCAGTATTACCTTGAGGCCCTTGAGATCCGGTAGCACCCGTGTTACCTTGAACACCCTGAGGTCCAGTGGCACCAGTAGCGCCCGTGTTACCTTGAATACCTTGAGGTCCTTGAGATCCAGTGGCACCTGTGTTACCTCTAGGTCCGGTAGCACCCGTGTTACCTTGAACACCTTGAGGTCCAGTAGCGCCAGTATTACCTTGAGGTCCTTGAGATCCAGTGGTACCTGTGTTACCTCTAGGTCCGGTAGCACCTGTGTTACCTTGAACACCTTGAGGTCCTTGAGATCCAGTGGTACCTGTGTTACCTCTAGGTCCGGTAGCACCCGTGTTACCTTGAACACCTTGAGGTCCAGTAGCACCAGTATTACCTTGAGGCCCTTGAGATCCGGTAGCACCCGTGTTACCTTGAACACCCTGAGGTCCAGTGGCACCAGTGGCACCAGTAGCGCCCGTGTTACCTTGAATACCTTGAGGTCCGGTAGCGCCAGTATTACCTTGAGGTCCTTGAGATCCAGTGGCACCTGTGTTACCTCTAGGTCCGGCAGCACCAGTAGCGCCCGTGTTACCTCTAGGTCCGGCAGCACCAGTAGCGCCCGTGTTACCTCTAGGTCCGGTAGCACCCGTGTTACCTTGAACACCTTGAGGTCCAGTAGCACCAGTATTACCTTGAGGCCCTTGAGATCCAGTGGCACCGGTAGCACCCGTGTTACCTTGAACACCTTGAGGTCCAGTAGCACCAGTGGCACCTGTGTTACCTCTAGGTCCAGTAGTACCTGTGTTACCTTGAACACCTTGAGGTCCAGTAGCGCCAGTATTACCTTGAGGCCCTTGAGATCCAGTGGCACCGGTAGCACCCGTGTTACCTTGAACACCTTGAGGTCCAGTAGCGCCAGTATTACCTTGAGGCCCTTGAGATCCAGTGGCACCAGTAGCACCTGTGTTACCTCTAGGTCCGGTAGCGCCCGTGTTACCTGTGTTACCTCTAGGTCCGATAGCACCCGTGTTACCTTGAATGCCTTGAGGTCCGGTAGCGCCAGTATTACCTTGAATGCCTTGAGGTCCGGTAGCACCCGTGTTACCTTGAATACCTTGAGGTCCAGTAGCGCCAGTATTACCTTGAGGCCCTTGAGATCCAGTGGCACCAGTAGCACCTGTGTTACCTCTAGGTCCGGTAGCGCCAGTATTACCTGTGTTACCTCTAGGTCCGGTAGCACCCGTGTTACCTTGAATGCCTTGAGGTCCGGTAGCACCCGTGTTACCTTGAATACCTTGAGGTCCGGTAGCGCCAGTATTACCTTGAGGTCCAGTAGGTCCAGTAGGTCCTCTGCCGAAAGAAGCTGAATTAACTAGAGTAGTTTGTAACTCTGCAATTAATTTAAGGAGTTCTTGGAGTGTACAAGAATCAATTCGGAATAACTTTGTAATGTAAAGTAAATAATTAATTAAAATTTGAAGTTCAACAAATACGGCACTTGCTACGAAGGTCGGATTGTTTAATATAGTTATTAAGTTTTTGATAATGGCGAATCCTTGTGCTTTCAGAGCAGAAGTAGCGTCTAGTGAACAAATGAATTTGTTTAGTAGGTGCAATGTATCTATTAGATCTTCTATGTTTTTTGGGGATGGATTGGCGAAAAGTTTAGGGATTATTTTTATTAAATCGTTAATGATTGCGCGGAATTTTCTAATTTGTGCTTTAGTAATTGGAATCGTTGGGGTAGTTGGAATTCGTCCAGCACTAGTTGGGAAGCATGGATTGGAGTATTTATTTTGATTGTCGTTAAAGCGAGACATTAAATCTCTCCTTTCTAATGAGAATGTGAACGAAACTCATCATAGTAGATGCAGAGAATAGTTAAATGGTCATAGTGAAATTGATTGTTTCGAAAAGAAATAAAAAAAACGCCTTATAATAGGGCGTTTTTTTTATTTTCAGCATATTGATAATATCGTTTTAGTGAGACTTTTGATTTGAAGCCAACTAATTTTATGATCTCTGGTTCTGGGGTTTGTTTTTTTATTAGGCGTAAAATAAAAGTGTTTCGAAAGTGTTGTCCAGAAATGCCTTTACGTAAATTCGCTCTTGCTACTTCAAGTCGGATCATTTTTTGGATAGCGATTTCTGTTAATGCCTTTGGTGCGTCGTTTTCATATACCCATCTGAATGTTCCGCGGTTAAAATCGAATGCAACAAACAATGGATCGTTACTATGGTATTTAGGGCGAACTGGTTCTGGAATACTTTTATAATATGTGTACAGTTGCTTTTTATCTTCGGTTGTTAATGTGATTGATCTTTCTACTCCTGCGGTTGCTGGAATAGAAAGTGTATTAGTTTCGAAATGAACGTGATGCATAGTTAGTGCTGTGAGTTCCTGTAAGGATAGTCCGTAGTCGATTAACAGACTTAAAATGGAGATATTACGATCCATTAATAATGGACGAACAGGACGTTGTTTTTCTGAAAGTCCGTCTAATGAAGTGACTATATGCTTTAATCTTTTTTCTTCATCGGATGAAATGAAATCTTCATCGCGCAATGCACGGTCTGGTTGAATAGTAATTTCCATATTCTTTAATGGATTGGGAATATTTAGAAAATGATGCATTCTATTTAGAACAATAAATACACGATGCATCGTTTTTTCTGAGTAGTGTCGATTCTTTTTTAAGTCGGAAAAGTAATCTTCATAGTCTTTTGTACAAAGTGTTGCCCATATATTACTGGAAGGGAGCTTTTGGTTTTTTTCTAACCAATGTCCGAAATCTTCAATGTCATAAACATAACGTTTAATGGTTGAAGGCTTTCGACCTTTATTCAATAAAAAAATAGAAAAGGCTTGTATTATATCATGGAATTCCGTTGTTTCCATAGTCCCACCACCTTAATTATTTCTTATATTATAGCAAACTTTTCTGAAAATAGGCATTTGAAAGAGAGGTTGGAATAATAATATTTGGTGAGTGGATAAAATGAGGTGATTGTATGGAGCAATCGATGCGTAAGAAAAATAACAATCAAATTAATATTGTATTAAACCATCGAAAAAAAATTTCGTTACCGGCATCAGAAAATAAAGCCGTAATTTCAAGTGAAACCACTACTAAACATGAGATGTTGCAGAGAATTGAAGAAGAAATGGGAAAACTTGTTGGGATGGATGATATAAAAAAGATAATAAAAGAAATTTATGCTTGGATTTTTGTGAATAAAAAAAGGCAAGAGGTGGGGTTGAAGTCTGAGAAGCAAGTGCTTCATATGTTATTTAAGGGGAATCCTGGTACTGGGAAGACAACCGTTGCTAGAATGATAGGGAAATTGTTGTTTGAGATGAATATTTTATCGAAAGGGCATTTAGTTGAAGCTGAACGTGCTGATCTTGTAGGTGAGTACATCGGTCATACAGCACAAAAGACAAGGGACTTAATAAAGAAGGCTATGGGAGGGATTTTATTTATTGATGAGGCGTATTCATTAGCGAGGGGGGGAGAGAAGGATTTTGGGAAGGAAGCGATTGATACACTTGTGAAGCATATGGAAGATAAGCAACACGGTTTTGTATTAATTTTAGCTGGATATTCAAGAGAAATGAATCATTTTCTTTCATTAAATCCAGGATTACAATCTCGTTTTCCGTTTATTATTGAATTTGCGGATTACTCGGTAAATCAGTTGTTGGAAATTGGGAAGAGAATGTATGAAGAGCGTGAATATCAGTTGTCGAAAGAAGCAGAGTGGAAATTTAGAGATCATTTACACGCGGTAAAGTATTCGTCACAAATTACATCGTTTAGTAATGGGCGATACGTACGGAATATTGTTGAAAAATCAATTCGCACACAAGCTATGCGATTGTTACAAGAGGATACGTATGATAAATATGATTTGATTGGGATATCAAGTATGGATTTGATGCTTGAAGAGGAGACGCACAGTACGTAAACTGTGCGTCTGTTTTTGGTGTATAAGTGTGTTTACTCTTTTTTCGCTTTTTCTTGGTAAGATTTATGGAAGCGCTCCATTTTAGCGCTTTTTTCGTGTGCTGAATTAGGGTCGTGTTCAATTTGGCCTACTGAGCTTTTTTGAGCACCTTTATTAACGTGGTTTGTCATTTGTATTCACCTCACTTTAAAAATTAGTATAAACATTATGTGAAGAAAAACTCGTTAGAAAAGAAAAACCTCTTTACGATATGTAAAGAGGTAAGAGTGCTATTTATGCATTGAACGTTCATTTGTATCGATACGTCTATGCGGTAAATGCCATTTGTAATGAATAGAAATCATGCGGAAGCAAACAATTAAAATGAATAAGGTGTATAGAGCCCAATCGCTAACGATAATTTTAGCGCCAATTAAGAAACCTGCTAAAATTGTCCAAAACGCATATACTTCAGCTCGAAGGACGAGAGGTTTTCTGCGAGCTAAAAGATCACGAATAATACCACCGCCGATGCCGGTTAAAACTGCAGCTACGATTGTAGCGCTAATTGGCAAATTTAGTTTTTGAGCATATAGTGCTCCTTGTACAGCGAATGCTGATAAGCCAATGGCGTCTGTGATGTTTTCCCACTTTTTCCAATGTCTAATTAATTTATTTGGAAAAAGAAAAATAATCGTCATTGATAAAAGTGCGATTTGGAATAACATGTCTTGTTGCCAAAATGCGACGATTGGATAACCAATCAATAAATTACGAAGGGCACCTCCCCCAAATGCGGTTGCCATTCCTAAAATATATACCCCGAAAATATCATAATCTTCTTCCATTGCAACAATGGCTCCGCTTAGTGCGAAGGCGATTGTGCCTATGATGCTAAAAATCTCCCATGCCATGAATTTTCTCCCCCGCTAACTAGATGAAATATGCTTCCTCTGCTATTATATTAGAAGGTTTAAATTTCGAAAAGGATGAGTGAACATATTTGATGGAAGAAAAAGAAAAAGTCATATTAGTTGGCTGTCAATTGTCGCAAGATGATGATGAAAAATTTATGCATTCCATGAAAGAACTTGCATCGCTAGCGAAGACTGCTCGAGCGGAAGTGTTAGTATCAACGACGCAAAAACGTCCGAAGTTCCATCCGGCGACTTATATAGGGAAAGGTAAATTAGAAGAGCTTGCGGCTTTAACTGAAGAATTAGAACCAGCTGTTATTATATTTAATAACGAGTTGACACCGAGTCAAATTCGGAATCTATCCTCAGTGTTGGATGCAAGAGTAATTGACCGAACGCAATTAATATTAGATATTTTTGCGCAACGTGCGAAATCGAGAGAAGGTAAGCTTCAAGTAGAATTAGCCCAGTTGCAATACACGATGCCGCGCCTTATGGGGCAAGGTTTGTCTTTATCTCGTCTGGGTGGCGGGATTGGTACAAGAGGACCGGGAGAGACAAAACTTGAAACGGATCGTCGTCATATTCGATCGCGTATTGATGAAATAAAGAAACAACTTGCGGTTGTTGTGGAACATCGGAAAAGATATCGTGAGAGAAGAAAAGATAATAAAGTATTTCAAGTTTCGTTAATAGGATATACGAATGCAGGGAAATCCACGTTGTTTAATAGGTTAACGGAAGCTGATACGTTTGAAGAAAACTTATTGTTTGCAACGTTAGATCCAACAACAAGAAAGATGCCATTACCTTCCGGTTATACAGTGTTACTGACTGATACAGTAGGTTTTATACAAGATTTACCTACGTCACTAATTGCTGCTTTTCGTTCTACGTTAGAGGAAGCTGGTGAAGCGGATGTGATTTTGCATGTTGTTGATTCGGCAGACTCTAATTACGTAGGGCATGAACAAACGGTAAAAGAATTATTGTCAGAACTTAAAATTAATCATATTCCTATTATTACGCTTTATAATAAAAAAGATAAGTTGCATCAAAATTTCATTCCATTTCCGAAAAGTGACTTCTTAATGACTAGTGCTTTTGAAGAAAGTGATTTATTACATATAAAAGAAGCGATAGAAAAACAGATGAAGGAAGAAATGGATCGTTATCAAGTGGAAATTCCTCCGAGTGAAGGTAAGTTGTTAACGCTATTAAAAACAGAAACACTATTAACAAAGATGGAGTTTTTGGAAAATAAATTTATATATGATTGTACAGGGTATATATTTGCTCATTCATCACTTAATGGGCAATTAAAGAGATTTTTAGTGGAAGAAGGAGAAAATAAAAATGTTTGATCGTTTGAAAAATGGAGAAAAAATTGCTCCAATCGTAAAAGAAGTAGAGAGTCAGATTACAGAAGTACATAAACGTGCGGATCAAGTAATTGAAAGTAATCAGTTTCGTGTATTAGAAAGTTTTCGTAAACATAAAATTAGTGATTCGCATTTTATTCCGACGACAGGTTATGGTTATGATGATATTGGCCGTGACACGTTAGAGAAAGTGTATGCGGATGTATTTGGGGCAGAAGCTGGTCTTGTTCGCCCGCAAATTATTTCAGGAACTCACGCTATTTCTACAGCGTTATTCGGTATTTTACGTCCAGGAGATGAGTTATTGTACATTACTGGCAAGCCGTATGATACGTTAGAAGAAATCGTTGGTGTACGCGGAAAAGGTGTAGGTTCATTTAAAGAATATAATATTGGTTATAATGCAGTTCCGCTTACTGAAGAGGGGCTTGTTGATTTTGAAGCAGTTGCAGCCGCAATTCATAGTAATACGAAGATGATTGGTATTCAGCGCTCGAAAGGTTATGCTACTCGTCCGTCATTTACTATTTCTCAAATTAAAGAGATGATAGCGTTTGTTAAAGAAATTAAGCCTGATGTTGTTGTATTTGTAGATAACTGTTATGGCGAGTTTATTGAAGAGCAAGAGCCATGTCATGTTGGTGCAGATTTAATGGCAGGTTCGCTTATTAAAAACCCAGGTGGTGGAATTGTTAAAACTGGTGGTTACATTGTTGGTAAAGAACAGTATGTTGAAGCGTGTGCATATCGTTTAACATCTCCAGGAATCGGTGCGGAAGCAGGGGCATCTTTATACAGTCTACAAGAAATGTATCAAGGTTTCTTCTTAGCGCCTCATGTAGCGGGACAAGCACTAAAAGGTGCGATTTTTACAGCTGCATTTTTAGAGAAGTTAGGAATGAATACATCACCAGCATGGAATGCACCAAGAACAGATTTAATTCAGTCTGTTCAATTTGATGATAAAGATCGTATGATTGCATTCTGCCAAGCGATTCAATATGCATCTCCGATTAATTCTCATTTCACTCCATATGCCAACTATATGCCGGGGTATGAAGATGATGTAATTATGGCTGCTGGAACGTTTATTCAAGGTGCAAGTATTGAATTGTCAGCTGATGGTCCAATTCGTCCGCCGTATGTTGCTTACGTGCAAGGTGGGTTAACTTATTCGCATGTGAAGATTGCGATTTGTTCTGCAATTGACGCATTAATTGAAAAAGAATTATTAACAATTTCTTAAGGGGGAGCTGTCGATTTCGACAGCTTTTTTCGTGTGAAAGTAATGATTTATTTCATTAGAAAAAAGAATGAAAAAATTTATAAAAAAATCATGTAAGAAAAGCTAACATCTATTGACACTAAACATAACATGGTATAAAATGAGAAGCAGTTAAGGCGAAGGAGGAACTGAAACAATGAAAGAAGATAGACGTTCTGCCCCGCTGTTTCCTATTGGTATTGTTATGGATTTAACACAATTATCTGCACGTCAAATTCGCTACTATGAAGAGCATAATCTTGTTTCTCCAACCCGTACAAAGGGGAATCGTAGATTATTTTCATTTAACGATGTAGATAAGTTGTTAGAGATTAAAGATTTATTAGATCAAGGCTTGAATATGGCTGGTATTAAACAAGTGTTACTAATGAAAGAAAATCAAACAGAAACAGTGAAAGTAAAAGAAGAAACGAAAGAAATTTCAAAAACTGAGCTTCGCAAAATACTTCGAGATGAACTACAACATACAGGTAGATTTAATCGAACTTCATTGCGACAAGGTGACATTTCAAGGTTTTTTCACTAAAGATAACTGATTCTGAAGGTGTTTAGAGGGACTAAGGAGGAATTTATAATGGCTAGGTACACAAAAGAAGATATTTTCCGTTTGGCGGAAGAAGAGAATGTAAAGTATGTCCGTTTACAATTTACAGACCTTTTAGGAGTAATTAAAAACGTAGAGATTCCAGTGAGACAATTAACGAAAGCTCTTGATAACAAAATGATGTTTGATGGATCTTCGATTGAAGGTTTCGTACGTATTGAAGAATCTGATATGTATTTATATCCTGACTTAGATACTTGGGTAATTTTCCCTTGGACAGCTGAAAAAGGTAAAGTTGCTCGTCTAATTTGTGACATTTACAATGCGGATGGCACTCCATTTGATGGAGACCCACGTAACAACTTAAAACGTGTGTTAAAAGAAATGGAAGCTTTAGGATTCTCAGATTTCAATCTTGGACCAGAGCCAGAATTCTTCCTATTTAAAGTAGATGAAAAAGGAAATCCAACATTAGAATTAAACGATAACGGTGGATACTTCGACCTTGCGCCGATGGATCTAGGGGAAAACTGTCGTCGTGATATCGTTCTTGAACTAGAAGAGATGGGCTTTGAAATTGAAGCGTCTCACCATGAAGTTGCACCAGGTCAACATGAAATTGACTTTAAATATGCAAGTGCAATTCGCTCATGTGATGATATTCAAACATTCAAACTTGTTGTAAAAACAATTGCTCGTAAACACGGTTTACACGCAACATTTATGCCAAAACCATTATACGGTGTGAACGGTTCAGGTATGCACTGTAACTTATCACTATTCAAAAATGGTGAGAACGTATTCTTCGATCAAAACGGTGACTTACAATTAAGTGATGATGCTCGTCACTTCATCGCAGGTATTTTAAAACATGCACCAGCATTTACAGCGGTAGCAAACCCAACTGTAAACTCATATAAACGCTTAGTACCTGGATATGAAGCTCCTTGTTACGTAGCATGGTCTGCACAAAACCGTAGCCCATTAGTACGTATCCCTGCATCTCGTGGTATTAGTACACGCGTAGAAGTACGTAGTGTTGACCCAGCTGCAAACCCATATTTAGTAATGGCTACATTATTAGCAGCAGGTCTTGACGGAATTAAAAACAAATTAACTCCGCCAGCTGCAGTAGATCGTAACATCTATGTAATGACAAAAGAAGAGCGTGAAGAAGCAGGTATCGTTGACTTACCAGCAACATTAGCGCAAGCATTAGTTACATTACAATCAAATGAAGTGGTATGTGGTGCACTAGGTGACCATTTACTTGAGCACTTCATTGAAGCAAAAGAAATTGAGTGGGATATTTTTAGAACTCAAGTTCACCAATGGGAACGCGATCAATATATGTCTCTATACTAAGAGAGAAAAAAGCCCTAATACTACGGTATTAGGGCTTTTTCTTTTTTATAAAGATAACTTCAAGTGGATGCAAAATGAAAAGCGGCCACAAAATAGCCACTAAAATTTTTAGTCTAAAACATTACTCATATGCTTTTCAAATTCAGAAATAGAACCTTTACTGATTTTGTCGCTAATATGAAAATAGATATTAGAAGTTACTTCAATGGATATATGACGGAGTCTTTCTTATATTTTTCTTAAGGTGTTCTACTAAGAGTATTCTGATAATAGATACAGTAATTCCAATCAACCTTTATTAGAATTGATTCTTTTTTATGTTAAATTTCTAGCGCTAAAAATTTAATAATTTTTTACTGCTTGTACAACGCGACCAATGATTTTTACATCTTCAGCTGAAAGGTCGTAGGTCTGTGGTTCATGGATAGGATCATTACTCAATGGTATTAAAGTAATGATGTTTCCGGATAATGAAGTTACAAGGAATCTTAAAGAGGTTGCACAAACTCTTACTGCTGTGAAAAACACACAAGGTGAAATAGATAAAACAGTTACTAAAATGAAACAGTTACTGAAATACGTTTGGCTACTAAGAAAAAAAGCCCTGATATTACGGCATCAGGGCTTTTTCGTCATTTATCTACAGCGAATTACAGTGAAATTTGTCGTAATTTTTGCGGTGTAATTAAGAAGTGATTTAACAAGAATAATTTGTATTGACTCGTTCTATATAAAGAACTAAAATGGCATTAATTAGTAATGTTTGTATATTTAAAAGAATGAAAATGTTATTGTACTGGAGTTTTTAATTTCAATTTCAAGCTCATTGGTTTTAAATGAGGAGGAGAATTATGGATAAAGAAATAAATTTGAAAAATCTATTTACTATTATACGGAAAAGAATTTGGATCATTCTATTATTTACAACTCTCACAACAGTAGCAGGAGCGATATATAGTATATATGTAAAAACACCATTGTATGCCTCTTCAGCAAGGGTTATTGTTCAAGCTAATGCTGAAACGATGAATACATTGAAAGCGATGGTAAATGAGCCTGTAATATTAGAAAAAGTGGCTGCTGAATTGAATATTAACAGATCTGCAGGTGCATTAAGTGGACAAATAAGTACAGAAAGTTTGCAAGGGTCCCAGATTATGAGAATAAATGTAGTGGATATAGATCCTGTACTTGCTCATAAAATTGCAAATACTACAGCCGCTGTTTATAAGAAAGAAGTAGCGAATATACTGAATTTTAATAATGTGAGTATATTACCAGAAGACCCAGTTCAAAAAAATTCTATGCCTATAAATATAAATCACTTTAAGACGATACTAATTGCATTCTCTATAGGTATGGTGCTCAGTATTGGATTCATTTTTTTATTGGATTCACTTGATGAGAGAATCAAATCGGAACGGCGAATTGAACAATTGTTAGATATCCCTGTTTTGGGCGGAATATCTAAGATGAATAGAAAAAATGTGAAAGACAAATTCAGTAAAAAAAATACGGTATTATTGGGGGAGGGAACGGAGTGGCATACAAAAATAGACGAAAAACAAATAAAGTTAAAGGAGAAAGTATAATTGTACATACCGCTCCAAGATCGAAAATTTCGGAGCAGTATCGTTCGCTTCGAACAAACCTTCAATTATCTTCATCTATTCATAAAAGCAGAACTATAGTTATTACTTCTCCGAGGTATGGTGAAGGGAAATCAACGATTACAGTTAATTTAGCAGTCTCAATAGCACAAAAAGGTGAAAAAGTATTGGTAATAGATGCAAATTTACGAACACCAACGATTCATGAAATGTTTGGAGTAGAAAATACAATTGGATTAACTGATATATTGAACGGAAAAACAACTTTAGAGGGCGCTGTGAAAAAAACAGAGATGGAAAGTCTGGATGTATTAACTAGCGGACCGATACCATTCAATCCATCTGAAGTACTTAGTTCAGATGCAATGGATATGTTAATTCAAAAGGCGATGGGATGGTACGACATCATATTATTTGATTCTTCTCCTGTATTAGAAGTAACAGATACGAGTGTATTAGCTGATAAGTGTGAAGGAGTATTATTGGTGATTCGTTATAATCGTACTGTGAACGAAGATGCGATTGAAACGAAAAGAGCGTTAAGTTTTACGAAAAGTAGAATATTGGGTGCAATTTTGAATGGGAAAGTATAAATAACATAAATGTACTTTAGAAAAATAAATTTAATATTCTTATATTAAGATGTTCTTTATAAAGAATTTTTTGAAGAGCTACGATGTGGTGATGTCTCCTTACCGCTATCAACGGAGGCACTCGATTATGCTGTGGGTTGTGAAAACAACCTTAGATGCGAGTCATCAAGAGTGTAATGTGAGGCCGGGTTAGATGCCCATGTTTTATTAAAGTTTCTAACTATGTGTTTTTAATAAAGAGAATATAGTTAGAAACTTTAAATTTGAAAGAGTTATGTATGGAATTGATTAAAGGAGGAAGTTACATGACGTATCGGCGGAGGATATCGTTATTGCTTTTAATGGATTCACTGATTGTGTTAAGTGCTATTTTTTTTAGTTATTTCTTTGTAAATGCTAGCTTCAGTGTTATCACCTTATCATCAGTTATTAGCTCTATCACTTTATTATTAAGTCATCATTTGTTTGCTTTTGTTTATAATTTATACAAAAAAGCTTGGGAATATGCAAGTATAGGTGAATTACTCATTATATGCAAAGTTGTTACATTTTCTATTATCACTACAGCGGTTATGCAACAAATTATAATGCAAAAAATGTATTTTCGATTGTTAGTTGTAACTTGGATGATCCATATTTTATTAATTGGTGGTTCGCGTTTTATATGGAGAATGTATAGAGATACTTATTATGTAAAAAAGGGTGATAAAAAACGAACTTTAATTGTTGGTGCTGGCTCAGCCGGGACAATGGTTGCAAGACAGTTGTTAAAGAATAGTGCTGCCGAATTAATGCCAGTCGCATTTATTGATGATAATGTAAAAAAACACAATCTTGATATTTTAGGAATTTCAGTAATGGGTGGTAGTAATCAAATTGAGTATGTAACCAGAAGACTGAATATTGAAAATATTATTTTGGCAATTCCTTCGCTAAACAAAAGTGATCGAAATGCTATTTTAAAAGAATGTTTAAAAACGCAAGTGAAAACTCAAATTCTTCCGATGTTAGAAGATTTAGTAACAGGTAAAGTTTCGGTGAATGAATTCAGGGATGTTCAAGTAGAAGATTTATTAGGGCGGGATCCTGTTGAGCTTGATGTGAATATTATTTCAGATTATATAACGGATAAAGTTATTTTAGTTACTGGTGCAGGTGGCTCAATTGGTTCGGAAATTTGTAGACAAATTGCAAAATTTAGGCCGAAAAAGTTGATTTTACTAGGGCATGGGGAAAACAGTATATATTCTATAGAAATGGAATTAAACGAAAAATATGGAGATATGAAAGGCACGTTTATTCCTGAAATCGCAGATATACAAGATGAAAAAAAGATGAATTTAATTATGAGTAAACATCTTCCAAATGTCGTATATCATGCAGCTGCACATAAACATGTACCTCTAATGGAGAATAATCCTGAAGAGGCTGTTAAAAATAATTTGATTGGGACTATGAATATAGCAGAGGCAGCGAGAGCGCATGGAGTGGGAACATTTGTCATGATTTCTTCGGATAAAGCAGTGAATCCGACGAGTGTTATGGGAGCAACGAAAAAATTGGCGGAGATGGTTATTCAAAATAAAGATAAATTAAGTCATACAAAATTTGTTACTGTACGCTTTGGGAATGTCTTAGGAAGTAGAGGGAGTGTTATACCTTTATTTAAGAAGCAAATTCAAAATGGTGGACCAGTTACAGTTACTCATCCTGATATGGTTCGGTATTTTATGACAATTCCGGAAGCATCAAGACTTGTAGTGCAAGCGGGTGCTTTAGCTAAAGGTGGAGAGATTTTTGTATTAGACATGGGAGAACCAGTAAAAATTGTCGATCTTGCTAAAAATCTAATTCGATTATCAGGAAATTCTGTAGATGAAATAGGAATAGAATTTACTGGTATACGTCCAGGGGAGAAACTTTTTGAAGAATTACTAAAAGAAGGTGAAATGAATGAGAAACAAGTTCATCCGAGAATTTATGTAGGGCAAGAAATGAATGTTCGTATAGAAGAAATTGAAGAGTTCATTTCAAGTTATACCGATTTAAACGAAGTAGAATTAAGAAAACGATTGTTAAAGTTAGTAAATCAGCGTAAAACTTTAAAGGTGTTAATACCGGTATCAGGTTAATAGAAAAAATTTATATAAGACGGGTGCGTGGGATGGTGTCTAAAAAAGTTCTGTTTTGTGCAACTGTGGATTATCATTTTAAAGCTTTTCATTTACCGTATTTGAAATGGTTTACAGACCAAGGATGGGAAGTACATGTTGCAGCGAATGGGAATATACATCTTCCGTACGTAACTCAAAAATATAATATTCCTATCCAAAGATCACCTCTCAGCATACAAAATTTTCATGCATATAAAAAACTAAAATCAATTATTCATCAAAATAAATATAAAATCATTCATTGTCATACGCCTATGGGAGGAGTAATTGCTCGTTTAGCTGCTCGAAAAGCAAGGCAGCAAGGAACAAAAGTCGTATATACAGCACATGGATTTCATTTTTGTAAAGGGTCACCATTCATAAATTGGCTTCTATATTATCCAATTGAAAGGAGTTTAGCGATTAATACGGACTGCCTAATAACAATTAACGAAGAAGATTACAATTTAGCAGTTAAACATCGTTTTCAAGCGAAAGATATTAAACTCGTTCATGGTGTAGGGGTAGATATAGAGCAATTTGCTCCTGTAACTGAAACTGAAAAGCAAGAATTAAAACTACAATTTGGCTATAATCCACAAGATTTTTTAATGTGTTATGCTGCTGAATTTAATAAGAATAAAAATCAAAGTTTTTTAATCCATGTAGTAGCACAATTGAAAAATGAAATTCCACATGCAAAGCTTCTACTTGCTGGGGAAGGACCGTTAATAGAAGAGTGCAAAAAAATAGCGACCCAACTAGGCGTGAGTAATATGGTTCACTTTCTTGGTTATAGAAATGATATAGCCTCTTTGTTGCAGATGTGTGACTTAGCTGTTGCATCGAGTTACCGGGAAGGTTTACCAGTTAATATTATGGAAGCTATGGCTTGTGGACTTCCGGTTGTAGCTACTGATAATCGGGGACATAGGGAGCTAATTATTAGTAATAAAAATGGTTGGATTATAGATCGTGATGATATAAAGACGATGTCTGAAAGAATAAATTTCATTTCTAAAAATACTAAATTACAAGCGCAGTTTGGACAGTGTGGACGTACTATTATTACAAGTGAATATTCAGTTAATGAAGTGTTGAAAGAGAAACAAGAAATTTATACAACATATATGGATGAAATGGAGGATTTAAATTGGGCACTCCATTGAGAGTATTACATGTAGTCGTAAATATGAATAGAGGCGGAGCCGAAACTTTAATTATGAATTTGTATCGTAATATAGACCGCTCAAAAGTACAATTTGATTTTTTAACTTGTAAAGAGGGTGTATTTGATGAAGAAATAGTAAAGTTAGGCGGAAAAGTTCATAGAATTCCATATGTTACAGACGTTGGTCATAGAGGCTATATAAAGGCGCTAGATACTTTCTTTAGCTCTCATCCGCAATATAAAATCGTTCATTCACATATGGATAAAATGAGTGGATTTGTCCTTCGTTCAGCTAAAAAAGCAAGAGTGCCAGTTAGGATTGCGCATAGTCACAATACTAGTAGTGAAGGTGGTGCTGCTGCAAAAATCTATAAATGGTATGCAGGAAAATCTATAGGTACATGTGCAACGCATTTGTTAGCATGTTCAAATGCTGCTGCCAGATGGCTATTTGCGGATAAAGCCGATGTAGCTAAAATCTTAAAAAATGGAATTGATTGTGATAGATTTTTGTTCTGTCCAGAAATGCGAAAACAAGTAAGAGAAGAATTACAAATTGAGCAAGATGCTATTGTTATTGGCCATGTTGGAAGGTTTGCTCGTCAAAAAAACCATATCTACCTTATAGAATTATTTGCGCAGTTAACTCGAGTTAGGCCGAATTCAATGCTTTTATTAGCTGGAGAAGGGCCACTTCGTGTGGAAATTGAAAATCAAGTAAGGGAATTGAATTTGGAGAAGCATATAAGATTTCTTGGGATACGAGCCGATATAGAGAGGGTACTTCAAGCATTTGATGCATTTGTTTTTCCATCCATACATGAGGGATTACCACTTACTCTCATAGAGGCGCAAGGAGTTGGTTTGCCTTGTATTATATCAGATGCAATTACGAAAGAAGTGGACTTGGGAATGAACCTAGTTGAACATGTTCCTCTAACAGATAAAAAGGCTTGGATAGAAAAAATGAAAAATATAGAAATTAGTAATTTTTCGAGAAAAATACCAGCTCAAGTATTTTTAGACAAAGGCTACGATATAAAACATACGGCAGAATTAACTCAAGACTATTATTCAGTACTTTCGAGGTGAGGAATATGGAGAATTTAACGATTTTCACCCCTACTTATAATAGAGCGTATTGTCTTACAAATTGTTATGAGAGTTTAAAACGTCAAACATGTAAGAGTTTTATATGGTTAATAATAGATGACGGATCTAATGATAACACAAAAGAATTGGTGGATAGTTGGATAGCTGAAAAACATATCAAAATTATGTATCATTGGCAACAAAATCAAGGGATGCATGGTGCTCATAATACAGCATATGAAATGATTGAAACGGAGCTAAATGTTTGTATTGATTCTGATGATTATATGCCCGATGATGCTGTAGAAAAAATCCTTTCTTTTTGGAGTAGCTATGGGAATGAAGAAGTTAGTGGGATAATTGGATTGGATTTGTATACAAATGGGCAAATAATTGGTTCAAAGTTACCAGAGAACCTTAAACACTCCACGCTTTTTGATCTTTACAACAAACATGGTGTCACAGGTGATAAAAAATTGATCTATCGCACAGAATTGACTAAGAAATATCCATACCCAATTTTTAAAAATGAAAAATATGTAGGGTTAGCATATAAATACTATATGTTAGATCAACAGTATGAGATGTTACTAATGAACGAAGCGCTTTGTTATGTAGAATACATGGCTGATGGATCATCAATGAATATGCTAAATCAATATCGTAAAAATCCAAGAGGGTTTGCTTTTTATCGCAAGGAACTAATGAAACTACCATTTACTAATCGACTATTTAAGTATAGGCAAGCTATACATTATGTATCTAGTAGTTTCATATCGAGAAATAGAAGGTTTATACAAGAATCGCCATGTAAAGGACTGACACTTTGCGCACTACCATTTGGGGCTATCCTTTATAGTTACATTACAATGAAAACAAAAATGAAAGTAAACATGTAGAGACTTATTTAGTAATTAAATGAGAGGACAGAATAATGACCATACTTTGGATGAATCTTGCTATAGTATTCATACTCGCATTTTTTGCAAGATATTTTGCTATACCAGTGACTAATAGTCTTACATCGATAAAGCCAAATCAGTTTTTAATTTTGATGGCGGTTCTATCTCTTGTATTAGTGTCAGGGCTTAGAAATAATATTGGGGATACTTATTTTTATATGCATGCATATACTGTTGCCGAATTTAATTGGGAATATATCCAGAATAATAAAGACATGGGATTCAATATATTTCAAATGATTTTAAAGGGGTACACCGATGATCCTCAAGTCATGGTTTTTATTACAGCGTTGATAACAAATGTGTTAATTGTACTTACTCTATATAAATATTCAAGGTTAATTGAAATAAGTCTCTATGTGTATATAACGTCTGGGATGTATTTAGTTTCTATGAATGGAATAAGGCAGTGCTTAGCTGCAGCTATTATTTTCGCTGCGACCAAATATATTTTGAATGGTAACTGGAAAATGTATATTTTAATAGTTCTTATTGCTTCAACTTTTCATCAAAGTGCGCTTGTTTTAATTCCAATATATTTTTTAGTTCGAAGGAAATCTTGGTCAGTAATGACATGTATCCTTCTTGTTTTTGCTGTAATAATTGTAATTGGATTTAATCAATTTTCAACGTTATTTTTTACGGCTATAGAAGATACACAATATGGTGAATATAAGAATTTTCACGAAGGTGGAGCCAATATATTGAGGGTTGCTGTGGATTCAGCGCCGCTCATCCTTGCTTTTATTGGGAGGCATAAACTAAGAAAACTTTTTCCGAAGAGTGATTATATCGTAAATATGGCATTATTAGGTCTAGTTTTTATGATTATTTCAACTCAAAATTGGATTTTTGCAAGATTTTCGATTTATTTTGGATTATATCAATTAATATTAATTTCTTGGGTTGTAAAGTTATTTACACAGAAGGATCAGAAATTAATTTATTATAGTATCCTGGTATGCTATTTTATCTATTTTGTTTATGAACATATCATTACTTTGGGTATTATCTATAAGAGCAATTTACTTGGATAATAAAGGGTTAAATATAGGGGATTGATTGTAAGATTGGGGTAGATTTCAATGCTTAAGACTAAAAAAGCCAAAAGAATTTTGCACATTGTCAGTGCTATGAATCGGGGCGGTGCCGAAACTCTAATAATGAATATGTATAGGAAAATAGATAGAGAGCAACTTCAATTTGATTTTGTATCTCATGGAAGTGGGAAGTGTGATTACGATGATGAAATAACAGCATTAGGAGGGAGAGTATATAGAATACCAAGTCTAGGACAAGTAGGGCCTTTGGCATATATTAAAGAACTTACAAAAATAATGTCTGATAGTCAATATGTAGCTGTACATGCACATACGGATTATCAAGGTGGTTTTGTAGCTGTGGCTGCAAAAAAGGCTGGTATAAAAAAGCGAATTTGCCATTCTCACAGTAATAATTGGCCACAAGGATCTGGAGTCACAGCAAGAGTTACCCTAAAGATACTGCAATCTATTATTAAATATGCTGGAACAGACTATTGTGCGTGCAGTGCTGAAGCGGCGCGTTTTTTATTTGGTGAAAAGATGCTTCACAATAATAAGGTGGAATTGATTAAAAATGGAATAGATATAAAACAATTTATTGATGTGGATATAGAGGAGATTTCTAGTGTAAGAAAAGAACTTTGTATACCGGATACTGCGAAATTAATTGGGCATATAGGCCGTTTTTCGGAATCGAAGAATCATATTTTTATCTTACAAGTTTTAAAGGAGATTTTAAAGAGGGATACGAATTTTATCGCTATTTTAGCAGGGGATGGTCCGTTAAAAACTTCTATTGAATTGAAAGCAAAAGAACTAGGTATTTATGAAAACATTAGATTTTTAGGGGTGAGAACAGACGTTCCGGTAATTATGAATGTTTTAGATGTTTTTATCTTTCCTTCTTTATTTGAGGGGTTCGGTATTGTGACATTGGAAGCACAATGTGCAGGCGTACCTTGTGTTGTGGCGGATACAATACCTAAAAATACTGATATGGGCTTAGGTATAATGTCGTTTGTTGGCTTAGATGAAAAAATTGAAATATGGTCTACAGAAATTTATAAAGCTCTACTAAAAGAAAGACCTGAAAAGGGAGTAATAATTAATAATATTTCAAAATTAGGTTTTGATATCAATAATAATATTCTTGAGTGGTTAACGTTATATGGAATAGAGGGTAAGGAAGCTATAAGGTAATCTGGTTCATTGCTAATTTATATACTTGATTCATATGGTGATTTGTTGGGCGGAGATAGCAAAATATCATATGAATTAATAGAAGTCCACAATAGATTTTGTGAGGTATTCGATGATGAAAAAGAAAAAAATATTGATTACATCTTTTGATTTGGCAATTGGTGGAGTAGAAAGAAGCTTAATTGGTTTGCTAAATACAATTGATTACAGTAAATATGATGTAGATTTAATGTTATTTAAACATGAGGGAGAGTTTTTTTCTTTATTACCTAAAGAACCGAATTTGTTACAAGAATTAAAAAAATACACTACTTTTAGGAAATCAATTAAACAAATAGTACAAGATGGGCATATCTCTATTGGGATAACAAGGTTGATAGGTAAAGTTATGGGTACTGTGCATGGAGGGTATCTGAAGAGTGAAGAACCAGGATACTTTGTCATTCAATATGGATGGAGAATGTCTCTTCCATTTCTTCCGAGGTTGGAAGAAGAGTACGATGTTGCGATTAGTTTTTTGTGGCCACATTATTTCGTAGGTAATAAAGTTCGGGCGAAAAGAAAAATTGGGTGGATTCATACAGATTATTCAAACATACAACTTAATAAAGGCATGGAATATAAAATGTGGAAAGAAATAGATGATATCGTGGCTGTTTCTGAAAGTTGTAGAGATACATTTCTTAGTAGCATTCCTTATATAAATAAAAAAGTACAGGTTATTGAAAATATAATATCTCCTGAGTTTATACGTGAGCAATCTAATCAAGATGTTAATCATGAAATACCAGTTGACCTTGAACGGATAAAACTAGTTACTGTAGGTAGACTTTCACATGCTAAGGGAATCGATGACGCTATATATGCCTGTCGGAAATTATTGGATCAAGGATACGATATTGAGTGGTACATTGTTGGATATGGACCTCAAGAGACTGAACTTGAAAAATTGATAGATAAACTAGAGCTTCAAGGTAGATTCTTTCTACTAGGCAAGAAGACCAATCCGTATCCGTACATAAAAGCGTGTGATATATATGTACAACCATCCAGATATGAAGGGAAAGCTGTGACAGTACGTGAGGCACAAATCCTTAATAAACCAGTACTTATAACTAATTTTCCAACTGCAAAAAGCCAATTAGAGAATGGTGTAGATGGATATATTTGTCCAATGGGTGTAGAGGGGATTGTAGAGGGGATAAAAAACCTGGTTGATGATGTCGAATTCAGAACTGAAATTGTGAATAATGTTAGTCAACGGAATTATGGCAATGAAACAGAAGTGGAAAAGATATATAGATTAATTGAGTGATAATTGATTAAGTTATAAAACTAAAAAATCTTTTATTATATGTATAAAAGATATTTGGAGGAAGTGTTTTCATGGATAATGTTTTAGTGTTAGATACGTCGGTAGGTTCTCTTAACAAGGGCGATGACATAATAATGAAGTGTGTAAAGTACCAGCTATCTGATATAACTCAAAATGCATATGTTTTAACATTACCCACTCATGTTTCACCGTTTCATTGGTATCAAGTAGTAAGAAAATCACATCGAGTACAGATTTATAGTAGCGCTAAATATAAGTTTGTAGGTGGTTCAAACTTGCTAGCGATGGACATGTTTACTCATTTTCCTCAATGGAATATTAATATGTTTAATTGTGGTCCTTTAAAAGGGAGTATTCTAGTTGGTGTTGGTGCAGGGAAAGGTAATAAGATAAATATATATACAAAGTTGTTATATAAAAAAGTTCTATCACATGAATATATACATAGCGTTAGGGACGAAAGAACCAAAAGATTTTTAGAAGAAATGGGGTTTAAAGCTTTAAATACAGGGTGTGTAACATTGTGGTCCCTTACACCTGAGTTTTGTAAGGGAATTCCTACAAAAAAATCAGACTCAGTTGTTTTTACACTTACTCATCATTCTAAGAACCGTGTAAAGGATCAATTATTGATAGATATACTTAATAAAAATTATAAAAATGTTTATTTTTGGATACAAGACGCGGGAGATCTTGAATATTTGAAAGAATTAAAAGGTGTACAAGAAATAAAAATTGTACCCCCTACCATCGAAGAGTACGAAAAAATATTGAATAGAGAAGTGGATTATATTGGAACACGTTTACATGGTGGTATATTCGCAATGCGACATAAAAAACGTACAATAATTATCTCTATAGATGAAAGAGCAAAGGGAATGGGCGAGACATATAATTTAAATTTAATCGATAGAAGTGATTTTAATAATCTTGAAAAAATGATTAATTCAGAAATAATCACAGATGTTAAGGTAGATTTTGATGTGGTAAATCGATGGTTAAGACAATTCTCAAATTAAACAGAACATATGGTAAATGAGGCGATTTATTAGGAGGTAAAAATGAATAGCATAATTCTCGATGAAATTATAATAAAAAATAACAGGGTGGATTACTTTTTTAGTATCGAGGGGGATTTACAAAAGTATTTTAAAACAAGTAATCATATGTTTCTTGAATACAACTATAATGTATCGGATATTCCAAATAGCATTTTAGCTATTCCATTTGTTGCGAATGTAGTCCCTCTTATATGGATTACTGATTCAACAATAGTGATAAAAGAATTAGATAAATCCTTTTATGTCTGTCTAAATAATATAAAAAGTGCATATCAAAATATGTTTCCTAGTGTCAAATTTATGGGTTCTATTGTAGTAGATAAAATTGTTGACAATTCTTACATTCCTAAACTTGAAGCAGCATCTCTATTTAGTGGGGGGCTTGATGCACTTACTACTTTTATAAGAATAAAGGATAAAAAGCCATTATTGATTACGGAATATGGATGGCATGAAGATGATATAGAGAATAGTAATGTTTGGGAAGCAGATAAAGAAAATGTTATAAGTTTTGCAAAAGAGAATGGATTAGAAAATATTCTTATTCAATCTAATTATGGAACTTTTATAATTGCGGGGAATGTTGACCATGACTTTAGAGATAAATTAGACGATACATGGTGGCATGGATTGCATCATGGACTAGCAATAATATCCGCAGCTATTCCTATAGCTTTCAAACTTAAGATAAAATGCATATATATTGCAAGCTCTAATTCACCTTTATATCAAGTTACTTGTGCATCGGATCCAACAGTCGACAATGAAATAAAATATGCATCAGGTGAAGTTTTTCACGATGGATACGAACTTACTAGGCAGGATAAAGTTAAAGTGGTTGTTGACCATTATTCAATTAATAAGGAATCGGTTAATATCAGGGTATGTTTTAAAAATGAAGAAAATTGTTGTAAATGTGAAAAATGTTTAAGGACTATTATGGGAATTATTGCTGAAGGAAAAGATCCTCGGGAGTATGGGTTCAATATCCCGAATAATCTTTTTCAGTACGTCAAAAAATCTTTAAATAATGAGGTGAAGTTTTTTACAAATACGTTCATTGTTATGTATTGGAATCTAATTCAAATTCGGATGAAGCAAAATTATACGTATATATTAGATAAAGACTTACTAGACTGGTTTTTAAATTATGATTTTAAAGCACAGAGAAGAAAAGCATTACTAAAATACAGAATAACGAAATTTTTTCCAATTTTAAAAAGAAAAATTAGTATTAAAGTAAATGCAATACTTAAACAAAACAATTAAAAATAGAGGGTATTATTATGAGAATACAAAATTCCCTGAAAAATATATTATTTGGTTTGTCTGGACAATTACTCAGTATTGGTATGGGGTTTGTCGTTAGAACGGTTTTTATTTATACACTCGGCGTAGAATATTTAGGTGTGGATGGACTTTTTACAAGTATATTAATTATGTTTTCACTAGCTAATTTGGGTTTTGATACTGCTATAATTTATAGTTTATACAAGCCTTTAGCTGAAAATGATATTTATAAAATACAGGCATTAATGAACTTATATCAAAAAGCATACAGATTAATAGGATTAATAGTTTTGTTACTAGGGTTATCACTATTACCATTTCTTCCTTATATAACGAATGCCCATACTACAATTGAAAATATTAACATGATCTACCTCTTATTTTTAGTAAGTTCAGTTTCATCATATTATTTTGTGTATAAGCAATCAATTATTATTGCTGATCAACGTAATCATGTTATTTCCAAAATACATAGTATATTTACAATCATATCCCACTCGTTACAAATTTTTTTATTGGTAGCTATAAGTAATTATATTTTGGTACTAATAGTTCAATTAGTATTGAGAATAATTGAAAATATATATATTGCAAATACGGCAAATAAATTATATCCATATCTACAAGGGAAAAATAATGCAAAATTATCCAAAGAAGATAGAAAGCTATTCTTTGAAAATTTGTATGCTTTATTATTATATAAAATTAGTGGTGTAGTAATTAACGGAACTGATAATATTGTTATCTCTAAATTTATTGGAATTATTTGGGTTGGTGTGTATTCGAACTATTTATTGATTTTAAACACATTGAATACCTTGTTGGGGTATTTTTTTTATTCTGTTACTGCCAGTGTCGGGAATTTAAATGCTAAAGAAGATGCGGAAAAAAAGTATTTTATTTTTCGTGTGATGAATTTCGCTAATTTTTGGATATATGGTTTTTGTACTGTTTGTCTTTGGAATTTAATGAATCCATTTATAACTCTATGGTTAGGTAAGGATTATGTGTTTAATAAATACATAATATTTGCCATAATACTAAATTTTTTTACTGCCGGAATGCAAAATGCGGCCACAACTTTTAGAGAAACCACTGGTTTATTTAAAAAAGGAAAATATAGACCTATTATAGCGGCTGTCATAAACATTGTAGTTTCTATAATTCTCGCGAAACACATAGGAATTGCAGGTGTATTTTTGGGGACTATTATCAGTAGATTGTGCACTTACTTCTGGTACGATCCTTATATTATATTTAATTTAGTTTTCAAAAAATCAGTAAAATTATATTTTGCTAGATATGGATTGTTTGTAGTGCTGGTTTTAGTTGCTGTTATAATAACGGATATTCTGGGCAATATCTTTAATAATTCTATAGTTAGTAACATGGTAATACGTAGCATTTTATGTTTAGTTATTCCAAATACAATCTTTTTTATGGTGTTTAGAAAAAGTGAAGAATTTGAGTATTTAATTAATGTGTTCAAAACATTAACTAATAAAATAATATCTAGACGATTAGCACATAAAAATTCGAGTAAGACCTATCTATGAATAAGTTTTTGAATATCACCAAGTCGCATAATATAGTAATTAAAATACTATTTATGTCATTTTTTTGAAAGGGTGTTTTTTGATTGAAAAAGAAACTTTTGCTAGTCACAGATATAATGTCAATAGGTGGAGTTGAAAAAGTTATAGTAAATACTTTGAATGGGTTGGATTATACTAAATTTGAAGTAACTCTGTTTATTATGTATAGAACTGAAGGAGAGAAGGAGAATATTAAAAAAATCCCGGAAAATGTTAGAATACAATATCTTTTTTATAAACCTGTTAAAGGCATTTATAAAAGATTACTGTATTATTCATTTATATGTTTGCCTCATATATTTGTGAATAAGTTCATAGTTAAAGAGAATTATGACATTATTGTAACTACTAAAGACTTTTTTTCATACCCAATTAGTATTAACAAGTGTTATAAAGTTATGTGGATTCATGGAGGGTTGGAACATCTTGAAACTGAGGAATCAACTACATTTGTTAATTATAAAAGATGGATTCAAAAACGAGCTTACAGAAATTTCGATACAATAATTACGTTAACAAATGCTGCGCGAAAACGATTTGGTAATAAATATGACTTGAACGAACGATGTCAAGTGTTGTTTAATCCGATTAATAATAATGAAATAACGAAACTATCTCATGAAGCGGTATTGGACTATGAATTCAAGGATGGTATAAACATCGTATGTTCTTGTAGATTAAGTGCTGAAAAGGGTATTGATAGGTTAATCCGTTCATGTAAAAGATTATTAAGTGAAGGTTATGATTTTAATTTAATAATTTTAGGAGATGGTCCCGAAAGAGAGAAGTTAAATGAAATGATTTTTCATACCCCTGTTTTAAGTGGGAAAATAGATATTTTAGGATTTAAGGATAATCCATATAAATATATGAGTAGGTGTAGTATATATGTCTCATCCTCATTAACCGAGGGATTTTCTTTAGCTGTAGCGGAAGCAATTATTTTGGAGTTACCAATTTTAAGCACGTATTGCAATGGACCTGCTGAGATGTTAGATAATGGAAAATATGGATTATTAGTTGAAAACAGTGAAGATGGTATCTACGAAGGGTTAAAAAGGATGCTCTCATCTCCTAAATTAATAGAGAAGTATAAGTTGAAAAGTAAAGAACGAAGGGAATTTTTTTCCTATAAAAAAAACATTAGATTGTTCGAACAAATCATTAGTGGGAGGAATGAATAAAATTCTAAAAATGTTATATGTTATGTGGATTCAATCGAAGGAAGTTATGTTTTGAATAAGAAGATAAAGATCCTAATGTGCATAATAAAATGAAAAGAAGGTGTATTATAAGTAAATATATTAAGAAGGATATTATTCTAGAAGAGAAAGGGCGTTATGTATAAAAGCATAGCGGTTTTTTAATTACATACATCTAGATGTTTAACAGTTAGAGCATTGTGAGTTTAAATGATGTACCATAAAATCTAAAAATAACAATAGAATTCAGATTACTATGACTATTTGTATAAAGGGCGGTGAAGTGTATGAGTCGGATAAGTGTAGTAGTACCTATCTATAATGCAGAGGAAAAACTTGATAAATGTATAAAATCTATTCTTAACCAGACATTTGAGGATTTGGAACTGATCTTAGTGAATGATGGATCCTCAGATGGTAGTTTGGATATATGTAGGAAATATGAAAAGCTAGATAGAAGAATCATTGTAATAAATAAGAATAATGAGGGAAGTATTCCAACTCGAAGAAAAGGAATAGAAGTTTCGAGTTCTGATTATGTCATGTTCGTTGATGCAGATGATTGGATTGACAGGAGAATGGTTGAAATACTATATAAACACTCTATTGAAAGTTCTGCGGATATTACAGTTTGTAATGCGTATAAAGTTCTAGGTAATGGTATGTTGATTAAGAAAAAAAATAAAAGTGAATACTTCGATAATAATAGAATTTATAATAAGGAGGAAATAAGACAAGAATTAGTAGTAGCATACTTTTGGGGGCACCCATTCCCAGCTTCGTTATTTGCAAAGTTATATAAAAAGAAGATACTCGAAAGTTGTGGGGGGTATTTAGAAAAAATACATTTTTTGGGAGAAGATCTTTTTTATAATTTGGAAATGTTTATAAAATCAAATAGGGTAACAATTATTGATGAGACTTTATATTATTATAGGATGGGCGGACTAACAAGTAAATATATGCCGTATTTATTTGAGGATATGGTCAATGGTTATCAAATACAAAAAGAAGTTATTAATAAATATTATTTAGATACTAAACAAGAGCAATACAACGGAATTAGTATAATGTTGCTAAATACATTTAAAACATGTCTATATAATTTGTTTAATAGTAACCTGAGTGAAGCGCACATTAGAGGATTAATAGAAGAGTATGTTTCGAATGAAAAGGTAATAGAGTGTTTGCATAACGAAGGTTCTAGGGACTATTTTTCAAAGGAATATTTAGAGGCTATCAAATATAAAAATATAGAATATTTGTACGTGCTAGGTGAAAGAGTGTATAGAAAGGGGAAAATTAAAAGAGGTATTAAAAATGTTATTGCTAAGTTTCCTGTAATCTAACTTATTGTGATTAGTTATGAAAATACAAAAGGGCCTTCAATAAAAATTTCCTTTGGACCAAACTACTTTTCAAAATTATATCGTCTACTCCAATTATTTGGTAAGTGGACCAAAAATAATGAGTAGGAGAAAATCTTTCAGGAAAGAAGAAAGGGATTGTAAAAGGTCTTTCTAAATAGTGAATTCCTGTATTGATATTTAGAAAGTACAAGTAATTCTACTATATCCAATCAATTTACCGTATTGAACATAATATATAGAAACATGAAAAAGAGGTGTAAATTGATGTGGATTAGAAAGGTTAATCTTGGAAGTTTGAGTGATTTGAATTTTGTAACCAAGCCTCCTTCTAATGACGATATTTTGACTTATGATAGTAATCAATCAAAATGGATTCCAAAATCTTTAGGGATTACAAATTCTTTAAGTGTATATACATTAGAATTAGATAGGTGGAATGTTAAGAATGATGGAACTGACGCCGTTAATACTTCTCAAGGGATTAATAATGCTTTAGTTTGGGCGTCGCAGCAACAAGGGTATACAGAAGTTGTATTACCAAAAGGTATATATTTAATTGATAAACAAAATCCTATTGAACCTCAAAGCTATCTTACACTGAATTTAAATGGTTCAATCTTAAAAATGGAAACGAATAAATTGACAGGGTATGCAATTGTAAGTTTTCGCAAAAATCAGATTTATTCCAGGGTTACAAATGGTGTTATCCAAGGGGATAGAGATACGCATGATTATTCAAGTGGAGGAACACATGAGGGAGGGTACGGAATTGAAGTGGGGAGTTTTATTCCACCTGCTGATGGGGGGAACAATACAAGGTTTGTATCTTTAGATAATCTAGATATTTTAGATTGTACAGGAGATGCCATTACACTGAACAGTACTTTTGGTCAGATTTCACCTTTTCCTACATCATTAGCAAGTTCATTTGAACAGGGAGCAATTAATACAACAGATGGTTCATTAGTAAGTAGTACAACAAAGATACGTTCCACTTTGCGAATTGATATGACTCAAGTGGCTATTGTAAAGTATGGTTACTTCGGTTTGTATGGAAATGGATACGGAGCATTGGGTTCTGATATAAAATGCGATTATTATGATGTGATTTTTTATACTTTAAGTGATGTATTTATATCATCAAAAAATAATGTGCAATTTTTTGATGAAGTAGAGGTTCCTAAAGGAGCAAGTTACGCTAAAATCGTTCTGCATCAAGGTAATGTTCCTGCTTCTACAAATTGCTTAATAAATGTTCGAGTGCCTTCGTTCCCTCAATATACGTATATTGAGAAATGTAATTTACATGACTGCCGTAGACAAGGAATTAGTGTATGTGGTGCAAAGAATGTATACATTCGAGATAATAATATTCATCATATTGCAGGTACTAATCCACAAAGTGGAATTGATGTTGAAGATGGATATGACTTAAACCAATATATCTATATTGAAAGAAATAATTTTCATGATAATAAAAATTACAATATTATTGTTGTAAATGGGAAATTCATCTATATATTGGACAATTCTATTATGAATACAGTATCAAATGCTTATGTTGGGCTAGCAGTTAATGGTGGCACCGATAGGGTAATGGTGGCAGGGAATAATATTCGATTAACAAAAATCTCTTTGTCAGGCGATGTTATTTTCTCTAATAATTACGTATATGGAACACAAATAAACACGCAGGGTGTATATGCGAACAGGTCTATTAACATAGTAAGTAATGTTTTTTGTAATAGTAAGATGATTATTGATACACCTTTTCCATATGTAGTTAAAGTTGATTCTTGTCGTTTTTTTAATGATGCGGATAAACTAGCTTCCTTATCATCATTGTATCAATGGACTTTAGAGGTTAAAAATGAGCCGCAAATAATTTCGAACTGCGTGTTTGAAGGGCAAGATGTGTTGTATTTAAATTATGTAACAGCAGGAACATTTAAACCAGGATGGATATTTGAAAATACACTATTTAATAATGTTAAAAACCCAACCTTATTTGCAGGAACATATACGAATTGTTTTTTTAAGGAAATTGATTTGTTGGGTGCAACAAGTAAAACAACCTCTTTAGAGTTAAGAGATTGTAAGTTCATTAGTACGGATAGATACAATACGTTACTTACAGTAAATAATCTCAAGTCATTCAAGATGATTAATTGTCATATTGAAAAACCAAATGGAACAGTCTTAAATGTTCAAAATGTATCTGATGATATAGTGTTAAGTGGAAATGTTATAAAAATTACAAATGATACTCTTCAAAGAACGATTGTTATTTTAGATGGAGAATTTGCAGGTAAGCAAGCAGTGATCCAAAATAATACTATAACCGCAGTAAATTTAACGCAAGTTGGAATAGACAATAGGACAGCAAGTAATACACTTCAAGTTGTAATGCAAAATAATATGTTAAATAATGCAACAATGATGATTACAGGAAAAGAATTTTTACAAGGAAATGTTGTTAACGGTGTGTTAGATCCATACTATCGAATACCAACTATCCCGACAACAGGATATTATAGATTAGGACAAGAAATAAGAAATTCAAATCCGATTGCGGGAGGATATATTGGTTGGGTTTGTTCTAAAAGCGGATATGCAAATAATCAAACGTGGATAGCGTCTAAAAGTTATGTGAAAGGAAGTAGAATTAATTTTGGTAACCATGTATATGAAGCTTTAAATAATGGTACGTCACATACAATCTCACCCACTTTTTCTACAATTTCCAGCGATACTATTACTGATAATGATATTGTATGGAAGGAAATCGGTCTATTGGCTACATTTGCAATATTCGGACAAATAAATGCGTAATGTGTTGAATTATTAATATAAAAAGAGAAAGGCCACAATGTTTTCATAAGCATAGTGGCTTTTTATTTATGTTGGGATTTTTAAAACTTTAGGAAGAAGTATCATATAACGACAACTAAATTTAATTATATACGGCTTAAATAAAACAGCTGATATGGAATGTATAATGAGAAACCAGCAGATATGAAAGGAGGAGATTCGATTTTATAGAAATTTCAAAAAGTGATGCGAAAATGTTAAAAGGAGCAGCTATATTACTCATGTTGTTACTTCACCTGTTTGGTAGGAAAGAAGTTAATGGGATGTATGAAAACTTTATAACAATCAATGGAACGCCGCTAGTTTACTACTTGGCATTATTTGGAGATGCATGTGTACCTATATATTGTTTTGTAAGTGGTTATGGTTTATATGTAATTTTTTATAAAGAACAAAGATTAAATGTAAATAGAAACTGTATACGTATCTTAAAACTATTAATGAACTATTGGATAGTGCTTGTTCTATTTGTTGTTGTAGGATTTTTTTCAGGTAAATCAGAGGTTTTCTCAGGTGGTATAATAAAGTTCCTTCTCAATGTCTTTGTACTATCATCTTCATATAATGGTGCATGGTGGTTTTTACAGACATATATTATTCTTGTCTTTTTAGCACCGTTATTGACTAAATTGGTGAGGAAATATAATTCATTAAGTTTGTTACTGGTTTTTGGAACTATATATTTAGTGAGTTATATTCAACGTATAAAAAATGTTTTGGATGTTGGGCATCATACAATTCTAGGTATGTCAGTAAATGCCGTGGTATTGGTTGGTACATCTTTACTTCCATTTATTGTAGGTACTATTTTTGCGAAAGAAAAAATTTATTCGAAACTATATAATAAATTTTATGACATGTCTTATAAGAATACACTTTGTGCTATAGGGATAATCATGTTAATAGTTTTACATGCTTTTTATGAATCTATGATTATCGCCCCTTTTACGGCTATTGCATTTATTAGTTTCTTTATTCTTATGAATAAGAGTAGTGTTATACAACATATATTAGCTTTTTTGGGGGATCATTCGACAAACATATGGTTGACTCATATGTTTTTTTATATGTCAATTTTTCCAGAGCTTATATTTGCACCTAGATATCCAATCATAATTTTTATTTGGTTGATAACGTTATGTATTGCTTCATCGTATGTAATAAATTGTATATATAAACCTGTAGTGCGAATGATTGACAAAAAGAGTTTTATTGTACGTGATAACCAAAGAGCGATTGAATAGTTTTTTTACGAATTTAATTGTAAATAAATGATAGGGATAAAAAGTGATTTTGAAAAGTGAAATCAACAATAAATTTAAGAGGAACTAAATGTATAAATAAAAAAGGAATTAAAAAATACGAGGTTTAAATTTTTTTCTAAGATGTATAGTGAAATGAAGTAAGTTTGTAATGAATGTTTTTTTGTCTATTTATCTTTGAAAAAGGCATTCGTAAAAATTTTAGCAAGGAGTATGATTATTAATGAAGAGACTCTTTGATATACTTATTTCTTTATTATTATTATTGTGCTTTTGTCACGTTATTCTTTTAGTAGGAGTCCTAGTTAAGTTTAGAATAGGCTCACCTATTCTATTTAAACAACAACGTCCAGGACTACATGGACAGCCTTTTTACCTTTACAAGTTTCGTACGATGACTGATGCTAGAGATAGTGATGGCGAGCTGCTATCTGATTACGTTAGATTAACTAAATTTGGGGAATTTCTTAGAAAATATAGTTTAGATGAATTACCACAATTAATAAATGTGCTAAAAGGTCAATTAAGTTTGGTGGGTCCTCGACCATTATTAATGGAATATTTGCCTTTATATTCGAAAGAGCAAGCTAAAAGGCATAATGTAAGACCTGGAATCACTGGGTGGGCTCAAATTAATGGAAGAAATAGTATCTCATGGGATGAAAAATTCAAATTAGATGTATGGTATGTTGAGAATCAAAGTTTTCTTTTAGACTTGAAAATTTTATATCTGACTTTTAGTAAGGTTTTAAAGTCAGAAGGGATAACAAATAATAAGCATGTGACTATGCCAGTTTTTAAGGGGGGAATCGAGCGTGGTGGAGAATGAAATGAATATTTTGTTTACTAGCTCAGGTAGGAGGGTTGCCTTAATTAAAAAATTCAAGGAAGTACTTAAACAAGAAGGAATCGAAGGGAAAATCTTTACTGCAGACTTAAAAGAAACTGCTCCTACCATTTACTTTAGCGATAAGCATTTTGTTGTTCCGCGTGTAAATGAAGAAGGGTATATTAATGAATTATTAAAGATATGTAGATCTGAAATGATAAAACTAATAATTCCGTTAATTGATACGGAATTAATCCTTTTGGCTAATAATGCGAAGGTTTTTGAAAGTATCGGTGTAAAAATACTAGTTTCTAGTTTGGAATTAAATAAAATAGCTAATAACAAAAAATACACATATAACTTCTTTGTTTCTAATAATATTCCAACGCCTAAAGTATATAGTGATGAAGAAATTGAAAGGAAAGAATATCAATTTCCATTATTAATTAAGCCATATAATGGAAGTTCTAGTAAAGGTGTAACAAAAATTATGAATGAAAAGGAATTAGAATTCTTCAAGGAGTATATACCTAACGCTATGATACAAGAATACGTTTCAGGGGAAGAATACACTATAGATGTAATGGTAGATTTCAATGGAAATATAAAAACAATTGTTCCTAGATTGCGTATAGAAACACGAGCGGGTGAGGTAAGCAAAGGAATGACCAAAAAGGATTTTGAAATCATTAAAGCTGCAGAAAATGTAATTCAGGCACTTCCTGATCCTGTTGGCTGTATAACTTTACAATGTTTTAAAAAAGAAGATGGGGAAATTAAGTTTATTGAAATAAATCCTCGTTTTGGTGGAGGGATTCCATTATCCATAGAGGCGGGAGCAAATTTTCCGCTTTGGACAATTAAAATGTGTCAGGGGGAAGTTTTTATAGATAGGGACTTTAATTGGAGAGAAAACTTAACGATGCTTAGATATGATGAAGCGGTTTTTATGGAGAGTATTTAAGATGGTGATTAAAGCAATTGTTTTTGATATGGATGATACTTTATATAAAGAGAAAGATTATGTTGTAAGTGGTTTTAAAGCAGTGGATGATTGGATTAAAGAGAAGTATAAGAAAACTGGATTTTATAATATTGCAATTCAATTATTCGATTCGGGGGAAAGAAGGTTCGTGTTTAATGAAACACTAGAAAAGTTAAACATTCCTTACGATGAAAAATTGATTAGTAATTTGATAGAACAGTATAGGTTTCATAAACCAGATATTCAATTGTTGGATGAAGCGGATTGGGTACTAAATAATTTAGTTAATACCGTTAAAATAGGACTTATTTCAGACGGATATTTAGTTGCCCAAGAAAAGAAAATTAATGCATTAAAGTTAAAAGAGAGATTTCACTCAATAATTCTCACTGATGAGCTGGGAAAAGAATATTGGAAGCCGAGCCAAATTCCTTATGAAAAAATAAGTAAGGAACTACAGGTTCCACATCAGCAGTGTGTTTATATAGGAGATAATTTAAGTAAGGATTTTATAACTGCGAAGAAACTAAATTGGATAACAATTCATATTAATAGAGAAGATGGGATTTACCATAATCTTATAGTTGGGCAAGATTATAAAGCACATTATACAATAAATGATTTAAGAAGACTCCCTGATATACCTGTATTAAAGCATATGTTTTTAGATACATAATTTTAAAAATATGTATAAAGGATGTGTTCATATGCAAACCATTCAGCATAAAAAACGAATCTATCTTTCCTCACCGCACATGAGTGGAAATGAACAAAAATATATTCAAAATGCATTTGATACAAACTGGATTGCCCCTCTTGGTCCAAATGTAGATGAATTTGAAAGAGAACTTGCATCTTTTGTAGGAGTTAAAGGTGGGGCTGCAGTTAGTTCAGGTACGGCTGCTATTCATTTGGCTTTGAGACTATTAGATGTTAAAAAGGGAGATACAGTGTTTTGTTCAAGTTTTACTTTTGTAGCGAGTGCGAATCCAATTGTTTATTTGGGAGCTGAACCGGTGTTTATTGACTCGGAACCGGAAACATGGAATATGTCACCGCAAGCGCTAGCGCTTGCATTATATGATGCTAATAAAGCAGGGGAATTACCGAAGGCTGTTATTCTTGTTCATTTATATGGTCAGAGTGCTAAGTTAGATGAAATTCTTTCGCTTTGTAATCAATATGATGTTCCTATAATTGAGGATGCAGCAGAATCTCTAGGTTCTACATATAAAGGAAAAGCGAGCGGTACTTTTGGGAGGTTTGGGGTTTATTCATTTAATGGAAATAAAATCATTACAACTTCAGGTGGTGGAATGCTTATATCAGATGATGTGGAAGCATTAGTGAAAGCAAAATTTTTAGCGACGCAAGCAAAGGATCCAGCACTACATTATGAACATAGTGAGATAGGTTACAATTATAGAATGAGTAATATATTAGCTGGTGTTGGGAGAGGGCAATTAGAAGTTTTAGAAGATAGAGTGAGGACTAGAAGGTGTATATTTAATCGGTATTATGAAGAATTATCTCACATACCTGGATTTTGTTTTATGCCGGAATTAGAAAATACTCGCTCGAATCGTTGGCTTACAACTATGATGATTGATGAAAAGGAATCTGGTATCTCTATTGAAAAATTATTGACAACCTTAGCAGAAGAGAATATTGAAGCACGTCCTACTTGGAAGCCACTACATATGCAGCCACTTTTTAAAGAAAGTAAGTATTATTCTCATCAGAAAGATAATGATGTATCTAAAAGATTATTTGAACAGGGGGTTTGTCTCCCTTCGGGTTCCAATATGATGGATGAGGATCAACGGAGAGTTATTCAGGCTATAATAAATATTATATAACATGGAATAATTCAAAGAGAAATAAATAGGATAAAAAATGTTGGACTCATATATTTGTTCCATTAAAGTTCATTATAACGAACTTTAATGGAACTTATTTGGTGATAATTACCATTATCGTGTTGACGTAGAGAAAATATAATGATAACTTTAACATATCTATACCCCGATTCGTTAGTGAATCAGAGAATTTAATCAATTAGGTGTTAAAAAACCTATACGTTCTTTAAAAAGAACGTATAGGTGAGTTGCATGAAATAAATAAAACATTTTTAGTAACTTGTTGTATAAGAGGTGGGAAAAATGAGCGCTATAACTGGCATTATTCACTTTAATAATGAAGCTGTATCAATTGAACATGGTACACGATTAATGAGTGACTTACAAAAGTACCCTGCTGATGATATTCAAATATGGCACAAAGAAAACGTTTTCCTGGGATGTCACGCACAATGGATTACACCAGAGTCAGTTGGTGAACAATTACCCTTCTATAATTATGAAGAACAACTGGCAATTACAGCAGATGCTATTATTGATAATCGTGATGAGTTGTTTGAAAAATTACAAGTAGATTATGCTGATAGAAAAAACATGACAGATAGTGAGTTGATTTTACTCTCTTATCAGAAATGGGGAGAGGCAACACCGAAATATTTGGTGGGCGATTTTTCCTTTATGATTTGGGATGAGAAAAAACAAATTCTTTTTGGAGCTAGAGATTTTTCTGGGAGCCGAACACTTTATTTTTATCGTAGTGAGAACAAATTTGCTTTTTGTACTATTATAAAACCGTTATTTACTCTACCATATGTTGAGAAAAAATTGAATGAGCAGTGGATTGCTGAATTTTTAGCTATACCTGTAAATTTTGAATCAGTAGATCCACAGCTAACGGTCTATAAATATATAGAACAGGTGCCTCCATCACACACTGTTTTGGTGAAAGATGGCAAAGTTGAGTTTTCGCGATACTATATACCAACTGCTGGAAAAATGCTTAATTTAAAATCAAATGAAGAGTATGAAGAGGCGTTTCGAGAGGTGTATCAAAGTGCAGTGAAGGTACGTTTACGAACACATCACCAAGTAGGAGCTCATTTGAGCGGAGGGCTAGACTCAGGGTCTGTCGTTAGCTTTGCTGCAAAAGATTTACGTGCTGAAAATAAAAAATTACATACGTTTAGTTATGTCCCGGCAGAAGGATTTGAAGATTGGACACACAAAGGTAGGATAGCTGACGAAAGACCATTTATTCAATCGACTGTACAATATGTAGGGAATATACAGGATTATTATTTAGAATTACCGGAAAGAAGCCCATTATCGGAAATTGATGATTGGTTGGAAACAATGGAGATGCCGTATAAATTTTTTGAGAATACCTTTTGGTTGAGGGGAGTTTATGAAAAAGCATCTCAGCGTGACATAGGAGTACTCCTTAGTGGTCAAAGAGGTAATTGGACAGTATCATGGGGGCCTATTTTTGATTACCAGGCAATGTTATTGAAAAAGCTACATTGGATTCGGTTTTATCGTGAACTATATTTATATAGTAGAAATATAGGAGTGAAAAAAGCACGTGTTTTTGAAGTGGTAAGAAGAAAGGCATTTCCGTTTTTGCATCAGTTACTTTCTTCAGAGGAACAAGATGTTTTTCCTATAATAATCAATCCGGAATTTGCAAAAAAAATGAATGTTTTTGATAGGCTCAAAGAACAGGATGTTGATATAACAGGTACCTTTATATCAAATGCATATGACATGAAAAGAGAACAATTTGAAAAACCTTATTATTGGAGCATAAATGGAACGTATGAAACGAAATTATCGTTACGTTATGCTTTATGGGATCGTGATCCTACAAATGACTTACGGATTATTCAATTTTGTTTGTCAGTCCCAGAAGAACAGTATGTTCAAAATGGTTTAGATCGATCTCTTATTCGGAGAGCCACAAAAAATTTCCTTCCGGATAAAGTACGATTAAATCAACGCGTTCGAGGTGTTCAGGGTGCAGATGGTGTTTATCGTATGACTCCTTTTTGGAATGAATTTATTGAGGAAGTTCAAGAACTTAGTGTAGATCCAATAATCTCTGAATTTCTAAATGTAGAGGTAATTAAGAAAGCTATCTCAAAAATATGTAAAGAACCTCGACCAGAATATGCATTTGATTTAGATTTTAGAATTTTAATGCGTAGCTTAATCTTCTATCGATTTATAAAAAATTTAATATGAAAGGGGGTGATATGTATGAAAAAGGAATGGAAACAACCTGTATTAGAAGTACTTAATATTAATATGACTATGGCGGGGCCAGGACATAAAATTCCTGACGCAGTTCAACCTGATCCAGATGATCCAGTGAAGTATAGTTAAGTCATTGGAAAAATAAAGCTCTTATATAGTTTTATTATATAAGAGCTTTCAAAAAAAATTGACAATGTGGGGTGAATAGGATGATCGATTCGATGGGAAATGTGTTATACAAAGCCTTCGGGTTAAAAATAGTAAGTGAAGTCCCATTACCCGAGTTGTCTCAGCTGAATGAAAAGAAAGAGATGACAGATGTTCAAATTGAAATAACTGATTTATCTGAACGATGGGGTAGATATGACGAATCACAGCAAAAAACCATTGTAGTGGAAGATGATGTAGTGATGTTTCATGTTCCTCAAACTGCAATATTTTCTATCCAAGCGGGCGAGAAAATTACTTTTTCACCTATGCCAGAGGCGAAAGAAGATAAAATTCGATTATACATTCTGGGAACTTGTATGGGGGCACTTTTAATGCAACGGAAAATACTTCCATTGCATGGGAGTGTAATTGCCATAGATGGGAAAGCGTATGCATTAATTGGTGATTCAGGAGCTGGAAAATCAACGTTAGCCTCGGCTTTTTTGAATATAGGATATCAGCTTTTAAGTGATGATGTAGTTGCTGTGTCTCTTTTGAATAAAAATACTGCAATAGTTCATCCTTCTTACGCACAACAAAAATTATGGCAAGAGAGCATAAATGAGTTAGGAATGGAAGTAGCGCAATTTAGCCCTTTGTTTGAAAGAGAAACGAAGTATGCTGTTCCTGTGAATTCTCAATTTTCCCCCGATCCATTACCTCTTGCTGGTGTTATTGAATTAGTAAAAACGCAGGGAGAAGATATCGAGATGACCCGTATTGAAGGTCTCACACGCTTGTGTAAATTATACCAACATACTTTTAGGAATTCTTTGATTTCTAAATTAGGATTGATGGAATGGCATTTTGAAACCTCATCTAATATTGCAAGTGGAATGGAAATGTTTCAATTAAGACGCCCGGATTCGAGATTTACAGCTCATGAGCTTGTGCAAGTTATTTTAAATACTATACAGAAAGGGAGTATGGTTGATGGTTGTTCATTCGAGAAAAATATCATTAGAACATAACGTTGTACAGAGTGAAGGTAATATAGTGAGCGATATGGATGGAGAAAAAGTTATGTTAAATGTCCAAAAAGGAAATTATTATAACTTAGGTGAAATAGGCGGAGAAATATGGGAGCTTATTGAAAAGCCGATAATAATTAATCAGCTTGTTACTATGTTAGTATCTAACTATGATATTGAACGAAAAGATTGTGAAGAGCAAGTTCTTTCCTTTTTAGAGTGTTTATTTCAAGAAGGTTTAATTCAAATAAAAGATCAATCTAATAGATAGATTCGTAATTTCAAGAGAACTGTTAGGAAGGAATTAATGAATATTGTGAAAAGGTTAAGAGTATTTTTATCACTGAACACGGAAACAAAGCTTTTATTTTTAGAGGCTTTTATTTTTTTAGGATGGGCGCGTGTACTAAAAAGTATTACCTTTTCCAAAGTTGCACCTTCTTTAGGGGATTACATGAACGAAACATCAGTTGCCCAAATTCAGCCACACGGGGATACACTAAAGAAGGTGTCTGAAGCTATTTCTATTATGAGTCGGTATACTTTTTGGGAAAGTCAATGTCTCGTTAAAGCTATAGCTGGGATGAAAATGCTTGAAAAACGTCACATTGAGAGTACTCTTTATTTAGGAACTGCTAAGGATAGTCATGGGGAATTAATTGCACATGCATGGTTACGGAGCGGTTCTTTTTATGTTACTGGATCAGAAGGAATGGAGAGATTTACTGTCGTTGGATCATTTGCAAAGAGGCTAAGTGAGGACATTATTAAAGGAGAATAAAATGGAGAAAGATTTTGGTCTTAATGTAGAGTTCATGTCTAAGGAATTGAAACTTCTTTTTGCAATTTTGAAGTTACAAGATGACGAAACAGTGCAAACTTACAGTAATGAATGGTTTTTGGATATTGATTGGGAGGTATTTCTTGAGCAAGCTGTGCATCATCGCGTTTATCCGGTGATATATCAAAAACTTAAACAGGTGGATGAGGAACTAATTCCTTCACATATTGTACAAACCTTGAATAGAAAATATAAAAAAAATACATTTCAAATGCTTTATTTAAGTGCTGAAATGGAACGAATAAATAAACTATGTAATGAAAATGAGATTCGTATGATTTTTTTAAAAGGACCTGTACTATCTCAGGACTTATATGGAGATATTTCTTTACGAACATCCTGTGATTTGGACGTTCTTATTCCAATTCAAAATTTAGAGGAAGTAGAAATACTACTTTTAGAGCAGGGGTATGTAAAAGATGATTATATTCAAACGATATTAAATGATTGGAAATGGAGGCATCATCATATAACATTTTTTCATCCAATAAAGCGGATCAAAGTTGAAATTCATTGGAGGCTAAACCCCGGACCGGGTAAAGAACCTGGGTTTGAAGAGCTTTGGGGAAGCAAAAGAAAAAGTACCCTTACGAGTAATTCTGTATATATGTTAGGGAAGGAAGATTTATTTTTATTTCTTGTATCTCATGGTGCTAGACATGGTTGGTCCAGATTACGGTGGTTAGTAGATATAAAAAAAATTGTCGATCAAGATCTTAATTGGAGTGAGATTCATAAATTAATGAGAAAATATCAAATGCTTCATTTAGGAGGACAAGCATTAATTTTGGCATCTCAATTGCTGGGTGTACGACTAGATGAAAGAACGATGGAATTAGTAGCGAAAAAACATTCAAAGCAGTTAGCTCAAGAGGCGTTGTTTTATTTCAAGCAAATGATAAACTTGCATACCGACCCTGTCCCTGAAGAAGTACTTACTTATCATAGTCGACATTTATTTTCACTAATGTCTAATCAGCAAAAGATTTTATATATTATGAGCCAACTATATCCTTATCCAATTGATGCAAAAACATTACCGTTACCTAAATTCCTTCATTTTTTATATTTTCCTTTACGTCCGTTTTTATGTCTTTGGAGGAAAACAAAGAAGCTTGCTTTGTTATAGGAGGGATATCAATGAATCATATTATATATTTTATGAAGAAATTATACTCTTCAGCGGGAAAAATACTGTATGTGAATTTATTTGGTATGGTTTTAATAAGTTTACTTGAAGGGATAGGTATTATTTTATTAATTCCTATGATAAGTATGACTGGAATAATTAATATAGGCGAGGAGACTACTTTTATTGCACCTGTCTATAGATTTTTGCAGGATTTTCCTAAAGTAACAAGTCTAGTTTTCATTTTAGGTATATATATACTAATAGTGTTAGGTCAAAATTTACTACAAAGAAATATAACGCTAAGGGATGCGAGAACGCAACAAGCTTTTGTACGAGAATTAAGAATAGAAACATATAGTATGATTTTAAAAGCAAAATGGAGTTTTTTTTTAGAGAAAAGGAAAACAAATCTAATAAATATATTAACTACAGAATTAGCTCGTGTAAGTTATGGGGTTAATTTAATTTTACAATTGTTAGCTGCTATTCTGTTTACATTTATACAGGTGGGGATTGCGTTTTTATTATCTCCCCAAATAACTATATTTGTTTTGGTCTTTGGCTTATTATTCTTGGTAGCTTCTCGTGTTTTTATAAAAAAAGCACGAATACTAGGCGGTAAGACCTCAGAATTGGCAAAAGACTATCTTTCTGGTATAACAGATCATTTCAATGGAATTAAAGATATAAAGAGCAATACTTTGGAAGTATCACGTTTGGATTGGTTTCAATCTATAACAAAAAAGATGAGTAGCGAACAAATGGAGTATATGAGAATAAGATCAAACTCTCAATTGTTTTATAAAATTTCAATGGCTATATTAATTGCATTTTTTATATTTTTATCAGTAAATATGTTTCAAGCGCAAACTACCCAATTACTATTAATCATCCTCATTTTTTCCAGACTATGGCCGAGATTCATGACAATTCAATCAAATTTAGAACAACTGGCTGCAAGTATTCCTGCTTTTAAGTCATTATGGGAATTACAAGAGGAATGTAAGGAAGCAATTGAAATGCAGGATATACATCAGCAAAAACATATAACTCCGATTTGTATAGAGCGAGGTATTGAGTGTAAGGATGTTTACTTTCGTTATAATAAGCAAGAATCTTTATACGCACTTCAAAATATTAATGTGCAAATTCCAATAAATAGTATGACGGCCATTGTGGGGCATTCTGGTGCGGGAAAAAGTACATTAATTGATGTTTTAATGGGATTAATTCAACCAGAAAAAGGTCAAGTGTTAATAGATGGTATTCCACTTACAACTGATAATTTATTGTCATTAAGGCGGGCTATTAGCTATGTACCACAAGATCCCTTCTTATTTAATGCAAGCATAAGAGAAAATTTATTGATGATTGAACCGAATGCAAGTGAAGAACAAATTTGGGATGCATTAGAGTTTGCGGCCGCTTCTGAATTTGTACGAACGCTTCCAAATGGGCTTGATACATTGATTGGGGATCGAGGGGTGAGGCTTTCGGGTGGTGAACGCCAGCGGCTTGTACTAGCACGGGCTATTTTAAGAAAACCGTCGATTTTAGTATTAGATGAGGCTACGAGTGCATTAGATACTGAAAATGAAGTAAAAATTCAATCAGCAATAGAAAGATTGAAAGGAACGATGACTATTGTTGTTATTGCGCATCGCTTATCTACTATACGCAACGCAGATCAAGTTATTGTCTTAGGAAAAGGTGAAATTGTTCAAATAGGTGAATTTAATCAATTAGCTAAAGAAAGAAAAGGTGTATTTCGAAATTTATTAGGGTCACAAATGGAAGTGGGTTCATAGAGGAGAAAGAGTGAATGAAGTTTTGTATTCATGCAGTTCGAATCGAATAAAAGCTCGAGTAATGATCAGTTTTATAACAGGATCTTATTCGGGCTTTTATATATATGTTTTCTAAATTTTGGGAATGAATATAATTAAGTACCTTGCAATGAACAGTACCAAGTGGTATATTATGGATGAAACAGGTACCGTGTACTGAACAGTACTAAAATAAGAAAGGGGGATTGTCCTTGAACGTTCAATTTAAAAAAGGTGTGTTAGAACTATGTGTTTTGGCACTTGTGAAACGTAAAGATAGTTATGGTTATGAACTTGTTCAGCAAATTTCAAATAAATTTTTAATATCGGAAGGTTCTGTATATCCGCTATTACGTCGTTTAACGAAAGAGGAATATTTTCAAACATATTTAAAAGAATCCACGGAAGGACCGCCCCGTAAATATTATCAACTAACAGAGCAAGGAGAGAGGCAACTTACTTTATTAGTAACAGAGTGGCGCGATTTTGCTAAAGGTGTTCAAGAAATTATTGAAGGGGTGGAATGGGATGAGTAAAGAACGGTTTCTTAAAGAATTATCAAGTTATCTTAGGAAGTTACCAGAAGAAGAGAGACAAGATATTTTATTCGATTATGAAGAGCACTTTCAGTTTGGGATAGAAGAGGGGAAAACTGAATCAGAAATAATAAAGGGTCTTGGCTCTCCGAAAGTAATTGCGAAAGACTTACTTGCGATGTATCGATTTGATGAAATGAAAAAAGATCCGTCGACTTCAAATGTAACAAGAGCTGTCATGGCAGTGGTTGGACTTAGTTTGTTTAATTTTATTATTGTGTTAGGCCCGTTAGTTGCAATTATAGCTTTTATATTTTCCTTTTGGGGCGGTGGAATTGCTAGTGTAGTGACACCATTTTTCGTTATTATAAAAATATTCATGGGTACGTTTATATGGTTGGATCTTTTCGTTAGTATAACGTTTGTTGGAGTAGGTTTGTTGTTATGTATTGCAGCTTATTATAGTACGAAGTGGTTTAAAAGATTGTGTGTACGATATGTAATATGGAACTTCAAAATGATAAAAGGGGAGTAGATGATGAAAAAAGTATTATTAGTAGCTATCGCTTGTATCATTATTGGGGTAATAGGAATTTCACAAACATATGAAAAGGCAGTAAAAACTGCAGAAAAAGGCGATAAAGAAGAAGTAATTAAAAACGAAACACTAAAAAATATAGAAGTTAAGTTAGATGCTGGGGATATCATTGTCCAAAAATCACCTGATTCCACTTTTTATGTAAAGCAATCAGGTGATTTACGTAAGCAAGAGATTCGTATTGTGGAGGATGGTGACACATTAAAAATTAAAGGAGAAATAGAGAAAGGTGTCTCATTTGATTTTTCATTTTTCACTTTCAATTTTCAAACGCCTACAGTGACTATACTTGTGCCTGAACGTTCTTACCAAGGGATAAAAGTGAATTCATCCGCTGGACAAGTAGAAATAAGTGATGTGAAAAGTGATCGCGTAAGTGTTGGAACACTCGCTGGAGAAGTAGATTTGAAACATGTAACAGCTAAGAGTGTGGAGGGATCTACAAAAGCTGGTGAGGTGAGCTTTAAAAAAGTAATAGGGAAAGTAACAGCAAAAACGGCTAGCGGGGATGTAAATATTATGGATCATGATCCTAAATATGATGCAGAGGCAAGTTCAACTGCTGGCGATGTAGATATTACTTTGTTGGAAAAACCACAAGATGCAGTTATAACGGGGCAAAGTGCTGCTGGAGACGTGACAATTTTTAATGAAGAAAATCAAAATATAACAATTGGTAATGGGAGTAAAAAAATTAGCGGTAAAACAGCTGCTGGAGATGTTACTATTGAAACGCGTTGATAATTAAGGTAATGCATTCTTTTGAGTGAACGGAAATCTATCAAAATATAAAAAGAAGATAATGCCCTATATAAATAAGGGGATTATCTTCTTTTTATTATTTTTAATGTAAATCACGATATACGCCAATTACTTTTCCGATAACTGACACTTGTTTTAAAATGATAGGTTCTAGAGAAGAGTTTTCCGGTTGTAGACGGAAGTGGTCTTTTTCTTTGTAGAAACGTTTAACAGTTGCTTCGTTATCTTCTGTTAAAGCAACTACAATTTCACCGTTGTATGCAGACTGTTGCTGGCGAACAACAACTAAATCACCATCAAAGATACCAGCTTCAATCATGCTATCTCCAGAAATGCGTAACATAAACACTTGATCTGCTCCAGCAACAATACTAGCTGGAAGTGGGAAGTGATCTTCTACACTTTCGACTGCTGTAATCGGTAAACCGGCAGTAACCTTTCCGACGATTGGAACTTGAATAACAGATTGTGTTTCTGTTTCCATTCGGTTGTCACCTAAAATTTCAATTGCGCGTGGTTTTGTTGGATCGCGTCGAATATATCCTTTTTCTTCTAGTCGTGATAAATGTCCGTGCACTGTAGAACTAGAAGCGAGGCCGACTGCTTGACCGATTTCGCGTACGGAAGGTGGATATCCTTTTTCTTGTACTTTTAGCTTAATAAAGTCGAGAATGTCTTGCTGGCGTTTCGTTAACTTTTCCATGTTTTCTAACACCTCGTTTTCTTTCATTTTTCTTATTATTAAGTATAACATGCGAAAAAACATTCTACAAACATAAGTTCGAACGAAAGGCGAATTTATGATACACTATAAGGAAAATATAGTGAGAAAGCAGGGTTCAAAATGAATGCAATTATTTATGCACGTGTAAGCACAACAAAAGAAGCGCAGGAAACATCATTATTGCGTCAAAAAGATGAATTATTGCATTTAGCTGAGCGTTATCAAATGAATGTTACAAAGGTGATTGAGGAGCAGGCTAGCGGTTATACAATTGAACGTGATGGCATATTAGAAGTGCTAGATACAATTCGCGATGAACAAGTTGATGTACTTCTAATACAAGATGAAACGCGTCTTGGTAGAGGGAATGCGAAAATTGCATTAATGCACTGTTTACATAAAGAGGGAATAAAAGTATATACGCATACGCATAATGGAGAATTAGAACTCTCTGACTCTGATTCGATGGTGCTAGATATAATTGGGATTGTTGAAGAGTATCAAAGAAAGATTCACAATTTAAAAATTAAACGTGGTATGCAAAGGGCGGTAGAGAAAGGATTTCGTCCAGAGAATAATTTAAAAAATCGTCATTTAAGTATAGGACGTGAGAAAAAAGAAGTACCAATTGAGGAAATTGTACGTTTACGCCGGAATGAATTAACTTTTGAAGAAATTGCAGCAACACTTCGTGGTTTTGGTCATGATGTTTCAAAAGCAACTGTACATCGAAGGTATGTAGAATATACAAAGCAATTGCTTGATAAAGAGGACTAACTATTGTATGATAATAATCAGTTTTGAGTAGAAGGGGGATTCGAGATGCCAAGTCAAGTACTCATTGAACGCATTAACTTCTTAGCGAAAAAAGCAAAAGCTGAAGGCTTAACTGAAGAAGAACAACGTGAGCGCCAGTCGCTACGTGAACAATATTTAAAAGGATTTCGTCAAAATATGTTAAACGAATTAAAAGGAATTAAAGTCGTTAACGAAGAAGGAACGGATGTTACACCGACGAAATTAAAAGCTTTAAAAAAGCAAGATAATGCAAAATTAAATTAAAAGATGGGCGCAGCCCATCTTTTTTTATTTGTTAAAATCGTTATTTAATAACTTTCCAGTTGTCATTTTTCGTTGCTTCTATCCTTTTATGCTTCAATATATAGTTAGCGATAAGTTCAGACATATCTGTTGGTATGTCTTTTATTACTGGCTTATTTTGAAACATAAAGAAGTTCCCGCCACCGCTTGCACGATAATTATTCATAACAACGTCATATTCTTCATTCATATTAAGAGAAGCGCCTTTATACTGTAAAGATTCTACTCTCTCGCCAATTGGTTTGGAAATGTTTAATACATACGAAATTCCTTCCCACATATCGTAATTATAGTGTTGCGGCTTTGGTTCTATGTAGGCAGGGTTTACGATGATAGTTCCATCTATATTTAATGTGAAATAAGAAGCAGAGAGTTCAAGGGCATCTTTTATGTCCGCTCCAGTTATTCTAATTACTTTTAATGTATTTGGATAAATATAATTAGAAACGATGTCACGCATTGTTACATATTTCGGGAAACCTGGAGATGTATTATGGAATAAGCTTGTACAAGAAATTGAAACGTTAGCTATATCCATTTGTATTTTATTTATAAATTCAATAAATGGATGGTCTTGCAAACGAGTTTGCATAACATCTGAAATTTGCATGTCCCCATGAATGATTCCGATAGGTTGATCAAGCCATTTTTGTGTATTCTCTTCATAATCAGATACTAATGAGAGAACATCTGGATCTGCCTCAATTCCTTGCACCGTCAACAACTCTGAATAACTTTCTTTTTTTACCCACTTCTGTTCCATTCTTTCGAAGGTTACGGTTATTTTTCCAACTGATTGCCCATTACATCCAGTCTGTAAAATTGTTACACCGTTAGCCGTTGTGTGAGAAATTTCTCGGTGTTGGTGGCCTGTTAATAAAATATCTATACCTTCAATTTCATGACATATTGCATATCCTTGGTTTTCGCCTGTTAACACTTCAGTTGGTACTCCGGTCTGTAAATCACGTTCAAATCCTCCGTGATAGGCTACGACTAGTAAATCTGGTTTTTCATGTTCGCGGATGTAAGAAACCCATTTTCCTGTAGTTTCGAATGCGTCTTCAAATAGTAAATCTTTAATGTGATGGGCTTGTTCCCAATTTGGGATGTAATGCGTTGTTACCCCCAAAATAGCAATTTTCATATTTGATTCGATACGTTTTATTATATATGGTTTCCCGAAATAAGGTTCTTTTATGTTTTTATCTAAAATGTTTGCTGATAGGTACGGGAAGTTTGCAGTATCTACAGCATGATTTAATATATCCATTCCATAATTAAATTCATGATTCCCGATAACGGCAGCATCGTAACTTAAGTGGTTTGCTAATAAGGACATTGGGTTTTTCTTATCCTGTTCGTATGTAGCGTAATGATAAGTAAATGGAGTTCCTTGAATAAAGTCCCCGTTATCGATTAAAAGAACGTTTTTATTTTTAGAACGTTCTTTTTTTATAAGAGTAGAAATTTTAGCTAAACCAATTTCTGCTTTGGAATTATCTTGGTAGTGAATTGGATAAACAGTACCATGTATATCACTTGTTAATAAAATATTTAAAGTTACAATTTGATTTTGATTCAACATCATTCACCTTTTCTATTGTTATCTTTCAATTAATCATATCAAATATATGAAAAGAATTTTAATGTGAATGTATAGAATGTGTAAAGATTCTGTAAATAAGCAATTATTTGTAAAAATGTGTGATATATTTCTTCATGTTTATGGAAGGGTATTTTATAACAACGAAAAATGGAGGCATTAACATGTTGAAAAAAGTTTTTGCAATGAGTACAACAGTTGTACTAGCAGCGGGATTATTAAGTGGATGTGGAACGAAGGAATCAAGTGCAAGTAAAAATGAAGATACGAAAAAAGGTTATGTACCGAAGACGCTAAATGTTCAATTTGTTCCTTCTCAAAATGCAGATACGTTAGAGGCGAAGGCAAAACCATTGGAAAAGCTATTAAGTGATAAATTAAACATTCCGGTAAAAGTTAGTATTTCAACGAATTACAATACAATTGTAGAAGCGATGGCATCTAAGCAAGTAGATGTAGGCTTTTTACCTCCAACAGCGTATGTGTTAGCACATGAGAAGAAGGCTGCAAACGTAATTTTACAGGCGCAACGTTTTGGGGTGGATGATGAAACCGGAGCTCCCACAAAGGATTTAGTAGATGTTTATAAATCAGAGTTTGTTGTTAAGAAAGATTCTAATATTAATAGTGTAAAAGATTTAAAAGGTAAAAAAATTGGCTATCAAGATGTTACATCATCAGCAGGCTACGTATGGCCGGCAGCGGTGTTGTTAAAAGAGGGAATTGATCCGTTGAAAGATGTGAAACCTGTTACATTAAAAGGTCATGATCAGTCACTTATTGCTCTTTTAAATGGTGATGTAGATGCAGCTGTTGTATTCCAAGATGCTCGCAATATTGTAAAAAAAGATTATCCGAATATATTCGATCAAACGAAAATAGTAAAATTTACGGAGAAAATTCCAAACGATACGATTTCTGTACGCTCTGATTTAGATGCAGAGTGGAGCAAGAAATTACAAGATGCTTTCATTGAAATAGGAAAGAATGAGGAAGGGCACAAAATCATTAAAGAAGTATACTCACATGAAGGATATGTTAAATCTGATGATAGTAAATTTGATATCGTTCGTGAATATGGAAAGAAAGTGAAAACGCAATAATACATATGGAAATGGCGACTAACTGGAAAGTGTGTAATTTCAGTTAGTTTGCCGTTTTTCAGTTATTGATAATACATAGAAGGTAGGTAAGATGTGTGATAGAGTTTCGAAATGTTTCCAAAGTGTATCCGAATGGTACAAAAGGATTGAATAATATAAACTTGAAAATTCAAAAAGGTGAGTTTGTTGTAATGGTCGGGCTATCCGGGGCTGGAAAATCTACACTTCTCAGGTCGGTAAATCGCCTTCATGAGATCACAGAAGGTGAAATTATTATTGAAGGGGAGTCTATTACTGCTGCAAAAGGAAAAGGATTACGACGCATGCGCCGAGATATTGGTATGATTTTTCAAAGCTTTAATCTTGTGAAGCGATCAACGGTACTGAAGAATGTATTAGCTGGGCGGGTTGGATATCATTCTACATTGCGTACAACGTTAGGTCTGTTTCCGAAAGAAGATGTGGAGCTTGCATTCCAGGCGTTGAATAGAGTGAATATCTCAGAAAAAGCATATGCACGAGCTGATGAATTATCAGGGGGACAACAGCAACGTGTATCAATTGCTAGAGCATTGGCACAAGAAGCAAAAATCATATTGGCAGATGAGCCTGTTGCTTCGTTAGATCCACTGACAACAAAGCAAGTAATGGATGATTTGAAGAAAATTAATGAAGATTTCGGAATTACGACAATTGTAAATTTACATTCTATTGATTTAGCGAGGCAATATGCTACTCGTATTATCGGATTACATGCTGGTGAAATTGTTTTTGATGGATTAGTAGAAGCGGCAACGGATGAAAAATTCGCTGAAATTTATGGGGACGTAGCTCAGAAAAGCGCATTATTAGGGGTGGCAGCAAAATGAATGAAGTGACGATATATTCGAAATCGATACCGAAGCCGCCGAGTAAATTGAAACATATGTTAACGGTTATTCTAGTTATTTTACTGTTGTGGGGTAGTAGTGTACAGGTCGACGCATCATTTTCAAAACTAGTAGTGGGTTTTCCAAATATGATGGATTTATTGAAGGAAATGGTGCCGCCAGATTGGAGTTATTTTCAAATTATTACAACAGCAATGTTAGATACAATACGTATGGCGATTATTGGAACGACTTTAGGGGCGATTTTAGCCATTCCACTTGCACTATTTGCCGCAAGTAATGTATTTACTAGTGTACTTTTGTACAGTCCAGCTCGATTGATTTTAAATTTTATACGAACAATACCAGATTTATTATTAGCGGCTATTTTTGTAGCGATTTTTGGAATAGGACCACTTCCAGGTATTTTGGCTCTTACTTGTTTCTCGGTTGGACTCGTAGCGAAATTATTGTATGAGTCAATTGAATCAATTGATCCAGGTCCATTAGAAGCGATGACAGCTGTAGGAGCGAATAAGGTGCAATGGATAGTTTATGGGGTCATTCCGCAAGTGAAAGCGCACTTCGTCACCTATGTACTTTATACATTTGAGGTGAATGTACGTGCAGCAGCTGTTCTAGGTTTAGTAGGAGCAGGTGGTATTGGATTATATTATGATCGTACACTTGGATTTTTACAATATCAACAAACTGCTTCCATTATTATTTATACCCTTGTTGTTGTATTGCTAATCGATTATATAAGTACATTGTTGCGGGAGAAATTATAATGAGTAAAACGACGATAATCATATCAAAACCGAAGAAACTGAGTGTAAATCGCTGGATTATTTTTATAGCACTTACAGTTGTATATGTATGGGCCTTTTCAGGAGTCCCACTCGAGGGAATAAAGAATACTGCGGGAGAAATTACAAAAGCAATTATGACAGGCGTATTAAACCCAGATTGGTCGTATGTATCTTTGCCAGATGGTGAAGATTTATTACATGGTTTAATTGATACGTTGGCAATTGCGATATTAGGTACATTTATTTCTGCTTTTTTATCTGTTCCATTTGCTTTTTGGGCGGCAACGAATATGAGTAGTGGAAAATTAACTTCAGGAACTGGGAAATTTGTACTTAGTTTTGTTCGTACATTTCCAGAATTAGTTATGGCTCTTTTATTTATAAAAGCTGTTGGTCCAGGCTCTTTTGCCGGAGTTCTAGCTTTAGGGTTACACTCTATCGGAATGTTAGGGAAACTATATTCGGAAGGAATTGAAAATATAGATAAGGGGCCGACGGAAGCGTTAATAGCAACGGGTGCAAATCGGTTTCAAATACTTTGGTATGCGGTATTACCACAAGTGTTACCGGATTTTCTATCGTATACGTTATACAGGTTCGAAATTAATGTACGATCCGCTGCGATTTTAGGTGTTATTGGAGCAGGGGGTATTGGTACGCCGTTAATTTTTGCACTTAGTTCACGTAATTGGTCTCGTGTGGGAATTATTTTATTAGGTATTATTTTAATGGTAATTATAATTGATTTTATTTCAAGTTCTATTCGTAAGCGAATTATTTAACTTATTTTAAAAGCGTCTAATTCAGATGCTTTTTTGTATTTTTAAGTGTTTATCAAAAAAGTTGGTATAGAATAAATTAGTGTATTTGCATAAAAATACAGATAATTCCCTTTCTTCCTAAAATAAAAATAATAAAAAAGTATGTCATATTGAATGCCCATACATTCCCTGAATCACTGTATTTTTTATGGGAAATCAAAAAAACATCAACATATTTGTCGATACATGTTGTATAATCTTGCGTGGGAAGCTATCATATAAATGTATAAAACGTTTACTAACATACGCGAAGGGAAGAATAGCATGTCACATTCAATCGAACAACTTTCTATCAACACGATTCGCACATTATCCATTGATGCGATTGAAAAAGCAAACTCTGGTCACCCAGGAATGCCAATGGGTGCAGCACCAATGGCTTATACATTATGGACTCAATTTATGAAACACAATCCAAATAACCCAACGTGGTTTAACCGCGATCGTTTCGTATTATCTGCAGGTCATGGTTCAATGTTATTATACAGCCTACTTCACCTATCTGGTTATGATGTAACAATGGATGACTTAAAGAACTTCCGTCAATGGGGAAGCAAAACTCCAGGACATCCTGAGTACGGTCATACAGCAGGTGTAGACGCAACTACTGGTCCACTTGGACAAGGTATTGCAACTGCTGTAGGTATGGCAATGGCTGAAAGACATTTAGCGGCTAAATATAACCGTGATGCGTATAATGTAGTAGATCATCATACATACGCTATTTGTGGTGATGGAGATTTAATGGAAGGCGTTTCTGCTGAAGCATCTTCATTAGCTGCTCATTTACAATTAGGTCGTCTTGTTGTGCTTTACGATTCAAACGATATTTCATTAGATGGCGATTTAAATCGTTCATTCTCTGAAAGTGTAGAAGATCGTTACAAAGCATACGGATGGCAAGTAATCCGTGTTGAGGATGGAAACGATATTGAAGCAATCGCGAAAGCAATTGAAGAAGCGAAAGCTGACGAAAAACGCCCAACGCTAATTGAAGTAAGAACGACAATTGGTTTCGGTTCTCCAAACAAATCAGGAAAATCAGCTTCACACGGTTCTCCGCTTGGTGTAGACGAAACAAAATTAACGAAAGAAGCATACGCTTGGACTGCTGAACAAGACTTCCATGTAGCAGAAGAAGTATATGACAACTTCCGTAAAACAGTACAAGATGTTGGTGAAACAGCGCAAGCGGCTTGGAACACGATGCTAGGTGAATATGCACAAGCATATCCAGAATTAGCAAACGAACTGCAAGCAGCAATGAACGGTCTTCTTCCAGAAGGTTGGGAACAAAGCTTACCAACTTATGAATTAGGATCAAAAGCAGCAACACGTAATTCTTCAGGTGCTGTAATTAATGCAATTGCAGAGTCTGTACCATCATTCTTCGGTGGATCTGCTGACCTTGCCGGTTCTAACAAAACATACATGAATAACGAAAAAGACTTTACAAGAGCTGATTACAGCGGAAAAAACATTTGGTACGGTGTGCGTGAGTTCGCAATGGGTGCAGCAATGAACGGTATCGCACTTCATGGCGGTTTAAAAACTTACGGTGGTACGTTCTTCGTATTCTCTGACTACTTACGTCCAGCAATTCGTCTTGCAGCATTAATGCAATTGCCTGTAACGTATGTATTTACACATGACAGTATTGCTGTTGGTGAAGATGGTCCAACACATGAACCAATCGAACAATTAGCAGCACTTCGTGCAATGCCAAACGTTTCTGTTATTCGTCCAGCAGACGGTAACGAATCAGTTGCAGCTTGGAGAATAGCTCTAGAATCAACAAAAACACCAACTGCATTAGTGTTAACTCGTCAAGACCTTCCAACATTAGAAGGTGCAAAAGACGACACTTATGAAAAAGTAGCAAAAGGTGCATATGTAGTTTCTGCAAGCAAAAAAGAAACTGCTGATGTAATCTTAATTGCAACTGGATCTGAAGTAAGCTTAGCAATTGAAGCGCAAAAAGCTCTAGCAGCAGACGGCGTTGATGCAGCTGTTGTTAGCATGCCATCTATGGATCGCTTTGAAGCTCAAACTGCTGAGTACAAAGAATCTGTACTACCAAAAGCAGTAACAAAACGTTTCGCGATTGAAATGGGTGCTACAATCGGATGGCACCGTTACGTAGGTCTTGATGGAGATGTACTAGGTATCGATACATTCGGTGCTTCTGCTCCTGGTGAGAAGATTATGGAAGAGTATGGATTTACTGTAGAGAACGTTGTTCGTAAAGTAAAAGAAATGCTTTAATGATTTTAGAAAAATCTCTCCGGCATGGAGAGGTTTTTCTATGTAAATGAGTATTTTCGACAGAAAAAGTTTTTTATCTCTCCGCAGTCAGACAATCATTGCAAATTTTTTTCTATATAATGAAGAGAAAAGGTTGTCCAGATTGGGAGGGGAAAAATGAAAACGTATGAATTGTATTTAATTCAAGAGGATATTGCGAAAGCTTATTTTGGTCGTGAATATTTGTTTTTTGATTTATTTGCTCGATTTTCAGAATCTGGGTCCCTTTCAGAGAAAAAAGTACTATATAAACAAATGATGTATATAACGATGCCATTACAAGTAATGAAAATTCATCATAAATTAGAGCAAGCTTTGCGCGTTCTTGGTAAATATGATAGAACACATCGTACACATACACTTTTTACGGGAGCGGAATATGGCGAAATAATGGTGAAACCACACTATATTCGCATGAATACCTCTGGAAATGTCTCTATGGAAACGACTTTCTTTGAGGTGTTAAGAAAGTGTGAATTAACATTTTTAGCTATGGATTATGAAAATACAAAGTATGGATGGCTGAATCCTTTAAAACAAGTACGAACATATGTGTAAAAAATGTCGAATTCTATCTTGTCTTATTGAAAAGGTTTTAGTACACTGTAAGGTAGACAACATGAAGGAGGAAAATATATGCCAATTTGGTTAGGTATTCTAGTGGGCGTAGTAGCACTAGTAGCAGGCGTGGCGTTAGGATTTTTCATTGCCCGCAAATACATGATGAACTACTTAGAAAAAAATCCACCAATTAATGAACAAATGTTAAAAATGATGATGATGCAAATGGGACAAAAACCTTCCCAAAAGAAAATCAATCAAATGATGAGCGCGATGAGCAAGCAACAAACGAAATAAGCGGATGGGTAATCCTTAGAGCCGCAAGCGTTTCATCAATATGATATAAGTATTAATTTCGTGTGAATGAATAAACTCAATGTATTCATTGGTTTATCTTTCTCTGAAATTTTCACGAAATTTGCTTTGTTTTTCTTAAAAACCACTTTTTCTGTTGGAATATAAACCAATGGGAAAGGTGGTTTTTTTGTTGGAATTAGAAGATGTAATTGAAGAGTATTTGTACCACTGTTTGCAAAAGGGTTCACACCTAAGACAATGAAGAACAAGCGCCAAGAAATGAAGCATTTAAAAAGATTTCTATAGATAGTAAAAAAGGAAGGTTCTCCTATCTTTCTTTCGCTAACGCTCCCCTGTTCGCCTTCGGCTCATTACCTCACTTCGTTCAGTCTGCTTCCGCCATTTCCTTCATACAATAAAAAGAATACTTTAAATGAATTTTAAAGAAGTATGAAAAATGTAAGCATTCTACTATGAACAATTCTCGTAGTAGAATATTTTTTGAAGGTTTACGGGAATCTGATTTTTGAAAATATTACATAATAGGAAGTTCATGTGTATGGAAAAACATGGTATTTTTATTAGTGGTAGTGTGAAATTCATAAAAGGGGAGCAGGGATATGAAAATGTTGAAAAAATGGGGAGTTACGCTATTGATGGTGGCATTAGTGGCTGGATGTTCGTCAAAGACAGATACAGTCAAAGAAGAACCTAAAAATGAAGAACCAAAAGTAGAAGAAAAAGTAGAACAAACTAAGGTTGAACAGGCTAAAGAAGAGCCAAAAATAGATTTAGTTAATATTGAGAAAGAAAAAAGACAAAAATATGTTAATAATATAGTCATCATTACTGAAAAAACTGGTATATCGAACAAACTTATAGAGAAACTTCTTATGGAAGCAAATAATAACACAAGTTTGTTTGGAGACAATAAGTGGAAAGATGCTATAAGAAATGGATACAAAGCAATTGGAAATGATTATGACACATTAAAAACATACCCACAACAACATATTCCAGATGCATATAAACAACATCATGAAACATTATTAAAAAGTTATGAAACTTACATGGATAGTGGAGTGAAAATAATACTCTCAGTAGAGGAATTAAATTCAAGCAAAATGAAAGAAGGATTAGAATTAAAACAGAAAGCCATAGAATTGTTAAACAAATATACTAATGATATTAAAAGCGTTCCAGACCCAAAATAACTAAGAAAATGAGGGGAATGCAATTTTAATTGTAAAAACACAATGTAAGGATAGTTATAGTGGTGATATGATTTCAAAGGTGAAATATTTAAAAATAGATTTGGTTGCTGAATAGAACATTATTCTTCTGAGGTTGCTTGGATGAAAGAGTTTGGACAAAAGCAGTAAATGATTTTAACTTGTGAAGTGACGATTTTACAAAAATAGACGAATGATAAACCACTTTTGTATAAGATACTGGAATTTTATAGACAAGGTAAATGAAGATGTGCTATATTTTTCTTAACAAAAATAGCGGTGGGAAATAGTCGTCAAACCTTGATGTATAAGGGTTTTGATGCAAATGGGGCAAAAATCTTTCCAAAAGAAAAGGGCACTCTTACCGAGTGTCCTTTTCTTTTGGGGATAATAAGTGTTTAAAACTTTTAAAAATTCTGTGTTTTTGTTAAACTGAAAACATCGCTCATTTTAAGGGAGGAGGATAAATATGAAAGTGTTTTTTAATTTAGCTTGGTTTTTTAAGCAAGAAAAACGAGCGTACATAATCGGAATTATTATGTTATTTGGTGTCGCGCTTCTTGAACTTGTAGCGCCAAGAGTACTAGGGATTGTAGTAGATGAAATTAATAATGGAACATTAACGTCTGAAAAATTGTTGAACTGGGTTATTCTATTAGTAGTTGTAGGAATTACGATGTATATATTACGTTACTTATGGCGTATTATGATTTTTGGATCTTCTTTAAAGCTAGCGCGTCAACTGCGAAAGAATTTATATGAACATTTTACTAAGATGAGCCCATCCTTTTATCAATCACGTCGCACAGGCGATTTGATGGCACATGCGACAAATGATATTCAGGCGATTCAGCAAACTGCGGGGTCAGGTGTTTTAACACTCGTTGATTCCTTAGCTGTTGGAGGATGTGTACTCGTAGCGATGGGATTTACAATTAGTTGGAAGTTAACGTTATTAAGTTTAATTCCGATGCCAATTGTAGCTATTTCTACAAATTATTATGGAACTTTATTGCATAGAAGATTTCATAAGGCACAGCAATCGTTTTCTGAAATCAATGATAAAGTACAAGAAAGTATGAGTGGGATGAAGGTAATTCGCTCACTTGGACAAGAGAAAGAGGATTTACAAGCGTTTCGGAAAAAATCTGAAGATGTCGTACACAAAAATATGCTAGTTGCACGTATTGACTCGTTATTCGATCCAACGATTTCTTTAATTGTCGGATTTTCATTTTTGATCGCAATTTGTTACGGATCATTATTAGTCGTACGGGGTGAATTAACTGTAGGTGAATTGGTAACATTTACAACGTACTTAGGGACACTTGTATGGCCAATGTTAGCCTTTGGATGGCTATTTAATATTATGGAGCGTGGACGTGCTTCGTATGATCGTGTGGAGAAAATACTTTCACAAACTTCAGATGTAGTGAATAGGGACAATGCTATAAATACTATAGCAAGTGGTGATGTTTCGTTCGCTGTTGATTCGTTTTCTTATAAAAAGAATGAACTATTAAACTTAAAAGATATTTACTTTAATTTAAGAAAGGGTGAAACGTTAGGAATTGTAGGACGTACCGGTGCAGGGAAGACGACGTTGTTAAAATGTTTAATTCGAGAGTATGATCATTTTAATGGTGAATTAAAAGTTGGGGAGCGGGATATTCGAGACTTAACACTTCACGGTGTGCGTTCTGCAATTTCATATGTACCGCAAGATCACTTTTTATTTTCAGCGAGTATTGGGGAGAACATTGCTTTTGGAAAGGCCGATGCTACATATAAAGAAATTAGCCGAGCTGCTGATATTGCTTGTATCCATAATGATATATTTCAATTTCCAGAAGGGTATGACACTCTAGTAGGTGAGAGGGGCGTTTCACTATCAGGAGGTCAAAAACAGCGAATCTCTATTGCGCGTGCATTATTAACAAATGCTGAAATTTTAATATTAGATGATTGTTTATCAGCCGTAGATGCAAAAACAGAAGAAACTATTTTAACTGCATTGAAACGAGAAAGAGCAGAGAAAACGACGATTATTACTGCCCATCGTTTAAGTGCTATTCAGCATGCAAATCTTATTCTTGTTATTGATGAAGGTAGGGTTATGCAGCGAGGGACACATGAGCAATTAATGAAAGAAAATGGTTGGTATAAAGAAATGTACGAAAGCCAGCAGTTAGAGGCATTAGTAGAGAAAGGAGGCGTATGATGGCTGAGAAAAAACGGAGTGATTTAAGAAGGTTGCTTTCTTATATGAGGCCTTATAAAGGGTTATTAGCGTTAGCATTTTTATTTCTAGTTGGTGCAACTGTAACTGAAATGATGGGTCCTTTTTTAATTAAACAATTTCTTGATGAACACTTAGTGCCAGGTAACTTTGAACAATCAGCACTTGTAACCCTATTTGTAGTGTATATTATTGCTCATTTATTAAAAGTATTATTTACTTATTTAGACTTATTGTACTTTCAAAATATCGCTTTTAAGATTGTCCAAGATATGCGAGTTGAAGTGTATGAACATGTTCAAAAATTGTCATTAAGCTTCTTTGATCGTACGCCGATTGGTACGCTCGTATCCCGCATAACGAATGATACAGAAGCGATTAAGGATTTTTATGTTAGTGTACTATCAACATTCGTGAAAAATGTAGTCTTTTTAGTAGGGATTTTAGTAGCGATGTTTTTATTAGATGTAAAATTAGCGCTATTTTCGCTCATATTAATTCCGATAATGTTTGCAATTATGGTGTTGTATCAACGGAAAAGTGCAGCTTTTTATTTAGAGGTACGTAATCAGCTGAGTATATTAAATGCAAAGTTAAATGAGTCCATTCAAGGTATGAATATTGTTCAGGTGTTCCGACAAGAAAAGCGGATGAGAAAAGAATTTGAAGAAGTGAACAATAAACATTTTAATGCTGGACGTCGTACATTGAAATTAGATGCATTACTTTTACGTCCAGCAACAGATCTTGTTCATATTGTAGCAATTGCGTTAGTACTTGGTTTATTCGGAATCGATGCTTTAAAGAGTCCTGTTGAAGTAGGGGTTTTATATGCTTTCGTTAACTATATTCATCGTTTCTTCCAGCCGGTAAATGAGATGATGATGAAACTATCTTTCTTCCAGCAAGCGCTTGTTTCATCATCGCGTGTATTTCATTTAATGGATGATAAAGATTTAGCTCCTGTTCAAATTGGGAGTGAACAGCCACGAGTAGCTAATGGGGAAATTCAGTTTAAAGATGTTACTTTTTCATATGATGGAAAGCGTGACGTTTTAAAAAATGTATCTTTTCATGTAAAGCCAGGGCAAACGGTTGCTTTTGTAGGGCATACTGGTAGCGGAAAGAGTACGATTATGAATTTATTAATGAGATTTTACAATATTAAATCAGGAAATATTGTAATAGACGGAGTAGATTTAGAAAAGTTTGAAGAACAAGAAATTCGAAAGAAAATTGGTCTTGTGCTGCAAGATGCATTTTTATTTGCTGGAAATGTAAAGCAAAACATTCGTATGTATAATGAAGAGATTACGGATGAAGAGATAGAGGAAGCGGCAAAGTTTGTGCAAGCGAATACGTTTATTGAAAAATTACCAGAGCAGTATGATACAGAAGTTGTCGAAAGAGGAGCTGCATTTTCTAGTGGTCAAAGGCAATTAATTGCTTTTGCTAGAACGATAGCAACCAATCCGAAAGTATTAGTGTTAGATGAAGCGACGGCAAATATTGATACAGAAACAGAGGAGGCTATCCAAACGGCATTGCAGCAAATGCGAAAAGGCAGAACAACGATAGCGATTGCGCACAGATTGTCTACAATCCAAGATGCGGATCAAATATTTGTTATGCATGAAGGGGAAATTGTAGAAAGCGGAGCACATCAAGAGTTACTTAGTAAACAAGGACTTTATTACAATATGTACTTACTGCAAAATAAAGGTAGTTTGCAAAAGGCCTTGTAATTACAAGGCCTTTTTTGCGGTGTTAAAAGTGTATTAATGGAGTTTGTGGTGTAGGGTGTAGTTTCAATTTCACTTTTTTCTTAAACATCTCGACAAAATAAATATATTAGAACTTTATTACTATAGCATAAAAGTCGTGTCCACTAACGGAAGTTATACATATTGTATACGGAATAAAAAAAATTGATAGGAGCTTTTATATGCAAAATAGATCCAGTTCAAATGTTACGTTTATCGATGTGTCTCATTGGGAAGGAAACATCGATTGGAATGCTGTGAAGTCATCTGGTATTCCAGCGGCGTATGCAAAAGCGACGGAAGGTGTGAACTATATTGACCCTACTTTCGTTCAAAATGTACAAGCTGCGAGAAATGCGAATGTATTAATTGGTGCATATCATTTTGCGCACCCAGAACAAAATGATGCCATTTCAGAAGCGAAATATTTTGTGAATATATTACAGAGTAATCAGATGGACTTAATTCCTGTTTTAGATTTAGAATCGCCAACGGATACTAGCAATAGTAGTTTAACAGGTGCGACTATATCGAATTGGGCAAGAAGTTTCGTAAATTATGTGAAACAAGCTACTGGGAAAAATGTAATGTTATATACAGGAGTTTGGTATATTAATGAATTTGGAATTAACGGGTTAAGTGACATTCCACTATGGGTTTCCAGATATTCTAGTATACCGCCTGTTGATGCTGGTGGATGGACAGAGTGGACAGCATGGCAGTACACAGATTCTGGGCAAATTTCAGGTGTAGGAAATTGTGATGTATCAGCAGCTGTTTCATTAGAAGCTTTACAAGGAAATGGAGCAAGTGGTGGAGGTAATGTTCCCACGCCTAATAATGCGACTCCAGTATACGGAGTTGCTGTAATTAATGGAGATAATGTGAATTTACGAAGTGGACCATCTTTACAGTCTAGTGTAATTCGTCAATTGAATCGTGGCGAATCATACGAAGTTTGGGGAGAACAAGATGGATGGCTCTGTTTAGGGACAAATCAGTGGGTATATAATGATTCAAGTTATATTCAGTATAAACATTATGTGGCAACTATTACTGGCGATAATGTGAATCTGCGAGACGCTCCATCATTAAATGGGAATGTTATAAGACAGTTACATCATGGTGAATCATATCGAGTATGGAGTAAGCAAGATGGATGGCTTTGCTTAGGGACAAATCAATGGGTATACTATGATTCAAGTTATATTCAGTATGGTGTACAATAAAGTGAACTTAAAAGGTATCTCGACTGAGGTGCCTTTTATTAAAAATATATAATTTTTACAAAGTGTATATTAAAAGCATAGTATAATATAATCGATATAATTATAAAAATAATCGGACGTGAAATAAAGGAGAAAAAATATGGAGTATGTGCTAATAGGTGGAATTTTAATATTATTAGCTGCAGTGTTTGTACTGTTTTATAAAAATAAACAGTTAGAATCAGAGAGCCAGCAAGTAGAATTTGAAAAGAAACAAGCGATTGAAACATATGAAAGTGAAATTGCAGCTACGATTACAGAGCATAAAGAACAACAAAGTACTTTAAAGAATATGGAGCAAAAAAAATATAATGATTTACAAGTGAGTACAGCTAGAGAACTTGAAAATATGCGTATGATGAAAAATCAACTAGCTGTTCAACATAGTAAAGAACGTAGTGAAATGCAAGATAAGCATAGTAATGAACTACATATGTTTCAAAATTTAATTGCAGATTTACGAGAGTATGCCAAAAATGGTGCCGAAGTGAATACACATGAAGCATTACATTATATGAAACGAGGTTTTGTTGAGCAAGGAATCATACTAGAAGATGAGTTTCATATTATGCCGAATATCTTTATGAGAAGTGATAAAGATAGACATAAACGTGACGTAAACGATAATCGAATCCATCATCTCATCTTATGTAAAACTGGTATTTATCTACTGGAGACGAAAGAATGGACAGGGAAATTAATCCATGGCTTAACGAGAGAAAATGCAGGTATATATTCATTTATGATTGAGGAAATTGGTAAGTATCAACATGAAATTGAAAAAGAAGAGACATTTGAATTTATTACGGATGGAACTTCATTAACTTGGCAAGTAAGAAATGAAGGAAATCCAGCGTATAAAGCGAAAATACTATCTCAAACTTTATATAATTGTTTGGAAGAAATGCAAGTAGATATTGTAAAGGGAAAAATAAAACCGATTGTATATTTTGAAAATGAAAGTGGAAAAGAAGTTATTGATCTTTCTAATGAAGAATTGCCGAGATTTAAAGATAGAGAGCAAATTGTAACGTTTTTCAGAAATGAAGTTTTAACAAGTAAAGTAATATATACAGCACAAGAACTACGAAAGATTAGAGATATGATTGGCCAGATGAATTATGTTGCGAAGTAAAACTTTAATCAGTGGGGCATTCCCGGCTGATTATTAACCCGCATCAATCGGACTTTTATGGTCAGTACGACTGCCACATAACTTCTTTACAGCTGAATTTTGAGCTGGGAGTGTCACTAACGGGATAAAGTAGGTGTTATTTGGGTGGAGAAAGGTAAAAGCTCTATATTGTGGGGAATATTGTACATTTATTTTTGTTTGTATATATTAATGTATCTTGTGTTTATCTTTGTTATTGATATGGTTCATGTGTCATTGAGTGTAACGAGTATTTTTGTAGTAGCAATGCCTTTTATTCTACTAGTTATTATTCAAAAGGCTGTCTTACATGTATCAGCAAGACGTGATAAAGATAAGAAACAGCTGTTCACTGTAATGATGGTTGCTCTCATTCCATTGATAGTATGCACTTTACAATTAAGTTTAAATAAATACACTTCAAACTTTAATCAGGATCGGTGGTTAAATGATGAGGAAAAACGGGTATATATGATAGATGACTTATTAAAGCGGCATAAATTGATAGGGAAATCAAACGAGGAAATCATAAAATTGTTAGGGGTCCCTACGAAAACAAGCAGTTTGGAAACGGGAATTACTACACTATACTATCTTGGGAATGAACGTAGTTTCATTCCTATAGATAGTGAATGTCTTGTTTTGCAATTTGATAAAGATGGTAGAGTTATAGAGTATAAGGTACAACGAGATTGAAATAGTGAGAGGAGAAGCTATATCTTTTATAGCTTCTTTTCTATATTCCAATATAGAAAAAACAGGCAAATAGTAGTCATTCCTATCTATACGAATGAGATAGAGTTTGTTATATTGTAAATGGTTATTTAGTTTAGAAGTTTACTAGATAGTATTAAATTTTTAGATTAGGGAGGGAAGTTAACACGAATTTCGATATAAGCGTGTTAAATAATTATTATGAAAAAAGGATTTTATAATGTTTTAGCTGCATCAATTGTATTTAGTATGGTAACGATTCCAACTTTTTCCTATGCTGACACAGTAGAAAAGACCGTAACAATTTCAACTGAAGAGCAAGCTTTAAAAAGTATTGAAAAACATATGAAAGATGAAGATGGGCGTGGAGAGGACAAAGGAGTAACAACTGAAGCGCAAGGAGATTTTCTTGTACATATAATAAGTTCAGCATCTTTATTTGATTCTGCTGATTTACAAAAAGCAACAGGTGTGCAGCTTTCTAATCAAGTAGTGAAAGCCGAGAAACGAAAAGGAAACGCTTACTATGTTGAAACATCATCTGGAGCTGGGTGGATACAAAATAGTGAAGGAAATGTAGAGGTTAAGGAAGTTTATCGCTTGGTAAACGAAAAGTTAGTAATTAATGAAGAGACAGCTACATATACCGCACCATTTAATTCATATAAAGATGAGAAAGTGTTACAACCGCAAACAATTATTGCAATTGGACAAGTTGGAAAGTGGTTCCAAGTCCAAATAGATAATGAGGTGAAATGGATTTATGCACCTTCAGCAAAATTTGAAGGGACAAAGGCCTCGCTTATTCAAGACACAACACCAACACGTACAAAACGTGCAGCTGTTATGTATGCAGCGCCATCAGCAGAGAAAACAACGGATATTTACGGTGTACCATTAAAGGAAATGATTGTGCCAACAGGAAATGAAAATATTCGTCCAGGCAATGCGATGAAACCAAAATACATTACAATTCATGAGACAGATAATTATAGTGTTGGAGCAAATGCTAAAAACCATGCACAATATTTATACAGTCAAGCAACAGGAACGACTGATCGTTCAGCATCTTGGCATTTTACAGTAGATGATAAAGAAATTTATCAACATCTACCATTAAATGAAAATGGTTGGCATGCTGGAGATGGAGCAGAAGGAACTGGTAATAGAGAATCCATTGCAATTGAAATTGCTGTCAATCAAGATGGTGATTATAATAAAGCTGTGGAAAATGCTCGCAAACTAGCAGCCTATTTAATGGGGGAATTAAATATTCCTTTAGAAAATGTGAAAAAACATCAATTTTGGAGCGGAAAGAATTGTCCGGCTATTATGATAAATAATAATGCATGGGAACCATTCTTACAGGGAACAAAAGCTTATTATGATGCAAATCATAAAGATGATATTACAGGCGGTTGGTATGAAGCGGATATTCGTGAATTAGATAAAAGAGGTATTATGGTTGGAGACGGAAAGGGTTCTTACTGGCCAGAACGCCTTGTAACACGTGGTGAATTTGCGAATTTAGTTTCAAGATCATTGCAATTACCAGAGGGGAAATCGAATTTCAAAGATATAAGCACAGCTCATCCATCACTAGTAGATGGTATTAATCGTGCAGCTAGTGCTGGGATTATAAGTGGACGAGGAAATGATATATTTGCTCCGAATGATACGATTAAACGTGATGAAGCTGTCATTATGATTGATCGTGCATTGCAATACAAAAATATAAAAGGTAATTTAGTTCCATTACCATTTACGGATCAAAATTTAGCGTATGATAAACAGGCGGTTCAACGTGTTTATGGGTTAGGTATCGTAAAAGGGAATGAGAATAATGAGTTTATGCCAAAAGGTTCTGCAACACGTGGGGAATCTGCAGCATTTATTAATAGAATGTTAAAAGTAATAGAGAGTAAATAATGAAAAGGCACTCGCTTTGGCGAGTGCTTTTTTATTTTTCAATATGTTATAGAAAGGGGATGTGAATTTTGACTGGAATAAGGAATGAAAGTGGTGGTGATGCATATATTTAGAGGCATTGGGTAGTTTTTTGTATAAAATGAAAAGGAGGTAGGACGGTGAAATCAATACCGACTGAAGTCCTGAGTAAGGAATTGATGGAAAGAGAAGGGGTTATATCTATTACAGTGATGGAATTTGAAAAGATAGAAGTGGCCGGAGTAGTTGTTTCTGGGCCCGCTGTTATTTTGATTAATCAAGAGTAAGTACATATTATTAATATAGAAAAAGTAGAAAGAGCATCCATTTAGGATGCTTTTTGTTTGTATAGAAGTGCGCATGTGATAGATAATTGGAATATTGGAGGGGGAATATGTGGCAATTATTATAACAATGTTATTAATGGGAGTTTTATTAGGGTTTGTCGGAGCAGGAGGGGCAGGATTTATCATCGCAATACTCACTTTAGTATTCCATATCCCTATTCACGTTGCTCTTGCAACATCTCTAACTGCTATGGCATTTACGACATTATCTGGGGTATTAAGTCATTATAGAGAAGGGAATGTTGTGCTTGTAATAGGCGGAATTGTTGGGGGATTTGGAGCAATTGGTTCCTTTATTGGTTCGAAGTTTGGTTCGCTAATACCAGCGAATCTTCTACACTGGTTTACAGCGGGAATGTTATTTTTATCTGCAATTTTTATGTTTATTAGATTAATTATATTTCAAAAAAAGGAACGGTCGTCTTTAAAAGGGCGTAACGAACTTTCGAAAGATAACTTGATTAAATGTATATGTCTCGGACTGGTTACTGGAATGTTAGCTGGTTCATTTGGGATTGGTTCAGCACCTTTTATCCAACTTGGATTAATAGTTCTATTAGGATTAACAATTCAGCAATCTGTAGGCACGACAATGCTTGTTATATTACCAATCGCAATTGGAGGTGGGCTTGGATATAGTTCGGAAGGGTATTTAGATTATGTATTATTAGTACAAGTTTTAATCGGGACAATGTTAGGGGCATATATAGGAGCTAAGTTTACAAATTATGCACCTCGCATGCTTTTAAGATTTTCAATGATTATGACACCGATACTAGCTGGATGTATGTTGTTAGTAGAGTAAAGAAAATTATTAATATATTTTACGAATGAATTATGTAAGTAATTCATATTTCCAATATAAAAGGATTTGCTTTAATATAATGAGTGTAAAGTTCGAGTATTCGAAGTATTACTTGAATTATATCCCTATCCCTTTTCTAAAAATGCGAACAAGTTTTGCCCTATTCTATTCAATAGTTTATTGTATAGAAATATATTGTTCGATGACCATTATGGAACGCACATAATGGGTAAATCCCGATCCTTAAAGAGGATGCCCCTAATCTTCATGTGAAAATATGATCGGATAAGAAAGCTGACCAGTTTATGGTTAGCTTTCTTTTTGTTCAAAAACTATTTCTTCTTTAATTTCTGTTTGCAATAATAAAGCTTTTCCAAAACGACGTTTACATTCCGCACGCACTTTTTCAATGGCTAGTAGCTGAGTAGTGGCAGGAACTGTTACGATAGCTTGGCGAGGTTTTCGGTTTTCTTCACAAAAGACACATTCCACAACATATTTAGAAATCATATTTTCATCCTTCCGTTTTTAATTTCTAAGAAGGGATTGTCTATGAAGTTAATGTGATTTTTCGTCATTAGTTTACTTTTTTCCTCTTTTTTCAAGGAGAAAATGATAAAGAAGGTGAATTTTTATAGGGGAGGGATGTATATGGAAAGATGGGTAGGTTGTGCAGCAGTATGTGTAAATGAAAGAAATGAAGTTTTAATGGTGTTGCAAGGGCAAAAGGGTGAAGAAAAAAGGTGGTCTGTTCCAAGTGGTGGGCTTGAAAATGGAGAAACACTAGAAGAATGTTGTATTCGAGAAGTTTGGGAAGAAACGGGTTACAATGTGGAGGTTGTAAATAAAATATACGAAAAAGAAGGTATTACATACGGGGTTCCTGTATACGTTCATTATTATGTCGTTAAAAAAATAGGCGGTAGTATGAAAATCCAAGATCCTGATGAGTTAATACATGAAATTGCTTGGAAGAGGATAGATGAAATGAAGGAATTAACGCTATCTTTCCCGGAGGATTATAAGATTTTAAATAAATATATAAATAAAAAAACGAGTGTTTAAACACTCGCTTTTTTAATGTATCCAAGATAAGAAAAGCGGAACGATAACTAAACTAGCTCCGGCTGTTAAAAGCATTGATAAACTTGCAATTGTACCTTCGACAGGACCGATTTCAAATGCTTTTGATGTTCCGGTTCCATTCGCGCTAGTACCTAGCATTATACCTTTTGCGAGCGCTGTTTTAATGCGGCATATGCGTATGAGAGTAGGACCGAGTAATGCCCCAGTTAAGGCAGTTAATACGACGAAAACTGCTGTTAATTGTGACATGCCACCAATCATTTCTGAAATAGCCATTGCAATAGGTGTCGTTACAATATGTGGTGCTAAACTCTGTTCGATTGATGAATCAATTTGAAAAAAATTAGCTAATAGTGCTGAAGTAATAACTGATAGAAAAGAACCGACAATGACATTAATTAAAATAGCAGTTCCATGTTTTTTTAATAGATCAAAATATTTATAGATTGGCCATGCGAAAGCAACCGTTGCAGGTTTTAATAATTCTGTTAACCAATGACCACCGGATTCGTAGGTTTCGTATGGTGTATCTAATCCGAGTAATAAAGCAATTAAAATGATTGGGCATACAAGAAGGGGAGAAAGTAAGCTCCAATTCCAGCGTTGATACATTTTTTTAGATACCCAATATGTGAATAGTGTTAATAGCAAACAAAGAAAGCCGATCATTGTGTTGATCCTTTCCGCTTTAATAGCAATTCTGTTAATAGTCCCGTTACGAGAGTGACACAAAGTGTACTAATCACGATAATTAAAATGAGATCGATTCCATATTGTGATAGTGTATCTTTGTAGCGTATGACAGCGACTGCAGAAGGAATGAAAAATAAAATAAGTTCTTTTAATAAAAAGTCTGCTCCGTCTTGTATCCACTCTTTTTTCACCAGGTTAAATTTTAATGAAATTAATAATAAAAAAATACCGATTATGCTTCCTGGAACTGGGAGGTGTGCCTGTTTTGCGATCCATTCACCTGTCCAAGCGAAACAAAATAATAATAAAATTTGCCCGCTTAACTTCCACCATTTCATACAGTAACCACCTCTTTCTTTTTTTACATAAAAATTGTAAAAAAGAATTAACAATTTCTACTATACGTTCATTCAAAATATTTGTCTAATATATAAATTATATGTTATTAATATATTAGACGTATTAATTGAAAGTGAAAAGGGTGTCCAAAATGGAATTACGGCATTTGCAATATTTTGTTGTTGTGGCAGAAGAGTTACACTTTGGACGAGCGGCTGCTCGTTTACAAATGACACAACCACCACTTAGTCAACAAATTCAGCAATTAGAAAAAGAAATGGGAGTTCTGTTATTTTCAAGAACGAAGAGAAAGGTTGAATTAACAGAAGCAGGAGAAATGTTTTTAAAAGAAGTAAAAAAAGCGTTTGAGCAAATTGAAAAAGCAGTAGAAGTTGCACAAAGTGCGCAAAGGGGAGAAGTTGGATCACTCTCAATTGGTTTTGTAGGTGCGGCGATATATGATATTTTACCGTCTATCGTCAGGGAGTATAGAAAGAAATTTCCGAGAGTGTCTGTCGCATTACATGAATTATCTACACCAGATCAAGTGCATGCACTTCATGATAATCGTATTGATATTGGATTTTTACGTCCACCAATTCCAACACAATTATTAGAGTTAGAACCAATTCAAAGGTTATCTTGTACTTTATGTTTGCCAAAGGCACATCCACTTGCAGAGAAAGATGAAATACATATAGAAGATTTACGCGATGAACCGTTTGTATTTATTACGAGACCAGTATGGCCGGCGTTGTATGATACAATTTTATCTCTTTGTCGAGAGGTTGGCTTTAGTCCTCAAATTGTACAAGAAGCAACAGAATATCAAACAGTTATGGGGCTTGTAGCAGCAGGGATTGGGATTACAGTAATCCCTGTATCGGCAAATAAATTATATAAAACAGAAGTTGTATATAAAGAGTTATATGATTCTAATTTTGTTGCAGAAATGTCGGTAGCTTATAAAAAAATGAATACTAACCCAGAGCTTTTAGAGTTTTTGAAAATTGCAAGAGAGAAAAAAAGGATTGAAGTGGAAGATGAGAAGGGTGAGCAGTAACCATGACGGAGAAGGGATTTAATTAAGATACACAAAACTACACCTTGTTAAACAATAAAGCGGAAATGCACCTAAATTGCATTTCCGCTTTATTGTTTTTTTAGCTCGATACTAAATAGATAAACATGTTCGTTTTCTTTTAAGAGTAGATCAATATCCGTTTCTTCATCAATTGTAGGGACGCTTATAGTTTCTTTATTTGTTGGGATTACAGCGGCTAAAATCGTTTTTTGATTGTATTTTACGTTTTTAGTAGATTGAATTGTAGTAGTTGCAGAACTATTTACGATTGGAGGAGACTCTTCAGGAACAAGCGTTGAACCACCGTTGATATTAATATACCATTGGCCTTTTTCTTGTACATCTTTATCAAATTGGAGATGTGGTGCTATGAAGGAAAGCCTTATGTTCTTTTCTGAAAAATGTGATGAAGCTATGTTAGCAATTTCTTTTACTTTTTTACCATTTTGATAATAGTCAATTGTAGCATGGAGTTCATCTTTATTATTTTTGATTGTAACGTTATAAAACATTCTATTTCCTTCTCCTATAGGAGTCATTTGTAAAATATCAGATTGCTCTTTTGTTAACTTATATGGTTTAACAGTGGCACCTTCATTGTTTTTTAGTGGGCTACACAACTAGTGAAAAGTAACAAAGAAAGAATAAACAGTAATTTTACACGCGTATAACCCCTGCTTTTTACAATTATAGTATATAAATGGTTTTATTCCCATTTTATTTTCTAGGACTAAAGGCTTAGTAAAGATTCCGATTGAAGTGCGATGTTTAAAATGTCATATTTTTATACACTAGTAGTATAGAATACGTATGTTATGAAGTAAGGTAGGGGAAGAAATTTATGTCTTTATTTCGGTTGACGAGAAAAAATATACAAACATTTGCTACCAAAAGGTTAAAACAATTTATGTGGATTGCTATGAATACAATGGTTTGTTTTTTTATGATATCATTCCGGTTCAATGAAGCTGTAATAAGTAAAGCGGAATATACACCTATATTTGTAAAGTGGTTTTATGCAATGTTTCTATTTGTAATTTTTGTGTGTATGTTCATTACTTATAAAATGACAGCCTCTCTTTTACAGAGTAGAAGAGAGGAGTTTAGATCGTATGAAGTAGTGAATATGAAGAAAAAAGAAATGTTATGTTTATTATGCCAGGAGCAATTATTAACTTACGGAGGAGCTTTCGTTTTCGGATTAATTCATGGTATGTTATTTCTGAAATTATTTATTATTATTTTTATGAAAGTAGTAGGAATCCAAGGAGTAACAAATGCACCAATTACGTTGTATGCGATAATGGTAACAGCAGTTGTTATGATAACCGTCATTATAATATCGATGTGGCAATGTTGTAGATTTATACAAAGGTTAAAAAATGAAAAGTCATATGAAACGAGGAGAAAGGCATGAGAAATCATGGCTTTTTCTTCATTTTACACATGTTATTAATCATGATACAGTGGGAAGAACTGAAAAAAAGAGTTAAGAAGAAAGGTTGTATGGAATGATAAATGAGCAAGCGATCGTAAAAGTTGATCGATTAACAAAGCGAATTGGTTCAAAGACGTTAGTAGAAAATATTAGTTTTGAAGTGAAAAAAGGTGAAGTAGTTGGCTTATTAGGACCAAATGGTGCTGGGAAAACGACATTAATGCGAATGATGGTTGGAATGATTCGTATGACAGAAGGAGAAGTATGGATTGATGGTCAATCTGTAAAACAGCAATTTGAAAAAACTGCTGCGAAAATTGGTGCTGTAATTGAGACACCGGAATTTTATCCTTTCTTAAGCGGCTATGAAAATTTAACATATTTCGGAAGAATGAATGGCAATGTGACCGAAGAACGTATCGATGAAGTAGTGCAATTGCTAGGGATGGGACAAGTAATTGATCGTAAAGTAAAAGCATATTCACTCGGTATGAGACAGCGTTTAGGAATTGCTCAGGCGCTTATTCATGATCCAGACGTATTAATACTAGATGAACCAACGAACGGATTAGATCCTAGTGGTATACATGAAATGCGGATGTACATAAAGAAAATTGCACATGAACAAGGAAAGGCGGTTCTTGTATCTAGTCACTTACTTTCAGAAGTAGAATTAATGTGTGACAGAGTTATTATTATTCAGCACGGAGAATATGTCGCAACACAAAATATTCAAAGTGACAAAAAGGAAGAAACGGAAAAAATACATATACGTGTAGATGATGTGAATAAAGCGAAAGAAGTTTTAGAATACGATGTTTTAGTAGAAGAAAACGAATTAGTTATAAACGTGAAAGATGAAGAAATTCCAAATATTCTTCGTACATTGATGGAGAAAAACATTCAAGTTTATCGTGTATATGAAGAAAGAAAAACGCTAGAAGAGCAGTTTTTAGAATTAACAGGAGGAAAAGATATTGTTTAATCTAGTTTATAACGAGTTGTATAAAATATTTAAGCGAAAGCGAACGATTATTCCTTTTGCAGTTATTGCAGTATTAATTATTGGATTAGGATGGGTTACGGTCAAGTATTTAGAGCCAGAAACAAAAGGGTGGAAAGCGGATTATACAGAACGCACTGTAGAAATAGAGAAAAAACTCGGCATGAAAAAAGCGGATATTTTAGCAGAAAAGTCAGGGGACGAGCTTGTAAAGGAATATCAGCTTAAAATGAAGTATTTAGATACGGACACAGCACCGTCAAGTAGTTCTCCGCTTTCATTTATGAGAGATACAGGTTTTATCGTATTTCCAATTTTGCTTCCGTTTATTCTTGTGTATGCAAGTACAATTTTTGCGAATGAATACAGCTGGGGAACATATAAATTTTTAACGATCCGTCCGGCAAATCGATTTAAAATATTAACAGCAAAATTTTTAGCAATCGTTATATTTGCAGCGTTATTGTTTATATTTAATATGATTTTCTCCGCTTTATGTGGACTTGTTATTTATAAATTCCAACAGCCTGCATGGAGTGAATTTATTTTCCAAGATGGAAATATAATAAAACAAAACATTTTTATGGAAGTAAGTAAGTATTATGTTTTATCGTGGTTGCCAACTATTGTGTACGCAGCGTTTGCGTTTATGATTTCTGTTTTAACGAGATCTAGTGGCGGCGCAATTGGTATTTCGCTATTTCTTGCTTTATCAGGAAATATTGCGTTAATAGCAGCAACTAGATATGAATGGGCGAAATATTTATTGCCAGCAAACACAGATTTATATAGTATTTCAAAGAATGGAAGCTTTATTGATGGGGTAACATTCCCATTCGCTTCTTGTATGCTTCTTCTGTATTTAATTGTATTTCTAGGGATTTCCTATACAATATTTATAAAACGAGATTTAACAGCATAAGCAAAAGCCGTTAAGGATTAACTTAACGGCTTTTTGTATGTGCTAATTGATGAATAGCCTCTTCGGCTAATAAGGCGAAATACTCCGCGCTAATAGGTAATGCTTGCTCATCTACTGTAAAAGCTGGATGATGCCATTCATGTGTACCACTTGTTCCCATAAAGACGAATGAACCTGGTGTTTCTTGTTGGTAAAAAGAAAAATCTTCTCCGGCCATTGATGGTGTAGGAGAGATAACGTTTAGATTCATTTGCTCTGCAATTTGAATAGAAAGATTAGTGAGTGTTTTATCGTTATGAACAGCAGGGGGGCCTGGGTAAAATCGGAATTCTGTTTTTACACCTAGTGCATCAGAAACCCCTTTAATAATACGCTCCATTAATGCTGGAATCTTTTCACGTGTTTCAGCTTGGAATGTACGTACAGTTCCTTCTAACGTAGCTTTTTCAGGAATAACGTTCCACGTATTTCCTGAATGGATGTTTGTAACACTAACAACTGCATTATGAGATGAACTTATATTCCGACTTACAATTGTCTGCAGTGCCATAACAATTTGAGAAGATGCGACAATAGGGTCTACGCCAGCATCTGGTACAGCTGCATGTGTACCAACTCCGTGAATTTCAATTTCAAACCGATCAACTCCAGCCATTAGTGGCCCATCTTTAATACCGATTGTACCTACTGGTAAATCATGTTTATTATGCATACCAAAGATAGCTTGTACATCCTGTAAATGTCCAGCTTCAATAACTTTGCAAGCGCCATTACTACTTTCTTCAGCTGGCTGGAATATAAAGCGGACAGTTCCGTTAAGAGAAGATTCTTTTTCCTTTAATAAATAGGCTGCACCAATAGTAGCAGCTGTATGAAAATCATGCCCGCAAGCATGCATTTTACCGTGATTTTTCGAAGTGTACGGTAAATTTGTTTCTTCTTGAATAGGAAGGGCATCAATATCAGCACGAACTGCTACAATGGGACCGTTTTTATTACCAGAAATTTCAGCGATAATTCCTGTTTCTAAATTGGAATCAATAATAGTAATGTTTGCTTCTTCTAACCAATCTTTTATCGCTTTTGTTGTTTCAAACTCTTCATACGATAGTTCTGGATACTCATGTAAATGTCGACGAATAGAAATAAGTTTTTCTGTTAATTGATTTGGAATAGATGCCACGTATTATGCCCTCTTTCTTAAACGAAGTATTTACTATAAGTATACAACAATAAAAGAGAGGACTCTCAAGTGAAAATCCTCTCTCGTTTATGCAGCCACTTTTTTATGTGTATGATGTTTTTGATAGCGTCCACGCATTGCATAGGCAATTTGCGGGATTGCAATACCGATTAAAATAAGTGATACACCGAACCATTGTGAAGATAGTACAGCTTCTTTTAAAACGAATACAGACATAATAGTTGTAACTGGTAGTTCTGCTGCACCAAGAATAGTTGCTAATCCAGAACCGATTTTTGGAATGCCAATTGTAAAGGCAATAGATGGAATAACGATGCTAAATATTCCTAATCCTAAGCCGTATTTCCAAAGCCCTTGAGAAATGGCACCGTTCATAATAAATGTTGGCGGGAATACGAGCATTACTAAAGTTAAAGCACCAGCCATTAAAAGAACACCGCGCGGTAATGAAGGCACTTCAACAGCAACTTTTCCGCTCACGAAAATGTATGTTGCGAATGTAACGGCAGATAATAAACCTAAAATGATTCCAGTCGTATCGAAATCACCTGCTGATTTTTCTAGTAAACCACTTGATAAAAATGTACCTACAAGTAAGAAAATAACTGAAATAACTTTTTCTCTTGAAGGTAATGTTTTCGTTGCGACTGCTTCAATGATAATCCCAACCCAAACGAACTGGAATAAAAGTATAATTGCAATAGAAGCTGGTACAGTTTTTAATGAAGCATAATAAAAAATTCCAGTAAAGCTTGCCGATGTTCCTGCAACGAATAGAATTAACGCTTGTTTTAATGGAACACGGTGTCTAGAAAATAGAAGTGTAATAGTAAGCAAAGTAATCCAACCGAACAAATATTGGCTACCAATTACCTCTCCGAGTGAAAATCCTTCTGCATAAGCAAGTTTAACAAAAATAGCTAAAATCCCATAACTACACGCTCCTAATAAAACTAAAAGAGAATAACGAAGCATGAAAAATTCCTCCCATCTATATGAAATTGTTCCGTAACGGACATATATAACTAGAGGGAAGTATACAAAATTAAAAATAAAGGGTCAACTGAAAGAAAAGTGCGACATTTTATAGAATAATAATAAAAGTATGATATTTATGCATAATCTTGAAATTAATAATAATTAAAGTATTGTAAAATCAGCGTTACATTGTATAAAGACAGCATTTGAAAAAAATATTTTTTCAGGCCAATATGTGCGAAGTTAATTGTAATGTGCTAAGTATTTGAGAAACTGTGAAACCTTTGTTATGTTAGTAACAATTAGGAAGAGCTTTATAATCCAATTGAGATTGTTCTATATAATAGAAGGAAATGAAAACGTTTTATTAGAAACTGTTTGTAAAGGTATTTTTTCTTATTATCATGTTGTTAAAGTGAGTTCACGAATTGTTCATAGTATTTTTATGTGTTTTTGCTACAATATGTAAGGAGAGGAGTGGAATCATGCAAGATATTAGTATTTTTTTAGCGTTTGGCGCTGGGTTTCTATCATTTATTTCCCCATGTTGCTTACCGCTTTACCCGGCATTTTTATCATACATAACAGGTATGTCGGTTTCTGAATTGAAAGAAGAAAATGCAATGCTTCGCAAAAGAAGTATGATACATACAGCGTTTTTCTTACTTGGTTTTTCAATTATTTTTATTGCGATTGGATTTGGTACAAGTTTTATCGGAGGCATCTTTACGGATTATAAAGATTTAATTAGACAGTTAGGTGGTATATTTATCATCGTGTTCGGTCTTATAATTGTCGGTGTGTTTAAGCCGAAGTTTTTAATGCAAGATCGTAAATTTACTTTTAAGAATCGTCCGAGTGGTTATTTTGGTTCAGTTCTAATTGGATTGGCATTTGCTGCAGGGTGGACACCATGTACTGGACCTATTTTAGTGTCTGTAATTGGATTAGCTGCAACAAACCCAGAATCGGCAATGATTTATATGATTGCTTACATACTTGGATTTGCTATCCCGTTTTTCGTACTTTCATTCTTTATTACGAAAATGTCTTGGATTAAAAGAAATAGTATGGCTTTCATGAAAATCGGAGGATACATTATGATTGTCATGGGGATATTCTTATATTTTAATTGGATGACGAAAATTATCGTATATTTCTCAAGTTTATTTGGTGGATTTACCGGTTTTTAGTATTATTCTGTGAAAATGTTGGAAATACTAACGGAAAAGCATATAATGAAAGTATATTTTGCATATAGCCACAAAAAAGGATGAGAAAATATGAACATAGTTGTTTTATCCAGTATCGTTGCTGTTTGTATGGCTGTTGGTGCGATGTTTATTCGTTTAAAGGCAGCTAAGAAACCTGCAACATTGAAAAAGATTATACTTCCGCCATTTTTTATGAGTACGGGAGCGTTGATGTATGTTTTTCCTGAATTTCGATTAACTCCAGCAGAAATGTTAGAAGCAATTGGTGTCGGGTTGTTTTTCTCTATTTTTCTTATTAAAACATCTAAATTTGAAATTAGAGGACAAGAGATTTATTTGAAGCGTTCAAAAGCATTTGTTTTTATATTAATTGGATTACTTGTAGTGCGGATTGTATTTAAAACATACTTAAGTCAATCTCTTGATTTAGGACAACTTAGCGGTATGTTCTTCTTACTTGCGTTTGCGATGATTGTGTCATGGAGAATTGCGATGTACCGTTCCTTTACGAAATTACAGAAGGAAATGGAAAAAGAAGACGGTTTTTATAATGAAAAAGATATGAAACTAACTTAAAACTGTATATGTATTAAGTAAAAAGACAGCGCCAAAAACGCTGTCTTTTTATTTATATTGTTAACATCCTCTGTTCCAACCGCGACGTATAAACCGTTCACCATTAAAAAAACAATTTAAGTTTGGTGAGATGAATGGACCGATAAACGGAATGATGTTTGGTTCTGAAGTCTCATCGACAGGAATCGGTGGTTTAGTAGGGTCTGGTCTGAGTGTATATCTAACTCGCGCAGTATTTTGGATAAGGCCATTTTGTGGCTCGCTTGTTACTTGTACGAAGAAGCGAACGATAACGGATTCCTCTGGATTAACAGTTTCAATAAGAATACCAATAGTTGGATTACTTCCAGGACGTAATACGCCGTTTACTGTTACTGAATCCTGATAGAAAGTAACTTCAGGAGGTAGTGGATCGGTAATGAGTAAATTATTTGCTGGTATAGTGCCATTGTTAGTGAAGCTAAGTGTATATGTTATGAAGTCACCGAGCTGGACGCTATTTACATTTGCAGTCTTAATAAATGTGTTTGGCTCATTCGGGTTTACTTCTATCGTAATTGGTGGTGTTGTTGTCGTTGTTGTGACGGGTGGTCTAGTAGGATCAGGCTGAGAAGTATACGTAACTGATGCGATATTTGTAATCATTCTATTAGCTGGAAGTGTAATAACCTGTACTTGGAATGAAATAGTTACTGATTCTGATGGATTCAAGGTTCCAACTGGAATTCCTAATGGTGATACGGATGCGACTGCAGATACATTTGTTTTAAATGGTAGAGCACTTTCAGGACCTAACAATGCAAATCCTAACTTTTTTGCTTCACAAGTCAATAATTATTTAGGAAATTTAGATACAGTCGGAGGTTTTTGGGATAGAAATATGCCGATTGGAACAGCTGCAACGAATCGACGTGCTGAATTTGATGTGACTAATGATGTCCCTGCTAATGGAGTATTGACAGCGGGGACAACTTCTACAATGGTTAATATTCCAAATACATTTGATTATATTTATGCCGGTGCGATTGGATTACAAATAGATTTAGCGGAAGCTAGATTAACAGCCGTAAAATCAGTAACTGTCAGTAAAAAAAGATTGCCATAAGCTAGCAATCTTTTTTTACGAAGGGTATTTTGTTAGTAAAGATTGATAATGAGAATAATCAATCTCTTTTTCTTGTAGTTTTTTTATTAAAAATTTATGATCACGCTTCGGTGTGGCAACGATATATCCCTTTATAATTAAATCTTGTGTAATTTGAGAGGCATTTTCTTGTAATGCTAGTTCTCCAATTTTACCAGCAATTTTTGATTTAGCAACATCACGAAATAGTTCAGGAACAGGGCTTACGAGTTCTTCTAATAATTGTTTCTGCTCGTTATCCCATAAGTGTCGTGTTTGATCAATGTAGTGTGCTTCCCAATCTAAAATAGACATACCGTCTTCTTTCGGTAATCGTTTTAAAAATTTTCTGAACATAAAGTATCCACCGATAGACATAAGTCCTAATAAAATTACAGTCCATAATACAATGAACCAACTGAACCATCCTTCGAGCAAGTATATCCCCCCTTAATGATTGCGGCTTTCTTTTATTCATATTATAAACAGTGAGATTCATAGAAAGCAAGAACGCTTGGTCAATTTGACCAAGCGTTATAGTTTAAACGAAGTATAGTTGTTCAACACATAAATTATTAGTATCGTCTTCAACGTACTCAATAATAAGTGTGCCAACTTTACGATCTTTATCTTCAGTTGTGAAAATAGAGTAAGAAGTAAAACGCGCTGTTGATAGGCCGCTTATATGTGTAGGTAAAGAAATGTAGTCGTTATCGCGGAAGAATTCCATTAGTTCAATATCTTCAAATTCTTTTCGGTCAACTTGTTTGTTTGTATAGCGGCGTTGAAGTTGTTTTAAAGATGCATTCCAAGAAATTGCTTTTGTGTCGTATACCATTGTTCTATCTCCTTACTGTATGTAATTATTAAGAACATACGTTCTAATTTAGTATACTCTTTTTATAAGAAAAGGGAAAGCAAAAAATAATGTAAGCTTGGATTTCCAAGCTTACATTATTTTGCGTCCGTCATAATCTCTATTTTTTATTATAAGTTACATAAGAATAAGAAACAAGGTGATATATATTATGTTGATAGTTTTCAAAATTCTGTATATTATCAATGTATTATAAGAAAAGGGAATGAGAGGGATGGTATACGTAATTTCACTTCAAGGACCGATGGCAAGTGGAAAAACAACATTGGCCAAAAGCTTAGAGCGATGTGGGCTTTCAGTTATATATGAAAATCCTTATCAAATTGTAGAAAAGCGAAAAAAATTAAATTTGGATATGTGTACAAAAGAGGGATTTATTACAAATCAAAAAATGTTTATTGAAGCAAAAATAAAAGAGTTTCAAAATGTGAAAAGTTCAGTCGTGATTTTTGATCGTGGGCCAGAAGATATTGAATTTTATACACTCTTTTATCCGAAAGTGATAGGGAAAGAGTGGGATATAGAAACAGAATTAAAAGATGAATTGTATAAATTAAGAGAATGCCGTTCGGATGCAATTTTTTATTTAGACGTTTCGAAAGAGAATGTATATGATAGAAAAAATAATGATATGACAAGAAATCGAAGTACTTTTGAGGAACAATTTAAATTAGTAGAAACTGAAAAAGAATGGTATAAACAATTTCCTGTAACTTGTGTGGACACGAATACATTAACAGTGGATGAATTAGAAGCATATTTTATGGGCTGGTTAAAGGAGAAAGGACTATGAAAAAAATATTATTATTCGTATATCCAACATTTGCGGAGTTTGAAATTACAGTAGCAACAGCATTGCTGAAAAAGAAATATGAAATCATTACTGCGGGTTTAACAAAAGAATTGATTATAAGTGAAACAGGCTTGCAAGTACAACCGCATATAGAATTAAGTGAAGTGCGTGTAGAAGAATATGAGGGGATTATTATTCCGGGCGGAGATGCAATACATATGAAGGATGCGGAAGTGCTCTTTTCAGTCATCCGTCAATTTCACGAACAAGAAAAATTAGTAGCTGCTATTTGTGCTGGACCGTATGCGCTAGCAAAAGCAGGCTTATTCAAAGAAATCTCGTATACAGTGACTATCGATTATAAAAAAATAGATTGTTTTCCAGTAGAAAATTTTGTGTATGAAGAAGTTGTGCGACACTCAAATATTATTACAGCACAAGGACATGCTTTTGTACCATTCGGAATAGCAGTTGCTTCTTATTTTGGAGTAGCGAACGAACATAATACAAATTTTTATGGTGGTAAGGGCAATATGATGATGGAGAAGCTATTACCGAAAAACGTGTAAAAGCTAGCATTTGCTAGCTTTTTTCCTTTTTACATCGATAAATCGCTATCGTTTTCGGATCGCGCCATATACCGTTGTGAAGTGATAATTCCTTTTCTATTTCTTTTTTCAGCCACTCCTTCATTTCAGCATGAAGATACATATTATCAGGTATATTCAGCGATGGAAACATGCTAGAAATATAGTTTATAATTGGAGAGGCATGATGGAAAATGAGTGCATTATGAATAATTGTTTCTTCAACAGTTGAAAAAACAGATTTTATTATCTCTTTACCATTTTCTAAACAAAATGGAGCTACTGCTGGTGATGTTTTTGGTAAGTCAAATGCGTCTAGCATGCTGTTACACATTTCAACTATACGAGGCATTGAAACTTTAGAATTTGTTGTAGCTAAAAGCGCGCCGCCGGGACGAATTACTTTATGGAATCCTTGAATTGTTTTTTCGACATCTTTCATGTGGTATAGCATATGCCTTGCGATTACCCAGTCATAACAATTAGCGTCGAAAGGAAGTTTACTAGCATCTCCCAGTTTCCATTCAATTATTTTATTCTTTATTGCAGCTTCAGAAAGCATAGTTTCCGATTGATCAAAGCCGGTTAGATGTCCTTTATGACCGTTTGTTTGTAAAAGGGAAAGGAATTTTCCGTTAGCGCATCCGACCTCTAATATTTTTTCTTCTCCTTGGAGTTGTAAATGTTCCATGACGACTTCATCTACATTCACTCGTTTCTCTTCAAAATGTTTATGCGTATTGATACGTGTTTGTAAATGGTTGCTTACGCTGTATTGGCGTTTTACATCATTCATTTTTTCACATTCCACCTTTATGCAAAATTGCTGGATTGCATGTGTTAATACGTCTGTTTTATTTAAACCTTCGTAATGGAGTGCTGCTTCAAATCTTTCAAGTAATTTTTCTTCAATTCGAAAATGAATATCTTTTCGCTTCGCCACTGAAATTTCGCTCCTTTGCATCTGTTAGTGAGACTATAGCACGCTTGAAAAATTTATGTAAATAATTTGTGTACACAAATTGAGAAGATGAAAAAATTGTTTGAATATTATTTTAAACTATTGACGATTTAACCATTTTCATATATTCTTAAATTAAGTAATATTCAAATAATTCAAAAGAAATGAGAGAGTCACATGCTTCTTCAAGGAACACATCGAATTGGTCGTATGGCCATGCTGTTGGCACTTGCGGATGAGAATGAAAGCCCTGTATTATCTATTCCAAAAGGTTGGAAGTATTGTACGGGGAAAGTGGGTTCTATGAATTCGCAAAAGGTTGTAGCAGCAATGGAAACAGCGGCGAAAAGCACCCAAGTTATTGAAACAGACGTTTACAGAGAAACACATGCACTTTATCATGCAATAATGGAAGCTTTGTACGGAGTGACGAGAGGTCAAATTCAGTTAGCAGACGTTCTTCGTACAGTAGGACTTCGCTTTGCGATTGTGCGCGGTAGACCATACGACGGAAAAAAAGAAGGCGAATGGGTTGCTGTTGCATTATATGGAACGATTGGTGCACCTGTAAAAGGATCTGAGCATGAGGCGATTGGTTTAGGAATTAATCACATATGATTTGCCCATAGTCTATTAGTTAGAAGGGGGCCTTACTTTTTTAGGACAGAAGTCTGTCTTAAAAAGATAAGGTCCCCTTTTGCCTTTATAAGGAGGAAAAAGAATGATTACGCTAACAGGACACACATTGACAGTTGAAGAAATGAAGAGGTTGTTACTTGAAGGTGAAGGTGTAACAGCTTGCCCAACTAGTATGCAAAAGGTGGCAGAGTGCCGCGAAGTTGTCGAGAAAATTGTAGAGGACGGAAAAGTCGTTTACGGTATTACAACTGGTTTTGGAAAGTTTAGTGATGTGCTTATTCAAAAAGATGATGTAAAGGCACTTCAGCACAACTTAATTCAATCACATGCATGCGGGATAGGCGATCCATTTCCTGAAGAAGTATCACGCGGTATGTTAATTTTACGAGCGAACACGATGCTTAAAGGAGTATCTGGTGTTAGACCGCTTGTTGTAAATATGCTTCTTGAGTTTGTAAATCGTAAAATTCACCCAGTCGTTCCGCAACAAGGTTCACTTGGTGCGAGTGGCGATTTAGCACCTCTATCTCATCTTGCTCTTGTTTTATTAGGTGAAGGTGAAGTGTTCTATAAAGGGAAGAGAGTGCATGCGATGGTTGCTCTTACAGAAGAGGGCCTTGAGCCGATTGAACTTGAAGCGAAAGAAGGTCTTGCGTTAATTAATGGCACGCAGGCGATGACAGCGCAAGGAGTACTATCTTATATAGAAGCAGAAGCAACGGCTTATCAAGCTGAATTAATTGCTTCTATGACAATTGAGGGATTACAAGGCATTATTGATGCATTTGATGAAAATGTGCATAAAGCACGCGGTTATAAAGAGCAAGTGGAAGTAGCGAGCAGAATTCGTGACATCCTTCAAGATAGTAAGTTAGTGACAAAACAAGGAGAACTTCGTGTACAGGATGCATATTCACTTCGTTGTATCCCACAAGTACACGGTGCTTCTTGGCAAGTTTTAAATTACGTGAAAGAAAAATTAGAAATTGAAATGAATGCAGCGACAGATAACCCACTTATTTTTGATGGCGGGGAAAAAGTAATTTCAGGTGGTAACTTCCACGGACAACCGATTGCATTTGCCATGGACTTCTTAAAAGTTGGAATGGCAGAACTTGCAAATATTTCAGAGCGTCGTATTGAACGCTTAGTAAATCCGCAATTAAATGATCTACCACCATTTTTAAGTCCAGAGCCAGGACTTCAGTCTGGTGCAATGATTATGCAATATGCAGCGGCTTCACTCGTTTCAGAAAATAAAACGTTAGCACATCCGGCGAGTGTAGATTCAATTCCATCGTCAGCTAACCAAGAAGATCACGTGAGTATGGGGACAATCGCTTCACGTCACGCACATCAAATTATTCAAAATGCAAGACGCGTTCTTTCTATTGAGATGATTTGTGCGATGCAAGCAGCAGAATATCGCGGTATTGAAAACATGAGTACAGTAACGAAAACGTTCTATCATCAAGGCCGTCAGCAAGTACCTTCTATTACAAATGATCGCATATTCTCAACGGATATTGAAAATATCACGCATTGGTTAAAAACGAATTATTCGATAAAAGAAAGATTGGATGTAAACGCAGCACTATAAAACAAGAAAAGGGAGAGATTGAAATGGAAAAAGTACAACAAACAATTCGTGCGGCAAGAGGTACTGAGTTACAAACGAAAGGGTGGGTTCAAGAAGCTGCACTTCGTATGTTAATGAACAATTTAGATCCTGAAGTTGCTGAAAAACCAGAAGAATTAGTTGTATATGGCGGAATTGGCCGTGCAGCTCGTAACTGGGAAAGCTACAATGCAATTGTTGATTCATTAAAAACGTTAGAGAACGATGAAACGTTACTTGTTCAATCAGGAAAACCAGTTGCAATTTTTAAATCACATGAAGATGCACCTCGCGTTCTGTTAGCGAACTCAAACTTAGTACCAAAATGGGCGAACTGGGATCACTTCCGTGAACTGGAGAAAAAAGGTCTTATGATGTACGGCCAAATGACAGCTGGTAGCTGGATTTACATTGGAACACAAGGGATTTTACAAGGAACATATGAAACATTTGGTGAAGCGGCACGTCAACATTTCGATGGATCATTAAAAGGTACAGTAACACTTACTGCTGGTTTAGGTGGTATGGGTGGTGCGCAACCTCTTGCTGTAACGATGAATGGCGGTGTTGTGATCGCTATTGATGTAGATAAGCGTAGTATCGATCGTCGTATTGAAAAGAGATATTGTGATCTGTATACAGAGTCTTTAGAAGAAGCGTTAACTATTGCGAACGAGTATAAAGAGAAGAAAGAACCGATTTCAATCGGATTGTTAGGAAATGCAGCGGAGATTTTACCAGAACTAGTGAAGCGTAATATTACGCCAGATTTAGTTACGGATCAAACATCTGCTCATGATCCATTAAACGGTTATATTCCAGTAGGTTACACGTTAGAAGAAGCAGCGAAACTTCGTGAAGAAGATCCAGAACGTTACGTACAATTATCAAAAGAAAGTATGAAAAAACATGTGGAAGCAATGCTTGCAATGCAAGAAAAAGGCGCGATTACATTTGATTACGGAAATAACATTCGCCAAGTTGCTTTCGATGAAGGATTAAAAAATGCATTCGATTTCCCAGGATTCGTTCCAGCATTTATCCGTCCGTTATTCTGTGAAGGAAAAGGACCATTCCGCTGGGTAGCGCTTTCTGGTGATCCAGAAGATATTTATAAAACTGATGAAGTAATTTTACGTGAGTTTGCTGATAACGAGCATTTATGTAACTGGATTCGTATGGCTCGTCAGCAAGTTGAGTTCCAAGGCCTTCCATCACGTATTTGTTGGCTTGGTTACGGTGAGCGCGCAAAATTTGGCCGCATCATTAATGAAATGGTGGCGAATGGTGAATTATCAGCACCGATCGTTATCGGTCGTGACCATTTAGATTGCGGATCAGTAGCATCTCCAAACCGTGAGACAGAATCGATGAAAGACGGCAGTGATGCAGTAGCAGACTGGCCAATTTTAAATGCATTAATTAACAGTGTAAACGGTGCGAGCTGGGTATCTGTTCACCACGGTGGTGGCGTTGGTATGGGTTATTCACTTCACGCTGGAATGGTTATTGTTGCAGATGGAACAGAAGCAGCAGCAAAACGTATTGAGCGCGTATTAACTTCTGATCCTGGAATGGGTGTTGTTCGTCACGTAGATGCTGGATATGACTTAGCTGTTGAAACAGCGAAAGAAAAAGGCGTTAACATTCCAATGATGAAATAAGGAGGAGAAAACATGCTGGACACTTTACTAATAAATATCGGTCAATTACTAACAATGGATCAAGAAGATGGCTTGTTAAGACGGGAAGCGATGAACACGCTTCCTGTTATTGAAAACGGTGTAGTTGGAATTGAAAACGGCGTAATTACTTTCGTTGGAACAGCGGAAGAAGCAAAAGGGCTTCAGGCGAAAGAAGTTATTGATTGCGGCGGGAAAATGGTTTCTCCTGGTCTTGTTGATCCGCACACTCATCTTGTATTTGGTGGATCTCGTGAAAATGAAATCGCACTAAAATTACAAGGAGTTCCGTACCTAGAAATTTTAGAAAAAGGCGGAGGTATTCTTTCAACTGTAAATGCAACGAAGCAGGCGTCGAAAGAAGAACTTGTTCAAAAAGCGAAATTTCATTTAGACCGTATGTTATCTTTTGGTGTGACAACTGTAGAAGCTAAGAGTGGTTACGGATTAGATGACGAGACGGAATGGAAACAATTAGAGGCAACTGCACAATTACAAAAAGAGCATCCAATCGATTTAGTTTCCACATTTTTAGGTGCTCATGCAGTTCCGAAAGAGTATAAAGGTAGATCAAAAGAATTTTTACAATGGATGTTAGACCTACTGCCAGAAATGAAAGAGAAGCAATTAGCTGAATTCATCGATATTTTCTGTGAAACAGGTGTGTTCTCTGTAGAAGAATCAAAAGAATTTTTATTAAAAGCGAAAGAGCTTGGCTTTGACGTGAAAATCCATGCAGATGAAATCGACCCTCTTGGTGGTGCGGAAGCAGCAGCTGAAATTGGTGCAGCATCAGCGGACCATTTAGTTGGCGCTTCTGATAAAGGAATTGAAATGCTTGCAAACTCTAATACAGTAGCGACTTTATTACCAGGAACGACTTTCTATTTAAATAAAGAAAGTTTTGCACGTGGACGCAAAATGATTGATGAAGGTGTAGCAGTTGCTTTAGCTACAGACTTTAACCCAGGTAGCTGTCCAACTGAAAACATTCAGCTTATTATGAGCATTGCGATGTTGAAACTGAAAATGACACCAGAAGAAGTCTGGAATGCGGTAACAGTTAACTCTTCTTACGCAATTAATCGTGGTGATGTAGCTGGGAAAATTAGAGTTGGTCGTAAGGCAGATTTAGTTTTATGGGATGCTTACAATTATGCTTACGTACCGTACCATTACGGCGTAAGTCATGTAAATACAGTGTGGAAGAACGGTAATATCGCATATACAAGAGGTGAACAATCGTGGAGCACGGCCACTATTTAAAGAAAAATGCAAAATTTATTGATCGTGAAGTAACGAAATGGAGTGAGATGATTAAAGATTGGGAGGAAGGCGTAGAAATATTCGGTGCAGCCTTAATTGGTGCACCCCTTTCTAAACCATCTATTAGTCATTCAGGGGCATGTTTTGCACCGAAAACAATTCGTGCGATGTTAGATGCATATAGCACGTACGCAATTACAGAAGAACACGATATGAAAGAAAGTGTTCTTCATGATTGCGGTGATATTACGATGCATGTGACAGATATAAAAGAAAGTCATAACCGAATTGCGAAAACAGTTGGTCACTTGACGAAAGTAAATCCGAAAATGATACCGATTGTTCTTGGTGGTGACCACTCGATTAGTTTCCCGAGTATAACAGGTTTTGCAAATAGTAAAGGAAAGGTCGGTATTATTCAATTTGATGCCCATCATGATTTACGCAATTTAGATGATGGTGGTCCGTCAAATGGTACACCGTTCCGTAGTTTACTAGAAAATGATGTCATTACAGGAAAACAACTCGTTCAAATCGGAATTCGTAATTTTTCAAATGCACGTACGTACCATGAATATGCAAAAGAGCATGGCGTGACAGTGTATACAATGAAAGATGTAAGAGAGCGAGAAATAAAAGATCTTATTTCAGAAAGTATTGAAGTATTAAGAAAACAAGGTGTGACTTCTATTTACATTTCTCTTGATATGGACGTATTAGACCAAGCGTTTGCGCCAGGCTGTCCAGCAATTGGCCCTGGTGGAATGGATAGTACAACTTTACTTGATGCAATTGAATTCCTTGGTAAAGAGCCACTCGTTCAAGGGATGGATATAGTAGAAATTGATCCAACTCTTGATTTTAGGGATATGACGAGTAGAGTAGCTGCGCAAGTGATTATGAGTTTTCTGTTAGCACGAGAAACGATTAGTAAACAGGTTAGTATATAAGCGAAGAATTGTGTGTGAAGTTTTGAAGTAACCGTTTGTGTCTTTCATGTTGCACATTATATAAAAATACATCGCTACTTATATGTAGCGATGTATTTTTTGTTTTACAAGGTATATAAAATTGGAGGAAAAGGTAACAAAAATGCGGGTTCTTTAGTGTTTCTGTACAAATTGAATTTTTATGTGTAAATAAATTGACATGGAAAATATTTTTGTGATATTATAAAAATTTTGCTAAAAAAATAAATGTGTGTTATGCTTGAGAAGGTTACCATATATGGAGGTGGATTATTTGTTTCAAATTGGCGATAACATTGTTTATCCAATGCACGGAGCAGGTATAATTAAAGCCATAGAAGAAAAGGAAATTTCAGGGGAAAAACAACAGTATTATGTTATAAAAATGTCGGCTAGTAATATGGAAGTAATGATTCCTATGGGGAAAATATTGAATTCAAATATACGACCAGTTACAGATTTAAAGGCATTAACACACTTAATAGATGTTTTTCAACATGGGGAATCAGATAGATTACTTACGTGGAAACAAAGGTATAAATTGAACACTGATAAAATAAAAACGGGTAAAATACAAGAAGGTGCTGAAGTTGTACGTGATTTATTGCGTATGCAGAAAGAAAAAGCACTTAATGCAAGCGAAAAGAAAATGTTAGATAACGCACATGAATTTTTGATTAGTGAACTGGGATTAATTGAAGGTATCACAGAAAATCAAATAAAAAGCTTTTGTTAAGATTTATTACAAATAATGTATTACATCCCAAAAAAGATCTTGAATTTTTTGGGAATATAATTATAGAGAATCAATCATTTCAAAGACATTCAACTCTTTCAAACCACTTTTAGAGCATTAACCTCTTTTGTTACTACTACAATCAAATCCATTTTTATTTTTTAAATTCTTTTACGAATGTTCGAAGTTTCATTAAATACTTCGATAAAATAGTTACTTGATTTTTGCAATCCTGATTCACACTGGCACGGACGAGGAGCCGTAAGGATGAAAGAGAGGTAGGGCTTTCATTGTTTTAGGTATATATAAGTTATTATTTTTAGAAGAATACTGAACCACTCTCACTTCTATTGTTAAGTAATTTTTTATATGTGAAGAGATAATAATAGTTTATATTCTTTATATAAAAGAGATAAACGAATTGTTAGCCATATATGGTCAACTAAAAAAGGTTTCCTGCTTAGGAAACCTTTTTTAATTTTATTTATATCATTCTATTTTTTTGATATTCGAATGTTTTATGGTAAAAGCGTATAAATTGACGTTACTATCTAAAAGTAAGTATGATGCGATTATAGTAAGATTTTTTTAGGGGGAAGAAAAATGACAAGTTCAAATAATAAAGCGGCAAGTATTTATGAAGGAACAAATATAAATGCTTGGGGATCTTTTGAAAATATTGAAAAGACGAAGTTGTTTGATTCGATTCAAATTGGATCTTGGTCTCTTCGTAATCGTATTGCAATGGCACCGATGACGAGATGTTTTGCAGACAATGAAACCGGAGTAGTTGGCACTGACGTAGTAGAGTATTACCGAAAACGTGCCGAGGATGGGATTGGATTAATTATTACAGAAGGAATTGTTATTAGTCCGAGAGCAAAAGGAAACCCAGGAGTACCAGGGATTTATACACAAGAACAGATCAACTCTTGGAAACCGGTTACGGAGGCAGTACATAAAGAAGGTGGAACGATTATTGCTCAAATATGGCATGTTGGACGCATGAGTCACCATGAAATAATTGGTGGTCAATTGCCGCAAGCACCGTCAGCCATTGCTGCAGAAGGGAATGTTCCACGTTTTCGTAAACCGTTTGATACACCAGAAGAAATGACAATAGAAGAAATAAAGAAAGTAATTGGTCAATATGCACAAGCTGCGAAGAATGCGATAGAAGCTGGATTTGATGGTGTAGAAATTCACGGTGCACACGGATATTTAATTGATCAATTTACTTATGAACTTGCGAATAAGCGAACTGATAAATACGGCGGTGATTTAAAGCAAAGATTAACGTTTATGAAAGAAGTTGTTCAGGCTGTAATTGAAGCAGTTGGAGCTGATAAAACACTTCTTCGCTTCTCTGCCTTTAAAGGTGATAACCCTACTTATATGTGGGAAAATCCTGAACTTGCGCTTGAAACGTTCGTAAATATGTTTAAAGAAGCGGGGTTAACGATGATCCATCCTTCAACGATGAATTATACGCAAGTGATTGCTGACGGAAAGAATTTTCATCAACTAGTAAGAAAATATTGGGATGGTACTATAGTTGGAGTAGGTAATTTGAATCCGAAAGAGGCAGAAGAAGCACTACAAGAAGGAACAATTGATGTAGCAGCATTCGGAAGACCGTTAATTGCTAATCCAGACTTTGTTCATCGCATTAAACGTGCTGAAAGTTTAGTTGAATATGACGCGAAAGAGCATCTTGTAACATTAGTGTGAATAAAGATAAAAGGAGAACACATCGAGTGTTCTCCTTTTATTATAGAATTTCATAGGAGGAAGCGGAATGAGTGAAACGCTACTCGTTATTATTAGTATATTGCTCTTTTTGATGTTACTTTTAATCATCTTTTTTATCATTACATTTTTTGTAAAAAAACGGACGCATCATTCTATATTAAAACTGCATCCATACTTAGGGAGAATGCGCTATTTACTTGAAAAGATAGGGCCTGAATTTCGGCAATATTGGTTTGATCACGATACGGATGGAAAGCCTTTTTCACGTTATGATTTTCAAAGTGTTATGTTTTTAGCGAAATATCGCTCTGAAATACTTGGTTTTGGATCGAAACGAGATTTTGAAGTTTCTGGCTATTATATTGCTAATACATTGTTTCCGATATTAACTGAGGAATTAAGTGTGAATCTATTGCAAGAGCGAGAAGGTAAAAAGTATGTGATTCATAAAGAAGGTTTATTTTCAAGAAGAGAAAAATTGACAGCGGATACAACAAATCTTTGGCTGTATGAAGAAGACGATGCAATTATAGTCGGTGAAAACCGAAAATATCCGTGGAAGCTACATGGAATGTTTGGAGCATCAGCGACATCTTACGGTGCGATTGGAGAAAATTATATTTTAGCGAGCGGTTTTGGTGCGAAAATGGCAGGTGGATCATGGATTAATACTGGAGAAGGGGGTGTAATTCCAGAACATTTACATACAGGTGCGAATATCGTTGCGCAAATTGGTCCAGGGTTATTCGGATACCGTGATGAAGACGGGAATTTTTCAATGGAGAAATTTATGGATAAAGCGAAAGAAAGTAATATTAAGGCGTTCGAGTTGAAATTTGGGCAAGGTGCTAAAATACGTGGTGGCCATCTAGAGGGACAAAAAGTAAATGAGAAAATTGCTTCTGTTCGGAACGTACGAGAAGGGGAGACGATTAATTCACCGAATCGATTTTCATTTTTAAAAAATGCAGCGGATACACTTTATTTTATTCGAAAGTTGCAAGAAAACGGCGGTAAACCAATCGGGATGAAAATTGTAATTGGTCAACAGGAGCCTTTGGAAGATTTATTAGAAACAATGAAAGAATTAAACATCTATCCAGATTTTATTACAATCGACGGTTCAGAAGGTGGATCAGGTGCAACATATAAATCGATGGCAGATAGTATGGGGCTTCCGCTTATACCGGCATTACTTACATTTATTGATACGGCAAATCATTTTGGTGTCAGGGATAAACTAAAGGTGTTTGCCTCCGGGAAGTTAATCACACCAGATAAAGTGGCGATTGCTTTAGCTATTGGTGCAGATGCTGTAAATTCAGCACGCGGATTTATGATGGCGAGTGGTTGTATTATGGCGCTTCAATGTAATTCAGGACAATGTCCATCTGGGGTTGCAACTACGAATCCACACTACCAAAAAGCATTAGATCCGTATGAAAAGAAATGGCGAGTAATGAACTATGTTATTAGTATGAGATATAGTTTGTTTTCATTAGCGGCAGCAGCGGGAGTGAAGAGTCCGCGTCATTTAACGAGAGAGCATATTGTGTTTAAAGATGAAAGCGGAAGAATCGTTCCACTGTCGGAATTGTTCCCTATAGTAAATAGAAGATAAAATATATGCGTTAAAGGTCATACGTTTGTATGACCTTTTCTTTGATCATAAAGTTAATCAAAGAGAAATAATTAAATAAGGAACTTATTGACAATAAAAAACAATTAACATATAATAAATCTCGAATCAAAGATAAATTTTGAACGTTATATAAATAGTAAAGATGTTCTATAATTTGAAATAACATATATATTTTTTGGAAAACATCTCGAATTCAAGATAACTTTAGTTCCGTGAACACTGGTGTGGTAATTTTTTTGGTTAATATCTCGAATTCAAGATAAAATTATTATGATGGATTTTACTTTGTGCTATGGGCAAAATGAATAATGAATTTTAGTGTATAAACAGTTTTTATAACGAAATGAAGAAGGAGTGGGCGAAATGGAAAAGAAAACAATGGGGATACATCATATTACAGCAATCGTAGGTCATCCACAAGAAAATGTAGATTTTTATGCAGGTGTATTAGGATTACGTTTAGTAAAACAAACAGTGAATTTTGATGACCCAGGCACGTATCATCTTTACTTTGGGAATGACGGAGGAACACCAGGAACTATTATTACATTTTTCCCATGGGCAGGTGCTCAGCAAGGTGTTATTGGAGATGGTCAAGTAGGGATAACTTCTTACGCTGTACCTAAAGGTGCTATGGGATTTTGGGAAAAGAGATTGGAGAAGTTCAATATTTCGTATACAAAAATGACTCGCTTTGGAGAAAAGTATTTGGAATTTGATGATCCGCATGGTTTGCATATAGAATTAGTAGAAAGAGAAGCGGGCGAATTAAATACGTGGAGTTTTGGAGAAGTTACGCCAGAAGTAGCAATTAAAGGATTTGGCGGTGCTGTCCTTTTATCTGCACAACCTCAAAAAACAGCTGAATTGTTAGAGCATGTTATGGGTCTTGAGAAAATTGGAGAAGAAGGTGAATTTGTTCGATTCCGTTCTTCTGCTGACATTGGAAATATTATCGACTTGAGGTTATCAACAATCGGACGTGGTCAGATGGGTGTTGGTACAGTTCATCATATTGCTTGGAGAGCGAGTGACGATGCCGATCAACTAGACTGGAAAGAGCATGTGTCTCGCTTTGGATATGGTGTAACCCCTGTACAAGATCGAAATTATTTTAACGCAATTTATTTTAGAGAACACGGCGAAATCTTATTTGAAATTGCAACAGACCCTCCTGGTTTTGCCCATGACGAATCTTTAGAGACGATGGGTGAGGAGTTAAAGTTACCGGACCGATATGAACAACATAGAAAACAAATTGAACAGACACTCTTACCATTTGAAGTGAGAAATCTAGACTAAAGTGATTGAAAGGGGAAAAGGAATATGATGAAACATGTTTTTCAAAAAGGAAAAGATACATCAAAACCAGTATTGTTATTGCTTCATGGCACAGGAGGAAATGAATTAGATCTATTACCGCTTGCAGAAAGAATTGATCCAAAAGCTTCTGTATTAAGCGTTCGTGGAAATGTATTAGAAAATGGGATGCCTCGTTTCTTCCGCCGATTAGCAGAAGGTATTTTTGATGAAGAGGATCTTGTTTTCCGTACGAAGGAATTAAATGAATTTTTAAATGAAGCAGCAAAAACATATGAATTTGATAGAGATAATATCGTAGCTGTTGGGTATTCAAATGGAGCAAATATTGCAGCGAGTTTATTATTCCATTATGAAAATGCATTAAAAGGTGCTATTCTTCATCATCCAATGGTCCCAAGAAGAGGGATAGAACTTCCTAATTTAGTAGAGAAAGCAGTGTTTATTGCTGCTGGAACAAATGATCCAATTTGTTCATCTTCTGAGTCAGAGGAATTGAAGATGCTATTAGAAAATGCAAATGCAAATGTAACAATGCATTGGGAAAATAGAGGGCATCAATTAACGATTGGTGAAGTAGAGAAGGCAACAGAATGGTATGAAAAAATGGCTTCACAGGCATAAATGATAGACAAAAAACGGGTATAAAATCATAAAGATTTTATACCCGTTTTTTATTGTGATTTAAGGGGTTAAAGGAGAATAGGAAAACTATGTTTAAATATAAAGAAAAGTAAAGGGGTTCCTGTTTGTTAATGAACAGGAGTGTGGATTTTTTTAATAATGAGGGGGAAACTATTAGATGGCAAACTACGAAAATGAAGAAATGCTAACGGGAGGGAATGTTTCAAACGTATATCGTTCGGAAGATACTGTTCGACGAGAATTAAAGAAAGGCAGTACCAAAATTCATAAGTTATTAAATCATTTGGAAAACAAAGGTTTTAGTTATGCACCAAAGTTTTTAGGTATTGATGATAAAGATAGAGAGATATTATCATTTATTGAAGGGAAAGCCGGTAATTATCCTTTAAAAAAGTACATGTGGTCTAATGATGTTTTAAAAGAAATAGCGAAGATGCTTCGGCTTTATCATGATGCTATGAGTGATTTTCCTTTATCAGATGATTGGAAACCGATGGATAATACTCCAAATAATATAGAAGTTGTATGCCACAATGACTTTGCAATATACAACATTATTTTTAATAACGAAAAACCAGTAGGTATTATTGATTTTGATGTTGCGGGTCCTGGACCAAGACTTTGGGACATAGCCTATACTCTTTACACTTGTGTCCCATTAAGTAGAGTTTATTATAAGGAAACAGGTGAGGCGGTTTATTATAATTCATTACAGCATGCAGACCGTATAAAGCAAAGAGTTAAATTGTTTTTTGAATCCTATAAAAGTGATGGCATGGCCGAGGATTATTTGGAGATGGTACTTCTACGATTAGAAGGATTATGTAAATACATGAAAAGAAAAGCACTAGAAGGCGATATGAACTTCCAAAAGATGATAGATGAAGGGCATCTTGAACATTATGAAAATGATATTCAGTTTATTCGTAAACATGGAAAAGAGTGGATTTAATAAAATAAATCGTATACAAAAATAAAGCTCAGAGTCATATAGGGACTTTGAGCTTTTTAACGTATTAGTGTAGATGTTTTCCGCAATAACCCAACTACTTATAACAGATGTCTTTTACTATATTAATTTAGCATAGTTAAGAGTTTGTTACAGGCTGAGCTGTAGTAATCGGTAATTGGATATCGACAGTTGTTCCTATGTTTAATTCACTGGAAATGAATAATTTTCCGTGATGCTCTTGAATGATTTTATAGCACATCATTAAGCCAAGGCCAGTTCCTTTTTCTTTCAAGCTATAAAAAGGTTCGCCAAGACGAGCCATGCGCTCTTCAGGAATCCCACAACCTTCATCAATAATGCGTATTGAAATAAAATCATTTTCTAACGAAGCTGTTTGAATGAATATGTTACCACCATCAGGCATCGCCTCGATTGCATTTTTTAATATGTTAATAAAAACTTGTTTTAATTGATTGCTGTCACATTGAATGTCAGAAATATAATCGAAATGATCCATGATGATATGAACGCTATGCATAATTGCTGTTGGTAAAATAAAAGTTACAACTTCTTCAATTAATGCTTGTACGTTGCATGTATGAATAGATAACACTTGTGGTTTAGACATCGCCATAAATTGGCTTGTTATAGATTCCATTTGTGAAATTTCACTCAACATAACGTCCACATACCATTTATTTTCCTCATTTATTTCTGGATGTAATAATGTTAAAAATCCTTTTAATGAAGTGAGTGGGTTTCTAATTTCATGGGCAATTCCAGCTGTCAGTTGTCCTACTACTGCAAGTTTTTCGGATTTTCGTAATAATTTTTCAGTTTCTTTTAGTTCGGTAACGTCCCTTCCCATCACTATAAGACCTTTGCGTGAGCCATCAGGGTGGAAGAGTGGAACCTTTGAAATACTTAAAATTAAGTCGAAATCATCTCTATGTATAATAAATTCCTCTCCGTGAAGAATTTGTCCTTTTTGCCATGTTAGTTCATCAACTTCTTCACAATGCAAAAAAGCTTCCCGATATGCTTCGTTATATTGAATGAGTTCATTATCTCTTTTTCCATGATAAGGAACGCTATGGAAATTGAAACAAGAAAGCGCATAGTCATTCGCTTCAAGCCAGCGCCCTTCATGATCCTTAAAAATAACAAACGCAGGCATTGAATTCATTAATGTGCGTAATCGTTTCTCACTCTCTTGTAATGCTTTCTCAATTCTTTCGGATTTTTCAAGGGGTTTCATAATGGCGTATACACCTGTTAAACGGTTTTCAACAAAAATAGGAACTAATTTTGTTACGACATCTAGTGAATACCCGTCTTTATGATAAATAGAGACGATATACTCTTGTTGATTGTCAGCTGCAGTATTTTTTATGTATTGTAGTACTCGATCAGAAATATGTGCTTCTAAAATAGAAGTGATTATTTTTCGCTCTAATTCGCTAGAAGTATAACCTAATATTCTTTCAGCAGCGGGGTTAATATGTAAAATAACTCCTTCTAAATTCAATGAAATAATACTATCAGGATTATGTTCAAAAAGAGATGCATACATTTCTGCTAAAGAACGATTTTGTATATGGTTTCGTAGGCGTCCTGATACGTTTGGGTGACGCTTTTTTTGAGTAGATGAATATTTTTTACGACTCATAATATTTCCTCCGTACAACTGGCATCTAAAAAAGATGGATCTATTAATAACTATAATATAGGTTTGATGTGTATTTCTATAAAAAATGGAAATTACCGAATAAAATTTATTTTCTTGATTTTGGTAAGGGATATAAAATAAATAATAAGAGAATCTTATATTGCTTTATTAATTTTTTCTAAGTTACATGAATGTATTTTCGTTATAACATTAGAATAGAAGAGGGGGAAGGAATATGAAAAATTATATTCAAGGAATTGATCATGTACAAGTAGCGGCGCCAGTAGGATGTGAAGAAGAAGCACGAGAATTTTATGGTAATAAAATTGGTATGGAGGAAATCCCAAAGCCAGAGGAATTAAAGAAGCGTGGTGGGTGTTGGTTTAAGTGTGGAAATCAAGAGATTCATATCGGAGTTGAGCAGAACTTTAATCCAGCTAAAAAAGCGCATCCAGCTTTTTATGTTTTGAAAATTAATGAATTTAAACAAGAGTTAATAAAGCAAGGTGTTGAAATAATAGATGACAATGCACGACCAGATGTGATTAGATTTTACGTGTCAGATCCGTTTGGAAATCGAATTGAATTCATGGAAAATAAAAACTAGGTGGAGGTCCACCTAGTTTTTTACGCTTTTCTAAACAATCCTAATACTTCAACAGTCTCCGTAATATTAACGAATGCATGAGGATCAATTTCGGAAATTGTTAGTTTCATACTTGCTAACTCTTCACGAGAAACGACTGTCATAAGTACACGTTTTTTCTCGTTTGAATAAGCACCTTCACCATCCAGTAATGTAATTCCGCGTACTACAGTTGAAAGAAGTTTTTTTTTCATTTCTTCTGCTTGATTTGTTACAATCATAAGTGTAACTTTACGATGCTTCGTATGAACGGCATCAATTACTTTACCAGTTACATAAATTGAAAGTAAGCTTGTAAGGGCAACATCCCAAGTGAAGAAAAATCCTGCAATGACAACAACAACAGTATTTAATGCAATAAGGAATCCACCAAGTTTAATATCTCGCTTACGAGATAACAACATACCGATAATATCAAATCCACCAGTTGAACCATGGCAGTTAAAGACAAGACCAATACCAGCTCCGGCGATGACACCGCCAAATACAGATGATAAAAGTGGGTCTGTTGCCACGACTTTTACAGGAATATAATATAGTGCAACAGATAATACAATTACAGAGACAACTGTGTTAAAAATTACTTTTTTTCCAAGACCTATGTATCCTAAAATAAGGATAGGTAAGTTCAATACAAAGTTAATAATACCTGTGTTCACAGGGGTTGCAATTCCTAAAATAATAGCAATTCCGCCAATTCCACTACTTAAAATTTTATGGGGGATAAGGAAAAGATTAAAGGCAATTGCAATAATAATAGAACCAAAAATAACACCAAGAAATCTGACCATCTCTTTCCCGTCCTTCACTAAATAATCATATTATTTCAAGATTATATATGAAATTGAAAGTTTTAGGGGAAAACAGTTTATTTTGGAAAATTAGATTAATCTAAATAGTTCGAGTGTTTGATAAATTGGGAGGGGATACAGATATGAAGATAACAACATACCAACAGAAGAGTCCTTTAAAACAAGAGTGTGAGGATTCATTTTTTTGTAATGAAGATAAAATGATTTATGGTGTATGTGATGGAGCAACACCGCTCGTTCCGTTTGGTGATGAAGAAGGACATAATGGAGCATACATCGCTTCGCATTTATTTGCAAGTCATTTTACTTCGTTAAGGGAGATTAATAGTTTACAAGGTGAAGTTGCAAAGGCGAATGAATTATTGCAAAATAAGATGCTAGAGTACAAGGTCGATACGAGAAAAAAAGACCATCTGTGGTGTACATGTATTGCAGCAGTTCAAATAAAAGGCGAGAAACTTGAATATGCACAATTAGGTGATTGTATGATTGTTGCAATACTTCAGGATGGAGCGATAAGAGTATTAACAAAAGATACAGTTAAGGGAATTAGTAAACGTGCAAAAAAGAAGAGAGAAGAGGATCGTAAAAAAGGATTACAAGTCCCAGAAGAACATGTTTTTCAAGATGTTCGGGAGCAGTTAAAATACAACCGCTATCTTGCAAATGTGCCAAACGGTTACTCAGTTGCAAATGGGATGAAAGAGGCAATGACTTATTTACAACATGGGGAATTACATGTAGCTGATGTAAGTGGGATCTTTATTTGTTCGGACGGATTGTTCCATCCGGAGTGGTCGTTAGAACAAATTGTGGTATATATAAGAAAGAATAGTATAAAAGAATATGTAGCAATCATTGAAAGGCTAGAAGGAGAAAATAGAATAAGACCAGATGATAAAACAATTATTATAATTGATTTTTAAGGGGAGGAAGTTCAAATGAAAATTAAATGTGTAAATTTAACATTTCAAGATGAATTAGTTCCTTTAGAGAAAGTAAATAAACTGATTATCCACCATACGTCAGAAGATGGATGGGATGTGTATAAAACTCACGAATTTCATCAAAAGGTAAGAGGATGGAGCGGGATTGGTTACAATTATTTTATTGAAGAAGATGGAACTGTAGTCGAAGGGCGAGGTTTACATATTGGAGCACATGCGAAAGATAATAATAGTGACACAATTGGAATATGTATGACGGGAAATTTTGATAAATATGATCCAACTACCCCGCAAATGAATTCATTATATTCTTTATGTAAAATGTTTATGAAGCAGTTTGCCATAGAGAAAGTAAATATACTCGGCCATAGGGAGTTAGAAGGGGTTACAAAAACTTGTCCAGGAAATCGCTTTTCTATGGTAGAGTTAAGAAAAGTATTATCTTAAATATAGAGGAGTAACGAATGATGATGAACATAAAAATACCAAATGATAAAAAAGAAGAGCTTGTAGCACAAATTCAGCAATTTTTCGTTGAAGAAGATTTAGATGAGATTGGACGTTTCCAAGCAGAACGTTTAATAGAAGAAATGATAAAGTTAGTAGGACCATTTGCATACAATCAAGCAATTGGAGATGCAAGAAAACTTGTAAGTGAGAAATTAACGAATATTGAAGAAGATTTGTATGTGTTAGAGAAGAATGAAGGGAAATAAAAAAAGACTAGAAATTCTAGTCTTTTTTTATTTGATTGGCAGAAAAAAACATGGAGAAAACACGGAAAGGACATTGGAAGTACACTTTTTGTTTTTAGAATATTCTTAGTTTTAAAATACTTCAGAAAGGAAGATTGTAATGAGATTAACGCCAAGAGAAATTGATAAACTGCTGGTAGTTGCTGCGGCTGATTTAGCTTATCGACGAAAGGAGAGAGGGCTTAAGTTAAACTATCCAGAAAGTATCGCTATTATTACGTATGAAATTTTGGAAGGAGCAAGAGATGGTAAAAATGTAGCGGAATTAATGGAGCTTGGAAAAAATATTTTAAGTGCTGAAGATGTTATGGATGGTATTGCAGACATGATATCAGATATTCAAGTTGAGGCAACTTTTCCTGATGGAACAAAATTAGTAACTATTCATCAACCAATTCATTAAAGGAAGTGAATGAGATGATTCCAGGGCAATATATCCTTGCGAAAGAAGACATAGTATGTAATGGAAATAAAAAAGCAACGAAAGTTAAGGTGTTAAATCAGGGAGATAGACCGATTCAAATTGGATCTCATTACCACTTTTATGAAGTGAATGAGGCGTTAAAGTTCAATCGTAGTGTAGCAATTGGACAACATTTAAATATTCCAGCGGGTACAGCGGTAAGATTCGAGCCTGGGGATGAAAAAACGATTGAATTAGTTCCATACTCAGGGAAGCAAGAAGTATATGGATTTAAAAATAAAGTGGATGGCGATATTCAATCTTACAAAAAAAGAGGGAGATAGCATGAGCTTTAAGATGTCACGTAAACAATATGCTGATTTATATGGTCCAACTACAGGAGATTCTATTCGTTTAGCGGATACACAATTATTCGCACATATTGATCGGAATTACACCGTATATGGTGATGAAGCTGTCTTTGGTGGAGGGAAATCAATTAGAGATGGTATGGGACAAAATTCGCAACTTACAAGGGAACAGGGTGTTGTGGATGTTGTTATTACCAATGCAATTATTATTGATTATACAGGAGTATATAAAGCGGATATTGGTATAAAAGATGGAAGGATTTCAGCAATTGGTAAGAGTGGTAATCCTTCAGTTATGGATAATATTGATATCATCATTGGAACATCAACGGAAGTAATTTCTGGTGAGCGGAAAATCGTTACAGCTGGAGGTATTGATACACACGTGCATTTCATATCCCCACAACAAATTGATACAGCATTAGCTTCAGGTATAACAACTTTAATTGGTGGAGGAACAGGACCGGCAGAGGGTACTAAGGCAACTACAATAACACCTGGATCTTGGAATTTAAGAAAAATGCTAGAAGCAGCAGAAGCTTTTCCTATAAATCTTGGGTTTTTAGGGAAAGGAAATAGTTCAAGTTTACCTGCCCTGGAAGAACAAATATTTGCAGGGGCTATTGGATTAAAAATTCATGAAGATTGGGGCGCGACTTCTTCAGCAATTAATCACTCGTTACAGATCGCCGATAAATATGATATTCAAGTTGCTATTCATACGGATACGTTAAATGAATGTGGTTTTGTGGAAGAAACGATAAAGGCTATTGATAATCGTGTTATTCATACGTACCACACTGAAGGGGCTGGCGGTGGGCATGCACCAGATATTATAAAGATTGCTGCACTGAATAATATTTTACCTTCTTCAACGAACCCGACCTTGCCATATACAGTGAATACGTTGGATGAACATTTAGATATGCTCATGGTATGTCATCATTTAAAAGCAAATATTCCAGAAGATGTAATGTTTGCGGATTCAAGGATTCGAAAAGAAACAATTGCAGCAGAGGATATTTTGCAAGATTTAGGGGTTTTCAGCATGATTAGCTCTGACTCACAGGCGATGGGAAGGGTTGGAGAGGTTATTATTCGCAATTGGCAAACCGCCGATAAAATGAAAAAGCAGATTGGTAGTTTAGAGGGAGATAAAGAATATAACGATAATAATAGAATTCAACGTTATATAGCTAAGTATACGATTAATCCAGCTATTACACATGGGATTTCAGAATATGTCGGCTCTATTGAAGTAGGAAAGTATGCAGACCTTGTAATATGGGATCCCCAATTTTTCGGTGTTAAGCCAGATATGGTTTTGAAAAACGGGATGGTAGTGATGGCATTAATGGGAGATGAGAATGCTTCGATCCCTACACCACAACCATATTATGAAAAAAAGATGTTTGGTGCATATGGAAAAGCAGTACAGTCAAGTTCGATTACATTTGTATCTAAAGTAGCTTATGAGAATAATATTAAAGAAAAATTAGGTTTAAATAAAGTTGTATTACCTGTTAGAAATACGAGAGAGATTTCTAAGCAAGATATGAAGCTGAATAATGCAACACCAGAAATTGAAGTAGATCCGCAGACATATGAAGTTAAAGTTGATGGACAAGTTATTACGTGTGAAGCAGTAGATGTATTACCTATGGCTCAAAGATATTTTTTATTTTGATATAACGGGGGAGATAAAATGATTATTGAAAAAATTAATAACAACGTATGCAATATGAATGATTTTTCAAATACAAAAAAGCATCTTGATAAAATATTGATTTCTAGTGAACTTTTACTGAAGAGGGTTCAGAAATTATTTTCAGAATCTGGTTTTGAAATTGGAGTGTCTTTAGATAATGGGGAAACATTAAAGAACGGTGATATTTTATATGAAGATGAACATCGTATTGTATATATTGAAGTGTTACCAGAAGAGGTAATTGTAATTACTCCAACGTCAATAAAAGAAATGGGAATTATTGCGCATAACTTAGGAAATAGACATTTGCCAGCACAATTCGATGAAGGGTGTATGATTTTGGCGAACGACTACTTAGTAGAAGAGTTACTCAAAAAGGAAGGTGTTCCTTATCAAAAAGAACATAGAGTATTACCAAAACCGTTCAAGCATGCTTCACACAAGCATATTTAACCTACTTAACCTACTCCAAATTAGTGATTCGAACTTCCCAACAGGAAGTTTTAGTCACTCTTTTGGATTAGAAACATTTATTCAAGAGGGACAAGTTACAAATAAAGGCGAATTTTTCAAATGGATTAATCGATATGTAAAAGTGCAATTAACACACACGGACGGCTTAATTTGCAAATATACTTACGAAGCCATTAAGAATAATGATGATAAGAAAATTACATTTTTAGATGAATTAATAACGGCACAAACATTGCCTTTTGAATGTAGAAAAGCAAATAGAATGATTAGTAAAAGTGCCTCTAAGTTGTGTTGTGAATTGTTTTCATTTGAAAATTTAAATGTGTACAAAGAAAATATTTTTTGTAATAGATTACAAGGACATCCTAGTATTGTATACGGAATATTAGGGGCGGAATTGAAAATGACAATAGAAGAAACGCTCTTAGTTTTCTTATATTCAAGTGTTGGAAGCATTATTCAAAATGGTGTGAGAGCCATTCCTCTTGGGCAAACAGATGGTCAAAAACTATTACAAGAATGCCATGAATTGATCTGTGAATCTATTGATAGAATTCAAATGCTTTCATTAGAGGATTTTGGATTGAATGATCCTGAATTCGAAATAAATCAAATGCAACATGAAGATGTAAATATAAGAGTCTTCATGTCATAGGGAGGAAAAATAAAATGATAAAGCCTATTAAAATTGGTATTGGTGGCCCGGTAGGTGCTGGGAAAACAATGTTAGTTGAAAAGTTAACAAAATATTTAAATACAGATTATGAAATTGCAGCAATTACAAACGATATTTATACGAAAGAAGATGCAAAGATTTTATTGAAAACAGGTGTTTTGCCAGAAGATAGAATTATTGGTGTAGAGACAGGAGGGTGTCCACATACAGCAATTCGAGAGGATGCTTCTATGAATTTTGAAGCAATTGAAGAACTCATGATTAGACATAATAATTTAGATATTATTTTTATTGAAAGTGGGGGTGATAATTTAGCTGCTACATTTAGTCCAGAGCTAGTGGATTTTTCAATTTATATTATCGATGTGGCACAAGGAGAAAAGATTCCTCGTAAAGGTGGACAAGGAATGATCAAATCTGATGTATTTGTGATTAATAAAACGGATTTGGCACCTTATGTAGGGGCTGATCTTGGAGTTATGGAGCAGGATACGAAAAATTACCGACATAATAAACCATATTTTTTTACAAATTTGAAGGATGAGGAAGGCTTACAGGAATTAATAAATTGGATGCGACAAAACATCATGTTAGAAGGATTGAAAAAATGAAAGCCCCTACAGGTGTCTTAAACATTGATGTGATGGAAAAGAGACATAAAACCGTACCTATTAAGGTTTATCATAAAGATGCCTTAAAAGTAACGCAGCCAATATATTTGGACGATTATGGTAGAGCATATTACTATATCATGAATTCTGGTGGAGGCTATTTAAAAGGAGACTTCTATTCTATAAATATAAATGTTCGTGAAGATGCGAAAACATATGTAACAAGCCAATCAGCAACGAAAGTTTACAAGACTCCAAATAGTTATGCTTTGCAAGAATTGAATGTTTGTATTGGTGAAAATGCTGTTATGGAGTATTTACCAGATCCGTTAATTATGTACAAGGATGCAGCATATAAGCAAAAAACAAATATATATATGCAAAGTAATTCTACATTGATTTTATGTGATTCAGTTACGCCTGGTTGGTCTCCAAATATGGAGAAGTTCACATACCAGTATTTTGATTCGCTAACAAAAATATATATGGAAAACAAACTTGTAGTTTACGATCATCTATTGTTAAACCCTTTCAAAGAGTCGTTAGATCAAATGGGAATATTAAATCAATATTCCCATTATGGTACTTTCATAGTTATTAATGAGAACATTACAAATGATTTAATTGCAGCATTGAAAACGTCGCTTTCTAACGCCAATAATATGAAGATTGGAATATCTTCTATGCCCTGTAAAGGTTTTGTCATGCGCATACTCAGTCATAATACAGAGGATATGGAGTCCATATTTTTTCAGTGTCATCGTTTTGTTAGAGAGAACTGTTTGCATGAAGAATTAACATCCTATCGAAAATATTAAGTAGGAGAAGGGGATACTATGACTAATGTGGGATTATTGTTTGTCGGTGCAGTTCTATTTATGAATTCACTAGCAGCTTTTAAACTCATTGATAGCAAAAGCGTAGGGTACTTCAATTTATTTGTAGGGGCATTACAAACTTTGACACCATTATATTTATTATTTACAGGAAGTCCATCCGATGAGTGGACTATCCTATCTAATGGAACTATTTTTTTATTTGGTTTTACTTATTTATATGTTGGTCTTACGAATATATTAAAACTTGATTCTTCGGGTGTAGGTTACTATTCTCTTTGGGTTGCTATTATTGCGACGGTTATGGGAATAGTGAATCAATTACATGAGAGTGGAAGTCTACAAAGTACAATAATTTGGTTCTTTTGGGCGTTCCTTTGGTTTTTATTTTTCCTGCAAGATGGGTTGAAAAAGAAGATCCATATTTATGTAGGGATTGTTTGCTTCATTGAATCTTGGATTACTGCAACGATACCAGCTTTGTTAACACTTACAAATCATACAGACGTGTTAAATGATTTTGTAATTATTTTAGTGACTATTATAACGATTTTAGTTTTCATTATGGCACTTTTCTTTTTTAAGAGTATTCAATTTAGAGTAGAAAGGGTTAGTAACTATGTGGAAAAGTGAACTGAAAAAAGCAACTAACTTTTTTGTTATTATCATATTTCTTCATGTGCTTGGAATTCTCTTATTATTACCTGCACTGTATAAAGGCAATAGCATAATTGGAATGGCTATTATTGCATATTCTTTAGGATTGCGTCATGCGTTTGATAGTGATCATATTGTCGCAATTGATAATACTGTTCGGAAATTAATTGAAAAAGGTAAGAACTCACAGGGGGTGGGATTTTACTTCTCATTAGGACACTCTACTGTAGTATTTGTGATGATAGTATTAATTGCTTTAATTGGAAAAACGGCAAAACATGGAATGGAGAGTTTTTCTACTATAGGCGGTATTATCGGTACAATCGTTTCTAGCACATTCCTTATTATTATCGGTCTTACCAATCTGTTGTACCTTATTAAAGTGTTACGAAGCCAAGAGGATAAGCAACCAGAAAACTTAGGATTTATATATCGTTTCACGCAGCGCTTATTTAGGTTTATTGATAGTCAAAAGCAATTGTATATGATTGGTTTTTTATTTGGGCTTGGTTTTGATACAGCAAGTGAAATTGGATTAATTGCTCTTTCTACAGTAACTGCAACAAGTCAGTCCATTCCACTTGTAAGTATATTTGCTTTTCCTATTTTGTTTGCTGCAGGAATGTCGTTGATGGATACATTAGATAGTACATTCATGAATACGAATTATAAGTGGGCAATGGAAAATAGTCGAATAAGAAATTCATATAATGTATTAATTACCTCAATATCTGTTATAACGGCTTTTTTAATAGGGGGTTATCAACTATTATCTTTGCTTATTGAAAGCTATAATTTACAGGGCCCGTTTTGGAATCTCATACAGGTAGTTAATTTTGATTATTTGGGTATATGTCTTGTTGTATTCTTTATTATTTCTCTTATTGTTTTTGCTGTGTGGAATAGAAATGCCTTTAAAGAACCGCTTACAAAGAGTATAGAGAAATAAAAATATATTGTATGTTATTTGGTTAGTTATGTATATAAAGTAAAGATAAAATAAAAAAACACGTTAGATGGAAATACATCTAACGTGTTTTTATTATTTATGTTTCTTATATTCATGTACTTTTTCTTTTACATTACCAACTGTATCTTTAGCAGTGCCTTTCACTTTATCCCATTTTCCTTCGGCTTGTAATTTCTTATTGTCAGTTACTTTTCCGACAACTTCTTTTACTTCACCCTTTACCTTATCGATGGCACCTTCTACTTTTTCTTTTAAACCATAATTATGCTTTGTCATACATTTCTCCTCCTTGTAGTTTGATTAGAACTCTCTTTTCATATTGCAAGTTGAATGATGTATCTAGTAATAGCGTAACAAATATAGTTTGAATATTCAAATGATTAATAGGATAGAAAAGGAATTGTCATAGAATGTATAAGATTGTAATGGAAGGAGAAAAAATGTTAATTATATGTCTTTTGCAGTCCATATGGATTTCGTATAAGCGATTTTTAAATGAGCGCGCTCCATATTATTTTGACTGATGCTACCGAACCTTGCTTGTCCAACTATTAAATGACAGTCTGTTGCTATAGCTGTTTCTATTCGTTTTTGAATTAATGCAGTATGACACCCTTTACGCTGAAATTCCGGTAAAGTAGCAGAAGCAGCTAATGAGGCAATACCTTTATTTACATACAGTACACCAATGCCTGCAGGGATATTTTGGACTTCAGCTATGAAAAAATGCCAGCCTGGTTTATTGTAAAGAATTTCGTTATTTTGGCGCACGCCATCTTTTGTAAAGGATGGCATGTTAAACCCGCATACATATATATATGCAAAAATATCAAACTCAGTTTCTTTTAGTTTGCGTACTAAAATGTTAGAAGGAAGAAGAGAAGGATCTTCTTTCGGTTTACTATATACAGCGGTATGGAAGCTAGATTGGTAAAATCCTTTTTGAGATAAGTATTGAAATAATTCAGCTGTACCTTGCGCTGGTGTAATTTCAAAACGGCAAGGGATTTGTAGTGATTGATAATAAGAGATAATTTCATCTAACTCATCTGTAGTTGTAAAGGTAACACCTTTTACTGTGTTAAAAGCAGGACCAGCAATTACTTTTGATGAAAAGGCAGTGGCACTCCCAAACTTTTTCATTTGTACTTGCATTGGGTTGCCGCTTATTGCTTGCATTAGCGCTAATCTAGAAGAAAGCATATGTATTTCTGCGTTTTCAATTTCTTGTGCTGTATTGAGTGTCATAACAGTAGTCATAAAATTCCTCCGTCAATAAATATATTTCATAGTACATATACGTTTTATGTTCTGAGATTCCTGTTGAAATGTAAGAGGATAAGAAGTTTTTTGGAAGGGAAATGGAAGTTAACCGTCGAAGGGAGTAGAAACAGATTAAAGGTGGTGCTCTCATGAAACAGAAAGACGTGCAGACATGCTCTAATTGTGGTTCTCAAAACATAGGAGAAGGTGAGTTTGTCGGATATGCACAAATACGGAAAAAGGAGACGATGTTCACATCTTCACCAGTGGATGCTTATATTTGTACAGATTGCGGGAATATCCTTTTATTAAAAGTACGACATTATGAAAAGTTTAAGCAGAAGCCGTTATGATTATTGAGAAGTGTTTTTATTAGGGAATTTAATAGGAGTAATATTTTACATATATATGGGTATGCCTTGTATAAAGAGATGACAACTTATACTGTGTGGGATGCTTATTAATTGTTGCACGACATACAAGAATGTATAGAAGAAATTGTGAATCAATATGAGGAAGAAAAATTAGCTCTTCTTGGAATATTTCATAGCGAAAACTCCTTTAAATGAATAAGGGAGTTTTTTGATTTCTTTATAACAATAATTACCTTTAATTGTTATAATTGGTTATTGAGATGGTTATTTTATTGACACCCCATAATCATGGGGAAAATAGCTAAATCGTATATAAAACCGCTAAATAACACAATCGCAACCGTAAGTTGACAAAGTGCAACCGCAGGAAGATAGAGGTAAGGGCAATGTTTACATACAATTTAGCTAAGAAAACAAAGGGGGATACACATATGGGATTTGGTGAAAAGCTTTTTAAATTAAGAAAGGAAAAGGGCCTTTCTCAAGAGGCGTTAGCTGAAAAATTAAATACGACAAGGCAAGCGGTTAGTAAATGGGAAAACGGTCAAGGTTTTCCTGAAACTGAAAAGTTAATAATGATTGGAAATGTATTTGAAGTATCACTCGACTATTTATTAAAAGAAACTGCTGAGCAAAGTAATGAAAATGTAGATGGCTATTACGTAAGTAAAGAAATGGCAGAAGGGTATATAGTGTATGGACAAAAAATTTCTAAATATATAGCGTTAGGGTTTAGTTTGCTGATTTTATCTACAATACCGTATTTATTATTTAAAGAAAATGCAACAATGTCGACATTCCTTGTCATTATCATTGCTGTCCTTGGAATTGGAGCAATGATGGTACCTGCAACGATAGAAGAGAGTCGATACAATGTATTGAAAAAGGAAGAACTACTATTTGATCAAAACTTTCTAAAAGAATTGACAAAAAGATATGAAGTAATTAAGAAGAAGTATGCTGCAGTGATGATTGTTGGATTTTGTTTTATAGCCGCAGGCGCAATCCCGTTTTTGTTTGAGAAAAAACATATCACTTCAGGCGAATTAGTGCAGTATTATCCGTACTGTGTTGTACTTATTGCTATCGGAGTTTATCTTTTTGTTCGTGTTGTAGGAGTGTGGGAGATGTATCGAATTTTAGTAGAAAATAAAGAATATAGTAATCGTCTTATTTTTAAACTGAAAAAGAAAGTGAGAGAAAAAGTGGATAATTTTTAATAGGAGAAAACTTATTTTTATTCGATTTTTTATGAAAAGTTTAGATAGGAGTGTAATGATGTCAAATCTTCTAGAAATTGAAAATTTAAGTAAATCATTTGGAAACAAAGTTGTTTTAAGAGATGTTTCCTTCAATGTGCCGCCTGGATCAATTGTTGGATTCATTGGTGACAATGGGGCAGGGAAATCAACAACCTTTAAAACAGTACTAGAATTAATTTCTAAAGATAGCGGTACGGTAAAAATATTTGGTGAAGAAAATATAAATAAAGATGCCAAGAGTAAGGAAAAGATAGGGGTTGTATTTGATGCTATGAATCTACCGGCTCATCTTACAATAAAGCAACTAAATAAGGTTTTTGAAAAGATGTTTGAATCTTGGGACCAAGCTAATTTTTATAGATTAGTTAATACTTTCTCTTTATCTACTAATGAGAAAGTAGGTAAATTCTCGCGTGGGATGTCAATGAAACTAACTATAGCTGTTGCGCTGTCGCATAATGCCAAATTATTAATCCTAGATGAAGCGACGGGAGGTCTTGATCCTTCATCTAGGGAGGAAGTGTTAGAGGAATTAAAAAGTTTTGTGAGTAAAAGTAATGGTGGTATATTACTTTCTTCTCATATTATGAGTGATGTAGAAAAAATAGCTAGCCATCTTATCATTATAAAAGATGGAGAAATTTTATTGAACGAAGAAAAGGATAAAGTTTTGAAAAGTTACTCCATTGTAGATGTTGATGAGGAACAACTAGCTTTAATTAACAAAGATATAGTTGTGGCCAGAAGGAGCCATGGTTCTTATTTCAATGTACTCGTATCAGATGTACATAAATTACCAAGTGGTATTGCTCATAGAACCATCTCGATAGAAGAAATGAGTGTCTTATTAACGAGGAGTGAAAAATAAATGAGAGGTTTATTATTGACAAACTATTATCTAGTGTATCGAACTTTCTTTATGTTTATGGGAATAGCGATATTGGGAGCCGGAGTCGTTTTTTATTTTGGTGATGCTTCCATGTACCGCTTAATTGCTACGTTCATTATCTTATTTGCTGCAATTCCTGCACTTGAAGTTATTAAATATGAGAGTAAGTCAGGTTATGAAAAGTATGTACTTACTTTACCAGTTACTAGAAGTAATATTGTGCAAAGCCACTACTTTTTCTATTTTTTAGTTGTAATTATAGGTACTTTATTATCATATGGCATATTTTATGTACATGGTTTAGTTTCAGGTACACCAATTGATGATGGTATATTTAAGAGTGTTTCTTTAGGGACCTTCATCATTCTTAATGCCGGAGCAATAGCCTATCCACTCCTCTATGTTTTTGGAGCAGAAAAATCTGATGCTATTACAATTGGAGGTGCATGTGGGGGACTTGTTACTTATTTTGGATTACAAGGTATAATTGGTTATCTAATAGACCAATTTCCAATATCAAATTTAAATTCATCTGTATACGTTTCAATTTTATATACAATATTTGGCGTTATCATATATATCTTTTCTTTTTTTATTTCGGTATTTATATATCGTAAGAAGGAATTTTAGTATATTTTCTCTTAGTATTTTCTGAATTATTTCCAAAGAAATAATTCAGAAAATACAGAAAAATGTCGTAATTATTTGTGGAAGTCTGTTATAATAAACGAAAAATGAAAACGCTTTAAAGGGGGATGTAACCAATATGATGATGAATGTACCGCTAACAATTAGTTCTATGATGGAAAGAGCAGAAAAGTTATTCCCAAAGAAAGAAATCGTTTCACGCACACATGATACAGTTACGACATTAACGTATAAGCAGTTAGGAGAAAGAACGAGAAGACTTTCTAGTGCGTTAAAAAAGCTTGGGATTCAAGAAGGCGAACGTGTAGGGACGTTAGCGTGGAATCATCATCGACATGTAGAAGCATATTTTGCTATTCCGGGTATTGCTTCCGTTTTACACACAATTAATATTCGTTTATCTCCTCAACATATTTCATACATTATTCAGCATGCAGAAGATCGAATTCTACTTATTGATGAAGATCTCGTACCACTTGTTGAAAATATTCAATCAGAATTATCAACTGTACAAGCCTACATTATTATGACTGATAAAGATGAACTTCCAAATACTTCACTGGAGCCTGTATATCATTATGAAAAGCTATTAGCAGAGGGTGATCCAAATTTCCAATTTGTAAAGGATATTGATGAAACTACACCTGCTGGTATGTGTTATACGTCAGCGACTACAGGGAATCCAAAAGGGGTTGTTTATACACATCGTAGTACAGTGTTGCACTGTATGGCACTCGGATTAGCGGATACGACAGCTTTATCGGAAAGTGATGCAGCAATGGCTATTGTACCAATGTTTCATGTGAACGCTTGGGGACTTCCTTTTGCGGCTACTTGGTTTGGGGCAAAACAAGTTCTTCCGGGGCCGATGTTTACGCCGAAAATTTTATTAGAAATGATTCAAACTGAAAAAGTAACGATAGCTGCAGGTGTGCCGACAATTTGGCTCGGTGTTTTACAAGAGTTAGAAAATAATAGTTATGATTTATCTAGTATAACGAGATTACTATGCGGAGGCGCAGCTGCACCGAAAAGCGTTATTAAAGCGTTTGAGCAAAAATATAATGTTCCTTTCGTACATGCATATGGCATGACTGAAACAAGTCCACTTGTAACGCTTGCACGTCTAAAAAGTTATGAAACAGATTTAGCGTATGAAGAACAACTTGAGATTCGTTCGAAGCAAGGATATCTTGTTCCTGGTGTAGAGATGAAGGTAGTTGGTGCAGAGGGTGAAGTGAAGTGGGATGGTACTGAAATGGGAGAACTATGTTTACGAGCACCCTGGATCGCTGCAAGTTATTATAACGATGAACGTACGGTGGAAGGGTTCCGTGACGGTTGGTTATATACTGGCGATGTCGTTACAGTCGATGAGGAAGGTTGCGTGAAAATTGTTGATCGTACGAAGGATGTTATTAAAAGCGGAGGAGAATGGATTTCCTCAGTTGATCTTGAAAATGCTTTAATGGCACATGATGCTATATTTGAAGCGGCTGTCGTTGCAATTCCCCATCCGCAGTGGCAAGAGCGACCAATTGCTTGCGTTGTTCAAAAGAAAAATAGTACGGTTACAAAAGAAGAACTATATGAGTTTTTAAAACCACAGTTTGCGAAGTGGTGGTTACCAGATGATATTGTATTTATGGAAGAAATACCGAAAACATCTGTTGGGAAGTTTTTAAAGCAAACGCTCCGGAAAGAACTGGAGCATTTGCATAAAGAGAAATAAAATAAGTTTAATTGTTAACTTTCTTTAAAAATAAGTTGACAAAAATTAAGCGGAAAGATAATATAACTCCTATAATATGTTATCTAAAATGGAATTTAAGTTTACAAACAGGAGAAGCAAATATGAATACAAAAAATTTAGTTTTCGTCGCTTTATTTAGTTCTATTATGGGAGTACTAGGGTTAATACCTCCAATCGCTCTTTCTATTACACCAGTTCCTATTACATTACAATCGCTTGGAGTTATGCTTGCGGGTGGACTGTTAGGATCACGTCTTGGTGCACTGAGTCAGCTTATTTTCTTACTTATTGTCGGAGTTGGAGCGCCACTACTTGCTGGCGGGCGTGGAGGCCTTGGAGTATTTTTTGGTCCAAGTGCAGGATATTTACTTGGTTATATTGTAGGAGCATTTGTAATTGGCTATTTAATTGAGCGTTTACGTGAAGTTTCTATTATAAAAGTATTATGCATTAATATAATTGGTGGTATTTTCGTTGTTTATGTATTTGGTATTATTGTACAAGCTTTCGTAATGGATATTTCCATATGGAAAACGATGAAAGTAAGTATCGTGTTTTTACCAGGTGATTGCATAAAAGCGATTATAGCAGCAATCCTCGTGACAAAATTACATCGTTCATTGAAACACATTATTACGCCCGCTTTAAAGAATGGAAAATATACAAATGCGGGATAAGAAAGAGAAGAAACACGTTAATTGCGTGTTTCTTTTTGTTATTTTGTAAAGAAAGGACGTCTCATATGGGGATTACAAAAGAATACAAAAAGCATGTCTCTTTACAACCAAATAAAATAGCGATTAAGGAAAATGATAGAGTTTTAACACATAAAGAGTGGTTTGAGTCAGTTTGTAAAGTAGCAAACTGGTTGCATGAAAAAGAATCGAAGAATAAAACGGTAGCAATTGTATTAGAAAATAGTATGGAGTTTTTACAACTATTTGCTGGTGCTGCTATGGCCGGGTGGGTTTGTGTACCACTAGATATAAAGTGGAAACAGGATGAGCTTGAAGAAAGAATTGCAATCAGTAATCCGGATATGATTGTGACAGAGCGATATAAGGTAAATGATCTACCGGGTGAAGAAGGAAGAGTAATTGAAATTGGTGAGTGGAAGAGAATGATAGAGAAATATCTTCCTACATATTCCCCTGTAGAGAATGTACATCATGCTCCTTTTTATATGGGATTTACATCCGGATCGACTGGGAAGGCAAAAGCATTTTTACGTGCACAACAATCGTGGATTCATAGTTTTGATTGTAATGTACATGACTTTCATATGAAAAAAGAAGACTCTATTTTAATAGCTGGGCCGCTCGTTCATTCTCTTTTTTTATACGGGGCAATAAGTTCATTATTTCTAGGGCAAACGGTACACATATTGAGAAAATTTGTACCAGTTCAAGTGCTATCTAGTATAAAGATAGAGAATATTTCTGTAATGTATACAGTTCCTACAATGCTTGAGTCTTTGTATAAAGAAAATAAAGTAATTGAAAGTGAAATGAAAATTATTTCGTCAGGAGCAAAATGGGAAGCTGAAGCGAAAGAAAAGATGAAGAATATGTTACCTTATGCAAAAAGATATGAGTTTTATGGTGCGTCTGAGCTAAGCTTTGTAACGGCATTGGTCGATGAAGAGAGTGAAAGAAAGCCGACTTCAGTAGGGAAACCTTGTCATAATGTACAAGTTCGAATATGTAATGAAGCAGGAGAAGAGGTACAGACAGGTGAGATAGGAACTGTGTATGTGAAAAGTGATCAGTTTTTTATGGGCTATGTATCGGATGGAGCTATAATCCCGCAATTGACCAAAGATGGTTGGATGACAGTACAAGATGTGGGCTACCAAGATGAAGAAGGCTTTATATATATTGTTGGTAGAGAGAAGAACATGATTTTATTTGGAGGAATCAATATTTACCCAGAAGAGATAGAAAGTTTGCTATATACGCATCCAGCTGTTGAAGAAATTGTTGTTGTCGGTATAAAAGATAGTTATTGGGGTGAAAAGCCTGTCGCTATCGTAAAAGGAAGTGCTACAAAGCAACAATTAAAGAGTTTTTGCTTACAACGATTATCATCTTTTAAAATACCGAAAGAATGGCACTTTGTTGATGAAATACCTTATACAAATAGTGGGAAGATTGCTCGTATCGAAGCAAAAAGTATGATTGAAAACCGGGAGAAGATATATGAATAGGGCGGTTATTGTAGAAGCGAAAAGAACACCTATTGGTAAAAAAAACGGGATGTTGAAAGATTATGAAGTTCAGCAATTAGCAACGCCACTTCTTACGTTTTTAAGCAAAGGAATTGAGAGAGAAATAGATGATGTCATATTAGGAAATGTTGTTGGACCAGGAGGTAACGTTGCAAGATTATCTGCTTTAGAAGCAGGGCTCGGTTATCATCTACCTGGTGTAACGATTGATCGGCAATGCGGTGCTGGATTGGAAGCCATTCGTACCGCATGCCATCTCATTCAAGGCGGGGCAGGTAATTGTTATATTGCAGGAGGAGTAGAAAGTACAAGTACATCACCTTTTCAAAATAGAGCGAGGTTTTCGCCTGAAACAATTGGTGATCCTGACATGGGAGTAGCGGCTGAATATGTTGCAGAGCGTTATAACATAACGAGGGAAATGCAAGACGAGTATGCTTGCCTCAGTTATAAACGAACACTGCAAGCATTAGAAAAAGGATATATACATGATGAAATATTGTTTTTTAATGGATTGTTAGATGAATCTATAAAGCTAGAAATGAATTATGAACGAATCATTAAAAGAACAAAACCGGCATTTTTACAGAATGGTACAGTAACGGCAGGTAATTCGTGTGGTGTAAATGATGGGGCATGTGCCGTTCTTGTAATGGAAGAGGGGCAAGCCCGAAAATTAGGATACAAGCCTGTACTTCGTTTCGTTCGTAGTGCTGTAGTTGGAGTGGATCCAAATCTTCCGGGAACTGGTCCGATATTTGCGGTGAATAAATTATTAAATGAAATGAATGTAAAAGTAGAGGATATAGATTATTTTGAAATAAATGAAGCATTTGCTTCAAAAATTGTGGCATGTGCAAAGGAGTTACAAATTCCGTACGAAAAATTAAATGTAAATGGTGGTGCAATTGCGCTCGGGCATCCGTACGGTGCGTCTGGATCTATGCTTGTAACACGCTTGTTTTATCAGGCTAAAAGAGAGCATATGAAATATGGAGTTGCGACATTAGGAATTGGGGGCGGGATAGGGCTTGCTCTATTATTTGAAAAAATAGAAGACTAGCTCCTACACTAGTTTTCTACTCTTTGAGGAGTATAAACATTGCTACCAGGTTTTGCTTTTATTTCATTCCAAGCAGCGATAGCATCAGTTTTTGATTTTCCTTTGTTATTTGGATCTTCGAAAAAGTCACGAGTAAAACGATTGTATTCAAATTGTGTGCCGATAGTTGTTTTATAGGATGGGTCTTTTTTACGTTCGTTTTCTTCGTACCAAAACGTTATCGCGTCTTCATATGTTTTTCCAACATTCTCTTTAAAAAACTGTTGAAGAGCTACTGTAAAGCGGAAGTTTGCTCCGATTTTTTCTTTGAAAAAAGCACGAACATCTTCGCTACAGCGGTGATTGTTAGTAATAATAGTTTGAAGGGAAAGGTCTTTATAGGATAGGGAGGCTTTACTCACCTTTTGACCGGAGCTGTTTTTTAATATTTTACCAGTAGTTAAATAATGGGAGATACGCTCGGTTATTTCGATCTTAGAGCCACTAGCTGGCAAATCATGTTCACGACAAAATGTTTGCAGTTCTGCTTTTAACCAATAATAGTTTTGGAAATCTTCAAGTGATATAGACTTTGTTAAAGGTGGACGCATGAATGTAACAACTTCTTTCTTCCATAATTTTCTTTAATTATAAAACATACGTTCTTTTTGTGGAAGGATTAATTTGTAAATATAATGGGAAGAGGAGATTACATATGGAAAATGTAATGCAAGTTCGTGTTACCGGAATTTTAACTGAAGATGAAAAGGTGTTACTAGTAAAGCAAAAAGTTGCTAATCGCAATTGGTCTTTACCTGGAGGAAGGGTAGAGAATGGTGAGACGTTAGAGGAAGCAATGATTCGGGAAATGCGAGAAGAAACAGGGTTAGAAGTTAAAATTAAGAAGCTACTCTATGTTTGTGATAAACCAGATGCTAGCCCATCTTTATTGCATATTACGTTTCTGCTTGAAAGGATTACAGGGGAAATTACGCTTCCGTCTAATGAATATGATCTCAACCCAATTCATGATGTACAAATGGTAGCGATAGAAGAATTAAGTAGTTATGGTTTTTCTGATAAATTTACTAAACTTGCATCTGAAAACTTCTTGAATGCAGGAAGTTATCAAGGTTTAAAACAAAATATTGGTTTGTAAATATCAACTACTTAGAATACCGATTTTTGTCGGTAAATCGATATCTCTTGTCGAAATGTCGTTCCTGTAATTTCATTTACCGTATTACTATGTAGGATGCAAAAAAATAAGGAGATGTCTCTAGTTTGAAATTTGACTAGACGCCATCTCCTTAAAATGTTTTACACTGCTGACTGTAAAGAAGAAACAAGTTGATTTAAAAACTCATCCCCAGCCATAATCGCTCTCCCACCACCACGAGCACTCTTTTTATTTCCTCCGCCTTTTCCTTCAATTATAGGAAGGGCCTCTTTTAAAAGAGCATTCATATCGAGTGTCACTGCTTTACCACAAGCAAGAATACATTGTAATTTGTCCTCATTTTCAATAACGAAGTATGTAATTGCATGCTCTTGTTGTTCTGTAATGATAGCGGAAAGTTTTGCGATTTCTTGCATGGAACGATTAATAAATACTTTAGAAATAAGTGTTCCAGCGTGTATTCCTTCTGGCTGTTGCAATAGTTCATTCGCTTCTGCAAATAATAGTTTTTCATTCATTGTTTGTAGTGCTTTTTCGTTTTCTTTTTGGGATGTAAGAAGTTGGGATACTTTTGCTGGAATACCAGCTTCGCTACTGTTTAATTGTTTAGAAACATCTTTCATAATTTGTTGTTGTTGACCCATTAATTTTAGTGTGCGCCAGCCAGCGATAAACGTTAAGCGTATACCACCTTTATTGCGATCCCATCCTAGTACTTGAATAGGACCTACTTCACCAGTGTGTTTCGGATGCGTTCCGCCACAGCCGTTGTAATCATAGTTTTCGATAATAACAACGCGTATATTTTCTGTCATAGTCGGTTCTTTGCGAAGAGGTAATGTTTTCGCTTCTTCTAAGTTCATCCACTTTATACGGATCGGATGGTTTTCAAAAACAATTTTGTTGGCAATTTGCATAGCCTTTTCAACTGTTTCTGCATGCAGATTTTCCGTTTCTAAATCAATTGTTATCGTTTCTTTTCCGAGGTGGAACCCAATTGTTGGTATGTTAAAATAATCCCAAAAAGCAGCAGATAAAATGTGCTGAGCTGTATGTTGCTGCATATGATCAAAACGGCGATCCCAATCTATTTTCCCCTCTACTTCTTCTGTATGTAATTGTTCTACTATGAAATGACGAATTTCTCCATTTACTTCTTCAACGTTACTTACCGGAATACCATTTAAAGTTCCAGTGTCGTGTGGTTGTCCGCCGCCTGTTGGATAAAATGCGGTTTCACTTAAGACAACATATAAGTTTCCTTCTGTACTATAATCTTGCTTTATAACTTTAGAAGTAAAGTCTTTCTTATAAGCGTCGATGTAATATAATTTTTGCTCCAATTTTCTTTCCCCTTTCGTGTTAGCTAGTTTCATTGTAAAGCAATTGAAATTAGTTTCCTAATATTTCAGAAGAAAGAAACTATTTTTAGAATTTTCTTGCTATAATAAGAAGAAAATGCGGGGGTGGAATGAATATGTCATATGAAAACGGCGTAGATAAACTGCTTAGTTTAAGCAGAAATATTTCTGAATTATATCGAGAACTAAATGAAATGACCCGGATTTTAACGGATTGTAACCGAGAAAGTGTGAAATTTGATCGGTTATATGTAAAGGAGTTACTTTGGAAGAAAGAAGATGTACTAGAAAAATATGACCAACTACTTGTACAACTTTGTATTAATGAATGCTTTGATTTAAAAAGTGTCATTACAGGAGAATATAAGTATACATACGAAGAAGTAGAAAGCATAGTTTTACAATTTAATGAAGCGTATAATGTCGCAATTTTAATTAAAGATGTTTGTAAGGAATTACAGTTTACATATGGAATTGATATGGACATAACGAGAACAGCTCGGGTACAAACATCTCAAGTATAAAAAGGGAAAAGAAAGCAGATCCTTTGCTTTCTTTTTTTTATGTAAGAACAGGGAGAGTAGGTTTGAAGATGAAGGGGAAGTTACAAAATATTCATCCGTTAGGAATGACAATTATAATAGGGACTTTATTTGCGAGGTTCGCCACGTCAATGAGTATTCCATTTTTAGCAATTTATTTAACGACTGTTAAAGGGGTATCAGCTGGAATGACGGGTGCTATTATCGGAACGAGTGCACTTGTTGGAGTTTTTGCTAGTTTTATCGGAGGGAATTTATCGGATCGATTCGGCCGAAAGATGATTATAATATGGTCCATGATCGTTTGGGTGTTTGTATTTATAGGTTTTTCAGTTGCAGATCATGTTTTAAGTTTCTTTTTATTAAATGCTTTGAATGGATTATGTAGGTCCTTTTTTGAACCGACGTCAAGAGCCTTATTATCTGATTTAACGAAACCAGAGTATCGTTTACTCGTATATAATTTGCGTTATGGTGCAATAAATGTTGGAGTAGCGATTGGCCCACTTGTCGGATTACAGATTGGAAGCGCAAAATCAACAATTCCTTTTTTAGTAGCAGCTGGAGTATACATTTTATATACAGCTATATTGGCGTTCCAATTTAAGAAGTATCCACTGGAACGAAAGAAAATAAATAAAGAAAAGCCTGTTACAATGTTAAATGCTATTCGTATTTTGCGAAAGGATGTAGTATTTTTAGTTGCTTTAGTCGGTATTATTTTGAGTAATTGTGGCTTTTCACATTTAACGACGACAGTATCTCAATATTTTGCAAATGCACAAATCTTTCAGGATGGAGTGAAGTTGTTCTCATATATGCTAGCTTTAAATGCAATTACAGTAGTAGTTATTCAATACCCTGTTATTCAAATGTGCAAAAAGTATACACCGTTAGCATCAATTATGGTTGGGACTTTATTTGTGAGCGGAGGATTATTTGGGTTTGGACTAGTAGAATCTATGTTAGGGGCAGCTATTTGTACCATTATTTTTACATTTGGAGAAGTGTTAATGTTTTCAATGACAGATGTATTTATTGATGAAATCGCTGATTCCAATCTGAAAGGAACATACTTCGGAGCGATGGGCTTTTCAGGAATTGGAGGAGTAATTGGTCCTTGGTTTGGAGGAGTACTTCTCGATTATTACGGGTACCAAAATGGATTTGTAGTATTTTTAGCGCTAGCTATATTTTCAACTGTAGCATTTCCTGTACTTTTAGTTACAAAAGGCTTATTGAAAAAAAGATATGATAGAAATTTTAATATAGAAATGCATGCGAAATAAAATAAGCCCCAGCAAGTTACTGGGGCTTATTTTTGTATTTATGTTAACTCTCAATTTGAAAAAAGAACCTTCTTTTCATGCTTATCGGCAACTTCGTTTTTGGAAATATGAATGGCTAAAAATCCATTCTCTAAGCAGGCTAGCATCTTCTTATAAATAATATTAGCGGGTAAAGGAATGATCCGCTGTAAAGAAGTATTTTTATGAAGTATGCATATGTTTAGGCCTGTCTCCATCTTTTTAATGAGTACATTTTGTTCGGTCACATTTGGTACATCTGTTTCCAGAATGTATTCTTGTTCTGTTTCACAAAGGTCAATATGAATTTGATTTGGAAAACTAAAATTACTACAAGAATCAGAACAAAATTGATCCATCCATTCTTCGAAACCATCAACATGAAAAAGACAATCCTTCTTTTTCTTGCCCATGTAAGACACCCTCCGTAAAATCTCAATTCATACTATGTTATGCATGAATGAGCCAGGGGTGAAGAATAAATGGAAAAATATAAACATTGTATGTGGCAAAGGTAGCTAGTGTGAATGTTTTGTTTTACATATCATGATGCGCATGATTTTTTTGACGAGAATGATTACGGTTTTTTACTTTATGAGATCCGCTTAATGGCTCAGGTTGTCCTTTTTTTTCTTTAGATTCACGATTGTTTTTGCCCATTGTATATAACACCTCCTCTTCCTATTTAGAATGAGAGAAGTTTGCGAATTTATACGAGAATGTTTTTAGAAAAAAGGGTAAAGATAAATGGGACTAACTATTACAGAAAGGGGATCATATAATGCCATATCATAAAGATAAACAACAAGCTTTTCAAGCTGCACAGCAAGGAGTTACACAAGCAGAAAATTCATTTAACAATATCGTGAAAAATGATCCGAACTACGGTCATGATTTAAAAGAGTTACGCCAAGAGGTCCAGGAAGCGTATGAACAGATTCAAAATGCGCTAGAAGTAGCTTCGGAAACACAACGTCCACAACTTGAGCAATACGAAAATAATCTCCAAAATATTATGCGAAATGTAGATCAATTAGAAAAGTAAATGAGCTTGTTGTGAATTCAACAACCTCAAAACTTTTAGAGCTAATATGCAGAAACAAAAAATTGTTCTACTAATTTTTTCTTTAATTTGCGCAGTACATATATTTCAAGTGGAAAAAGTGGAAGCGAAAATGTTGCTCAGAAAAGAGCTAGAACCAACTGGCTATGTAACATGGGAAGTACCTAATAATGAAAAAATTATTGCAATTACATTTGATGATGGACCAGATCCAACTTATACACCACAAATATTGGATTTATTACGTCAATATAAAGCTGAAGCGACTTTTTTTATGATTGGATTTCGAGTTCAGCGTAATCCATATCTAGTAAAGAAAGTGCTAAAAGAGGGGCATGAAATTGGAAATCATACGATGAATCATTTGTATGCGAATAATTCATCAGATGAGAAATTAGAAAATGATATTTTAGATGGAAAGAAATATTTTGAAAAATGGGTGAAAGAACCTTTGTTATTCCGTCCTCCAGGCGGATATATTAACGATGCTGTATTTAAAACAGCTAAAGAAGCTGGTTATCAAACTGTTCTATGGTCGTGGCATCAAGACCCTCGTGATTGGGCAAACCCAGGTACTGAATCCATTGTAAATCATGTTGTGAAACATGCTAAAAGTGGAGATATTGTACTGCTGCACGATGGAGGTAGTGATCGTAGTCAGACAGTGGCGGCGTTATCGGAAATTTTACCTGAGCTTAAAAAGCAGGGGTATCGATTTGTAACCGTTTCGGAGTTATTACGTTATAAACATTAGAAAAAAACCCAAAAGGCAGACATACCTTTTGGGTTTTTTTGTTACTGATTCTTTTTACGTTTCTTATTATTTTGTCGCTCTGCTGGTGTTAAAGGTTCATTTGCAAACTCCTCGTTATAGCCAGCACCTTGCCCTTGTGCGGATGCAGCATTCATTCCTGAAATAGTATGATTTGCTTTTCGTTTATTCATTTTTCACACCTCTATAATGTTTTTTTATAGACGAACCATGAGTTGTTCATAGCATATATGAACGTAAAGTAAAACGCTGAAAGAGCGCTTTACTTTATGGTAATAGTATTCATAAAGAGCATGGACACTATTCAAATTTAGAAAGATAAAGAAAACTTATGATAATCCATAAGTTTCTTATTATTTACTTATTTAGAAAGTTGTAATAAGATATTATCGTAAGGTATTGAAAAGTTTGTCTACATTTTATATTCAGACAACTTAGTCACGTTTAACAGGGGGGAAACATAATGGTCAAACATAATCCATTTCAATCACGTGCAACTTTCGAAGTAGATGGAAAAACGTATCATTATTATCAATTGAAAGCGCTTGAAAACGCAGGGGTTGGCAACGTATCTCAATTACCATATTCCGTGAAAGTTTTACTTGAATCTGTACTTCGTCAAGTAGATGGACGCGTAATTACAGAAGAGCATGTTACAAATTTAGCAAAATGGGGAACGAAAGATGTGCAAGATATCGATGTTCCATTTAAACCATCTCGTGTAATTTTACAAGATTTCACTGGCGTTCCAGCTGTTGTAGATTTGGCTTCACTTCGTAAAGCAATGGCAGACATGGGCGGAGATCCTGATAAAATTAATCCGGAAATTACTGTAGACCTTGTAATTGACCACTCTGTACAGGTTGATAGAGCGGGTACGGCAGACGCGCTTGCATTCAACATGGACTTAGAGTTTAAACGTAATGAAGAACGTTATAAATTTTTAAGCTGGGCACAAAAATCATTTGATAACTATCGTGCAGTTCCGCCAGCAACAGGTATCGTACACCAAGTAAACCTTGAGTATTTAGCACCAGTTGTTCATGCTGTGAAAAATACTGAAGGTGACTTAGTTGCATACCCGGATTCATTAGTTGGAACAGACTCACATACAACAATGATTAACGGTATCGGTGTTCTTGGATGGGGCGTTGGTGGTATTGAAGCAGAGGCAGGAATGCTTGGACAGCCTTCATACTTCCCAGTACCTGAAGTAATCGGTGTGAAATTAACTGGTACACTTCCAAGTGGTACTACAGCAACAGACGTTGCATTAAAAGTAACGCAAGTGTTACGTCAAAAAGGTGTAGTTGGTAAATTCGTTGAGTTCTTCGGTAACGGACTAAAGAGCATGCCTTTAGCTGACCGTGCAACAATTTCAAATATGGCACCAGAATACGGTGCAACTTGTGGATTCTTCCCAATCGACGACATTTCATTAGAATACTTACGTTTAACAGGTAGAGATGAAGAGCAAATTCGCGTTGTTGAAGAATACTGTAAAGCGAACGGTTTATTCTATACAGCAGACAGTAAAGATCCAATTTACACTGATCTTGTTGAAATTGATTTAAATACAATCGAATCTAACCTTTCTGGACCGAAACGCCCACAAGATTTAATTCCACTTTCAGATATGAAAGATGCGTTCCACAAAGCTGTTGTAGCACCAGTCGGAACACAAGGACTTGGATTTAATGAGCAAGAGTTTGATAAAGAAGTGAAGGTTACATTAGAAGATAAAGAAGTAACGATGAAAACAGGTGCAATTGCAATCGCTGCAATTACAAGCTGTACAAATACATCAAATCCATACGTATTAATTGGAGCAGGTCTAGTTGCGAAAAAAGCAATTGAAAAAGGACTTGTAGTACCTGAGTACGTAAAAACATCATTAGCACCAGGATCTAAAGTTGTTACAGAGTACTTAGATAAATCTGGTTTAACAACGTATTTAGATCAATTAGGTTTCCAAACAGTTGGTTACGGCTGTACGACTTGTATCGGTAACTCTGGTCCATTAGCAGATGAATTAGAAGAAGCGATCGCAGCAAACGACTTATTAGTAACATCTGTTTTATCTGGTAACCGTAACTTTGAAGGTCGTATTCACCCACTTGTAAAAGCAAACTACTTAGCATCACCACCACTTGTTGTGGCATATGCACTTGCAGGTACTGTTGATATTGACCTGAAAAATGATGAAATCGGTAAAGATGCAAATGGCAATGCTGTTTACTTCAACGATATTTGGCCATCAGCTAAAGAAATTGAAGACGTAGTTCAAAATGTTGTTACATCTGAACTGTTCAAGAAAGAATATGCGCAAGTATTTAACAGCAATGAGCGTTGGAATGAAATCCAAACTTCAAATGAAGCTTTATATACTTGGGATAATGACTCAACATACATTCAAAACCCACCATTCTTTGAAGGTTTATCTAAAGAGCCAGGTGAAGTTGAAACATTATCAGGTTTACGCATAGTTGGTAAATTTGGTGACTCTGTAACGACAGACCACATCTCACCAGCAGGTTCAATCGGTAAGCATACACCAGCTGGACGCTACTTATTAGAAAACGGTGTACAACCAGTTGACTTTAACTCTTACGGTTCTCGCCGTGGTAACCATGAAGTCATGATGCGTGGTACATTCGCAAACATTCGTATTAAAAACCAAATCGCACCAGGAACAGAAGGCGGATATACAACATATTGGCCAACTGGTGAAGTAACATCTATCTATGATGCTGCTATGAAATATAAAGAAGATGGAACAGGTCTTCTAGTTGTTGCTGGTAAAGATTACGGTATGGGAAGTTCTCGTGACTGGGCTGCGAAAGGTACAAACTTATTAGGCATTAAAGCAGTAATCGCAGAAAGCTTCGAGCGTATTCACCGCAGTAACTTAGTATTAATGGGCGTATTACCACTTCAATTTAAAGATGGCGACAGCGCTGAAACGTTAGGTCTTGTTGGTAACGAGTCATTTGAAATTCAAATTGACAAAACAGTTAGACCACGCGATCTTGTAAAAGTAGTTGCAACCGATGCAGATGGCAATGAAAAACAATTTGAAGTAGTAGCTCGTTTCGATAGTGAAGTTGAAATTGACTACTACCGTCACGGTGGTATCCTGCAAATGGTTCTTCGTGAGAAAATTGAAGAGTCTAAAGTGTCGAACTAAATAATTGAAATAAACGATAAGGAAGCTAACAATTGTTAGCTTCCTTATTTTATGGAAAGGGATGAAACCATTTGGTTTCATCCTTTTCTTTTTACTATAAAAATGGAGGGAACATCATGAAAGAATATAAAAGAATATTGTTACCGTTACAGAAAGAAAAATTATTAGTAATAGCAGCTGTATGCAGTGGACTTTTTGCAGCTATTTTAAATTTATCTCGGCCACTATTTATGGGGCTAATTGTAGATAATCTTATTCAACGAGAGCTGAAGGGAGCATATCTTTACATTACTTTGTTTACAGTCAGCCGCTTGTTAATGTGGGTGAACAATCTTTCATTTGATTATGTAAGCTCAAAAGCGAGTCAGCGAATATTAAGAGAGAAGCGTATAGATGTATTGCGTCATTTTTTCCTATTACCATTTGAAGAAAGCGAGAAGGTAAAACAAGGAGAGCTAGAAACATTAGTCGTTTCTGATATCCCGAACTGGGTAAGGTTATATGGATCTATATTAGTCGAATATATTCATGCACTTGCGCAATTTATTGGTGCAATCATAGCGCTACAACATATAGAAATAGACTTTATATGGTGGATAACTCCGTTTTTATTTTTAAGCGCAATTGTTCCAATGGTTATGGGGAAAAAGGTAAGGAATATTGCGGATATTTCTCAAAAAAATCAATCAAGTGTTGTAGAGATGGTGTCACAGTTTGTAAAAGGTATACAAGATTTACGGAGTTTACAAAAAGAAAAATGGGCAATTCACTTATTTAAAGGAGTAACAGCACAATCTTATAAAACGGAAGTAAAGAAGACGATGATGCAACATTGCATTGGAATAGTTGGAACGGTGATTGAAACGGTCGCGTATATAGTTGTTCTTATTATAGGAGCACAAAAAATAATAAAAGGGGATATGGAAGTTGGATCGCTCGTTGCAGTATTAGCTACAATTGAGATGCTTTTTTTCCCTGTTCGTTATGCGAGTGATTTATTGATGATGACGCAAGTCGCAATCGCTTCGGCAAATCGAGTTTTTTGTTTTTTAGATATACAGGCTGAATACAGAAATGTAGAAAGAGCGATAGGAATCAGATTAACAAATGTTTCATTTCAAGAGAACGGTGAAGAGAGATGTAGAATTAAAAAAATTCATTTGCAAATTAATCCTGGCGAACTCGTTATCATTGTGGGGGAAAGTGGTGCAGGTAAAACGACGCTTTTAAAATTAATCACGGGCTTATATAAACCATCTAATGGTAGTATTGCTTATTATGGTAATAAAGCTTGTATGACTACTATATGGCAGGAACCTCGTTTTTTTCGAACGACAGTAAAAGAGAATATGTATTTCGGGGAAGAGCGCCTAGAAAAACAATTAGAAAAAAATATTGAACTTGTAAATGCGAAGCCGATTATTTGGAGGTTATCTGAAGGTATTCAGACTGTACTACATAAAAGCGGAGAAGAGTTTTCGGGAGGAGAGAGAAAGCGTCTGGCGTTATTGCGAGCGATTGTATCAAATCCGAATCTCATTATTTTAGATGAACCAACTTCGGGATTAGATCCGAACAATCAAGAAGTGGTTTGGAATATACTGAAAGGGCTAGGAGGGAATGTAACGAGAATTGTGACGACACATGATGTTGAGAGGGCGATGATAGCGGATCGAGTTGTCGTCATGAATAATGGGAGTATTGTGGAATGTGGGGATCCTAGAGAATTATTAACTTGTAAGTCATTGTTTAAAGAGATGCTAGTAAAAAGATAAGAGCTATATAGCGCTCTTATCTTTATTCACTCTTATTAAGTTGATACGTATAAGACTCTGGATCGTTAGTACTAAACTCTTTGACTAGAGTAAGTTGATTTGTATCCGGATTATATTTGAAAATTTTGACCGTATGTTCGCTACTTAGTGATGGATTATATTCTTGGATAGCAAATGTATTTTCAGCAATTTGTGTCATATTACTGGTTGAAACGTTTTCTACGGCATCATGATTTGTAGAAATTTTAACGACTCTTTCACCGTTGAAAAATAAAAGAACGATTACTAAAACAACTAAACATATTCGTATATAGCGAAGTTCTTTACTAATAGGATGCTCTCCCAAAACAATCATCCTTTCTATAACTATTGTATAGTAGTGGTGGTAGTCATCGTGAAGAAACTAAGAATACCGAGACCGGCTAAAAGGATAAATGAGATTAAAGCGATAAAGAGACAAATACGCCCAACTTGCTTTTTTTCAGGATCTTTACTGAAGAGCGAGACGATCCAAGTGATAATCCCGATTGGGGAAAATATAAAACTAAGAATATATAATAGTATTTTTTCAAATAGATTCATAAAAATCCCCCTTTTTGAAAGTTTTACATGTGCAGTTTTCTTCGTATTAGAGCTGCTATTATGTAGGAAAGTACAGAATAAATAGCACTATAAATAATCCAAACGTCTAAGTTTTGTAAAGTTAGGTGTATATCAAACCCCGAGACGATAATGAAAAAAATAAGTGGAACAGTAAAAGAAATAATAATAGCAGCCCATTTGAATTTGTATAGCAAGCCGCTAAAACAAATGCATAGTAATGGTAAAGTAAAGAAAACAAAAGTAAAAGGGTTGATAAGTAATTGTAAAATACATATCACCTCGCAGGTTTTGTATTTATTTCTAATTATATGATAAAAAGGTAAATATTTCATCTGTACTATAAATATTCTAACTATTTCGAATGTGAATATTTCCAAGCTTGTCCGTATAAGCTAAAATAAGGTATATAGTATCTTTGTGATTATGTTATAAGAAGAAAAACACGTTAGGGTGATATAAAATGTGGCGGAAGCTTACGATTATTACAGTGTTACTTTGTTTAGCGGGATATGCGGCTTATGAACAGTTTGGTAAAAAAGATCAGGCGGTACAGGGGAAGCAAGAAAAAAGTGAAGCTGCTATGAAAGAGATGATTGCAAGGAATGGTATTGAAATAGGGAAGAGTGCGCCAGACTTTGAATTAACTAAGTTAGATGGAACGCATGTAAAGTTATCTGATTTAAAAGGAAAGAAAGTGATTTTAAATTTTTGGGCAACGTGGTGTGGGCCTTGTCAGCAAGAAATGCCTGATATGGAGGCTTTCTATAAAGAACATAAAGAAAAAGTAGAAATTTTAGCAATAAATTATACGCCTTCAGAAAAAGGTGGGGGAGAAGAAAAGGTAAGCAATTTTGCTAAAGAAAAAGGAATTACTTTTCCTATTTTATTGGACAAGAACATTGATGTGACAACAGCTTATAAAGTAATTACCATACCAACTTCGTATTTTATAGATACAAAAGGTGTCATTCAAGATAAGTTCATTGGACCGATGACTCAAAAAGAGATGGAGAAACGGATTGCTAAATTAAAATAACGATGAAAAGGTAGAGATGGAATATAATCATTTCTGCCTTTTCTTTTTCAAGTAGTGAAAGCTTCGTGATATGATAAAAGAAATATAAACGTTTAGAGAAAAAGGAGTGTATTTGGAGTGGGGAATATATCCTTACCGTTAGATTATGTTGTAATTGATTTTGAAACAACAGGGTTTAACCCTTATAATGATAAAATTATTCAAGTAGCAGCAGTGAAATATCATAATCATGAACTGGTAGATCAGTTTGTTTCATATGTAAATCCGGAGCGTCCAATTCCGAACCGAATTACGAGTTTAACAGGTATTACAAATTATCGTGTATCGGATGCACCGACAATTGAAGAAGTGTTACCGTTATTTTTAGCGTTTTTACATACAAATGTTATCGTGGCTCATAATGCTTCTTTTGATATGCGTTTTTTGAAAAGTAATGTAAATATGCTTGGATTACCTGAGCCTAAAAATAAAGTAATTGATACGGTGTTTTTAGCTAAGAAATATATGAAGCACGCACCTAATCATAAACTTGAAACGTTAAAGCGAATGCTTGGAATTCGCTTAAGTTCTCATAATGCATTTGACGATTGTATTACGTGCGCGGCTGTTTATCAAAAATGTGCATCTATTGAAGTAGATGGGAAACGAAAAGTAAATAAGGTCGTACTTGATGAAACTGCGGTATACGAAGCAGTGAAAGAGATACTTGTACGTAATAGACGAAATGTAGAATGGCTACGTTGTATGAACGTAGGTAGTTATCTAGATATAAAAGCTTTTTATCCAGTTATGAGATTAAAGGTAAAAGGGCGAAAGAAATACGTATTAACAGAGATATTAGAAGATGATGTCAAGGGAATATGTACGAGTTTAAAATGTGAACCGGCGTTAAAAAGTGAAGTTGGTAATACGAGAATTATGCTTAATAACTTAGAGGATGTCTTGAAATTAGAAAGTTATATTTTAGAACAGTATGATTTTGTATTACAGGCGCTTCATGATTATAAAGAAAATGAAAAGAATGCAGATGAAAAACTGAAAGAGTATTTAAATGTTATGGTATAAAAAAACTCCGTGTGCAAAATATTGTACACGGAGTTTTTTTAGGAGTACTAAAACATAAAATTTTCTTGCAAATCTGATTAAAGAGTTTTTCATTTGCTCATACTATGTAGTAAGAAAGCAAAGGAGAAAGGGTGAGCAGCATGAGAAGAAGTCGCCGTAAATCGTTTGAAGAACTTGTAAATGAAAATAAACAACAATTATTAAGCGATCGTGATGCAATCGATCGAATTGAAGAACGTATTGAAAAACGTTATGAAATGAAACTTTTTAAGCAGGCTGAATAATTCTTAACACTAGTACGATACTAGTGTTAAGGAGGCGATAGTAATGGGTAATCCGAAAAAGAATTCAAAAGACTTTGCACCAAATCAAATTGGAACACAATCGAAAAAAGCTGGTGGCAATAAAGGGAAGCAAATGCAAGACCAAACTGGCAAACAACCAATTGTAGATAACGGTTAGAAAAGAAGGATATTATCATTCTTCTTTTTTGTGAGGGAATTAAAGGTGTATTTTCAACAGCAATATGAAAAAAGGGCTGACTTATGTCAGCCTTTTTTCGTGATTGTGAAGTTTTCAACGAGTAAACGCCAATTTTGTGGGAATGGTAGGCCAATCTTCCAATAGCTAATACCGCCTATACCTTGTTCCTTCATTAAATTAAATTTACTTTGAACGGACCGTGAATCTTCAAACCAAACTTCGTGTTGTACGCCGTTTTCGTCAAAGTAATTGAAATGAGGAGCTTGAGCCGTGAAGTCATAGCGGATAGGAACATTATATTTACGAGCTAGTGCAACAGCTGCAACAGAGCTGATTGCTTTTGCGGGTGGATTTCCTTGTTTGAACGGAAGTTTCCAATCGAAACCATATAAATTTTGCCCCATCATAATTTTTTGTGGTGGCATTTGAGATTTTGCATATTGAAGTACTTCTTTCACAGGCCCGATAGGAGAAATCGCCATCGGTGGTCCGCCTTGCCAACCCCAGTCGTATGTCATAATGACGACGAAATCAACAATTTGCCCTTGTGCTTTATAATCATGAGCCTCAAAAAATTTCCCTTTTTGATTGGAACTTGTTTTTGGTACAAGCGTTGTACTTAATGTGTACCCGCTAGGTAAGCGTGTTTTCACATTTCGTAAAAAACGATTATACGCTTCGCGATCTTCAGGTGCTACATTCTCGAAATCAAAATGAATGTCTCGCATGCCGTATTTTTCAGCTGTTTGCAAAATGTTAGTAATAAATTTGTTTTGAATGGTTGGGTTACGCAACAAAACAGATGTTAGTTCAGGACTAAAGTTCCCGTTTTCGATATTTGTAATAACGAGCATAGGGATGGTTTTACCTTGCGTTGCAATATTAGCGATTTTCGCTGTTTCCGTTGGTTCTTTTAAAGTGCCGTCTCTTTTTGCTTCAAAGCTGAAGTAGGCTAAATAGGTTAAAAATGGATTAATAGCACGTGTAGCATTTACTAAACTTTCTTTTATCGGTATTGTTGAAGGCTGTAAATAAGCGATGGATTCTACTGCTCGTTTTGTACCTTTTGGTATATATAATTGTTGGCCGACATGGAGAATAGATTTTAATGAAAGATTATTAACTTTAGCTAAGCTAGCGAGAGGAACGTTATACGTTTGAGAAATTCGATATAAGCTGTCACCAGGCTGTACATAATAATTATTGCCTTTTGTATTAACAATAAGTGCCTGACCAACAACGAGTGTTTCAGCTGGATTTAGTCCATTGTCTTTTACAATTTCTTCAGGTGTAGATCCGTACTTTGATGCTAAACCATAAACACTATCACCGCTACGAACAGTTACAATTTGGATCATATACTTGCCCCTTTCGGTAAAAGATTCACTGTTTTTATTTTATTTTTGATTCCACTGTATTATGATTAAATGTATGCAAGGTAGCAGAAGTGAAAGAAGGCGAATAGAAATGTTTGTAGCAGAACATGAAGTTGAAATCCGCTATGCGGAAACAGACCAGATGGGTGTTGTTTACCATTCAAACTATTTAGTGTGGCTGGAACTTGGGCGCACTAAACTTATACAAGAATTAGGATTTTCATATGTTGAAATGGAGAAAGAGGGAATTATTTCTCCTGTATTAGACTTGCAAATTTCATATCGTAAAGCGATGCGTTACGGAGAAAAAGCAATTGTGAAAACGTGGATTGATACTGTGAGCCCGCTTCGTGTTGTATATGGTTATGAAATATATAACGGTGATGGTGAGCTTTGCATTACTGCAAGTACAACGAATATTTGTGCGAAAAAAGAAGGGTTCCGCCCTGTATCATTTAAAAAATTATATCCTGAGTGGTATGCGAAATATGAGGAAATTAAAAAGAAATAAAAAAAGCGTGGCAGAAGCCACGCTTTTTTTATTTTTCATAATTAAATTGGGGGAAATCATCACCGTCGTTAAATGTAACAGATAAATTATGTCCATCGAAGAACCACTCATCATCGCCTTCAATAAAGAAGTTAATACCTTCTTCTTGAGTTTGAACAGCAGGGTGCGCAGGGTCATCTTTACGAATACCTAAAGAAAGTCCTTTTTGTACAGTACTGCAACCGCCGTATTGTACGAAAAGGCGTAGTGTTTCACCCGATTGTAAGTGTAATTCGTTTTTATACCATTGTGCTGCTTCTTTTGTTACGGAAAGATTCATGTATAGTTCCTCCAAATTATGTTGCTTTTTCTTTAGTATAAAAAATAACGCAAAAAGACGCTATTAATATGCTTCACGTTTTCTTTTTGCGTTATGTGGGTTACGATCTTATTTTTGCTTTTTTGAAAAGTTTGCTTTCGGTTCAGTTTTATTTATAATTCGCCCGATATTTGCACGGTGTTTATAAATAACCATACCTGCTAATAAACACATCGCAATAATGAAGATTTTATCCCCGCTAACAATTGATGCAATAACAGCAACGACAGCTGTTACCATAGAAGAAAGTGATACGTATCTTGTTGTAAATAAAAGGCTGAAAAAGACAACAGCTAATATTGCAAAAACAATAGGTGAATAGCATAATAGCACCCCAGCAGAAGTTGCAACTGCTTTCCCCCCGCGGAATTTCGCGAAGATTGGATATACATGTCCAAGAACAGCTGCTAATCCAAACCATAGTGGGTGAACATCTAACCCGAAAATAATCGGTAGACTTGTTGCTAATGTACCTTTTAAAATGTCAGCAATTGTAACGATAAAACCCGCTTTTTTCCCTAGTGTACGGAATGTATTTGTTCCGCCTAAATTACCGCTTCCATGCTCACGAATGTCAATTCCATAGCCAATTTTTCCAACGACTAATGCAAACGGAATCGAGCCAAGTAAGTAGGCAACGATAAATAAAAGATATGTAATAATCATGAGTTCAGTCTCCTTTATACAAATGTGTTGATAAAGGGTAAAAAGAGTTTTTCCCGTATATTGTACCATACATTTGTAAAGAGCACATTTCTTTTTTACAAATGAAAAAGTCATTAATTTTTAAAAAAACTTTCACAGGAATGTTACATTTTTCATAAATACACTAGAACTATATGTTGTATGATTTTAATCAAAAGACAACAACATGTTGGTGGAGGGTTATGAATGTTGAAACAAAATGTACGTGGAGAAGAATTAATGAAAGTATTTGAGACAATTATCCACGGTAATGAACAAGATTTAATGCAGGAAAATGCAAATGTAGATGGCCGATCTCCAATGGGAGTGATGGGAACGTTCGCATCTGAGAGCGCAAAGTATTATGCTGTAGCAAATTTACTATCAGATCAAGTGAAAAAAGCGATAGATCAAAATATATTATATCCACATGATTTGGATTTTTATGCGACAGGAACGACGACTTGTTCGCAAATTCCGTTAGCACAAATGCTTGCTAACGGTTTTCATACCGGACATGGACATATGAGACAACCGCAAGACATTAAAAGTGCATTGGCTCTTTCGTCTATTATTTTTCAAGCGAATCAAAATATGCAGCACGGTGGTCAATCGTTTGCACTCTTTGATATTGATTTAGCTCCATATGTGAGAAAAACAGTAGCGAGACATAAGAAACGATTACAGTCATATCCGCTTACAAAAGAACAGATAGAAGAATTTGCATGGAAAGAAACAGAAAATGATACGTATCAGGCGTGTGAAGCGTTTATTCACAATTCAAATAGTATGCACAGTAGGGGCGGGGGACAAGTACCGTTTATTTCTATTAACTATGGAACAGACACATCAAAAGAGGGACGGTTATTGGTTAGACAGCTTTTAAAAGCGACACAAGCGGGTCTTGGTAAAGGGGAAACACCAATTTTTCCTATTCAAATTTTTAAAATGAAAAAAGGTGTGAACTTTGAAGAATGTGATTCGAACTATGATTTATTTGAATTAGCGTTAGAGACAACGGCTGAACGATTATTCCCTAACTTTTCATTTTTAGATGCGCCATTTAATGCAGTGCATTATGATGGCCGACCGGAAAGTGAAGTATGTTACATGGGATGTCGTACTCGTGTTATGTCTAATATACATGGAGAAGAAACAGCGATTGGAAGAGGGAATTTATCATTTACGTCTATAAACTTAGTGAAATTAGCGTTAATTAGTGGTTCAAAAGAAGCGTTCTTTGAAGCGTTAAATTATTATTTAGATTTAGGAATTAAGCAATTATTAGAGAGATTTGAGTATCAATGTACGAAGCGAGCGAGAGATTTTCGATTTTTATATTCACAAGGTGTATGGCGCGGTGGAGAAAAGTTACAGCCTGAAGATTCTGTAGCATCCATTTTAAAACAAGGGACGTTAAGTCTTGGTTTTATCGGTCTTGCGGAATGTTTAGTAGCTTTAAGAGGAAAGCATCACGGAGAAGATGAAGAATCATGGAAACTCGGGTATGAAATCATTTCCTTTATGAGAGATAGAATGGATAAAGCGACAGAAGAACATGAACTGAACTTCTCAGTAATTGCAACTCCTGCCGAAGGGCTATCAGGGAAGTTTGTGAAAAAAGATAGGGAGGAATTTGGTGTGATTAGCGGTATAACGAACCATAATTATTATACGAATTCATTCCATATCCCAGTTTACTATAACATTCAAGCTATAAAAAAAATTCGTTTAGAGGGACCTTTCCATGCCCTATGTAACGGGGGACATATTACGTATATTGAACTAGACGGAGCAGCTATGCATAACAAAAAGGCATTAAAGCAAATTGTGCAAGCGATGGCAGAGAATGGCGTTGGCTACGGTTCAATTAATCATCCAGTTGATCGTTGTAAGTGCTGTAGTTATCATGGAGTTATTGGGAATGAATGTCCAAGCTGTGGAAATGAAGATGAAGCTAATATAGAAAGAATTCGCCGTATAACGGGCTATCTTGTAGGAGATATGTCGAAGTGGAATAGTGCGAAACGTAGTGAAGAGATGGATCGGGTGAAGCATAAATGAAAGTTATGAACATCATTCATGATAGTGTAGTAGATGGAGAAGGATTGCGGACAGTCGTGTTTTTTGCGGGCTGTCCGCATCGTTGTTTCGGGTGCCATAATCCGGCATCTTGGAATGTTTGCAATGGAACTGAAATGACGGTAGAAGAGATTGTGAAAGAGATTGCAAGTAATCCATTAACTGATGTAACATTTTCAGGTGGAGATCCATTCTTCCAAGCTGCTGAAGTGAAAAAAGTAGCAAAAGTTGTGAAAGGTTTGAAAAAAAATCTATGGATGTATACAGGTTATACGTTAGAAGAGATACAGAGTTCTCAAAATAATGATATGATAGAGTTGTTACATTATGGGGATGTTTTAGTCGATGGAAGATTTGAAATCGAGAAAAAAGATTTAACACTTCCATTTCGCGGAAGCTCCAATCAACGTATTATTCGATTGAAAGAGTAAAAAGGCGGGATAGATTATATGAATAAAACAGTATTACTTGTTGAAGATGAAAGAAGATTACGTGAAATCGTTAGTGATTATTTTCGTAATGAAGGCTTTGAAGTAATCGAAGCAGAAGACGGAAAAAAAGCGTTAGAATTATTTGCAGAGCATGAAATTGATTTAATTATGTTAGATATTATGTTACCAGAAATAGATGGATGGTCTGTTTGTAGACGAATTAGAAAAGAATCAGCAGTACCAATCATTATGTTGACAGCACGTTCAGATGAGGATGATACATTACTAGGGTTCGAATTAGGTGCAGATGAGTATGTAACAAAACCTTTTAGTCCGAAAGTGTTAGTAGCTCGAGCAAAGACATTATTGAAACGTGCGGATGGTGCGGTAGGAGTAACTGAAGAAAATGCTATGTCTTTAGCTGGAATAGAAGTGAATCGACTATCTAGAACAGTTTTAGTAGAGGGAGAAGAAATTATATTGACACATAAGGAGTTTGAGCTTCTTGTTTATTTAATGGAGAACAAAGGAATTGTGTTGTCGCGTCAACATTTATTAGATCAGTTATGGGGATATGACTACTACGGCGATGATCGAACGGTTGATACACATATTAAAAAACTGCGAAATAAGCTAGGAGATAGAGCGAAGCATATCGGTACTGTCATTCGAGTGGGTTATAAATTTGAAGAATAACCTTTAAGTTACTATGCACTTTAGCTTCGGGATATAGCAAATTTATACTCTCCTTTGTAGGTGGAATGTACAAAAAATACTTTTCTTGTCTACAATGATAGATAGGAGTATTTTTTTAATTGGATTTCACGATGAGTTCACAAGAAGGACACAAAAAGTGACTATACTGAAAGTACGAGTTCACCAGAGAGGGGAAATAAAACATGGGATATTACGACGGACCGAATTTAAATGAAGAGCATAGTGAAACGAGAGAAATGAAAAAATCAGGTAGTAAAAAAGGATATTTTTTCACAGGTTTAGTTGGAGCTGTAGTCGGGGCAGTTTCGATTAGTTTTGCAGCACCGTACATGCCATGGGTGCAAAATAATGGTGCAGCTGTTTCGTCATTCAATTCTAATAAACAAGTAGAAGGAACTGTAGTTCCAGTTGTAAATAAAGCGAAAAATGAAACTGATTTACCGGGAATGATCGAGGGCGCGAAGGATGTTGTTGTTGGTGTGATTAATATGCAACAAAGTGCTGATCCATTTGCGATGCAGCCGACAGGCCAAGAACAAACAGCTGGTACAGGCTCAGGTGTTATTTATAAAAAGGCAGGAAATAAAGCATATATCGTAACAAATAACCACGTAGTAGATGGTGCAAATAAACTTGCCGTTAAACTAAGCGATGGAAAGCAAGTCGATGCAAAATTAGTTGGTAAGGACCCTTGGTTGGACTTAGCTGTTGTAGAGATTGATGGATCTAATGTGAATAAAGTTGCAAGTTTAGGTGATTCCAGTAAAATCCGTGCGGGTGAGAAAGCAATTGCAATCGGTAATCCATTAGGATTTGATGGAAGTGTAACGGAAGGTATCATCAGTAGTAAAGAGCGTGAAATTCCAGTTGATATTGATGGTGATAAACGTCCTGATTGGCAAGCACAAGTTATTCAAACAGATGCAGCGATTAACCCTGGTAATAGTGGTGGTGCACTATTTAACCAAAACGGTGAGGTAATCGGTATTAACTCAAGTAAAATAGCTCAGCAATCAGTAGAGGGTATTGGTTTTGCAATTCCAATTAACATCGCAAAACCAGTTATTGAATCACTTGAAAAAGATGGAGTGGTGAAACGTCCAGCACTAGGAGTCGGTGTCGTTTCATTAGAAGATGTGCAAGCTTATGCAGTAAATCAATTAAAAGTGCCAAAAGAAGTAACAAATGGCGTTGTATTAGGTAAAATTTATCCAGTATCACCAGCAGAAAAAGCTGGTTTAGAGCAATATGATATTGTAGTAGCATTAGATGATCAAAAAGTAGAAAATTCACTTCAATTCCGTAAATATTTATATGAAAAGAAAAAAGTAGGCGAGAAAGTAGAAGTTACATTCTATCGCAATGGTCAAAAAATGACGAAAACAGCTACATTAGCAGATAATTCAGCTACAAAGAATCAATAAATGTAACCTTTAACCAGTGGAGAGTTCTCTTCCTTCTGATTATTAGCTTACATCAATCGGAATAAAAGAAAGTCTCTTTCATGTTGAAAGAGACTTTCTTTATCGGATATACTAAAGGTATAGGAGGGATTAATTATGACAATTGAAAACCCAACTCGTACGGAAATTGGTGAAGTATTGAAGAAAAGCAAAACAATCGCAGTTGTTGGATTATCAGATAAACCAGAACGTACATCGTATATGGTTTCAAAAGCAATGCAAGACGCGGGGTACCGCATTATACCGGTAAATCCAACAGTTGATGAAGTACTTGGAGAAAAGGCAGTGCCTTCACTAAAGGATATTAAAGAACATGTTGATATCGTAAACGTATTCCGCCGTTCAGAATTTTTAATGGATGTTGGGAAAGAGTTTGTAGAGATTGATGCAGATGTTTTTTGGGCACAATTAGGAGTACAAGATGAAGATACATATAAACTTTTACAAGAAAAAGGCTATACTGTAATAATGGATCGTTGTATTAAAGTAGAGCATGCGATGACAAAGTAGTATAGACTTTAAAGATAAAAAGATTGATTCAGCCCTCACAATATACATAAGTAGGGCCGATGGACGAGGTGTTCATCATGAGATTTTTTAAAGGCTGTTTTTGGGGATTGTTACTTGTTATCCCGTTTTGGATATTGATCATTTGGATCATGATAAAGGTATGGAATGTATAATATTGGAATACATATCCATTTCTCGTTGACAAACGATTATTTTTCTGAAATAGTAGCCTAGAGGAATCCTTGTGAAAAAACAAGGATTTTTCTATTGAAAATGGTATATAAAATAGATAAGATAACTTGCCAAAACTATAGTCGAGGCGTTATTCTATAATAGAAACATATGTTCTGATTTAATTAGGAAAGGGGCAAGGAGTTTGGCGAAGCATCAGTTCCAATATAATGAAGATGCAATTCAAGTGTTAGAAGGACTTGAAGCCGTTCGAAAACGCCCGGGTATGTATATCGGGAGTACGGATAGCCGTGGATTGCATCATTTAGTATATGAAATAGTAGATAACTCCGTTGACGAAGCGTTAGCGGGATTTGGCGACGAAATTTCTGTCGTAATACATAAAGATAATAGTATTAGTGTTATTGATAAAGGGCGAGGAATGCCTACGGGAATGCATAAACTTGGGAAACCAACACCTGAAGTCATTTTAACTGTACTTCATGCTGGTGGTAAGTTTGGTCAAGGTGGCTATAAAACAAGTGGTGGTTTGCACGGTGTTGGGGCATCAGTTGTAAATGCCTTGTCAGAATGGTTAGTAGTAACGATTAAACGTGACGGAAATATTTATGAACAACGCTTTGAAAATGGTGGTATTCCTGCAACGACGTTAGAGAAAATCGGGAAGACAAAAGAGTCTGGTACAACAATACATTTTAAACCAGATACAACTATTTTCAGTACAACAAATTACAATTATGAAACATTATGTGAGAGATTACGTGAATCTGCATTCTTATTAAAAGGAATGAAAATATCGATAAAAGATGAACGTAATGATTTAGAGGATGTATTTCATTATGAAACAGGAATTGAAGCTTTCGTTTCATACTTAAACGAAGAGAAAGATTCGATTCATCCAGTTGTATACTTCACTGGTGAACAAAACGGAATTGAAGCAGAGTTAGCATTCCAGTTTAACGATGGCTATTCAGAAAACATTCTTTCGTTTGTAAATAACGTACGTACAAAAGATGGGGGAACACACGAAGCTGGATTTAAAACAGCAATGACGCGTGTGTTCAATGAGTATGCTCGTAAAGTATCGTTATTAAAAGAAAAAGATAAAAACTTAGAAGGTACAGATATTCGTGAAGGTGTAGCGGCTATCGTTTCTGTACGTGTACCAGAAGAAGTACTTCAGTTTGAAGGGCAAACGAAAGGGAAACTAGGTACAAGTGAAGCTCGTTCTTCAATTGATGCAATTGTATCTGAGCATTTAGCTTACTTTTTAGAAGAAAACCCGGATGTTGCTACACTTCTTGTGAGAAAGGCAGTTAAAGCAGCGCAGGCGCGTGAGGCTGCTCGTAAAGCGAGAGAAGAAGCGCGTACTGGTAAAAAGAAAAAGAAATCAGAAGGTACATTGAGTGGTAAGTTAACACCTGCACAATCACGTAACCCACAGAAAAATGAACTGTACTTAGTAGAGGGTGACTCTGCCGGTGGTTCAGCGAAACAAGGTCGAGACCGACGTTTCCAAGCAGTATTACCATTACGTGGTAAAGTAATTAATACAGAAAAAGCAAAGCTTGCTGATATTTTTAAGAATGAAGAGATCAATACGATTATTTACGCAATTGGCGGTGGCGTAGGGAATGAATTCGCTGTTGAAGATATTAACTATGATAAAGTTGTTATTATGACCGATGCAGATACGGATGGAGCACATATTCAAGTGTTACTACTGACGTTCTTCTACCGCTATATGAAGCCACTTATTGAAGCTGGTAAAGTATTTATCGCACTTCCACCTTTATATAAAGTAAGTAAGGGAAAAGGGAAAAGTGAAGTAATTGAATATGCATGGTCTGATGAAGAATTAGATGGTGTAACAAAAAAGGTCGGTAAAGGCTATATGTTGCAGCGCTATAAAGGACTTGGTGAAATGAATGCCGATCAATTATGGGAGACAACGATGAATCCTGAAACACGTACGTTAATTCGTGTGAAAATTGACGATGCATCAAGAGCTGAGCGTCGAGTTACGACATTGATGGGTGATAAAGTAGAACCTCGCCGTAAATGGATCGAACGAAATGTACAATTTGGTATGCAAGAAGAGGGAAATATTTTAGAAAATGAAATGATTATGGAGACGGAGGTGGAATAACATGCAAGCAGAGAAGTTTCATGACCTCCCGCTTGAAGACGTGTTAGGTGATCGCTTTGCACGTTATAGTAAATATATTATTCAAGACCGCGCGCTTCCAGATGCGCGTGACGGTTTAAAACCGGTACAAAGACGTATTTTATATTCTATGTATGTAGAAGGAAATGTACATGATAAAGCGTTTCGTAAATCAGCTAAAACAGTAGGTAATGTTATTGGTAACTACCATCCACACGGTGATTCCTCTGTATATGAGGCGATGGTACGTTTAAGTCAAACTTGGAAAGTACGTAATGTTTTAGTTGAAATGCATGGTAATAATGGTAGTGTTGATGGCGATCCAGCAGCGGCAATGCGTTATACAGAAGCACGGTTATCACCAATTGCATCTGAGTTATTACGTGACCTTGATAAAGAAACAGTAGAATTTGTGTCAAACTTCGATGATACGAGTGAAGAACCAGTTGTATTACCAGCAATGTTCCCAAACTTATTAGTGAACGGATCGACAGGGATTTCAGCTGGTTATGCAACAGAAATTCCTCCGCATCACCTTGGAGAAGTAATTGATGCGACGATGATGCGTATTGATAAGCCGAATAGTACTGTTGATGATTTATTAACAGTTATTAAAGGACCAGATTTCCCAACGGGTGGTATTATTCAAGGGATTGATGGTATTAAAAAAGCGTACGAAACAGGGAGAGGTAAAATTATTATTCGCGGAAAAGCAGAAGTTGAAACGATTCGTGGTGGGAAGCAACAAATCGTTATTACAGAAATTCCGTACGAAGTAAATAAAGCAAACCTTGTTAAGAAAATGGATGAATTACGTCTAGATAAAAAGCTAGATGGAATTGCTGAAGTGCGTGATGAGACAGATCGTACAGGTCTTCGCATCGTTGTAGAATTAAAAAAAGAAGTAAATGCTGAAGGTATTTTAAATTATTTATATAAGAATACAGATTTACAAATTCCGTACAACTTTAATATGGTAGCGATAAATAATCGTCGTCCGACACTTATGACATTACCTAAGATTTTGGATGCATATATTGGGCATCAGAAAGAAGTTGTTACAAGACGCTCACAATATGAATTACGAAAAGCAGAAAATCGTCAACATATTGTAGAAGGTTTAAAGAAAGCATTATCGATTTTAGATGAAGTGATTGAAACGATCCGTGCTTCTAAAGATAAGCGTAACGCGAAAGATAATTTAAGTGCGAAATTTGGATTTACAGAAGCACAGTCAGAAGCAATTGTGTCGCTGCAATTATATCGTTTAACGAATACAGATATTACGGCGTTAGAACAAGAAGCGGATGAGCTTAATAAGAAAATTATAGAGTTACAGTCGATTTTACAAAGTGAAAAAAGACTACTTCAAGTTATTAAAACAGATTTGAAGAGAGTAAAGAAAACATATAGTGATGATCGCCGTGCTATTATTGAAGAACAAATTGAGGAAATTAAAATCGATGTGGAAGTTATGATTCCGCAAGAAGATGTCATCGTTACTGTAACGAAAGAAGGATATGTGAAACGAACGGGTTGGCGTTCACATAATGCATCGAACGGGAAAGACTTCGGTATGAAAGAGGGTGACATCTTACTTGAGCGTTTCGATACAAACACGACAGAAACCGTTCTTTTATTTACGAACAAAGGAAATTATATTTATCTTCCTGTATATGAAATGCCAGAAATCCGTTGGAAAGATTTAGGTCAACACGTTGCGAATCTCGTTTCACTCGAGCGGGATGAAATGATTATCTGGGCGACCGTCGTACCGAATTTTGAAGAAGAAAAACGATTTATCGTATTTGTTACACGAAACGGTATGATTAAGAAAACCGAATTAAACCAATATAAAGTGCAACGTTATTCAAGAGCGTTCGTCGCTGTAAACTTGAAAAAAGAAGATGAAGTTGTTGATATATTTGCGACAGATGGAACGAGTGATATTGTTCTTGCAACTCATGGTGCATATGCACTTATTTTCCATGAAGATGAAGTAAGTCCAGTTGGTGTAAGAGCCGCTGGTGTGAAAGCAATTAATTTAAAAGAAGATGACTATGTCGCTTCTGGTAAACCATTAAATGGTGACAAAGATCAACTTATTCTCGTAACGCAGCGTGGTGCTGTAAAACGTCTAAAAGCATCAGAAATTGAGAAATCAACGAGGGCGAAGCGAGGTCTTGTTATTTTCAAAGAGTTAAAACGTAATCCGTACCGCATTGTCGGTATTGAAATTGTTCGAGACGATGAACTAGTTTACATGAAGACAGAGAAACACATTGTAGAAGAGATTGATCCGAAAGCGTATCGAAATAAAGACCGGTATAGTAACGGTAGTTTAGTATTAGATGTTAATGATACTGGTGAAGTTGTAGAAACGTGGACGAAGAAAAGAACGGAGTAAAGGAAGCATCTTGCTATCATTCATAGCAAGATGCTTTTTTATAAGCAAATCATTATGTATATAAAAATAATATTGTTATAATAGTGGAATGAAATCGTTCTCATGAAGTGAAACTTTAATCAGTGGGGGTTTTCTTCATCCCCCACTGATTATTAGTTGAACCAATTGGGCTTTTACGGGCAGTAAGGCCCTCACCTAACTTCTTTGCTTTCGCTGAATTTTGAGGTAGGGGTCTTACTGCCCGCAAGTAGCGGGATAAATGGAGGGGCAACATGAAAAAAATAGGTGTAGGGATTGTAGGATTTGGATTTTCTAGTACAACATTTCACATCCCGTTATTACAAACGATAGAAGAATATGATATTCGTGCTATTTTATCATCAAAAGAAGAAGTAGTGAAACAAGCATTACCAAATGCTGAAGTTGTTGGCACAATTAAGGAATTAGTAAATCGTGCTGATATTGACTTAGTAGTTATTACTTCACCGAATACAACTCATTTTCCATATGTAAAAGAAGCGATTGTACATGGTAAGCATGTTGTTGTGGAAAAACCATTCGTTGTTTCAATTGAAGAAGGAGAAGAACTTATTTCATTAGCGAAGCAACATAATGTCGTTTTAAGTGTGTATCACAATCGCCGTTTTGATAATGATTTCTTAACGATAAAGAAATTGTTAGAAGAAAAAAGAATAGGGAATGTATACGCATATGAAGCGCATTTCGATCGTTTCCGCCCACATGTACGTGATCGCTGGAGAGAAAAGAATTTACCAGGATCGGGAATTTTATATGATTTAGGCTCACATTTAATTGATCAAGCATTATCATTATTTGGGAAACCAGATGCGATAAATGCTGATGTAATAAAGCAACGACCAGGTGCAGAAATTGATGACTACTTCCATGTTGTACTTCATTACGGAGTAAAGCGTGTCATTTTACATAGTAGCAGTTACGTAAACCAAGCAGGTCCACATTTTACACTGCATGGAGATAAAGGTTCTATTGTGAAGTATGGTATGGATTCACAGGAAGAACAATTAAAAGAAGGAATGAAGCCAGGAGATAATGGTTATGGTGCAGACTCTGAAGAGAATTTTGCTACTATAGAAACAGAAGAAGAATTAGTATGTATGCCGACAGAAGTCGGCTGTTATGAAATGTATTATAAAGGTGTAAGAGATAGTATTGTAAATGGTGAGAAACCACCTGTAACAGCAGAAGAAGGTTTAGATGTTATTAAAGTGATTCAATTAGCTATTGAAAGTAGTGAAACGGGTAGAGTTATTCCTGTAAAATAAAAAAGACACGAATTTCGTGTCTTTTTTATTTTTGTGGAACAGAAAGGCCGTAAAAAAACATAGTGACTATATCTTGTATATGTTTTTCTCGATCTCCTTCAAGAAGTTGCACCCCGAAATCATCACCTAACTTAGTGAACATTTGAATGTAAAGTAACATCATTTCTTTTGAAAGGTGTGGATTAATTTCATTCTTTTGCTGTGCTTGTTCTAATATTTCTAAATACCAAGGCAGGATTTTTTCATTTTGATAACTATAAATAAATTCTCTGAGCGCTTCGTCTCTTTGCATCATTTGTAGTAACATATCAGGCTGAAATAACCCGCCAGTATTCATTTTTCTTACAATCATTTTTTGCATCATATCATGAAAAGGTAAGTTTTCTTCTGCAAGATCTTTATAATATTGAAATTCAGATATTATAAATTCTTGTATAAGCTCCCTAAATAACGCATCTTTACTTCCAAAATGATTATAAATTGTAACTTGAGAAACGTTTGCTTTCTTTGCAATATGTTCTATTTTCACTTCATTAAATCCACGTTCTGAAAATAATTTAAAGGCAGCATCTTTAATGGCACGTTTTTTTTTTTCTTTCACTTTTTCAAAGCCGTTCAAAGCAATCACCTCATTTAAAATATACAAGAAAAAATAATTGAAAACAATATTTTTGAAATATGGACATATGAATATTTCAAAAAGTTGTTGCGAATATGAAAGATGAGGAGTACAATAATTTTGAAATATCATACATTAAATATTTCAAAAAATGAGGTGCGCTTATGATTTCAGTTCAAAATGTCACAAAACAGTTTTCAAATGGGAAAGGCTTGTTTGATATTACATTTGAAGTGAAAAAAGGGGAAGTTTTTGGCTACTTAGGACCAAATGGTGCTGGGAAATCAACAACAATTCGTAATTTAATGGGATTTATAAAACCGACAGCTGGTAAAGCGACAATTTTCGGATTAGATTGTTGGGAAGATGC